>CAWBQP010000010.1:0-124501 GCA_963790735.1 uncultured Alphaproteobacteria bacterium | reverse complement strand
CGCCCGGAACAATTCGAACGTCCGACCCTCAAATTCGTAGTCTGGATCTCGTAGCAGTGGCGATCTTCGAGCGCACGCACAAGGCTAAGTAGCGAAAAAACAGCCCTTCCTTTGTCTATCCAGCGACATCCGTTTTCGCGACGGCGACAATCCTCTCCTTTCAACAGATGCGCGGCCGTTGCACCAAACCGTGCACGAGCATGATTGGAAGCTCTATGGCCTTTCTAAATGTGATCGCTTTGTCGCTAGCGTAGGGGAAGTTGATGTCTCACAATAAATTTCTGACCGCCGAAGAGGTCTCCGAAAGATATCGTGGCAGCGTCTCAGTTGGCACTCTTCGAAATTGGCGAGCAATGAGGATCGGACCAACCTTCGTCAAAATTGGCAAGGCTGTTTTGTACCCAACGAATGAACTTGATGCTTGGGATCAAAAGAATACGGTCTCGTGCCGAGCTTCAGCGAGACCCAACGTGGATGATGGTGAAGAAGCGTGATGATCACGGAGGAGCACGCAAAGCCGCCCCCAATCGCCGTCCCCTCGCAGGTCAATTACTTCTCCCAATTCGTTTACTTTCAATATGTTACTCGAGAAGAGCAGGGTCGTGCACAACCACCCCTCCGGCGATCCGACGCCGTCGCAGGCCGATATCCATATGACGAAGGCGATCGTCCAGATCGCCACCCCGCTCGGCATTTCCGTGCACGACCACATCATCGTCGGCAAGAACGGGCATGCGAGCTTGAAGGGGATGAAGCTGATCTAGCGATGTCAGCTTTGGAGCACAGCGGACCTTATCGCGGACATTGAAGTCTCGACGACCCATTACAGGCTCTCGACCGGGTGAGCCCCCCACGATCAAGACGTTTCCGGAGACATGCTTCCAGAACGGTAACCGCCCAGCCTCATTCACGGGAACGCGGGGTCATGCGCCAAGCCATGCTGTGAGCCTTGATCTTTGCCGGACCAAGCCATCCTGATTGAAGTGGTGAACACAAAAATGCGCCCATGAATTTTCGAACGCCATTTCCATGTCACCCGTGACCGAGGTCGTACCTAGCCCGATTTCCGCGTAGGTAAACTCGAAACTGCCACTCGGACGCGCCAGCGCAATGTGGAATGGTTGACCGGTAAACTCGTTGATCTTCGGTCTGCCGGTGCTCCGCATGACGCCGGGTATCTCTACCCTTGCGGTTCTGAGTTCCAAGTCCGCATCGAGATCAATCGGCAGGAACAACGTCTTGCAAAATTCCGAGCATGTGGACGCGAATACCGCGAAAAGATTGCTCAATGGTTCGCATGCCTGGCCTGAGATGATCGTTTCAAGCGCGATCCGTTGAGCTTCATCTGCACGCTCGTCGATAACGATCTGGCGCCTGCCGTTTCCGTCCTTGATTTCGCCGGGCCACTTGTACAGCGCCGCCCAGTTCAAGCCTGCGAGCGGCGTATCGTTGAATTGGCCTTCAACGATGGTGCCGACGAAGGCCGACTGACAATAGCCGTGAGTACTCGGCAGGTTGAACTGGCAACCACAATTCATAGCGCAATTGCAGTTATCGTACGTCTCGCTCTTGAATAGCCATTGATCAGCCATCGCACTGCGCCTCCCGAAAGCCATGATGCTCAACTCCCGTTCGCCGGAGCGATTTTCTGGCTAGTGTGGAGCTGTCCGGGTCATTGGTCGCCTTCACGGCTGCGAGCAGCTCGTGACGCCATAGTTTCCCAAGCAGATGAGTGTCGGCTCCGAACCTCCGCGCTGGAACCGGGGCTTTGTATTGTAATGTTCACACCCCGTCGCCTCCCAAGAGTTTAGCGGAGTTGACCTGAGACTTAAATCGGAATCCTTGGATCTCCGGTTGTGGCCTCGAGTCGAAGAAGTTCGAAGGTCCCGTCCGCAGTCACGGCTTGCCTCGCGGTCCTTGATCGGCGCCTGTGACCCCAATCGGACATTGCGCGCCCAAAGGTGGGAACTGTGGTATTCTCCGTCAAACGCGATGAGAGCGTACAGAGCGATTGCACACACGGATCTGAAGATTGCTCTCCCGGGTATCGAGGAGGACCAACGCCGTGAAGCGGGACTTCGACCTCATCGTCTATGGTGCGACGGGTTACACCGGCCGTCTCATCGCCGAATATCTGGCGGCCTCCTATCGCGGCGACGATGCTCCCTCCTGGGCGATCGCGGGACGCTCGACCGACAAGCTCCAGAAGGTGCGCGCCGACATCGGCGCACCGGGCGATCTGCCGTTGGTGAAGGCGGATGCCGCCGAGCCCGCCAGCCTGCGTTCGATGTGCGAGCGTGCGGCCGTGATCATCACGACGGTCGGGCCTTATCAGCTCCACGGTCCCGAGCTTGTGGCGGCCTGCGCGGCCACGGGCACTGGCTATGTTGATCTGTGCGGCGAACCGGCGTGGATGCGGCGCATGATCGACGCCCATCACGAAGAGGCGAAACGGACCGGCGCGCGTATCGTCTTCTCCTGCGGCTTCGATTCCATTCCGTTCGATCTCGGCGTGCTCACGTTGCAGGAGAAGGCGCGCGAGAAATTCGGACGCCCGGCGCGGCGGGTCAAGGCTCGCCTGCGCAAGGTGAAAGGCGGGATGTCCGGAGGCACCGCAGCGAGCGCCCAGGCGACATTGGCCGCCACCGCGCGCGACCCGGCCCTGATCCGGCTGCTGACCGATCCCTTCGCGTTGACGCCGGGGTTCACCGGGCCGTCTCAGCCGTCGGGCCTTATCCCTGAATACGACCCGAGCCTGAACGCGTTGCTCGTGCCGTTCCCAATGGCGCCGGTCAACACCAAGAACGTGCACCGCACGAATTTCCTGTTGGGTCATCCTTACGGCACAGACTTCGTTTACGATGAGATGATGGTCGCGCCGGGATTTGGGGAACTCGCTCGCGTGACGACGGAGACGTTCGCCACGATGGTTTCCCTGGTCGGGACCGGCGGTCTCAAACCCGGCGGAGGCCCGACCCGGGAGGAGCGCGAGAAGGGCTTCTACGACATCCTCTTCCTGGGCGAGTTGCCGGATGGCGGACGGGTCGAGTCGATCGTCACGGGCGACCGCGATCCGGGCTACGGCTCGACCAGCAAGATGATCGCCGAGAGCGCTCTTTGCCTCGTGCGCGACGTGCAGGGCGAGGGCGGCATCTGGACGCCGGGCGCGCTGATGGGTCCGGCGTTGCGCAAGCGTCTGCAGGAGCGCGCCGGCCTTACCTTCAGTGCGCGTTGAGGTAACGCAGAGCCTGGGCACGACCCTCAAATCCGGTTCAATGGCTGCTTGAGCCATAACATCGGCGGATTGAATGTCGCGAAAATCGATAAGGAGTCGACCATGACCGAGCGCATCCCTGAGAACTATTCCGCGGCCAGGTGGAGACTCGTCACCATCGTGGGCAACGCGATGCCGCCGCGAGTCCCCAACGACGACGATGATGATGACGAGGACGAAGACAACGACACCGAACCGGACGACGAGGGCCAGCCTCCCCTCGTCAGAGAACCCGACGACGAATAAGCGCGAAGGCTCGTGCAACGGCCGCCAGCCCTGATCGCGGTGCGGCTCGATGATGGGTTGCGTTGAGGGTCAGATGCCATTCGATCGACCGCATCGACGCCAGTTCATCGCCCTATTTCGGCGATGCGGCGGCAGCGCGGCCGGTCTCGGCGCGCGGCAGCTGGCAATGCCGGTGATCGGATTCATCAGCGCCCAGTCAATATCATCGTCGGTAGGAACGTTCACGCAGGTTTGAGAGGACTGCTGTTTATCCAGCTGTGTCAGCGGTCCATCGTAGATTGAGCACGGTGCGCGACTACATATTTGATCCAGTGCCTTAATCTGCAATTTTGTATTGCAAGCTGGCGGCGGCGTTCCGTTACTCTGCGCCTTTTGTGCGGGAAGTTTGCCCGCCGCGATGATGGAGCATCGGATGCGGACGACACGCCGAACATTCGTGCAGGCCGCCTTGGCGGCGACGGCAGCTACGGCGCTGTTGCCAATCTCGCTGCATGCTCAGGCAGGCTCGCCCGCGCGCCGTCCGATACCCTCGACCCGCGAGGAGATACCGATCGTCGGACTAGGGACCTGGATCACCTTCAACGTCGGCGGCGATCCGGTGCTCCGGGACGAATGCGCTGGTGTCATGGCCGCCTTCTTCGAGGCGGGCGGCCGCATGATCGACTCCTCTCCCATGTATGGCTCGTCGCAGCCGGTGATCGGCTACGGCCTTCAGAAGCTCGGGCGACCCTCCGCGCTATTCTCGGCCGAAAAGGTCTGGACGTCCTCAGGCGCGGCAGGTCCGCCCCAGATCGAGCAATCGCGTCGCTTCTGGGGTGTGCCGAAGTTCGATCTCGTTCAGGTTCACAATCTCCTCGCCTGGAAAGCGCATCTGCAGATGCTCTTCCAGATGAAGGCGGCAGGCGCGGTGCGTTACGTTGGAATCACCACGTCCGAAGGCCGCCGCCATGATCTTCTCGAACAGATCATGCGGAGCGAGCCGATCGATTTCGTGCAGTTCTCCTACAACGTCGTCGACCGCGAGGCGGAGGCGCGGCTGCTGCCGCTGGCGTCGGAGCGCGGCATTGCCGTGATCGTCAACCGGCCGTTCCGGCAGGGCGCGCTGACCGACCGGCTCAAGCGTGAGCCGCTGCCCGAATGGGCGGCCGAACTCGGCGGTGTCGAGCTGGGCGCAGCTCATGCTGAAGTTCATCCTCGCTCACCCGGCCGTCACCGTCGCAATTCCGGCGACCACCCGCGTCGACCACGTGCGCGAAAACCTCTCGGCCGCCGCCGGCCCCATGCCGGATCTCGCCATGCGGCAGCGCATCTCGGCCCACGTGAAGGCGCTTTGATGTCGGAGTGGTGGACCTACCGGGCCGAGGATTTCCTGCTGTTTTCGCCGCGCGTCTACTGGCGCATGTTCGAATTGCACAATGCGGCGCTCTGGCCTCTGCACGTGCTGACGCTCGCCGCCGGCCTCATCATCATCCTGCTCATCGCGTGGCGGCCGGGAAGCGGGGCACGCTGGCTCGCACTCATCCTCGCGACCCTGTGGATCTTCGTCGGGTGGTCCTTCCTGTGGAATCGTTACGCGACCATCAACTGGGCTGCCGCCTATGTCGCGCCGGCTTTCGCCGTTGAAGGCGTGTTGCTCATCGTCGTGTCCTTGCTCGATGGCCTCGCCTTCGACCGGCGCGGGCTTGCCGGCTGGATCGGATATCTCATCCTTGCCTTCGCACTCGCCGGACAGCCGTTGCTGGCGCCGCTGCAGGGACGCGGCTGGGCCTCGTCCGAGGTCTTTGGCATCGCGCCGGATCCGACTGCTATCGCGACGCTCGGCGTTCTGCTTCTCGCCCGCGGCAGGCTGTTGCCATTGCTGCTGCCGATCCCCGTTCTGTGGTGCCTCCTGAGCGGCATCACCCTCAGCACGATGGGAGAGCCGCAAGCCTGGGCTCTTCATGCCACCCTGGCGCTCGCCACTGCCGCCTCGATCTGGACAATCATCCGGCGGAGGGCCGATATCGTGAAGGAAGAACCGAACGTGAGCGCCGTAGTAACGATCCGACCGTTCCGAGAGGAAGACGCATCTCACGTGCGCGAGCTGTTCATTATCGTCAACCGCCTGCTATCGCCACCGCGTATGCGCGATGCCTTTGAAGCTTATATCGCTCGTTCATTGACCGAGGAAATGGATCGCGTCGCTGCTTACTATGGCGAGCGAGGCGGCGGCTTTTGGGTCGCGCTGAGGGAGGAGAAAGTCGTTGGCATGTTCGGCCTTGAACCCGCAGCGACTGACGCCATGGAGCTGCGTCGCATGTATGTCGACCCGTCCGCCCGACGTAGCGGGATCGCCCGGTTGATGCTGCAATTTGCGGAAGCTGAATGCCGTCGGCTTGAGATGCGAAGGCTTGAATTGAGCACGTCTGAATTGCAGCCGGCTGCGCTGGAACTGTATCGGCGCGCGGGATATCGGCTGCTGAACGAGGCCGTCGCCGAGCAGGCGAGCAACAAGACGTTGGGAGGCGGCATTCGTCGGTATTACTTCGAAAAGATCCTGTAGAAAGCCGGTGCCGAGCGCCTCGGCTGCCATGCCGCGCGAGAGCGACGGCAGCATCGCGCAATCCGCAAGACGCATCTTCAGACGATCTGGCAGACGTTATAGGCGATGCCGCCCTCAACCAGATAGCCTGATCCGACGCAGACGATATCGTTCATCCAGGCGTATTGCGCCGCGCCCGTCTCGAACAGCGGATTGGTTCGGAAGTAATAGCGCGAAGGATCGACCTGATATCGTTTCGCGGGATCGGCCATCTCGGCCCGCAACCCGGCAGGCGTAATCCAGCGGCCGCCGTAGGTCATGTGCACCAGCGCATCGTCATGGGTGCGCAAGGTCAGGCGGACGTCGAGCGACATGGCGCCATCGGCGCGAAACAGCGCCCAGTCGCCGCCGCCGGGCACCACCTCGCCGCGCAGCCTGGGGCCTTCGAAGCTGCCGCCGGCCGCACCAAACAGGATGCGGCGGCCGAGCGGGCCGTCGCCGATATTCAGTTTCGGGTTGAGATCGACGACGATGTCGAACAATGGCGCCGTGCTGATCGCTGCGACCGGTTTGACGCGTGGGTCTACTGGCATGCTTGAAGCCCTGATTTGCTGGAAGGTGTCATTCCGCGGCCTGCTGCCGGGCGGCGGTATCCCCGAAGATCTTGCGCCGAACTGCATCGGTCGAGACGCCGGATTGAGCGCACAGCTCCGACAGGTCGAAGAAGAACCGCTCGCGGGCAATCCGATCGTCCTTGAAGGCGAACTGGATGAAGACGGGGAGATCGGCACGCCTGCCGTTCGGCACCATGCCGAACCGGTCACCGGTCATGGTCATCTGCACCCGGCCCCAGCACACGAGCGTATCGTCGTTGGCGGCGTGGCCTTCAAGCACGACATTGTAATCCGGGAACGACGTGAAGAACCGGCCCAGCACCTTCGCGTTCTCGACGAGGCCGCGGGCGCTGGTGCCGAAGGCGGGGGTTTCCAGCAGCATGTCGTCATGAAGGACGGCGAGCGCCGCCGGCACATCCTGCCGGCTCTTCGCGACCGCCAGCGCCTGGACCAGTTCGAACATTCGATCGCTGTTCATGTGATCCCTCCTCCCGAAAGCTCCGCTCCGGTGCACGCGGAATGGCAGCCATCTCGAAATTACATACTAATTGTTTTTCACATACCGTATGTATGTTATATGTTGATAGGCTCTCAGACGTCAAGTGGTATGTCGAGGGCATGCAGGAAAGCGGACGCGAACGAACCCGCCGCGAGGAATACACCGAGGCCACACGGCAGGCGTTGCTGGCGGCCGGCCGGGACGCTTTTGCGAGCGAGGGCTATCAGGCCGCCGGGATCGAGGCGATCTCGCGCGCGGCGCGGGTGACGCGGGGCGCCTTCTATCACCACTTCGAGGACAAGAAGGCGCTGTTCGACGCCGTGGTCGTCGTCTTGCAGATCGAAGCCGCCGCCGGAATCGAAGCGAGAGCGAAGACGCAGCGCAAGGTATGGGACCGCCTGACCGAGGGCATCGATGCCTATCTCGACGTCTGCCTCGAACCGGCCTACGCGCGCATCGTGATCCAGGAAGCCCCGGCGGTGCTCGGCAATGCGCGTTACCGCGAGATCGAGGAAGCCCATCCGATGGCGCTGCTCACCGCGACGCTGGCGGCGCTCAAGCGCCAGGGCGAGCTCGATTTCGAGGACATCGAGCTGCTGAGCCGGATGGTCGATGCGATGATCTGCGAGGTGGCGCTGCTGCTGCCGGGTGCGGAGAATCCGAAGAAGCTCCGGGCGCGCGGGCAAAAGATCATCGGCAGTCTGCTCGGCTCGTTTCGCACGGCTTGAGCGCTCCCCTCACGGCTCGATCCACCGTCGCACGGCTTCCACCGTGTCGGCGGGCGTGGTGTTGAAGCAAATGCGGGTTTGCGGCGCGCCGAGGTGAACCAGATTGATGATCCGTTCGAACAACAGCAGCCGCTCTCGCGGCTCGCGCAGGCCGGCGCCGATCACTACGCAGTCATAATGCTTTGCGCCCAGTGCCGCCGCAGCCACCGCTTCGGCCGTATCGCCGAGGTCGATCAGGCAGCTATCGGCCTCATAACCCATCGCGCGAAGCTTCTCGATTTGCGCCTTGATGTAGCTCGTCACCAGTTCGGCCGTGAGCCCCGGGAAGGCGCTGAAGTCAACCAAGGAAGGCTCGATGCCGATCGCGAGCACGGTCTTTTTCGCCATGCGCCTGCTCCATTCCGAAGTGGGAGATAGCTCCGGCCAACGCTTCGACCGTCGATCAGGTTCCGAACATCACGGATATGATACTTCGTCACGCATCGAATCATCCATGTCATCAGAACGGGCATGATGATCTCCAGTCGCCGACCGGAAATCGAACCGGCGCCGGCTTCACAGGAGAGCATCATGGCAACCACCGACAATGCAAACCAGCACCTGATCGTCACCGCATTCTGGGAGGTCAATTCCGGAGAGGAAGGCGCGGTCGCGGCGCTTCTGAAGGATTTTCTTCCGCAGGCGCAGCGCGAGCCGGGCGTGAAGGAGTTCCAGATCCACCAGAACGTCGCCAAGCCGCGGGAATTCTTCTTCTACGAGGTGTTCGCAGGCGAAGCGGCGTTTGCCGATCATCAGCAGACCGACCACTTCAAGAACATCATCGTCGGTCAGGCGATCGCAAAACTCGCCAAACGCGAGCGGTCGCAGTTCCGCTTCATCTGAGATTCAGGCGGACGCCGGACACGGCGGCCTCGGCTCAGGCCGCCACGTTCGACAGGAAACGATCCACGGACGCGCGCAGATCGGCGGCCTGATCCGACAGGTCGCGCGCGGTCGTCAGCACGAGGTCGGCGGAACGGTTGGTGTTCTCGGTCGCGGTGGCCGTTCCCGCAATGCTCCGGGCGACGCTTTCCGTTCCGGCGGCGGCGTGCCCGATGCTCCGCGATATTTCGTTCGCCGCGGCGTTCTGCTGGCTGACGGCGTCGGCAATCGCCGCGGTGAAGCGATCGATCTCATCCATGATCGAAGCAATGGCGCCGACATTGTCGACCGCCTGCTTCGTCGCCGATTGCACCTCGGCAATCTGGGAGGAAATGTCCTCGGTCGCCTTGGCGGTCTGAGTGGCGAGCGCCTTGACTTCCGACGCGACCACGGCAAATCCCCGGCCAGCCTCGCCGGCGCGCGCGGCTTCGATCGTGGCGTTGAGCGCCAGCAAATTGGTCTGGCCGGCAATGTTGCGGATAAAGCCCACGACCTCGTCGATATGCTGCGTGGAGCTGGCGAGGGCCCGAATCGTATCGTTGGCCGTCCCGGCCATGCCGGAGGCGCGCTGCACGATCGTCGTGGCGTCATTGACCTGCGTCTTGATCGCCTGCACGGAATCGCCGAGCTGGCTCGCGGCGGTTGCCACGGTCTGAACGTTGGCCGAGGTCTGGCCAGCGGTGGAAGCCGTCTCGACGGATTGCTTGCCGGCGGCGTGCGCGATCGAGGAAAGGGTTTGCGCGGTGTTCGTCAATTCGCCCGTCATCCGGTCGGTGTTGGCGAGCGCGGCGGTAAAGGTGGAACGGAAGGCTTCTATCTCGGCCTCGATGCGCTGCCGCCGGGTGACCTGTTGCGCATGGGTCTCGTCCTTCGAGGACATCAGCGCGAGATCCTGATCGGCGCGGGCCTTCAGGCTCGCCTGCATGACGGCAAGCGATTTCAGCAGCCGGCCGAGTTCGTCACGCCGCCGGACCGCGATGTCATCGGCAAAATTGCCGGCCGCCACGCGTTCTGCAATGCGCACCGCAGCCGAGATCGGCTTGCTGAGCGAATAGGCAAAGGCTATGGCGATAATGAATCCGACGAGTGCGGTACCGATGGCGATCCCGAGCATGGCGGTGCGTGCCGCGGCGACGGATGCTTCCGCCTCGGTCCGGAAGTCGAAGCCATAGGCCGCGACCAGTTCCACGAGATCGTCGAGCGCAGCGACGGCCTCGTCGCCCTGCTGCATCAGCGAGAAGGTCGTGGGGATCTCGGTCAGGCCGCCCGGCGCCGGCTTGAGGATCTTCAGTCCGGCGCCCGACCAGCCGCGGAGGCCGGCTTCAGCCTTCTCCCGCGCGGTCTTGACGCTTGCACTCTGGACCCTGTCCCGGACCACGCTGAGATCTTCGAAAATGTTGCGAACCAGCTTTTCGAACCGGGCAACGCCTTCGCTCGTCGCCCCGTCGGTCAGGCTGCGCTGCATGACGAGGCGCGCCTCGTTCATGCCCGCATGCGCCGAACGCGCGTGGTTGATTCCCATCAGGGGGCCGTCATAGAGACGCACCACCTGATCGCCCGCGGTGGAGATACCTTGAATGCCGTAGAAAGCGAGCCCGCAGGCGAGCAGGATGACAACGCTGAAGGCGCCGAAAATCTTGTAGCGAATCGACATCACAAATCTCCGGCGCGGCCGTTGGCGCGACTAGTCCGTAACCTTCACCATCATCTTCATCCGCGGATGGATGGCGCAGATCACCTGCACGTCGCCTGATTCCTTGAAGGTCACATCCGTCGACATGCCGGGCGCCTGCGAGCCGAGATTGAATTCGCTGCCCTTGGTGGCCGACATGATGTTGTGAGGAATGCTGTCGTCGTTCACAAAGGTCAGCGCTTCACCCTTCTTGATGGTGACGCTCTCGGAGGAGAATACCCGGCCCTGCTGATGGATCACCTGGTTGGCGGCGAGCGCGCCGACCGACAGGCCGGAGAGAATGACGAGAGCGAACAGAATGGTCTTGTGCATGGGATATCCTTGGATCGGCAGGGGTGGGATCAGCGCGGGAGGACCGGCACGGCGGTCGGACTGAGGTTGCTGGTCAGGGTTTTCATGAAGGCGACCAGATCGGATTTTTCCTGGGCGGTGAGGCCAAGCGGCTTCATCAAGTCGGAACGGCTCGGCCGGTCGACGCCGCCGCGATCGTAATGTTCAACCACCGCTTCCAGCGTGGCGAGCGATCCATCATGCATGAAGGGGCTGCGGCGCGCGATTTCGCGCAAGCCGGGCGTCTTGAAAGCGTGCTGCATCTTGACCACGCCCGGCATGAATTCGCCGCGGCCGACATCCTTGCTCGGCAGCCCGATGTCCTGGAAGCCGTCATTGGTGAAATTCCAGCCCTCATGGCAGGCGGAGCAGAGCGCCTTGCCGTTGAAGACGGCAAAACCGCGCTTGGCTTCCTCGGAAATAGCTTTCTCGTTTCCTTCGATCCATGAATCGAACGGCGCACGCTCGGAGACCACGGTACGTTCATAGGTCGCGATGGCCTTGGCGAGCGTCTTGGCACTCATCCCTTCGTTCGGAAATGCCGCAGCGAACAGCGGCTTGTATTCACCGATGGAGGTAAGTCGTTCCATCAGTTGCTCGAGCGGCATGTTCATCTCGCCGGCGGCCTGGATCGGACCGAGCGCCTGCTCTTCGAGCGTCGCCAGCCGGCCGTCCCACATGAAGATCTCGCCCCACGCGGCATTGACGATGGTCGGCGAGTGGCGGCCGAGCTTCGCCATGCCGTGGCCGACGCCGACCGCCAGACCGTCGCCCCAACCGAAGCCCGGGCTGTGACAGCTCGCGCAGGATTGCGCCGACGTCACCGAGAGCCGCGTGTCGAAATAGAGCTTCTTGCCGAGCGCAGCCTTTTCCGGCGTGTAGGGATTTTCCTTCGGGAACGGGATCGTTGCCGGCCGCTTGTACTGCGCCTTTATCGCATCGATCCCGGGCGCAGCCTTCGGACCGAGATCGATGCGGCGGGTTTCGCCGACGATGACCGCGCCGAGGCCGATGCTGGCAAAGCCGAGCGCGCCAAAGCCGGCCGCAGCAACGGCCGTTGCAAGCAGGGTTGATCGACGAGGGAAGAATCCCGACATGCCGCGTCCTCGAATGATGGTGCCAATGGCCGCTTGAAAAATACGGCACGAGGGCGAATGCGCAATTCCGCAAGTGTTGACGTGACGATAATCGCCAATGGTTAATCACAGTGTTCGGAATGAGCACTCGAGATTCCGTAGTTCTACGAAGCGCAAAAACACGGGCTTCTTGCAGCGGATTCAGCAATCATGGCGTGCGCGAGATGCGCTGCTCATTCAGAAATCAACGCGCGATTTCGCTGCGTCGGGCCGCTTCGACAACGCGCCGTTGCAGCAGATCATGTTCGCGCCTGTTGCCCGCTAATCGTGCGGCGGCCTCGAATGCGGCGCGCGCTTCCGCAAAGCGGCCGAGCTTGCAAAGCAGATCGCCGCGCACGCTTTCCAGCAGATGATAGTTCTTTAGCGCGGGCTCGCCTGCCAGTCCGTCCACGATCGCGAGCGCGGCCGCCGGACCCTCGGCCATACCGACCGCCACCGCGCGGTTGAGCTCGATGATCGGCGAGCGCACCAGGCCTGAGAGTTCGGCATAGAGTTTTGCGATGCGCGGCCACTCGGTGTCATCGGGCGTGGCGGCTCTGGCGTGACAGGCGACGATCGCCGCCTGCAGCGCGTAGAAGCCCTGCCCGCCGCCGAGTTCGTAAGCCCGCGCCAGCGCGAGCAGCCCGCGCCGGATCTGAAGCCGGTCCCAGCGCGCGCGGTTCTGGTCCATCAGCAGAATTGGATCGCCGGCCGCATCGGTGCGCGCCGCGGTGCGCGAAGCGTTCAGCTCCATCAGCGCGAGCAGGCCGTGGGCTTCGGCTTCCTGCGGCGCGACCAGCGTCAGCACGCGGCCCATGCGCAGCGCATCGTTGCAGAGCTGCGGCCGCAGCCATTCGTCGCCGCGGGCGGCGGTGTAGCCTTCGTTGAAGATGAGATAGACGACCTCCAGCACCGAGGCGAGCCGTTCCGAAAGCTCCTCGCCGCGCGGGGTTTCGTAGGCGAGCCCGGATTCCGACAGCGTCCGCTTCGCGCGCACGATGCGCTGGGCAATGGTCGCCTCCGGCTGCAGGAAGGCGCGCGCGATCTCTTCCGTGGTCAGGCCGCAGATCATCCTGAGCGCCAGCGCCGCGCGCGCCTCGCGCGACAGTCTCGGATGGCAGGCGGTGAAGATCAGCCGCAACAGTTCGTCGCCGATATCGTCGTCGAGCGCAGCGTCCGGATCGGGCATCGCCTGCTGCTCCTGCTCCAGGTCGCGTATCAGCATCTCGTGCTTGCGCGCGAGCATGCGGCGGCGGCGCAGGTCGTCGAGCGCGCGGCGTTTGGCGGTCGCCATCAGCCACGCGCCCGGTTTTTCCGGCACGCCGGTGGCGGGCCAATGCTCGAGCGCCGCCACCAGGGCTTCCTGCGTCAGGTCTTCGGCCAGCGTCACATCGCGCAACATCCGGGACAGGCCGGTGATCAGGCGCGGCTGCTCGATGCGCCAGACCGCCAGAATGGTGCGATGGATGTCGGCGGCCGTCATCGCCGCCGACTGCGCCTGACGAACGCTCGCATCAGGCGTGGGCGCGTATGCCGACCTCGCAGGCGCCATCCACGCCCGGTGTCGCAAGCACGCGAACTTCGCAGGTGCCTTCCCAGCCCGGCATGTGCTCGAGGTGCAACTGCATGAATTCCTTCGCGGCGGCCACAGCCTCTTCCATGTCCCGGAGTTCGAAGATCGCGTAGCCGCCGATCAGCTCCTTGGTCTCGACGAATGGCCCATCGATCACGCCGAGCTTGCTGTTCGTTATCCTGACCTGTGCGCCGGCCATGGCAATCGGCATCAGGCCGCCGGTATCGAGCATGCGGCCGGCCTTGATCTCGCGGTCGGCAAGCTTGCCCATCGCCTCCATCAGCGCCGGCGTCGGGCCTTTGTCGGGCTGGGGCGAGGTAACGATATACATGAAGCGCATGGCGGAACTCCCGTTGAGGCGAGTTGCGGCGGTGATCGCCCGCAAAACTGTCTCGCTATGGGAGACGACGAACAGGATGGCGCCGGATCGACAGGCGTTCTGGAATTATTTTCGCGGGCCGCTTAGGAAACCGGCCGGCCGGATGATTGCGACAGGGGATGCCGGCGCTGTAGGCTCCCTGCATCAATGCTCAAGGGGGCAAGCATGAAATCGCGCAGCTGTCGATTTGGCGTCCCGGGTTTCCTGGCGATCCTCGCGGCCATCTTCATTTTCGCGATTGCGCCCGCCGGCGCCGCCACCATCGTGGCGCTTGGCGCCAGCAACACCTATGGCAAGGGGGTGGCGCGCAATCAGGCCTATCCCGCGCAACTCGAGGCGATATTGCGGGCCAAGGGAGCCAACATCCGGGTCGTCAACGCCGGCATCAACGGCGACACCACGGAAGGCATGTTGCAGCGCCTTGACCGGACGGTGCCGAACGGGACCAGCGCCGTCATCCTGCAGCCTGGCGGCAACGACCGGCGCAAGGGCTCGCCGGATCGAACATCGGAAATTCAGAGCCGGCTGAGGGCCCGGGGCATCCCGGTGATCATGATCCCCAATGGCACGTTCAGGGGATTGCCGCATCAGCCCGACGGCCAGCATCTGACGCCGGAAGGCTACCACATGCTCGCCGAGCATATGGCGTCTCAGGTCGCGGGAGTAATCGGCCGCTAGGACACAGTCAGGCCGCCGGGACTACTGTCCCCGGATCATGATCAGGGGATCGGCGGCGTCAGGCACCCGCCGCCACTGCGCATTGTCGTCGGCCTCGAACTGCCAGGTGTCGCCCTTGGCCGACATCAGAATCATCTGCCCGCGATCGAGTCGCCACTGGTTCGGCGCGAAGGCCACGACCGCGGGATCGCATTTCGGCTTCAGGAACACCTGGAAATTATCGCCGGTCGCCTCGGTGTTGGTCAGCGTCAGGCCGCAGATCGTCTGGCCGTTGCCACGCACCATCGACCAGTCGCCGATCATCTGGTCCATCGACTTGGCAAGCGAGCGGGCGGCGGCGAGGTTCTGCAGGATGTAGACGCCCTCGCCGGTTCGCAAGCCTTCGAAAATACCGCTCTCGACTTCGGTGAAGTCGATCACCGGCTGGCCGGCCGCATCCTGCATCCGAACGATATCCAGCCCCTTGATATTCCAGGCGGTAATGTCCTTCGTAAACGGCAACGCCTTCACACAGCCGGGCTCGAGCTCGAGCTTGAGCCCCTGCGGCGTCGTATCGCCCTTCAGCGTGACGACGCAGGTCTTGCTGCGCTCGGTGGTGGCAAGCTCCCACTGCCCGATCATGTCCTTCTTCAGGGTCGAGGCATCCTGCGCCGCGACCTGCGGCGCAAGCGCGAGCAGCGCCGTCAGCACTGCCACCGTAATGCCCGAACGCCCAGACGACATCAGCGCCCCTTCACCGGGGTTTCCGGAACAGGCGTCAACGGCGCCTTGCCGGCAAACCAGTTTTTCAGATTGTCGACGACAAGCTGATCCATGGCGTTGCGCGTTACCACCGAAGCTGAGCCGATATGTGGCAACAGCACGACATTTTGCATGGCCTTCAGCTCGTCCGGCACGTTCGGCTCGTTGGCGAACACGTCGAGGCCTGCCGCGAGAATGGTGCCGGATTTCAGCGCCGCGACCAGCGCCGGCTCGTCGACGACGGAGCCGCGCGCGACGTTGATCAGGACGCCGCGCGGACCGAGCGCCTTCAGCACGTCGGCATTGATCATCTTCGCGGTCGAGGCGCCGCCCGGCACGATCACGATCAGCGTGTCCACCGCCTTCGCCATTTCCATCAGGTCGGGATAGTGCTGGTAGGAGACGGCGGAGGACGGATTGCGCGAGTGATAGGACACCGGCACGAGCGAGGCCTCTAACCGGCGTCCGATCGCCTGCCCGATGCGGCCCATGCCGACGATCCCGACCTTGCGGTCGCGCAGCGAGCCGACGCTCAACGGATAGTTCTGGGTCTGCCACAGGCCGGAGCGCAGATAGCGGTCGGCCTTGACGAACTCGCGCAAGGTCGAAATCAGAAGCCCCATCGCGACGTCGGCGACCTCTTCGGTCAGAACGTCGGGCGTGTTGGTGACGACGATATTGTGCTCACGCGCATAAGTGGAATCGACATGGTCATAGCCGACGCCGAAGCTTGCGACGATCTCGAGCTTGGGGAAATGCGACAGCGATTTCTTGTCGGCCGGCACCGTGTGATAGGTGACCGCGATACCGCGGGTCTTCGCCAGCACATCGGGGGTCAAGCGTTCGAGGTCGGCACGGGTTTCCGCCATATGCAGGACGAACTGGTCCGAGAAGCCGTTTTCCAGGATCGGCCTGATCGGCCCGTAGACCAGCAGATCGACCTTCTCGGACGAAATATTCGCGGCAGCCATCAATTTTCCTTTCCAAGCGCGCTCTCATGCCAGCGCCGTAGTACCAGATGCGAAACTAGCGCCAGCAGCCCATAGATGACAATCCCGGCGACGGACAGCAACAGCAACGCCGCGAACATTCGGGGAATGTTGAGGCGATAGCCGGATTCTGCGATCCGGAACGCCAGACCGGAGCCGGCGCCCGCGGTGCCCGCCGCGATTTCGGCGACCACGGCGCCGATCAGCGACAGGCCGCCCGCGATCCGCAGGCCGCCGAGGATATACGGCAGCGCCGCCGGCAATTTCAGGTACCGCAGCGTCTGCAGCCGCGACGCGCCGTAGAGCTGAAACAGCCCGGCCAGATTGCGGTCCACCGAATTCAGCCCGAGCGTGGTGTTGGACAGGACCGGAAAGAAACCGACGATCCAGGCGCAGACGATGACCGCGGTCTGCTGCGGCAGATAGATCAGCAATAGCGGCGCAATTGCGATCACCGGCGTAACCTGCAGGATCACCGCATAGGGAAACAGCGAATATTCCAGCCATTTCGACTGATTGAACAACAGCGCCAGCGCGACGCCGCCGACGGCCGCGGCGATGAAACCTTCCAGCGTGGTGAGCAAGGTGACGCCGAGCGATTGCGACAGCACCGCCCAGTCGCCGACCAGCGTCTGAAACACGACATAAGGGCTCGGCAGCACGTAGGGCTGGATGTCGTTGACGCGTACCACGAGTTCCCAGAAGCCCAGGCCCGCGGCGAGCACGGCGATGGGCAGCAGCATGCGGCCGATATTCTGGAACGAGCTCATGCGCTGCGCGGCCCGGAATAGGAAGGCGCGAGCGCGCTGGAGACCTCGCGGCAATAGCCGGCATATTCGGCCGAGGTGCGAAACTCCTCCCCGCGCGGCTCCACTGTGGCGATGCGAAATTCGCTTGCCAAGCGTCCCGGCCGCGCCGTCATCACGGTCACCCGCTGCGACAGATAGACCGACTCGAACACCGAATGGGTGACGAAGATGACGGTCTTGTGCAGCTTGCGCCACAGATCAAGCAGATCGTTGTTGAGCCGAAAGCGCGTGATCTCGTCGAGCGCCGCGAACGGCTCGTCCAGCAGAAGAATATCCGGGTCGGTGACGAGCGCGCGCGCCAGCGAGACCCGCATCTTCATGCCGCCGGACAATTCACGGGGGTACGCATCGGCAAATTCGGCAAGACCGACCTGGGCCAGCGCCTTCTCGATGCGGCTGTCGGCATCAGTCGCCGGCGCATGCGAAAGCTTCAGCGGCAGGCGAACATTTTCGCGCACGCTTGCCCACGGCATCAGGGTGGGCTCCTGAAACACAAAACCGATGGGATGCCGCCCATCCTTCCTGTTGGCGCGATGGGAAACGTTCACCGTGCCCGCGCTCGGCGCGCTGAGCCCCGCGATCAGCCGCAGCGCGGTCGATTTTCCGCAGCCGGAAGGCCCGAGCAACGAGACGAATTCGCCTTTGGCGACATCGAGATCGAGCGGCCCGAGCGCGGCCACGCCGTTATCATAGACCTTGGTAACGGCGCGCAGACGCACCGCAAGGCCCGCCGCATCGATATCCGTCTCGGACAAAGCGGGCTCGGCCATCTCGCCTCAGTTCTTCGGCCGCAGATCGACACCGACGCCCTTGTTGACGAAGCGCAGCGTGTAGGCCTGGCGGTAATCGATATCGCGGCGAACCACGCCGGCCCGCACCATCTTGTCGAAGAAGCTCGCCACCCGCGCGTCGGTCATGGCGCCGATGCCGTCGCGCAAGGTATCGCCGGAATCGACGATGCCGTATTCCTTCATCTTGGCGACGGAATAGCTGAGCAACTCGTCGGTCATTTCCGGGTTCATCTGCTTGATCATCGCGTTGCCGGCCGAATTGTCGCGATAGAGATAATTGTACCAGCCGATCGCGGAAGCATCGACGAAGCGCTGCACCAGGTCCGGCTTCTTGTCGACGATCTCGCGGCGGGTCTCGATCAGCGTCGAATAGGCGTTGAAGCCGTGATCGGCGAGCAGGATCACGCCCGGCTTGAAGCCGGCCGCCTTCTCGACGGCGTAGGGCTCGGAGGTTACGTAACCCTGCATCGCGCTCTGCTTGTTCACGATGAAGGGCTGCGAATTGAAGGTATAGGGCTTCACCTTGCTCTCGCTGAATCCGTATTCGGACTTCAGCCACTGGAAGTAGCTCGTGACGCCTTCCTTGGAGACCAGCAGCGTCAGCGGCTTGAGCTCTTCGATCTTGGTGATCTTGCTTTCCGGATGGGTCAGGAAAACCTGCGGATCCTTCTGGAAGATGGCGGCGACCGCGACCAGCGGCACGTTGTTGGCGACCGCGTCGAACGATTGCAGCGTGTTCGCGCTCATGAAGAAGTCGAGCTTGCCGGCGGTCAAGCAGGATGCGGTTGTTGGTGTTGGGGCCGCCGGGAACGATGGTGACGTCGAGGCCATATTTCGTGTAGGTGCCGTCGGCGACCGCCTGGAAGAAGCCGCCATGTTCGGCCTCCGCGACCCAGTTGGTTCCAAACGACACCTTGTCGAGGGTCTGCGCGCGCGCCGGGACCAGCGCCGCGACAAGCGCCAGAAGACCTGCGGTTAACGCTCGCGTCAAAAAGGCCGGGTTCATGGTTGGACTCCGTCGATCGTTCTGGCCCATGATGGGAGGCAGTGGACGTGGATTTCGTCCCACGGGTTTATCCAGGAGTTGGATCAGTTCCCGGAATATCTAACAAACTACCCCGCAAATTCATCCAAAGAAACGCTTCGCTCGATGGCTTCAACCGTTCCGCCCCGCGACTGGACCGAGATCCACTGGCCGGATATCGCCAAGGCCGGCGCTAAGGCCGACGCCGCGCGCTGGATCGCGGTGCTGCCGCTGGCGGCGACCGAACAGCACGGCCCGCATCTGCCGCTGGAAACCGACGTCCTGATCGGCGAGGCCTATCTGGCGCGGGTGCGCGAGCTGTTGCCGGTCGCGCTTCCCGTCACCTTTCTGCCGCTGCAGCCGGTCGGCATTTCCACCGAACATATCGATTATCCGGGCACGCTGACGCTGCCGACCGATGTCGCATTGAAGGAATGGATGGCGATCGGTGAAAGTGTCGCGCAAGCCGGCATCCGCAAGCTTGTGATCGTGACCAGCCATGGCGGCAACAGCGCGGCGATGTCGCTGGTGGCGCAGGATCTGCGCGCGCATCACGGGCTTCTGGTGGTCACGACGAGCTGGTCGCGCTTCGGTGCGCCCGATGGACTGTTTTCCGCGGAAGAAATCCGTCACGGCATTCATGGCGGCGCGGTCGAGACGTCGATCATGCTGGCGCGCTATCCGCACACCGTGCGGAAAGAAGCGATCGCCGGATTTTCATCCCGGCAGCATCGCAATGGAGCAGAAATTTCGCTGGCTCTCGGCGCATCGGCCGGTCCCCTTCGCGTGGCAGGCGCAGGACCTGCACGAAAGCGGCGCGGTCGGCGACGCCACCAAAGCCTCCGCGGAGAAGGGCGAGCAACTGCTCGATCACGGCGCGCGCGCGTTCTGCGAATTGCTCGATGACGTCGACAAATTCGATCCGGAATTGTTTCTTCGCAGCGCCGAAGAATTAGCTCAACTATCTGTAATATATAAGAAATAAATGACGAAACCATATTTCCAGGCGCGTTTTCGAACCGCTTTCTAACACGCTCCGTCCAACTGGGCATGCGGACCACAATGGCCGCTCAACACAGGATGGAGACTTCCATGTCGATCAAGACCAAGTTCGCCGCTCTCGCTCTCGCTACCCTTGCCGTTACCGGCAGCATGGCTTCCACGCAGGCTCAGGCCAAGCCGCTGCACTGGGGTGTCGGAGCCGGCCTCGTTGGCGCCGCCATCGTCGGCACCGCGATCGCCGCTTCAGGCCCCGGCTACTACCATGACGGCTATCGCCGCTGCGGCTGGGTTCGCCAGTTCGACGCTTTCGGCAATTACATCGGCCGCGTCCGGACCTGCGGTTACTGATTTCTGCGGCTGACTTGGTTGCTGTTTGAGAAGCGTCTTCTTCAAGCAAACCACCTCGGACCCTGAAAACGCTTCTTCTTGTTAGACGCGTTTTCTACAGGCGAACCGGAATACCACTTCGCTCGAAAACGCTTCTCGTGGATTTGCGTCCAGCACGGGCGCCTCATCCACCCCCGTGCTGAACCGACCCGCCCGGTTGTCCCCCCGGGCGGGTCAACTTTTTGGGGAGGGGGCCGGCCCGGCCGCAGAGCCCGGCCCGTCGCGATGTGTCAGCGATGTCTCCGAACACCCGTCAGCGATCTGTCCGAACGGGTGCTGCAGCGGCGATGAATACCGGACCGATGTTGCAGCCATGTCACGCAACGGTGCCATCTAACCGTTTTACGGACCACCTTCTTGCTATTGCGAATTACTTGCAATAAGGATCGGGCGTAAATGGCGGAATGATCCCGATCTGGCGCTGACCGGGGCGAACCGCAGGGAATCCGATCGGGGGCGACGGGGTTGATGACTTCAATTGTTGGGTGGCGACAGGCATTCGAATCTGCAGTGATGGCAGACAACGACAACATGGGTCGCACCGGGAATATCCGCACTGTGAACCGCAAGCGCCGATCCCTGGAACATGCGCTGGCCGGCGCCGCGTTCGGCGCGCTGGCGCTCGGCAGCCCGGCGATGGCGGCCGACATGCCGCTCAAGGCACCCCATCTTCGCCCGGCGTTCGACTGGAGCGGCTTCTACATCGGCGGACATACCGGCTACAGCCGCGGTTCTTCGACCGCGGTGCTCTCCGATCCGCTGCCCGTTTCGACCACCGGCAGCGTCTTCAGCGGCGTGATCGGCGGCGTGCAGGGCGGCTACAATGTTCAGCTGCCTTCCGGCCTGCTGCTCGGCGTCGAAGCCGACATGACGTTTCCGAACTACATCATCTCGAACAAGATCGTCTCCACGCTGACCGGCGCGCGTTCCGAGGTCGTCGAGTCGTTCGACTATGCCGGCACCGTGCGTGGCCGCATCGGCTACGCCAGCGGCCACTGGCTGGTTTACGCCACCGGCGGCTTCGCCTTTGCCGGCGAGCGCTTCATCAATACGCCCGACGTCGGCACCGACCAGAAGCACATCAACGTCCGCCCCGGCTGGGCCGCCGGCGCCGGCGTCGAATACGCCTTCGCGCCGCACTGGAGCGTCAAGCTCGAATATCTCTACAGCCAGTTCGATCGCGCCAACATTCGCTTCCCCTCGGGCGCGGAGCACAATTCCACCCTCGATTTCCAGCAGATCCGTATCGGCCTCAACCGCAAGGTCGACTGGCCGGGATCGAAAAGCTGGACGCCAAAGACTGACCTGACCGACCCCGAATCCGACCGCTGGGAAATCCACGGCCAGAGCACCTATCTGGGACAGGGCTATCCGGCGTTCCGCGCGCCCTATACCGGCACCAACAGCCTGACGCCCGCCAGGCAGGCGCAGGCCACCTGGAGCAACAGCCTTTATCTGAACGCCCGGCTCTGGGAAGGCGGCGAGGTCTACTACAACCCCGAACTGCTGCAGGGCTTTGGCCTCAGCGACACCGTCGGTCTCGCCGGATTTTCCAGTGGCGAGGCGCAGAAGTCGAACTTCCCCTACCCGCACTACAACACCTCGCGGCTGTATGTGCGCCAGACCTTCGGATTTGGCGGCGAGCAGGAAGAGCTTGCCAGCGCGCAGCAGCAGCTTGCGGGCAAGGCCGACGTCAACAGGCTGACGCTGCAGGCCGGCAAGTTCTCGGTCGGCGACGTCTTCGACGGCAATTCCTACGCCAAGGACACCCGCAGGGATTTCATGAACTGGTCGATCTGGGCCCCCGGCGCGTTCGACTATGCCGCCGACAAGCTGGGCTTAACCTACGGCATGACCGCCGAGCTCAACCAGAAGAACTGGGCGTTGCGCGGCGGCTATTTCCTGATGGGCGCGGTGTCCAACTCCAACAATTTCGACACGCAGGTATTCCGCCGCGGCCAGTATGTCGCCGAACTGGAGACGCGCTATTCGCTGTTTTCACGGCCGGGCAAGCTGCGCACCATCGGCTGGGTGAGCAGCGCCAATTCCGGCAGCTATCGCGACACGCTGGACAATCCCGCGCTCAATCTCGACATTGCGCTGACGCGCACCGGCCGCCTCAAATACGGTTACGTCTTCAACGTCGAACAGTCGGTCACCGACGACATCGGCCTGTTCGGCCGCTGGAGCTGGAACAACGGCAAGACCGAGATCATGTCGTTCACCGACATCGATGCCTCATTGTCGCTCGGCACGTCGATCAAGGGCATCAAATGGGGGCGGCCGGATGACACGATCGGCATCGCCGGCGCGATCAACGCGCTGTCGCGCGACCACCGCGACTTCATCGCCGCCGGCGGCCTTGGCCCGCTGATCGGCGACGGGCAGCTGAATTACCGCAAGGAGCGCATCCTCGAAACCTATTACGCCTATGCGCTCACCAAGGCGATCACGGTGACGGCGGACTACCAGTTCGTCACCAATCCCGCCTACAATGCCGACCGCGGCCCGGTCCATGTATTCTCCGGGAGGCTGCACGGAGAGTTTTAGTGCCGTTCTGGCGTGACACCGGCGATGCGCACGGCGGTCGCCCGGACAGACCCAATATTTCCGTCGTCACGTGTCTACCTGGGCCGAAGCGTCACCGATTTTCGTGGCCAGCAGCTTGTCGATGCGTCGGCCATCGAGATCGATGATCTCGAAGCGCCAACCTTCTGCTTCAATGTGATCGCCGACATCAGGTATCCGGCCGAAATGGCTGAGCAGAAAGCCCGCAACCGTCTGGTAGTGACGGGACGCCGGCAATTCGAACCGGAGCAGCGAAGCAAACTCGACGGCGGACATCCACCCCGAGATCAAATACGAGCCGTCGTCGCGTCTGATGGCCGCCGCTTCCGGCGGCCCCTCCTCCGTGTGAAAACCGCCGACGATCGATTCCAGGATGTCCGCGCTGGTCACCACGCCCTGGAACACGCCATATTCGTCATGGACCAGCCCCATGTGGACGGTGGAGTCGCGCAGGATGGCGACGACGTCCCTCGCATCGAGAAATTCCGGAATGACCGGCGCCGGGCGGACGCAGCTTGCCGATATCAGGCGTCTGCCCCGACAGATAAGCAGTCCAGCATGTCCTTGGCCTTGACGATCCCGACCGCGGCGTCGGCAGCCTGATCGAAGACCACAAAGCGGGAATGGCTGCTGGCAGCCAGCGCGGATCGGATGGCTTGCAGGGTGTCGGTCAGATTGATCATGACTCACCTCGCGACGCGGCGTCATGACGGCACCGACGGGAAGATCGCCGAGGCGCATGACGCCCGCGATCATTTCCTTTTCACCGGGTTCGAGCACGCCGGCATTCTCGGCTTCGACGACCAGAGTGCGGATTTCATCCTCGCTGACTTTCTCGCCGGCCGCGCCGCGGTGACCCAATAGCCACAAGAGTGCCTTGCCGGACCGGTCGAGAAGCCAGACGGCGGGCAATGAGATCGTCGCAAGCAGCATCATGTAAGGCGCCACCCGCACCGCCACCGATTCCGGGTCGCGCAGAGCAATCTGCTTGGGCACCAGTTCGCCAATGATGAGCGACGCGTAAGTGATCACGGTCACCACGGCACCGACGCCGATGGCGTCGGCCACGCCTTGCGACCATCCGGCCCCGACCAGCATGTTGGTCAGCCGAAGGCCGAGGGTCGCGCCGGAAAACGCGCCCGACAGCACGCCGATCAGCGTGATGCCGATCTGCACCGTGGAGAGAAATTTTCCGGGATCGGACGCCAGCGCCAGCGCGCGGCGAGAACCCTTGACGTTTCTTTCGGCCAGCGCCGCCAGCCGTGCCGGCCGCGACGACACGATGGCCAGCTCCGACATGGAAAGCAGGCCGTTGGTAACGATCAGGATCGTGACGATCCCGAGTTCGAAGTAGAGCATTATCGCTTTCTTGCGGGTTCCATTGCACATGCGCCGGAAAACCTTACCAGAAAGCCATCCTGGCGAGATTCAACAGAGCGTGCGGAAACCGCCGCGATTTTCATCCCACCGGCTGGAACGAATCCGTGCGCGCCATCGCCCAGGCGTCGTGGAAGCGCGGATCCTGGGTGCCTTCGATCAACTCGCCCGGCCGCAGCGACGGATAGAGTTTTGCGAATGACATCACCTCGGTGCTCGACGTTCGCTTCGAGAAGTGGATCGGCCGCAGCTGCTGCGGGTGGTCGAGGCCGGCGGCGGCGAGAAGCTCGGACAGCGCGTGCAGGGTGGCATGATGGTACATGTAGACCCGCTCGGTCTTGAGCGGCACCACCAGCGCGCGCGCGCGGGAGGGATCCTGCGTGGTCACGCCGGTCGGACAGCGATCGGTGTGGCAGCTCAAGGACTGGATGCAGCCGAGCGCGAACATGAAGCCGCGCGCGGAATTGCACCAGTCGGCGCCGATCGCCATGGCGCGCGCCATGTCGAAGGCGGTCGCGATCTTGCCGGCGGCGCCGATCTTGATGCGGTCGCGCGCATTGATGCCGATCAGCGCGTTGTGGACGAAATTGACGCCCTCGCGCATCGGCATGCCCAGATGATCCATGAACTCCAGCGGCGCCGCGCCGGTGCCGCCCTCATTGCCGTCGACGACGATGAAGTCAGGATAAATGCCGGTCTCCAGCATCGCCTTGCAGATCGCCAGGAATTCCCAGGGGTGGCCGATGCACATCTTGAACCCGGTCGGCTTGCCGCCCGACAGCCTGCGCATCTCGCCGATGAACGCCATCATCTGCAGCGGCGTCGAAAACGCGCGGTGGGTGGCCGGCGAAATGCAATCCTCGCCCATCGCGACGCCCCGGATCTTGGAGATCTCCTCCGACACCTTGGCCGCCGGCAGCACGCCGCCATGTCCGGGCTTGGCGCCCTGGCTGATCTTGAGTTCGACCATCTTGATCTGGTCGTCGGCCGCGACGCGGGCGAATTCTTCCGGGTTGAACGAACCGTCGCGGTTGCGGCAGCCGAAATAGCCGGAGCCGATCTCCCAGATGATGTCGCCGCCGTTTTCGCGATGATAGGGACTGACACCGCCCTCGCCGGTATCATGCGCGAAGCCGCCCTTCCTGGCGCCGGTGTTCAGCGCGCGCACGGCGTTGGGGCTGAGCGCGCCAAAACTCATCGCCGAGATGTTGAAGACCGATGCCGAATACGGCTTGGTGCAATCCGGGCCGCCGATGGTGACGCGGAATTCCGCGCCGCTAAGCGCCTTCGGCGCCACCGAATGATGCATCCATTCGTAACCCTCGCGATAGACGTCTTCCTGGGTACCGAACGGCCGCTTGTCGAGCTGCATCTTGGCGCGCTGATAGACCAGCGCGCGGGTGTCGCGGGAGAACGGCATGCCGTCCTTCTCGCTCTCGAAGAAGTATTGCCGCATCTCCGGGCGAATTTCCTCGAGCAGGAAACGAATATGCGCCGAGATCGGATAGTTGCGCAGAACCGCGTGGTTCTTTTGCAGGAGATCGCGAATGCCGAGAAATGTGAGGGCGCCGAAAATCACGATCGGGATCAGCAGGATTTCCCACACCTTCGGGTTATGGTCGAAAATCCCGATGCCGATCAGCAAGGCGGTTACGACGGCGCAGATCGTCAGCACGATGTAGCGTGGCGAGAACGGCAGCAGCAGCGTTTCCATAGAACCCTCAGCCAAATTATTCTTGCCGGCCGGCAGCTTAGTCCAACCGCTGCGGCAAGCCCATACGGTATACGGGCCGACGATCGCGGATGTGACAACGGGCGGCAAAAATATTTGCGGGTACCGGTCGAGCCGCTTTTGCAGTGCAGCGTAATGGCGCGGCATGGGCCGTTCAGTGGCTGTGCAGCCGCATCTCGTGGGGAATCTTGCCCTGCTGCAGGCCGTGCTGGGCCAGCCAGGCGTCGGTGGTGAGAATGGCGCGATCGATATGATCGGCGGTCCGGGAGAAATCGTAGGGTGAGCCCACCAGCGGGCACAGCGGCGGCACCACGAAATACTCGATGTCGGGCCCGAGCATTTCGAGCTCGCTGACCAGTTGCCGCGCGATCAGGAGCGTCAGCGCATGCAGCGCGTTGGCGACCGCCCCGACTGGCGGCGTCTGGTTCGCGCAGGCATGCCCGGTCGGCAGGATGATCAGGCGCCTGGCGCCCTTCTTCACGGCGACCTGTATCGGCGTGTTGCTGGAGATCGCGCCGTCGGCGAGATAATGGTCCTTGTAGCGGATCGGCGAGAACGCGCCCGGGATCGCGGTGGACGCGACGATCGCCTCCGCCGTGGAGCCTTCCGACAGCACCACGCTGTCGCCGGAGACGATGTCGGTGGTGACGATATGCACCGGCAGCTTCGCCTCCTCCAGATTGCGATAGGGGATGTGATCCTCGATCAGCTTGCGGATGCCGTCATGGGGGATCAGGAAATCGCGGCGCCACAGGAAGCTCAGCACGGTCCGCCAGCTCATCGGAAAGACGTCGTGCCGCTGCAATCCGCGCCAGATCGCAGCGAGCCGCTGCACGCCGTCGAGCGTGGGATCGCCGGCATAGAACGCGCCGTTCAGGGCGCCAACGCTGCAGCCGACCACCATGTCCGCGGCGACGCCGTGGGCGGCGAGCGAATGCAACATGCCCACCTGGATGGCGCCGAAGCTGCCGCCGCCTGCGAACACAAAGGCGGTCTTCGCCGGACCGATCTCGTCGCGTACCGACACGCACACACTCCCTCATCGCCGCGTCGGCAACAGGCCGAGCGGCGTACGAGGGTGGTTATAGCAGCGGGGGAACGGGGTGGGCTACTCAAGCAGCCGTCATTCCGGGGCGCAAAGCCCGTAGCCCGGATGGAGCGAA
This sequence comes from uncultured Alphaproteobacteria bacterium, assembly GCA_963790735.1. Classification (GTDB taxonomy): domain Bacteria; phylum Pseudomonadota; class Alphaproteobacteria; order Rhizobiales; family Xanthobacteraceae; genus Bradyrhizobium. The sequence continues at coordinate 97,347 of CAWBQP010000010.1, read as the reverse complement.
GCGCAATCCGGGAATCAGTCTCTCCACCGAGAGAGACACCCGGATTTCGCTTCGCTCCATCCGGGCTACAAGACTGCGATCGTCTCAGCGCTCGACGAACGCCTTCTCGATCACGAAATGGCCGGGCGTGTTGTGGCTGCCTTCGAGGAAGCCGCCGGATTCGAACATCTGCTTCAGCTCGTCCAGCATCCCGGGGCTGCCGCACATCATGATGCGATCGGTCTCGATATTGAGCGGCGGCTGGTGAATGTCGTTGAACAACTGCTCGGACGAGATCAGGTCGGTGATGCGGCCGCGGTTGCGGAACGGCTCGCGGGTCACCGTCGGGTAATACAGCAGCTTCTCCGACAGCAGCGGTCCGAACAGTTCGTCGTCGCGCAGCTTGGCGACCAGCTCCTCGCCATAGGCGAGTTCGGAAACCTGACGGCAGCCGTGAACGAGCACGATGGTCTCGAACCGCTCATAGACGTCGGGGTCCTTGATCAGGCTCGCGAACGGCGCGAGACCCGTGCCGGTCGACAGCAGCAACAGGCGCTTGCCCGGAATCAGATTGTCGGTGATCAGCGTGCCGGTCGCCTTGCGGCCGACCAGGATTTCGTCGCCCTCGCGGATCTTCTGCAGCTTCGAGGTCAGCGGCCCGTCCGCGACCTTGATGGAGAAGAATTCGAGTTCTTCCTCGTGATTGGCGCTCGCCATGCTGTAGGCGCGCAGCAGCGGCCGGCCCTCGACCTCGAGGCCGATCATCGCAAACTGGCCGTTCTGGAAGCGAAAGCCGGAATCGCGGGTGGCGGTGAAGCTGAAAAGTGTATCGGTCCAGTGGCGGACAGAAAGAACTTTCTCTCTATAGAATGCGCTCATGGCTTTTCGTTTTTCCTGACGTCTCGATGTAGAACGTTTCGGTCTTCGGGTCTCGAAGTGCCAAAAATCAGCGAAATCATTGGCGATTTCGCGCCTCATTTGCGCACGGGACAGACATAGTCAATATGACCTGCAGCACAATTGATAACTCGGAATGGCTGTCGGTCTATTTTGCAAAAAGGTTCGATTGGCTTCGTTAACGCTTTCTCGCGCAATTAACTTGCTGAATTCGGCATCGATCTGGCAATAAATGACCACGTCGAATTAAGAACGTTTCAAAAGAGATCGCATGCGAAGCCCAACTGAGTTCCGAACGGGAAAACCGGGCTTTTATCCGGACCAGTCGGTCTATGCGGAATTCGCCTGCGCCGAATTTGGGCTCCATTTTCGCGACCTCGACGGCGGGTCGGGGCTGATCTTCAGCGTCGCCTCGCGCGACATGCTGGTTCATTTCGGCGCCGGCCGATGCTCCTGGTATCCGCAAAACAACGCCACCGCCTCGACGCTGGCGTCCGACAAACATTTTACGAGCCGGATCCTGCGCGAAGCCGGCGTCCCGGCGCTTGGCGGCGAATACTTCTTCCTTCACGAGCGCTATCGCGCGCATCGCCCGGCGGGACATGAGCGCAGCGACGCGGTTGCCTGTTTCAGGACATTGGGCGGATCGGCCTTCGTCAAGCCGCTGACGGGATCGCGCGGCGATTTCGCGCAAGCCGTTCACGGCGAAGCCGCGCTCGTTCACTATCTCGACGAGGTGACGAAATATTACGACGCCGTGCTGATCCAGCCGATCGTCGAAGGGATCGAGTATCGCGTTTTCCTGCTCGACGACGACGTGCTCTATTGCGCGCGAAAATATCCGCCGTCCGTCACAGGCGATGGCGTGCACAGCTTCCGCGAATTGCTCGCCGCCCATAATGACGCCTTGCGCGCGCGCGGCCTGTCACCGGCTTCGATGCCGGAAGATCCATCGCTCGATGCGGTACCGGCGAAGGGCGAACGGCGGGACATTCCCGGGCGGATGAATCTGAGCGCGGGGGGCACGATGGTCATGGCGGACCCGCCGTCCGGGCAGGCCGTGACCCTGGCGCGGCGCGCGGCCCGCGCGCTGGGGCTTCGCGTCGCTGCGGTCGACATGTTCGTCGATATCGACGGCAAGCCGGATGCGATCGAGATCATCGAGGTCAATTCCAACCCGTCGATCCGCCTGCTGGAGGATTCCAATCGCGGCGACCTGATTCTGAAGATCTGGCATCACACCTTCTCCGCCATGGGACTGCTGTAGTGTTCGACCTGCCGAAATACGGCGACGGCATCTGCCTCGCGCGCATGGCCGGATTGCTGGAAGCGCTCGAAATCGATCGCGCGCGGCTGCAGCGCATCTCGGTGGTGGTGACCGGCTCGAACGGCAAGGGCAGTACGGCGGCGATGTGCGCTCAAATCGGCCGCGCCTATGGTCTGCGGACCGGCCTGTTCACGTCGCCGCATCTCTTCCGTTTCAACGAACGGATTCAGGTCGACGGCGTCGAGATCGACGACGACGCATTTGCTCGCCTGAAATTGCGGGTCGAAGCTGCCATCGCAACCGTCTCGCAGCGGATGGGCGAGAAGTTCGGCGCGTTCGAAGCGCTGTTTGCGCTGGCCTGCCTGCACTTCCAGGAGAGCGGATGCGACTTCGCCGTGTTCGAGGCCGGCATCGGCGGCCGCTACGATCCGGTCCGCCTCGTCGGCGCGCACGAGACTTGCGTCACCTCGGTCGATTACGAGCATGTCGAATTGCTCGGAAACTCGCTTGAACTCATCGTATCCGACAAGAGCGACGCCTGCGCTGCCGGCGGCACGATCGTCTATGGCGAGAACTGCCGAGCCTTGCGGCCGCATCTCGTCGAATATAATCGCGGGCGCGGCTGCACGCCGCTGTTCGTCCGCGATGATATCCGTATCGACAATGAGGTGACAGCGGCGTCAGGCCAGCATTTCGATTTCCAGTTCGGATATCATGATTTTCGCCGGATCGAACTGAGCCTGCCCGGCGCGTTCCAGTTCAACAATTCAGCCATTGCCGCCACCCTGTTCCTGCTCTGGCTGCAGCGCGAGCAGCCGCGCAAGGCTCCCGAACGTATCGAAGCGGCCATACGCGCCGGCCTGCGCGAGGCGCGATGGCCCGGCCGTCTCGAAGTTATCCGGCACGACCCGCTCACCGTCATCGACGTCGGCCATACCCCCGACGGCATCCGGCAATCGCTCGCAAGCCTGATGGCGATCCACGGCGCCGAAGACTGGATCCTCGTCACCGGCGCGTCCGGCGACAAGAAGGCGAAGGAAATTATTGGCGCACTGGCGCCCTCCTTCGATACGATCATCTGCACGGCCGCCCTTCACAAGGGGGCGAATGCCGAGGGCATCGCCGCCGCCGCAGCGCGCGCCAATCCAGCGGCGAGCCTCCATGTCGCCGCCTCGATCGAGGAGGCGGTGCGCCTGGCCGGGAAACTGGCCGCCGCGCATTCGCGAAGAATTTATGTCGCCGGCGGCCTGTTCCTGGCGATCGAGTATGCAACGGCCGCCCGTGGCGGCCGCCCGCAAGACCTGGATTTCTTCTGAACTAGAGCCCCGTTTCGATGGAATCGAAACGGGGCTCCAGATTCTTGGTTCGACGCGTTTTCTTGACGCGAACCGGTTTCCACTTCGCTCGAAAACGCTCTAGTTGCTTCCGTGCTTGTCGTCGAGCACCTTGAAGGCTTCTTCGAGCTGCGGCGAGATCGCGACGCCGAGCTTCTCGCCGGTCGGCAGCCGCGCGACGAACCATTTGTTGTAGAGCGGAATCAGGTCGCGGCCCGAACCCAGTTTCTGGAAGGTGCGCTCGACCACCGCCTTCAGCTGCGGCTCACCCTTGCGGAACATGATGCCGTAGGGATCGTAGGACAGATACTCGCCGGTGACCTTGAACTGGCCCTGCGCCTTGTGCCGCGCGATCAGGCCGTAGAGCAGGATGTCGTCGGTCGCGAACGCGTCGGCCTTGCCGTCCGCCAGCATCTGGTAGGACTGCTCGTGATCCGGCGAGGTCACGATGTTCAGCCCGAGCGAAAACTTCTTGTCGACGGCGTGCATCGCCTGCTCGTTGGTGGTGCCCTTGGTCACCACCACCGTCTTGCCCTTCAGGTCCGTGGGCGCCGAAATCGAAGACGCTTTCGGCACCATCAGCTTGGTGCCCGCGACGAAGATCAGCGGCGAGAACGCCACCAGCTTCGCGCGTTCGGCATTCGCCGTGGTCGACCCGCATTCGAGGTCGATCTTGTTGTCCGTCACCGCCGGAATGCGGTCGTCCGAGGTCACCTTGACGTATTCGACCTTGAGGTTGGCGTCGTCGACCTCGACGCCGATCTCCTCGACGATCGCCTCGCACAGTTCGAGGCTGTAGCCGATCGGCCGGTTGGAGTGGTCCAGGAACGAGAACGGCGGCGAGCTCTCGCGATAGCCGAGACGCACGACATGCGTTCGCTTGATGTTGGCAAGCGTCGGGCTAAGCCCCTCGCTGGCGGTTTGCGCCGGCGCCGACGTCGCCAGCAGACAGGCGGCCAGCAGAAGGCCACCTGCCCCGATCCAGTTGTTCGGGAACGGATGCATGCATCTCTCCCCTCAATGTGCCGGCACGGGTTCACCCGGAACGGTATCGCTGGGCACGACGTCATCAGGCCCGAGCTCATGCTCGGGCTTCAACTCGCCCTCCCATTTCGCGACCACGGCGGTCGCCAGCGAATTGCCGATCACGTTGGTGGCGCTGCGTCCCATGTCGAGGAACGTATCGATGCCCATGATCATCAACAGGCCGGCCTCGGGAATGCCGAACTGGCTGAGCGTCGAGGCGATCACCACCAGGGACGCCCGCGGCACGCCGGCGACCCCCTTCGAGGTGATCATCAGCGTCGCCAGCATCGCGAGCTGCGTGCCGAGCGGCATGTCGATGTGATAGGTCTGCGCGATGAAGACGCTCGCGAAGGTGCAGTACATCATCGTGCCGTCGAGATTGAACGAATAGCCGAGCGGCAGCACGAAGCTCGAGATCCGCGACGACGCCCCGAACCGGTTCAGCCCTTCCAGCGTCTTCGGGTAGGCCGCCTCCGAGGACGCGGTCGAGAACGCGATCATCAGCGGCTCGCGGATCAACCGCAGCAGATTTTTGTAGCGCGGCCCGATCACGACGAAGCCGACGACGATCAGGATCGCCCACAGGATCATCAGCGACAGATAGAAGCCGCCCATGAAGACGATCAGCTTCCACAATACGCCCAGGCCGTTTTTCGCCACCGTCGCCATGATTGCCGCCCACACCGCCAGCGGCGCGAACAGCATCACATAGCCGGTTACTTTCAGCATGATGTGAGCGAGATCGTCGATCAGCGACAGGATCGGCTTCGCACGTTCCTCCGGCATCGCACCGAGCGCGATGGCAAAGAACACCGCAAACACCACGATCTGCAGGATTTCGTTCTGCGCCATCGCATCCGCGATCGAGGTCGGGATCAGATGCGTCAGGAATTTTTCGAATGAGAAAGCCGACACCGGCAGGCCGGTCGACTGTGACTTGTCGGGCAGCGTGCCGGGGAAATTCGCGCCGGGCTCCAGCAGGTTGACCATGATAAGGCCGAGCAGCAGCGAGATGAAGGACGCGCTGACGAACCAGCCCATGGTCTTGGCGAAGATCCGGCCGAGCTTGGAGCCTGAGCCCATATGCGCAATACCGCCCACGAGCGTGGCGAACACCAAGGGCGCGATGATCATCTTGATCAGCCGCAGGAACAGCATCGCAATCAGGTTTACGTCGGATGCGATGGATACCCGGCTGTCGGGCATATAGTTGAAGACGATCGTTCCCATCACAATGCCGAGCGCCATCGCGATCAGGATGTACTGCGTAAACCTGCTGGACATTCTTGCACCCCCGTATTTCCGGCAACCGCAAGTCTGCCAGATTTGATCGGGGACGCAACAAGCTTGCGACGTTTTGCACGCTTGCCAAAATGTTCCTGTTGTGAAATGCGCGCGCGGCCGGTAGCGTCCCTGCAGCGCACAATCTGTGCAGTTTGATCGCTCCAAGCACAGTCAACTGCATCAAGAACAGTCAAGCTGAGGGGAGACACGCCATGAACGACACCGTCAATCGCCAGATCCTGCTCGTCGAAAAGCCAAGCGGCAAACTCGGACCCGAGCATTTCAAGATGGTCAACGGGAAAGTGCCCGAGCCGAAGGACGGCGAGGTACTCGTGAAGGCCCGCTATATCTCGCTCGATGCCGCCAACCGGGCGTGGATGCACGGCGCCACCTATCGCGCCGCGGTCGAGGCCAACACGGTGATGGCCGGCGGCGGCATCGCGGAGGTCATCGCCTCCAAGGCCTCAGGCCTCGCGCCGGGCGATATCGTATTCGGCGACACCGGCTGGCAGGATTATGCCGCGGTGCCCGCCAAGCATCTCACCAAGATGCCGAGGATGGAGCCGATGACGCATCTGCTCAGCGTCTACGGCATCGCCGGCCTCACCGCCTATTTTGGTCTCCTGCATGTCGGCAAGCCCAGGGAAGGCGAGACTGTCGTCGTGTCGGCTGCTGCCGGTTCCGTCGGGTCGATCGTCGGACAGATTGCCAAGATCAAGGGCTGCAACGTCATCGGCATCGCCGGCGGCAAGGACAAGTGCCATTGGCTGACTTCCGAACTCGGCTTCGACGCCGCGGTCGATTACAAGGACGGCGCCACCTTCAAGGCGCTGCGGGCTGCCGCGCCCAAGGGCATCGACGTCTATTTCGACAATGTCGGCGGCGACATTCTCGAAGCCTGCCTTTCGCTGATGAACAACCGCGGCCGCATCGCCTGCTGCGGCGCAATCTCGCAATATGACGGCGTGCCGTCGGCCCATGGCCCCCGCGGCGTACCCGGCCTGATCGTGGTGAAGCGCCTTATCATGCAGGGCTTCATCGTGATGGATTACATGAACGAGAGCGCCGCGGCGCTCGCCGACCTGCAGTCCTGGGTCGCCTCGGGCAAATTGAAGGTGCAGGAAGACGTGATCGACGGGATCGAGAACACGCCGAAAGCGCTGATCGGCCTGCTCGCCGGCGAGAACCGCGGCAAGCGGATGGTGAGGGTGTAGCGCTGTTTGCTTAACCTCGCCCCGCTTGCGGGGAGAGGTCGGATTGCGAAGCAATCCGGGTGAGGGGGTACAGGTCTATCAATCGGCACCAACTTTGCGGAGAGAGCCCCTCACCCCGACCCTCTCCCCGCAAGAGCGGGGCGAGGGAGAACGAAGGACCGTTTAATGCCCCGCACCCGGCGCCACCTGCGGCGTCGCCTGCGCCCCGGCCTTCTTCACCTTGCGCTCCTTGAGCCAGTTCTCGAACCGCTGCACCACGACAAAGAACGTCGGCACGAACAGCACGGCGAGACACGTCGAAGCCAGCATGCCCGAGAACACCGTGATGCCGATCGACTTCCGCGCATTGGCGCCCGCGCCGGTGGCGAGCACCAGCGGCACGACGCCGAGGATGAAGGCGAACGACGTCATCAGGATCGGCCGGAAGCGGGCGCGCGCCGCCTCGACCGCGGATTCCAACAGCGGCTTGCGGTCGCGCACGTGCAATTCCAGCGCCACCTCGACGATCAGGATGGCGTTCTTGGCCGACAGCGCGATCAAGAGGATGATGCCGATCTGGGTGTAGAGGTTGTTCTCGATCCTCAAGCCCGTCAGCACCGCCATCGGCCCGAGCAGCGACAACGGCACCGCGAGAATGACCGAAACCGGCGCGTACCAGCTCTCATATTGTCCGGCCAGCACGAGGTACACCAGCAGCAAGGCAAGGCCGAACGCCCAGTAGATCTGGCCGCCGACGACCTTCTCCTGGTACGACATCGCCGTCCACTCGAAGCCGGTGCCGGGCGGCAGGGTTTTGGCGGCGATCTCTTCCATCAGCGTCATGGACTGGCCGGAGCTGTAACCCGTGGCCGGCAGGCCGATGACGGTGGCGGACGGATAGAGATTATACAGGCTGATCAGCGAGGGGCCGACCGAGGGCGTGATCTTCGCCACCGTGCCGAGCGGGATCATGTCGCCATTGCTGTTACGCACCATCATGTTCTGGATGTCACGCGGCGTCAGGCGGAATTGCGCGTCCGCCTGCGCATAGACCTGGAAGGTGCGACCGAACTTGTTGAACTGGTTGACGAAGGTCGAACCCATGTAGGACGACAGCGTCGAGAAGATCTGGTCGGTGGTGACATGCAGCGTCTGGGTCTTGATCCGGTCCACCTCGATGTCGAACTGCGGCACCATCGAGCGGAACGGCGAACTCACCCGCTGCAGCGCGCTTTGTGTCGACGCATTGGCGACGATCGCGCCGGTGATTGCCTGCAACTTGCTGAAGTCGGAATTTCCGTCGCGGAGTTGGACTTGCATCGCAAAGCCCGCAGCGTTACCGATACCCTGGATCGGCGGCGGCGGGACCACCAGGATCCGCGCCTCCTCGATGACCGAGAGCTTCTCGTTCAATCCGACGAACAGCGATCGCAAATCCTCGCCCTTGCCGCGCGCGCTCCACTCTTTCAGGATCAGATAGGCGACGCCCGCATTGGCGAGGCTGGAAGAATTGTCGAGCGCGGAGATGCCGGCAATGGTGATGACCTGATCGACGCCCGGGGCTTTGCCGGTTATCTCGCTGACCTGGGTAAGCACACGCTGGGTTCGCTCCAGCGCCGCGCCATCGGGCAATTGCACGGCGACCAGGAGATAGCCCTGATCCTCGATCGGAATGAAGCCGGTCGGCACCCGCGACAGGCCGTAGCCGGCGATGCCGATCAGGATCAACGCGCAGATGACGGAAACATTGCTGTGCGCGACCAGACGGCTGATCAGCCGGCTATACCAGGCCTCGACGCGGTTATAGACCGCATTGAAGCCGCGATAGAAAAAGTTGCGCTGCTCCGGCGGCACCGGCCGGCGCAGCCACAGCGCGCACTGCGTCGGCTTCAGCGTCGCCGCGTTGACGGCGCTGAGCAGCGCGGTTGCGGCAATCACCAGCGCGAACTGCGCATACATCTGCCCGGTCAATCCCGGCAGAAACGCCGAGGGCAGGAACACCGAGATCAGCACCAGCGTGATGCCGACGATCGGCGCGAACAGCGCGTCCATGGCGCTGATCGCGGCATCGTGGCCTGACATGCCCTTCTCGATATTGTGCGCGGCGCCTTCGACCACGACGATGGCGTCGTCCACCACGATGCCGATCGCGAGCACGATCGCAAACAGGGTCGAGATATTGACGGTGAAGCCGAGCGCCGCCATCGCCGCAAAGGCGCCGATGATCGTCACCGGCACCGTGGTCGCGGGCACCAGCATCGCGCGCCAGTCCTGCAGAAAGATCAGGATCACGACGAGAACGAGCAAACCCGCCTCGATCAGCGTCTTGTAGACCTCATTGATCGATTCCGAGACGAACTTGGTGGTATCGAACGGCGTGTCGAAGGTCACGTCCTGCGGAAACGCCTTCGCCAACACCTGCATCTTCTTCTCGACGGCCTGCTGGACTTCGAGCGCGTTGGCGCCGGGCGACTGAAACACGCCGATACCGGTGGACGGCTTGTTGTTGAGCGAGAACGCCTGGCTGTAGGTCTGGGCGCCGAGCTCGACCCAGCCGACATCGCGCACACGCGTGACGTCGCCGCTGGTGCCGGTCTTGACGACCACATTCTCGAACTCGCTGGGCTCAGCGAGCCGCCCACTGACGTTCAGCGTATACTGGAACGCCTGCCCCGCAGGCGTCGGCGGTGCCCCGACCTGGCCCGCGGTGACCTGCTGGCTCTGCTGCTGGATCGCGGAAATGACGTCCTGCGGCATCAGGCTGCGCGCATACAGCTTGTTCGGATCAAGCCAGACCCGCATCGAGTACTGGCCGGCGCCGAACACGGTGACGTTGCCGACGCCGGGCAGACGCGACAGCTCATCGCGAATGTTGATGGTGGCGTAGTTGCTCAGGAACAGGCTGTCATAGGTCGCTTTCGGCGAGCTCAGCGTCACGAACAGCAGGATCGCCGTCGATCTTTTCTGCACCGTGACGCCCTGGCTCTGCACCGATTGCGGCAGTTGCGACAGCGCGCTCGACACCCGGTTCTGCACCAGCACCTGCGCGAAGTTCAGGTCGGTGCCGATCTTGAACGTGACCGTCAGCGAATAGGTGCCGTCGGAGCCGCTGTAGGACTGCATATAGAGCATGTCCTCGACGCCGTTGACTTGCTGCTCGATCGGCAGCGCTACCGTGTCGATCACGGTTTTCGCGCTGGCGCCGGGATAGCGGGTGGTGACCTGCACCGTCGGCGGCACGACGTTGGGATACTGCGCGACGGCGAGGCGGAACAAGCAGACGCCGCCGATCAGGACCATCAGGATCGCGATGACGTTGGAAAGAACGGGCCGCTCGATGAAGAACTTCGAAATCATGGCCGGCTCCTACTTGGCCGCAGCCGGCTGTGCTTCGATCTTCTTCAGTTGCGGATCGACCTTCTGGCCGGGTATCGCGCGCAACAGCCCGGCGGTCACGACGCGATCGTCGGCCTTGAGGCCTTCTTCGATGACGCGCAGCTCGCCTTCCAGCGGCCCGACCCGCACCTTGCGCTGTTCGACGATATTTTCGCCGTTCACGACCAGCAGGTAGCGTCCGGCCTGATCGCTGCCCAGCGCAACATCAGGCACGAACAGCCCGTTCTGCTCCTGATCAATCGGGACGCGGACGCGGACAAAGAACCCCGGCAGCAACGCGCGGTCGGAATTGGGCAGCACGCCGCGCACCGGAAGCGTGCCGGTCGACTGGTTGAGCGTCACCGCGGCATAGTCGAGCCTGCCCTTGTGCGGAAAGCCGGTCTCGGTCTGCAGCCCGACCTCGACCGGCAATTGCCTCAGGTCGTCCGCCGTCATCCCGCGCCGGCGGGCCTCCGTACGGATCCGCAGCACGTCCTGTTCGTTGACGTTGAAATTCACCCAGATCGGGATCGAGCGCCACGATGGTGGCGAGCTGCGTCGGCGACGAGACGCCGACGAGTTCGCCGACGGAGACGAGATGCGCGCTGACGACGCCGTCAAACGGCGCGGTCACATTGGTATAACCGTAATTGACCGCCGCGATCTTGGTATTGACCTGGGCCTGCAGCAGGTTCGCCTGCGCGTTGTCGCGCGTTGACGTTGAAGTATCCAGCGTCGCCTGGGAAACGGCTTGCCGCTGCACCAATTCCTGCTGGCGCTTGAAGTCCGCCTCGGCCTGCCTCACCGTTGCCTGCGCGCCGGTTTCCGCGGCCTGCGCCTGTTCGAGCTTCAGCTTGTAGGTTTCGGGCTCGATCGTGAACAGCGATGTGCCTTCCTTCACGAAGGCGCCGTCCGTGTAGTTGATCGACTGCAGAAAGCCCTGCACGCGCGCGACCAGATCGACATTCTTGATCGCGGCGGTATTGCCGGTCGCTTCCAGATAGCGCGTGAAGGACCGTTGCACCGGCACCGCGACATCAACCTTCGGCGGCGGCGGCGGGACAAAAGTATTTTGTTCGCAAGCACTTAAGATGCCCATCGCGGCAACGGCGAACGCCGCGCGCCGGATCGAAGCGCCTCCTTGCCCGATGGTGCGGTGCGGACAAGGGCGTGCTGGCGAACGCATGGGCTTCATTTTCCGTGCCTCAATTGGTTTGTTCAGAAAATTTTCTATTCAGAAATCGGCGTTCCGCGATACCCCATGAAAATAGCAACAATCCGCTTGCAGCGGAACCGGAAAGCGAAAATGATGCAGGCCGATTTTTCCTAAAGGCGCTTTCGATATTTCACTTTGGTTGAAGCGGCGGCTTCCGGCGACGACAAAAGGATTTATTCAAATGATCAACACGTTGACGCGTGCGAGAAAGCTTGGACCGTTACTGGCGGCCGCAATATTCGCAATTGCAGCACCCGCATTGGCGCAAGCGCCGAGCCAGGCGCAACGCGACGCCATCAAATCCCAGTGCCGTTCCGATTACATGGCGCATTGCTCCAGCGTGCCGCCGGGCGGCGAGGCATCACTGCAATGCCTGCAGAAGAACATGTCGAGCCTTTCATCCAGCTGCCAGAGCGCGGTGCGTGCCGTTGCGGCGCCGGCGGCTACGCCTGCCAAGCCGGCGCGAGACCGCGGCGCCGAAAGCCGCAGCGCCGGCGGCTGAAACGACTGCCGCACCCAAAGCTGCCGAGCCAAAGGCTGCAGCAGCCCCTGCAGCCGGACAGCCGACCAGCGCGCAGGTTTCCGCTATCCGCAGCGCCTGCCGCTCCGATTATCCGAAGGTCTGCGCGGGCGTGCCGACCGGCGGCGCGCCCGCCCTGCAATGCCTGGAAAAGAACAAGGCGAAACTCTCGGCCGGTTGCGAGAAAGCCGTCTCCGCCGCCGGCGGCGGTGCAGCGCCAGCGGCAGGCGCGGCTCCGGCCGCGGCGGGGGCCGCTCCAGCGGGAACGGCTGCTGCCGCAGCACCGGCGGCGCCGACCGTGATCGTGCTGCGGCCGATGCGGCCGCGTGAAGAACTGTTCGTGCTGCGATCGGCCTGCGGCGCCGATGTCCGCTCGATTTGCGGCGGCGTGCAGCCTGGCGGCGGCCGGATCGTGCAGTGTCTGGCAACCAATGCCGCCCAGCTTTCGCCGGCCTGCAAGGACGTGCTGTCCCAATTCGCGGCGCGATAGCTCGCACCGCGACGGCTGTCCGCGATTGACCGGCTCCTCCGGTCACTCGCCTCCGCGAAAGGCGAGGATCAACTGAATGAGGCGAACCGACAGGGCGACGTAAAAGATCGTCATCACGACTTGGTACGCAATATGCCAATTGAGTTTGGCGAGCTTGTACAGACCGTCGACGAAGTTCAACAGCAGGAGGATGACGCCGAACAGCATGACGCCGCGGCCGATCAGGCCATGGCGCAGATAACCGAACAGGACGATTGCCGGCTCATTGCTCGATACGTGGGCGCCGGCCGATATGATCAACGTGCCGATGATCAACTTCTCGACGTGCGAGAATATTTCCTTGGAGACCGGCTCGACATGTTCGGCGTAGAACGCCAGCCATTTAGCCCGGACCTGCGCCATTGGATTTTCCTTGGGTTTTCCCTGCAACGATGAATGGGAGCTTCACTACAGCGGGTCCGCGATCAAGAAGCAAGAAGGCCGCCTGCCCGGTCTGCGGATCGTCAACTCAACAATAGGCGGCCACCAGGAGAGGAAAACAGATGCTACGCACGATCCTTATCGCCGCCGCCATGCTCAGCCTTTCGCAAGCCGCATCAGCGCAGGAGATGACCGCCGAACAGCGCAGCGCCTGCATGGGCGACTACGAGAAATACTGCAAAGGCGTCGCTCCTGGCGGCGGACGCATCATCGCCTGCCTCGCCAAGGAGAGCGACAAGATCACGCCGGCCTGCAAGAAGGTGCTGACGGCCGCCGAGAAGAAATGAGGAGACGGACGGCGTTCATGCCAGCCGTCAACCGAAACGAGATCGGCGTGCGCGCACGCCGCGACAGGCATCCGCAGAACCTTCGCGAAGAAACTTTCAAGAAAAATACTTTCAAGACCTGAACATCAACCAATACCAGTCCGGGAGACCAACATGCGTTCCTTCCTGCTGATCGCAGCCGCCGTGCTGTCCTTTTCCGCCACCATGACGTTTGAAACCACCGAAGCCAACGCGGTCGTTTGCGCCCGCGGCGTCGCGCGGGCCGGCTGCGCCGGAGCCCGTGGCGCGGTCGTCGTCCGCAAGCCTGCCGTGGTCTGCAGGACCGTGGTGGTGAACGGCGTGAAGGTTCGCCGCTGCACCTGAGCCCAGGCGTTTCCATCGAAGGCAAGGTCAAGCCGGAGCAGCCGCAGAGCGGACAACCGTTCGCGGACAGAACCGGCGGGGCTGAACAGGCCGTGGGTCGCCGGTCCTGACGCGACCGGGACCGGACGCCGCCTCGTTCCCTGATGATTTTTCTGTAGCGCAAATTTCCGGCGCGGATTAGTCTCCGACCCAAATTAATCAGTATACTGTCGATTGGGAGGAAGACGTGCGTATCGCCGTCATCGGCGGAGGCCCCGGCGGCCTCTATTTCGCGTATCTCTGGAAGCGGCGTCATCCGGACGCGCAGATCGACCTGTTCGAACAGAACCCCGAAGGCGCGACCTGGGGGTTCGGCGTGGTGTTCTCCGAACAGGCGCTGGAATTCCTGCGCGCCGACGATCCCGAGACCGTCGACGCCATCACGCCGCGGATGGAGAGCTGGAAGAACATCACGCTCAACCTGCATGGGCAAAGCGTCGAGATCGACGGCATCGGCTTCTCCTCGATCGGCCGGCTCGAACTCCTGACCATCCTGCAGCAGCGCGTGCGCGCGGCGGGAATCGCGGCGCGATACAACACCACGATCCAGTCATTGGACGAACTCGGGGGGTACGACCTGATCGTCGCCGCCGACGGGCTGAACTCGCTGGTGCGCCGCGGCTTTGAGAAGGAATTCGGCGCCTCGGTTTCACACTCGACCAACAAATTTGCCTGGTATGGCACCAGCAAACGTTTCGCCACGCTGTCGCAGACTTTCGTGAAGACCGCTTTGGGCTCGTTCAACGCGCATCACTATCGCTACTCGCCCGCCATGAGCACGTTCCTGGTCGAATGCGACGCGGCGACCTGGCAGGCCTACGGCTTCGAGCACAAGACCATCGAGCAGTCGCAGGCGATCTGCGAGGAGATCTTTGCCGACACGCTCGACGGCCATTCGCTGGTCTCGAACAAATCGGTGTGGCGGAATTTTCCCTGGATCTGGAACGAGAACTGGTCGCACGGCAACATGGTGCTGATCGGCGACGCCCTGCATACCGCGCATTTCTCGATCGGCTCGGGCACCCGGCTCGCCATCGAAGACGCGATCGCGCTGACCAAGGCGCTGGAGGCGGAGACGGAGATTGCCGCAGGCCTCGCCCGCTACCAGGCCGAACGCAAGCCGATCGTGCAGAAGCTGGTGACGGCGGCGCGCACCAGCGCCGACTGGTATGAACACTTCCCCAAGCAGATGAAGCTCGACCTGATGGATTTTGCCTACAGCTACATCACCCGCTCGGGGCGGATCGCCGACGCGCGGCTGCGCGCGATGTCGCCGGAATTCATGGCGCGTTACGAGGCGGAAAAGAACATTGGGAGCCAAACATGACGTCGCAAATTTCCGATTTGGTCCCCCGCGACAATCCAGGCGCGCGCGAGATCGGCTTTACGATTCCGGAAAGCTATAACGCCAGCCGCATCCTGTTCGACAATCTCAGCCACGGCCGCGGCGACCGGCTGGCGCTGACCGGCCCCGGCGGCACGCGCACTTACGCAGAGCTCTGCGCCGAGGCCTCGCAATGGGGGCACGGCTTTCAGTCGCTGGGCTTGAAGCGCGGCGACCGCATCCTGATGTTCCTCGACGACACGCCGGCCTATCCTGCGGCGTTTTTCGGCGCGGTGCGGTCAGGCTTTGTGCCGCTGTTGATCAACACGCTGACGCCGCCGGACCTGCTGCAGTTCTACCTTTCGGACGCCGGCGCGGCGGTAGCGGTCGCCGAGGCCGAGTTTACCTCGCGGTTCAACGCAGAGGCCTGCAAGGACACGCCGCTGCAAACCCTGGTCGTGGTCAATGGCACAGCCGGCGAACACGCCGTGCCGAAAAGCTTCATTGCGCAGCAATGGCTGCAAGGTTTCCCGACCGATCTGCCGGAAGCCGACACCGGGCGCGACGACATGGCGTTCTGGATGTATTCATCCGGCTCGACCGGACGTCCCAAGGGCATCGTGCATCTGCAACACGACATGGCCTATAGCGAGCAGGCGTTTGCACGCAACGTGCTCAAGCTTACGCCCAATGACATCTGTTTCTCGGTCCCGAAGATTTTCTTCGCTTACGGCTTTGGCAATGCCATCACCTTCCCGTTCTCGGTCGGCGCGGCGACGCTGCTGCTGCCTGGCCAGCCGAAGCCGGCGACGATCTTCGAGGCGATCGAGAAATACCGGCCGTCGGTATTCTACGGATTGCCGACGCTCTACACCTCGCTGACCAAGGCCGATGGCGCGGCGGCCACCGATTTCTCCTCGCTGCGGATGGCGCTGTCGGCCGCCGAGGTGCTGTCGGCGGAAGTATTCAACGGCTGGAAGACGCTGACGGGGCTCGAGATCATCGAAGGACTCGGTTCGACCGAAGCGCTGCACATCTATCTCTCCAACCGCCCCGAGAAGAAAAAACTCGGCGCCGCAGGCCTGCGTGTTCCCGGCTACGAAATCCTGCTGAAGGATAAGGACGGCCGCGAGGTCGGCGACAACGAGGAAGGCATTTTGTGGGTGCGCGGCGATTCCAACACGCCGCTGTACTGGAACCGGCCCGACAAATCGGCGGAGACCATTCGTGAGGAGGGGTGGATCTACACCGGCGACCGTTTTCTGCGCGATGCCGACGGCTTCCATTTCTTCCGCGGCCGCGCCGACGACCTGATCAAGATATCAGGCCAGTGGGTCTACCCGCTCGAAGTCGAGCTCTGCCTTGCCGAGCATCCCGATATCAGGGAATGCGCCGTCTTCGCCGCCGAACTGCCTGACAGACGCATGACGCTGAAGGCGGTGGTGGTCATGAACAAGGGCGAGTTCGATACGTCAGACGCCACGAAGACGCTTGCAGGATTACGTCAAGGCGAAGCTGCTGCCCTACAAATATCCGCGCGAGATCAGGTTCATCGCGGAACTGCCGAAGACCGGCACGGGCAAGATCGACCGCCAGGCGCTGATGAGGATGTAGTTTCGAACCTAGATTGCAGTTAGGGGAGTAGGAGCCGGCTGATCCGCTCCGGACGTCCTCAAAGCTGCCGATTCGGGGGCAATCCGCTTGATGGGGCCATCAAACTTGGCAGCGTCCGAGCGCACTGGAGCATATGCGTGAATCAGATTGTTTATGTGGTTCTGATATCCATAGGCACAAATGAAATTGTGGGTGGCTAAATCCTTTTCCAGCTTCGTTAGCCAATAGCCCACCTCTGCGATGTCGCGAGCTTGAAACAGATTGCGCTCCAGCGCGCTCGCGACGAGGGACAGCCAGGCAAGAAGCGCATCCAGCGACGTGCGATAAATCTGAATTCGTGGATCTACGTCAAGTTCGCTCACCAGCAACTCTGGCTTCAAGGCGCGAGCAAAAACCTCACGCTCGTGCCTAATACACTTCTCGGCACTTCCCAAAAGCGGCTGCAGGCTTTCCGGTACGACGAGGAGCCCGCCGTTCCAATCGAGACAGCGGCAGGCAAACACCAGCTCCGAATCTGAGTGGAAATCCCGAAGATAATTGTTCGCAAGTTCCGCGCGCTTCCAACGAACGGCTTTCCAGCTATTGAAAAGCGCGACACCGCCGCCAATCAAGCCCACGAACGCACCGACATACGCGATTGCGGTTGCCGTTTCCGTTGCCATCGTGCCAGCCCTGTCAAATACCGGGTCAGGATAGCAGCTTATTCATTCCTCCGGAAGTTGTATCTAGTTCCCCAGCCCCGTCCCGCCATACAGCCACGCCAGATCGCCGTACCACTCCTCCGACGTCTTCGCGCCCATGATCGCATTGCGCAGCCGGGCATGTCCGCCTGATGGATGATAGATGTGCTCGCCGATGGCGCGGGACATCAGTTGCACCTTGGCGGTGCGCAGGAAACGCTGCGCGTGATAGGATTCCAGTGCGACCGCATGATCGTCATGCTGCCCCATCATGTGCGACAGGCACACCGCGTCTTCCATCGCCTGACACGCGCCTTGCGCGAAATATTGCAGCATCGGATGCGCGGCGTCGCCGAGCAGCGCGACGCGGCCGTCGACCCAGCGCTCGACCGGATCGCGGTCGCACAACACCCACAGCCGCCAGTTCTTGCCGTGCCGGATGATCTCCTTGGCGCGCTCATGCACGTGGCCAAAGCCCTGCATGACTTCCTCGTCGCTGACAGGCTTGCCGGCGACCGGCTCCGGCGCGTCGTTGTGACAGGTGACGACGAGGTTGAACACCTTCCAGCCCGACAGCGGGTAATGCACGATGTGGCATTTCGGCCCGGCCCACAGCGTCGCCGCGTTCCAGCGCAAATCTTCCGGCATCTGCTCGGTCGGAATCACCGAGCGATACGTCGTATGCCCGGACACGCGCGGCGGCCCATCCGCCACCACCTGCTTGCGGACGTTCGACCACAACCCATCGGCGCCGATCAATAGCCGTCCCGTGACGTGTTCGCCATTCGCCAGCCGCGCCGTCACCGACGAGCCATCCTGATCGTAGCCGACCACCTCGCTGTTGACGCGCAACTCGATCAACGCGTGATTCTGGCAGGCGCGCAGGAAAACACCGTGCAGATCGCCGCGATGCACCACCGCATAGGGATTGCGGAAGCGGGTGCGAAACGCATCGCCCAGATCGACATGGGTGATTTCTTCGGCGGTCAGCGCATCCATCAGCCGAAGCTGATCGATATAGACGGCCATGCTTCGTGCGGCCTCGCCGACGCCGAGATAGTCGAAGGCATGGAACGCGTTGGGTCCGAGCTGGATGCCCGCGCCGATTTCGCCGAGCTGCGATGCCTTTTCCAGCAGGATCGAGCGGATGCCTTTTTGCGCAAGCCCAAGGGCTGCGGCGAGCCCGCCGATTCCCCCACCTGCGATCAAAACCGGCCGTGCGTCCATCAGTTCGATTTCCCCAGATGTTCGAGCGCATCTTCGGCGCGCAGCGGCACGCGCGAGGCTTCGTTGTTGAGATCGACGAGCTGCGTCAGCAGCGCCAGCAGGGTCTTGCGGTCGGCCGGCTTCAGCGGCTGCAGCATCCTTTGCTGCGTCCGGTCCACTGAGGGCATGATGTCGCGCAGCACGCCGCCGCCGGATTTGGTGAGATAGAGCAGCTTGACGCGCTTGTCCTCGCGCGACGCCTTGCGCTCGATCAGCGCCTTGCTTTCCAGCCGCTCGATCACGTTGCCGAGCGTGGAGCGATCGAACGCGATCACCGCTGACAGCCGCGTGGCGTCGATGCCGGGATGGGTGTGGATCGCCACCAGCGCCGCATATTGCACCGGCGTCAGGTCGAACGCCCTGCATTCCTCAACGAAGATCGAGACCGCGATCTGCTGCATCCGGCGGAACAGATAGCCGGGCGCGGTGTAGACCGCGTCCATGGTGATGGGTGATGGCTTACTCGGCATCGGGCTGCCTGTCCGGCGCCGCGTCAGCGAACGCCTTGATTTCCCTGGCCGCGGCTTCTGCCTCGAGCAGGCGCGGATACGCCGACACATCGACCCCGAAGCGCCGCGCGTTCGCAAGCTGCGGCACCAGGCAGAGGTCCGCAACCGTCGGTGCCGCGCCAAAACAGAACGGCCCCTGCTCGCCCTTGATCAGCGCTTCACAGGCCGACAAGCCCTCGCGGTTGACCCAGGCCGCCCATTCCGTCACTTTTTCCTCGGCCACGCCGAGCTGGCGCAGCCGGGCCAGAACCTTCAAATTCTGCACCGGGTGGACGTCGCAGGCGATGGCCAGCGCGAAGGCGCGCACCTTTGCGCGGCGCATCGGATCCTTTGGCAACAGCGGCGGGCTGGGGTGGGTCTCGTCCAGCCATTCGATGATGGCGAGCGACTGGGTCAATACCGCGCCATCGTCACCCTCCAGCGTCGGCACCAGTCCCTGCGGGTTGATGGTGAGGTAGGCGGGCGCGCATTGTTCGCCCTTGCGAAGGTGATGCGGCAGGTGCTCTGTGGAGAGCCCCTTGAGGTTGAGCGCGATCCTGACCCGGTATGCCGCGCTGCTGCGGAAATAGCCATGCAGCTTCATCGGAACCTCCCTCGGATTTTGTCGTTTGCCCCGTCGGGCTGTCATTGACGCTATCCATATCGTAAGTATACTGTCAATCATGAAACAATACAAAATGACGGGAGGCTGACCATGGAAGCCGTGCAGAAGACCCCGGAACGCGAGGCGTTCTACAAGAAGATCGACGGCGAGAATCTTTCCGCGCTGTGGAACGTGCTGGGCGATCTCGTCACGCCGGAGCCGCGAAGCGCCTGCCGGCCTCACTTGTGGAAATTCGATTCGATCCGCGATTACATGACCGAAGCCGGCAAG
Source organism: uncultured Alphaproteobacteria bacterium (assembly GCA_963790735.1). Taxonomy (GTDB): domain Bacteria; phylum Pseudomonadota; class Alphaproteobacteria; order Rhizobiales; family Xanthobacteraceae; genus Bradyrhizobium. Next base: position 77,330 of record CAWBQP010000010.1, on the reverse strand, counting down.
CTGATCACCGCCAAGGAAGCCGAGCGGCGGGTGCTGGTGCTGGAAAATCCCGGCCTGCGCGGCCAGTCGAAGGTCACGACGTCGCTGTTTGCCGGCGTGCAGATGGTGGTCCCGGGCGACGTCGCGCCCGCGCATCGGCACAGCCAGTCGGCGCTGCGCTTCGTGCTCGAAGGCAAGGGCGCCCATACCACCGTCGACGGCGAGCGCACCGCGATGGCGCCGGGTGATTTCGTCATCACGCCCTCGATGACCTGGCACGACCATTCCAACGAGACCAGTGAGCCGATGTTCTGGCTCGACGGGCTCGATATCCCGATGGTGCAGTTCTTCGATGCCTCCTTTGCCGAAGGGTCGAACGAGGACCAGCAGAAGATCTCCAGACCCGCTGGTGACAGTTTTGCGCGCTACGGCCACAATCTGCTGCCGGTCGACGAGAAGCGCAAATCCAAGACCTCGCCGATCTTCAACTATCCCTACAGCTATACGCGCGAGGCGCTGGAACAGGCCAAGACGCGCGACGAGTGGGACGCCTGTCACGGGCTGAAGCTGAAATTCTCCAATCCCGAGACCGGCGATTTCGCGATGCCGACGATCGGCACCTTCATCCAGTTGCTGCCGAAGGGCTTCAAGACCGCGCGCTATCGCGCGACCGACGCCACCGTGTTCGCCGCGATCGAGGGCAAGGGCCGCACCCGGATCGGCGACCACACTTTTGAATGGGGCGCGCGCGACCTGTTCGTGGTGCCGAGCTGGCACTGGGTCACGCACGAGGCCGACACCGACGCGGTGCTGTTCTCGTTCTCCGACCGTCCGGTGCAGCAGAAGCTCGATTTGTTCCGCGAAGATCGCGGGAATGCGTGACGCGAGGCGACGATCTCTCCGCCGTCATTGCGAGCGAAGCGAAGCAATCCATCGTGCCGCAAGCAAGGTATGGATTGCTTAGTCGCTTCGCTCTTCGCAATGACGGTTGCGGAGAGAACCGTAGGGTGGGCAAAGGAGCGCTAGCGACGTGCCCACCATTTTTGTGGAGATCGAAATGGTGGGCACGCTTCGCTTTGCCCACCCTACGGGCCTGCATCAACGCCAGTGCAGCAACCGCGCTTCCAGCATGTTGATCAGCTTCCCCACCGCCAGCCCGAACAGCGACAGGATCACGACGCCGGCCAGCAGCTGATCGGTCTGCATCAGATTGCCGGCCTGCAGCACGAAGGCGCCGATGCCGAACTGGGCGCCGATCATTTCCGCGCTGACGACCAGCAGCAGCGCCACCGACGCCGTGATGCGAAAGCCCGCGAGGATCGAGGGCAGCGCGCCCGGCCAGATCACGCGCCACACGATGGCGTGGAACGGCACGTTAAAACTCTGCGCCATCCGGATCAAATTGCGCGGCACCGCATCGACGCCGCTATAGACCGAGATCGCGGTGGAGAAGAACACGCCGAGCGCAATGGTCGCGATCTTCGGCTCCTCGCCGATCCCGAGCCAGAGGATCAGCAGCGGCAGCAGCGCGATCTTGGGAATCGGAAACAGCGCGGAGATGAAGGTGATGCCGACGCCGCGCGCCAGCGTCGACAGCCCGATCGCAAAGCCTATGATCACGCCGGCCACGGTGCCGAGCAGCCAGCCTAAGCCGATGCGAACGACCGAAGCCGACACATGCTGCCAGAGCGCACCCGACATCGCGAGCTTGTAGATCGCGACCGCAATCGCTGACGGCGCCGGCAGGAACAGCGGATTGACCCAGCCGGCGCTGCCGGCCAGCTGCCACAGCGCGATGACAAGCGCGAGCGCGATCCAGCCGGAAGCACGCCCCGCCTTTGGCACAAAACCGGCGCCGCGAAATGCGACCGGCCGGGCTTCGGTTGTGCGATCATCCTGCGGCGCGCGCTCAAGCATGCTGCACCTCGCGCTCGGCATCGATCGCCTCCTCGCGGATCAGCGACCACAGGTCGTTCTGCAACGCCAGCAACTTGCCGCGCGCATCGATCGCACCGCGCTCGGCGCGCGTCATCGGGATTTCGACGATCTCCCGGACGCGGCCGGGACGGCGCGACAGCACCACGATGCGGTCGGCGAGCCGCACCGCTTCTTCGAGATTATGCGTAACGTAGACCGCGCCCATCGTCGCCGTCCGCGAGCAAGCCGATGAAATCCTCCATCAGCAATTCGCGGGTTTGCGAATCCAGCGCCGACAACGGCTCGTCCATCAGGAGAATCGCCGGCCGTACCGCGAGCGCCCGCGCGATGCCGACGCGCTGGCGCATGCCGCCCGACAATTGCTTTGGATAGGCGGCGCGGAAATCGGCTAACCCCGTCCGCCGCAGCGCGTCATCGACGACGGCGCGGCGCGCGGCGACATCGAGCGCGGTATGGACCAGCGGAAACTCGACGTTCGCTTCCACCGTGCACCACGGCAATAGCGCAAAATCCTGGAACACGAAGGTCAGTGGATTGAGGCTGCCGGTCGGCGGTGCGCCGCGCAGCTTGGCCCTTCCTTCGCTCGGCTGCAGCAGCCCGCCCAGAATCGACAGCAGCGTGCTCTTGCCGCAACCGGAGGGCCCCACGATCGCGACCACCTCGCCGGAGGCGACCGTGAACGACACGTGATCGAGCACGTCGAGCCCGCCGAAGCGGTGGCTGATATGGTCGGCGATCAGGTCCATTAGGTTCCTAGTTCGATACTGGGCCCGTCATTGCCTGCGACAAACGCGAAGCGTTTGCGCAAGGGAGCGAAGCGACGAAGCAATCCACTCTTTCTTTGCGCGGTGAGATGGATTGCTTCGCTACGCTCGCAATGACGTTGCCGCACCCCATCAATCCGCCTTCACATATTCCTTCGCGATGATCGCATCTGCCGCAAACCCCTTGTCGACAAAGCCCTGCTCCTGCAGCCACGCGATCTGGTTGCCGACATTCTTCACGTCGAGCTTGCCGTCCGGATCGATATAGGCGCAATTGCCGACCACCTGCTCCACCGGCAGGTTGGTGTATTTGGCGATGATCTCGAGCAGCGGCTTTGTCTTGTCGTTGATCTCGGCCTTGCCGTCCTTCACGGAAGCCAGGATCACGTCGTGATACTCGCGGTCGGCGCGCACCAGCGCAGCCAGGAGCTTCGTTACCATCGCGTTGTTGCTCAGCGTCTTCGGCGAGGCGAACACCGCGCCGAGTTGCCACGGCGTCTCGTCGCCGACCCAGCCGAGGAATTTGGCGCCACCGGAATCCACCAGCGCGCGGGCAGTCGAGATCGGCAGCAGCGCGGCATCGACCGTTTCACCCTTCAGCGCGGCGGCGGCATTCGACAGCGACTGCAGCGGCAGCACCTTTACGTCAGCGAGCTTGAAGCCGTATTTGTCGGCGAGCAGGCCCAGCGAATAATGAAAGCTGGAACCCACTTGGGTGACCGCGATGCGCTTGCCCGCAAGGTCCTTCGGCGTCTTCAGCCCCGCCGCATAGGCGTTGTTGCTGGCGAAATAGCCGATCAGCGGATAGCCCGCCTTCTCGCGGCTCATGCCGCCGATCACCTTCAGCGTGCCCTTGCCGGCGAGATTGTAGAGCCCGGCGGTAAACGCCGTGATGCCGAAATCGACATCGCCCGACGTGGTCGCCACCGCGATCGGCTGCGCGGCGTCGAAGAATTTCAGTTCGATATCGAGGCCGGCTTCGCGGAAATAGCCCTTGTCCTGCGCAATGAACACCGGCGCCGACGACGACAGCCGGAGCACGCCGATCTTTGCCTTTTGCGCGTCATCGGCCCGCGCAATCCCGCCCGCCGCTATCGCCAACAGGCCCGCCAGCGCGAGCCGTGCAAATTTTGACATCCGGTCTCCTCCGTAACTCGTTTATAGCCCCTCGGGCACCTTCTGGTCCCGCCCGATGAACGCGCCCTGTTGTTTCAGGCTTTGTTGCAACTTTTCTACCGCAATGTCGCGCGGAATCGTATTGCCCGACAGCGCCAGCGCCGCCGCGGCGCCAGCCGCCTCCCCCATCGCAAAGCAGGCGCCGGAGACCCGCGCCGCCGACTGGCCCTCATGGGTCATCGAGGCGCAGCGCCCGGCGATCAGGAGATTGTCTATGCCTTCGGGCACCAGCATGCGATACGGCAATTCGTTGAAGCCGCGCGATTCCGGGATCGGCGGAAACGTGAAGGTCACATCTCCAGCGACATGCTGTTCCATCGGCCAGCCATTGACGCCGATGGAATCGTCGAACGAGGCGCAGCCGAGCACGTCCTCGCCCGACAGCATATAGCCGCCGATCACGCGGCGCGTCTCGCGGATGCCGAGCTGCGGTGGCAAATCGACGATGTAGGATTTTTCAAAACCCGGCACCGTGCGCAGGAATTCGAACGCCTGCACCGCCTGCCGCCGCCCCTCGATCTCGCCGCGCGTGAGGTCGTCGGGCTCGATCCCGCTGATGGCCGTGCCGTCCTCGCGCGCAAGCTGGGTGAAATTGACCCGCCATTCGATCTGGTGGCGCTGCGGCCGCACGATCGCGGTCTTGCGCGGAAAGCGATGCGTGCCCGCGGCTTCGGCCTTTTCCATCAGCGCCGGAATCGTCCGCCAGGCCTCGCCCGCCTTTTCGGGATCGATGCCGTTGAGGCGGAGCATCATCGAGGGATAGAGCATGCTGCCGGCATTGTCGCCGACCTCAAACGGCGCCCCCGCCCAGGCCGCGAGGTCGCCGTCGCCCGAGCAGTCGATGAAGATGCCGGCGCGCACCGCCTGACGGCCCGCCTTGGTCTCCACCATCAGCACGTTGATGCGCTTCTCGTCCTGCATCACCACGCCGGCGCCGAGCGCATGAAAGAGGATGTCGACCTTGTGCGCGGCCAGCAGATCATCCGCCGCGATCTTGTAGGCCGCCGTGTCGTAGGCCTGCGCAAAAATCTTGCCGAGGATCAGATGCGGCGCGTTGAGCCCGTCGAGCCGGTCGATCCGCGCGAGCAGATCGGAGGCGATGCCCTGCACCACCCGATGCATCTCGCCATGGACATTGGCGTGCAGCCCGCAGAAATTCGTCACGCCTGCGGCCGTGCCCATGCCGCCGAGAAAGCCATAACGCTCGATCAGCAGCGTGCGGCGGCCGGCGCGCGCGGCAGCGACCGCCGCGGCGATGCCCGCGGGACCGCCGCCGAGCACGGCGACTTCATATTCGCCATAGAGCGGAATTTGGCGCGCGGGTTCGGTGATGGTTTTGGCAGGCAAGGTGATATTCCCGAATGGTGTGCGGGCGATAATGCCCCGGGCGAGGGATTTTAGCTATTGCGGCCGGGCGCTCAGGTTCCGACCTGCAGTGGCGAGGTCAGCTTGCGCAGCGCCGCGATCACCGAGAGCGCGGTGATGCGACCCGTCTTTGGATTCTCCGACGGGATGTTCTCGATCGACATCGCAAACGAGGCCGAGTCGGATTCGACCCTGATCTGGTGGCAGTTGCGCGTCACGGCCGGATCGGCCCAGATTTCGATCGTCGTGCGATCGGGGCCGATGCCCGCGAGCGACAACGCCGCCACGACATTGACGTTGGCGGGAAAGGCCGCGGCGGCGTCCCGCGCCGAGCCCTTGAACACGCAGAGGGCGGATTTCAGCCCCTCCATCGAAATCCCGTTCTCGACGAGATAAGGCGCGCCGGCGAGACCGCCGGGCGGCTTGCGCGTGACCATCTGCACCGAGTGTGATGGTGCCTTCGGCGGCGGCCGATACCGCATCGAAGCCGATCAGGGCGCCGGTCGGCACGATGATCTGACCGCCATGCGCGCGGGCAAGATCGACGAGTTCGGGACGGGGCAACAGCGCACTGGCGCTGAGCACCATGACTTGCTTGCCGGCGCTCAGCATCGGCCGGCAGATCTGATCGAGTATCGCCGCCGGGGCGCATTCGACAACGAGATCGGCATGAGTGGGCAGCTCATCGAGCGAAACCAGCGGACAGGAGATGCCTTCGCGATCAAGCCACGCTTGTGCCTTTGCGCGATCCCTTGTTGTGATCGCCGTTAGAGCGAGCCCCGGCACACCCTGCGCAAGCTTGCGCGCCACGGTTTTGCCGATCTCCCCCAGCCCGGCAATGGCGATACGTTTGGAAGACATTTACGCCATCCCCCAATTCGCCGCCCGCTTCTCCGCAAACGATGCCAGCCCCTCCGACGCCTCCTTGGTCTGGCGCCTGTCCGAATGCATCTTCACCAGCCGCGCATAGGCCTCGTCATCCACGCCCATGCCGCCGAACGAACTTTCCATCGCAAGCGCCTTGGTTTCAGCCATTGCTTGCGGACCGTTGGCCAGCAACTGCTCCACCACCTTAGCGCCCGCCGCCTCCAGCTCCGCCAGCGGCACCACCTCGTGCACCAGCCCGATCCGCCGTGCCTCCTCCGCGCCAAACCGTTCGCCGGTCAATGCAAAGCGGCGCACCTGGCGGACGCCGATGGCGTCGCAGAGTTGCGGGATGATGATCGCAGCCGTCAGGCCCCAGCGCACCTCAGTGATCGAGAACAGCGCATTGTCGGCGGCGATCACGACGTCGCACGCCGAGATCACCCCGGTGCCGCCGCCGAAGCAGCCGCCCTGCACCAGCGCCACCGTCGGAATCGGCAGCGTATTCAGCCGCTGCACGGCCTCGAACGTCGCGCGCGATACCGCCTCGTTCTCTTCGGCCGATTTCGGCCGCACGCCGTTGATCCATTTCAGGTCGGCGCCGGCCTGGAAATGTTTTCCATTTCCCTTGAGGACCACGACGCGAAGATGGGGCTTGTTGCCGAGTTCGTCCATCGCCGCGAGCACGCCGTTGATGAGCCCGGCGTCATAGGCATTGTTCACCTCGGGACGATTCAACGTGACCGTGGCGACGCCGCGCGCGTCGAGATCCCACAAAACCGGATTGGCAGTCATTCAGCGGCCCCTTTGTTCGGCATCTTGTTATGCCGGACAATAGGCCGGGATCGCAGGCGTTGTCACCGCCGCCGATTTATCTTCGGCCGCGCCGCTGCATCATATCTGCCCTGTCGGCAACGGAGGTCCGCCTTGGGCCGATCGCCTCGAACTGGGCCTTCTGCTCGTCGCTCAGCATCACATAGAAATCGTCGAGCGCCGTGCGGACGAGTTTGACCTGCTCGAGCATGATTTCGAGCCGCTTGCCAGCCGCGGCGAGCCGCGCCGGCGGCGTGGCCGCCTCGTCGATCCGGCACGACGTGGCCAGCACGTCGGCCGCCTTTGCGCTGGCCTTCTGCAGGGCGGTCAAGCCGGTGCGCTGCGCATCGGTCGGATGCAGCCTTGCCTCGACTTCCTCGGCCGGCCATTGCAAGCTAGATGATTGCGTAACGTCACAGGGTCGCGCAAGCGACCTGCTGCGGCGCCGCTCGGTTTTCCTCTCCTGATCCTCGGCGATCGCGTTCAGCCGCGCTTTCTGCTCGTCGTTCAGCAGGCCGTAAAACTTGTCCAGCGCCGGCTGCACGGTCGCGACGCCTGATATCATCGCCTCGATGCGTTGCTGCATCGACGCCAGCCGGCCGGACGCCGTCAACGCAACCGTGGTCGGGCACGCCGCCTTGATCTTCTGCGCCGACGTCACCGATGCATTGGCGAGATCGTCGAGGGCCGTGCGTTGCACCTCGGTTGGCTCGATCGCCTGCGCGATCAGGTCGATCGGCAGGCCGGCAATTTCGCGGCTGTCCTCGCCGCACAACAGCGCCAGCCGGTCTGGCCCGGCGCCGGGCGAACCGCGCGGCGGCAGGTAGCCGGCAAGCCCCTGATAGTCATAGGGGCCGAACAGGCCGGCATAAATGTCGTCATAGCCATAGTACCAGAACGGGGCGCCGACACGCGGTCCCCACAGCGCATAGTCGTAGATGTCGAAATAGGCGAACGGCCAGAACAGCGGCCCGACCCAGCCGTACCCGCCATTGCCATGCCGCCACCAGCCGCCGCCTCTGGACCGTCCGTAGTGCCATCCGGCAAGCGCCGCGCCCGCGGTCACGCTGGCCCGTACAGCGGGACGATGCAGGGCAGCCGTGTGGCGATAGCTGCGGGCGAGTGCGCGCGAGTTCAGCGCCCGGCCGCTCCCAGCGAAATTCATGCGTTGCGCGGTGAACGAACGGTGGGCGGAGAATGAACGATGCCCGGAGAACGAACGGAAATGCGCCGCCCTGCCGTGAAAATGGCCGCCGCCATGATGCCGGCCGCCGAAATGGTGGCCGTGACCATGACCACCACCGCGATGGCCGCCGCCATGATGACCGCCACCGTGACCGCCGCCACGACCACCGCCGTGGCCGCCACCATGGCCACCTTTCGCGATCGCAAAGTCCGCTACCGACAGCACCGTTGCGAAGACAATCGCGGCAATTCCCAGTGTGATCTTTGACATGGCACGTCCCATCATGGTCGCACGTCCATTGTCGCTATGCCGAGAGCTTGACGGCACGCCGATGAACGCCAACTGAACGGCAAGGTTCCCCGCGCTGCCGAGGCCGCGCCCTCCGCAACCCGCCCTGTGCGGCGGACCGGTTGCGCCAGACCAAGGCTTGTGAAAACTAGCAATCCGCCACTCCCTCCCAGCAGGATTTCTTAACCCATGCGGATTTGCGTTTTCGGTGCGGGCGCCGTCGGCAGCCATTTTGCGGTGCGGCTCGCACTGGCAGGACATGACGTTTCCTGCGTGATGCGGGGTGCGCACCTCGATGCCGTGAAAGCGAGCGCGCTGACGCTGCGTGTTGGAAATGGCGAGTTCAAGGCGAAGGTGCGCGCATCCAGCGATCCGGCCGCGCTGGGACCGCAGGACGCCGTCATCTGCACGCTGAAGGCAACCAGCCTCTCCAGCCTCGCGCATGGGCTGCAGCCGCTGCTCGGCGAGGATACCGCCGTGGTGTTCGCGCAGAACGGTATTCCCTGGTGGTACGATATCGGGCTCTCGCCAGGGCATCCGCCGGTACCAGATCTGGCCTTCCTCGATCCCGGTGGACGCCTGCGTGCCGCGATCCCGAAGCAGCTTATTGTCGGTGGCGTGGTGTTTTCGTCCAACGAAGTCGTCGCACCCGGCGTGGTGGCGAACCTTTCGCCCGAGCGCAACCGGCTCCTGATCGGCGAATGCGACGACCGCGCCAGCGAGCGGGTCGCGAAGCTGCGTGCGGCGCTGAACGAAGCTTCGATCGAGTCGCCCGAGGTCACGCAGATCCGGGAGACGATCTGGTCAAAACTCCTGACCAATATGTCGATGTCGGTGCTGTGCCTGTTGACCGGGCAGACCGCGCGCGCCGTGCGCGACGATCCTGATCTCGCCGACATCGTGCCGCGCCTGCTCGACGAGGCCAACAGCATAGCCCAAAGCTGCTTCCCCGAGGTCAAGCGCGTCACGCGCTCCGGCCCCGCGCCGGACCACAAGCCGTCGATCCTGCAGGATTACGAACTTGGCCGCGCCATGGAGATCGACGTGCTGGTCCGCGCGCCCGCCGCATTCGCGCGCGCGGCAGGACTTGCGACGCCGATGCTCGACATGATGGCGGCACTCGCCATCCGCCAGGCGCGCGACAAGGGCCTCTATAAAGGCTGAAGACCGGGCTATTCCAAACCCGGTCAGATCGCCTGCAGTCCCAGCCGCTTGAACAGCTTCCGGTCGGCCTCGTCCTCCGGATTGCCGGCCGTCAGCAAGGTGTCGCCGACGAAGATCGAATTCGCCCCTGCAAGGAAGCAGAGCGCCTGCATCTCGTCGGTCATGGCCGAGCGGCCCGCTGACAAGCGGACATATGATTTCGGCATCATGATGCGCGCGAGCGCGACGATCCGGACGAACTCGATTGGCGCGATCGGCGCGGCTTTCGCGAGCGGCGTGCCGGCGATCGGAATCAGCATGTTGATCGGAACGCTTTCCGGCGGCTCGGCGAGATTTGCAAGCGTGACCAGCATTTCGACGCGGTCGGTTTCTTCCTCGCCCATGCCGAGGATGCCGCCGCAACACACTTTCATGCCGGATTGCCGGACATTCTCCAGCGTGTCGAGACGATCGGCGAACGTACGCGTCGAAGTCACCTGCGGGTAATAGCGCGCCGACGTATCGATATTGTGGTTGTAGTAGTCGAGCCCCGCCGCGCTGAGGCGGTCCGACTGATCGCGGTCCAGCATGCCCAGCGTCATGCAGGTCTCGAGCCCGAGCGCTTTCACCGCGCCGATCATTTCGACGATGGCATCCATGTCCCGCGGCTTCGGATTGCGCCACGCCGCGCCCATGCAGTAGCGCGTTGCGCCGCCGGCTCTGCGCTTTCCGCGCCTCGGCGACGACCTTTTCGACCTCCATCAGCTTCGCGGCGGCAAGACCCGTCGAATGATGCGAGGACTGGCTGCAATAGCCGCAATCTTCCGGGCAGCCGCCGGTCTTGATATTGAGCAGCTTGCTGAGCTGCACGCGGTTGGGATCGAAATGCCGGCGGTGAATGGTTTGCGCCTCGAACAGCAGGTCGTTGAACGGCCGCCGGTAGAGCGACCAGGCCGCCTCGCTCGTCCACTCCGGAGCGTCCGCAAGCGGCGCCGTCACAGCCTGCTCATCCCGCACTTCGAGCATCCTTCAATTCTCCCGATCCTGATTGCCGCGCGGCCGTCATCGCATGCTGGCGAAGCCGACACCAGCGGCGCGCGCCGTGCTTGTAAAAAATTGATCGCCAACGCAAACCGGCATTGACCGCGCAGCGGAGGTCGTATCACTCTCGACCCCGCTCAAGAAAAAGAAACGGGAACCGAACATGCATGTCAAAGGCAAGGTCTGCGTCGTCACGGGAGCTGCGAGCGGCATCGGCGAAGCGGTGGCGCGTGCCTATGCGGAGGCCGGTGCGCGCGGCGTCGTCATAGCCGACCTCAAGACCTCACGCGACAGACTGGCGAAGGTCGCCGGCGACATCGACGGCTTGCCGATCACGGCCGATGCCGGGCTGGAGGAAGACATCAAGGCGCTGATCGCCGCGGCCGAAGACAAGTATGGGCCGGTCGACGTGTTCTTCTCCAACGCCGGCCTGTCGCGCAAGGGACAGGAGAGCGCCTCCGACGCCGATTGGGACGTGAGCTGGCGCGTCCATGTCATGAGCCATGTGTTCGCCGCGCGTGCGCTGGTGCCGGGCATGCTCGCACGCGGCTCCGGCTACCTCCTCAACACCGCTTCCGCGGCGGGCCTGCTGGCATCGCTGAACTCGATGCCTTATGGCGTGACGAAAAATGCGGCGGTGGCGCTCGCCGAACATCTCGCCATTCAGTATGGCGACCGCGGCATCTGCGTCTCCGTGCTGTGCCCGCAATCGGTGCAAACCGGCATGACGACGCCCGGCCCGAGCGCGGCGCGGGTCGACGGCGTGCTGCAGCCGCCGGAAGTAGCGCGCATGGTGATCGAGGCGATGGCGGAAGAACGCTTTCTCATTTTGTCGCACCCGCAGGTCGCCGAATACATGCAGCGCAAGGCGTCCAGCCGCGACCGCTGGCTCACCGGCATGCGGCGGCTGCGCGACAAGATCTACGGCGCGCCGCAACAATAGCGTTTTCGAGCGAAGCGGATGCCGGTTCGCGTAAAGAAAACGCGTGGCGGAAGAAGTAACGGCAATGAATCAGTCTGAAATTGAGTGCCGCTACTTTTGCCGGCCGTAAAACAGGACCCACACGGAAAAATCCTCCGAGATATCCTCGAAACCATGGGCAACATGCGCGGCACAGAACAGCACGTCGCCAGGACCAACTGCGGTTACCGTTTCCTCGACTCGATAATGTCCGCTTCCGGAGGCGACGAAATAGAGTTCATCGCGTTGATGCGGGACCTGCGGTCCGTTGGTGGGGCGGGCGGCGAATCTGACCTCAAGATCACCGTCAACGAACACTTCGGACGATCTCCCTGGTGTCCGTGGCAGAGCGAGCGCGGCGGCGAGCGACACTGGCGGCGGCGTGCGATCCATGGTTCTCCCTCCCGACAAGGAAAAAAGATTGCACATCATACGCCAATTTCAAACTGAGACACTTCCGGATTAATGAGTCTAGTCTGAGGTCTTCGGTGCGAACGGCGCCAATATGCCGTCGTATTTTTTTACGCCCGGTGACGCATAGGAGCCGCGCCGGGACGTCGTGAGCTTCAGGCCAGCCAGCGCCTCGGCCTGCTTCACCGCGGCCGCCACGCCATCGACGACGGGAACGCCGAACTTTTGCGACAGTTTGGCCGTGAGATCGGCCATCCCCGCACAGCCCAGCACGATCGCCTCCGCGCCCTTGTCGAGCGCGCGGGCAATCTCGGCTTCCAGTTTCGCCTCGGCGCCCGAGCCGGGCTTATCGAGATCGAGCACCGCGACGTCGCAGGCTGTGACCCTTGCCCTTTCCGCAAAACCATAGCGGCGCACCAGTTCTTCCAGCGGCACGATCGAGCGCGGCAGCGTGGTGACGATGGCGATGCGTTTTGCGATCTGCCCCGCCGTCACCAGCGCCGCCTCGCAAATGCCGACCACCGGGAAAGGCGCGGCGGTCCGGGCGGCGTCGAGGCCGGTGTCGTCGAAACAGGCAACGATCGCCGCATCGGCATCCGGCGCATTCATGAGCGCCTGGATCAGGCCGGGCACGGCGAACGCTTCGTCGTAATAGCCCTCGATCGAGACCGGCCCCATCGCCGACGTCACGGCGAGTATTTCGGTGCCGGGGCCAGCGACGGCGCGCGCGGCGGCGCCGATGGTTTCGGTCATCGAGGCGGTCGTGTTCGGATTGACGATCAGGATTTTTGTCATGAGCGCATCGTAATGGGTATCGAGCGCCGCGCAACTCTATCCCCGTCGTCCCGGCCAAGCGAAGCGCGAGCCGGGACCCATAACCACAGGATATAGTTGTTTGGGCAAAGCGATTACGACAGCGATTCACAATGACGGCCGCGGCGTATGGGTCCCTGCGCCCGTGCGCAATTGCGCACTAGGCAGGGACGACATCGGAGACCTCAGCTACACAATGCCCTCGACCCACGCCGCAAACGCATCCAGCGCCTCGCCCATCACCTCGCGATCATTCCGCCCCGAGCTCTTCAGCACGTGAAAGGAATGATCGGCGCCATCCAGCAATCGCAACGTCGCGCGCGATCCCAGGCCTTTCACGACAGGCTCGAGCAAGCTCAGCTCCGCCAGCGCATCGCGCGTGCCCTGCAGAAACAGCATCGGGATTCTGACATCGGCGAGATGCTTGGCCCGGTCGCTGGAAGGCTTTCCGGCCGGATGCAGCGGAAAACCGAGAAACGCGAGCCCGCGAACTCCCGGCAGTGCCGACGAGGCCTGTGCCTGCGATGTCATTCGTCCGCCGAATGATCGGCCGCCTGCGACCAGCGGCAGCGCGGGACAGCGTCGCCCGGCTTCCGCCACCGCAGCACGAACGGCCGCATGCGCGACCTTGGGCGCATCGGGCCGCTTGCTGCCTTTTTCCATATAGGGAAACTGATAGCGCAGCGTCGCAATGCCGCGCTCGGCCAAGCCAGCCGCAACCGTTTCCATCGACGCATGTGTCATGCCCGCGCCGGCGCCGTGCGCGAACACGTAACACGCCCGCGCCTGCGGCGGCTGGATCAGCAGGGCGGAAATCTCCTCACCCGGACCGACCTCAATTCGAAGCGATTGCGCGCTAACGGCTGTCATATGATCCGACCGATATCCATCTGCATGATCGGGACACTATACGAGATCGAGGCGATTGCGACGATCTAGTGACTGCAACATCCCGGCCGCGACCGAAAAAGCGGCTGCGGCCGGGAGCTCAATGCTGTTGAGCGTCAGGCCGCCGAAAGGAAGTCCCGCTTCAACCCCATCTGGTCGACGAACGGTCTTTCGTCCTGGAGTGCACGCTGGAACGCGGCGGTTGTTGCGATCTCGCGAAGATACCTGGCAAGCTTCGGATATCGGGCAGCGTCGATTTCAAAGCCCAGATATTGATAGACAATGAAGTTCGACACGATCGCGATGTCGGCCAGCGTCATGGCGTTGCCGACCAGAAATTTCCCCGTGATCTGCCTGTCGAGATAGCCAAGGATCTTTGGCAGCACGTTCGTCAGAACGTCGTCCACCACAGCCTTGTCGGTCGGAACGTTGCGAATGTTCGGTCCGACGACCGTTTGGACGAACAGCGGATGCACGACATGCCGGAAGATGGTGCCCCCGGCATAGGCGTCGAACCACAGCACGCGGGCATAATCCCTGATGTCCGCAGGACAAATCGGCGACGCGGGCTGCTTCTTGTCGAAGTAGAGGCAGATGGCAGTGGAATCCGCCAGCGTAAAATCTCCGTCCTGCATGACGGGGATCAGTCCGGTCGGACTGAGCGTGCTCCAGTTGGCCGGCGGGTTACCGGGGATGACCGGAATCACCACTTCGAACCGGTAGTCGATCTTCTTCAGGATCGCGGTGACGATAGCCTTGCGGGTATGAACGGAAAGCGGAACGCCGTGGATCGTAATCATCTTCACTCCTGTCGAGGTTTGGCTGCCGGCCGGATTCGACACAGCAGTTCTGGTTGCCGGAACGCGCATGCGTCCGGATTGGGTGGATTCAGGCGAATGTTGAAAGCTAGGCGGCCGACCTGATCGGGAACTGGATCTCCACCAGCGCGCCTTCAAAGCCGGGAGGCCCGGTAATGGGCTCCAGGAACACTTCGCGGCACGGCCCGGCAATCTGGTAGTTGTTGGCTTCGATCCAGGTGCCGACCGCGCCGAACGAAGTGTGGCTTTCCATGTTGGTGCCCGGCCGGACGATGGTCGCCATGGTCTCGACCGCCGGCAATTCGCTGGCGCGCAGCAGATAGTCGCCGGTCAGGCGGACGCCGGCATTGGACGGCCTTGTCAACGAGAAGCCGATCTCGAGATCGAGCTTTTCGTCGTCGTGATCGTTGCGCGCGACCACGACCAGTTTGTCGCGCAGCGCCGGCCTGATCTGCCGCGCGCCGTCCTCGGCGACGAGGCGGACCATGCGGACCACCTCGTCCATGTCGGCGCACGAACAATGCAGCGACAGGAACGGCGCGGCCTCGACCGACTTGAGGATGACGTCGAAACCCTCCGTCCCGCCATGCCGGTCGATCTGCGCGATGCGGGATTCGATATGCCGCAACCGCGTCTCCTCCGCGCGCAGCGAGCGCTCCACCTCCGCCCGCTTCAGCGTCAGCATGGCCCGCAATTCGGTTGGCGAGATCTCGTCCTTCAACAGTGGCCCGATCTGCTCCAGCGACAGGCCGAGTTCCTTCAGCGCGAGAATGCCGTTCAGCCGCGGCAATTGCCGGATGCTGTAATAGCGATAGCCGGTCTGGGCATCGATATGGGCGGGCTGCAGCAATCCGAGCTGGTCGTAGAACCGCAACTGCCTGCTCGATACCTGCGCGATCTGGGCGAATTCACCGATCCGGAACATCAGAATTCTCTCAGCTTGCGATGAAAGCTTGCAGGTCGCGGGTCACACGATCCCGCTCGGTCAGCACGATGCCATGCGAGGCATCAGGATATTCGATCAGTCTCGATTGGGCGATGCCTTCGGCGGTAGCCTTTCCGATCGCAAACGGCACTGGAATGTCCGCCGTGCCATGCAGCACCAGGGTCGGCACCTTCACGGCGGCAAGTTCTGGGCGGAAATCGGTTCTGGCGAAGGCATCGACGCAAGCCGCCGTCGCGGCCACACTGGCCTGCATCGCCATGGCAAGCGTCGCCTCGACCGTCTCCGGCGTCACCGCATGGGTCGCCGGCCGCTTGGCGTCGAGGAACACATCCCGCAGCAGGTTGCCGAGATAAGTTTTGCGGTCGCCCTGCACGCCCTGCTTGATCCCTTCGAATATCGCGCCATCGATCCCGATCGGATTGTTCTCGGTCTTCAGCAGATAATGCGCGGCTGCGCCGACAAGGCCGGCCTTCACGACATTGCGCCCGTTGTGCCGCGAGAAATAGCGCACCACCTCTCCGCCGCCCATCGAATAGCCGACGAGGGTTGCGTCGCGCACGCCGGTCTGCTCGATCACAGCAGCGAGATCGTCGGCAAAGGTATCGAAATCGTAGCCGCCGGCCGGCTGATCCGAACGGCCGAACCCGCGGCGATCATAGGTGACGACGCGGAAGCCGGCGCTCGAAAGCTTTGCTGCCTGATAGTCCCAGATATCGGCGTTCAGCGGCCAGGCGTGGGTCATCACGACGGCGCGGCCGGAGCCGCCGGTATCCTTCACGAAAAGCCCGACGCCATCCCGGGTCTTGATCTCAAAGGTACGGCCATGGGCGATATGCGGCAAAGTGACCGCCGTGGTGGCGGCAAGGGCGCCAAGGGAAAGGCGAAGAAAGCTGCGACGGGTGGTCATGGGCAGGCTCCTCTGTTTCGAGGAGCGCGTTATGCGGGTTTGACGCTACGTCAAAGTCAAGCGGCTTTTTCATACATGCCGGCGCCGCAAAACTGGCAAGCAATCCTCCAAACAATTCCTGGGCATATTTCAAGGCGATACCCCGAAACAGATCGATGGGATTTCCGGAGCGCTTTAAAATGCCGCGATCGGCGCGAAATCATGCTCCAGGCTGACCTGCCGGATTTATGGACAGACTCAGGATACCACTATAAGATGGCACGATACTCGATCGCACGCCGAAGGTGATTCATTTTCTTCCGGCGCTTTTGTAGACAGACGAATATTGCGCGCGCTAGCAGCGCGGTTTTGGGGAAGGGGCAGACCATGCGGGTCAAGAGGATTGCGAAAATTGTGATCGCGCTGGCGATCGTCGGCATCGGTTATGCCGCCTTCAAGGACGACATCGCCAAGCTCTGGCAGAATTTTCACGTCAAGATCGTGGAGCATCCGACGCCGAAGAAGACCGTCTGGCTCGACCAGGGCATCGCGAAGGAAAAACTGAGCTGGTTCTATCACGCCGATCAGGGAACGCGGACCTTCGGCTTCCCCTACGAGTGGTTCATGGCGCTTGAGCAGCCGACGATTTCCTGGCTGCCGTTCACCGAGGTCGGTCTCTTCAGCGACTCCGCCTATCTCGACCGCTACGGATTCATTGCCGACACCATCATCCCCGGCAAAAAGGCGCTGCCGATCGGCTTCGCGCAGGGCGGTCCGATGCTGGACCCGACCGGTGCGCTGTGGAGAAACCCGCGTAACAAGCAGGAAATGACCGGCGTCGGCCTGACCTGCGCGGGCTGCCACACCGGCAGCTTCACCTACAAGGACACCGCCGTTGTCATCGACGGCGGACCGGCGCTCACCGACCTGTTCAAGATGAAGCAGGGAATGGGCGTGGCGCTGGTCCTGACACGGTACCTGCCCGGCCGCTTCAGCCGCTTCGCCGAGCGTATCCTTGGCCCGGACGCCACGCTCGACGATCGCGAGACGCTGAAGAACCAGCTCGACCAGGTTATTGCGCAGTACAAGCGGGTCAAGAATCTGGAAGAGCGCGTCGCCTCCCAGAGCATCCTGGAGGGTTACGGACGGCTCGACGCGCTCAACCGGATCGGCAACCAGGTGTTTTCAATCGACCTGAAGAACCCGGAAAACTACGCCGGCTCCTCCGCGCCGGTGCATTACCCCCGGATCTGGAACACGCCGTGGTTCGACTGGGTGCAGTATAACGGCTCCATCATGCAGCCGATGGTGCGCAATGCCGGCGAATCGCTCGGCGTGTCGGCGGAGCTCAATCTGAACGATCCGTCGAAGGACCTCTACAAATCGAGCGTCAACATAAAGTCGCTCGACGACATGGAGCAGATGATCAAGGGCAACAACCCGCCGAACGCCAAGGACGGGTTCTCGGGCCTGAAATCTCCGAAATGGCCCGGCGATATTCTGCCCCCGATCGACCAGAAACTGGCAGCCCAGGGCGCGGAGCTCTACAAGACCCATTGTCAGGAATGTCACCGTCCACCGGTGACGAGCGCGGCGTTCTACGATTTCAACAACAAGGACTGGTGGACGAAAAATCAGATCGGCGAGGCGATCCTCAAGGTCGAGAACATCCCGATCTCGCATATCGGGACCGATCCCGCGCAGGCGGCGGACATGGCGAACCGGACGGTTGCCACTCCCGCACATCTCGACATTCGCGAGACCTCATTCGCCCTCGCGCTCGGCGCCGTGGTCGAGAAAACCGTCAATTACATCTACGATCAGAAGAAGCCGCCGATGAGCGACGCGGAACGGCAGGCGGCCAACGGAAATATGAAGAACGAGCTGCGGAAGGACCTTGCCTACAAGGTGCGCCCGCTCAACGGCATCTGGGCGACGCCGCCTTATCTGCACAACGCTTCGGTGCCGACCATCGAAGATCTGCTCGGGGACCCGGAAAAAAGACCGGCGAAATTCTATCTCGGCAGCCGCGAATACGACCCCGTGAAGCTCGGTTACAAGACCGACCCGATCACCAACGGCTTCGAATTCGACACTTCCATTCGCGGCAACTCGAACAGAGGCCACGAATTCAGGAAGGACTATGACAAAGACAAGGAAATCAAGGGCGTGATCGGACCGGCGCTGTCGGCGGACGATCGAAAGGCGCTGATCGAATATCTCAAGACGCTCTGAGGTCATTCGCACGCCGTCATGGCCGGGCAAAAGCGCGAAACGCGTCTTTCGCGCCAGATGGCCCGGCCGCCGCTTTTCTGTGGCGCGGCTCGCGTCGCAGACGGATCACGCGCTTTCCCGGCTGGCGACCAGCCGCAAATGCGGCCTGATCGTCTCTTCCAGTTCGACCTTGAGCTGGTGCACGCGCGGATCGCCCGAGCGCGCCGCGCAGACCGAATATTGATGGACCGAGCACGCCAGCGCGTGCCGCTCTTCGGGCGTCCGCGTCACCTGCGGGCTGGACAGCCGCAGCACCATCCCGCCGAGTTGCACCAGCATTTCGTCGAGCGCTTGATCTATTCCGGCGAATTGATCCATCGCACCACTCCCTATCGAGGGTGTAATCAGAAGCGCGCGCGCCCGTTCCGCGCGCACGCCTTTTTATGGATAACGAGAAGTAAACGGGGGCACGATTCCATCAACCCGTGGCCCGCGCATCTGCTTGCAGGAACTCATTATCAATTGAAGGAAATCGGCTGGTCTGCTCAGGCCCTACGCCGCGATTGCGGCAGCCGTTGCCGATGCTGCCGCCTTGTTCCGCATAAGCCTGCACGGCTGCGCGCTTCATTCGCCCGGAACCAGGCTCCCGACCGTCGGCCGCGACATACGCCGATGCTTTCGGCGCGAAAGATACAGCATAAATCCGGTGACCATGAACAGCGGCATCAGGGCTGCGGCGGCCATGAACAGCAGCTGGCCCGGCCAGCCAAATAGGCTGCCGCGGTGAATATCCAGCACACTCGCAAGGATCCGATCGCCGATTGATTTGTCCGCGTAGATCTCCGACGAAACCAGCCGCCCGGTAACGGCATCGATTCGGAATTCGTCCCGCGCGCCATCGTGCGACGCATCTCGCGCCCAGGATCGGATTCGCACGACCGTGCCCGCACCGGCCGGCAACGTCAGTTGCGCCGTTGCGAAGCGGCTGCCCTGCTCGTGCAGGAATGCGGACCAGGCGCGGTCGAGCGCAAGCGATCCGGCCTCGGTTGCGCCAGTGCCAGTACCCCGTGGCGATTTCGGTTGCATCTTCGGCTGCATCGGTGCTGCGACGACCGAGGGGCGCGACAATAGCCAAATGGCGCCGTTCTTGTACCAATCAAACGAATACCACAGGCCGGTGAGCGCCATCACCAGGTAGATCACGAGCACCCAGGTGCCGACGACGGAATGCAGCGACCAGTGGAAGCCGCGGCCGCGCAATGCCAGATTTGGCTTTAGCCACATTTTCACGCTACCGGCGCGGCGCGGCCATCGCAGCACGATACCGGAGATCAGCATCACGATCAGGCCGATCGCCACCACGCCGGTGAGCTGCCGTCCATAACCATTGGCATCGCCGGGCAACAGCAGCCAGCGATGCAGCTTGCGGACGGTGGCGAAGAAGTCCTCGCCCCGCGGACTGCCGAGTACGCGCGCATCATACGGATCGACATAGACCGAGGACGGCCGCGAGCCGCCCTCGTTGCGGGCAAACCTGATGCGCACCGCCGCGGACGGATCACTTGCCATCGTCACGGCCGAAACCTTGCCAAAATCATGAGCGGCCTGCAGTCGCGCGATCAGCCCATCCGGCGTCAGCATCGGCGTGGAGCGGGCCTCGACCCGCATGATCCCGGCATTCAGGCTGGCTCCGATTTCATCTTCGAAGCTCATCGTCGCCCCGGTCATCCCGATCAAGGTCAGCACCAACGCAAGCGCAAGGCCAAGGATGGAATGGACCTGCAACAGCGCGGCCTTGATCGAGTACTTGTTCATGGGGGGAAACATGTCGCGGGGATCGGCGTCGGAATCGACGAGGCTCGTCGCAATCGACGCCTGTTCAACGGGGTTACCCGGACAATACCGAAGAGGAGTTCGTCCTGCTACCCAACCGGGGCTCGCGCTGTTTGTAATAGTTCTATGTTAGGTGCACGTACTCTCAAACATCACACCGATACTCACCACGACGAATAATTCTAATTTCGGGATGCATATCGCAATTTTATTTGGTTCACCGAAGCCAGTGCGAGCAGCAGCCCGATGGCTTGTCGTGGCGCGCTCATCCTCAGAACTTCAGCGTTGCCGACAGCGACACACGCCGCGCATCGCCCATCGCGACGTTGAGCCGATTCACGGCTGACGGATAGTAAACGTTGTCGAACAGATTCTTGACGTTCAGCTGATAAACCACCGGCAGGGTCGCGTATTTGGTCTCGTAGGTCGCAAAGGCGTCGGCGACGACATAAGACGGCAGGACGAAGCTGTTGGCGGCGTCGCCGGGCCTGTCGCCGACGTAATGCGCACCGGCGCCAACGCGAAGGCGGCCCGGCAAGGCCGTACCGAAATCGTAGACGAGATACAGCGACGCGGTGTTCATGGCGACGTTCTGCAAATGATTGCCGGTGTACTGCGTATCCTCGGTCAACAGCGCGTCAGTGTAGGCATAGCTGCCGATCATGCTCCAGCTGTCGGTCAGCTTGCCGGTGACATCGACCTCGACGCCACGCGAGCGCGCCGCGGCAGCGGTGCGTCGATCGCTGCTGCTGGTCGCGGTATTGAATTGTGACACGATGCACGTTTTTCTTGTCGATGTCATAGAGCGCCACCGTGCCGGACAGCCGCTTGTCGACGTCGAACTTGATGCCGGTCTCCCACGAGACGCCTTCTTCAGGCTTCACGTTGGAGTCGATCACGCCACCATCGAGAGGCGCGATCGTCGAGTTTGGCTTCAGCGACTGCGTATAGCTGGCGTAAAGCGAAAGCTGTTCGGTGACCTTGTAGATCACGCCTCCGAGCGGCAGGACCTTGTCGCCGGTGAGATCGGTGTTGGTGATGAACGGCCGTCCGCGACCGGCCAGTTGCTCGAATTGCATGTAACGCACGCCGCCGACCAGCGCGAGCTGGTTGGTCAGATGCAGCGTATCCTGGAAGAACAGCGCGCGGGTGCCGAGCTTGTCGGTCTGGTCGCTGTCGGTGGCGGAGACGGTGGTGCCGGGCTGGAGCAGGCCATAGACCGGATTGTAGATGTTGAACACGTTGGGGGTCGCCTGCCGGATCAGGTCCTTGCGGTAGATCGTGCGATACTGGGCGTCGCCGCCAAACAGCACGTCGTTGCGCATGCCGCCGAGCCAGAATCCGCCCTGCAGGTAGGACGTGCCGTAACTGACGTTGCTGAGTGAGCCCCTGGTGCCGTCATTGCTCCGGGTCACGATGCCGGTGACGGGGTTGACCGCGGTGATGCGCAGCTGATTGGCGCTGAAGCTTTCGGTGTTGTAGCTGTAGCCCGCATACAGCTTCCAGTCCTCGTTGAGCCGATGATCGACCGAGGCCTGCATCAGGTCGGAGGTCCCCCACATATTGTTGTAGGGCTCGTCGAGCCGGCGCGTCGCCGGAATGGCAAGCGGCTTGTTGGTGCGGGAGTCGAGCGCGGTGCCGCGGTCGAACGGAGAAATAAAATCGCGATGCTCGTAGTTGAGCTGGACCGTGGTGTTTTCGCCATACCAGGCCAGCGACGGCGCAACCAGCGTTTCGCGACGGCGCCCGAAATTGCGCCAGTAGTCCTCGTTGACGCCATAGGCGATGAAGCGATAGGCCAGCCCGTCCTTGCCGATCGGGCCGGTGATATCGAAGGCCGCGTCGGCGCCGTGCTTCGAACCGAAGGTCGAACCGAGCACCGAAATCGAACCGTGCTGATAGAGCTCGGGACGCTTGCTGATCGTGTTGACGATGCCGCCGGGATCCATGATGCCATAGAGCAGCGAAGCAGGTCCTTTCAGCACCTCCACGCTTTCGACCGCGGGATTGAAGCTGCGGCCTTGAACCAGCGGCATGCCGTTGCGCATGATCGAGCCGTCGCGGTTATCGCCGAAGCCGCGCCTGATGACGGCGTCCTGGGTGCCGGCGAGCGTGTTGGTCTGGGTGATGCCGCTGACATTGACGAGCGCGTCGTCGAGGTTGCGCGGCAATTGATCCTTCAGCACCTGCTCCGGCACCACGTTGACGACCTGCGAGGTGTCGAGCGGCGATGCGCCGGTGCGCAGCGTGGTCGGGCTCGGCATCGCGCGATAGCCGAGCTTGGCTTCATTTAGAGCGGCCGCGGCGGCGGCGGCGCGTTCTGACTGACTTGGCTGTGCAGGCGTCGCATTTTGATTTCGCTGGCGCGCGGCTGCAGCCTGGGTGCGCTGCGCAGAAGCGCCTGCCGGGCGAGCAAGCTTCCGCCTTTGCGTCGGCGATTCGACCGTCACCGCCGGCAGCGCGACGCCCGATTGCGCATTCGCCATCGTCGTCGAGGCGGATAGATCAACCAGCAGGAATGCCGCACCGATAAGTAAATGCGCGTGGCGCTTGTCGTTTCGATTTCGATGGTCCTCTACAAGCCGGCAATCAGCACTGGTCGTCACTTCGCTTCACTTCCACTTCACAGAGCAGGATTCACGGGGCCGCGTCTAGCAGCCTCCGCGAATGAATAGAACAGTGCGGGAATTGAATCTCTCTAAGGACTGCCGCGCTTCACGCGAGCATCTGCAAGTCCGTCATCGCGATGCATCCGTAAGCGGCAACTGCAACAAAATCAGACAATGCGGCTGCCGTGCATCGTTAAATCGTCCACGGGGGAGCACGATTCTATCAACGCGCGGCCCGCGCATCTGCTTGCAGGACTCAATCCATGAAGCAAATCGGCTGGTCCGCCGGGCCAAACGCCGCGATTGCAGCGACCGCGCCTGTTACCTATGCTGCTGCCTTATTCGGCAACGAGGCGCTCCCCACATGATCCCACCGCTCGATCCCGTCGTCGCCCAGATCATTCCGCTGCTGCCGCTGCGCGATGCCGCGACGATGACGCCGCAGAGCGCGCGCGAGGCGCTACGCGCGCTGGCGGCCTCGCGCGCGGCGGTCCCGCCGCCGCCGGTGATGAGCGCGGAGGACATCAAGGTGAAAGGCGCCGCCGGATTCCTCAACGCGCGGGCCTACCGGAACGCCAGCGATAAATCGCCGACGGTGGTGTTCTTCCACGGCGGCGGCTGGGTCGCCGGCGATCTCGACACCCATGACCGGCAGGCGCGCTGGCTGGCGATCGAGACCGGCGCGGTCGTCATCTCGGTCGATTACCGCCGCCCGCCCGAGGTGCGGTTTCCCGGCGCCTTCGAGGACGCCTTCGCGGCGACAAAGGACGTCATCGCCCGCATCGCCGAATTCGGCGGCGACGAAAGCCGCGTCGGCGTGGCCGGTGACAGCGCCGGCGGCAATCTGGCGGCCACCACCGCGATCGCCTGCCGCGACGCCGGCATCAAACTGGCGGCGCAATTGCTGGTCTATCCCGTCACCGACGTGTTTGGAAATTTCGCGGATGCCAAAGAG
Source organism: uncultured Alphaproteobacteria bacterium (assembly GCA_963790735.1). Taxonomy (GTDB): domain Bacteria; phylum Pseudomonadota; class Alphaproteobacteria; order Rhizobiales; family Xanthobacteraceae; genus Bradyrhizobium. Next base: position 53,439 of record CAWBQP010000010.1, on the reverse strand, counting down.
AACGCGCGCTTTCCCTCGCGCGCTGAGAACGCGGAAGGCTATTTTCTGACCCGCGCCACCATGGAATGGTTTTGCGGCCATTACCTCGCAGACAGCGCGCACGGCACCGACTGGCGCGTGTCGCCGCTGCGCGCCAAGAATCTCACCGGCCTAGCGCCCGCGATCGTCGCGACCGCCTGGTTCGATCCGCTCCGCGACGAGGGCAAGGCCTACGCCGACGCGCTAAAGGCCGCCGGCGTTCCGACCAGCTATTACGACGGCCTCGGCCTGATCCACGGCTATTTCGGCCTCGGCGAGGCCTCCGAGACCGCCAGGCGCGAAGCGCAACGCGCGCGCGCGGATTTCAAGGCGTTGCTGGAAAAGGGCGCGTAGATCGCGCGACGGGCGCGGCACACAACGATGGCGTTCCTGCAAATCTATCCGGAGCCCGGCCAGGACCGGCATTAATTGGCGGCGACTATCGGATGAAAGGATCGCCGAACCTGTAGTTCACGCCGATGCGGACGGCATGAATTTTTGTATCGCCCCAACTGTAGCGATAGGCGCTCGTCGTGACCGGGACCGGATACCCGATCATGCTGCCGGCATCCGTGCTGGAGCAGCGGCTGGTCCGCGCCGCCCGGCTGCTGCGCGATCCCAGGCACCTTGCGCGCAAGGTGAGCGATATCGCCTATCTCGCGGGCTTCAACGACGTGTCCTATTTTCACCGCGCCTTTCGCCGCCGCTTCGGCATGACGCCGAGCGACATGCGCAACCGGACGCCGCGTGGAGACGACGCGTCGACGTCGTCTGAAAGTAAGTCGCACCCCTTCCGAGGCCGAGGAGCGAGCGTGACGGGGACAAACCGCTCCGGCGCGAGCGAGGTTGTGCGGCTGTGCGTGGTGACAATCTATAGATCACTGATTGAAGGTCAAAACGCTCCCACTTAGCCTCGCCTTGACCGATCCCTGGGCGGCCGCAACTCCCGTCCCATTTTGTACGCAAGTCCTACTGACAGCATGATGTGAGCAGGACTGCTCTGTGGGTTGGAAGCTTCGGTCTTTAGCGGATTCGGCTAACGGGTCGGAGGATCTGCGCGCCCCTCTTCGAACACGTGTGCGTGTTCGATCCGCGGCGGCGTAACGCATGATCCTTGTCTCCGTAGGATAAAGGTTGGGAAAAGGAGGAGACTTGCCATGAGCACATCCGTCCTGTTTTGGCGCCGGTCCGATATCGAGGGCCTCGAGCGCCTGGAACTAGCAATCGGGCCTGACCAGGTCACGGCCACCGCCACCACGGTCTGCCTCGAAGCCGGCGGCTATCGCATCGACCACCGCTGGCGGCTCGATCCCGAATGGCACGCGCTGACCGTCACCGTGGAGCGCTGGAACTCGCAAGGCCATGGTCTTCTGCATCTGGAACGCGCCGGAACCGGCTGGCGGGTCGACGGCGTGCCGCGGCCGGACCTCGAAGGCGCCGAAGAGCCGGATTTGTCGATCACACCATTCTGCAACACCTTCCCGATCCGCAGGACGCCCCTTGGCGCAGGAGAAAGCCTGCCGCTTGATACCGCCTTCATCGATGGGCCGGCTCTGACGGTGGCACGGTCGCGCCAGCGCTACGACCGGCAAGGCCCCGGGCGGGTACGCTACGTCGATCTTGGACTGTCGTTCGGCTTTGAAGCGGATCTGGTGGTCGACGATACCGGACTGGTGCTGCATTACGAGCACCTGTTCGAGCGCGTCCCGCCAATCGCCTGACATGCGCGCGTCGCGAAAGCGTGACGCATGAATGACCTGGCATGTGCGTTTGACGCTAAAGTTCGCGAACGGAATGGCTTTCTCGCGCGACGTGATGAGGATCGGCGTGCCGGGCAAATCCCACGTACAGGGCAAGCCGTGATCGACCACCCGGAAAGATACCGACGAATGATCAGGCGGTTCGCGAAAAGAAGGAACCTGGATCGAGCGAACCCTTTTTGGCCTGTTCCTCGAGCCACGCGTCTTGAGAAAGGGCGGTGTCCGCTTTCAGAAGTTCAAGTATCGGCGCCTTCGTGAGTACAGCGGTCAGCATGCCGACCGGATCCTGCTCATCATTCATCACGGCGCCATAACTTTGCAACACGGCCTTGATCCGCTTGGCACGGTCCTCGGCGAGATCGGGGCCAACCATTTTATCGCCGGCAAAGTCGATCTTGTCGGAAAGAAATCTATACTCGTCGGCGATCTCAACCCCACCGGTATTATAAATCCGCGCGATGACCTTGCCGTTGACCTTGATTTCAGTGTGGATGTTCTTGGTCTGGTTGTCGGCGCGGCCGGAGCCGGCCGGCGGACCGAGTTCTGCGCTCGACGCAAACGCCTGAGCCGGACTGATCACGGGATGCGCCGCCAGCCATGCGGCTTTCATGTCCTCCGCCGACGTCTTTTGCGGCTCGATTGTCGCGATCGTGCGAGGCTTGAAATCCGGCATCTCCATGAGAGGCGCCGAAATGCCGGTCTGCCGAGACGATATCAATCCTGAGAAGAGTGCGCCGACCATTTTCGCCTTCTATGGTTGTGCGATTTAGGCGCTCATCTCACCATCAGAGACGAAAAGAAAAAGTTAATCTTCCCGAGAAATGCCCATCTTTAGTTGGGTTGTTGGATTCTGAAACTGGCGATCCCGGCATGACTCGAACATGCGACCTACGGTTTAGGAAACCGTCGCTCTATCCGGCTGAGCTACGGGACCGCGAACCCGCTTGCGTAAGCAGGTACTTGGAAACTTCATATCAAAGGGCGCGCGTCATCGCCAGCCCTCCAGACCACCTCTTCGATCGCACGGAAGCCAAGGTTCCGGGTCGAAAGCTTGTGAACCGTAAAAGCCAAAAGGAGCCGTCCCCCGACGGCTCCTTTTGCAGCTTGTTCAGCCCTGTGTACCGTTTGCGGCCATACCGGTTCAACATAGGGCTGATTCGGCACGCGCCATGTTGCCGCGGCAACACAGCCGGAGGGCGTCAGGATTCGGCCGCTCGCTCCGCCGCTACGCCTTGATATTGTTCTCGCGCACGACCTGGCCCCAGATGCTGACCTGCTTGGCGAAGAACGCCTGAAACTCCTTGCCGTCGGCGAGCAGCAGCGTCATCTGCTGCGTCTCGCGCAGTTGCGACGCCACGGCCGGCTCGCTCAGAATTTCCTTCACCGATTTCGCCATGCTGGCGATGATGTCGGGCGGCGTATCCTTGGGCGCGAAAACGCCCCACCAGGCCAGCGTCTCGAAATCGGGGTAGCCGGCCTCGATCGCCGTCTGCGTATCCTTGAGCACGGGCATCCGTTCGCGGCCCATTTGCAGGATGGGGCGCAGCATGTTGGTGCCGAGTTGCGCCGTGACCAGCGCCGCCGATCCGATGATCATGTCGACATGGCCGCCGAGCACGTCGTTCATCGCCGGGCCACCGCCGCGGTAGGGCACATGCGTGATCTCCACGCCGGCCTTCTTGCCAAGCAGCGTCATCGCGAGATGACCGAGCGTGCCGATGCCGACGGAGGCGTATTTCACCGCGCCGGGATTTGCCTTGCAGGCGGCGATCACGTCGGCAATGGTCTTGTACGGCCGCTCGGCATTCGCGGCGAGGACGTAGGGCGCGGTGCCGACCAGGAACACCGGCACCAGATCCTTCTCGACGTCCAGTCCGGGCTTTTCGAGGATCGAGGGGATGACCGCGTGCGAGTCGAAGGTCACCAGGAACGTCGCGCCGTCAGGGGCGCTCTTGGCGACCTGTATGGCGCCGAGCGAGCCGGCAGCACCGGATTTGTTCTCCACCAGCACGGTGCGGCCGAGCTTCGTCTGCAGATGGGACTGCAGCAGCCGCGCCAGCGCGTCGGTAGAGCCTCCCGGCGGGAACGGCACCACCAGCGTCATGTTCTTTGCCGACTGCGCCAGCGCGGGCGTCACCGCGAACGCGGCCGACGCCGCAAGCAGATTGCGTCTGGTAATCTTCACCAAGTGTCTCCTCCCGATTGTGGCTGCGATTTTTTTGTTTTGTTCGCAGACTTGTCTTAAGTGCCTAATCTTAAGTGCCGAAGCCGGACCCGGCTTTCTTGTACTCGGGCCGCGGCGGGCTGAAGATGTCAAGCACGCGCGCGCCGTCCGGTCCAGCCCGCATCGTGTGCGGCACATTTCCCGGCGTGCGCCAGAAATCGCCCTTCCTGACCGGAATTTCCTCACCGCCCTGAACCCGGATGGCCGAGCCGTCGAGCAGCACGCCCCATTGTTCCTCGGGGTGATGATGCAGGGTGCCTTGCGCGTGCGGCGCCAGCGTCACCACCGACAGCATCGCATGCTCGCCGGAGAAAATGCGCGTCGTGACCCCGGACGCGAGTTCGCGAAGCAGGCCGTCATGCGGATTGTCGAGATTGTGAAATTCGTCCTTCTGACTCATCGTTTCTCCTTGACGTTTTCCTTGGTGCCTTCGCGCATCGATCAAAACTCATCCGTCAAGATTTGCCGTAGCTGCCCTGGTAGCGGCCTTCGCGGATCGAGATGATGGTTTGCTCCTCGCGCGCGATCTGGGCGCGCACCGCTTCCAGCAAGGTGGCTGCCGTCGCGGCGGGAAACGACACCACGCCGTCCTCGTCGCCGACCACGATGTCGCCGGGGGAGATCACCGAGCCGCCGATCGATACCGGCACGTTGATTTCGCCCGGTCCGCTCTTGTAGGGGCCGCGGTGGATCGCGGTGCGCGCAAAGCATGGAAAGTCGGACGCAGCGAAAGCCGCGACGTCGCGGATCGCGCCGTCGATCACATAGCCGGCGGCGCCGCGATATTCGGCGATGGTCTTCATGATCTCGCCGACCAGCGCCCGCGTCTCGTCGCCGCCGCCATCGACCACGATCACGTCGCCCGGCCCGACCAGTTCGAGCGCCCGATGGATCGCAAGATTGTCGCCGGGCCGCGTTCGAACGGTGAACGCGACGCCCACCAGCTTGCTGCCGCGATGGAACGGCCGCAGGCCTACGGCGCCCGGCAGCCGGGCAAGGTTGTCGCTGATCACAGAGGTCGGCGCGTCCCTGAACGCTTCGATCAGGTCAGGCGCGGGCTTCGGCACGCTCGTCATGGCCGTGGTGATGCTCATAAAGACAGTTTCCTCCTTGCGTCTGGGCCGGACTTCTTCTGCCGTTTCGCCCGCCGGCGCAACGTCGGCCGCCGACTCCGCCGTGCGCGACGTTGCGCGCTGAGCCGATTGCCTCGGGGGTCACCGCATGGCGCGACACCATGATGCCTTCCGTTGCCGCAAAACAAATAGCATTCCGCAGGAGCAGCTATAATGGATTTGCAACACGTTGCCCCTCGCCCGGACCGACCACCTCGCCCCCAGCTAAGTCCTTCGAATTCCTCGATAGTTTTTCGCCCGCATGCGCGCCGCCATGGTCACGCAGGCGGCCTGCGATTGCACCTCCCACCGGCCACACTTGTTAACACGAAGTTAACCAGAGCGTTCGACGCTAGAGACCGGGATTCGACGATTCAGGCACCTTGAGATGCTGTTCCAGAACCTTTCGCCTTCACCGGCGCTTTCGATCACGCAATTTTCCGACATCGACGCCTTCCGGCCGGTCGAGTTTGTCGCCGATGCGCGCAGCATCCCACTGAATCTTGCGAATTTCCATACCGCGCGCGCGATGGTGCAGCTGCCCTTCTGCCATATCACCGTGCTCACCTCGTTTCCCCGCATTCTCGACGTCAGCTACCGCGCGGCGCATGGCATCGTCATGTTCCAGATCGAGGACGCTTACGAAGTATCCGTCAACGGCTTGTCCGTGAACCGTCCGGCCTTTATCGGCATGCGCGGCAATGTGGATTTGCAGTTCGTCGAACCCCGTGGATCGCTGCACGCGATCGTCACCCTTGGGGCCGGCCTGCAGGATCGCGAATGGTTCGATACGCCGGATGCGCTATGCCCGTTCACGCCGGACGCCGACGCCCTGGCGACAGTCAGATCCATCACGACAGGCATTCTGCAGACGGCTTCCGCCAGACCTGACCTGTTGCAGGAGCCGCGCTCGGCGCTTGCCTTTCAGGAAGACCTGTTGCTCGCCATCGACGAGATGTTCCGCCGCAGCAGGCCACCGGAATTGGCGGGCCGGCTCGCCAGCAGGAGCTATTGCCGCCTCGTTCGCATGATCGACGACTATGTCGCCTTTCATGCCGCCTCGGCGATCTACAGCGCCGACCTCGCCGAACAATGCGGCGTGTCGGTCAGAACCCTCGGCACGGCAGTGGCAAGCGTTCGCGGCATGAGCCTGCATCGCTATTTGCGTCTCAAGCAGCTTTGGTCGGCCCGCACCCAACTCGTGAAAGGGTCCGACGCCATCACCGTGACGTCGTGCGCCCGAGCCAACGGGTTCCATCACATGGGCGAATTTGCAAGGCTCTATCGCGCAACGTTCCAAGAAATGGCCTCGCGCACCTTGGCCCGCGCCCGAGGCGCCGACTGATTCTCGCCACAATGTGGCGTGCTTATCTGCTCGCCCTCAGATGGTGCACGAATCGATCGCTGCGGCATCTGGCGCGCAGCACGGCTTGCCGTTGAATTTGCTCGAGATTTTTCAACGACATGGCACCGTGTTCCATCGGTCACATCCACCGGATAAGGTCACAACGACAACGGGAAGATCGTGCAATTTCAGGGTGACAGCGCTGCCAAAATGATGACAATCGACTCAATCAAAGTTCCTTAGAGAATCCGACTGGAGAGTACCGTCCGTGATCGCCTCACGCGCATCTTCATTTGCTATTGCCACCATCGGGAGCCTCGTCGTGCTGGCCCCTGTGCGCTGCGACGCGCAGTGGTGGCGCAGCGCGCCTGTCGATTTCGAATCCTGCGCCGATGTAGCCGAGAAGGCCAAGACCAAGGAAGAAAAGACGGCGAAGCTCGCCGAATGCAACGCGAAATTCGCCGGCCGCCGCAAGCCCGGCGGCGGCTACACCTATTACGATTTCATGCAGGACCGGACCTTCGACATCGCAGGCCCCAACCCGACGCCGGAAGAGCAGAAGAGAATCGACGAGCAATATACCGCCTACCTCGAGCGCGAGCGGCGCAGCAACATCGCTGCGGCGCTGGCGGCCAAGCAGCAACAGCCGGAGCCGCCGCCGACGCTGGGATGGCAGCAGGTCTCGCTGCGCACCGAACCGATCCCTCTTCCGCCGGTTGAGACCGAAAAGGTGCCGGTGCCGGTGGCAAGTCCGGTCAAGCAGGCGGCCCGCATCAGGGCTGCCCAATGCGCCAAGAACCAATTCTCGTGTGAATGGCCGCGGCTTTCAGAGAAGGTCAACGAACTGAAAAGGCTGTTCAACCCGCAGCAGCCGCAACAGCAGGCGGCGGCCAAGCAGAAGAAGAGCTAGATCCTTTTGTCGTCCCTGCGAACGCAAGGGACCCATACGCCGCGGCCGACGGAATGGGCACATAGGTCGACATCCGACAACGATAATTGCCTAACGCTGAGCGTCGGCCACCACGCTTCCTCGATAAATCACGCGGCATGGTCCCTGCCGCCCGTGCGCAATTGCGCACTAGGCAGGGACGACGACGTGGCGGAGAGGCGTGCTCACATGGCGACATCAGCCTCAGTGCGCGGGCGCTCTCTTGCCGCGGCGCTTGGGCGCTGGTTTGAGCGCGGGCTCGACCTGCCTGCGCTGCGCCGCCCGCTGCTCCTGCAACCGTGCGTCATAGCCCGGTGACGGCGTCACCGTCGGCGGCACGGCATGCGCTGGAATCGGCGCGCCCCAGACAGCCAGGGCAGCCACCGCCATGAGCGCCAGACCTGTTCGTTTCATTCGCTTCTCCCTCGGCGCTGCCTAAAATCGCTCGACCAGCCCATTTCAAGCAAGCCGGGCGTGCTCTGCCAAATCAATTCGCAGCGCGAATCTGCTCCGGCGTCAGGCCGGGCGAGCCCCTGGCGTCACGCTCGGCCTGCCGGATCAGTTCCACGATCCGGCGCGACAGCGGCGCCTCCAGCCCACGCCGCTCGGCGATCTCGGTGATGACGCCCTGCAGATAATCGATCTCGGTGCGCCGGCCCTGTTTCAGATCTTCCCACATCGAGGACCGCGCCTCGGGATCGATCTTCATCGTCCGTCCCAGCATCGGTTCGAAGATGACATTGGGCAGGCGCAGCAGCAGCGGCATCAACGCAGGCGGGATCGGCGTCGGCGAGACCGGCCTGATGCCCTCGGCGCGGATCGCAGCCAAACCTTCCGCCAGTTGATCGGCGAATAATCGCCGCCATGGCCGTGAGCTGAGTTGCCGGCGCAGCGGCAGGTCCGCGAGCGCATTGAGCGCGTTGTTGAGATTGAGCAGCAGCTTGCCCCATTGCACGCCGTCAATATTGTCGGTCGGCCGTATCGTCAGGCCCGGCACCGACAGTTTTTCGGCCGTGTGCGCCTCGTCCTGCTCGATGACGATGTCGCCGGAAGTGGCGCGATGAAACCGCCCCGCGCCGAGCGCCATCACGTTGAACGGCACCATGCCGCCGAGCACGCGGCGGCCGGCCAAGCGCTGGCGGAGGACGGCGGCATTGCCGACGCCGTTCTGCAGGCTGACGATGACGGCATCCGATGGTGCGTGCCTGGCGATGATGTCGGCCATGGCAGCGGTATCCGCGCTCTTGACCGTGACCAGCACGATGCCGGCGTCCTCAAAAACGGATGGATTTTCCGACAATGCGAACCGATCGCGCGCGATGGTCTGGTCGAAACCTTCAAAACTCGTCGGCCGCAGGCCGGCGGCTTCGATTTCAGCGATCACGCGCGGACGCGCCAGCAGCGCAATGCGGCGGCCGCCGGCCGCCAGCATGCCGCCGACGAAGCAGCCGATGCTGCCCGCCCCTGCGATACCGATCGTTTGGCCCGAAACCATTCGCCACCCACCGCGTTGCACCGGGCTTCCAATTAGCAGAGCGCGCGGACCGTGCCTATCGCAGGCGCCGGCCGCGCGCTCCTTGTAACCGTCATACGCCACCGTTATGTTTCACGCGGGGCTACGCAGAGGAGACGATCATGGGTTTACTCGACGTACTCAACGGCATGCAGAACGGCCCGCGCGGCCCGAGCACCCCCAGCGCGAAGGATGACGGCGGCGGGATGTCGCCCATGACCATGGCGATCCTGGCGCTGCTGGCCTGGAAAGGCATCAAGCATTTCAGCGGCACCCAGACCGGCTCGGCGCCGCAACCGGCGCCTGCGCCCGCGCCCGGCAATGTGAACGCCGGCATGCCCGGCGGCGGCATGGGCGGTGGCGGACTTAGCGACATGCTCAAGGGCGGCCTGGGCGGCCTGCTCGCGGGCGGCGCCGCCGGCAGCATTCTGAGCGGCGGCCTCGGCGACCTCCTGAATCAATTCCAGCAGAAGGGGCTTGGCGATAAGGCCGACTCCTGGGTCAGCAACGGTCCCAACAAGCAGATCGCGCCCGGCGATCTCGCCAGCGCGCTCGGCGCCGACCAGATCGAGTCGCTCTCCGCCCAGAGCGGCCTCTCCCGCGACGAATTGCTGCAAGGCCTCAGCCGGTTCTTGCCCGACGTCGTCAATCATCTGACGCCGGACGGACGGCTGCCGGACGAGAACGAATTGTCGGGCCGGATTTGACGCCGCACCATAGCGGTTTCGAGTGAAGTGGATACCGGTTCGCGTAAAGAAAACGCGTCAAACAAAGAATCTAACGCGGCGCGCGGTCCGCGCCGCTCTGCTTCATCATCGACGCATCGGAGAGGGACAGCCATGAGCGGCATTATCTGGATCATCGTCGTCGGCTTTGTCGCCGGCATTATCGCGCGCCTGCTTTCACCGGGCCCGAATAATCCGAGCGGGTTCATCCTGACCACGGTGCTCGGCATCGCCGGCGCGTTTCTGGCGACCTGGATCGGCCAGGCGATGGGCTATTACAGTCCTAATCAGGGCGCCGGCTTCATCACCGCCACCATCGGCGCGCTGGTGGTGCTGTTCATCTGGAACCGGCTGGTGGCGAGCCGGGTGATCTCCGATCCGGGGAATAGATAGGAACGGCGCTCTCTCCGCCGTCATTGCGAGCGAAGCGAAGCAATCCATAGCGTCGCAAGTGGCGAGGTGGATTGCTTCGTCGCTTACGCTCCTCGCAATGACGGCCTGGACCGTAGCCCGGATGGAGCGTAGCGAAATCCGGGAACGCCAGCGGCAGTGGCCCCGGATTGCGCTGCGCTCCATCCGGGCTACGATCGCGAGATCACAGAACCAGATGCATCCCCGCATCCATGCGGACGTATTCGCCGGTCATGTTGCTCGATGCCGGTGAGGCCAGGAAGCACACCAGTTGCGCGATGTCCTCGGCCGTCGAGGCGACCTTCAGCGGCACCTTCGCCACCACGGCGTCGCGTACCGCCTTGGCGCCGGCCTCGCCGCGGCCCTTGGTGAACCAGGGCGTATCGATATAGCCGGGGCATACCGTGTTGACGCGGATCAAGGGCGCCAGCGCGCGCGCCAGCGATTGCGTCATGGTGTTGAGCGCACCCTTGCTCGCGGCATAGGCGACCGAGGAGCCGCCGCCGGAAATGCCGGCGACCGACGACACGTTGACCACCGCCGACGGCAGGCCGGAGGCTTTCGCGCCGGCTTCGAGCTGCGCGCGCGCCGCGCGGATCATCTGGAACGGGCCGATCGTGTTGACGGCGTAGATGCGCTGAAAATCCTCAGCCGTAAGCCCGTCGAGATCATGATGCGCCACATGCTTGGTGGTGCCGGCATTGTTGACCAGCACGTCGAGACGGCCCCACGGCGCCGCGGCGGCCGCGATCTTCCTGCAATCCTCATCGCGCGATACGTCGCCCTGCACGACCACGACTTCGGCGCCGGCGCTGCGGCAGAGGTCGGCGGTCGCTTCGGCTTCCGCCTTGCTGCTGGAATAGTTGACGACGATGCGCGCGCCGCCCTTTGCCAGAATGGCCGCGGTGGCCGCCCCGAGGCCCGAGGCAGAACCGGTGACAATCGCGCACAAACCATCCTTCGACATCCGCATTTCCTCTTGTTGCTTTTGGCTGGGTTTCGAACCGCCCGTTCACAGGCCGAGGGCTTACCATATCGTGCGGCCAACGGCGTGCAAATCTGCGATCGTTCCACTATGCGGAATTTATTCTTTGCCTGATGATCTTCATGCTGCCGTCGCAGGCCGCCCTGCGGACAGCGCTTGTCAGGGCTATGGCTTTTGCTCATCATAAAGCGCAAGAAAAAGACCGCAGCCGAGCCCGGCATAACCGTTGGGATTGGCATGCCAATTTCAAATCGGGGAACGCTGTGGCGGAGAGTGAGAACATCGTTGCCGAGACCGCGGAGAAGATCTTCGCCGATCTCGCCGACGCCCAAACCATCAATCGCGATAATAAAGGCGCGTGGAAAGCGCCGCTCTGGCAGGCGCTGACCGAGGCCGGCCTGCCGTTGTCGTGGGTACCGGAAGATTGCGGCGGCTCTGGCGCCTCGCTCGCCGAAGGTTTCAGCGTGTTGAGCGCGGCCGGACGCTTTGCCGTCGCGGTGCCGCTGGCCGAAACCATGCTGGCAGGCTGGCTGCTGGCGCAGGCCAGGATCGCTTCGCCCGATGGCGAGATGACGGTGGTGCCCGCGAGCCCGAAGGACCGGATCACCGTCAATGCCGACGGCAGCCTGTCGGGCAAGGCGCGCGGCGTGCCGTTCGCCAAGGCCGCAAAGCACTTTGCGGTGCTCGCAGGCGATGCGAAGGGGAGCGTCTCCATCGCGCTGGTCGATGCCGGCCAATGCCGGATCGAGACCGGGCTCAATCTCGGCGGCGACAATTCGGACACCGTGACGCTGGACAAGGTGCAGCCGGTCACGATCAAGCCGGCGCCTGATGGTTTCGACCAGACCCGGCTGATGCTGATGGGCGGCGTCGCGCGGTCCCTGCAGATCGCGGGCGCGCTGGAATCGATGCTGGAAATTTCCGTGCGCTATTCCAACGAGCGCGTCGCCTTCGAAAAGAAGATTTCAAAATTCCAGGCCGTTCAGCACAATCTGGCGCGGCTGGCCGGCGAGACGGCGGCGGCACAGGCGGCGGCCACCTCGGCCGCGGACGCCATCGCCAACGCCACCGCCTTCAACGACGAAGTGTTTCTCGAAGCGGTGGCGGCAAAGATCCGCTGCGCGGAGGCGGCGGAGAAGGGCGGCGCCATTGCCCATCAGGTGCACGGCGCGATCGGCTTCACCATCGAGCACATCCTGCATCGCTATTCGCTGCGCGCGCTGGCCTGGCGCGACGATTTCGGCTCCGAGAGCTACTGGGCGGTCGAGCTCGGCAAGCTCGTATGCAATCGCGGCGCCGATGAATTGTGGCCGCTGGTCGCCTCGCGCTGACATCACCGATTTGCCCAGATAGAAGTCGAGACCAACAATGACCGCAGCCCTCCGTTTCGATCCGATCCGCCTGCCGAGCGAATGCGAGCAGTTGCGCAAGGAAGTGCGCGCCTTCCTTGCGGAAGAAATCGCCGCCGGCACCTTCGACCCGCACCAGCCGAACCGCGAAGACACCGACGTGCCGGAATTTTCCCGAAAAGTCGGCGCGCGCGGCTGGCTCGGCATGACCTGGCCGAAGAAATATGGCGGCCACGAGCGTTCGTTCCTCGAGCGCTATGTGGTGACCGAGGAAATGCGCGTCGCCAACGCGCCGACCCGGCGCTTCTTCGTCGCCGACCGCCAGAGCGGCCCGGTGCTGCTCAAATACGCGCCCGAGAACATCAAGATGGACATCCTGCCGCGCATCTGCCGCGGCGAGATCTGTTTTGCGATCGGCATGAGCGAGCCGAATTCCGGCTCCGATTTGTTCGCGGCGAAAACCCGCGCCACCAAGACCGACGGCGGCTATCTGATCAACGGCACCAAGATCTGGACCTCCTCGGCCCATATCGCCGACTACATGATCGCGATCTTCCGGACGTCACCGTCGACGAAAGAGAACCGCCGCCACGGCCTGACGCAGTTTCTGGTCAAGATGAAGCAGCCGGGCATCCAGGTGAACCCGATCGGCCAGATCACCGGGCAGTATGAATTCAACGAAGTGGTGTTCACGGACTTTTTCGTTCCCGACGATCACGTGCTCGGCGAAATCGACGGCGCCTGGAAGCAGGCGACCAGCGAGCTCGCCTATGAGCGCTCCGGCCCCGAGCGTTTTCTCGAAACCTATTATGTGCTGACCGAACTGGTTCGCGCGGTGGGCAAGAACCCGGATACCCGCAGCGCCGAAGGCATCGGCCGGCTGGTGGCGCAGGTGCACACCATGCGGCGCATGTCGGTGTCGGTGGCGGGCATGCTGCAGGCCGGCAAGGAGCCGGTGGTCGAAGCCTCCATCGTCAAAGACATCGGCACGGTGTGGGAGCAGCAACTGCCGCACCGCGTCCGCGAACTCGCCGCCTTTGTCGAGGAAACCGCCACCAACCGCGAGACGCTGGAACATCAACTGTCGTTCGCGATCAAGACCGCGCCCAAGCTGACGATCCAGGGCGGCACCACCGAAGTGCTGCGCGGCATCATCGCCCGCGGGCTCGGTCTTCGCTAATCCAAGAAGGAAAACTCATGACCAAATACACGGATATCGGCGTCGAGAAGCACGGCCATGTCGGCCTGATCGAAATCCAAAAACCCCCGCTGAACTTCTTCGACGTCTCGCTGATCAACCAGATTGCGGACGCGCTGGAAGAGTTCGACAACGACATCGAAATCCGCGCCTCGGTGCTCGCCGCGCAAGGCAAGGCGTTCTGCGCCGGCGCCGATTTCTCCGATCCGAAGCGGCAGGAGCAGGAAGCCAGCGCGCAAAAGCGACCCCGCGGCAAACCTGCCGATCAACCACCTCTACGTCCAGGCCGTGCGCATCTTCCGCAACAAGAAGCCGGTCGTCGCCGCCATCCATGGCGCCGCCATCGGCGGCGGACTGGGCCTTGCGGTATCCGCCGACTTCCGCGTCACCTGCCCCGAGGCGCGCTTCGCCGCCAATTTCACCAAGCTCGGCTTCCATCCCGGCTTCGGCCTGACCGCGACGCTTCCCGAACTGGTCGGCAAGAACAATGCGGAATTGATTTTCTACACCAGCCGCCGCGTCACCGGCGAGGAAGCCACGAGGATGGGTCTCGCCAATATCTGCGTGCCGCAGGATCAGGTGCGAGCAGAGGCGATGAAGCTTGCCGCCGAGATCGCCGAATGCTCGCCGCTCGGCCTGATCTCCACCCGCGCCACCATGCGCGCCGGCCTCGCCGACCGCGTCATGGCCGCCACCAACCACGAATTGGCCGAGCAGACAAAGCTCCGCGCGACGGAGGATTTCAAGGAAGGCGTCAAGGCCACGGCAGAACGCCGCGCGGCGAATTTCAAGGGACGGTAAGACTCGTGCCGCTTGCGCGATCTCCCTTCTCCCCTTGTGGGAGAAGGTGGCGCGAAGCGCCGGATGAGGGGTTCTCTCCGCGTGAGAGGTCTGTGTCTGCGGAGACAACCCCTCACCCGTCTCAATCGTGCTTCGCACGATTGATCCACCCTCTCCCACAAGGGGAGAGGGGAAGTGGCATCGCCTCACGCCACCAGCCTGAACGTCACCCCGCAAAGATCGAACCCGTCGCCCGACACCTTGCAGCCCTTCGCCTTCGCCGCATCGCGCACCTTCGCGATATCGGCGACCCTGAACGTCAACCCGCTCATCAGATCGCTGTCACCCTTGACGAAACGGAAGCTGGCATTGGGCAGTTTCAGTTCAGGCTCGCCGCTCTGCACCCTTGCTGACGGCAACGCCCAAAATCTTCCCCCAATGCTCCGCCAACCCCAGCGGATCCGGGCTCTGCATCTCGACTCCCGTCAACGCCACCGTCACATCTTTCCGGATGGCCTTCTGCCAATCCGGCCCGGCCGGCGGATAGGGTCCCAGCACATCATCGCTGCCATGCGGTGTGGTTGAACTCGATGAACGCCGCGCGGCAATCGCGCGGGTGCAGTTGCACGCCGTGATAGGGCGCGTGCGTGATCACGTTCGCGGTGCGCACGCCGATGCCGTTGGCGTGCTTGCCGCGCGCGTCGGGATCGTCGCAGCAGAAGATCGCCATGTAGCCGCCGCGGCCGCCGGTCTTGTCGAGGAAGCGTCCCGCCGCGGTGCCCGGCTGGGTCGGCGCCACCACTTCCAGCAGAATCGTGTCGACCGGCAGCAGCGCGTTCTCCAGCCCGTATTTGGCGACGTTGCCGTCGCGGTAGCAGACGTTGAGGCCCATGATTTCGGAAATATCCGAGATCACCGGCGCCAGATGCGGCGCCACCAGGCAGATCTGCCGCAGCCTGAGATATTCGGCCATCTCACTGCCCCTGAAATACGGGCTTGCGCTTCTCGACAAAGGCCTTCGCCGCTTCCTTGTGGTCGGCGGTATCGCCCGAGCGCGAATGGTGGATCGCTTCGGCGTCGAAGCAGGCTTCCAGCGACATCGTCTCGGCATTGTTGATGTTGCGCTTGATGTAGCCCAGCGTCACCGACGGCCCCTGCGCCAGCGACATCGCGAGATCATGCGCCTCGGCGTCGATGTCGGCGTCCGGCACCACTTTTGTCACCATGCCGAGATTGTAGGCCTCCTGCGCCGACAGCACCGGCGACATCAGATAAAGCTCGCGCGCCTTGGCAGCTCCGAGCATCTGGGTCAGGAAGTACGTGCCGCCGTAATCGCCCGACAACCCGACCTTGGCAAAAGCTGTCGTGATCTTGCAGGACGCGCTGGCGATACGCATGTCGCAGGACAGCGCGATCGAGAGGCCGGCGCCGGCAGCGGCGCCGTCGACCTGCGCCACCACGGGCTTCGGCATCTGGTGCAGGATGCGCGACACTTCCATGCCGCGGCGCAGATTGGCCATCTTGGCCTCGAAGCCGAGCGGCGCCCGGCCCTCCGCCATCGATTTCACGTCGCCGCCGACGCAGAACGTGCCGCCGGCGCCCTTCAAGAGCACCGCGCGCACCTCGTGATCCTCAGCCGCCCGCCGCGCCGCCTCCACCAGCCCGCGCGTCATGTCCGGATTGAGCGCGTTGCGCCGGTCGGGGCGGTTCATGGTGATGGTGAGCAAGCCCTGCTCGAGCTTCTGGAGAACCATTTCGTTTGCGCTCATGTGTCGTGCCTTCGTTGTTGTTGGTTGGGATTGGATTCCGGCCTCACCCCGTCATTGCCTGCGACAAACGTGAAGCGTTTGCGCAAGGGAGCGAAGCGACGAAGCAATCCATTCTTTCTTTGTTGCGCCATGGATTGCTTCGCTTCGCTCGCAATGACGATGGGCGGTTTCGTAGGGTGGGCAAAGGCGCGCTTGCGCCGTGCCCACCAACTTTGCCGCCGAGATGGTGGGCTCGCTTCGCTCAGCCCACCCTACGAAGATGAAGTCCTATTTCTTCACCAGCGGACAGCGCGAGGCTTCCAGCGGCTGGAACGCCTCGCTGCCGGGGATGGTCGCCAGCAGCTTGTAATAGTCCCAGCGCGCCTTCGATTCGGACGGCTTCTTGACCTCGAACAGATACATGTCGTGCACCATGCGGCCGTCTTCGCGGATCTTGCCGTTCCTGGCAAACATGTCGTTGACCGGCGTCTCCTTCATGACCTTCATGACGGCGGCGGCGTCGGTGGTGCCCGCGGCCTTCACGGCTTTCAGGTAATGGCCGACGGAAGAGTAGACGCTGGCCTGCGCCGCCGTCGGCGGCCGCTTGACGCGCTCCTGGAAGCGCTTTGAGAACGCGCGGGTATCGTCGTTGAGGTCCCAATAGAAGGCCTCCGCCAGCAGCAGGCCCTGCGCCGTCTCCAGGCCCACGCTGTCGATGTCGGTCACGAAGGCCAGCAGCGGCGAGAGTTTTTGTCCGCCGCTCTTGGTCAGCCCGAATTCCGCCGCCTGCTTGATCGCGTTGATGGTGTCGCCGCCGGCATTGGCCAGGCCCACGACCTTGGCCTTCGAACTCTGCGCCTGCAGCAGGAACGAGGAGAAGTCCGATGTGTTGAGCGGATGCTTGACGCCGCCGAGCACCTTGCCGCCGGCCTTCACCACGACATTGGTGGTGTCCTTTTCCAGGTCCTGGCCGAACGCATAGTCGGCGGTGAGGAAGAACCAGGTCTCGAAGCCGGACTTGACGGTGGCGAGCCCGGTGACGTTGGCCTGCGCGAACGTGTCGTAGGAATAATGCACGGTGTAGGGACCGCAGGCCTCGTTGCTCAGCCGGATCGAGGCCGGGCCGCTATACATCACGATCTTGTTGCGCGCTTTCGCGATCTCGCCGGCGGCCAGCGCGGTCGCGGACGCCGCCACGTCGTACAGCATCTCGACACCCTGGTTGTCGAGCATGTCGCGCGCGATGCTGGCGGCAAGGTCGGCCTTGTTGAGATGATCGGCCGCGACGATCTCGACCTTGCGTCCCAGCACCTCGCCGCCAAAATCCTCCACCGCCATCTTCGCGGCGGTCTCCGAGCCCGCGCCGGTGATATCGGCGTAAAGCCCGGACATGTCGAGGATGCCGCCGAGCTTGAGCGGCTTGCTTTGCGCCAATGCCGCCGTCGCCGACATCGCCAGAATCGCGGCGACAATGCCTGTTGTTGCTCTTTTCACGGAGGCCTCCCTGTTCGCGCCGCATTGCCTGCGGCTTTGAAATTTTCGGCGCGATCATGCCGCATGACATCCACAGCGGCAAGGCGCTGACGTTTTCCGTTAAACGGAATGATCCCGTAGGATGGGTAGAGCGCAGCGAAACCCATCAATCCCTTCGCGGAGCCGCGATGGGTTTCGCTTCGCTCTACCCATCCTACGCACTGGCTGACAGCAACGGTCACCAGTTGCCGCGCGGGGCCACTTGTCCACGCTTGAGCAAGGTTTCCGCTTCTGCGATTTCGGGGAGATCTCGCTCGGTGTCGAAATCAACAAGAACGGGTGCGAGCAGCTCGGGTATTGCCTCGGCTTGCCCATTTGCACGGTAGAGGTGCGCAAGTCCAATTGCGCTGCGCAGCTCGAAAGTCTTCGTTTGTTGGGTTCGGGCGATTTCCAGAGCGCGACAGAACGTGTCTTCGGCCATGGAAACGTCCGGCGGATCAAGACGCAACAATAGCGCACCCTGGCTGCGATGGAGTTCGGCATCAAGCCAATGCTGGCCGGATTGATCTGTCGAGGAGATCAACTCCCGCAAGATTTCCAACCCGGTCTCGGTTTGCCCGGCCTCCGCATTCGCCGCGGCAACCTGCATCCCCCAGAATGGTTCGCAGAGGTAGCAGTCATTCTCGTGAAGCAGTGTCCAGCCCCGTTGCATTTCCGAAAGCCCACCCGTCCGGTCGCCGGCGCGCCACTTTGCCAGGCCGTTGAGGTAACTGCCGGCGGCGACATACAACGGCATCGTGTGCTCGCGCGCGAGGCCGAGAGCCAGTATAGTCTCTGTTTCCTGCAGCATGCCCCCGCATAGTCCATCGAAGACCGCCTTGTGAACCAGCGCATTGGCTTGAGAAAGCGCCGGCTTGTCTCCGGTCGCGCGCACCGCTTCGGTGGCGAGCCGGCGCGATCGATCAATCTGGCCTAGCGGCCAAAGCACCAGCGCAAGAAACCTCAAGATGACGAAAGGCAGGTCCAGCGCCGATGCCCTGAAGGTCGCCGGATCAGGCTCAGCCTCATAGACCGCAAGGGCGCGTTCAAGATGCTGTCGCGCGTTCAGGTAGTCGCCGCCGAACCAGCAGGTTACTCCGGTTGTCCAGTGTGCGACGACGGCGGCCACCGGCGATTCCGGTCGCTGCCTGGCGACGCCCATGATGGCCTCCACCAACTCCCGCATCGGCGCGATCTCGCCGTGGGTCAGGCAGGCATTGAACAGGCCCGAATGGATCGGCGCCAGTTCGACCGGATCATTGATGTCAGCCGCGAACCGTCGAGCGCGCTTCCACGCGGCAACCGTTTCGGGGGCGCTGTGGCCAAGGCTGCCGCGCAGCGCGCGGCCATAGGCGATTTGAAGCTGGAGCCGGTTCATGGTTCGGCCCTGCCCGACGGGCAACGCGTCGGCGATGGCAACCGCCTTGCCGAGATGTGCGATGGCTTCAGTATAGGCCGAGCGCCTCAATGCCTGCTGGCCGGCCTTGCGCCACCATTGCAGCGCTGTTGCGCTCAGCCCAGCTTCAGTGAAATGGAATGCAAGGACTTCCGGCTCGGTCTCGGCGATGACCGGAAACTTGTCGCGCAGAACGTCGCCGATGTGTTGATGCAGCTGTTGCCGCCGACTCTTGAGCAGGCTCTCGTAAGCCGCTTCCTGAACGAGCGCGTGCTTGAAGCTGTAGGTCGCTTCGGGCGGCGCCCCGCGGCGCACCAGCAGTTCGGCCTCTTCGAGTTGCGCCAGCGCAGCGCTCAGCGTCAGGTCATCGCGCCCCGCCACACTTCGCAGCAGCGTGTATGAGAAGTCGCGGCCGATGGCAGCGCCGATCTGCGCCACTTCCTTGACCGGCGCCAGCCGGTCAAGGCGCGCCATCAGCGAGTCCTGCAGCGTCGCGGGAATGGCGAGCGGCGGTAGCGGACTCTCGAGGCGATAGCGCCCGGCATCTTCCACCAGCAACCCCGACTCCAGCACCATTTTGGTCAGTTCTTCCACGAACAGCGGGATACCATCCGTCCTGTCGATGATCTGCTTCATCATTTCGCCTGGCAGATGCCGGCCGACGGTCACCTGCTCGACCAGCGCGCGCGTGTCCTGCCGGTCAAGCCGATCGAGCTGCAGCAGGCTGACATTGGGAAGACCGGCCCAGGGCGGCTCGAACTCGGGCCGGAAGGTCATGAGCACGAGTATCGGCAATCCCCTGATCCGGTCGACTGTAAGATCGAACAGCTCAAGCGTCGTGGCATCAGCCCAATGCATGTCCTCGCAGACAATCAGCACAGGTTGCTGCCGGGCCAACCCCTCAAGCTGATCGAGCAGGGTGGCGAACGTCTGTCGCCGCTGCTGTACTGGATTCAGGCCGAGCGGCGGATAGCGCTCTCCGGAGGGAATCGAAAGCAGCGCGGCAATGAGCGGTGTCGCGTTGGCGACCTGGTCCGTTCCAAGCGCAAGCATTGCCTCAAGCTTGTCGAGCTTTTGCTCGGACGTGTCCTGTGAACCGATGCCGGCGGCGCGCTCGAGCTGGGCGACGAAGGGATGGAGCGCACTGTTCGTGTGGTAAGGCGAGCACTGGTACCGTATCCGGCGGTGCGTCCCCAACGCGAGGCTTTCGGAGAGCGTTGCAACAATGCGCGATTTGCCGATCCCGGCCTCGCCGGAAATCAGCACCATTTGGCCCTGACCCTGCCACGCCAGTTGCTGGCGCAAGAGTACGAATTCGATCTCTGCCTTGCGGCCGACAAAGCCCAGCGAGCGGGCGGTACGCACCGCCTCGAAGCGGCTCTCCGATGCAGCTCCACCTTCGACCGCCCAGACCGCGATGGGATCGGCGATGCCCTTGACCTCGCGGAGGCCGAGGTTACGAAAAATGAAGAGATCGCCAAGCAGCTCGCGCGTCGAAGCAGCAACGACGACCGCCCCCGGCTCTGCCAGGCCCTGGAGCCGGGCAGCGACGTTCGGTGCATCGCCGACCATTGCCTGTTGTTCTGACGCGCCTCCACTGATGAGGTCGCCTACCACCACCAGCCCGGTCGCGATCGCGATCCGCACCTCGACCCGTTCCGCGCGCGTTTCGAGCGGTCCTATTGCGGCGATGATGTCGAGCCCCGCTCGCACGGCGCGCTCCGCGTCGTCCTCGTGCGCGCGGGGATAGCCGAAATAGGCGAGTATCCCGTCGCCCACAAACCTGGCGAGACTGCCGTCGTAAGTGGCAATCACCTTCGCGCAGGCGGCACGATAGGCGCGGATCACCTCCCACATGTCCTCGGGATCGAGGCGAGCCGAGAGCGCGGTCGAGCCTACCAGATCGCAGAACATGACGCTGAGGTGGCGTCGCTCGGCATCGTGCCGAAGCGCCGGCTCGGCGACCAGGTCGCCTTGATTGAGTTCGGCGATCGCGCGCAGCATTTTACGTCGATGGCCGAGCAGGACACCGAGCCTGTCGAAGTCCTGGTCCGTCAGTTCGGGAAGGACACCAAGATCAATCCCGTTCTCGGCAAAACGCAGCGCGTATTGTTCAAGGCCAAGCTTCTTGAGCCAGTCTGGAATCTGCTGCATGGGATCCACCGGATGTGTGGTTGACAGCAGGCCGAATGTTGGAGGCCACGGCGAAGAAACGCTATCCCAATATCCCAGGGATGGCACGCCTTGATGCAGCAATTCGGCTGCGGCTAGTCCTTTATTTCCTGCGGAAGCGGTGCTCCGCTACAGTGCTCGCTACCAAGCAGCGCATGACATGATGACAACAACTGGATTTTGATGCGCGCGCGATTTGCACCGAGCAACGCTGCACAACCAGTGCGTAGGATGGGTGGAGCGCAGCGATACCCATCAATTGCTTCGCAGAGACATGATGGGTATCGCTTCGCTCCACCCATCCTACGATTGGCACGTCGCCTCTCACGCGTCATCATGGCCGGGCTTGACCGGGCCATCCACGTCTTCCTTCTTCATGTGGTGCAACCAAGGACGTGGATGCCGCGCATGACGAGAACGTAGGATGGGTAGAGCGAAGCGAAACCCATCGCGCTTCCGCACCGGGATTGATGGGTTTCGCTTCGCTCTACCCATCCTACGGTTCGAAGTGCAGCGCATGACCTAAGCCAACAATCCCTTCCCCGGCACATGATTGAGCTCGAGCCGGATGCCATCGGGGTCCTCGAACAAAATCGAATAATATCCTGGCGCCCATTGATCCTCGCGCGGCGCGCGGATGATTTTTGCGCCGAGCGTCTGCAGAAAACCGTGCAGCTCATCGACGTCGGCGCGCTCGCGGGCGCGGAAGCAGAGATGATGCAAACCGACACGTTTCTGCTCGAATGCCGCGCCTTCATGCTCGGCTGACGGCGCGCTGATGCCGACCGCGGTCCGGCCGCCGACGCAGTAGTAAGTCGTCTCTGTATCGATCACCGGCTTCAAGCCGAGAAACGGCAACAGCTTGCGATAGAAATCGCGGGAGCGTTCGTAATTCGAGGCGGTGAGGAAAATATGTGCAATGCCGTTGACTTCCATTGTCTCCCCCTGCATGGCAATCTCAGGTAGTAACGTCGTCGCCAGCGAGCATACAGGAACAAGCGGGATGGAGAGCAGCGCTATGACCCGTCCGGCATTGCGCGGCAACGCCGTGCTCCCGGCATGCGCCGCGTCATTTCTCGTGCTGGCGTCCGTCGGGCGGGCCGATGCCGCCGATTGCGCGCTCGAGCCGCAGGGCGAAGGCCGCGTCGCTGCCGTGCTCGATTCGCGCAGCTTTCGCCTCGAAGACGGCCGCGAAATCCGCCTCGCCGGCATCGAGCGCGCTGGAACCGACAGGGCCAGCGGCAGAGCCGCACTTGCCGCCATCGCCGGCGGCCGCGAGGTGACGCTGCATGGCGAAGACGATTCGCCGGATCGCTATGGCCGCCAGGGCGCCTTTGTGTTCGTGACCGGCTCGGAACACTCGGTGCAAAGCGAGCTGCTGCGCCGCGGCGAGGCGCTGGTTTCGAGCGATATATCCGAAAAAAATTGCGCTGCAGCGCTTGCCGCCGCCGAGGGCGCGGCACGGGATGCCAAATTG
Organism: uncultured Alphaproteobacteria bacterium; assembly: GCA_963790735.1. Lineage (GTDB taxonomy): Bacteria > Pseudomonadota > Alphaproteobacteria > Rhizobiales > Xanthobacteraceae > Bradyrhizobium. The sequence goes on along the minus strand of CAWBQP010000010.1, from coordinate 30,786 downwards.
GGCATTTGGGCAGATCCCTCGGCCATAAAAAACGCGGAAAGTTCGGGCGATATTCTGGCCGCGATTGGGCACTTTACGGTCGTTGAGGGCAGAGTACTGTCAGTTCGGCAGGCGGGGGCAATCACCTACCTGAATTTCGGACAAAACTGGACACGGGACTTTGCTGCGACTATTTCAAGGCGCATCATACCGGCGTTCGAGAATGCCGGCCTTCGACCTAAGTCGCTCGAAAATCGACGGATTCGTGTCCGCGGCGTTGTTTCGTCGCGGGGAGGACCACGGATGGAACTGCTTCGGGTGGGGCAGATCGAGGTGCTGGGCGGGAAATAGCGCTTGATCCGAAGGCTGGGCACCGGTTTTCGTTTGGATCGCGCGCGAAAAAGGGATGAGATCGACGATCCCAGTCGGATCGTGGGTCCCAGTGGCTGATTTGACGCATCGTGCAGAACGGCGCGAAGGAAACACGGGCTGCCGCCTCCTGGCGGCGCCAGCGCTGCTGTGCGCCGCGCTCACGCTTTCTTCCTGTGGAAATCTGGGAAAACTCGAGACCCCCGCGCCGACGGCGGCGGCGCCGAAGCCGAGCCGCACGGTCGCGCAGACGCCTGCGAGCGAGCGCGAACATGAGCGCATTCTCGCCTCCTATGGCGGCGCCTATGACGATCCGAAGCTCGCGACCCTGATCGGCAAGACCGTCGACCGGCTGGTCGCGGCCTCCGACCGTCCCGAGCAGGCGTACCGGGTGACCATCCTCAATTCCGGCGCGGTCAACGCCTTCGCGCTGCCGACCGGCCAGCTCTATGTGACGCGCGGCCTGGTGGCGCTTGCCAGCGACACCTCCGAATTGTCCTCGGTGCTGAGCCATGAAATGGCGCATGTCATCGCAAAACACGCATCGATCCGGGAAGACCAGGCGCGGCAGGCGGCGGTGGTGACCCGTGTCGTCACCGACATGAGCAACGACCCCGATCTGACGGCGCTGGCGCTGGCGAAAACCAAACTGACGATGGCGAGCTTCTCGCGCGCACAGGAATTCGAGGCTGACGGCATCGGCGTCGGCATTGCGGCCCGTGCCCATTTCGATCCCTATGGCGCGGCGCGCTTCCTCGCCGCGATGGAGCGCAATGCGGCGATGAAGGCCGGCAAGACCTCGCTCGATCCCCGCGCGCAGGATTTCCTGTCCTCGCATCCGGCGACGCCCGAGCGCGTGCAGAATGCGCAGGCCAGCGCCCGGCAATACACCTCGCCGCAGAGCGCCGAGCGCGACCGTGAGACCTATCTCGCCGCGATCGACAACATCGTCTATGGCGAGGACCCCAGCGAAGGTTTTGTGCGCGGCCGGCGCTTCCTGCACCCCAAGCTCGGCTTCACCTTCCAAGCCCCCGATACGTTCACGCTGGATAACACCGCGCAGGCCGTGATCGGCGTCCGCGAAGGCGGCACGCAGGCGATGCGCTTCGACGTGGTGCGCGTGCCGGCCGAACAGTCGCTCGCCGATTATCTCAATTCCGGCTGGATGGAAGGCGTCGACAAGGGCTCGACCGAAGACCTCATGATCAACGGTTTCCCGGTCGCTGCGGCTTCCGCGAACGGCGATCAATGGCAGTTCAAGGTCTTCGCGCTGCGCTACGGCAACGACGTCTACCGCTTCATCTTCGCCGCCAAGCAGCGCACCACCGAGAGCGAGCGCAATGCGCGCGAGACCGTCAACTCGTTCCGCCGCCTGACGCTGGAAGAAATCCAGGCCGCGCGGCCCTTGCGCATCAAGGTCATCACCGTGCAGCCCGGCGATACCGTGGACTCGCTCTCCCATCGCATGGCTGGCATCGACCGCCCCTCCGAGCGCTTCCGCATCCTCAACGGCCTCGACCAGCACGCCCAGGTCAAGCCAAGGGATCGCGTGAAGATCGTGGTGGATTGAGGCTAGATAAAAATCACTGAGCGACGCTGCTTCCCTTCTCCCCTTGTGGAAGGTGGCATAGACGGCCGCCGGCCGCCGTACTCAGAAAAGAACGCCGATGCTTGCATCGGCTATTGGCGCGAAGCGGCAGCGAGACGGATGCGGGGTCAGCCTCCGCGGAGAGAACCCCTCATCCGCCTTCGCTATCGCGAAGGCACCTTCTCCCACAAGGGGAGAAGGGAAGCGAACGCATCGCACAACGCCGTCCCCTCCGGCACGCCATACGCCGCGCATCTATTTCGCTCCAGCCTCACCTACTCAGCGGAAACACGCGCACGCCAACGCGACTCGAAGCTATCGTCGTCGAGCATCCGCGCCTGTGCATTCATCGGGTCGCTACGTTTCTCCGCGACGACGCTGACGGGCGGCGCGACCTTGACCTTGGCTTGCGCGGGCTCCGCTGCAGGCCACCTCAGCGCTGATTTCGAGATCACGGTTTTGCCGGCGTACCAGCATTTCCGTCCATCGATCAGGCGCCAGGACCAATGTCCTTGCGCCTTTGACGGCGAAGCACGGCATTCCCTGATCTGCGCCTTGGCCTCTGCAGTCAGCATGCCAATCGGTACGAGCGCAGAAATGCAAATGGCAAAGAAAAAGACAGGCCGAATCTGCATCTTCATCGGTCACTCCCCCTGCGGTTAGTTGAGCGCGGGAGTAACATCGCATTCCATTCTGGTTATAAGAGGTCGAAAATCTGGCTGGCTTCCACGGCAAAGCCCTCAAAACGCCATCTGGGATGATCTCCGGTCGCCCCATCAATGGGCGCGGACACTGCCCGCCGGACGCACGCATTCGCCGACTTACTTTCCTGCGGCTTCGTGACCGAGTTTAATCGGTGATCGCCCGCGCGCGCCACCGCGCTTCGAAACTGGTGGCGTAGTCAAGCAACCGCGCTTGCGCGTCGCGTGGATCACTGCGCTTCTCCGTGGCGACGGTTACCGGGGCGACGGTTACTGGCGCTGTATCGGCTTTAGCTTGCACCGACGCCTTCGCGGGCCACTGCAACAGTGATTTCGAGATCATGGTCTTGCCGGCGTACCAGCATTTTCGTCCATCGATCAGGCGCCAGGACCAATACGCTTGCGCACTCGATGGCCGAGCGGCACTGCATTCCATGGCCTTCGCATTTGCCACGCCGGTTGGCATGAAGGCAGCGATACAAGCGGCGAAAAAGACCAGCAGAATTTGCGTCTTCATCGAACCCCCCTGCGGTTCAATTAAATGTGGACAGAAGCCTCACTTTTAAATTTGGTCACAAATGGTCGAAAATTTGGCCACATTCTGCGCGAACGGCGGCGCGACAGATTGAGGTGAGTCGGCAACTATCTATCACTGCGAGTGCAGGCGAATTGTTCGCCGTCCGACTGCATCAAGCGACACCGGGATCAGGAACAGATCCAGATGATCGCGCCCGCAATCGGCAAGCCCAAACCGAATGCGCTGAGCGTAGCCAGGGCGAACTCGGAGAGCAGATTTGCTTGGGGTCGTACATCAGGTAACGACATGGCGTTACTCCTTGGAGCCCCTGCGAGCCTTGGCTCGCCCCCGGATGAACCACCAACCGCCTTCGGGCCCAAGCCCTGGCGGCTCTTTTGTGGTCCGGGATGCTAGGCCGCTATGGTTAACAAAAGGCTAACAGGCGGGGTGAACGGTCTCCGGCCTCTTTGCAGGTATGGCGCGGGGCGCAGCCCGGCAAAAAGCCCGGCGTTTCAGCCGGGCTTTGATTTCAATCCGCCGACCCCTTTCAGACGGCTTCATCCGCCACGACAGCGGCCTCACCCAGGCATCGACATCGGCTTCGGTCGGTTCCGCCTTGGCGCTGCAGCGCGAGCTCCTGGCGCGCTTCGATCCAGGACCTCTCGCAATCTGTTTTAACGCCGAGGTTCCCCAGGGTTGGGGCCGCCAGCGGGAGGTAAAATGGCCAGCGGCCCCCTCCTCGCCGACCACTTCCAATTGCCCTGCCACAAGTAGAGCGATGGCCAGCACAGATTTAAACAGGGAAACCGCGCCAGGTTCCATCGGAAAAACCGGCGGCTTTACGACAGGCCTGCTCCGCAAACGCGGATAGCTGGAACGGATTGCAGGCCCAAACGTCGCCTCTCCGGGAAAGGGATTGTGGCATGGAAAATTTTCTTCTTTTTATACTGTCGAGCAGTTTCTGCACTCTGGTGGCGAGCGTCACGCTTCTGCTGTGGCCATTGCTGGCCGTGCACTGATGTCCCGGGGCGAAGCGGATCGTCGTCACCACAAGGGGCAACAGATATCGCGCGCCGTGCCTTGCAGTGGCCCATACGCCTTGAAGTGAGCCATCGAGGTCGAAGCTCACGCTCCGCCGCTTCTCGCGCAACTCAAACAAAAAGCCCGGTCTCGCGACCGGGCTTTTATCTCAATCCGTCGAACCCTTTCAGGCGGCTTCATCCGCCACGGCAGCGTCGTCGCCATCGGCTTCGACATCGGCCTCGTCGGCTTCGCCATCAGCCCCGGTCGCCTCAGTCTTGGCGCCGCGGCGCGGGCTCTTGGCGAGCTGGCTTTCGATTTCCTTGACCGCTTCGGTCTCCGTCGAATGCTGCACGACGGCGATTTCACGCGACAGGCGGTCGAGCGCCGCTTCATAAAGCTGGCGTTCGCTGTAGGACTGCTCGGGCTGCGATTCCGAACGGTAGAGATCGCGAACCACTTCGGCGATCGCGACGATGTCGCCCGAATTGATCTTGGCTTCGTATTCCTGCGCCCGGCGCGACCACATGGTCCGCTTGACGCGCGCACGGCCCTTGAGCGTCTCCAGCGCCTTCTTGACCAGCGCCGGCTCGGACAGCTTGCGCATGCCGACATTGGCGACCTTCGCGGTCGGCACGCGGAGCGTCATCTTGTCCTTCATGAAATTGATCACGAACAGCTCGAGCTTGGCGCCCGCGATCTCCTGCTCCTCGATGGCCAGGATCTGGCCGACGCCGTGGGCGGGATAGACCACGAATTCATTGGCCTTGAAGCCCTGACGCTGGGTCACGACCTTCTTCGGCTCCTCGACGCGCGGCGCGGCGGCGACCGGCTTGGCGGGAGCCTTCGGCGCAACGACGGCCGCTTTCGGGGGCGCAGCCTTCACAGGAGTTCTTGGCAGCAACTTTCGACGCAGGGGACTTCGAACCCGTCGCTTTCGCGGCAGTCTTGGCAGTCTTTTCTGGCATTGCGCTTCTTTTGTTCTTTGAGGACTTTGTGGCCGCAACCTTCCTGGCCACCTTTACGGTCGCCTTGGCACGGCCTTTGGTTGCGCTGCGGCTGGCCGGAGCGGCTTTTTTCGTCGTCTTGGAAGCACTCTTTTTACGCGTTTTCTGTGACACAGCCTGCGCGCGGAACTGCCACGCCCCTGTTCGATGTTTTACGGGAACCCACCGGGGCCACAAGTTACGCATGGCCAGGATCGGCTTATAATGTGCCCAATATAGCACATTTTCCGCAAAAATCAATGGTTTACGCCGGGTTCCGGGCCTTTACGGGGCCGTTTCCGCCATAAGCCCGCTAACAGGGTTAAATCCGTCAAGCTGGGTTGGTTCAGTTTGGGGCCGAAAATAGGGCTCAACGGGCCCTTAACTTATCCACAGCCTAATCGCCGCTGCCGGGTTCCTTGGAAAAATATTTCTCGAACTTGCCTTCCACACCCTCGAATTCTTTCGCGTCGGGCGGCATGTCCTTCTTCTGGGTGATGTTGGGCCAGCTCTTGGCGTACTCGGTGTTGACCTCGAGCCATTTCTCCAGGCCGGGCTCGGTGTCCGGCTTGATGGCGTCGGCGGGACATTCGGGTTCGCAGACGCCGCAGTCGATGCATTCGTCGGGATGGATGACCAGCATGTTCTCGCCCTCGTAGAAGCAGTCGACGGGGCAGACCTCAACGCAGTCGGTATATTTGCATTTGATGCAGGCTTCAGTGACGACGTAAGTCATCCAAGGCTCCGAACAAGGCTCCGAAACGGAACAGTTTTCCGGGGTTTGCGTAGCGCATGCGGTGCGCTGCCGCAAGGGAAGCGGCGGGCCGCAAACGGCCGTTTTTCAGGCGTCCCCGCGAGCCCAATGCAGATAGTTATTGTTTGCCGTTCTGCAAATCATCGTAGAGCACGCGCGCGGCCGCAGCGTCGCCCCGCCGCTCGGAAAATCCCACCACTTTGAGAACGCGCACGGTGCGATCGAGCCCGATCGTCAGCACGTCGCCGAGCTTCACCGAATGTCCCGGCGCCTTCTCGCGCACGCCGTTGATGCGGACGTGACCGGCCTCGATGAGCGCGGCAGCGGAGGTGCGGGCCTTCACCACCCGCGCGTGCCACAGCCACTTATCGAGACGCTGCCGCTCCAACTATCTTTCCGCAGTCTGTTTTTCGCTACTCCTTGCGGTTGCCCGCAAGCTGTTCCTTCAGCGCCGCCAGTTTTGCAAATGGCGAATTGGGATCGACCGGACGGTCGCGGCTCGCGCGGCGCCGCGCTGGTCGCCCATTGACGGTGCGAGGGGCCTCCGTCGCGCTTGCCGCCCTTGTCGCGTCCGCCGAAATCACGGCCGCCGCGCTCGCCCTTGTCGCGGCCACCGCCCTTGTTGCGGTCGCCCTTGTTGCGATCGAACTTGTCGCGGCGGTTGTCATTGTCGCGGCCCTTGCCCTCGACGCGCTCGCGCGGCGGACGCTCCTGACGCGCTTCAGCCGCCGGTGCGCCCTCCGCCGCCGCCGGCGTAGCCACGGCATCCGCCGGCGCACCCTCGCGCGGTTTACGAAACTCGTTGTTGCGGCGGCCACGGCGATGGCGCTGTTCGCGCGGCGCGCCCTCGGCGCCTTCGCCAGCCACGGCGGCTGGCGCGCCTTCGGCCGGGCGGCCGTGATGGCGCTGGCGGTTGCGGTCGTGATGCGGGCGGCGCTCGTCGGAACGGCCACCGGGCCGCCAGACCTCGACCAGCGCGGGCTCGGCCGGCGTCTCGGATTTCGTTTCAGGCTTGTCTTCAGCGGATTTGGCTTCAGCGGATTCCGCCGGTGCTTCGGATTCCGCCGCAGCTTGGGATTCCGCCGCAGCTTCGGATTCGAGAGGAGCTTCGCTCGCGGTGACGGGCTCGGCCGCAGCTTCGGCGGCGCTGATCGCTTCCGGCGCCTCCTGTTCCGGCGGCGCGTCCGCGATCGCGGCTTCCGCCGGCGTGGTCTCGGCGGGCGCAACCTCGGTCACAGCCTCCTCGGTCACCGGCATGACGTTGGGCAGTAACGAAGCCGATGACACGGGCGCGCTCGCCACCGGCACTTCGGCCGCGACTTCTTCCGCCGGCGTCTCGGATGTGGCTTCGGCGCTCGCCTCGATCGGCGGTGTTTCGGCGGAGACGGTCTCGACCACCTCCACCGGCGGTGTTTCAGTGGCGACCGTCTCGACCACTTCCACCGGCGCGGGCTTCGGCGGCAATGGCGGGCGCTTGTCCATGCGGTAGCCGAGCGCGCGCAGGATCGAGGCAAAGTCCTCGCCGGCGGATCCCGTGAGCGAGGTCATCGCCTGCGTCACCACAAAACCGCGGCCGTCGAACGCGCCGGTCGGCTTTTCGCCGGGCGACGTCTCGCGCCAGGCCAGCGCGGGACGAATGAGATCGGCAAGCCGCTCCAGAATATCGACGCGCACCGCGCGCTCGCCGCACTGGCGATAGCCGAGCAGGCGATAGGCATCGCGGTGCAACGCCTTGTCGACCGGGAACGAGGTGCGGCCCGAGCTCGCCAGATGCTGCGCGCCCGAGAGCGCGGACATGTCGACATTGTCCTGCTTCTCGGCCCACAGCAGCGAAGCCAGCGCGCGCGCGGCGGGCTTCAACAGCCCTGGGAAATAGATGTGATAGGCGCCGAAGCGCACGCCGTATTTGCGCAAGGTCGCGCGCGAGGCCTGGTCGAGATCCTTCATCTCGGCGGAAATTTTTGCGCGCTCCAGCACGCCGAGCGCCTCGACCAGTTGGAACGCGATGCCGCGCCCGATGCCGGTGATGTCCTCGGCTTTCGACAGGCCGAACAGCGGCCCGAGCAGCTTCTCGATATGCGTCTTCAGCCACAGATCGAGCCGCGCCTGCACGGCCTCGCGCGCCGCGCCTGCGAGCCGATCGTCGGCAATGACGCGCAATCGCGGATGCAGCGCATCGTCGGCGGCGACGAGCTTTGCGACCGCATCGCCGGTCCAGCGGATGGTGCCGTCGGAGGTCAGCACGAACTGATCGTCGGGCGCCGCGGCAAGTTTTGTGGCGCGCGCGTCGATCTCGCTGGCGAGCACCTGCTGCGCAGCCGCCTGCAATGCCTTGGCGTCCGAGCCGGCTTCCGCCGCATCGGGTGCAAAGGTAAATCCATCGAGCCGGCCGATCGCGTGGCCTTCCACAATCACTTCGCCGGTCTTGCCAATTTCCGTATTCAAAACTGAGTTCTCCCGCAGGCGGCGCATCAATACACTGGTACGGCGGTCAACGAAACGCTCCGTTAGCCGTTCATGCAGCGCATCGGATAATTTATTTTCGACCTCGCGGGCGATCCCCTGCCAGTGGTCGGGGTCGGAAAGCCAGTCCGGGCGGTTGGCGACGAAGGTCCAGGTGCGGATTTGCGCGATCCGGCCCGACAGCGTGTCGATATCGCCGGTCACGCGGTCGGCCTGGTCGACCTGGGCGGCGAACCATGCGTCCGGTATGCGGCCCTTCTTCATCAGGAATGCATAAAGCGTGGTCACGAGCTCGGCGTGGGCAGCGGGCGCCAGCCGGCGGTAATCCGGGATCTGGCAGGCGTCCCACAGCCGTTCCACGGCGGCGGCGCCGTGGGCCATGTCCCTCACCTCGCCGTCGCGGGCGGCGTGATCGAGCACGCGCTGATCCTCGGCGATCGGCGCGCGGGTCAAGGCCTCGTGCCCCGGCGACAGCGCCAGCGACACCTGCAAGGCGCCGAGCGAAGAGAAATCCAGCTTCGAATTGCGCCACTGCAGCATTTTGACGCTGTCAAACGTGTGGTTCTGCAGCGCATTCACCAGTTCCGGCTCGAACGGCGCGCAGCGCCCGGTGGTGCCGAACGTGCCGTTTCTTGTGGCGCGGCCCGCGCGGCCCGCGATCTGCGCGAACTCGGACGGATTGAGCCTTCGGAACTGATAGCCGTCGTATTTGCGGTCGGAGGCAAACGCGACGTGATCGACGTCGAGGTTCAGCCCCATGCCCACCGCGTCGGTGGCGACGAGATAATCGACATCGCCGTTCTGGAACATCGCGACCTGCGCATTGCGTGTGCGCGGGCGAGAGCGAGCCCAATACGACGGCCGCGCCGCCATGCTGCCGGCGGATCAGTTCGGCGATGGCGTAGACTTCATCGGCCGAGAACGCGACGATCGCGGTGCGCCTGGGCTGGCGCGTGATCTTGCGGTCGCCGGCGAATTCGAGCTGCGACAGCCGCGGCCGTGTGATGATGGAGGCGCCCGGCAGCAGCCGCTCGATGATCGGGCGCATGGTGGCAGCACCCAGCAGCAGCGTCTCGTCGCGGCCGCGGCGATGCAGGATGCGGTCGGTGAAGACATGCCCGCGCTCGAGATCGGCCGCGATCTGGATTTCATCGACGGCGAGAAACGACACGTCGAGATCCCGCGGCATCGCTTCCACCGTGGAGACCCAGTAGCGCGGGTTCTTCGGCTTGATCTTCTCCTCGCCGGTGACCAGCGCCACGCTGTCGACGCCCGCCCGATCCGCGATCTTGTTGTAGACCTCGCGCGCGAGCAGCCGCAGCGGCAGGCCGATCACGCCGGAGGAATGCGCCAGCATCCGCTCGATGGCCAGATGCGTCTTGCCGGTGTTGGTCGGCCCGAGCACGGCGGTGACGCCGGCGCCGGGAGCCCGTTCGTGCGCGAACGTGGAAGGTGAGAAAGCCATATTTTGCAGGTGTTTCTTCTATTGCCTGGCGCTCAAGCCGTCATTGCGAGGAGCGAAGCGACGACTTGTCCCCATAGCTCGAAAGAGCGACGGCGGAAGCAATCCATCGTTCCTTTGCTGCGCTATGGATTGCGTCGCTGCGCTCGCAATGACGGAAGCCTTTCGGTCGCACGGCGTCAATTCGGCCGAATCTGTTTCATTCTGCGACGGCGATGCGGTCGCGGCTTAAGGTCTGGAACGAGTCTGGAACGAAACGCGCCCGAATCGCTGACTCTTCCCCAAACCTGATACGTTCACCGCAACATCTCGCGCTGAAGCGCTCCGGAGGACACTAGATCAAGTTTCTAAGGGCTCCACAAGCGGCGGTGTCGGGGTCAAATCCTTAAAGGCCGGAGTCGAATCAGAAGTGGTCAAGAGTCAAGGACGATTCATGCTGGTTGTACCGAAGTCACCGCGAGCGAGCTGCTCTCCCTCGCCCCGTTCTTACGGGGTCGAGACGAGCGAAAGCTCGCTCTTAGAGGGTCGGGGTGAGGGGCTCTCTCCGCGAGTTCGTGTCAGTGGAGAGAGCCCCTCACCCGGATTGCTGCGCAATCCGACCTCTCCCCGCAAAAGAGCGGGGCGAGGTGACTTCTTAGGCTCAATTCGTCTTCGCAACCCTCGGCGGCGCGGCGGTCGTGATGAATGACGTCGCCTCCAGCATCGCCGGCCCGAACGGCGTCGGGATCGTCATGCGGAATGGAACCAGGACGCGGGTTCCCGCGATCGGCACGAACGCGATCTCGATCCGGCGTTCGGTGGCGAGATATTTGATCACCGGGCGATCGGGGATGTAGCCCGCGACCGGCGTGAAGTAGATGGCGCAGACCAGCGCCGGCCCGTGATAGCCCTTCTCGGCCTTCACCGTTTCCATGCGCTTGTAATCGAGCTTGAGGTCGTAGCGCAGGCGGCCGTCGAAGACGCCTGCGCCGGAGCGGCAGGAATCCGGCGACAGCAGCTCGCCGTTGCCGGCCACGCGCAGCATCGAGCCGGTCATGGGATCGAGCACGCCCTTGCGGTGCGCGTCGGTGACGACGACGCGGTCCGGATCGACCGGCGGAACCGGGTCGATCGAAAAATCCTTCACATTGCCGTTGGCCAGCAGCAGCCGGATGGTCTCGGACTTCTTCTGCGTGGTGGTGGTGGCGGTATAGGCATTGGCGACCAGCGCGCCGTTGACGACGCGGCCCTGGCTGGCGCCGGAACCGGTGCCGCCGGAAAACGCCTTCAACAGCCCGGCGGTGCCGCCCTGGGCGGAGGCCGAAAACGTGTCGTCGCCGATTTCGATGGTCCAGGCCCCCTTGCCGACCGGAATGCCCGCCAGCGTCGCCTCGTATTGCGCATCGAGCCGGCCCTGCGCGGAAGCCGCCTGCGGCGCCAGCGCGACAAACACAGCGGCGCACAGGCTGAAACCGAGCCCGAGAGGAAACGAAACGGCGCGTTTGGCGGTCACGAATGGATTGTCCCGGGATCGGCGCGAGGTGATGTTCATTTAGGCAGAAATATCCGGCAAACAACGCGCAAGCTTGGCGAAAACCACGCTTATCAGACCCCTCATCGCCTTCAGCCGCTTGCGGAAGGCCAAGGTCTTTTCCTTGCTAACCCCATGATGTCGGCGGGGATTGCGCCCTTTATATGATGGCCTAACCCCTTGGAAAGCGGCCGATTCTGTGCTTCGGACACATGGCGTTTTCGAATGGAGCGGATTTTCCGGTTGGCGTGAAGAAAACACGTCAAAACAAGGGGCTTGGCGCCCCGGAACGAGGCTTCAAACCGGCCTAAGAACCTTGACGGTTCGGCCGTCTCCCCCTATACGTCCGCGGTTCCTGAAAATGGACGTGAATTTGGACCCCCGCGGGCCGCGAGAGCGCGCTTTGCCCGGGCGGGGATGGAAGAGGATTTTTCGAATGTCCCGGCGCTGCGAACTGACGGCCAAGGGCCCCCAGACGGGCCACAAGGTGAGCCACTCGAACATCAAGACCAAGCGGCGCTTCCTGCCGAACCTGGTCAACGTCACCTTCATCTCGGACGCGCTCGCCCGCAACGTGCGCCTGCGCGTCTCGACCAACGCGCTCAAGAGCGTCGACCACAATGGCGGCCTCGATACGTATTTGCTCAAGGCCAAGGCCGACGTGCTCTCCCCCCGCGCGCTCGATCTGAAGCGCGCGATCGAGAAGAAGGTCGGCAAGCCGGTGTTCGTGAAGAAGGCGAGCTGAGCTTTAGTTACATCGGCGGATCGAAGTTTTGAACGGCTGGGTCGAAAGACCCGGCCGTTTTTGTTTTGGAAAGGCTGGTCCTCAGGAAGTCCGCCCAAGCACCTGCGCCCAACCAAGCTCCTGCCCCGGAACACTAGCCCAGTATTTGTACGTGCTGGCATTGGATTTCTAACTTAGGTAGGAATAAAACGGTCTATATATTTACGATTGCAATCCAATTTCCTAGTTTATTTGTAGAATCGAAGGAGAGAGCGTGTCAAAATCACGCGCCTTACACCTCCACACGCTTGATTCCCTCATCACTGACCTCGTCAGCGGCAGGCCAGTCTCGACAGATGAAGGGAAAGAATTTGTCCTACCGGACGTGCGGACACGAAGTGTGCTCGAATGGTATCGCAAGCGAGGTTCCACAAATTGGACGGCAAACGTCAGCGCACCGCACGCTGAAGATTTAGTCAACGCGGCCCTACGGGACCCGCCTCAACTGTCGCCACTGCCCGCTCGACCTGCCAACGCCAATAGCCGGCGTCTTCGACTTAAAAAAATTGAAGCGCATCGGTTTGCTGGACTCCATAAATTCGGAACTCCAGACGCGGCACCTGAGAACTACGTCCACGAATTTGGTTCTTCTCTTACTCTGTTCGAAGGCAGAAACGGATCGGGCAAAACCTCGCTACTCAACGCAATGATTTGGACCCTCACAGGAGAGATGCTCCGTCCACAACGTGCACCCGAAGCTCCCGAAGACTTTGAATGCTGGATCGACGCAAAAGATGAAAGCGATGAACGTACCACACACAAGCTATCGCCTCTCACACCAATGCCGAACGTGGAGCAGTATCGTCCCAATCAAGCTTGGGTACCCGCCGATACATGGGTAGAACTGACATTCGCAGATGAATCTGATGCGGAGTTGCCAATCATTCGCCGCAGCCAGAGCCGTTCTCAGCAAGGGAAGTTGAAGGAAACTTCTCCTGACCTCTCAATCCTAGGGATCGATCCGATTGCCCTGCGGATCGGCACAATTATGCCGGGTCTACTTCCGCTCATTGAAGTAGGGTCGGAATCTGAACTGGGCCGAGCTGTCTCTCAACTCACCGGCCTGTCGGCCCTCGTCGATTTGGCGGAGCACGTACGACGGGCAAAGCTCAAGATCGACAAAGACTTCGTGAAGGCCAAGACAAGCGAACTCAACCAAGCTGACCAGAATTATGAGACCGCCAAGAGCGACTTAGAGAATATCTTGCTCGCGGCTTCGAACGTAACGCCGACTCGTGAAGTGCCGCGTCCGTCTGATGATGCGACCATAGAAGGGACCCTGGACGAGATCACAAGGCATTTCGAGAGCGCCAAAGCCTCGGCTTTCGAATCCGCAAAAGAAATCCTTGGCGAACAATTCGATCCCGCCAATCTGGCTCTTCTCGCTGATCTCGAAAAAAACATCAGTCGAGCGCTCGAACGCGCCAGCAGACCGCAAGACTTACCCTCAGCTGCTCGGCTGGGTGCGTTACGTCAGATTGCGTCAGAACAACTAGACGCAGCAGAGGCCAGAATTGAGACCATTCTTGCCGAAGCCGCGACCCTCGATGCTTTGGCGAAAGACGCCTCTAAAGCGGCTCGCTTGCGCCTTTATGCTCGCGTGGCTACTTGGATCGCTGACCATCCCGATGCACACCGCGACGACGAAGTATGCGTCGTCTGTGGCAGTGATCTCAAGGAAGCAAGAGACCCCATAACCGGCCTTTTGGTCGGCGCTCACTTACGTGACGCAGCATCCAATGCAGATCTCCTTTCACAGACACTTACCCGCTGGGCCGAGAATGTACACGGCGAGTTATTACGAAATTCGCCCGAAGCGCTGAGAGCAGAAATGGTCGGAACGCTACCGGCGCATCCTTGCGATCTACTCCGGACCGCGATCATCGACGAACTCTTTGACTTCGAACCGTTCCGCGGCGTCTTGGGAGAGTTGAAGGCACAGACCGCTTCTAAATTTGACGAGGTTGTCAAAGACCGCGCTCCTCTCGCCAAAACGACCGAGATATTGCTCCCAGGAGAGTGCCACACGCTGGGCGAGACGTTGAGGCGACTGGACTGCGCCGTCCGATTTGCACGCTGGCGGCAAGGTAATGACGCGCTTGCACGTAATATTGTGCTACGAGTTTTGGGCCGCTTGGCTGGTGACGGTGAGCCGAGCGAAAAGACGACGCTTACGGGAAAGCTCCTGAGCCTTGACGCAACGGCGAAGGCCGCGAAGCCCATCTCGGATGCGTTAGTCCAATGCGAGCGGCTCAAACAGCACCTGAAGCCGCGCCGCGCGGCCGAAGCCCGCCTTCGCGAATACAGCACTGCGAGCAATGCGCTAGGCAATTTAGCCAATCTAGGACAGCTTGCAGACAAACAAGTCGATCACCTTCGTACAATCTTACGCAACGAAGCGGCGACATGGCGCTCACGAATTTACCTTGGGGCATTTCCCGACACCGCTCACAAATTGGTCGATACAGGACTCGGCCGTAAAGGTGAACTGGACCTCGTTGTACAGACTGGTGGCGTTTCGGCGCCCGCTCAACATGTAACCAATGCCTCGGCACTACGCGCGAGTTTGGTTGCGTTCTTCCTTGCGTTCTGGGAGCACGTATTGAAAGAGCGCGGCGGACTGAAAGTCCTGTTGCTCGACGACCCGCAAGAACTGCTCGACGACGAAAATCGCGAACGCCTCGCTGCTGCACTCGTTCCACTCGCGGCAGCCGGCGCACAACTGGTTGTATCTTCTTACGATCCGCGCTTCTGTTCGCGCGCGTCCCGCCTTGTGATCCCCGGAGGCATCGAGCATCTTGAGGTTAATCCGGCGACACGCCAACAGCCTGTCATAAGAACCACACCGCCGCTCCCAGTCATTCAACAACGACGAATCCGATTTGAAGCCGATCCAAATTTAGAGGAGCCTGCGCGGGACTTCGCCGATGGCTGCCGCGTTTTCTTCGAGGCCAAACTCGGAGACATATTTGATGGCCCTTCGCATTTCGCTTGGGCCATAGCCAATCCTGATCCAACCTTAGCGACCTTTGTACAACGCCTGCGGCCCTTGGTCAGATCTGGCCCGCAAGGGATGTTCAGTGCACACGTCTTTCGTCGCTTCGTTGACCACCCAGCACTATTTGACGGATCACCTGTCCTGGTTCTCATGAACAAAGCCCATCATGGTCGCCGCGAAGAGATCAGAGCAGCGGACGTAGCGCAGTGCGCGGACGATTTGAGTAAGTTGCTCGAACTCGCCGAAAACATGTACGAAGAGTGCTATCGTTGGCGCCGCAGAGACTCTCTATCGGAGCAGGCCGCGGTTGGGACGTCCCCACCCGCTCTAACGCCTATGCCATATCCGCCCTTGAACGTCCTGATATGCCCTGATCTAGCGGCGTTTACACAGCATGCACCCTTCGGTGAATCACAAGAACATCCAGAATGCATCGACCCTCGACTCCTCGACAACACGGTCACTTATTTTCTCCGACGGCCAAATTTTGGATTTGCCGCACCGACCAATTCACTTGCTATCGTCGAGGCCGTGCCGGGACCTGCCGCTGATCGACGACTCGTTATCGCCCGGCACGGAGGCGCGACATATGCGCGCCGCTTGGTACGCGGCGCGGATTCGCGTGTCATCGGGCTCACAGCAGAAGTGCCCGATCCTCGCTTTAGGACTCCGAAGACCATCTTTCTTCCTGAAACAGAGGCGCGATTTACCAAGTGGTCGGGATAATCTTCGATCATAACTTAGCAGCCTCCCAAGGCAGGATGAGGCGGTCCAAGTCGACGCCTCTGGCGTCCTCAAGCGCGTCGAGACCGCCTTTCGCGTTCCGACGATAGTGCCGGTCCACTCGCGCTCGAAAAACAGGTGGTGTTGGGCGGAGGCGCGTATCGAGCTAGATGAACTGGGACAGCACAGGGATGCGCTCGTCGCGCTCACTTTGGATGACGGATCAAGCATTTTCAAGCGCATCGGCGCCGCATTTCCGACCGAGCTTAATCACTTGCGCCAATTCGAAAGCATTGGCGGGCTCGGTTCATCGCAGGTTCTTTCTATCGGCAAACTACAAAAGGGAACTCCGAACCATCACAAACGCGCGCGCCATCATCGGCGTTCTCTATCAGGGCTAATTACAACTCAATTCGATCTCGCACTCTGCCGTGAAAATGCGTCCAATGAACTTAGAATTGTCGTTCCGGGCTGGGCGAGATGCTGGAGCGTCCGCCGAAAGCCTGATGCGGATGTTCGGCCCCGACGGCAACGCCACCGCCGAGAACCTGCTCGGCGTCATCGGTGCGCTGCAGGAACAGACCCGCGTACACCTGAAATTCGCGCCGTCACCGAGACGGCCTGACAAGGGTCAATGCTCCGCACGCACCCTGATTGCGCGGAAGTGCGCACCGGGCACTCAAATCTTGGTCAAATTGCACCGCGCTCGCGGAGGTAGTATCAAGGGAGGTTGTTTACCCATTGTTAACCTTTGGATGCCGTGCAAGTGCGTGGACCCGAATTCCTTGAATTGCTCGGAAGGCTGATCGGGGTCAAGAGGCAGCGCGATGTCTCGGCAAGATCTGTTCGCGCGAAGCGCTGGACGCGAAGTTTCACGATGAAATTACCAACGCGGAAGCGCTGGCATTCTACATCTACTCTACCGCAAACGGCTGGCACAGTTATATAAATGAGCAGCTTTGGACGGGAGAACCCGCATCCTGACGTCTCGGGAGTTTGCCGAGGTCCTGAATTCCGGGCTGGAAAGATCGCCGCCGATCACGGGCAAGCAGGGAACCGTGTACCGTGGCTATAGCACCTTAAGACCTGGATGTCTTCGATGCCCACTACGCCCAGGATGGAATTGTCAGCTTTCCGGCGTTCACGAGCGCCTCGTTCGCCCAAACAGGCGCCTTCGGCGGAAACGTCTTGTTTATCATTAGGGCGTTAAGTGCGAGGGCGATTTGGTGGTTATCGCCGAACTTTCACTGAGAGGAAGCCCTGCTTCCAACCGACTGCAGCTTTCGAGTTGTCGATAAGGAATTTCAGTTCGCTCGGAGATGAACGCGTCAGGCTCGTCATCGTTCTTCAAGAAACACGAAAGAGACCTTAGATGACCAAACCCGCCGAACCCCACGAACAACAGACGACAAGGCCAATCGTCATCTGGAGGAAAGCATTTCTTCCGGCTGGATTACGCCATCCCGAAGCCGAAGTCATCCGGCTGTTTTTTGCGAGCCCCCCGAAGCAGGAAAACTGGCCCGCCTCCAACCTTCAGCGACGGATGCAAAGTTCGGGCGGCTAGTCGCAAACGCGCCCGCCAAATCAGCAATAAAACAAATCCCCTCAATCGCGCTATACTCGCCCAGGCAGCAATCAAGGGGAGCATCACCATGCGCAACATCATCATCTGCTGCGACGGCACCGGCAACGAGATTTCCGAGAACATCTCCAATGTGCTGAAGCTCTATCGCTGCCTGCGCAAGACGGAGAAGACACAGCCGCGGCAGCTGGTGTTTTACGATCCGGGGGTCGGCACGCTGGAGCGGCCGGACCCGTGGCACAAGTTGAAGCAGGATTTCAACGCCATCCTGGGGCTCGCCACCGGCTATGGGCTCGATGACAACGTGCTCGCGGCCTATGCCTTCCTGGTCCACAATTATCAGACCGGCGACCAGATCTATCTGTTCGGCTTTTCCCGCGGCGCCTATACCGTGCGGGTGCTGGCGGGGCTGATCCACAAAATCGGGCTGATCACGCCGGAGCAGGTCAATCTCGCGGGCTCGGGGCTGATCGCCTACAAGCAGTTCTCCTCCGACGAGGCGCCGAAGCTGCGCGCGAAGTTCAAGTCGGCCATCGATGCCGCCGCCGCGGAAGACACGCTGCCGCAGACCGCGTTCGACAACGCCGCGCAATTCGCGCGCATCACCTCGTCGCGCTGGCCCACCATCCGCTTCGTCGGCGTCTGGGATACGGTGGCGAGCGTGATCGTGCCGCGGGCCGATCGCTTCTATTTGCCGAGCCTGGAAGAGCTGGCGTTCACGCTTCTGAACCCGAGCGTGCAGACATTTCGTCAGGCGATGTCGATGGACGAGCGGCGCTGCATGTTCCGCCTCAAGAAGTGGGACGACCCGCAAACCTTCAAGCACAACCGCTTCAACGACGCGCATGCCGAGCCGCAGGATATTCTGCAGGTGTGGTTCGCCGGCGTCCATGACGATGTCGGCGGCGGCTATCCGGAAAAGGAAAGCGGGCTTTCCAAATATCCGCTGCTCTGGATGATCGACGAGGCGACAAAGTGCGGGCTCGAGGTCAACCAGGCCACCGTCAACCAGCTCGCCTGGGGCATTCAGCGCAAGGGCAGCCCGTTCTCCTATGTCGCGCCTGACGTGCGCGGCGAGCTGCACACCTCGCTGCGAGGGGCGTGGTGGATCCTCGAATACATTCCGAAGAGCGCGACCTACAAGGAATGGCCGGCGCGAAAAGTCCATTTCGGCTATTACATCCCGGACGCCGAACCGCGCTTCATTCCCGACGGCGCCATCATCCACGAATCCGCGCTGATGCGCATGAACGCGATGCCGAGCTACCGGCCGGTGAATTTTCCGAAGCAGTACGAGACGTTTCCGATGCCGGAGCCGCCGGTGCATGCGTCCGCGCAGGAAGTGGAAGAGGATGCGTAGGGTGGGCAACTTGTCCGCCGTAGCTCGAAGAGCGAAGGCGGAAGCGCAGCGTGCCCACCATTCGTGACACGCGGCCAATCCATCCAGTCGTCATTGCGAGCGAAGCGAAGCAATCCATAGCGCGGCATGTGGAGACATGGATTGCTTCGTCGCTTCACTCCCTTGCGCAACGCTTCGCGTTTTCGCAGGCAATGACGGCGAGAGAGCGGAGCGCGCCCTTCCCTTCTCCCCTTGTGGGAGAAGGTGGCATAGGCGGCCGGTCGGCCGCCGTACTTAGAAAGGACGCCGATGCTTTGCATCGGCTATGGACGCGAAGCGGCGGCGAGACGGATGAGGGGTCTGTCTCCGCGTGCGGGGTCTGTATTTGTGGAGAGAACCCCTCATCCGGCGCTTCGCGCCACCTTCTCCCACAAGGGGAGAAGGGAAAAACGCCGCCGCGTACGCGCACATCACTGTGTGATGTCCTGTGTGACTGCCCGACGGGCAAATCACTTAAAACCTGTCCAGCCCTCGCAGAAAAATATTCCGCTTCGCGCTCACCCCAAATCACCCGTACAACTCCGCCCATCCCGCGCCCACAAGAGGGGCGTATCGCGATCGTCACGGACGTAGGGTGCGGGGAGCGGTGGCCGCAAAGCGCCGGGCGCGCAGGTAGGTTTTCGCAGGGCGGGCTTAGGTCCGTGAGCGAGAGCCGCGCGCCGACGAACGGTGTTGATGCGGACGGCAAAGCCGTGTGGTCCTGGCGCCCGTTGCTGGTGTCAAGCCGGCGGAGGTTTTGTAAATCCAACCGGGTTTGCCAAAGCCTTCAATCCGCCGGCGATGGAGGCAAAAGGAATTCGTCTCCAGGGAGAGCGCGCTATAAGCCGTAAACCCATCGCGCAGGGAATGCCGGGCTGCTCCGGCTGTACCTGTATGCTCGTGTGCGCACTTTCTCGTGCACATTGCACACGAGACCGCGGGTGCCAGCCGGCACCCGGCATTCCCTGCGCCCTCTTCCTTGGAGGGCGAAACGATGATGCACAGCTCGGGCGCAATGCGCCGCGAGAAGGCGAAGGTATGTTTGCAATATCCCGCCGTCATTGCGAGCGCAGCGAAGCAATCCATGGTTCAACGCGGGGATAGATGGATTGCTTCGCTTCGCTCGCAATGACGTTGATAGGCCGCAGTTTCGTAGGATGGGTAGAGCGCAGCGAAACCCATCACCTACCCAAGTGAACGGAGGCATTGATGGGTATCGCTTCGCTCCACCCATCCTACGCAAGCGAGCGCCCATCGCTCGGCCACTGGCCGACCACCCCCGCAATCTTACGGCCCCATTCCCGCCCCCTCGCGACCCAAATGGTTTACGGATCGTTCAACTCTGCCCCCTATTCTCGCGCGTCTACTGCCAGAACCGGCTTGAAACGCTCAGGACGAGCGATGTTGGAACGATCGATCGCCGACGAAGTCGAGGCGGCCATCAAGGCCGGTTCGACGGAAAAACATCTGGATACGCTGAAGCAGGTCACCGACCTGTTTCTGCTGTCCGCCGACGGCTATTCCGGCGAACAGATCGAGCTGTTCGGCGACGTGCTGGAACGGCTGATCAGGACCGTCGAGCTGCGCGCGCTGGCCGATGTCTCCGCGCGCATTGCGCTCGCCGAAATGAGCACGCAGTTCGCCTCCATCAAGCAGGCGCCGGCGGCCGTGGTCCGCCGCCTGGCGCAGAATGACGAGATTTCGATCGCGCGGCCGGTGCTGACCGAATCGGCGCGGCTTACGGCCGAGGATCTGGTCGCGCTCGCGCAAACCAAGGGCGAGCAGCATCTGCTCGCGATCTCCGGGCGCTGGTGGCTGACCGAGATCGTCACCGACGCGCTGCTGAAGCGGCATTATCCCTCCGTCAGCCGGCGGCTCGTCACCAATCCCGGCGCGCGGATGTCGGCCAGCGGCTATGCCATCGTGCTGAAGCAGGCGGAGACCGATCCTGATCTCGCCGTCGAGACCGGCATTCGCGTCGACCTGCCGGCCGAGCAGCGCCAGCAATTGTTGCGCAGCGCCACCGAGGCCGTGCGCACGCGGCTGTTGTCGCGCGCCCCGCCGCATCTGTTCGAGGACATCAGGAACGCGATCGCCGTCGCCGCCGCCGGCGCCAACCGCGAAATGTCGCGCACGCGCGATTTCACCGCGGCCCGCCGCTTCGTCGCCGCGCTTGCCAAGCACGGCAAGCTCAACGAGCCGGCGCTGCTGGTGTTTGCGAAAGAGCGGAAATACGCCGAGACGGTTGCCGCACTTGCCGAGCTATCCGGCTCGACCATCGAGGTGATCCGCCCGGTGATGCAGAGCCTGCGCGACGACGGCGTGCTGATCCCCTGCCGCGTCGCCGGATTGAATTGGGATACGGTCGCCGCCGTGCTCGACAGCCGCTTCACCTCCGGCAGCCTGGGCCGCCATGAACTGGCGAAGGCCAAGGAGCAATACGGCAAACTGTCGCTCGAAAACGCCCGCCGCCTGCTGAAATTCTGGCAGGTCCGCGCCGCCGACGCGCCGCCGAAGGTGAATTGATTTTCGTCATTGCGAGGAGCGATAGCGACGAAGCAATCCATCCATCCATTATGCCGTGCTATGGATTGCTTCGCTTCGCTCGCAATGACGGGGAAAGAGCGGAGTGCTCACCTTCCCTTCTCCCCTTGTGGGAGAAGGTGGCATAGGCGGCCGTCGGCCGCCGTACTTAGAAAAGGACGCCGATGCTTTGCATCGGCTACGGCCGCGAAGCGGCAGCGAGACGGATGAGGGGTCTGTCTCCGCGGAGAGAACCCCTCATCCGCCTTCGCTGTCGCGAAGGCACCTTCTCCCACTCAACTGGTTTACCCGAGTTGAGCATCATATGTCGAAGTCGATACATCCGACTTCGATGGGAGAAGGAAGAGTTCACGCCGCCTTGGTCAGGTCCGCGTCGAGATGCTTCAGCCGCGGCATCACTTCCTGCTTCAACAGGCGCAGCGAATTGTGCCACGCCTCGGGCTTGTGCTTGTAGTCGAAGCCGAACACCAGCAGCGTGCCGAAGCCGCCGACCTCGTGATAGATTTTTTCGATCTTCTCGGTGACGGTCGCGGGCGAGCCGACGATCCAGTTGTTGCGGGCGCAATATTCGACGGTGACGTCGCGAGTCGGGCACGTCGGGCGTGGCCTTGAGATAGTCCTTGAAGCCGAAATGGCCGAGCAGCGGCAGGAATATTCGCCCATCATCCGGCCCATCATGTCGCCGGTCGAAAGCCGCCACGCCTCCTCGTCGGTGTCGGCGATGAACACCTCGCGCACCAGCCGCCAGTCGCTGCGCTTCGGCTTGCGTCCGGTCCTGGCGGCGCCGATCTCGACCGATTCCCAGTGGCTGCCGACATAGGCCGGGTTGAGGTTGAGGCTCATCGGAATGTAGCCGCGCTCGCCCGCGAGCTTGAGCGTGTCCGAGCCCTTGGAGAGGCCGGCGACGCCGATCGGCGGATGCGGCGCCTGCTTCGGCTTGAGGTGCGGTTTGAGGAAGTCGAACATCGTGTCGGGCTTGTTCACCGTCCAGAATTTGCCGGTGTAGGTCCAGGGGCGTCCTCGGTCCACATCTTCAAAATGATCTCCAGCGCCTCCCGCGTCATGTCGCGGTTCTGGCCGGACATGCCGTCGACGTTGAACATCGCCCAGTCGCTCGGCAGGCCGATGGCCGCGACGCCGAAATTCAGCCGTCCCTCGGAGAGGTGATCGAGCATCGCGACGCGGTTGGCGAGTTCGGCCGGGTGGTGATAGGGCAGCAGGAAGCCGCCGGGGCCGAGGCGGATGTTCTTGGTCTGCAAGAACGCCTGCGCCAGCAATCAGATCGGGCGAGGGATGCGGCTCCCAGGGCGCGGTGTGGTGCTCGCCGATCCAGGCTTCCTGATAGCCGAGCTCATCGAGCCAGCGCAGCGTCTGCAGGTCCCAGTCGTGACCCTCTTTCAATCCGCACTCCGGCGGATGGGACGGCATCGTGAAATATCCGATCTCCATGGGGTGTCCTCTCGCTGTTCATTTTTTGAAAGCGCGTCTGTCGCGCGCAAGCGAGAGCATAGCACGCCGCGCGTGTGGCCGAGATATGACGAAACGGATGGGCAGAGGTTCGGTTTCGAGATCGTCATTGCGAGCGACAGCGAAGCAATCCATATTGCCGCGCAACGAAAGAATGGATTGCTTCGCTTCGCTCGCAATGACGGCGAGAGAGCGGAGCGCGTACTTCCCTTCTCCCCTTGTGGGAGAAGGGAAAAGCGAGCGGTGACGCGCTACCTCGTCCCGAACGTGGTCGCGCCGAACAGCGCCTTCTGCGTCGAGGGCTGCGAGCGCCAGTATTGCGGCGGGGCGGACACCTCGCCGCCGAGTTCGGCGGCCGCATGCCAGCCCCAGCGCGGGTCGTAGAGCATGCCGCGCGCGAGCGCGACCATGTCGGCCTTGCCGGAGGCCACGATCTCCTCGGCCTGCTTCGGCTTCCGTGATCAGGCCGACGGCGATGGTGGTGAGCCCGGTCGCCTCGCTGATCGCCTGCGCGAACGGCACCTGGTAGCCGGGGCCGAGCGGAATTTTCTGCAGCGGCGACACGCCGCCCGAGGACGCGTCGATCCAGTCGACGCCGTGCTTCTTCAGTTCCTGCGCGAATTCGATGGTCTGCGGCAGATCCCAGCCGCCCTCGACCCAGTCGGTGCAGGAGACGCGGATGCCGACCGGCTTGTGATTGCGGAAACGCCGCGCGCACCGCGTCGAACACTTCGAGCGGAAAGCGCATGCGGTTCTGCAAGCGAGCCGCCATATTGATCGGTGCGCTGGTTGGCGATCGGCGACAGGAACTGATGCAGCAGATAGCCGTGCGCGGAGTGCACCTCGATGGCGTCGATGCCGAGCCGCTCGGCGCGCTTCGCCGCCGCCACGAAGGCGTCGCGCACGCGCGTCAAGTCCCGCCGCGTCGAACGCCACAGGCGGCGTCTCGCCCTCCTTGTGCGGGATCGCCGAAGGGCCCTCCGCCCGCCAGCCGCCCTCCGCCACCGGGATCAGTTGCCCGCCGTCCCATGGCGTGTGGCTCGAGGCCTTGCGGCCGGCATGCGCGAGCTGGATCATCACCGCCGCCTTCGAGCGCTTGCGCACCGAGGCCAGGATCGGCTTCAGCGCAGCTTCGGTGGCGTCGTTGCAGAGGCCGAGGCAGCCCGGCGTGATGCGGCCGCTCGCCTCGACCGCCGTCGCCTCGATGCAGAAGATCGCGGCCCCCGACAGCGCCAGCGAATTGATGTGGGTGAAGTGCCAGTCATTGGCCTCGCCGTCGACGGACGAGTACTGGCACATCGGCGCCACCATGATGCGGTTGGCAAGCGTGAGATCGCGCAGCTTGATCGGGGTAAACAAAGCGCTCATGGGCTGAGGGATCCGGACCGGAGGGAAAGCGACCCGCCATGTCTAGCGAGCCGCCCCCCTCTCCTCAACCCGCCGGGATTGCAACCCTCCCCCTACGGCTTGATGCCCGCGGCCTTGATCAGCTCCAGATTGGCCGCCGTCTCGCGCTTGACGAGGTCGTCCATCTCGGCCGGCTTCATCGGCATCGGCTCGATGCCGAGCTTTTTCAGGCTCGCCTGCATCGCCGGATCGGTCAGCACCTTGTCGCCGGCCGCATGCAATTTCTCGACGACCTCGCGCGGCGTCTTCGCCGGCACGAACACGCCGAACCAGATCGCGCTGTCGGCGTCCTTCAATCCGATCTCGAGCGGCGTCGGCACGTCGGGCAGATCGGCGACGCGTTTGGGCGTCGAGACCACCAGCGCGCGGACCTGGCCTTCGCGGATCAGCGGCAGCGCGGTCGCGAGCGGACAGAAATACAGGTCGATCCGCCCGCCCAGGATGTCGGCGATCACTTCCGGGCCGGCGCGATAGGGCACATGCGTCGCCTCGATGCCGGCGGCAAGGCGGAATTTCTCGGTGCTGATATGCACGGCGCTGCCGATGCCGACCGAACCGAACGAGATCGAGCCGGGTTTGGCCTTGGCGTCGGCGATGAAGTCCTGGATGGTTTTCCAGGGCCGCTCCTTCGGCACGATCATCACGTTGGCGCTGGATCCGATCATCAGCACCGAGGCGAGGTCCCGGGTGGGGTCGAAGGTCGCGCTCGGGAAAATCGCCGGCGCAATCGCCAGCGCCGACGACTGGGCGAGAATGCTGTAGCCATCGGGATCGGCCTTCGCGACCAGCGCCGAACCGACCACGCCGCCGCCGCCGGCGCGGTTTTCGATCACGATCGGCTGGCCGAGTTCGGCCGAGAGACGTTCGAACACCAGCCGCGGCACCACGTCGGCCGCGCTGCCGGCGCCGAACGGAATGGTTGCCTTGATCAGCCGCGACGGCCAGCCTTCCGCCTGTGCCGTCGTGGCCGCCCAAAAGCTGGCCAATACGCAGATAATGCGAAGGGATTTGTTCATCAAAAGCTCCGTTTCATCGTCCGGAGCACTGCAAGAACCGTTCCGTTATTCGCCCGCTATTCCACCAGCGTGAATTGCAGCAGCAGATTGCGCTGGATCATCGAAAAATTGTCGTCGGAGACCAGCGTCAGCACCGTTTCGCCCTCCGGCGTGACGTGGGCGTCGATGCCTTCCATGTTGTCGATCTCGTGGCCGAGATCGGCCTCGAAGATCGAGGGGCCGTCGACGACGGCCCCGGCCACGACGGAAGCAAGCGCGATGCGCCGGATCCGGATGCCGATCCCGCCGAGCCAGGAGAATTTGCGCTCCAGCAGCAACAGGCCGCCGGACGGCAGCAGCACCGCATCGCTGACGTCGAAATTTTCCGTGCGGCGAACGCTGAACAGTCCCAGCGTCTTAGCGCCGATCAGGAAGGCCGTGATGTTGCCCTGCGCGTCGAGCCCGCGTTCGGAGATCGCGATCAGCGTTCCCGCCAGCGGCAAGCCCTTCGGCACCACGACAAGCCCCTCGATCCCCTTGTTGTAGGGCAGTTTGCGCACGCCCAGCGGCAACTGAATCAACTCGCCATGGGCGCGCGTAAATCCCTTGGCGAAGTCGAACCGCAGTATCTGATTGACGCGCTCGAGACCGACATAGACCAGCGAGCCGTCGAGCGCGAGCGCCTCGGTGTCGAACCAGCCGCGCGAGGTGATCGGCTTGCCGTCGGGCCCGAGCATCGGCGAGGCCTCGACGTCGTCGAGCCCCGTCATCTCGCGGCCCTTGTAGACGATGCGCCCGGTGAACCAGCCTCCCTTGTCGCTGATCGCGATGAAGCGCTCGCCCTTGGCGTCCAGCCGCAGGCCCGACAATCCGCCGAAGCCGCGAAACCGCGAGGTCAGGATGAGTCCGCTGCGATATTCGAGCTCGCCGAACCGCACATGCGACCGATCGCGGGTGTCGAACGAGGGCAGCGGCCGGGCATTGACCTCGATCGAGACCGGCGCGGTGACCGAGAACTCGTCGGGAACGGCCGGCTTCGGAGGCCGCTGAACCGCCGTTTGCGCCAGCGCCACCCCGGGCATGGCCGCCACCGAAAGCCCCGCCGCTGCGTATTTCAAAAGCCGGCGGCGGCCTATCGGCGTGCGCATGCTCTCACGAATGCAACCGGCGCGGCCGGCGGTGGCCGGTGGCGGGCGCGGCGCCGTGGGTCTCGCTGAACAATTCGGCGAGCTTTTCGGTGATGGCGCCGCCCAGTTCCTCGGCATCGACGATGGTGACCGCACGGCGATAGTAGCGCGTGACGTCGTGACCGATGCCGATCGCGATCAATTCGACCGGCGAGCGGGTTTCGATCTCCTCGATGATGTGGCGCAGATGCCGCTCGAGGTAGTTGCCGGGATTCACCGACAGCGTGGAATCGTCGACCGGCGCGCCGTCCGAAATCATCATCAGGATCTTGCGCTGCTCGGACCGGCCGAGCAGGCGCTTGTGCGCCCAGTCCAGCGCCTCGCCGTCGATATTCTCCTTCAGCAGCCCCTCGCGCATCATCAGCCCGAGATTCTTCCGCGCGCGCCGCCAGGGCGCATCGGCGGACTTATAGATGATGTGGCGCAAATCGTTCAGCCGGCCGGGATTGGCCGGCTTGCCGGCGGCAAGCCACGCCTCGCGCGACTGCCCGCCCTTCCAGGCGCGCGTCGTGAAGCCCAGAATCTCGACCTTGACGCCGCAGCGCTCCAGCGTGCGCGCGAGAATATCGGCGCAGGTCGCCGCCACCGTGATCGGGCGGCCGCGCATCGAGCCGGAATTATCCAGGAGCAGCGTCACCACGGTATCGCGGAAGGTCGCTTCCTTCTCATGCATGAAGGACAGCGGATGATAGGGATCGGTGACGACACGCGACAGTCGGGCCGGATCGAGAATGCCTTCCTCGAGATCGAACTCCCAGGCGCGGTTCTGCTGCGCCATCAGGCGGCGCTGCAGCCGGTTGGCGAGCCGCGCGACGATGCCCTGCAGATGCGCGAGCTGCTTGTCGAGGTAGGAGCGCAAGCGCTCCAGTTCGTCATGGTCGCAGAGATCTTCGGCCGCGATCACCTCGTCGAACTTCGGCGCGAACGCATGATATTCCGGCCCGCGCGGCTCGTTGGCGCCGCGCGTATTTGGCCGCGTCGCCTCGCCCGGGGTCTCGTCGTCGCCGAGTTCGCCGTCATCGAACGTATCTGACGTGGAGGCCTGCGCGCTTTCCATCGCACTTTCCGACATTTCGTCGGTGGACGCCTGCGCCTGGTCGGCGCTCATTTCCTGCGCGGCGTCGCTATCGGGCGAGCCCTCGGCGCCGGACTGATCGTTCTCGCCGTCCTGGTTCTCGTCGTTCTCGTCGTCATCGGCGTCCGCATCGCGGTCGTCGCCGAGATCGAGCGCCGACAGCAGGTCGTGCACGAGATCGCCGAACTTCGCCTGGTCCTCGGTGACGCGGCTGAGCTTGTCGAGCCGGGCGCCGATCTTGTCTTCCAGCACCGGCCGCCAGAGATCGACCATCTTTTTCGCGGCCGCAGGCGGCGCCATGCCCGTCAGCCGCTCGCGCACCAGCATCGCCAGCGCATCCGACAGCGGCGCGTCGGCGCGGTCGGTGATCTCGTCATATTTGCCGCGATGGAAATGATCGTCGAGCATCGCGGTGAGGTTTTTCGCAACCCCCGCCATCCGGCGCGAACCGATGGCTTCGACGCGGGCCTGCTCCACTGCCTCGAACACGCCGCGCGCCTGCGGATTTCCCGGCATCAGCTTGCGATGCACCTTGGGATCGTGACAGGCGAGCTTCAGTGCGATCGAATCGGCGTGGCCGCGCACGATCGCCGCGTCCCGCTTGGTCATCTTGCGGGCCGGCTCCGGAAGCCGCGCCTTGCCCGGCGCGAGACCCGGGCGCTCGGCCGCGAACGTTACTTCGAGTTCGGGCGCCTTTGCGATCGCGCGCAGGCATGACGTCACCGCGCGCTTGAATGGCTCGGTCGGCGCTTCCTTGGATCCGGTACGGAATTTGGAGTTGGATGTGCTCATAGCGCTTTCGTAAACCAGTGCCGCGTGACGCCCTCAGGATAACCTTCGATCGAACCGAATTCCTCGTAACCGCAAGCGCGGTAGAAACCCGGCGCCTGAAAACTCATCGTGTCCAGATAGGATCGCCTGGCCCCAAACTTTCTTGCCTCGTCCTCAATCGCCTTGATCAGCCGCGTCCCGTAATCCTTGCCGCGAAGTTTCTGCTCCATCCAGAAGAATTGGATAAACAGCACCGTGGTCCAGACTTCGCCGACAATCCCGCCGACGATCCTGTCGCCCTCGCGCAGCGAGATGGCGAAGCGCTTGTATTTCTGCTTCCCCATCTTTTCGGTGTTGTAACCGATCAGCCCGCCGAGCACCGCCTTCTTGGTTTTTCCAATGGTGCGCTCGACGGCAATTTTCGCCATGGGCTAACTGAGTGCCACGTTCACCGAACTCTCGGGCAGTTCCTGGTTGAAGCAGCGCTGATAGAATTCGGCCACCAGTGGCCGCTCCAGTTCGTCGCACTTGTTGAGGAAGGTGACGCGGAACGCAAAGCCGATATCGCTGAAGATATCGGCGTTCTCGGCCCAGGTGATCACGGTGCGCGGGCTCATCACCGTCGACAGATCGCCATTGGCGAACGCGTTGCGGGTGAGGTCGGCGAGCCGCACCATCTTGTTGACGATGTCGCGGCCTTCCTGCGTGCGGTAGTGCTTCGCCTTGGCCAGCACGATCTCGACTTCCTCGTCATGCGCCAGATAGTTCAGCGTGGTGACGATCGACCAGCGGTCCATCTGGCCCTGATTGATCTGCTGGGTGCCGTGATAGAGGCCCGACGTATCGCCGAGGCCGACCGTGTTGGCGGTCGAGAACAGGCGGAACGACGGATGCGGCTTGATCACCTTGTTCTGGTCCAGCAGCGTCAGGCGGCCGGAGACTTCCAGCACGCGCTGGATCACGAACATCACGTCGGGACGGCCGGCGTCATATTCGTCGAACACCAGTGCGATGTTGTGCTGCAGCGCCCAGGGCAGGATGCCGTCGCGGAATTCGGTAACCTGCTTGCCGTCCCGGACCACGATCGAGTCCTTGCCGACGAGGTCGATACGGCTGATGTGGCTGTCGAGGTTGACGCGCACGCAGGGCCAATTCAGCCTTGCTGCGACCTGCTCGATATGGGTCGATTTGCCGGTACCGTGATAGCCGGTGACCATGACGCGGCGGTTATGGGCGAAGCCGGCGAGAACGGCGAGCGTGGTGGCGCGATCGAAGCGGTAATCGGAATCGACTTCCGGGACATGTGGGTCGACTTCGGAATAGGCCGGCACTTCGAGATCTGTGTCGATACCGAAAACCTGCCGGACCGACACCTTCATATCGGGCAAACCGACGGGCTCCTGGACTTTGGTCATGGCGGCGGTCGTCATCAATCCTCCGAGGTCCCGGGCGTTACCGAAACCAGATTTGTTGAATGGCTGCGGATGGGTGCTGCTGCAAACCTAGCAGAGAGCAACGGCCGGCAGAAGCCCGCGGCGCAATCAAAGTTCCGTTGCCATATCATTGAGATAGGTCGTGTATCTGGTTTTTGGAGGGCTGCCCTGCGAATCACGCCGCACTTTTGCCGGCCTGGCCGCCCTGCCAGGCTCAAAACCGGCAGCTGGCCGGCCCTTTCAGTACCTTCCCGGGCTTGGTAGCTCTGGCTCAGGCCCCTGACTGGACAGCAAGGTTGTGACTTCATTCCTCGATTCCGTGATTGCATTGGTTTCGGCCCATCCGTGGGCAGCCTATCTGGCGCTATTTCTCGCGGCCCTGCTGGAGGCGATCCCGGTGGTGGGGGCGCTGGTGCCGGGTTCGACCATCATCCTTGCCCTGAGCGCGCTGGTGCCCGGTGGCGAACTGAAGCTGTGGGCCGTGCTGGCGGCGGCGATCGCCGGGGCCGTGCTCGGCGACGGCTCGGCGTTCTGGGCCGGCCATCGCTCGCAACGCGAAATTCTGGGCGCCTGGCCGATGTCGAGGTATCCGGGCGTGATGGCGCAGAGCGAGGCGTTCTTCCACCGCTGGGGAACGCTGGCCGTCTTTTTCGCGCGCTTTGTGCCGCCGATCCGCGCCTTCGTACCGGTCACGGCGGGCGCGCTCGGGATGCCGCCGCTCCTTTTCTTCGGCGTCAATATTCCGGCGGTCCTCGCCTGGGCGTTGGCGCACGTGCTGCCGGGCGTGCTCGCGGTCTCGGCATTGCATGAATATGCCGGCCTGCCGCATCACCAGGGCGTTGGCAAACATCTGTGGATCCTGGCCGTGTTCGCGGTGGCCATCATCGCACTCGGCGTCTGGACGCTGCGCCGTCGTCAGGCCCGGACCGGGCCACGCCCGGGCGCCGGACCGACATAGCGCGCGCGGGGCCGGATCAACCGGCCATGCCGCAATTGCTCGCAGGCATGCGCGATCCATCCCACCGTGCGCGCCATGGAAAACAGCACAAGTTCATGGCCGGGCGGCAGGCCGAGCGTGTGCACCAGCACTGCA
>CAWBQP010000009.1:0-73508 GCA_963790735.1 uncultured Alphaproteobacteria bacterium | reverse complement strand
CGGTTACGCGAAGCACCGCGACCGCCGAGGGCGGTCGGTTTGCGCTCACCAATTACCGTCATGCGTTGACGATGGGACGCGACGGCCGGGCCGACGCGGTCTGCTTCACGCCATTCAACAAGAATGCCATGCGCCTTGCGCATCCGGTCTACGACGACGAGATCAGCTTTTCGGCCGACGTAGTTGGGCTTCGCGGCCCGGCAAGCGAATTCAACGTACTGGACGGGCTGTGGAACGCACGCGTTACCTCGCATATTTCGCTGGCGGAGGTCGCGTCGCACATCACTAGGGAACGCGTCCTGCGCGCGCTGCGGCTGACGGATGCTTCGATGCGCACAGGCCAGGATTCGAACGTCCGCGCATCGCGGTCGCGGGCCTCAACCCCCATGCCGGCGATGGCGGAAATTTCGGGCGGGAAGAAATCGAGGCGATTGGACCCGCGGTGGAAGAAGCCATTTCCGACGGGATCGCAACCGAAGGTCCGTTTCCCGCAGATACCGTTTTTTTGCGTGCCAGGAGCGGCGCATTCGATGCCGTTCTCACGATGTATCACGACCAAGGCCAGATCGCCATGAAGCTGATGGGCTTCGATCGTGGCGTTACGCTGCTCGGTGGCTTTCCGTTTCCCATATGTACGCCGGCCCACGGCACGGCCTATGACATCGCCGGAAAGGGGCTCGCAGGGGTTGGGGCCGCACGCGCGGCTATACTGCTTGCAGTGGAAATGGCGCAGAAGCAGAAACTGACTTGAGTTTGCTGCGCTACGAACGCGGATATTTCGCTCTTCAGTGTCTCGCACGTTGTCGGTTTTTAGGCAGCCAGCCCGCACCTCGCTGAGGCCGCTTTGCGCCAGAAGCGGTCGGTCAGCGATTTCGTTTTAAGCGAACCGCTCGATATAGTCGAACACATCAGCCTTGGCCTCGTTTCTGGTGCGATATACTTTATGCTCGGTCCGCTCGGTCTTCAGCGACGAGAAGAAGCTCCATCGCCGCGTTACCTCTCCAGGGTCAAGAAGCAGAAATCAAACATCGGGCGGCCGAAAGTGCTTCTGTCTAGCGTCCTTTCAGCAGTTCGCCGGGGCACGATCAGCACTTCGCCAATCGGTCTTGGCATCATGCCCGGCCCTGGATGGCTCCTGCCAATAAAGCCGGTTGTTCCTCGCATCCAAATCGGAACACGCTCCACGACGCCGGCGGCACCGACAGGCGCCAGACGCCGTCGCGGACCGTCGCCGCCGGGCCGTCTTCTGCCCTTACGCGTTCCGGATCGTCGGCGGTGTTGGTCAGCGTTCGAATACGTCCGACTTCATCACAAAGCTTTCGAGGAAGTCGCTGAATGCGAAGCCGCGCAGGTCGATCGCGACATCGATCGCCTGGTCGAAATTCCGGTTGACGCAGAACAGCGCAAGGCTGTTGCCGTCCTCGGCCAGCACGGCGGAGCTGACGATATCGGGGAAACGCTCGCCACTACTGGTAACAAAAGTCCCGCAGGTCAGGCGCATGTCGAGCACCGTTCCCCGCGCCCAGCTGGCGGCGTGCTGGAACGGGTAGAAGATCGGCTGCCGCCACGCCCGCCCGCCGGTCTCGGTCATGATCATCCCGATGACGTTGACGAGTTGCGCCACGCACGCGGCTTTTACCCGGTTACAGCGGTTGATCAGCATCAGGAGGGCGCTGCCGAACACCAGCGCGTCCTCCATCGTGTAGATCTCCTCCAGGATGGCCGGCGCCTCGGGCCAGCCCGGCTTGGTTCGTGTGGCGCGGTCACGGGTGCGATACCAGACGTTCCACTCATCGAACGAAAGCATGATCCGCTTCGGCGACCGCCGGCGGGCGGCCACGCCATCGGCGACCGCGACGATCTCATCGATGTAGCGCCCGACGAGGTCGGCTTCGGCCATGAAGTCGCGGGACCTGTCGCCGTGCTTGGAAAAATAGCCGTGGAGGGAAATATACTCCACCACCTCGAACGTCTCTTCCAGAACCACTCGCTCCCATTCGGCGAATGTTGACATGCTGCGGCTGGAGGAACCGCAGGCGACCAGTTCTATGTTGGGATCGAGCCAGCGCATTAGCTTGGCGGTTCGCGTGCAAGTGCGCCGTATTCCTGCGCGGTATTGGCGCCGATCTGCCAGGGCGCATCCATTTCATTGCCCAGGCACGAGAGCCTGACGTTATGCGGAGCCGGATGCCCGTGTTGATGGCGCAGGTCGCTGAGCGTGGTGCCGCTTTCTACGTTGCAATATTCCAGCAGCGCCCGGGCTTCGTCTGCGCCTCTTGTGCCGAGGTTCACCGCCATCATTGGTTCGATACTGGCCTTCGCGCACCAGGCCATGAATTCGTTTGTGCCGAACACATTGGTCTCGGTGCTGAACCAGGCCAGTTCTCGGCGTCGGGGCCGCCTGTTGAGTGGGCCGACGCCATCTCCCGAGTTGTAGCCGGACACGAAATTCCCGCCGGGATCCAAATCATGGTGACCCCTAATTCGCGAACCAGTTCCAGTACATCCTGCCGGAAACCCTGATCATCGGCGGTTGGGTGCCCCGCTGGAATATCCCGCCATAGACGCATCGCGCGAGTGCTCGACGAAACTGCCGAACAGGCGCGGATCGGTCTTTCCCACCACGAATGCGGGATCGAGAACAATGACAGCTTCGCCCATGGATTATCCTGTCGGGCTTGAAAACATGGATGGTTCAGCCTTTGACGGCGCCGATGGTGAGCCCGCGCACGAGGTGGCGCTGAACGAACAGCATGATCACGACGATGGGCAGCATGATGCCGATGGCGCCCGCCGCCAAATCGACCAATCGCTGACGTCCTCGCCGCCGAAGGCGGCAATCGCGACCGGGAGGGTTTTGATCTTGATGCCGGTCAGCGCGAGGGCGAAGAGGAATTCATTGTATGACAGCAGCAGGCTGAACAGCGCCGCGACCGTGAGACCCGGGCGGACCAAGGGCAGGATCACGGTCCAGAATGTCTGCCACAGATTGCAGCCGTCGATCGCGGCCGCTTCGTCGAGGTCGCGGGGAATGTCGCGGAAGAAGCTGTACATCAGCCAGATCGTGAACGGCTGATTGATCACGCCCACCAGCGCCAGAATAGCGCAGCGGATAGGTGTCGATCATGCCGAGAAAGCTACCCATGACGAAGAATGGAATGGCCAGCAGCATGTGAGGGAACATGCGGATCGTGAACAGCCCGAACAGGATGGGGGAGGCGCGGCGCTGGGGCATGCGCGACAGCCCGTAGGCGGCAAGGCTGCCGATCGGGACCGAGATGAGAACCGTGCCGCCGAGACGATCAGGCTGTTGATCAGGTAATGAGCAAAGCCGCGATCGAGCCAGACCTGGCGATGGTACTCGAAAGTCGGCTGGAAAAAATCGTTGGCGGTATTGTGAAGGCGTCCGCAGGATCTTGATGGACGTCAAGGCGGCCCAGATCAGCGGAATGAGGTTCATGAAGGTGAAGATCGTCAGCGCGACAAACAGCAGCGTCTGGTTGCGCATGCGCGCGATTCGGCGTGCCTTCATCCGTCTCCCGTAACCGCGCTGCAAACGTGGCTGAACGTCGCGATGACTGCGGCAACGATGACGAGCGTGATGAATCCAAGGGCGGACGCTTTTCCAACCTGCAACAGCTGAAAGCCGAGTTGATAGGTGTACATCGTGACCGTCTCGGTGGCGGTTCCCGGACCGCCGCCGGTCAGGACGTAGACGGCGTCGAAGAACCGAAAACGTCCATCAGCCGGACCGATACGGTGAAAACGATGACGGTACCAGGGACGGAAGGATGATGTGGCGAATGAGGCGCCAGCTATCGGCCCCGTCGATGCTCGCGGCTTCGATTTGCGCCTGTCGAGCGCCTGCAGGGCGGCATAGAGCACCAGCATTACAAACGGCGTAAAGATCCAGGCATCGGCGAGGATGACGCAAACCTTCGCCCAGATAGGGATCGCCGAGCCAATCCGGCGGACCGATGTTGAAGGTCATCAATGTCGCGTCGATCAGGCCCCAGTTCGATGTCAAAATCCATTCAGAAAAGGGTCGCGACGACAGGCGTGATGATGTGCGGCAGGAACAGCAGGATCATGAACACGCGGACGCTGAATGTGAGTCTGTAAAGCGCGAACGCGAGAATAGAGCCCAGGGCAAATTCGACGCCGACGGACCCTAGGGCGATGACGATCGTGGTCCATAGCGACTGCCACAGACGCGCTTCACTCAGCAGCTGCACGTAGTTCGCCAGCCCGACGAAGCGCATCTCCCGGAGCCGAGATAATAATCGAACGTGCTCAGGTAGGCGGCATAGGCCAGGGGCCACAGCAGGACGAGCGCCATCAGCCCAAAGCTGGGAACGAGGAACAGCCACAGGCCGCGCTGCCAACGCATGACGGGAGTCTCTTGAGGCGGGGTCAGTTCGAGCGGCCGGCATTCGCGCCGGCCGAGCTGATCCGGCGAATTATTTGTAGTAGCCGCGGGACTGCAGCAGTTCGGTGGTTTCCTTGCAGCCATATCCAGCGCGGCCTTGACCTCCTTCTCGTTGGTCACGGCCTGCAGGATATAGCGGGTCACGATGGCCCCTACATCGAGGAAATCAGGCATCGAGGGAAATGGCTTTCCAACCTCGAGGGAGGTACGGGCGGCCGAATACCAGCGATATTTCTTGTTGAGTTCCGCATCGCCAAGCACCGAAAGACGTGGCGGCATGGCCAGCTCCGCGCCCTTTTGCATGCTCTTCTGACCGGCCGCCGTTGCGAGCATTCTGAAGATCGCTTCCTTGTCCTTCGATGAGTATTTCGAGATGGCATAGCCGTCGTTGGCGATGCGCTGACCGCCGCCGGGAGGCGCGATCCAGTTTATCTTTCCGACAAAGCGCGACTTCTTCTCGTCGTCCATCGAGGCTGCCCGCGTGAACCATTGCAGCCCCATGGCGGCAAGTCCCTGTTGCAGGTTGATGGTCGATTTGTCGTTGGCTGCGGAAGTGAAGCCGCGCGGCGCGAATGCCGTCATCTGCTTCATCATGGTGATGGCGTTCACTCCGGCCGGCTGATTGAAGATCGGCTTCCAGTTCTTGTCGAACCAGCCCTCTCCCACCGCATTGAGGTACCAGTGCGATTCGTTCAGGCAGCCGTCGACGGGCTTCAGCGTCATGACCGTTCCGGCGACACGCCCCTGATGCAGCTTCTTCGCGGCTTCCAGATACTCCTGCATCGTCTTTGGAAGCGCCAGGCCGGCTTCCTTGAACAGGTCCTCACGGTAGAAGAACATCTCCGTGTTGGTCAGGATCGGCATCGAATAGATGTGCCCGTTGTAGCTGACCGCGTCGATGATGGATTTGGGAAAGTCGTCGAGCTTGAATTCATCCTTGTGCTTGGCCCAGAGATCGTCCAGCGGCTCCAGCCAGCCGCTGGCCGCGAATTTCTGCATTGTCGTGTCGTTCAGATAGGCGACATCGATGGCGTCGGAGCCGGACGACATCGTGATCGAAGCCAGTTCGACTTCCTTGTCGATCGGCATCAGTTCGACCGAGACCTGGCCCTCGGGAAGAGCCTTCTTCATCTGGTCGGTGTAGTATTCCAATGCCGGCTGACGATGACTGATGACGCGGATCGGCCCCGCCGCATGCGCGCGCTTGACATGGGGAATGAAGGCGCGTTGCCGCGGCCGCTCCGATCAGGGATCTGCGAGTGAGTGAAGTCCGGCTCATATTGCTTCCTCCGTTATTATTGTTGGAACGAACTAATATGAAATCTGGCCGTTCTCAAAACGAAAAACGCCAATTCGAGGCGCTTTTAGAGTCTACTCTAGCCTTTCTCAAAATGCCAAGGCGTCGAAAGCCACGCCGCACCGCAACAACTGACGTTGGGTATTATTCCCGCAGTGCTCCAGGCGCGCATTGAGCCTTATCGATGCGCGCCTATGGCCGGGGCCGCGCGACGCACTTACATGCGCCTCGTGGCCTTTGCCACCCGCCTCCACGAGGAGGCCCAGATGGTTACGTTCCGCCGATGGAACGCTTGCCGTTCCCGAGAAACGTTAGATCGAACAACGTGGCCAGTTTCTCTCCACTCTCGGCGACTGGCGACGGTCCAAGCGTCTCCTAAACGGATAGGGCCTGATTGGCACCAACGATCTGCCGACTGTCCGCTTTGCGCCAAAACCGGACCGTCCTCAAATGTGGCTTTTGACCCACAACGGACCATGGCGGCCTGCCGGAACACGCGCTCGCGCAGATAGCCAAAGGTGACGGCCTCTTATTCAAATCCGTTACGGAGCAGGCTTATCATCGCTCGCATCCATACCTTCAACGACGTGATTGTCCCTGTCGATGGCGGATTTTCTCCCGGTATGATCAGGCTTTGTCCCGAATTCTTCTCGCGTTCGGTTCCGGTGGCGAGGTAGAGCGTGCCGGCTTTGCGCCAGCCGGCGCGGCGGACGCCGGGGTTGCGCTGTTTCGCGCCTGCCCCATTGCGCTTGCCGGCTCATACTGACGGGTGGCAACAGGACCACCCGTCATGTCGACTGCCGCCTTGGCCCCCCTGGACGAGACGATCACGATCGCGGAGCTCACGCGCGATCCCTATCCGATCTACAAGCGCCCGAGGCGCGAAGCGCCCGTGTTGCGCGTCAAGTCCGTGGGCCGCACTCACCAAGGCTGCCGACACCAAATACGTGAAGGACAACGCGGCGTTGTTCAGCTCCAACGATCCGAACACGCCCATGAAGCGCGCCTTTCTCGCGCATACGCTGATGCGCAAGGACCACGACGAGCATCGGACCGAACGCATGGCGATGATGCCGGCCCTGATGCCGAAGACGATCGAATCCGTCTGGGCGCCGCTATATGCGAAACTGGCGGCGGCATATCTCGACCGACTGCCGCGCGGCGAGGTTGTCGATCTCTTTCCCGCGCTCGCGGGACCGCTTGCCGCGCGGATGCTGGCGCATGCGATGGGCGTTCCGGACGCGAGCGATGAGAACATGCAACGATGGTCACAGACGCTGATCGACGGTGCCGGCAATTTCGGCTGGACACCGGGGCCTTTCCAAGCGACCGACATCGCCAATGCTGAAATGGACAAATGTATCCGCGCCAACGCCGAACGCGTGCTGGCCGAGCCGGATTCCTCAGCGCTCTCTTTCATGGTGAAAGCGAAGACTCCTATTCTGGAAAGCCAGATGATCGCCAATGTAAAAATCGCGATCGGCGGCGGGATCAATGAGCCGCCGACGCCCTCCACCACCAGCTTGCGCGACTTGCCGTCGAACGACTGGAAATGCCGCTGATAGTCGGCCGGCACCTTGACCCCGGATGCCACGGTGATGTCGAAACTCAATTCATCGTGCAGCAGGATGATGTGTGGAAGCTTGCGTGTCCGGATGGCAGACGGCGTCGGCGGCCACGGTCACCGCTGCCCATGCCACTCCTCAGCGCATCGAGATATCCGCGAGAGGACAGTTCATGAACTGCTTCCACTCCTGTCCGCGCAAATTTCGAGACATAGCTTCGACCTTCGAAATCCTCGGTGAGGCCGGTCGGCCAGAGCAGCGACACAGCCACGAGCGTCGCGGCCGATGTCGGAATCCAGCGAGGCGGTCTCGGAGCCTCACACGATATCGAGTCCAGCCGCCAGGCGATGACGATCAGCGACGACCGTCGCCGCAACCGCCAGCAGGATCCACCAGCGCAACGCAGGAAATATCGCGAGCAGAAACGCCGTCGTGTCGCGATCGATGATCATCACGTCGACGAAATCGATCGGTCATCCAGAGCTTGTCGAACTTGAAGCGCGACAGCAGCGTCAGCGCGATGAGATATCACGAGCGAAATAAGCGCCGCCACAGTCGGCCTGCGCAGCAACGTCAACCACAGGCAGTTGAGCATGATCCAGACGAGGAGGAAGACGACCACGCCCACGAGGCTGACCTCCGTCATGACCATAAGGATCACGCGCCTGCGCGCATGCAATAGCAGACCAGGCAGAGCGCGGCCATCTCGCTGCATGCTGACCGTCGTTCGTGGATCATCTGCCGCTGAGGAAAACGCTTAATGCACGCGCGGAACATGGTCACACGCGCCACCAATGCCGCGCCTGGATTGCTCCAGTATCACCAACCATTGAACTTTGGTCGCAAAAGCTGCGTTCAAATTTGCGTGCATGATGTCGTATCATATGCAACCTTTCGAGCGGTCGCGTTATTCCTCACCTGAGCCATAATTTCAGTCCCGGGGCGGCAAACAGACGACGGAGGCTTGCATGCGTTTTCTTGCGGCAATCGGTGCACTGGCAATCGTGGTCGGCATTGGCAGTGCGGTGTTCTTCTTCGGCGGCTTCTATAGCGTCGCCGGCACGGCCGAAGATCCCGCCATCGTCACATGGGCGCTGACCCAGGTGCGGATCGCGTCGATCAATCGCCACGCCACCGACACCCCGCCCGCCTCGTTTGGCGACGCCGCGACGGTACAGGCCGGCGCCAAGGCTTATGCCGCTTCGGCTGCGCAAACTGCCACGGCGCGCCCGGCGTGACGTGGCTGAAGTTCTCGGAGGGACTACATCCCGATCCGCCGGACCTGAAGAAGGTCGCCGGTGAGCTCTCCCCTGCCCAGCTGTTCTGGGTCATCAAGAACGGCATCAACATGACGGGCATGCCGAGCTTCGAGCAGGCCGGCGCCAAGGACGACGAGATCTGGTCGATCGCGGCATTCGTCAAGAAGCTGCCGGGCGTTTCCGAAGCCGACTACAAGACCTGGACCGCGTCGGCCGAACCGAAGCAGTAGAGCCGTTCTGCGCCGTCGGCCCAGCTCGCCTTGCCGCCACCGGACGCAACGACGACGCCGCCAACGAGGCCGGCCACCACCGCCCAATAGGCATAGCGGAAGTCGGACGCAACGCCGACGGCATAGTAACTCAGCATGTAAATCACTGCGGAGCCGCACACCCCGAACACGAAGGCGCCTTCGCGCGTATCGCTTCGTCGCCAGCCGAACCAGCATATGACGATGCAAGCAACAGCCACGACCCGGCGCGAAACAACGGCGTCGGCTTGAGCGCGTCGTGCAGCGCGACCAACGCGGTGAACGCGGGCGATCCAGGAAGATCCTTTGCGGCGGGTGCTCGATGTCGGCCATCCACATGGTCAGATTGTCGGCCGGCGAGAAAATTCCACATGAAGGCCGAGCGGTGCTCCAGATAGGCGAGCGGATGATGCAGGATCGCAGGCAACCAGGCCTTCGGAATCGCCGAGCGTGCCGAACAGGCCTTTTTCATGCTCGATCTTCCGCATGACGAAATCGCAGGGTTCGAGCCGCCAGTAGATATCCCATTGCGTCGGCTGATAGCAGCCGTTGAGCAGCATCGCGTTTTCCGCCTCGCTCCACTCGACCGGAAACTGGTTTTCCTTGGCGAAATGGCTGATGCCGCCGAGATCGAAGATCATGATCGTCTGCAGCGGATTCTGTCGCTTCGCGTCCGAGCACGCCGTAGTAGACGAGCTGCACGGTGAGAAAGAGAACGATCGCTGCGGGGACATACAGAATGCGGTCCGGCGCAGCGAAAACCGGTCGGGCCAGATGACATAGGCGGCGAGTATCGGCGCCGCCAGCAAGGCGTTGGGGCGCAGCAGGACTCCGACGGCGACCAGCGCAAGCGCCAGCACTTGCGCCGGCGAACCTGATATGTGACGGCCGTTCGGCAACGCGAAGGCGACAGCCGGCGGCGATCAACCAGCAACTGGACGACAGCACATCGCGCCATATGGTCCCGACAAAGGCCAATGCCGGCGGCATCAGAGCCAGCAGAGGCAGCAGCAGCGCGCATGGGTTGCCGCGGGATGCAAGAGCAAATGACAGGAGAGCCAAAGCCCAGCCAATACGTGGTCGCGATCAGCAGGAACATGCTGGCCGATCCGGGGGCGATCGGGTCGATCAGGCCCCACAGCCAGATCATGACCGGCGACTGCCAATCTCCCATAGTTCCCTTGGCAATGTCTTCATAGACGAACTTGGCGTCATAGGTCATGACGCCGGGATAGTAGATCCACAGGGTCAAGGCATAGCCGGCGGCGAGCAGCACGGCGACGGACTCCATCAGAAGACGCGGCTCGCAACGCGGCGATCAGGCCAGCGGGCATAGATGTCACCGGAATTGGCCGCCAGCGGCAGCGCTTTCAGCCAATCGGCAATTTCGCTGCGCATCAAGCCAGTCGTCGAGAAGGGCCTGGCTTTCCCCAAGCGCGGCATTGAAGCGCGCATAGCCGAGGGCGGAGCATCGCTCGATACATGCCAGCGCAACGTCACGCTGGATCGTGGTGAACTCGAACGACAGCGCGCGCACCGCCTGCGACAATCCCTGCAGCGCCTCCGCTTCGAACCCTTCCACGTCCAGCTTGATGAATGCGGGAACGCCATGCCTCGCGATCAGAGCATCCAGGGTGGTGACCGCGATCTCGGCGGACTTGGTCCAGCGCTGCGTTTCCCAGCCGGGCGCGCCGCGCGCGGCCTCGACAAAGGCCGGACGAGAACGACGACACCGTCGGATTGTCGACGTTGATCAGCATGCGCGCCCTGCCCGGCTCGCGCCCAACTGCCATCGCCTCGATCGTCGACCGCCGGTCGCGGCCATAGAGCAGCCGAAGCGCGCGCACCATCGCCGCGCTGCGGTTCGACCGCGACAACCCGCGCGCCGAGCCGGCGGAACGAAGCAACACGATCGCCGACATGAGCGCCGACATCGAACACCAGGTCTCCGGACCGAACAAAATTGCCATAGAGCCGGTCCATCGCCGCGGCGCGCTCCCGGTCTCCATAATAGATGCGAAACGACCTGAACGTGGCGCGCGCTGTCCGGATCGACCCAAGCATCGGCTACACCGAGCTGGTAACAGGCGGCCGGTTTTCCGGAGTAATTGCAGGCAACGCACAGCTCGAGCAGGTCCTCGGGCGTTACCGTCTCTTCCGGCAGGCGGCCGATGCCGATACGCGCGGCAAGGCTGCCGAGAGCAGGCCACGCCGTCACTGTCGCGAAGGGCACGGCGAACGCCGGCCCCCCGGCCAGCAGCAGAATGCAGGGAAGTGCCCATGGCTGGCTGCCAACACCAGGCCTAGCGAGACGCATCCCACCAGGGTCTGCGGCCACAGATCGGCATCGCCAGGCCGAAAGGCACGACGTGGTCGTCGCGGACCTGCCCCATCCAGTGGATGTCGCGGTTGAAGAGCAGGCCGAACAGGAAGATCGTGTGGCTGATCCAGAGGATCGGACACAGGACGATCGAATAGACCGTTTCAATCGCAAGGTTGACCGCGAAGCGTCCAGCGCCCCCGAACGCGCGGCGCTCCTCCGGCGCCAGCAGGACATCGAGTGCGCCCGCGATCTTCGGCGAGAACCACATCAGAAGTACGCACGCGATCAGCACGCTTCCCAGATCCGAGCGCATGATGTTGGCGGGATCGCCGCAAAGAACGAGCGCAGCGGTCGCCAGGCCGAGCAGGCCAACCCAAGCCGGCGAACCGATGAACATCAGGATGGCGAGAACCAGCTGATAGCGGCTAACCGGTGTCAAGTTTGGCAATGTGACGAGCCGCCAGTACTGCATGTTGCCCTGGCACCAGCGCAGGTCACGGCGCATGAATTCGAGCAGGGTCGGCGGATTGTCCTCCCAGCCGAGATCCTCCCGCGGCAGCACGCGCACGTGATAGCCGGCCGCACGCATCAGCGCCGCCTCGATCTGGTCATGACTGAGGATATGCTGCTCTTTTCCGTCATTTCTGGCTAGCAAGGGAAGCCGGCAGTGCGCGATGAACGGCTTGAGGCGCAGGATCGCGTTGTGTCCCCAATAGGGACCGCAATCGCCCTGCCACCATGCGCTGCCGATTGTGTAGGAGCGCATGCCCAGACGCATGCCGAACTGGAAGATACGGGCGAACAGGCTGGTTGACGGCAGTCCCACGATCAGCCCCTGCAGGATGCCGAGCTTTGGATCGACTTGCATGATACGGACTAGCCGAATGATCGCGTCTGCCGGCATGAAGCTGTCCGCATCGAGCGTAACAGCGAATTCGTGACCGCTGCCCCAGCGCTCGCAGAAATCCCTGATGTTGCCGGCCTTGAAGCCGCTGTTCACCGTGCGCCGCCGGTAGCTGATGGCGATCCGGCCGCGCCAGGTTGCGATCAACTCGGAGAACAGCGCTTCCTCCCCTATGGCAAGCTCGGCATCGCCGGTGTCGCTGAGGACATAAAGATGGAAGTGCTCTTTGTATCCGGAGACGCAGAGTCCATCGAGCATCGGCTCGAGATTGCGGATGGTGCGCATCGGCAGTTCGTTGCGCACGCAAAGCAGGATCGCCGTCGACGTCGTCACGGGATCATCGTCGCGAATAAGCCCGACAGCCGGCAGCACGGCGGCGACCGGATCGGCGGAACAGCGCATGATGACGAAGCCAATCAGGGCATTGCAGAAGCCGGCAACCATCCAGGGCAGCGTGAACGCAAACAGGACAAGCGCGACGATATCGATGAAACCGAGCCCTCCGGGCAACAATGCCAGCGCGGCAAGACAAAGAGATCCCGCCATGGTCACGATAAACAGGACGGCAAAAGCCGCCCGCCTTGCAAACAGGATCTTTCCGGCGGCGTCAGTTTCGTTCATTTTTGGAGCAGGTGCGGCTGGCGGGACAGGTTACGGCTTCTCATTCAACATCGGCTGGTGCAGATTACTGTATAACACAACAGGCGATCGGTAATTCCAGCCCGAGATTGAAGAAAATGGCTGCCAGTGCGAGCCCCGATACCGCCTTTTCCCTCTGGTATTGCGGGCAAGGCAGGGCCGAAATTCGGCATGAGATCTTGACTCCGCCTGAAGGTGCCGAAGTGCGCGTGAAAACCGTCTTTAGCGCTATCAGCCGCGGGACTGAAGCCCTCGTCTTCGCCGGCCGCATTCCCGAGAGTGAATTCAAGAGAATGCGCGCGCCATTCATGGCCGGCGATTTTCCTTTTCCTATCAAATATGGCTACGCGGCCGTCGGGCGGGTGCAGGATGGCGGTGGTCCCCTGCGCGGCAAGAACGTCTTCGCGCTCCATCCACATCAAACGGCGTTCAACATTCCCGCGGCGTCGGTGGTCGTGCTGCCGGATCAGGTGCCGCCGCATCGCGCCGTGCTGGCCGCCAATATGGAGACCGCGCTCAACGGTGTATGGGACGCTGCGCCAGGTCCGGCCGACCGCATTGCCGTCGTAGGGGCTGGCGTCGTCGGTTCACTCGTTGCCTATCTATGCGGGCGAATGGCTGGCGCCGAGGTTATTCTCGTCGACATCAACCCGGCTCGCGCGGAATTAGCCGCTGCACTTGGTGTTGATTTCGCTGAGCCGGTAAGAGCGATGCGCGATTGCGATCTGGTGGTGCATGCCAGCGGCTCGCCCGACGGGCTGAGCACTGCGCTGGAGCTGGCCGGAGATGAGGCGACCGTCCTTGAGATGAGCTGGTATGGCGACCGGCCCGTGACCGCGCTTCTCGGCGGGCCGTTTCACAGCCGTCGCCTGCGGCTGGTATCGAGTCAGGTCGGAAGCATCGCCTCGTCGCATCGTCCGCGCTGGAGCCATAGTCGCCGTCTCTCTGCTGCCATGCGCCTGCTCGCTGACCCCCGACTTGACGCGCTACTCGCCCCGGCGATTGCCTTCAGCGATTTACCGAAGCTTCTGCCGGAGATCCTTGCCGCAGGAAGCACCACGCTCTGTCAACCCATCGCCTATTCATAAGGAGCCGCCTTGTTCACCGTCGAAGTTCGAGACCACATTATGATCGCGCATTCCTTTCGGGGTACGGTTTTCGGGCCCGCGCAGGCATTGCATGGAGCGAC
The DNA here is from genome assembly GCA_963790735.1 of uncultured Alphaproteobacteria bacterium. GTDB lineage: Bacteria > Pseudomonadota > Alphaproteobacteria > Rhizobiales > Xanthobacteraceae > Bradyrhizobium. The sequence continues at coordinate 59,655 of CAWBQP010000009.1, read as the reverse complement.
CTTCGTGGTCGATGCCGCTTTCGTCGCGGATACGCTCGATGCCAATGGAATCGTCATCGACATTGGTCGCGCGCATGATGCACTCAAGGCGATGCTGGGCCTGCTGAACTATCGCAATCTCGATGATATCCCCGAATTCAAGGGCCAGAACACCACCACCGAGTTCCTGTCTAAACATATCTACGATGGCCTCGCCAAGGCTGCCCGTGCCGGAGAGCTCGGTCGCCCCGGGCGGGAGCTCAAGGCATTGCGCATCACGCTCTCCGAATCGCACGTCGCGCGTGCGTCATATGAGGCTCCCTTGTGGTGAAGCGCGTCGTCTTCGCGGTGCCGGGCAGTCTCGACACGCCGACGGGCGGCTACGCTTACGACCGGCGGATCATGGCCGAGCTGCGGCATCTAGGCTGGGAAGTCGACTATCTCAATATCGGCGACGGATTTCCCGCGGCTGACGAGGTGACGCGCGCGGCCGCGCGATCGCTCTTGGCTGCAATACCGGCAGGCCGGCCGATCGTGCTGGACGGTCTTGCACTCGGTGTCCTGCCTGACGTGGCGGCCGAGCTCGCAAGTCGGCATCCCCTGGTCGCGCTGGTGCATCACCCATTGGCGCTCGAATCCGGATTGACCGCCGAGCGTGCTGACTTCCTTCGCTGCAGCGAACAGGCGGCCCTCGCCGAAGTGCGCGCAGTCGTGGTGACGAGCCCGGCATCAGCGAAGCTTGTCGTCTCGGGCTACGGCGTGCCGCGCAACCGCATCACGGTTGCAAGGCCTGGAAACGATCCTGTGCCGCCGCTATCAGCACGGCAGCCAAACGACGAACCTCATCTCCTGTCGGTCGGCTCGGTGGTGCCGCGCAAGGGGTTCGATATCCTCGTCCTCGCTCTCGCGATGCTCGCTGACATCCCGTGGCGGCTGATGATCGTCGGCGACCTCACGCGGGATCCGAGTGAAGCCGCCAAACTTGAGCACCTCATCTCGCAACACAGGCTTTCCGGCCGCATCGAAACGTTTGGCACTGTCGCATCGTCAAGGCTCGCCGTACTTTATGCTAAGGCAGATCTGTTCGTGCTCGCCTCGCGCTTCGAGGGGTACGGCATGGCATACGCCGAGGCGCTGTGCCACGGCCTTCCCGTGATCGGGACGACGGCCGGAGCAATACCGGATACGATTCCACAAGGCGCGGGATTGCTGGTGCCCCCCGATGATCCCGCCGCACTCGCAGTAGCCCTGCGTGGCGTCATCGTTGATACAGAGCAGCGGCGCCGCCTTTCCGAAGCGGCATTGGCCGCTGCGCGGACGCTGCCGACCTGGCAGGAATCCGCAGTCGTTTTTGCCGCTACGCTGGACAGGCTCGCATGAGCGGCTTCTCCGTTGAATGGCTGAGCTTGCGGGAAAGCTACGACGAACGTGCGCGCAATCCGCAGGTGCTTGCCGCGGTAGTCTCCCGGCTAAAATCCAAAGACACCGTGCGCCTGGTCGACCTCGCCTGCGGTGCCGGCTCTACCCTGCACACGCTCAGCCCGCGCCTCCCACCACGGCAACATTGGGATCTCGTGGACAACGACCCTCGCCTACTGGACGCCGCGTATCGCAAGCACGTTTCGAACGAGGTCAGTCTGAACACCGTTCGGCTTGATCTTAACAGCCACATCGAAGTCGCGCTGGACCCACCGAGCGACATCGTCACGATTTCGGCGCTGCTCGACCTCGTCTCCGAGGCCTGGCTCGACCGTTTTGCGCGCCATGCGGCGTCGCGCGCCTTACCGGTCTATGCAGCCCTCACCTATGATGGGCGGATCGAGCTTTCACCGTCAGACCCGGCCGATGCCGCTGTGACTGCCGCCCTGAATGCTCATCAGCATACCGACAAGGGCTTTGGGCCGGCACTGGGCCCTTCCGGCGCCATTGCCGGCATTTCCCGATTCGAGGCGCTCGGATATTCAGTGCTACAGGGCTATTCCGATTGGCTCATCGGGACAGCCGATCAGGAGATCCAGATCGAATTGCTCAATGGCTGGGGCGCCGCAGCGCGTGAAATGCAATCACTGCCAGGCCGGGAGATCGATGATTGGCTGGTCAGGCGAAGGGCGGCCGTCGACCGGCGGGCTTCAACGATGCGCGTGGGTCACGTCGATTTCTTCGCCACGCCGAGCGCGATGCGCTGACCCGACAGATCGCAATCGAACAGCACATCGTCCTCGATCTGGTGCACGCGGGTCGGCATCCGGTGAGCCTGGTCGGCGCGCTCGAGCGGCGGCAAGTCGATGCCCGGCCCCCCAGCGCCCAGCATGATAGGGGCCACCGTGACATGGAGGCGGTCGAGACATCGCGCCGCGATAAAGCGCGACAGCGTGTCCGCCCCGCCCTCTATCAGCACGCGGCGCATCCCCGCCCGCCTCAGCGCCGAAGCGATATCGCACGGCGCAATATTTCCGTCCTGCGAAGGCAGGGCGATGATTTCTACTCCTGCAGGCGCCGTCACCGGAGTGCCTTCCGTGGTGATCAGCAGGCGGCGAGCGCCATCCTCGGCGAACAGTTTCGCGTCGGCACCGAGGCGTCCCCTCGGATCGATCACGGCCCGCGCCGGTTGAGGCCCCGGAACGTGTCGAACCGTTAGTTGCGGATTATCGGCAATCGCCGTCCCCACGCCAACCACGACTATGTCGACGAGCGAACGTAGGCGGTGCAGATGCTCGATGCCGGCGGGACAGTTGATGTACTTCGAATGGCCAGTCGCCGTCGCTACCCGGCCATCGAGGGATTGGCCGAGCTGCCCGACCATAACGAGATCGTCGACTGCCCCGTTCCGCAACGGGCCAAACAAATCCGCCCAGCCTTGCGGCAGAGGTTGCTGCCCGCTACGAAACAGGTCGACAAAGCTCTCCCATGCGTCGGGAGGCGCGAGTTTTTGGGTGGGGAAATTGCCTAGCTGCACGGATCAAATCAAATTGAGGGGTTCACCTGATATCAATGCTACTATCCGCCACTGGATCCTAAAAATCCATCTGATTTCTAGCGGAATGATTTGAGACTCTCGGTGTTCCACGACCGCGCCCGGAAAAAGAAGGTGAGCGAATGAACGCCGCGCCAATGCCAGCCGTATCAGCCATCTTCGGCAGCAGAGAGCATCTCGATGTCAGCCGTGCCTTGGGCGAACTGCAGGCGCGAAGGCCGGTCCGTGTCCGCGCGTCCGGCGAAGACCTGATCGCTCTTCCGGTGGAAGGACTCGACGATCAGAGACTGCGCGAATTTTCGATGTTGTGCAGTTCTGAAATACCGAGGTTAATCGTCACCCAGCAGCGGGCGCGTGCAATCGGTATTGAGACCTCGACGCCTATGGCGTTATCGCTTTCCCGTGCCGCTGATGCGAGCGGCGTTCTCGAGCTCGCTGCCGGCAACAACAACAAGAGCCATTTCATCGCGGAAGCCGAGGCTGCGGACTACGCTGCAACGGCGGCCATCCGGCTCGTCAAGCTGGTTCGCGGCTTGCCGGCAATCCTCGCAGCGCGCACGACGGCAATCGACAATGACGTGATCCAGTCAATTTCTGTCATCGACGCTGACGCGGTTCACCGGTTTGTCGCGGACGCAACGAGCAGGCTGGCCGTAGCCAGCGAGGCGACCATTCCGCTGGCATCGGGAACATCAGCACGTTTTGTCGTGTTTCGGGACGCGCTCGGCGTCGACCAGGTTGCTATCATCGTCGGCAAACCCGACGAATTCCAAACCTGTGCCGGTTCGACTTCACTCGGCCTGTCTGACCGGAGACGTCTTCGGCTCGCGCCGCTGCGATTGCGGCGACCAGCTTCAACTGGCGCTTGCCCGCCTGGAAAGCCTCGGTGGCGGCATCATTCTGTATCTTGCGCAGGAGGGCCGCGGAATTGGCCTTGCAAACAAGATGCGTGCCTACCGCCTGCAGGATGGTGGTCTCGATACGCGCGATGCCAACACCATGCTCGGGTTCGAGGATGATGAGCGCGACTACGTGGTCGCCGCCCTCATGTTGCGCAAACTTAACTGCACGCGGATTGTGCTCCTCACCAACAATCCGGCCAAGCTCGATGGATTGACGAAAGCCGGTATCGACATCTCAGCTCGCGTCGCGCTCGAGGCGCCGATCACCCCGCACAACAAGCGTTACCTGACGACGAAAGCGGTGCGCTCCGGCCATAAGCTTGTCACGCTCAAGGCGTCGGCCAACGAAACGTCTTGACGCAATGCTCTTCCAATCGGGTTGCATCATTACCGAAACAGACAGTCGCTGAGATGCGCGATATGGCGTTGTGTCAACAAGACGCCCTGCTCCGACGCATGGTCATCGCATCGGGCCTGTGCTGGTCCTTCGCATTTATCGTTATCGCAATCTCCTGTCAGCTTGAGCTTTATGGCGACGGGGCGATGTTTTCCTACGCCGTTGCAGTCCAAGATGTTTGGGCGTTCCATTGGCATAACATTTCCGGCCGCACTTCCGTTTATCTGCTGGCACTCTTGCCGGCCGAAACTCTGGTCGCCATCACAGGCAATCCCTGGGCCGGCATCGTCGCCTATGGATTTCTGTTCTACGTCGCTCCACTGGCGGGTCTGGCGGCGACCTACGCAGCCGATCGCTCGCCAGGCCGCGTAATCTTCCTCTACGCATGCGGCTCAACGGCCCTGCTCTGCCCGCTGGTTTTCGGCTTCCCTACCGAAATGTGGTTCGCCCACGCGATATTCTGGCCCACGCTGGCACTCAGCCATTACGCGAGATCGACCATTCGTGGAGCCGTACTGGTATTTGCGACATGGCTTCTACTCGCCTTCGCCCATGAAGGGGCCTTCGTGCTCCTGCTCGCCGTGCTTGCTACCGTGGCGCTTCGCGGTTTACAGAACGCGCGCTTCCGGCGCGGGATCGCAATTCTGTTCGTGACTACCATCCTCGCCATCGCATCGAAGATCCTTTTTCCGCCTGACGAATACTATGCGGACGCCTTCGTGCGGGCGGCCCTGCATTTCTTCGACCCCGCCATTTTCGGGGCGGAAATTGTTATCGAGCTGCTCGCGGCAATCATTGTCTATTTCGCAATGCTAAAGTTGATCTCTATTTGGATTCCGAAGCGGGCATGCATTTTTGCGCTGTCGGCATTGCTCGCCTTACTGTGCATTTTCTGGCTGCGGTTCGACCATTCAGTACATGCCAATAGCCGCTACTACATGCGGACTGTCCTGGTCATAGCTACCCCTCTGCTGGGCGTCATAGCCGCCTTGGCCGTCATGACCCGAGAAGGATTAGTAGCGGATCCGCTGGCGAAGCTTCAGCATGTCCTTATCTCGTCCCCGGGCAGCAGGTGCGCGCTCGCCTCGATCCTGTTCGCAGTGACCCTGATCCACGTCGTCGAGACCGCAAAATTCGTCACAGCCTGGTCTCGCTACCGAGACGTGATCGCCACTCTCGCCATGAGCCAGGACTCCGATCCGGCCCTCGGCGATCCGCGCTTTGTCTCGTCAAGACGGGGGCCGCCGGATCTCGCTCCACTGGAGTGGTTCTCGACCATCCCATATCTGTCGGCAATCCTATCGAACTTCCGACCGAATAGACTGGTCATCGAACCCGCCGGCAATTACTTTTGGCTATCCTGTGCCACCGCAACGCACAGCACGGAAAGGCTGCTCGTTGTCCCGTTGCACGTCCGAGAATTGATCCAGACCTATTCATGCCTGCATAGATAAGCCGCGGCCCGCGCCAATGAGTGCATTAGAATGTTGGACTTAAGAAGTATTGCGCCAAACTCGGGTGGCACAAATTCGTCGGAAATGAAACCTTGAAATTGATCATCTTCGATTTCGACGGCACGCTGGTGGATAGCCGTCCATTGATCCTTGAGAGCCATCGGATCGTATTTTCCGAGTTTCGACTGCCCGCTCCCTTACCCGCCCACAGTCTGGCGCTGGTTGGAAAATCGCTCGATGTCATTTTGGCTGAGCTAGCTGGCCCGGCCGCCCCCATTCTCGAGATGGTCAAGGCCTATGACGGCCTCTTGCCAAGGCTGAGGGCCGATCCGGCTTTTGCCGAAAGGCCGTTCGACGGGATCGACGACCTTCTTCAGGAGTTGAGCCGCGCCGCTGATACCGTGTTGGCAATCGCGACCGGGCACCGGTCTGACACCATTGCGCCTGCCCTCCAGACGCTGCGATGGGCTGAGTTCTTTCGAACCATTCAGGCCGCAGACACCGCGCCTTCGAAACCGCATCCCGCGATGCTGCTTCAGGCGCTTGCCGCGACCGCGGTGGAGGCCAAAGATGCGATTTTCATCGGCGACACCACCTTCGATATGCAGATGGCCGAGGCGGCACAACTGAGGTCAATAGGCGTCGGTTGGGGGCACCATGATGCCGAGCGTCTGATGGCAGCTGGTGCACGTCATGTGGCCAAGACCGTGGATGAGCTGCGAACTGCCATTCACGCTGCCCTCAGTGGATAGTGTCCAGAGATTTCCTGGCATTCCATTCCTGTCATTTCCGCCACAACTGATGCCGCTTCACAGGAATCAAACCCGACGGTGGCGGTAGATGACCCGAAGAAGTCACCCACTGGATCACGCGTAGCACGACTTCGTCTTGTTCGACCCTGCGCAGGAGTTCGTCTCTTTCAGGACCAGCGGGAAGACGCCCAGCCTTCTCACGCATTGCCTCGATCTGATCGCTCAGACGATCGGCTTGAGATGCCTTGCTCACGGTCGAAACGCCCCGGTTGGCCGGATATTCGCAATGTACGGGAAGCGGGCGGGGTGGTTTCTAGGAGCCGCAGGCATTTTTGGACCAATGGGCTCCCCTCCCAGTGGCCGATGGCCGATCAAAGGCGCATATTTGTTAAGGACCGAGCATCCTGAACAGCGTTGCTCCCGAGCTCGATCTGTGTGTGCCGTGCTCAGGACCCATCAACGCTTTCGGATCTCCTTGCCTGCAACATTCCCGGTGAAGGAAAGGCATATCTCGAGAGCGGTCCCGAACGCGGCGCTTCATTCCTCAATGATCTGTCCGCCGTCATAGCCGCAAGCGATGCGGCCCAGCGCCGTCCGGAATTGTTCGCTTTCGACCATCGAGGCAAGCATCGCTGGGTCACCGCGTTCTTCAATATGGCGACCCCGGCCCAGGAAAGATGCAATGACGTTTGAATCGAGGTAAGGCAGGCTCGCCCAGAAGCCGCGCGCCAGATCTCGCGCCAGCGCGTGATCGGGATGCTGCTCATTCTCGGGGGCACGACCTATCTCATACAGGTGACGAACCGCGTGCCACGGAGCTCGCTCGGTTGGGAATCGATCCATGATCTCAGGGTGCTCTTCCGCTACGTAAAAGCGGTTGAGCGTATCGAACAGAACGAAACGATAGCGCTGCGCAATCAGGAACGGTTCCCAATCCTGCCATGATGGCTCCGACGTCATCGGAGCAACCGCTTCTGCAACAACCACTTTGGGCCGAAAGCGCTCCCAATCGCCGCCGAACAGCACATCTCCCTCCGCACCTTCGACATCAATCTTCAAGAAATCGATTGTGACGAGTTCATGAGTTTCGCACAATTTCGCCAGCGTCGTCATTGGCGTGCTAATGGTCTGATAATCGACACCAAACGCTTGCGCCGTTTGCGCAATCCCTTCCATCGCCGTCGAAAGCCCGTGCAGACGGTCAACTACATGAAAATCGGTCTCGCCACACTCTCGTCCGATCAAGCCGGCAACCGCAATGTCACGTGGACGTAGCCGGGCATAAAGCGCCGCAAGTTTGGCCTGCGGCTCGACTACTACGCCGCGCCAGCCGCGTTCATAGAACCAAAAGGATACATTATCGGCAATCGGATGCCCTGCGCCGATATCGACGTAGGTCCCAGTCGTCTGTCCCGCGAACGCGATCGAAAGATGATAGTCCTCGAGATTCTGTGAATAGGATAGCTCCATTCGCGGCTTCTCCCGGCAGCCGATCACGGGTCTGCCGACCAGGCGGTTGCTGCGTCTCTCAAAGCCAAAGCTAGATTATTGCAGTCGCATGGTCCATCCATCAGGGACCCAAGCCGGGATGTACGATCGGGTTGAAATCCGGCAAGGCCAAGGCGAGCCGCGAGACCGGTGGCTTTCTGCCCTGGACCGAGAACGACATGGCGCTCTATCGCGCGAAGTGGCCCCTTGGCACAGAAGCACGGCTGATGTTCGACATCCTGCACTACACCTTCCTGCGACTGGGCGATGCCCATCGGTTCGGGCCGCCTCATCTGCGGCAAATCGTGCGCAAGATGGCGGTGCAGATCGCAACCGAAAAGAGCCGCCGCAACACCACTGTTACAGTGCCGGTGCATCCGGCGTTTGCAGAAAGCCTGCGGGCGGCGCGCGCGGCCGGCATGATCGGCGCCGAAGTCTTCACCGGCAAGAGGTTGAAAGGCCGGGTGCTACCCATGAACAAGAAGGCATGGGCAATGAAGTTCAAGAAGTACGCGGTGCTTGCCGGCGTCAACGAGCCGAAGAAGAGCTGCCACGGCGTGCGTAAGGCACGTGCTGAGGTCGCTGCTTACGCCGACTGCACCGAGAGCCAGATGATGGCGATGTTCGGCTGGACGGATCCAAAGATGCCAGCGCATTACATCGCCCAGGCGAATCGAGAAAAGCTCGGCATCAGTGGCATGGACAAGATCATCGCGTTCGATCAGAGCCAGTCCCTCGACGACTTTATGCTACTGCCCGATGAGAACAGCGCGAGAACGCCCGACGCGAACAAAGTAGTAACTTTGCGTAGTAACTTTGGAAAAAAGATCCCGTAAAATCAAGGGATTAGGCGTGGGTATGGTGCGCTCGGAGGGACTCGAACCCCCACGATTTTACTCACTGCCACCTCAAGGCAGCGCGTCTACCAATTCCGCCACGAGCGCTTGGGATACCGGCTGGAAGGACTAGCGTCCGCCGGATCAACGGCGCCGATGTAACAAATCAGGGATGGGGGGACAAGGCAGTTTTGCGAACGAATAACTACCTGACATCAGGCGATTTCGGCAGCATTTGCTTGACTTCGACCGCGATCCGGTTGCGATCGACCAGCACCACGCCGGAAGCCACCGGAAGGTTGTTGGCGAGGATCTTGACCTCGTCCGCCTCGGTGGCGTCCAGTTCGATGATGGCGCCGCGGGAAAGCCGCATCACCTGATGGATGGGCATGGTCGTGGTGCCGAGGACCACCATGAGATCGACGCTGACTTTATCGAGGGTCGCCACTTATGAACCGCCAAACCGGGACTAAATTGATCTGGTTCCACCTGACCACGTTATGGTTAGCCAATGGTTAATGACCGCCAAAGCCTTGATTTGACGACGTTCGCGCTAGCCCCGGGCGGCGGCGAGGTCGAATGGCGGATTTCGGCTGCTCCGGTGCCCTACCCCGAGGCCGTGGCCGAGATGGAATCACGCGCGGCCGATATCGCCGAGCACACGGCGGCCGAACTGGTCTGGCTGCTGGAGCATCCCCCGCTCTACACCTCGGGCACCAGCGGCAAGCAAGACGACCTGCTCGATCCGCGTTTTCCCATGTTCACCACCGGCCGCGGCGGGCAGCTCACCTATCACGGCCCCGGCCAGCGGGTGGCCTATGTGATGCTCGACCTCAAGCGCCGCCGGCCGGACGTGCGGGCCTATGTCGCCGGCCTTGAAGAATGGATCATCCGCACGCTCGACGCCTTCAACGTGCGCGGCGAACGCCGCGAGGATCGCGTCGGCGTCTGGGTCAGGCGGCCGGACAAGGGCGCAGGCTACGAGGACAAGATCGCGGCGATCGGCGTGCGGCTGCGGCGCTGGGTGTCGTTCCACGGCATCGCCATCAATGTCGAGCCGGAGCTTTCGCATTTTTCCGCGATCGTGCCCTGCGGCGTCGTCGACCCGCGTTACGGCGTCACCTCGCTGGTCGATCTCGGCCTGCCCGTGACGATGGAAGATGTCGACGTCGCGCTGCGGCGGGCGTTTGAAGACGTGTTCGGCGCCACAGCTGCGCGCCTGCCGGAAGCAACGATCTGACTTCCGTCAAACGCCTGCCTTGAGGAAATCAACGAAAGCGCGAACCCGCGGGATGTTTTGCCGCCCGGGCAGGATCAGGGCCGTGATCGGTTGCGGGTCGGGATCGTGGCAGTGCGACAGCACCGGCACCAGCCTGCCATCCTTCAAGGCCGCCTCCCCCAGAAAGTCGCCGAACCGCACGAGGCCGGCGCCCGCCAGCGCGAGGTCGAGCAGGAAATCGGCGCTGTCGGAGCGGATCGATCCCTTCACCGGCACCATGACCCGCTTGCCTTGCTCGAACATCGGCCATTGCGCGAGGCGCGAGAAGCCGCTGAGCTGCAGGCAATTATGCCGCGCGAGATCGGCAGCTTGCGCAGGCACGCCATGGCGCTCCAGATATCGCGGGCTGCCGGCAATGATGCGCCTGACTTCACCGAGGCGAACCGCGATCAGTTCGCTATCCCCGAGCGGCCCTACCCTGATCGTGACGTCGACCTGGTCGGCGATCGGATCGATGCGGTGATCGCCCACCGACAGATCGACCGTGATTTCCGGAAACTGGTCCATGAATTGCGGCAGCAGCCGCGCCAGCCGGTGTCTTGCGAACGCGGTGCCGCTGTTGATCCGCAGATGCCCGCGCGGCCGTCCATGGACGGAGGCGACATCGGCTTCGGCGGCCTCGACCGCAGCCAGGATGCTCCTTGCATGAACAAGGAAGGTTTCGCCCTCCTGCGTCAGCACCAGCCGCCGCGTCGTCCGATGCAGAAGCTTGGCCCCGATCCGGCGCTCCAGCCTGGTCACGATGCGGGAGACGCCCGAGGCGGTCAGTTCGATCTCGGCGCCCACGGCCGCAAAGCTCCCCAAATCGACCGTCCGGACAAAAACCGCGAGGTCCGACATCGGGTGCATCAGCATATTCATGACTTTTCGGTATGAGTGTTTCTCAGATACGATAGTTTATCTCCATTCTTAGCACGAATAGGACGGAGGTCCCAGAAACCCGGAGACCTCGCCATGCCCCTCGCCCGCCTATCCGTTCCGGCCCATCTGGCGCCGGCCAGAATTCGCGCCCTGGCCGACGCCGTGCACGAGGGTCTTGTCGAGACCTGCGGCGTGCCGCCCAACGAGCGGTTTCAGCTCGTTTCGACCTATGCGCCGGAGATGATGTTCATCGACCCGACCTTCCCTGATGTCGCGCGCACGCCGGACGCGTCGATCGTCGAGATTTTGTTTCTTGAGGGACGCACGGTCGATCAGAAGAGAAACCTGTTTCGGCGCGATCGCGGATCGTGCCGTCAGCGCCGGATTTTCCGGCGACGACGTGATGATCGCGCTCACCGAAAATGCGCCGGTGGACTGGTCGCTCGGTCATGGCCGCGCCTTCGGCGACCATCATGCGCCGATACCGGTCAGCCCTGCGTCCACTCGCTGACAGCGAATGCACGGACGGCGCCGCAAGCGCCGTCCGCAAGTCAGGCCATCTTCACGCCGCCGCCTTCCGCGGCGCGACCTCGAGCTTGGCCGGCGATGTAGCGGCGCTCCTGGGTGAGGCCGCCGAAGCCGTAGGCATCGCCCTTGACCTCGTCGACATGCGCGTAGCTCTCCTCGTGCAGCGGCCCGAGCAGTTCGCCCATGCGCTGGAACAGCGCGGCGAGATAGGCCGCCTTCTCGTCCTTGGTGTTGGTGCCCTCGCTGACATGGACGTCGAGCCAGAAGCTGGCGAGGCTCTGCTCGGCGAGCGACTTGCCGCCGGCGAACCAGTCGGCGGCATCGACCGATTTCACGATGATGGCGGTGACCTTGGGATCCTTGCGCAGGATGCGCGCGGTGAGATCGCTGACGGCGGTGGCAATCTCGGCCTTCAGCGACGGCGACTTGCGGACGCTGGAATAGGTGACGGTAATAAGCGGCATGGTCGTTCTCCTTCGATGGGGCGCGCTGGCATCGCGCTCCCATTCATCTAGACCCGCGGCCATCATTTTGGTATCTTATCTCTGTTCATAACAGTGATAACATATGTTGATGATGACATGAGCACGCTGGATATCGATACCGTTCAGGCGTTCCTGCTGGTCGCCGAACTGCAAAGCTTTACCCGCGCCGCCGAGGCGCTGGGCACGACGCAAGCGTCCGTCAGCATGAAGCTGCAGCGGCTGGAGAGCGTGCTCGGCAAGCGGCTGGTCGAGCGCTCGCCGCGGGCGGTCGCGCTGACCGCCGAGGGCGCAGCGTTCCTGCCCAACGCCCGCGCGCTGATGGAAGCCCATGACCGCGCGCTGTCGGGCGAAACGCCCGCGCGCCAGCAATTGTCGCTCGGGATCAGCGATCATGCCGCGGGACCGGAACTGGTGCCGCTGCTCGAACGGCTGCACGCGATGTCGTCGCAACTGGCGCTTTCCGTGACCATCGGCTTTTCGCGCGAAATGCTGGACGCCTACGATGCCGGCGAACTCGATGCCGTGGTGGTGCGGCAGGAAGGCAGCCGCCGCGGCGGCGAGAAGCTGACGGAAGACGACTTCGGCTGGTTCGCCGCCAAACGCCTGGCCTGGCGCCGCGGCGAGACGCTGCCGCTGGCGACGCTGGCGCCGCCCTGCGGCGTGCGTGCGCTCGCCGTCCGCGCCCTCGACAAGGCCGGCATCGCCTGGACCGAGCGCTTTGTCGGCGGCGGCGTCACCGCCGTGGCCGCCGCCGCCTTGGCCGGCCTTGCGGTCGCGCCGCTGGCCCGGCGGATCGCGCCGCCGGGCCTGGTCGATATCGGGCCGGCCGAAGGGCTGCCGCGGCTTTCTTCCTCGAAGGTGATGCTGCACTCCAAGGTCAGCGACCCCGCCAAGCGCGCGGCATTGCGGACGCTGGCCGCGACGTTCAGGAGCGTGGTTGCCCCGGCGAAACGGTCCGGTTCGCCGGCGTAACGGACCATTTCGTTAAAAAGCCGATTTTTGGGGAACCAATTGGCGCCTTGCGCGTTTGCGCCGATTAAACGGGCAGTCGGATGTTCACGAAAGATCAGCAACGGCAACAGGGATCTATTCGAATCCGAACGTAATTTCCGACTCCTGGTTGAAGGCGTTGCCGATTACGCGCTGTACATGCTGGATCCGAACGGCGTGGTCACGAGCTGGAATATCGGCGGCCAGCGGATCAAGGGTTACGCGCCCGACTGAGATCATCGGGCAGCATTTCTCCCGCTTCTATACCGAAGTCGACCGCACCAACGGCAAACCGCTCCGCGCCCTGCGCATTGCCCGGGAACAGGGCCGCTACGAGGAGGAAGGCTGGCGCGTCCGCAAGGACGGCACCTTCTTCTGGGCCAGCGTCATCATCGACCCCATCTACGAGGACGGCCATCTCGTCGGCTTCGCCAAGATCACCCGGGACATTACCGAGCGCCGCGAAGCCCAGCTCAAGCTCGAGCAGATGCATCAGCAGCTCGCGGAATCGCAGAAGCTCGACGCGCTCGGCCAGCTGACCGGCGGCGTGGCCCATGATTTCAACAATCTCCTGATGATCATCAGCGGCAGTCTTCACACGCTGAAGAAAGCGGTTGGCGACGATCCCAAATACCAGCGGGCGGTATCGGCGATCGAAGGGGCAACCAAGCGCGGCGCCTCCCTCACCAGCCAGTTGCTGACATTCGCGCGGCGGCAGAGCGTCAACCCGCAAGTAGATCGATGTCGCTGAACGCATCGATGCGGTGCGCGAAGTGCTCGACACCGGCGTCGGCAGCGCGATGACGCTGCAATTCGACGTCGCCCCTGGCGTCTGGCCGATCATGGTCGACGTCACCGAATTCGAAACGGCGCTGGTCAATCTCGTCATCAACGCGCGCGACGCCATGACCACCGGCGGCGTCATCACGATATCGGCGCACAACGATACGCGCGGCGGCGAGGCTGGCACCGACGGACATGTCGCGATCTCGGTGGAGGACACCGGCACCGGCATCGCGCCCGATATCCTCAGCAAGATCTTCGATCCCTTCTTCACCACCAAGCCGATCGGCAAGGGCACCGGTTTGGGACTGTCGCAGGTTCACGGCTTCGCACATCAGGCCGGCGGAACGGTCAAGGTGGCGAGCGAACTCGGCCAGGGCACCAAAATCACGATCCTGCTGCCGCGAAAGGAAACCGCTGTCACGGCCGAGGACGCCAATGCGGTGGATATCGGCGGCGGCAGCGGCACCGTACTGCTGGTCGAGGACAATCCGGAGGTCGCATCCGTCAGCGCCGGCCTGCTCGAACAGCTCGGCTACACCGTCCGCAGGGTGGCGAATGCCGAAGCGGCGTTGCGCGAACTCGAGCTCGACGGAATAGACCTCGTCTTCTCCGACATCGTGATGCCCGGCAAAATGGATGGCCTCGGCCTGGCGCGCCACCTGAAGGCCGTCAGGCCTCGACTGCCGATCCTGCTGGCCAGCGGCTATAGCGATGCCGCGCTGAGCGTGCGCGGCGATTTTCCCATTCTGCGCAAGCCCTACGAGATCCACGAACTCAGCCAGGCGATCGCAAAACTGCCGCGGTGACGGCGCTAGCCCGGCTCCCGGCCGGCGTGGTTGCCCTCCTCACAAGATCGCATCGAACGCGCTGCGCAGCGTTTCGTGCCGGAACACGAAGCCGTTGCTGAGCGCCTTGTTCGGCAGCACGCGCTGGCCGCCCAGCAGCAATTCGTCGGCGAAATCGCCGCCGACACGGCGCAGCAGCCCGCCGGGAATCCGGAAGATCGCGGGCCGGTGCAGCCGGCGGCCCAATTCCTCGGTGAACTTCGTATTGGTCACGGGGATCGGCGCGGTGGCGTTGATCGGCCCTGCCAGTTCAGGCTTTGCGATCACATGGGCGATCAGGCGGATCAGATCGTCGCGCTCGATCCACGACATCCACTGCCGGCCGGAGCCCAGCGGCCCGCCGAGGCCGAATTCGAACGGCGTCAGCATCCGCGTGATGAAGCCGCCATCGGTGCCGATCACGAGGCCGATCCGCAGACAGACCACGCGCACGCCATGTTCTTCCGCCGGACGCGCCGCGTTCTCCCAGGCGTCGCAGAGTTCGTGGCTGAAGCAGGCGTGAGACTTGGCGGACTCGGTCAGCACCTGGTCCTGCCAAAGCCCGTACCAGCCGATCGCGGAGCCGGAGACCAGCACCGCCGGCTTGCGTTCGAGCCGCGCGATCAGGGCGACGACGTCGCCGGTCATGTTGATGCGCGAGTCGAGAATCTTGCGGCGCTTGGCTTCGGTCCAGAGCCCGTTGCCGATTGGCTCGCCCGCGAGATTGACGATCGCATCGATCCTTGTGTCCGCCGGGAGCTGATCGAGGCTCGTGATCAGCGTGATCGGCGGCGACAGCATGTCGGCCTTCGCAGGGTTGCGCACCAGCGCGATGACCTGATGGCCTGCGCCGCTCAAGCCTGCCACCAGGCGGCTGCCGATGAAGCCGGTGGCGCCGGTGACCAGCACGGTCTGCCGTGCGGGCAGTTTTTCGACCAGGCTTGCGGCGGGCGCGCTGGTCATGCGCGCAAGACGCTTCGACGCCGCGAAATCGCGCAGGCCGCACAGCGCAGCACCTGCGGCTGCCGCCGCCGCGATCAGGCTGAGCCAGCCCGTGTAAGCCGATTTGACGCCGGTCGGCTGCGCTGCCCAGCCGATCAGGACCGGCAGCAGCAGCACCAGGATGGCGCCGTAATTGATCGCGAGCAGCGTGTGATTGATGCGTTCGCTGGCCGGCAATTTCCGGCTCATGTCCTCCTCGACGAAATCCATCAGCGTGATGACGATTTCGGCTGCCAGCACCGCGATGATCAGCATCGCGAGGATGCCGTGCACCTCCAGCCAGCCCAGCACCAGGAACAGCAGCGCATAGAGCATGTTGCGCACGCTATGGAGCTGCAGCTCGTAGCGCTGCGAGGGACGCCATGCGAGCCGCTCCGTCAGCTCATGGTGATAGAACGTGTCGAACACGCCCATCACGATCTGAATGGCGATCAGGGTCCAAAGCAGCGACGTCATGATGCGGCCTCCCGGAACACGGCGGATTGACGAATGAGCTTGCCGAAGCGCGGATGAACGATCTCCAGCGAGAAGCGGAACGTGCCGCCGCCGAGATCGGAATGGATCACGGTGAGATCGCCGGGCGTGAGCCGTGGCGGCAGCGGCAATCTCAACGGCCCGATCTGCAGGGAATAGCCGACGCTGCGAAACACCAGCGCTTCATGCTCGACGGAGATACGCAACGCCATGCTGACGCCGTAGCCGACATATTCCTCGAGCCCGGTCGGCCCGGCGAAACGTTTCGCGGAGTGAATGACCTGCGGAAATCCGTTGCTGCGCGCGCAGATGCGGGTCCAGATCTGGCCGCCGCTCGCCGCATCCTCGGTCACCGTCACGACCATCGGGACACCGGTCTCGGCGCCGGTCGGCAACGGCCCGCCGATCACGCGCGCAAGCTGCGCCAGCCACCAGCCGGCGCGGCTGAAACTCGCCTCCTCGATCGTGCCGACATAGACCACGGTCTCGCCATCGGCAAAACGCTTGGAGAAGCGCCGCCAGATCGCCAGCGGCAGACGGCCCCACTCCTCGTCGGGCAACAGATCGTGGAAGCGGCGGTCGTCGAGCAGGATGGTGTTCGAGGCAGGCGTTGCGGGAAGCCTTGGTAGTCTGGTGGACGCCATCACACGCTCCTGCTTGCCCCTCTGCCGCCTATTTGGATTTTCCCGACCGGCAGGAAGCTGACGATCTTCTCGCCAAGCTTGATCAGCGCGACCAGCCTCGGCCGCGGCACGCCCAGCATCTGCGTGTACCAGCGGTCGACCAGTTCGGTGAAAGCCAGCATTTCCTTCAGCCGCTTGGCCGCGACCGGGCTGATGGTCGGATCGTCGGCCGCATCGGAGACGCAGGCGCGCAGCGCATCGACCGCGGGATCGATCTCGCGCTCCTTGCGGCCGGCGGCGATCCGCGCCGCCACTTCCCAGATGTCGGTCTCGGCCTCGAAATGATCGCGGCGGTCGCCGAGGATCGGCACCCGCCGGATCAGGTTCCAGGCCAGCAATTCCTTGATGGAGTTGGAGACGTTGGACCGCGCCATGCCGAGCGTCTCGGCGATGTCTTCCGCGGTCATCGGCGCCTCGGCGAGATACAGCAGGCCATGGATCTGGCTGACGGAGCGGTTGACGCCCCACTCGTCCCCCATGTCGCCCCAGTGCAGGATGAACCGTTCGACGGCGGCGGGGAGTTTCTTCTTGTCGGTTGTTTCTGTCATAACAGAAATATCTGACGGAACTGTGCCGATGTCAAGTCCCGCCGCGAGCCCGCACATTTGCGCTTCCGGGGCCGCGCATGGAGCGATCGCCATCCGTCGGGCGTCACGCTCGAAGCAGGTCGGGTTCCCGGCTGGGAACCCGCGTCGAATCCGGGTTCCGTTTTTTCCGGTCGATCCGTTAACCCGTCAGTACCGGTCGCGCCTTAGATTCCCTCTCGCGCGTTGCCGGCAACGAGGTCTGACGCGCTCATCAAGGCAAGGCATGCCCCATCGAAATCCCCCAGACCCGGGCGGCCCGCTGCGGCGGATAACATCGACGTCCCTGGTCATCACCTTTGCGCTTGTCATGACCGCCTGCGTCCTCGGCGTCATGGCCTGGAAGGCGCTCGACGCCAAGAAGGCGACGCTGGCGAGCGGCAGCGCCGACATCCAGAACCTCGTCCATTCGCTTTCCGAACATGCCTCGCACACCATTCAGGCGGTCGATATCGCGATGGCGGGAATGGTGGATCTGCTGAAATACCGAGATCCCGAGCCGGACCGCTTCAACAGGTACCTCGCTGAAACGGCGAAAACGCTCCCCCAGTTGCGCGGGATCGGCGTCGCGGATGCCAAGGGCAATTGGAACTATTCGTCACTTCCGGAACAGCCGCGCCACAACGTCTCGGACCGGAGTTATTTTGCCTACCATCGCGATACGCCGGACAGCACGATTCGGATCAGCGAGCTGTTGCAGTCCCGTATCGACGAGCGATCCTCGATGATCGTTCTCTCGAAACGGATCACCAGGCTTGACGGCAGCTTCGGCGGGGTCGTCGCGGCGGCGATCGACAAGGATTACTTCAACGGCTTCTACCGGACATTCCAGCTCGGCCCCGACGGCGGCATCAGCCTGATACGGCGTGATGGCACGCTCCTGATACGCTGGCCGGCGTCGGACAAGAGCAAGGATCTTTCCAGGACCGACCTGTTCTCAAAGCATCTCAAGCTGAGCTCTGTCGGATCCTACAAGATCATCTCGCCGTTCGACGGCATCGTGAAGTATTTCGGCTACGAGGAAACGCCGCACTACCCCATGGTGGTTACCGTGGCCGTGTCGGAAGACTGGCTGCTTTCCGAATGGTGGAAGGGATTGCGCACCGACGTCATCGTCGCAGGCGTCCTGCTATGCATGATCCTGATGCTGGCGGCGTTGCTCGCCCTGCAGTTCCACTTCCGCAGCAAGACCGAGCGCGCGCTGCGCGAGCGCGAGGCGCACTATCGATTGCTCGCCAACAACATCGCCGACATCATCATCCTGATCGATGCCCGCGGCCTGTTACGTTATGTTTCCCGGTCGGCCGAGCCGGTATTGGGATTGCGCCCGAAGGACCTTCTCGGCAAATCATGCTTCGACCTGGTGCATCCCGACGACAGGGAGAGCGTCAAATCGGCGACCGCACGGATCAATGGCCTCGACAGCGTCAGCACCGTCGTGTTTCGACACTATCGCGGCGACGGGACGCTGGCGTGGGTGGAAAGCAAGTTCAAGCTGGCGTCGGAAACCAGCGACCCCGCACGGACGGAATTTCTCTGCGTCATCCGCGATGTGACCGAGCGCAAGCGGATGGAGGATGAATTGACCCAGCTCAACCGCCGCCTCACCCAGCTCGCTGCAACCGACGGACTGACCGGGCTCACCAACCGCCGCACCTTCGACGGTTTCCTGCGGCGCGAATACGAAGCCTGCGAAGAGATTTCGGTGCTGCTGATCGATATCGACAATTTCAAGGGCTACAACGACACCTACGGACACCAGGCCGGCGACCGTTGCCTGCAGGCGGTTGCGAACGCCATCGGCGATGCGACCGCCAATACGTCAGGCCTGTCCGCGCGCTATGGCGGCGAGGAATTCGCCATCGTGCTGCCGAATGCAACGGAAGAAGCCGCCTTGAAGATCGCCGAGGGCATTCGGCTGACGGTTCGGGCTCTGGGCATTGCGAACACAGCCTCCAGCCGCGGATACATCACCATCAGCGCGGGCGTCGCCGCCAGAAACCGCTCGACGCTCGACGAGGCCGCGTTGGTGGGAGAAGCCGACACCGCGCTCTATGAGGCCAAGCGTCTCGGCCGCAATCGCAGCATCGTATATTCCTCACTCGACCTGCAATATGTCGAGAGCGCCTCCATCCAGCACGATGGCGAGTTCGCGCCGGGCGAACGGACGCGTTAGCGGGAGTTCTCGGGAGCAACGACCGCATCTTCCAGCGATCATTTGGCCGACTGGTGAGCCAGCTCACATTCATGCCAAGCCCTCCGCGCTATCAATTGCCCGGGCGCCGACGCGTGGAGGTCACGGATGACTGTTATCGCACGGGCGTTTTCGCGCGCCATCACCACCATCAACGGCAACGAGATTCTCAAACAGATCGTGCTTCTCTGCGCGGCCGGCTTGTTCGTATCCCTGCTGATGCTGACGTACGGCGTCGATCTGAGCCCGGGTTTCTTCTAGCGCGTGCCAGGCCGCCACGAGAGGTCATCGGACAGCACATAGATCGTGATCGCGGCCAGGCACATCACGACCCCGATCCAAAAGATCGGCGAATGATGGATCCGTCTCCAGTCGCGGCCGGGGTGTTGCGGCTTCATTCATTCACCTCGTGGGTGTGTATCAGCCTTGCCAGGGCGTCAGATCGTCGGCAGCACCGAGAACCGCTCCCCTGCCTCCCGCAGGTTCAGCATGTCGGGATTGGCGGCTTCGTCCTGCAGCGCCTCCACCCGCGCCGATGACGGCCCGCGGCGGCATGCCGCGATCATGGCCGCGACGGCTTCCGCACGGCCGGCGAACACCGCTTCGACGCTGCCGTCACGGCGATTGCGCACCCAACCTTCGAGATCACGCGACCGCGCCTCGCGTTCGACAAAGTAGCGATAGCCGACGCCCTGCACCCGCCCCCTGATCGTGACATGGCGGATGGTGTCGCTCATGGTTTCTTCAACCCCAGGAATTCGCGCGCGCGCGCTTTCATATCGATATCGCGCATCGCCCTGCCGGTCAGTTCGGACGACGCCAGCCCCTTCAGGCTCTTCGGCGAGGCTCCCTCACGCAAAGCCTTCAACGTCTCATAGACGGCTTGCGTCGCGGCGGCGAACGGCGCGTGGCCCTGCAATGCGATCCGAACGCGCTGGCTTGCGAGATAATCGAGCGCGGTCATGTCCTCGGGCGCACCGCCGAGCACGATCGGCAGGCGGGTCGCGGCGGAAATAGCTTCGAGCTCGCTCCGGTTCTTGATGCCGGTAAAGAACAGCGCGTCGACGCCGGTAGCCTCATACGCCCTCGCGCGCGCGATCGCGTCGTCGAGACCGGTGACGGAGACGGCGCCGGTGCGGCCCATGACGACCAGCGAGGGATCGCTGCGGCCATCGAGCGCGGCCTTCATCTTGCCGACGCCCTCCTCCAGCGGGATCAATTGCGTCCCGGCCTGCCCGAACGCCTGCGGCAGCAGCGTGTCCTCGATCGTCAGGCCGGCGGCGCCGGCCGTCTCCAGCTCCTGCACGGTGCGGCGAACGTTGAGCGCGTTGCCATAGCCGTGGTCGGCATCGACCAGCACCGGCAAGGTCGAGGCGCGCGACATCCGGCGCATCTGCTCGGCCAGCTCCGTCAACGTGATCAGCGCAATATCGGGATCGCCGAGCACGACCAGCGAGGCCACCGAGCCGCCGAACATGCCGAGCTCGAAGCCGAGGTCTTCGGCAATACGGATCGAGGTCGCGTCATAGACCGACCCCGGCCGGATGCAGGAGGAGCCGTTGAGAATGGACCGCAGTTTCTCGCGGCGCTGACGGAAAGCCATGGTGCCCTCAGTTCTATCCGCCGTCATTGCGAGCGAAGCGAAGCAATCCATCGTGCAGCGAAGGAAGTGTGGATTGCTTCGTCGCTGACGCTCCCTTGCGCAAACGCTTCGCGTTTGTCGCAGGCAATGACGGAAGCGTTACGCAAATTCCAATATCAGCGCGTCCACCGCCAGCGTCGCGCCGGCCGCGGCGTGGATCTTCTTCACCGTTCCGTCGCGTTCGGCGCGCAGCACGTTCTGCATCTTCATCGCCTCGACCACGGCCAGCGTCTCGCCGGACTTGACCTCCTGCCCTTCGCTCACGGCAATCGACACCACGAGCCCGGGCATCGGGCACAACAGCTTCTTGCCGGTGTCGGCGGCCGATGTCACCGGCATCAGCCGGGCGGCGGCCGCCTCGCTTTCGGTGAAGACGTTGACCGCAACGTCAAAGCCCTGATGCGCCAGGCGGATGCCGTTCGGGATCGCGCGCACCTGCATCGCCACGAAGTGGCCGTCGATGGTGCCCTGCCAGACCGGCTCGCCCGGTGTCCAGGCCGAGACCAGATTGTGCGGATTGCCGGGCAGGCCATCGGCGCCGATGAAGCGCACCGCGACGCCCTCGGCCTCGCGCGCCACATCGAGCGCGATTTCGTCGCGATCGAGCCACACCGCGCGGCGGCGTTCACGGTGCACCAGCCGGCCGTTCATCTGTCCGGAAATCTGCCGCTTCCGCTCGCCGAGCACATGATCGATCGCTGCTCCCACGGCCGCCAGCCGCCGCGCGACCTCGCCTTCCGGCGGACGCGCGGAAAAGCCTTTTGGAAATTCTTCGGCGATGAAGCCGGTGGAAAGCTTGCCCTCGCGCCAGCGCGGATGGTTCATCAGCGCCGACAGGAACGGAATGTTGTGCCTGATACCGTCGACGTAAAACGCGTCCAGCGCGGTTGATTGCGCCTCGATCGCGGCGGCGCGCGACGGCGCATGCGTCACGAGTTTTGCGATCATCGGATCGTAATAAATCGAGATTTCGCCGCCTTCCTGCACGCCGGTATCGTTGCGGATGGTGATGCCGTCCTGGCTTGCTTCCGCGGGCGGACGGTATTTCACCAGCCGGCCGATGGAGGGGAGGAAATTGCGGAACGGGTCCTCGGCATAGACGCGGGATTCCACCGCCCAGCCGGTCAGCGTGACGTCCTTCTGCGCGATCGAAAGCTTCTCGCCGGCGGCGACGCGGATCATCTGCTCGACGAGATCGATGCCGGTGACCAGTTCGGTGACGGGATGCTCGACCTGCAGGCGGGTGTTCATTTCCAGGAAGTAGAAGCTCTTGTCCTGGCCGGCGACGAATTCGACGGTGCCGGCGGAATTGTAGTTGACCGCTTTCGCCAGCGACACCGCCTGCTCGCCCATCTTGCGGCGGGTGGTCTCGTCGAGCAGCGGCGACGGCGCCTCCTCGATGACCTTCTGGTTGCGGCGCTGGATCGAACATTCGCGCTCGCCGAGATAGATCACGTTGCCATGCTTGTCGCCGAGCACCTGGATTTCGATGTGCCGGGGATCGACGATGAACTTTTCGATGAAGACGCGGTCGTCGCCGAACGAGGATTTTGCCTCGGCCTTGGAGACGTTGAAACCTTCGGCGACTTCGGATTTCGAATGCGCGATCCGCATGCCCTTGCCGCCGCCGCCGGCGGAGGCCTTGATCATCACGGGATAGCCGATCTCGTCGGCGATCTTCACCGCGTGCTTTTCGTCCTCGATGACGCCAAGATGTCCCGGCACCGTCGAAACCTTGGCCTTGGCGGCGGCCTTCTTGGATTCGATCTTGTCGCCCATCGCGGCGATGGCGCCGGGATTGGGACCGATGAAGACGATACCCGCCTTGGCCAACTCGCGCGGAAACGCCTCGCGCTCGGACAGGAAGCCATAGCCGGGATGCACGGCCTCCGCGCCGGTCTTGCGGCAAGCCTCGACGATCTTGTCGATCAGCAGATAGCTCTCGGCCGCCGCCGGCGGGCCGATCAGCACGGCGTCATCGGCCATTTCGACATGAAGTGCATCGCGGTCGGCCTCGGAATACACGGCCACCGTCTCGATCCCCATCCGGCGCGCAGTCTTGATGACCCGGCAGGCGATCTCGCCGCGATTTGCGATCAGAATTCTCTTGAACATGTTCTTCTTGCTTGGGCTTTGGGCAGGATCCTCACCCGCAATGTGACATGCGGGGATGCGGGTAACAAACCCGTCGTACAGCAAAAATCGATGGAGGCAACGGTCTCGTATCAGCCTCGCCGCACCGGCCGGCGGTAATTCACCCGGAATAGGCGTTGAAGCGGCCCCGCGCATAGGCGCGGGATACCGCCTTCATCAGCTCGGCGGCCTCGGACTCCAGGTATTCGTTGGCCACGATCAGCGCGCGGATCGTCGCCCTCATGTCGCCGCCGCAGGCTGGAAATCGCCTGATCCACCGCGGTTTCCAGCCCGTCGTCCTCTTCGAATTTCGGCTGTGAAGAGGATGACATGGCAATATTCCGTGTGACGCGACGCCGCTCACGTTCCTATTTTGTTCTCACGAAGTCAATGGTGCTCTCATCCCCTTTAGTAGGAGCTTCAAGATCGGGAGGACGATCAAATGGATTTATCGGCGATCATCAAAAGAGCGATTGAAATCGGCGACCAGCATGGGGTCATCACATTTGACCAAATTGACGAGCTCGTGCCGTCATCTGTCCACAGGCTTGAGCCCGAAATTATCGAAGCTCTCTTCGAGGCCTTGAGCGACCGGGGAATAGACGTCAGAGAGGCGGTCGCCAGGCTTGGTTCCTTGACGCCAGCATGTGCTAGAACGCATCGGTGCGAAATCTATTTAAAGTGAAACAGATGCGGTCACGAATTTTTCTGGTTGCTGCGTTGCTATCGATCGTACTTCCGGCCAGCCAGGGTTCGGCCGCCACCGCCATCGTCCGGGATGGCAGCACGCTTCAGCTTGGCAATGTCACCTACCGGCTCGACGGCATCGATGTCCCAACCGTCGACCAGTTCTGCATCGACGAGCACGCCGACAGCTGGACCTGCGGTAGCGAGGCGCGCGATCAATTGGCCAAGCTGACCGGCGGCAAGCAGGTCCGCTGCGACGATCTGGGTCCCGATCCCGCCTACAAGAAACGGCGCATTGGCGTGTGCAAGATCGAGGGCGAGACCACAAGTCTCAGCCAGTTGCTGGTCCGCAACGGCTTTGCCTTGAATGTCGAAGCCTCCGCCAGCGGGCGCTTCAAGGTGGACGAGGCCCGCGCCAAGGACGACCGCCAGGGGCTGTGGAAAGGCTGCTTCGTCGCACCGCGCGAGTTCCGCGCGGGCAAGAAAGACGGCCCCCTGATCGGCGCCGCGTGCCGTACCGACCGCGACCGCGAAATCCGCGAGGCCTTGTTCCCCGAGGATCTCGTGATGCCGGCGAGCTGCAACATCAAGGGCAAGTACGCCGTCCGCGCGCGCGTCACCGGGAACCTCGGCATCTACCATCTGCAGGCCTGCCGCTCCTATCCGGGCCTGACCAAGCCGGACCGCTGGTTTTGTTCCGAGGACGACGCGCAGGCCGCCGGGTTCCGCAGGGCTTACAACTGTCGCTCGCCCAAGAGCAAATGAAGCTGGCAAAGCCACCGCCTCCTGTGTGAAAATGCCAGCAGAGGTTGCTGGCGCGCATGACCCCTTCCGATAGTTCGAACGTCCTGCCTGAAGCTGCCGCCGCGGAACGCTTGCGGCAACGTCTGCAGGAAATCCTGCGCGAACGCGATCGCGCCCACCGCGCGCTGCAGGAGCGCGAAGCCGAGCTGGCGCGGATCCAGCGCATCGCAGGCGTCGGCGGTCTCGAAATCGATTTCCGTGACGGCGTCAAGAACCGCCGCTCCCCCGAATATCTCCTGGTTCACGGCTTGCCGCCTGACGCGGCCAACGAGAGCTACGAGGAATGGGTCAGTCGAATCCATCCCGAGGATCGCGAGCGAACTGTCCAGCATCTGTTCGGCGTCCTGAAGAGCGAGAGCGAGGACTATTCGGCCGAATACCGCATCGTGCGGCCGAATGACGGCACGACCCGCTGGATCCGCGTCGTCGCCAAGATCGAGCGCGACAGCGACGGCCGCGCGCTGCGCCTGGTCGGCGCCGATTGCGACGTCACCCCTCAAATGCTGGCGCAGGCGACCTTGCGCGAAAGCGAGGAGCGCTTTCGCCTGATCGCCGACAGCGCGCCGGTGCCGGTCTGGGTCACCAAGCTCGACCGCACGCGTTCCTTCGCCAACCAGGCCTATCTCGATTTCCTCGGGCTGCCGTTCGAGGAAGCCATCGTGTTCGACTGGCGCAAGCGGCTGCATCCGGACGACCAGTCGCGCATCGTGCAGGAATCGGTCGCGGGCGAGGCCTCGCTCAAGCCCTTCGTGCTGGAAGCGCGCTACCAGCGCGCCGACGGCGAATGGCGGTGGCTGCGCTCCGAATCCCAGCCGCGCTGGGATCCGACCGGCAAGCATATCGGCTTCATCGGCGTCGCCCATGACATCACGGCAGCCAAGCAGGCCGAGCACGATTTGCGCCGGCTGAACGAAATCCTCGAATTGCGGATCACCGAGCGGACGGCGCAACTCGAATCCAGCGAAGCCCAGATGCGGGCGATCTTCGAGACCAGCCATCAGTATCAGAGCCTGCTCAACCTGCACGGCGACGTCCTGTATGCCAACAAGACGGCGCTCGCCGGAATCCGCTCAGACGCCAGCGAGGTGATCGGCAATCCGTTCTGGGAAACGCCGTGGTTTTCCGGCACCGAAGGCATGCGCGAGGTCGTCCGCGACGCCTTCATCGCCGTGATGCGGGGCGAAGAAATCCAGACCGAGATGCGGCTGTACCTGCCGATCGGCGAGCGTTATTTCGACTTTGCGATGCGCCCGCTGCACAATCAGCACGGCGCGATCATCGGCGCGGTGCCGGAAGCCATCGACATCACCGAGCGCCGCCAGGGCGAGGAAGCGCTGCGCCAGTCGCAGAAGATGGAAGCGGTCGGACAATTGACCGGCGGCGTGGCGCACGACTTCAACAATCTGCTGACCATCATCCGATCCGCGACCGACTTCCTGCGCCGCCGCGAACTGCCGGAAGAGCGGCGCCGGCGCTACATCGACGCGATCTCCGAGACGGTGGAGCGCGCCTCCAAGCTGACCGGACAATTGCTGGCGTTCGCCCGCAGGCAGCCGCTGAAGCCGCAGGTGTTCAATGTCGGCACCCAGGTCGAGGCGGTGGCGCAACTGATCCGCCCGCTGGTCGGCGCCCGGATCAGGATCGACGTCGACATCGCCGATCTCAATTGCTTCGCGATCGCCGACGTCGCGCAATTCGAAACCGCGCTGATGAATCTCGCCGTCAACAGCCGTGATGCCATGGACAGCGAGGGCCGGCTGAACATACGCGTCCGGAAAGTGGATGCCATTCCGCCGCTGCGCGCCCAGCCCGCCCGCAGCGGCGATTTCGTCGCCATCACCGTGACCGACACCGGCACCGGCATCGCGCCTGCCCTGCTCGAGACGATCTTCGAGCCGTTCTTCACCACCAAGGAAGTCGGCAAGGGCACCGGCCTCGGCCTCAGCCAGGCGTTCGGCTTTGCCAAGCAATCCGACGGCGACATCGCGGTCGCGAGCGAGCCCGGCCAGGGCGCGATCTTTACGATCTACCTGCCGCAGGCCGCGGTGCCGGCCGATGCCGTCGAGGCCGCCGCGACCGGCACCGAACCCGCCGCGCGCGGCCGCGGCTACCGCGTCCTCGTGGTCGAGGACAATGACGACGTCGGGCAATTCTCCACCGAGCTGCTGGAAGATCTCGGATACACCGTCCGCCGCGTCGCCAGCGCGGATGCCGCGCTCGCGATCCTTGCCGAGGACGAATTTTCCGCCGACCTGGTGTTTTCCGACGTCATCATGCCCGGGATGAACGGCGTCGAGCTCGCCGGCATCGTGCGCGAGCGCTATCCCGGCCTGCCCGTGGTCCTGACCAGCGGCTACAGCAACGTGCTGGCGGAGAGCGCCCACCGCGGCTTCGAGCTGATCCAGAAACCCTATTCGGTGGAATTGCTGTCGCGGATTCTCAGGAAGGCGATTTCCGAGGTGCGGCCGCAGGAGGGCTGAAGCAACCGGGTCTCCAGCCTCACGCCGCGTCCTCGACGCCTGCCCTGCCCGATGCCAGCAGCGCGCGGATCTCCTGCGCCGGACGCGCCGCGCTGAACAGAAAGCCCTGCATCTGGGTGCATCCGAGATTCTGCACGGTCTCGCGCTGCTGCAGCGTCTCGACGCCTTCCGCCGTGGTGACCATGTTGCGGTCGGCGGCGATGCTCACCACCGCGCGGATGATCGAGGCCGACGAGGAATTGCGCGTCACTTCCTTGACGAAGGAGCGGTCGATCTTGATCTTGTCGAACGGGAAACGCTGCAGATATTGCAGCGAGGAATAGCCGGTTCCGAAATCGTCCAGCGCGATGTGAATCCCGAGCGCGCGGAGCTGGTTCAGCGTCGCGAGGGCCGCGTCGTCGTCCGCGATCAGGACGGCTTCCGTGATCTCCAGCTCCAGCCGGCGCGGGTCGAGCCCGGTCTCGGAGAGGACAGAAGCGACCTTCAGCGACAGCGTGTCCGACCGGAACTGGATCGGCGAGACGTTGACGGCGATGCGGACATCGGCCGGCCAGTTCGCAGCTTCCGCGCAGGCGGTGCGCAACACCCACTGCCCGATCTCCTCGATCAGGCCGGTTTCCTCGGCGACCGGCACGAAGTCGGCCGGAGAGACCATGCCGCGCACCGGATGCCGCCAGCGCAATAGCGCCTCGCAGCCGGCGACACGATCGCTGCGCAGATCGACCTGCGGCTGATAGTGCAGTTCGAAGCTGCCCTGCGCCAGCGCCGCGCGCAAGTCCGCCTCCAGTTCGCGGCGATGATTGGCCTGCTGCTCCATCGCGGGATCGAAGAAGCGATAGGTTCTGCGGCCGGCCGCCTTCGCCGCATACATGGCGAGATCGGCGTTCTTCAGAAGATCGAACAGGTCCGAGCCGTCGCGCGGGGCGGTCGCGATGCCGATGCTGGCATCGCCGGAAAGCTGGTGGCCGTGGCAGTCGAACGGGGTGCGCAGCGCCTGATAGACCCGCGCGACCAGCGCGTGAACGTCCTCGGCGCTCTCGATGCCGTGCTGAAGGATGGCGAATTCATCCCCGCCGAGACGGGCGATGAAATCTTCAGGTCCCACCGACTGGCGCAGCCGCTCCGCCACGCCCTTCAGGAACTCGTCGCCGATCAGATGTCCCAGCGTGTCGTTGATGCGCTTGAACTCGTCGATGTCGATATAGAGGATCGCGAATTCGCGCCCCTCGGTTTCCAGCAGCAATCCTTCCGCATGGCGCTGGAACAGCGAACGGTTCGGCAGATTGGTCAGCGCGTCGTAATGGGCGAGATGCTCGATCCTGGCCTGGTCGCGCCGCCCTTCGGTGACGTCTTCCAGTGTCGTGGCCCAGCCGCCGTCCGGCGAGCGCTTGAAGATCAGCCGGATCGTGCGTCCGTCCGGCGTCGAGGTCACGGTGTCCTGAACCAGGCTGCCGTTGGGATCGAGAAACCGGGCGCAATAGGCGTCGACGTCGCCGACAAAGGAGCCGAGATCCTGACGGTGCCGGATCAGATCGCGCAGATGACAGCCGGGTTTGACCACGTCGGTCGAGAGGGCGAACATGTCGATGTATCGGCGATTGCAGATCACGAGGCGCCCTGAGGAATCGAACAGCAGCAGGCCCTGCGTCATGTTGTTGATGGCGGTGTCGAGATGCTGGCTCTTCTCCGAGAGCTTGCGCTGCGCGGCGGCATGCTGGCCGGCGTAGCTGGCGCACGATCAGGAAGATCATGCCGATCACGACGACGATCGCCAGCGCCGCCGCAGAAAATTGCAGCCTGGTCTGCGCCCGCCAGTCGGCGAGTGCGGTCTCGGTCCTCGTGGTCGCGACGATGAGGATCGGAAAGTGCATCAGCGACTTGACCGCGCCGACCTTGTCTTCCGACAATCTCGCGCTGGTGAAGCGTCCCGAAACATTGCCGTCCTGGATCAGCGCATGCTGAAATGCGGCCGTATTGGCGACGTTGAGGCCGATCAGCTTGTCGTCCTTGGGATAGCGGGCGATGATGGTGCCGTCGCGGTGAATCATCGAAATCGCGGTGTCGCCGTCCAGCGCCAGCGATGCGACGAAGTCCTCGAAATGGGAAGGTTCAACGCCGCGAACGGCAAAGCCGATGATCTCGCCCTGGCGGCCGATGACCTTTCGCGCAAACACCGTGGTCCAGACCTTGGTCACCCTGCTCACGACCGGCTCGACGATCACCTCGGGCGTCGGCTTGCCCGACATGAACTCCTGGAAGTAGCGTCGGTCAGTGATGGTCTTGTCCGCCACCGGCCACATCTCGGACGAATTGACCAGCCACCCCTTGGCGCTCCAGAGATTCAGGGCGCCGACATGCGGCAGCACCGAGAGCTTCGTGCGCAGCATCTCGTGCGCGCTCAATGTCGACATCTTGCTTTCGAAGTCGTCGGCGGTGTGGACCCCGTCCGCCCGCAGGCTGGTCACGACGTCTTGCTGGACATGCTGGAGGTCGAGCAGTTGCTGGTCGAAATGCCGCGACAGCAGCAGCGCGCTGTTGTTGAGTTCGCGTTCGGCGACTTCCAGCGCCCGCTCGCGGTATTGCATGGCAAAATAGCCGGTACCGAGCGTGATCGCGATCACGAGCACCGCCGCACTCAGGATCAGCCACTGGATTGCACTCAGCCTGATCCGCCACGGCATGCCGCCACCAGACAACGGCTGGCTCTCCGCGACGACGTCTTGCGATGAATTATTCAGCACTTTCGCTGCCCCCACAGGC
Source organism: uncultured Alphaproteobacteria bacterium (assembly GCA_963790735.1). Taxonomy (GTDB): domain Bacteria; phylum Pseudomonadota; class Alphaproteobacteria; order Rhizobiales; family Xanthobacteraceae; genus Bradyrhizobium. The sequence continues at coordinate 29,677 of CAWBQP010000009.1, read as the reverse complement.
GCTTGTTGTAGGGAACACAACCCAAGAGGGCGTTAGCAAAATGAGTTATCGCGAGGTTAAACCGGCGGCGGAATCAGGCGGTTTCCGCCATCTCGTCTTCCATGAGGCTGCACTCGATCAGCGCGCCGTCGATCGTGAACTTTGAAAACAGCGAGCCCGGCGTCGTGGCCTGCAGTGCCGCGAAGTACTGCGAATCTCCAGGGCTCTTCAGGAAGAAACGGATGTGGCTTGCCGACATCGTGTCCCTCGACAGCCAGACGATCCCGGAGAACAACGCCACCATCATCTGGGCGTATTGGCCGGCGTCCGCGATCCCCAGTTCATAAACCGGCGACACCACGATAAAGCGCGCCCGCAGGATCGGCGAAGGGAATTTGCTCATCATCAGGCGGCTGACCTGGCAGGCCGCATGAATCCGCTCGCCGTCGGAAAGGCAGTACAGGCTGGGGTGGTCGCCTTCCTTGGTCAGGCCGTCATAGGCCGTGAAGCTTCCCGTCGAGAATGTCGAAAAGTCCTCGCCGACGCCTTCAGCGTCCTTCTTCCACTGGCCCTTGATGGACCGCCAGGACCTGTCCGGCTCTTTCATCGGCAGAAGGCGCATGACCAACCAGAGGTTAATACAAAATTGATGCCGGTATTTTACGGGCAGCGGCTAAACGTTTGCTTACGCTGGCGCCGGCTGCGCAAATATTTGTTCGGCCTCGTAAAACCACTACCTTGGCGGGCGTTTTTCCTCGGCGTTTCCTCGCGCGACCGGCGTCGCGGCGGCCAGCGAAAACGCGTGGGGCGAGCGACCACAAGGAACGATCGGACCCGCTCCGGGTTTTCCCCGTATCGGCGTTGCCTTCCCCCGTAACGTCGAACTCGAGCCCCGCCGAAAATCCCGTGAACGGGATTGGCGGGGCTCTTTCCATGCGGTTGCGGCAAGGGCGGACGATGGCGCTGTTTCGGATGCGGCCAACCCGGGCCGAAATCGCGAAGCGGATTGCAGAGACATCAGCGCCGCCGCCGGCCGTCTCTCTATGCCGCAGCCTCGTAGTTGACCGCGGTCTCGGCGAGCTTGGTCAGGCTTTCGTCGGTTTTCCTCTCTTCGGCCAGGGTCTGGTCGAGCAGCTTCGCGGCTTGCGGATTGTTGAGCTTGAGCGCCCACGCCTTGAGGGTGCCGTACCGTGAAATCTCGTAATGCTCGACGGCCTGAGCCGCCGCCAGCAGGCCGGCGTCGAGCGCGGGCGTGCCGGCATACTCCTCCATGATCTCCTTGCCTTCATCGAGAATGCCCTCGATGGCATCGCACTTCTTGCCGCGCGCGGCCTTGCCGAGCAGCTCGAATATCTGTTCCAGGCGTTCGACCTGTCCCTCCGTCTCGCTGTGGTGCTTTTCGAACGCAGCCCGCAGCTTGTCCGAATTGGCGGCCTTCGCCATTTTCGGCAAGGCCTTCAGGATCTGCTTTTCGGCGTAGTAGATGTCCTTGAGCGTATCGAGAAATAGTTCGTTGAGGTCTTTCTCAGCCATGACGTTCTCCATTGTTGGTGCGCGGACAACATCGGATTGAACGAAATGGTTCCTATGCCGACGCGCTTGACGCGTCAGCCGCGTACGGCCTCAAGATCGATCAGCGCGATCCCAAGGTCCGCCCTCTTCTTGCGTCGAAGCGTCGCCGGGACTTCGGTCAAGACCACTTCGAGCGTCGGCCTCACCGTGCCTGCCAGCAGGTGGCCGCCGCGGGTCGAGCCGTCGGCGAGCCCGAGCACGATGTGGACATGAAGGCTGGGCTTGCCGTCATCGCCGATGGCGACGTCCCCGATCGCACTGAGGACCTCGCATTGCTCATTGACCTCGATCTTGCGGTAGCTCTTCGCAGCAATGTCGAACCAGCCGACGGTTGCCCGCTCGAAGGCGCCGATCGCCGTGAGCGACGCCGCGGAAATCTCCTGATTCATTGGCGAAGCGGGTGAGCGCTGCAAACGCCTCCTCGCCCGAATCCAGAATGATAACGTGAACCTGCGCCTCCGTGTCGGCGGCGATATGCTTGCTCTTCATGGGTGCTCTCGCTTTGCGGTCAGGCCGCGCTACGTCTGCTGTGCCGGCCTTCCGTTACCTCCTCGATGATCTTGGCGCTGAATGCTTCGAGGTCGCCGGGATTGCGGGAGGTAATCACGCCCTGATCGACCAGTCAGGTAACTGACGGCGCACGCTTGGGGACCGCCTCCCCCTTCTTTTCCTTTTTTCCCGGCGGGTCGCCGCCTCGATCCACCCTGCTTACGCGCTGAGCGCGCTCCTTGTCCCGGGGCTGCTCTTGTCCGCGCTCGTCGCGGACGATGCCCTGGTCGTGGCGATCGTCGTCATGGCGATCACCGGTCGATTCCGGCTCCGTCGCTTCTCGTTGCTGCTCTTTTCCCTCCTCCACCAGCAGCTCATCTCCGAGCATTTGCCCGATGATCTGTTTGGTCTGGGCTTCGGCCTTCTGTTGGAACTTGCTCATGGCTGGCCTCCTGGCAAGGAGAGAACGGCGCCGGGGCTCCGATGTTTCCTCCAATCGGTCCAAACCTTTGACCGGACGCGGCGGCTTGTACCCGGTGGCCCGCCCTTGAGGCCGGTTCCACACAATGTAACAATCCTGTCGCAGAGCAAAACTAAACGGAAAGCGACGGCGGATCGCCGGAACCGCTTTCCTGTGAGGGAGAACCTGATGCGCCGCACAATCCTGTTGCTGTCCGCCGGACTGATCGCACTTGCCGCAGGCTCGGCGTCGGCGCAAAACGCCAACCCGCGTAACCTGATCCTGTTCGTGCCGGACGGCCTGCGCGGGCGCATCGTGACGCCGCAGACCGCGCCTGCGATGGCCGAGCTGCGCGACAAGGGCGTCAATTTCAAGAACTCGCACTCGCTGTTTCCGACCTTCACCATGGCGAACGGCTCGGCGATGGCCAGCGGCCATTACCTCGGCGATACCGGCACCTTCAGCAACACGATCTATACCGGCCACCCCATTGCCCACTCCAACAACACCGTCACGCCGTTCCTCGAGGTCAATCCCGTGCTTCTCGAAGTCGACGAGCATTTCGGCGGCGACTACATGAACGAAGAGACTCTCCTGAAGATGGCGCGCGAGAAGGGCTACAGCACCGCGGCCATCGGCAAGCACGGCCCCACCTTCATCTTCGACCATACCGATAAGGTCGGCACGGCCGGATTGCATTCGATCATCATCGACGACGCCACCGGCAGCAAGAACGGTGTTCCGCTGTCGGATGAAATGAAGGACGCGCTGACCAAGGCCAACCTGCCGCTGGCGACGCCCCCGCGCGGCGAAAACAGCAAGGCCGGCGACGCCAAGACGCCGGGCACCACGAGCGCCAATGTCGCGCAGCAGGCCTACATGGCCGACGTCGCAGCCAAGGTCGTGCTGCCGATGTTCAAGGCGCGCAACAAGCCGTTCGTGCTGGTGTTCTGGTCGCGCGATCCCGACGGCAGCCAGCACAACACCGGCGACAGCCTCAACACCATCACGCCCGGCATCAACGGACCGACCTCGATGGCCGGCATCAGGAACGCGGACGATAATCTGGCGCAGCTGCGCAAGGTGCTGGACGAACTCGGGCTCGCCGCCTCGACCAACATCATCGTCTCCTCCGACCACGGTTTCTCGACGATCTCGAAGGAGAGCAAGACCAGCCCGGCGGCGAAGATCTCCTACGAAGACACGCCGAAGGATTTCCTCCCCATGGGCTTCGTTGCCATCGATCTGGCAAAGGCGCTGAACCTGCCGCTGTTCGACCCCAACGACAAGAACGCCCGCGTCGCCGACAATGCCCATCCCCGGGCGGGCAACGGCCTGATCGGGAAGGATCCCGCAAAGCCGGATGTCGTGGTCGCGACCAATGGCGGGTCGGACCTGATCTATATCCCCAGCAAGGAGCGCAAGCTGGCGGACCGCACCATCAAGGCGCTGCTGGAACAGGATTACGTCAGCGGCCTCTTTGTCGACGATGAGTTCGGCAATTTCCCGGGCACGCTGCCGATGTCGCAGCTCGGCCTCAAGGGCAAGGCGGTCGTGCCGCATCCGTCGATCGTGGTCAATTTCCGCTCCTGGTCGTCAGGATGCGACGAGCCGACCAATTGCTCGGTGCAGATTGCCGACACCGTGCTGCGCCAGGGCCAGGGCATGCATGGCAGCTTCAGCCGCGGCGATACCCTGAACTTCACGGCGGCGATCGGGCCCGACTTCAAATCGGGCTATGTCGATCCCCTCCCCGTCAGCAATGCCGACGTCGGCGCCACCGCGGCCAAGCTCCTGGGGCTCACGCAAAAAGCAAAGGGCAAGCTGATCGGCCGTGTCATGACTGAAGCGATGCCCAACGGCGCAACGCCCAAAGCCTATGCCGGCACCGTGGCGTCAAAGCCTGCGGCGAACGGCCTGCGCACCGTGCTGAACTTCCAGCGCGTCGGTTCGCAACGCTATTTCGACGCGGCCGGTTTTCCCGGTCGCACGCTCGGGCTGGAAGTGAACGGCGGCAAACAGAAAACGGCGGGGAAATAACCCCGCCGCATGTGCCTGACTATCCGATGAGCCAATGCCCCTTGTGGATGTCGAATTTCACCAGACCTTCGTCGCGCATCTTCAGAAGCAGGGATTGGCAGGCTTCCTCATTCGGGAGATTGGCACGCCGCATGAGTTGGTAGGCCTTTTGCGGCTTCTCGCGAAGCGCATTCAGGATATTCTCGCGATCTTTCAGCATAACTGCTCCTGCAATCCAAAACTGGCGTTGATGATGAACGGCTCAGGCCGATGAACTGCTCAGGCCACGAGTTTGATCTGGCCGTCTTCAAGATTTCCCGCCGCGAGCGCGTCGCGCGCCATCTTTTCGATAACAGGCCAGTTTGTGAGAAGATATTTTTGGGCCAGCGCCTTCGTCGGCAGCTCGGTTTGCAGAATGCAGCGCTGCCGCGCATTCCCGTTCGCGATCAGAAAGGATACCGCTTGCGGGCCCTCGATGATCTCTTGTTCGGTGGGCTTGGCAGCTATCCGCATCCGCTATTCCTTTGTGAACGCCTGATTGGGCCAAGCTGTCGGGATCGACATCAACCGCCGCGCCTTGATCCGTTTCTTAAGCTTGCGAAATGAGCGGCGAGCGGCCGGCTAGGGCTGATCGTCCTTGGCCTTCGGGGAGCGTTTCGGCCTGTCATCCGCGATTGGCTGCGTGTTGCGGACCGCCTCGGCCAGCATCAGGCGCAACTCATCCTTTGTCTTCGGTGGTTGCCGCGTGGTCGATGATTTCCATTGTACCATGAGGTCTATATAGGGATGCCGGGGCGAGATTTAAACCCCCTGGCTCGCCCTATCAGTGTCCCAGCACCCCCTTTAGTCCGGTGTAAATCGACCCGACGGCTGTTGCCACCAGACCGGCGAGCGGGCCAAGGGTCTTGATCAGTTCCTGAATCCGGCGCGCCCGTCGGCGCATGACCTCCGGCCCCACATGCTGACCAAACATCCGGGCCAGCCGCACCGCGACGGCACTTGGGCGGCCCGAAGCCGCCATCGCATTCGGCAGCGAACGAAGGATCAGCATGGCCAGCAGAATTCCCGTCAAATAGGCCAGCATGATACTTAGCGCGTATTCGACGGCCTCGCGCCATTCGCGGAGGTTCTCCGGCACGATCGGCACCGTGTCGACAACGCCGATGGTGACAAGCATGGCCGTCACGCTGAGGAAGGCTGTGGCGATTCCAAACCCGGCGGCCCCCCTCACCCCGATCTTGTTGACGGCGTAGAGCATCACCCCGAACGGAATCGGGATGATCACTGACGCGATCCGCAGGTAGAGCGCGGAAACATCCAGCAGGATCGTCACAACGACATGCGCGGCGAGCAGCAAAAGCGCCGGGATCAGGACATAGAGCGCCGCGTGCCGCAGCACGAAGCGAACCGGACGGTCCAAAAACGCGAGTTGCGTATTGACCCGGTCCAGTTCCCGCTGGAGCCGGTCAAGCTCCGCTACGAGGTTCTGGTTTTCGATCACAATCGGCTGCACGACACGGAGATCCCTGCTGCAATGCCTGCAGATGAGAGCCTCGTCCTTGATCGTCTCGGCGCAGAACGGACATTCCATCAGGCGATCAATCTGCCCGTGGAAGATTGGAACGCGACAAGGGTTCGAGCGCGATTTGCCTGATCAGCTTTATGCGCTGACCGGCCTGCGCCGGAGCGACTCGAGCCGGGCCTTTGCCTCAACAAGCTCGGCACGCAAGCGATCCCTCTTTTGCGACAGCGCCTGATGTTCGGCTGCCAGCGGCAACGGAACGGCCGTATCCCGTCCGCAGGCCGGACAGACGAGCGCATGCTCATCCTTCTCCGTTTTGCAAAAGAAGCAAGTTTCCGGCATCCCTGACCTTCTAGTGTGCGACGCTGAGCAGAAATGTCGTCACGGTACGTCGTCCCTCGGAATCATGGATTTCCACGCGGACCAGATGTTCGCCCGGCGGTGCTTCCGCGTCTGGAATCTCGATACCAGTCGGCTGAACGAAAGGCCTCACCCTTGACGTCAAGTCGACATTCGGCTGCTTCATGTAAGTCACGCGCAGCGAGTCCAGATTGATCGTTGCTCCGCCAAATCCCCGAAATTTGAGCTGCAGACGCAGCGGGGAGCGAGCCTCGTTGGCATCGGGACCGGCAAGATCGATACGCGGGCCGCGCGTGATGGCGCGAGCCGCATGAACGCCCTTGGGTGTGGGAAGCTGTGCTTCCTCCGGCGTGATCAGGACGACGCCTGCCCGGGCGGCCGGCGGCTGCGCCGCCAAAATAAACGCCGCCAGCAATACTGCGCAAAAGATTTTCACAAAAGTATTCCTCGATTGCGATCAGGACGCTTGCCTCAAGCACACGGGCAAATCATACGCACTTAGTTGCAGACTTCGACGTTTCCTCCTGATGAACCTCCGGCTACGCGGCCACCTGCGGTGGCCTCTCTGAATTCTATTCTGCAGCCCCTTGCAACGGGCCTGCACCCTTGCTGTGTACAGATAACCTGACCTGAAGCTTGCGGCTTGATGAAGAATTCTCTGATCTTGCCCGCTCCGGCAACTCTCGTTCGACTTGGGCTCTTCGCGCTTTGCCGTCGGCTTCTTCTTCGATCTTTTCACAAGTGTTATCGTCGCCGACTTCGTAGCCCGCCCGGCAACGTGATTTTCATGCAGCGCTCGCCGTCAGCTCTGAACCCGTGATCGCAAATCAGCGGACAAACGCGCGTCGTTTTGCTCTTGACGACATCAAGTGCATCGACGCTCGCAACCTTGACCTCCAGCTTCATGCCCGCGTGCTTGTTGAACAGATCGAGCGACCGCTGCGAGGCCGCATTCCAGTTGCCATCCACCGCACCGGTGTTGCAGCCGACCCGGCGCAATTCGGCTTGCAGCGAACGAGGAAGATCGACCGCCTTTGGCTGATCGGACTGGTCCGCCGGCGGCGTCAGCGCGGCGAGCTTGCTCTCGCTGCCCCTCTTCGCCGCGGGGTCCTTCTCCACTTCGGCGGCTTTCGGCCTCGCGGCCTCCGCAGCCTTTGCTTCCTCGGCGGCTTTTGCGGCTGCCTTCGCGCGGTCAGCTTCGGCAAGTCTTGCTTCTGCCGCGGCCTTCGCTCGCTCGGCTTCCGCAACCTTTGCCTCTTCGGCCTTTTTGGCCTGTTCGGCGGCGATGCGGGCTTTCTCGGCGGCTTTGGCCTGTTCGGCCGCCTTGGCCTGCTCCGCAGCCTTGGCACCTTCGGCGGCAAGCCGCGCCTGCTCTTCCTGGGCTGCTTTCGCCTTGTTCGTCGCCTCAATCCGCGCGGCTTCTGCTGCAAGCTTGTCACGATGCGCTTTGGCAAGCGCGGTAAAGAATCCGGACGGATATTTCTCGATGAAGGCATCCCACACCGGCTTGGTGCCGACCTGAAGCGCAAATTCGTAGTTCCGCTGCATCGTGGCGTCTTGATCGGTCGATGCGGCGGCCGGGGCTGCAGGCGCGGCGGGCACGAGCGTCACGTCGTTACCGCCCAGCGAGCCGTATACGAACGGCTCCTGCGCATTACCCGTCGCCTTCAAGACATCGTCGCGTACGAAGCCGAACGCCTTGCGAAGATCAAGACCGGGCTTGGTAAGGTGATTGACCAAGGCCGCCGCAAATGGGCTGTTCTTGCTGTCGCCGTCAGATGCGGTGGATCCGGCCTTCGCGGCAAAGGCAATCATCGTGTTGGGACTGGAAGGCTCAACTTTGGCGAGGCCACGGCCGATCGCGCGGGACGCGATCGTTCGCTTCATGCTTTTGGCGAACGGGTTATCCCGACAAGCGTCGAGGATCACAAGGCGCAACTGTTTGGCCGGCTCGACCGCAAACAGCACACGGTCCAGCGACAGCGTCTCGTCCAGAACATCTGCATCGGTCTCAAGCGTCGCATCGACCGGGATGAGATAGTTGGTGCCATCAAGCTCGATGCCGTGGCCGGCGTAATAGATGACGGCAACGTCGGCGTCGCGGCTCTTGTTGCCGAAGTCGCGCAGCGTCTTGCGCAACTCGCTGACGGTCAGGTTCAGTTTGGATTCGACAGCGTCGAAGCCAGCGGACTTGAACATCGCGGCATGAACGATGACTTCAGCACCTCGTCGCGCACCGCACGTCCCGACCGTTTCGTCGGCTCAAGCTGACGGGCGCGGTGATGGTAGTACGTCGACAAGGCGATCGGCGTGGCGCCGCAGAATCGACTCGACCCCGAAGGCTCGCGGTGATCATTGATGAATGCCACGACTATTTCCCGCGGCGGCCGAGCTCCGCCTGGGCAAAATACGCGGACGCCTTCTTGAGAATCTCGTTCGCGCGCTTCAACTCGACGACTTCGCGTAGGAACTCATCGATGGTTTGCGCGTCAGACAAGCCAAGCGGAAGCCCCACCGTCGCCTTGATACAAACGAAGGAAGCAAATGACACGATGTTGACGGCTCACCGGACCACCGACAGATACGAGTTTGTGGTTCAGATCGAACAGATGACGCCGTACCGGCAAAAACAACTACGCCGCCAAAATCACAGGGGTGATCGACACGAGCAGCGGACGCAGCGTCATGAACCGTATCAAAACATTGCCTGAGCATTATGGCGTGCAAGCCGAAGAGGCCATTTCAGGGGCTGTCGCCCATGCAGAATCGACCCTAAACAAACCAAAGGCAAACTGACCCACTACCGAATGTGTATTGATCCGCGTCCTGCGCTCCCCAACGGACGGCCTCCGCCATGGCACACAACCAATTTCCGCGTGAAATCTGGTATCCTGGAGCGAATCCTTCACGTGATCGGCTGCAGCATCGGCAGTGGAAGCCCCTCTTCGATGGGTGTCGTTGCGACGGCTTTATTCTGCTCGACCGAGAGTGGCGGCAGCCGGTGCCCGGACTGGGACAATTTTCCGACGCGCGCACCGGCGTGCGCGATGACGCTGCGAAATTCCTCCAGGCACGAGCGCCGTGCCCTACATTCAGTCGGCACAGCGCCGGCAGCAACGTGTCCTTCCAGATGGGCGCGAAGCAGTCTTTCGACCCGCGCCTGATGGACGAGTCCTTCGCCCGGCGCAATCGTCCCGTACCTTGGACGGGCCTTTGTCCTGAACCAGTTGGATGCCCTCGCTTCTCGAGCAGGCGCGTCGCCACCAACCGTGTAAGGCCGTTGCTGGCCGAAAAAGGTCCAGGCCGAGATGACGCTCATTCGCCCTTCGGTTCTCGCAGCATGACGAGCAACAAACGTGTGGCCTCGATCGCGTCGACCGCGTGGGGGACGTCGGCGGGCATCCGCACCACCGTTCCTGGCGTCGCGCGAACCGGCGTTCCGCCGATGGTGAGCGTGCATGCTCCTTCGAGGACCATGACCAGCGCTTCAAAGGGCGACGTGTGTTCCGTGAGTCCCTGTCCCGCGTCAAACGCAAAGAGCGTGAGATTGCCACCCGACGTCTTTGAGAGGATGCGACTCGCAATGCCGCCTTCGGTTGGCGTGATCAGCGAACTCAAGGGCAGCGCCTCCCCCGGCACAATCATCTGGCTCATAGCGGGACCTGCGTAGCTACGATTGACCTGTTACCGATGCCGGTTCACCAACGTGGAGTCGTTGACGCCCGGTCGATCCCCCGGTGCGCAAGCCAATGACGAAGATGGCCAGCGCCACCGCACCGGCTGCAAAGATCGTGTCGCCGAAGACGCGCAGCCAACGAAACGTCTCGATCGCGCCCGTCTGGAGAAACTCAGGACTGCGGGCATACCAATAGCCGTGTTCGACCGAGGCCCACGTCTGCATCAAGCCCACCGGTAACAGGCTGAACGTCACCATGGCGAAGAGACCGACGTTCGTCGCCCAAAACCCGAACCTGACGAGGCCGTCCTTCCACTCCGGCAGGGGGTCGAGCGCGCGCAACGAAAAGAGCATCAGCCCGATTCCGAGCATCCCATAGACGCCGAACAAGGCGGCATGCGCATGCACCGGCGTCGTGTTGAGACCCTGCATGTAGTACAGCGCGATCGGAGGATTGATCATGAATCCGAACAATCCGGCGCCGAGCAGGTTCCAGAATGCGACGGACACGAAGAAGTAGATCGGCCAGCGGTACTTCTGCACCCACGGCCGGCTCCGCGACATCCGGAGGTTCTCCCATGCTTCGAAGCCCACGAACAACAGCGGCACCACCTCGAGCGCGCTGAAGACAGAGCCGAGCGCGATCACCACGATCGGCGTGCCGCTGAAGTACAGGTGGTGCAGCGTGCCGACGATGCCGCCGGACAGAAAGATCGTGGCGGACAGCACGCTGGCCTGTGACGCCGTGCGCATCGCCACGAGCTTCAGCCGTGCGAAGAGGAACGCAATGACGACCGTCGCGAAGACCTCGAAGAAGCCTTCCACCCATAGATGCACCACCCACCAGCGCCAGTACTCGGCGATGGCGAGATTCGTGCGCCGCCCGTAGCCAAGCGCGGCCATGTAGAACATGGCAATGGCGGCGGACGAGATCAGGAACATCACGAGGAGCGGACGCTGATCGCCAGGCTGGCGGAGCGCGGGCAGAATGGCGCGGACCATCAGCGCCAGCCAGAGGAAGAGGCCGGCGAGCAGCGCGATCTGCCAGAGTCGACCGAGGTCGATGTATTCGTAGCCGCTGTGACCCAGATAGAACCAGGCGGCGCCGGTGCCGAGCATCTGCTTCACGCTCAGCCACTCACCAGCCATCGAACCGACGACGACGAGCAGGAGCGCGGCGAACAGGACGTTCACGCCGAGACGCTGCCACTTCGGCTCAACCCCGCTCACCGCCGGACCGATGAAGAGACCGGCGGCCAGCCAGGCCGTCGCGATCCAGAAGATGCCGAGCTGGACGTGCCACGTGCGCGCGATCGAGTACGGGCAGGAACTGCGCGATCGGAATCCCATAGAACGCATTCCCTTCGACGCCGTAGTGGGCGACGACGATACCCAGCAGAATCTGCACGAGGATCAACGCCGAGACGACCCAGAAGTACTTGACGACGGCACGCTGCGACGGTGTGGCCACCGACGCCGAGCACGGGATCGTTCGCGGGCGCCTCGGCCGGCAGGCCATGTTCGCGAATCGACGCATAGTACGACGCCATCACGCCAATCCCGGCCAGCAGGACGATGATGCTCACGCCGGTCCAGACGATCGTGTCTGCGGTGGGACGGTTCCCGACGAGCGGCTCATGCGGCCAGTTGCTCGTGTAGGTGATGGTGTCGTTCGGACGGTTGGTCGACGCGGCCCACGCCGTCCAGAAGAAAAAGGCCGACAACTTCCGCAGGTTGTCCGTGTCGGTGAGTGCGCCCGGCGGAATGGCGTATTCGTCACGGCCCCGCGTGAACACGTCGCTGTAGTGCGCGACGTTGGCATCGAACGCCGCGGCTCGCACGGGGTCGACCGTGAGAGTCCCGGAACTGGCGTCGTAGGTGTTCGTCCGCATGAGCTGTTGCAGCCGACTCTGAAGGGCGCCCGTCGCTCCGTCGGCAACGCCGCATACCCGTCTGCCGAACCGCTCCAGCGGTCGAGAATGAACATGGCCTCGCGATGAAGCCAATCCGCCGTCCAGTCCGGCGCCACGTAGCTGCCATGGCCCCAGATCGGACCCGACCTCCATGCCGCCGATGGACTGCCAGACATTCTGGCCACCGTAGATCTCGTCGGGGCCAATGACTTGCCGGCCGTCTGCCGTGACGACGCGCGTCGGCACGGGCGGCGCCTCCTGATAGATGCGGAAGCCGGTCCAGCCGAGCACGGCAAACGAGAGCACGACGACCGCGGTGAACGCGAACCACAACTTCCTCATGCGTCTCCTTCTCAAGCCGACGAAAGACCGCTTCGTAAATCACGGGCATCCCGGCAGTCGCCAGGGTTCCTGCGCGCGGTCGATTGAGCTCGCGCAACGGCACGTCGCGATCAGGAACGAACCCGGCCGCGCGCAACTCAGTCAGCAGCTGAGCCTCCGTCAGGAAGCACTGCGGCTCTCCGGAAAACTGGGTAAAGACGAACGACTCGCCGGGTATCGGCTGTGTCTCAGGCGGCAGGGTGTGACGCGAGAACGTAAACACGAACAGGCCGCCCCCTGGCGTCAGCACCCGTGCGGCCTCTTGGACGGCGCGGCGGAACTCGGCGCCCGATCGGGCCAGATTCCAGATGCCGTGAGCCACGACTAGCGTCGATACGCCCCGTCTGAACAGGAAGGCGGTCCATCGGAGCGAGTACCGAGATCCAGCCGGGGCGTCGCCGGGGTGTCAGGTGAGCGAGCGACCGACGCCGCCAGCATGGGTTGGGACAGGTCGACGCCGAGGACGTTCCAGCCCAGTCGCGCCAGCGGGATCGCGTTTCGGCCTGCGCCGCACCCGATGTCGAGCAAGCGGCCGTGCCCGCCGCGTCCTCGCAGTTCGGCCTCGGCAAATGCGAGCAGTGCGGCGTTGGGAGGCGACTGGGTGAAGCCTTGGACCGTTTCAGGTCTGCTCCACGGCGACCCAGCAAGAGGATCCCCGCTACTGGACGCCGCCACGGCTACTCGGATGGCGTGAACGCACGCGCCAGAAGGAGCCGTTCGTGCGGGCGAAACGCTGTATGGGCTGGTACGCAACCATCGTGGGCGCGCGTCGCGATTCTGCTGTTGATCCTGATGCCGTTGACTCATGCCCTCCGCGCGGCAGGGCCCCACTGCCCGTACCTGTAGAATGCCACATGACGGACTCGCGCACGCTGGTGCTCTTCGGGCTCAAGGATTTGACCCAATGCGGGCAATGGTTCGTCTGATGGGCGCGCAGCGACTCTCGCCGGCGCGTGATCGGCTATGCGCGGCTGATGCCCCATGAGTCGTTTGCGGGCGCATGCGGACACCGGTGCAGCGCGGGCCCGAACCAGCAGAATCACGAGCCGCACGAGGTGTGATCGATTGAGCGCGCCACCCAACGCGAAACGCGTAGAGATTGACACCGCGCTCGAAAGGGTGGGCTGATGGATCTCGCTACGCGATATCTCGGACTTGCCCTTGCGCACCCGTTCATGTCGGGTGCGTCGCCCCTGGCCGACGACCTGGACATGGTGGCGCGACTGGAGGACGCCGGCGCTGCCGCGATTGTTCTCCCGTCCCTCTTCGAGGAGGACATCGTCTCGCGCCATCTGCCACCGGATCGGTATCTGGAGCATCTGCTCCGTGTCAAAGAGCGCGTACGCGTGCCGGTGATCGCCTCGCTCAACGGCGCGGCGTCCGAAGGCTGGCTGCATTACGCTCGCCTGATCGAACGCGGTGGCGCCGACGCGCTCGAGCTGAACTTCTATCACGTCGCGACAGATCCAACCGAGGCCGCCGCGGCCGTCGAATCCCGGGTGATCGATATCGTTGCCGTGCTGAAGGAGTCCATCACCATTCCGCTCGCGGTGAAGCTGTCGCCGTTCTTCTCGTCTCTTCCGCAGCTCGCCGCGCAGCTCGATCGCATAGGCGCGGACGGCCTGGTGTTATTCAACCGTTTCTATGAGCCGGACATCGATCCGGAGCGGCGCGACGCCGTGCTGCGGCTCGAGTTGTCGAATTCCTCCGAACTGCCGCTTCGCCTGCGGTGGCTGGCGATTCTGTCGAGCACTGTGAAGGCCTCGCTCGCGGTCACCGGCGGCGTCCACGAGCCGCTCGACGCCGTCAAGGCAGTCATGGCCGGCGCTGACGGCGTCCAGATGGTCTCCGCACTACTCAGGCACGGTCCCGACCGCCTCACTCTCCTGCGCCGGGAGTTCGAGCGCTGGGCCGATGCGCACGGCTACGAGTCGCTGCGCGAGATGCGCGGCTGCATGAACATCGCGCGGTGTCCACAACCGGAGCATTTCGGGCGAGGCAACTACGTCCGTGTGCTCCAGTCGGGACGCTGGTCTTAGATTCTAGTTGTCGATTCGGCTGCCGACATTACGCCTGATCTGCCGGGTGAGTTGGGTTTCTCCAGCGTGAGGAACGTCGTCGAAACGGCGAGACATGGCCGCGGCCAGCCGGCCGCCATGATCTAAGCTCAACCTGGCGATAGAGCGGTACCCTCTTTGCGAAGCGGGATGGAAGCCCGAAAGCGAGCACCGGGCTAATCAGGTGATGACCGTAGCCTGGTATACCGCCGGCGCGCTCGCCGCCGCGGTTGTCGCGAACAGTATGCGATACCGCAGACGGTCCAACTGATTTGTACGGATCGTGGCGGGACGCGACAGCCCTGCAGCGCCGGACCGGCGTGTTCGACCCGATGTGGTTCAATCTTGTGTTCGCGAGCGATGCACCCGTCTACTTTAGCGGGCAATCTTTGAATGACGAGGGACGACAAAAGCGACATCTGAGTCTACGAGCGGCGTGGGTACACGGACCGCCTGCTGCTGCAAGCCGCGATAGATCTCGGCACGGAACGGCCATGTGGGAAATCGCGGAAGCGTTCGTCGCGCCAACAGTCCGTTCCGGGGAATGGTCGGCCCGCCGACGCGGTCGCCGTTCAGCGCAAAGGAGCGTCGGAGGCTGAAGCCAGGCATTCCACATACGGCGAAGGTGACCCGGGCCTGTGGCGGTACCGGGTTCACTCGAGAAGCTCGAATCGATTTCCGACCGGTGTGCGAATTTGTGCGAATAAAGTCGTCGCGGGCGTTCGCTGCCGCACGCATCTGCGCAGCGACCCGTCGGAAGAATCCGCATCCGATCACGTCAGGATACCGGCTCTATAAGCTTGAGGGGCTGGCGGGGGCAACCCCGTGGAGGTTCGAATCCTCTCTTCCGCACCAATCAGATCAACAATTTACAGAGAGAGCTGGATCCTTGATGGGACGTCCGGCTGGTGCGGTTGATGGGACTCGAACCGCATCGTCCCTCCATTTGCAGTGTTCAGGCGATCGCTAGCCCTCAAAATCATTCGAGATTTCGCCGATTGGACCCGACGCGATGACGGCACACCAGATCGCGCGGCTTGTGCGTATTCCGAACCGCAGACCGCCGTTACGCCAACCACGTTCGCGTGGAGCATCAAGCCACAGGACTCTCGCGACGATTGATTGCGAGCGCGGGCACCCAGGATGCTACTTGCAACTGTGGCGGACGGGCTCGTTGCCAGTCGAGCCTTCGCTGATCAGCCAGCAGCGCGATGTCGGGCGCTCCGAGATGATGCCCAGTTCGAGTCCAGCTTGGCGAGTGAGCACCTAAGACCAGCCTATGAATGCCTTGTGGGGACGGCCGATGTTTTCAAGCGTCTCTCAGGACGGCGTGGTCATCGACCATGAATACGCGCGTTTGGGCGTCGCCTCACGGCCGAACCGCTCCATCTTCTCAGAGTGCGGGTGGGGACCCGAACCACGATTTTGGTGCCGGCGCCAGGGGCGCTCGTCACATCAACACTCCCGCCCAGCATGAGTGCGCGCTCCTTCATGCTCAACAGCCCGAATGATACGGGACCCGCAATCACCTGTGCCGGAATCCCAACCCCATTGTCTTGCACTTGGAGCACCGTCGCGTGATTCTCGTTCCACAGGTGAACACTTGCTCTGCTGGCCTTGGCGTGGCGGACGATGTTCGTCAATGACTCCTGCAGAATGCGAAAGAGCGTTGTCGAGGTATCGCGATCGAGCAACATCTCGGCTTCCGGAAGCGACACCTCGCACGGAATCCCTGACATTTTACAGAATTCTTCCACCTGCCACTCGACCGCGGCCGACAGCCCAAGGCTGTCGAGCATGATCGGCCTCAGCTCAGTGGCAATTTTCCGGACGGTTTGAATTGAGCCGTCGACCAGGCTTCGCATCCGTTGGAACGCCCCCTCACTGAGAGTTCCTGCGTCACGCGGTGTACTCCGGCTCCACGATTCTTCCAGCAGCGAAAGCTCGATCTTCAAACCGGTCAAAACCTGGCCAAGCTCATCGTGAAGTTCGCGCGCAATCCGGCTACGTTCCTCCTCCCGAATCGTTTGCAGGTGCGCCGACAGCGCGCGCAGCTGCTGCTGGGACTGTCGCCTCCCCTCCTCTACTCGATTGCGTTCTGTCGTATCACGAGCAATGATGGACGCGCCGCTGATGTTTCCCGAGGCATCTCGAATAGGTGAGAGGGTGAGCGAGACATCGATCCGCTGTCCATCCTTCCGCACACGCGCCGTCTCGTAACGATCGAGGCGTTCACCGCGCGCGAGCCTCTGCAGAATTGCGGCGAGCTCGTCAGGACGATCTGGCGGAATCAACTTAGAAATGGAACAGCCGACGATCTCTTCGGCCGTGTAGCCGTACATGTTCGCGGCTCCCTGATTCCAAGTCAGAATGATGCCGTCGAGGGTTTCGGCGATGATGGCATCGTCAGAGGATCGGACGATCGCCGCGAGTTGTGCCCGTGCCGCTTCCGCCCGCTTCCGCTCGGTGATGTTGGTCGCGAACACCGCCAACCCCTCGGTACAGGATTGAAGCGGTTGTCCCACCACGAATCCAGGGCCAGGTAGTGAAACTCGAAGGCCACTGCGACCCGCTCCTCCATGGCGCGGCGATACTGACGTTCAATCTCGGTGCCGGCGATGTCTAGATACAGTTCCCAGAGCGTGCGCCCGATGATCTGGTCGCGCGCCCGACCAATGGCCCGTACCGCGGCGTCGTTGACATACGCGTAGTGCCATTGACGATCGAAGACAATGTGCGTGTCGGTAACACTCGCGAGGATCGACTCAGTGCGTCTCTGCGCCTCGCGCAGCAACTCCTCCGATGGTGTCGGCTTGGTGACGTCTTCGTTCAACGCTGTGGTCCTCGCTCGCGACACACGCGGTCGTCCACCGCTCGGACTGAGCGCTCTCTTCGTCTGCGGTTCCGGCGCGTGTCGCTCTTGGTCGAGCCGGGATCTTTCGTTGACCGGTCGATTCCGAGGTCTGTGTGCCATCGCGGATCAGCCATCGTAAATTCTCCTCGCTGCGACCTACAGTAACCCTTCACGACCGGCTCCCTTGGTCGGCGGCGGTAACGCCGCGAGGCGCGAACTCGCGATCCCGGTGGTTCGCCGCACCTTGTCGAGGGCGACACAGCTACGGCCTCACGATCGCGAGCCGGTCATTCCATCGCGTCTAGTGTCCCTCGGTCGCCAATACCTCCCGCACTTTCAGCGCGAGCGCCGGTGGTGCAAAGGGCTTCTGCAGAAAGTTGACATGGTCGTGCAAGATGCCATGGCGCACGATCGCATCATCCGCGTAACCGGAAATGAACAGAACCTTGATCTCGGGATGTGAGGCGCGCAGCTGCTCGGTCAGCAGGCGACCCACCTCCGCCTGGCATCACCACGTCGACGACAAGCAGATGAATGGGCGCTTGCTCACCCGCGACGAGCCGCATGGCCTCGTCCACGCCGCTGGCTTCGAGAACCCGGTAGCCGCACTGTTCGAGGACGAGCCTGGCGAGTGCTCGCACGCCTGGTTCGTCCTCGACGAGAAGAACGGTCTCGCTGCCCTGTGGCAGCACCGCGGACCAGTCGTACGGCACCTCGACGGCGCTCGGTGGACCGTCGAGACGCGGGAGATAGATGTGGAACGTCGTGCCGACCCCCTCCTCGCTGAGGACGACAATGTGGCCGTCGCTCTGCTGGACCACGCCATGGACCACCGCCAGACCCAGGCCGGTCCCCTTTCCCGGGCCTTTCGTGGTGAAGAAGGGCTCGAAGAGGTGCCGCTTCACGGTCTCCGTCATGCCGCTTCCGGAGTCGGTCACCGCCAGCCGCACATACGGCCCCGACGGGACGCCCGGATGGGTCGCCGCGTCGTCCCCGTCGACCTGGACGTTGGTCGTCTCGATGGTCAGCGTGCCCCCTTGGGGCATCGCGTCGTGGGCATTCACGACCAGGTTCAACAGCACCTGCTCCACCTGCCCGGGATCGGCCCGGACACTGCCCAGAGACTCCGCCAGGACCGTCTCTAGTTCGACGTCTTCCCCGATCGCCCGGCGCAGCATCGACTCGGTGTCACGGATGATGGTGTTCAGATTCACGATCTTGGGCGCCAACACCTGTTGTCGGCTGAACGAGAGCAGCTGACGCGTCAGCGTCGCCGAGCGCTGTCCGGCGCGCATGATTTGATGGACCAGTTCACGGGCACCCTCGTCCTCGCGCAGTGAGTCCAGCAGCAGGTAGGTGCAGGACGCAATGATGGTCAGAAAATTGTTGAAGTCGTGCGCCACGCCGCCGGCGAGTTGACCGACCGCCTCCATCTTCTGCGCCTGCCCGAGTTGCGCTTCGAGCTGCCGGCGCTCGGTGATGTCCTCAGCGACCCCCGCGACCCGCACCACCTGGCCATGAACATCCCGCACCGGGAACGCGCGATCACGAATCCACCGAATCGTCCCGTCGGGGCGCACGATGCGGTACTGTTCGTCGTAGTCGCCCCGGAGTTGTTTCGTGGCGACGGCCTGGAGGACGAAGGCGCGGTCTTCGGTGTGAATGGCCTCCCACCACTGTTCGGGGGAGGCATACACGCTGGCACGTCGTACGCCCCCAGATCGTCTCGTACGCGGGGCTGACGTAGACGACCTCCTGCTTCAGTGGATCCGTGAGCCAAAACACTTCGCGGATACTTTCCGCAATCTGGCGAAACCGCTGCTCGCTGGCGCGGAGTTCCTCCTCGGCCCGCTGCCGATCGCTGATGTCCTGGGCGAGTGCGAGAAACCCGACGATCGCGCCATTGGCGTCGAAGAGCGGCGTGTTGTGCCACTCGCACGTAATCGTGCGGCCATCCTTGGTCAGGTTCTCATTGATCGCATGCGCGGCCATATCACCGGACTGCAGGCGGCGCAGCACGGCTTCGCCCTGAGGCACAGCGGCGGCCGGAACGAGGCGTTCGACGGGAAGAATCAACCCGACCATCTCGTCCTTGCGATAGCCGAAGAGGCGTTCCGCCGCCGGATTCCAGTCGACGATGCGGAGATCCGCATCGAGCAACAGATATCCGAGGGGCATCCGATCGATCTGGACGCGCAGTTGGGCGAGCAGGCGGTCCCGCTCCGCTTCCGCCTGTTTGCGACGGCTGATATCGCGAGCGACACCGATCACGCCGGTGACCTGGCCGGCCGCATCGGTCATGCGCGTCACGCGCGCGTCGATCCAGACGCGGGAGCCGTCCTTGCGGTAATCCTCGAACTCGCCCGCCCACTCCTGACCGTCGAGGATGGTGCCCGTGAGCGCGGCGATCTGCGGCCGCATGTGCTCGGGAAAGCGACCAAGGAGCGGCCGGCCGACCATTTCCGCGCCCGTCCAGCCGAAGAGCTGCGTCGCTCCCTCATTCCAGTACGTCACGAGGCCTTCGAGGTCGGTGACGATCAGCGAGTCAAGGACATTGGCCAAGAGCGTCGCGTCCTGGACGAGCCGCTCTTCCGTCCACTTCCGTTCCGTGATGTCGGTCCACGTGCCAACCCATTCGGTGACGGCGCCATCAGGGTCACGCAGTGCGACGGCTTGCGCGAGATACCAGCGGTACGTCCCATCCGCCTGGCGTAGCCGGTACTCGTTCACGTAATCGCCCGTCTCGCGTATGGCGACCTCCCACCGGTCGCGCGCACGGTTCACGTCGTCGGGGTGCAGCCAGTCGAGCCAATGCCACCCGTAGATCGCCTCCGCCGGCACGCCGAGGCGTTCCGCCCCGGGCCGATTCAAATAATGCGTTGAGCCGTCGGCACCGGCCATCCACACGATCTGCGGAATCATGTCGAGGACCAGCCGTTGTCGCGCCCCATCATCCGTGACGTGTTCCTCCTGTCCGGATGCCGCGCGGTACACGTTCTCCTGGTGGCCGATGTCATCGCCGGAGAGGTGCACGCGACCGGGGGCTGGCGGGGCTGCCGGGCCGACGGCCGCACCACGGCGGCGGGCGGCGGCGTCGCCGAGCGCGCGGTCGACCCCCTGAGCGAGCCGCGCCCAGTTGTTCGTCACGAGGTAATCGGCGGCGCCGGCCCGCATCATGTCGACGATCAGGTCCTCGCGCGCCACGTCCGACACCACGAGGCAGGGGATGTCCAGGTCGCTTCGCTTGAGCACCTCGAGGGCGTGCGTCGCGGGAACACCCTGCGCATTGGCGTCTGCGAACACGATGTCAAAGCGGTCGCACGCGAGAGCCGCCGTGAACCCCTCGAAAGTCGATGTATGTCTCCAGGACGGATCGAAATCCGCGCGCCTGAGTGCGCTCAGCAACTCGGCGTGGTCGGGCGCATCGCTGACGATCAGGGCGCGAATCGGCCTCAGCACGCGCGTTCACCTGAACTGTCGAGTCACCGACGTCAGCAACACGAGCAGCGACGCATAAGCCAGCTGGTCGCCGGCCTGCGCGAGCCGCATGAGGCTCGTTGCTTCTTGTTCCTGCTCAGGTGTCACCGCCGGCTCTTCCGGCTGACAGGGTACTACGAACAGGACGAGCTGACCGGTTACATCCACGCATCGCCTGCCGTGTGGCCCACATATCCATGACGTAACCAAATCTCCATCGCGTACCGTAGAAGTCAACGTAACGGGAGGATCGGGGACAACAGAACGATTCGAAGTCAGGAGATGAAGGTATGCGAACAGAACACGTGGCGTTTCTCGGCCGTGCGAGGTGACCGACGGCCACCTCTGTTATCGATGTCCGCGCCTGCTGGAAGCCAGACCCCGGGGCCGACGGCACCCCACGCCATGACGATGACAGGGGCACGCGGTCATGACGAAAACGGAAAAGATCAGCCAATGCCACCAGCGCCGCGCCCGCGTCGATTGCCGGCAAGGCCGCCGTGCTCGACTGGCCCGCCAGAGAAGGCGATCAACCCGTCGAGTTGAGACCCGGCACCAACGGCTGGTCGTGCTTACCGGATATGCCGGATACCCAAGGGAACGACCCGGTGTGTCTGGATGCCGCGTGGATCAAGTGGACTGGAGGCCTACCTCGCCGAAAAAGACGCCCGACGTAGGGCCGCGTGGGCATCGGCTACATGTTGGCGGCCGGCGGCGCGCTGGGGAAGCAACACCGATCCATACGCGATGAAACAGACGGCCGACAATCACTGGGGAGTTCATCGACCACACCTGATGATCGTGGTTCCCGACGTCCGCATCTCTCGCCGGGATACTCGACCGATCCGGACAACGGCGGACCGTACGTCATGTATGCAGGGACGCCGTACGCACACGTGATGGCGCCGATTCTTCCCGCGACCGCGGGGAGCCAATAACGTCACACACGCAACAAACAGAAGGAGGACACCGCGTCTCGTACGCGACATCATGCTTACTGCAAGCCCGGACAAGCACGCCCGATCGCGCAGAAATTCCTGGCCCTCGCCAAACTCAGCCAGCAAATCGGCGTCAACCCCATGCGCGTGACGACCGACGTCAGCGCGGAACGCTACTGGACGGTCGTGGCGAAGAGACCGAAGTGGAGAGCGTCGAGAAGCACGCGGAATTGGTACGGAAAGCGATGGACGTCAAGGAATTCCAAGAGGTCATGAAGGACTACCACGACCTCATCGATCACGGCCGGCGCGAAATCTACGGACAGACATTCACGTCCGGCCATCCGGACTACGACCTGTGCCGCGCGGTCTGGAACGGCGCCATCGATCGCAAGCCCGGCGATGATCGCGTGCTGCGCAACTGCGGAGCAGGTCGCCGACGCGATACGATTCGCCGCGGCGCATGGTCTCGAGATCGCGGTTCGCGGCGGCGGACACAACTACGCGGGCATGCCGTCTGCGACGCCGGGATGATGATTCATCTCGGCACGATGAACAGTGTTGTCGTCGATCCGTCGCACGGCGTGCGGTGTGCGGTGGCGGCGCGACCTGGGCCGATGTCGACGCCGCGACGCAGCAGCACGGCCTCGCGACCCCTGGCGGCTTCATCAGCCACACCGGCATTGGCGGCCTGACGCTTGGCGGCGGCATCGGCTGGCTCGACGAAGACGGCGGGCTCGCGTGCGACAACCTCGTCGGCGCCGAGGTGGTCACCGCCGACTCGCGCGTCGTGCGCGCATCGAAGGACGAGCACCCAGATCTGTTCTGGGCGTTGCGCGGTGGTGGCGGCAACTTCGGCGTCGTCACGTCATTCGAGTTCGCGCTTCATCCTGTCGGCCCGATTGTCAACCTCGGACTGTTCTTCTTCGGCCTCGAGGACGGAGCCGAGCGCTTCGTTTCGCGCGCGATTTCATCAAGTACGCTCCCGCAGGAGGCGACCGCGTTCCTCGGTATCGGCTTGAGCGCGCCGCCAGCGCCGTTCGTGCCCGCAGGAACACCGTTCCGGCCCGGGCATGCGCTGCTCGTTGTCGGCTTTGGATCGGCCGAAGACCACCGCATGCTCATCGCGCCGATCCGCCAAGCCCTGCCTCCGTTGTTCGAACTCGTGACACCGATGCCGTTCGTTGCCTTGCAGCAAATGTTCAACGAGAGCGCCACCTGGGGCATGCTGGCTACGAGAAGGCGCTCTATCTGGATGACTTGTCGGACGCTGCCATCGAGGTCATCGGCGAGCACGTGCCGAGAAAAACTTCGCCGTTGTCGTTCTGCCCGACATTCACTTTGTCCGGCGCGTATCGCGACGCCATCGCGAGAACGACACCGCGTTCGGCGGAAGCCGCGCTGCCGGCTATGTGTTTAACATCGAAGCCGCGGCCGACAACTCCACTCTACGAGGCCGATCGCACTTGGGTGCGAAATTTCTGGGATGCCATGCGCCCGCACGCGACAGGCTCGGGCGGCTACGTGAACTTCTTGGTCGAAGCCGGACGAGGACCGCGTGCGCACGTCCTACGGTGAAGACAAGTATCAGCGACTAGCGCGCATCAAGGCGAATACGACCCGGAAAATATTTTTCACCTCAACGCCAACATACCGCGCCGAGATCAATGGAACGATTCGAGACGAAACGGGGGCTGCGCTCGGCGGTGTGGCCGTGACGCTGCGCGAGACGAAGACCGGTTTCGAACGCACCATGGTGACCGGCGAGCGACGGTCGGTACTCGGCGCCGCTGATGCCGCCCGGCGTGTACGTCGTGCAGGCGGAACGTCCCGGCTTTTCAGCAGCCACCAGCGACCCCCTGGCGCTGACCGTGGGCCAGGCCCTCGTCGTGAACGTCGTGATGAGGATCGCCGGCCTGACCGAGACCGTGTCGATTTCTGCGGCCGGCGACACGGCGCCGGCGCTCGGCACGGCGATCGACGCCGATGCGCTCTCGAGCCTGCCCATCAATGGACGCGACTATCGCGACTTCGCCCTGCTGTCGCCGACCGCGCGGTCCACCACCGGCACGCGGGGCACGTTCCGGGTGGCCGGTCAACCGGGCGACTACCTCGCGCTTGAACGTCGACGGCGCCGACTTCACGAACAACTTCTTCGGCGAGTTCTTCGGGTCGCTCGAACGACAGAACTTCACCATCCCGCTCGAGGCCGTCCAGGAGTTCGAGGTCAGCGCCGGCGGCCTGGGCGTGCAGTCCGGCCGGTCCAACGGCGGTCTCGTCAACGTCGTGACGAAATCCGGAGGCAACCAGCGGCACGGTTCTCTTGCCTATTCCCTGCGGCACCACGCGCTGACCGCGGACGACGCGTTCGGCAACGCGCCCGTCGGCCTGGTTCGGCACATCGTCGGGCGGCAGCGTCGGCGGGCCGCTCGTGGCCGACCGGACGTTCTATTTCGGCGCGGCGGACGTCCAGCGTCAGACCACGCCGATCACGGTGAAGTTCGCGAGACCCGTGACAGGGCGTCGCCGTTCCCGAGCTCGGGATCGCGGATCTCGGCGCACTCGAGGGCCAGTACCCGCGCCGCGAGAACGTCACCGCCATCCTGGCGAAGGTCGATCACATGATCACGAGGAGCCATCGCCTCAGCGTCCGGGGCAACTTCTCGCGCAGCGATGGGAACAACATCGCCGGCGGAGACGCGCTTCTGAGCCAGGCGCCGTCGAACCTCGAGACCTTCCGCAATCAAGGCGTGTCGATCGTGACGAGCCTGAGCGGCTCGGTGGGGACGCGCCTGTTCCTCGAAACCAAGGTGCAAACGTCGCGCGAGACGCGGCCGCGGACTGCCGCAGTCCGACGGTCCGCAGGTGCAGATTTCCGACACCGGCACGTTCGGCAGCGCCCTGTTTCTTCCGAGCACGCAGGACATGTACCGCTATCAGGTATCCGAGAACGCGGTCCATGTGCGCGGGAACCACGACGTCACGTTCGGCGCGGACTACAACGCGTTCAACATGCGCAACAACGCGTTCGCCCTGGGGTTGAACGGCGGCTATGTGTTTCCGAGCCTCGAGGCGTTCATCGCGCGGCAGCCGCTGCTCTATGCGCAGAACTTCGGCCTCAACGGCTACACGGCGCAAGAGGCGGCGCTCCTGAAGAGCTTCTGGCAGCACGAAGCGGCCGTGTACGTGCAGGATCGCATTCAGGCCGACGTCGCGCCTCACCATCGGGCTGGGCCTTCGCTACGACATGCAGATCAATCCGCAGCCGCAGGCCGGCATCGCCGGCGTGCAGGTGCCGGTGGGCATGCCGGTGATCGCGGGCAACCAGATCCAGCTCACCTACGCGCCAGTCCCGCAGGGCATTCCTCACGACCGCAACAACTGGGGACCGCGAACCGACGTCACCTACCAGCTTCCGGGCGACGGATTGACGATGGTGAAGGGCTCGGCCGGCCTGTACTACGGGCGGACCCCGATGATCTACTTTCCGCTGCGAGGCGCCGGCGTCAGCAACGCCACGCTGTTTGCGCCGGCCTCGCGCTTCGGCGTCACCTTCCCGGAGGTCCTGCCGTCGGCTATCGCGCCTGGCTCGGCCCTGGCGACGCTCGTGGGCCCCCCGGCCATTTCGTATGTCGATCCCGAGTTCGGGAATCCACGCGTGCTTCAGCTCACCGCCTCTCTGACGAGGCGCGTGGCCGGCATGTCGCTCGAGGCCGGCTACATGCGCAGCGAGTCCCGGAACCTTCGCGTCGGCGGATTTCGATCCACGACGTGGGACCGCAACCTGGCTCCGCCGACGCGGTTCGATCAGTTCGGCCGTGGGGTCGACATCCTCGCGGCCGGACGCCCGGACCCCACCATCGCTCAGGCGAACGCGCTCGCCAGCTTCGGTCGGGGCCGCTATCAGGCGCTCATGGTCTCGCTCAGCAAGCCGATGGCGAACCGGTGGCAGTTCTACGGGAACTACACGCTCGCGAAGAGCACGGGCAACGGCTCGACCGAGCGGGATACGGAAGCGCTGTTCGGGCCTTCTGATCCCTTCAATCCTGGCGCTGACGACGGCATCAACGAGCTGGACGAGCGGCACCAGGTCAAGTCGTACCTCGTGGTCGCGTTGCCCCGTGACATCACGCTGGCCTCGACGTGGTCGGCGGGCTCAGGCCTGGCGTTTCCGGTGTATAGCCCCACCGATCTCAACGGCGACGGGGTGACCAATGACGGCCTTCACCCGGACAGGCCGGTCGTCGACGGACAGTTGCTGCCGCGGTTCCCCTATCATCAGCCGGCCTGGGCCATGTGGGACTTCCGGGTCGCGAAGGGCGTGACGCTGGCGGCACGGGCGCGCATACAGTTCATGCTCGAGGTCTTCAATCTCCTGAACACCGGCAATACCTACGCCGACACGCGGACACAGGCGATACTGGGCAGCCCGAACTTCCGGGTGCACAACCGGACGCTCGGCCCGCGGCTCGCCCAGCTCGGAGTTCGATTCGATTTCTGACCGGAGGCACGATAGATATGAAGCGGATCATCATCGCGGCCCTCGTCGCCATACCTGTCGTCGGGATTTCTTATTGGGCGCTCGCCTGCCCCTGCGACCGTACCCCCGGGGTCTACCTGCGAGGCGTCGAGGCCAGAGAACCCGTGACCGACTGGTCGTTCGCCAACCAGGTCCCGCTCTGCCAGATCGAGGTGGACGCCGGGCTCCTGCCACACGCCCTCAATCTCAATTGCTGGGCGACCACCACGGGAGAGCTGTATCTGAGCTGCGCCGGCTGCGAAGGCAAGCGCTGGTCCAGTGCCGCGCTCGCCAACAATCAGGCACGACTGCGGCTCGACAGGACCGTGTACCCGGTCACCGTCACGCGTGTGGTCGACGAAGGGGAACTGGACCGCGCCTGGGAGTCGCGAGCGGTCAAGACGGGCAGCGGGGTGGCACGCCCCGTCCAGACGGGTGGTGGTCGTTTCGTGTCGTCTCCCGCTAGGCGCTAGTCCGCTCGGCTTCGCACATCGCGGGCGGCATCCGCGCTCGCACGATGTCCTCGGTGAATAGCGAATCTGGTCGTCGCGCTACGGCCGTCCGGACTTGCAGCGCCATTCAGGGACTAGCGTCTCGCCGCGTGATCTGAACGGCGTCGTCGCGCGATCGATCACGGACGCCACCGTCGACGCCACCAGCAGGTACCCGAGCGCACTCGCCGCCAGCCGCAGGAACGACGCAAAGCCGGCCGGGAAGGGCAATCGCGACGCCGCGATGAGCACGAGGGGCACGAAATAGAGGATGCCGTTCCAGCGCCCGAGGAAGCTGGCACGCAGCTGCCGCTGGCGAGACCACACGTAGGAATCGACGACGTACTGGCCAAAGGCGAACGGTATCAAGACCGGCAGGATCGGCGTGACCGATCCGGCGATGGCGGCGCCCGCCAATCCGCCGGTGACGAAGAGGCAGTCCGTGCTGTGGTCGAACAGCTGGCCCCTGGCCGATGCCGTTCCCCGTCATCCGCGCGACGCGGTCCATCGAGATAGTCGGTCGCGATCGCCAGGCACAGCAGGAGCGCCACGACGCCTGGCGCCAGCAGTTCGGGACGGGCCAGGGCGACGGCAATCGGCAGCACCAGTGCCAGGCGGACGGCGGTGAGGGCGTTGGCCATCAGCTGCCGAACAACTCGCGCTGCGCCCGCCGCCAGAACACGACGCCAATCAACGCATTGAACAGGATGAAGAAGTTGTGCTGCACGAATCCGAACGCGGCCATCTGGCCTTCGTTGTCCGGAAACAGGACGACCCAGAGCGTGATGGCGGCCGCGCGCATCGGCGTGGGTACCGTCGCGGCGAAGAAGATGATCGGCAGATACCCGAGCAGCGGCAGCAGCGAGGCCTGGACCCCGAACAGATTCAGCGCGATGGTGTACACGAGCACTGCCGCCAGCAGGGCGGGCGAGCGCAGCAGGAAGAACAGCACGTAGTGCTTGAGGGTCGCCATCCTGAACGCGTGGAAGATCTTCTTGTCGCGAAGCTGGTTGCCGGGAAGGATCGTCCCGCGAAAGTAGAGGATCCACAGGGTGAACACCACCGCGGCGCCCAGGGAGATGAACGGGCATGAGGCCGAAGACGGCGGGCAGCGAGTTCCGGCTGACGATGAATCCCACGGTGGCCCACGTCAGGAGATAGAAGACCTCGCCGAACATGATGAACAGCATCACGGACGCGACTTCCCACCCGGGCACGTCGTGCCGCCGATTGAGGTAGTACGCCATCGCGCCCTTGCCGACCTGTTCGCTGAGGAGCGAGATGATATAGGCGCTGGCCCGGATCGGCAGGATGTCCCGGTACCGTATCGGCTTGATGAACCAGCTGCAGCGCCTGGGTGACGACGAGCGTGTCGATGGTGAGGTAGAAGCACGAGTACACCATCATCAGGAGCAGCCAGGGCAGCCATCGAACGTTCGCGAACACGCGTGTCATGTAGCCGAGCGAGCGGGAGCCCCTCCCGGGCGGCGGCGCCGTTCAGGCGGTAGTACAGAAACAGGAAACACGCGGCCGTGATCGCGAGAAAGACCAGCCGGCCCAGCGTCTTCGAGGCGCGGTTCGGTCGTCGGGGAGCGTCGGGTTCGGTCACGGCTGGCGCACCTTGGTCTGTGATGGCAGGAGCTTCTCGAGCGTCGTCGACAGCGGCGTGAGGGTCACGCCGAGCGCGACATCCGCGTTCTCGTGCACGGCTTCGTTCGACGTGATCACGTCGATCACGGTGGGTGTCATCCCACCCTGTCGTTTCCATCCCGCGATGGCGGCGCCCAGCTTGGCCAGCCATACCGGCATGGATCGCACCGACACGTCATGACCCATCAGCGCCGCCGTCCTGGCAACCACGTCGCGATAGGCCGTGGGTTCCGGTCCGACCAGCTCGTAGACCGCCACGCCCGCGCCAGCGGGTTTCACAGCAGCGCAGGATGGCGCGGCTCAGATCGTCCACGTCCAGCGGGCGGATCGAATGACGGCCGCCGCCGAGCAGCGTGACCTTCTGTTGCGATGCCGCGTGGGCGATCGCGCGGGCGCCTGCCATGCCAGGTCCCAGCAGGATCGGTGTGCGGATGATGGCGGCCGAGAGACCTGATTCGGCGACGATGCGCTCCGCGCGGCCCTTCGAGCTCAAGTACCGATTGGTCGACTTGGGGTCCGCGCCGAGAACGCTGACCAGCACGACGTGCTGGACTCCCGCCCTCTTGCAGGCGTCCACGACCGCCTGGGTGGCGTCGACGTTGGCCGTCTGATAGCTGGATGTGGGGCTCTCGAAGAGAATGCCGGCGAGATGCACCACGCAGTCGGTTCCTGTCAGCGCGGACGCCAGTCCTTCGCGATCGTCGTAGTCGATCGCGCGCGCCGAGATTCCGGGAGAGGTGGGCAGGGCGGCCGCGGCCCGCGCCGATCGAACGCACGCGACGACCTGGATGTCGGCGCGCTCGGCCAGGTGGCGCAGCAGGATGTTGCCGACACCGCTGTTGGCTCCAGTGATCGCAATGTTCACGTGCTACCGATCCGCCCTTCCGACGCTGCCCTGGCTACATCCGGTGCCGGCTCGCCGTCCCTGGCCCGGACTAGTCAGCGGCCGAGCGCAGCTGAAAGGTGCCCCATGCCGCGGGCCGTTTCGCGTCGGGAGGCGGCGCGGGATTGTAGGGGCTCTTCGCCGTACACCTGCAGCTTCTTCACTCTGGCCGCCCAGGCCCGGTCCAGTACGGCCTCGTCCTGTCACCCTGGTGAAGACGACTGGATAGACGCGGCCGTTGAGGCGCAGGCGTCCCTGTTCGTTCGTCTTCCACGTTCCGGCCCCAGAACTTGCCCTCACACACGCCGCAACTGAGATAGAGCTCGCCGTCCGGGGTCGCCATGCAGTTGAGATTCACCGCGTGGGGCATGATGCCGGCATAGACCTGAATCTGGCAGAGCGGGATGTCGTTGACGAAGCTCCAGTCGGTCACGGGC
>CAWBQP010000008.1:0-220942 GCA_963790735.1 uncultured Alphaproteobacteria bacterium | reverse complement strand
AAGTAGCCCGCATGAGCGCAGCGATATGCGGGATCAAAGATAAGGTCCCAGATGTCGCTACGCTCATCCGGGCTACGCTTGCTGCTTCCGGCGCAAAGCGGACATTTGGCGGCCGGGCGATGTCGTCTCAGTGCCCGACAGGCGACATCGCGAGATCGGCCGCCGACTGAGGCGGCCTTACTCCTCCGGGAGCGAATGCTCGAGGAAAAAACGAAGCATTTCCCTGGTTGCGTCCGGTCCTCGCGGATCAGTGTAGGAGCCCGCCGGGCTGCCTCCGGACCATGCGTGTCCGGCGCCGTGGATATTCCAGTGCTCCAACATTCCGCGTCCACTCGGGTCGCTCAGGATCGTTCTTGTATAGGCATGCCCTCCGGGTACCTGCCCGCGATGCACCTTCTTTTGTGTGCTCATCGTTCCCAAAGACTGCTCAAGAATTTGATCGCCGTTGTTTGGATGAACGGTAGTGTCGCGATCGCCGTGGAAAACAATGGTTGGGACAGGTGGCCGGTCACCTGAAATTACCTTGGGATCGGACCCGCCCTGTCGCATCGCGACAAGCGCAGAGGGAAGGTCGGTGGCAACCCCGCACGCGAGGCCGGAATGTATACCGATTGCCGCGTACAGATCGTTGTATGTTGCTCCCATGATAGCCGCGGCGGCCGCTCCGGCCGACAGCCCGCCAACGTAGACGCGCTTCGGATCAACTGAATAGTCGTGCATGATTTGGCGAGTGATGCCTGCGATAAGCGAGGGTTCGCCACTGCCTCGCTGCTGGTCGGCTGGGCGAAACCAGTTCCAGCATTTCGCCTGGTTTGCCTGCCGGGGCTGGGCCGGATAGACCACGAAGCAATTTTGTTCCTCCGCGAGAAAGTTCATCCTCGTGCCGGCGGCGAAATCATCCGGCGACTGGGTACAGCCGTGAAGCATGACGACCAAAGGAAGCGGTCGCTCCTGATAGCGGCTCGGGATGAAAAGCCTGTAGGCACGGCTTCCCGCGGGACTGCTGTACGTGCTTTCGATGAAACGGGCGCCCTCCGGCACGATGTCCGGCGTGGAGAGCGGGGCGCGCTTCATCACGCCTCGCAGTCCGATTTCAGAGCGCCCCTTCTTGCGATCCAGTAACGCCCGGAGCATGCGCGGTTGTGCGGAGGTGGCTGGCTTTAATTGCGGATGACTATCCGTCTCCTCAATAACATTGGCCTTCGCGTCGATGATTAGTGGTTCGCGTTCTGTAAGAGCGATGCGACCGCCGGTACGCGATGGCGCGTCTGCACTCTCGCCGCGAAGCATGCGCTGAAGCAGCGCGGTGGCCTCAACGAGTTGGCCCGCGCGCGTGAGGCGTGTCGCCTCCCGAATTATGTTTTGGTTCAGCATCGGCTTCACCGTGTCCTGTCGGCGAGGGCGGCCTTCACCGCCGGACTGGCATGCAATGCGCCCAGCACGGAGACTGAGGCAATGGTGGCGCGAGCAAGCTCAGGCGTGACGTCTTGGGCGATGCTGGCAAGGCCCAGAACATTGATGTGCAACATCTCGCCGGCGCGCTGCACGGCTTCGAGATCCTCGCGGCTGTAGTTTCGCAGTCCGAGGTCCAGACTTTTGCGGGCCGTTGACTGCCTTACGACGTCGGCGTGACGTTCGAGCTGGTTCCGGATCGCCGTGCGGATGAAATCGGTACGGTTCGAGTAGAACCCTTCCTGAACCATCAGATCGACGTGACCAAGGTCCACATAACCCAGATTGATCGTGATTTTCTCTGTTTCAGGCGGCTTGGGTCGAAATTCCCGGACATTAGTTTCCACAATTATACCCTCCGTACACCATCTGCATGGATGGTATATGGATGTCCGCCATATCCTTTCAAGGGCTTGCTTGCCTGTTGAAGCAACAGCTGCCCCTCAAAACGAATTCGCCAGCTCGATCTCCGCCTTCAGCGCCGCAATCCGCCGCTCGGCTTCCCTTGCCGTCAGGTTCTTCTCGAACAGTTTTGGCTGATAGGCCTCGGCGCTGAGGGTACGGAGCGTCGCCAGTTGGCGCGGCGTCATCGGCGCATCGACCTGGTCGGGGAGGCGGGGCATCGGGAACTCCAAAAAATCTTTGCTTGGGAGCCGACTCTTAACTTGAAGTTTGTTCTTTATTTGTTCTTATAGGGTTCAACCCAGACGAGGTGGCCCATGGACAACAAATTGAACGAAATTCGTAGAAAAATCAGGTTCTTGCGGGCGGAGATGCTGAGCGCGGAGGATAATATCCGCAAACGGGTCAACCGCGACGAGGACTGCTCGGAAGCCGCCGTTCACCTGATGTCCATGCGGGTCGTCATGCTCGGCCTGATCGGCGAGCGGAACCGGCTCGGCGGCGAAGAGCGGCTGCTCAATGTCGACGAGCGGCTGAAGCTGGATGTCCGCGCGGCCAGCCGAAAGCCTTCGAACGGGGCGCCGGCGCGGTTTCCAGCGAAAGCCTCTGGATCTGATCCAGGGTGGGCCCCGGTTCGCGTCAAGCAAACGCGTCAGATCAAAAATCCAGAGCCCCGTTCCGATTCCATCGGAACGGAAAAGGCTCGAGGCCGCCGTGAGCGATGAGGCAATTCAAGCCCTGCGCCGGCGGATTGGCGAACTGGACCAGCTTGTGCGCCAGCTCGATCAATCCGGCCTGAACAATGCGAGGGCGCAGCTCCTGCTCTCGCGCAAGCGGGCGGAGCTGGAAGATTTCATCAACAGGGGCCAGCGATGTCAGCACCGATCAGATGGTACGACCACAACGCGGATAACCCGCCATGGATAAAAGCCCTGGCGGAAGTCCGCATCCAGGCGACGCGCGAAGGCTGGTGCCACGCGCATGTGCAGGCGATCATCGTTGCGATCGACCAATATGCCGAAGCGGCGCTGGGTAACCGGAGTTATTTTCTCAACAAGCCGTATGGCGTTGGTGGCGGCAGGGGCGAGAACGTGCCGTGATTGGCAGAGGGAGACAGATGGCGGCGAAGACAGGAAGCTTCAAGGAACTGGTGCTGACCCGCGTCAAGAACGACAAGAAGTTTGCCGAAGCGCTTCTTCGTGAAGGCGTCGATGCGATGCTGAGCGGGGATGTCGAAACCGGCAAGACGATCCTGCGTGACTATATCAAGGCAACCGTCGGATTTGAAAAGCTTGGCGAAGCGACGGGGACCCAGCCCAAGAGTCTTATCCGGATGTTCGGTCCGCGCGGTAATCCGCAGGCCAAGAACCTCTTTAGGCGTTCTCGGTTATCTTCTGAAGCGCGCGGGTTTGAAACTTCACGTCGCATAGAGGACGCGGGGATAAGACCTGGATGTCGCTGCCGCTCATCCGGGCTACGCGGCTGCGACCAAGCTAGTTCGCCTTCGCGCCGTCCGCGGCCTCCGGCGCCGCCGGCTTTTGCCCACCGCCCGTAAACCGCTCGATCACCGAGCGCACCGCATCGCGCGTCTTGCGGTCCTTCACGGCATCGAGCAGCGGGGCCGCGCCGGGCGAGCGGCGGATCAGGCTTTCGGGATCGGGGAATACCAGGGGGTCGTCCCACGGGCCCTGCACCACGAAGGGGAGTTCAAATCCCTTGTCGCCGCCGGCCGCCGCAGGCGTCAGGCTGGCGACGCCCTTGAGGTCGTATTCGCGGGTCGGCACGGAAGCCGTGCCGGTCAAGCTCAGGCGCGTCGTCGGTCCGTCGACGCGGACGTCCTCGACGCTGGCGATGCCGTCGTTGAAGCGCACCGAGACCGTGAGATTGTCGTAGGGCGTCGAGCCTGAGCGCAGATTGCCGCCGCCGGCCAGCGGCCGGCGCTCCAGCCGCTTCAGCAGTTGTTCGACATTGAAGCCCGCGATCGCGCCGTCATGGCCGATCAGGGTGGCCGTGCCGTCGAGCGAGGAGGCGAGCCCGAACGGGCTCGAGCCGGAGGCCGTCAGCGAAACCCCGAGATTGCCGCGGCCGGAGAGCTTGGTGATCCCGAACAATTCGTTGGCGCAGGCCTGCAGGTCGACATCGGTGAACTGGAACTGCGCCTTGACGTCGGCGATCGCGTCCGAACGCGCGATCCCGAACGAGCCCTTGGCGATGCCGCCATACATCTGCGCTTCGCCGATCGAGAGCGCCAGCGCGCCGCCGCGCAGGTTCGCGCCAAGCGCGGTGCGGCCGAGTTTTGTGGGGCCGACCGTCACCCTCGCCGCCGACAGGCGCATGTCGAGATCGGTGGCGGAAAGCGAGGTGAGATCGAACAACTGCCGGTTCCAGTCGCGCGCGCCACTCGCCAGCAGGCGCACGGTGGAGATGTAGGGCGTGAAATCGAGGTTGCCGGCGGCGAGCGTCGCCTGCAGCGTCTGGCGCCCGTTGTTGGCGAAGGTCATCACGCCTTCGGCGACATTGCCGTCGAGTTCGACATTCACATTCGTCAACGCGACCGAGGCGCCGACGACATTGGCGCGGGCTTTCAGCGCGAAGCGGCCGAACCCGCCGCTGCCAGGCACCGCCTGTCCCATCCAGCGCATCGCATTGCGCAGCGACAGGCTGTCGACGGTTAAGGTGCCTTCCATCATCAGGCTGGTGCGGTTGGCGACCGAGCCGTCGAAGGCCAGTTTCAGCGGCGCGCTGACGATGCGCGCCTTCAGGCCCGAGCGGTCGCCGGACAGCATCGCGACGAAATCGCCGGCGGAGATCGAGCCGTCGACGCGCTCGCCGCGCCAGTCGAATTGTCCCGTCGCGGCGAACGAGCGCGAGATCGACGGCCAGGCCAGCGAGAGATCGATGTCGCCGAGCTGTTCTTTGACGTTGTGGGCGGCGTCCTCATATTTGAGCACGCCGTCCTGGATCCTGATTTCGGAAAACGACACCTGGTTCTCGGCGCCGGGCTTCATCGTGCGCGCGATCCGTTCGACGAACGGCGTCCAGTTGCTCTCGCCGCCGCCGTCCCTGACGACGCGGATATGCGGCCGCAACATCATGACGTCGGCGATTTCAAAGCGCCGCAGCAGCAGAGGCAGCAGGCGCAGGTTCGCGGTCAGCACATCGACCTGCAGCGCGGGATCGGTGGTGCCGCCGCCCTTCAGTCCGACATTGTGAAAGGAGACGTAGCTGCCCGGAAACACCGAAACGTCGATCGCGCCGGTGACGATCAGATCGAGCCCGGTGACCTCGCGGATCTGCGCCTCGACCGCCTGCCGCAGCGCGTCGCGGTTGAGGAACCAGGAGGTTCCGATCA
Source organism: uncultured Alphaproteobacteria bacterium (assembly GCA_963790735.1). Classification (GTDB taxonomy): domain Bacteria; phylum Pseudomonadota; class Alphaproteobacteria; order Rhizobiales; family Xanthobacteraceae; genus Bradyrhizobium. The sequence continues at coordinate 215,736 of CAWBQP010000008.1, read as the reverse complement.
GGGCGAGCACGGCCACGCCGAACAGCGCCGCAATCGGCATCCCGAGGCGCTTCATTCCTTGGGCCATCGTCAATGACATATCCGGATCTGACTAAACCGAACTCGGTTGATGATTAATGGGCGCTGATCAGGGCAGGCGGTGCATCGGTAAACCCCTGCCAACACACGCAACTTGAAGCGTTTTCTTGACGCTTTCAAGGCCGACATGGCCAGTTCCGGCGTGAGATCACAGCCCTGACGGCCCGCTCAGCCCAAAGCCCGTACCACTACGGATGCGACACGGATGCGACAGAGATCCCTGAACGCCCGCGAGAATTTCATGACACACTTGGGTTAGCTTGCTAGTATTTCCCGATTGCACATCGTCAATTTGTTTAAGGGGGCCATCAGTTGTCCTCACAGTTGTCCTCGGATCGTAATTCGCTCCTGCTCGCTTTTGAGGCCGCCAGCCTCCGCCCAATGTCACGCGTTACCGCAAGATGGGTGGTTTCGGCGGCAATCCTTGTGGTAACGGCTCCGGCGGCGCACGCGCTTAGCATGGAAGCCGCGCGGGAAAACTGCAGGATGACCGTCGGCAGGCCGATCGTTCAGGCCTGCATGAGAGCATCCGGCGGGGCAGGAAATCTCGAAGCCTGCCGCGCCCAGGCCCCGCCGAAGGTCAAGGCCTGCATGATGGCAGCGCTAAACGCGGCCAATGGCCGCGCCAACGTCGCCGTTGCCATCCCAACCGAAGCCGCTCCTAGAGTTTCGGCCGCTGGCGCGCTGCCTGCCGGATTTGTCGCCCCGCCACGAACCATCACCGATATCACCGCGATCCTGGACAGCGAGAAGCCCGATCTCAAGACGATCGAGAAGCTGAAGGCCGAGGCCGATTCCAAACCGACCGGCAAGGAATCGCGCGAAGGTCTCGCGCAGTTCTATTTCGATCGCGCCAATGCCCGGGTGCAGCTCGGTCGGCTCGCCGACTCCATCGCCGATGCCAACAAGGCCATCGAAGTCGGTCGCGGCGCGGTTTCGGCCAACATGATGGGAAGGTTGATTACACTCGCTGCCCAGCAGTACTCCGCAGCCGGCGACCCCAAGAAGGCGTTCGAATTGTATCAGCGGCAGCTTCGCGAGATTTCGACCCAGAAGGGGCGGAGGGGCTACCAGTTCGGCGCCAACCGCGCAGATCGCCGCCATCCTGATCCAGATGGGCGATATCGCGCAGGCGGAGGCCTATCTTCGTCGCAACCAGCCGCTGCTTCAGGAAGCGCGGACCAGCGGCCATCCGATAATGCGCGTCGTCCTACAATATCTACGGCCAGAACTGGGAAGCGGAAATCGAACTCGGCCGCGCCATGATCTTCGAGGCGCGCGGACAGTTCCGCGAGGCCGAGGCCTCGTTCAAGCTCGGCGAACTGCGCAGGCGCGCGGCGATCAAGCCGATGCTGAGCGGCGCCGAAAATCCGCCGTCCGAGTCGAGCCTGCTGCTCGCCGTCGATTTCACCATCCTCGGCCAGGCCCGGATGAAGGCGCGGCAGGGACGTTTCGCCGAAGCCGAAGTCGATGCGCGCCGCGCGCTGCTGTCGCAGTTGAAGAATCAGGGCAAGTACAGCCCCGTCGACGCCGCGCTTCATCGCGGGGCTGGCCGACATCCTGGTCGAGCAGGGCCGTTACGCCGACGCCGAGCAACTGGCCCGCGTGTCGCTGGAGATCATCCCGCACCGTTGGCGTCGCCGAGGATTCTCAATCGAACGCGCAGCAGCTGTCGCAGCTCGGCGGCATCCTGAACCTGCAGCGCAAGGGGCGGGAGGCGATCGCGGTTTATGCCCAGATCGACAAGGCGATCGCCAATTGGGAGCCGGCGCGGCGGCAGGCGTTCGAACTCAACGGCGGGCGCATCTCCTCGCTCTATGCCTCCGGCCAGCTCGAGGCGGGCATTGCGGCGGCCGAACAGCTCGTGAAGAAGCAGATTTCGCGCGTCGGCGAAAATCATTTCGATACCGCCTCGGCGCGCGGCACGCTGGCGATCGGCCTGATGCGGGCGGGACGCGATCAGGATGCGATCCGCGAATTCAAGACGGCGATCCCGATCCTGATGGCGTCCTCGCGCGAGAACGCCGATGACGACGACACCACGGCGGTCGCGGCGCGCAGCCAGCGCCTGCAGGGCATCGTCGAAGCCTATCTCAACATGCTGGCGCGAAGGAATTCCGCAGGCGACGTCGGTGCCGAAACCTTCAGCCTTGCCGACGCCATTCGCGGCCGTTCGGTGCAGCAGGCGCTGGCGGCGTCGAGCGCGCGCGCAGCCGCCAAGGATCCGGCGCTGGCCGAACTGGTCCGCAAGGAGCAGGACCTCGGCAAGCAGATCAACGCGCAGCTCGGCACGCTCAATAATGTGCTGTCGCTGCCGTCGGCGGAGCGCGACGAAAAGGGCGTTCAGGCGATCAACGCTTCGATCAACGCGCTGCGCGCCGAGCGCGCTCAAGGCGCGACAGGAGATCAGCCAGCGATTTCCGGCCTATGCCGATCTGGTCTCGCCCAAGCCGCCATCGGTCGAGCAGATCAAGGCGACGCTTGATGGACGGCGAGGCGATGCTGTCGTTCTATTTCGGACAGACCAGCAGTTTCGTCTGGGCGGTGCCGAAGAACGGCCCGGTCGCGTTCGCCGCGATCAAGGCAAGCAGCGGCGACATCGAAAGCAAGGTTCGCAAGCTGCGCGAGGCGCTGGAGCCGCAGGCCGCGATGATCTCCGACATTCCGCCGTTCGATCTCAAGCTGGCGCACGAGCTCTATTCGCTGCTGCTGCAGCCGGTCGAGAGCGGCTGGAAGCCGGCGAAGAACCTGATCGTCGTGACCAACGGCGCGCTCGGCCTGTTGCCGCTGTCGCTGTTGCCGACGGCGCCAGCCGAGATCCGCAGCGACGACGATCCGCTGTTCGCCGAGCTACAGGAACGTGCCGTGGCTGGCGCGGACGCATGCGGTCACGATGGTGCCTTCGGCGGCGGCGCTGCGCACGCTTGCGGCAATTGCCGCCGGGCAAGCCGGCGCGCGGCGAACTGATCGCGTTCGGCGATCCCTATTTCAGCAAGGAGCAGGAAGCCGAAGCCGCGAGCGCCGACAAGGTCAGGGTTGCCGATGCCGGTGGCAACACGACGCGCGGCGGGCCGCTGAAGCGGCGCAACAGCCCGAAGCTCGAAGGCGTCGACAGCGCCGAGCTGGCCATGCTGCCGCGGCTTCCCGACACCGCCGGAGGAATTGAAGTCGATCGCGCTGGCGCTGCAGGCCGATCCGTCGAAGGTTCTGAACCTCGGCAAGCAGGCCAACGAGCAGGCGGTCAAGACGATGGACCTGTCGGGCTTCAAGGTGCTGGCGTTCGCGACCCACGGCCTCGTGCCCGGCGAACTGAATGGCCTGTCGCAGCCGGCGCTGGCGCTGTCATCGCCCACCGTGACCGGCGGCGAGGGCGACGGCCTGCTGACCATGGAGGAGATCCTCGGTCTGAAGCTCGACGCCGACTGGGTGGTGCTGTCGGCCTGCAACACCGGCGCCGGTGCGGGCGCCGGCGCCGAAGCCGCCTCAGGCCTCGGCCGCGCGTTCTTCTATGCCGGCACCCGCGCGCTGCTGGTGACCAACTGGTCGGTGCATTCGCAGTCGGCGCGCGAACTGATGACCGACCTGTTCCGGCGGCAGGCGCACGATCCGAAACTGACGCGCGGCGAAGCGCTGCGGCAGGCGATGATGGCGCTGATGGACGGCCCCGGCTACGCCGGCGCCGACGGCAAGACCGAATTCGCCTATGCGCATCCGCTGTTCTGGGCGCCGTACACCATCATCGGCGACGGCGGCGTGAGATAATGTCGAAGGGCAGGGGGAGAACGATCGTGCGTATCTGCGGCTTGCGGCTTCTGCTGGGAAGTATTGCGATTATCGCCGCCGGAGCGATGCCGGCGAAAGCGGCGCAGGTTTTGATCACGGCCGCGGAAGCCGCGCTGCCGCCGCCCAAAGGCGCGATCGCGACCGAGCGACGTGGAATTCACGCGCGGACCCAAGGTCGACATCGTGACCCATGCGGGACAGCTCAGGTCCCCGATGCGCCTGCAGTTGAAATTCGAACCCTATGGCGGGGCGAAGATCGATCCGGACTTCGTGAAGATGACCTATCTCAGGACGCCGAACGTCGATCTCACGTCGCGGGTCAAATCCTTTATCCTGCCGAGCGGCATCGACTTGCCGGAGGTCGAGATGCCTGCCGGCGAGCACATGGTGCGGGTCGACATCAAGGACACCGACGGGCGCATGGGGAGCACGAGCTTTGTCCTCAAGGTCGCCCCCTGAGCGTCGCCTGCCCATATTGTGCGCGGGAGAACCCGGCCCAGGCGCTGGTTTGCGGCTCCTGCTCGCGGAGATCGCCGTCCCGGACATTGCTGATGGCGGAGCGTGACGAACTGGCGGGCAAGCGCGACACGTTGCGCCTCGAACTGGACCGGGCGAAAAGCGAACTCGAGGCGCTCATGCGCCGCAGAAAAAATCGATCAGCCTGATGGAATGTCCATTCTGCGCCGAGACGATCAAGGATGAGGCAGTCGTCTGCAAGAATTGCTCGCGGGATCTGCGAATCGTGCGCCCTGTCATCATCGAGATCGATAAAATCGTCATCGAACTCGATGTCCTGCGGCGTGAACTCGACCAGACCAATGCGCGCATCGAACGGCTTCGTTCCCCCTTCGATACTACGGCCTTCATTCGCTCGCCTATGTCCTGATCCCGGTCGTCCTGCTGGTGGCCGCTCACATCCTCATCACCATCATACTGAACATTACCCCGCTCTATCTCCGGCTTGCCTCGGTGGTCATTCCGCTGCCGTTCGGCTTCCTGATCTATGGGCATCGGAAAGTCGGATGGCGCGGCGCCATGGCGGTCGGGTTTTTGACGGCGGCGATCGCCGTGACATGCATGCTCACCGTGACCGGCATCAACGACAATGTTCCGATCGTGCCCGGGCCCTGGGTCGAATGGCGAGAGGTGATCGAATATACCGCCAGCATCGCGCTCGCTTTCGTGACCGGCAACATCCTCGGCTTCCTGATTTCGAGGTGCTGCCGAAAACGGTGACGCAGGGCGGCGGCAAGCCCAATCCGCTCGCCTACAAGGCCGCAGGCCTGCTCGGCGGTCGGCATGTCGGCGCCGAGCACCTGCGCCGCCGCGCGCGCATCATTCAGGATCTGATGACGACGGCCGGTCCCTTGGCGGGTATCGTGGGGACCGCCGCCGGCTCCCTGTATGCCGGTCTCAAGGGCGTTATTGGCGGCTGAGCGCATTGACGCACCGCGAAAAATTCGCCTAATAATCCCAGATAATGCCGGCACTCGGCCGTTCCCTCCATCAGGTCCTATTTCCATGAACAAGGTTTATCCCGACGCCAAATCGGCACTCGATGGCGTTCTCAAGGACGGCATGATGATCATGTCCGGTGGTTTCGGTCTGTGCGGTATCGCCGAGTCGCTGTCGGACGCGATCCGCGATTCCGGCGTCAAGGGTTTGACGGTCGTCTCCAACAATGCGGGCGTCGACGGCATCGGCCTCAGCCGTCTCCTGGAAACGCGGCAGATCAAAAAGATGATCTCGTCCTATGTCGGCGAGAACAAGCTGTTCGCGCAGCAATACCTCGCCGGCGAGCTGGAACTCGAATTCAACCCGCAGGGCACGCTGGCCGAGCGCATCCGCGCCGGCGGCGCCGGTATCCCGGCCTTCTACACCAAGACCGGCGTCGGCACGCTGATCGCCGAGGGCAAGGAAGTGAAGGAATTCGACGGCGAGAAATACATCATGGAGCGCGGCCTGTTCGCTGATCTGGCCATCGTCCACGCCTGGAAGGGCGACACCGCCGGGAACCTGATCTACCGCAAGACCGCGCGCAACTTTAACCCGATGATGGCGACCGCCGCGAAGATCACGGTGGCCGAGGTCGAGCATCTGGTGCCGGCCGGCGAGACTCAATCCCGACCACATCCACACGCCCGGCATTTTCGTCAAACGCATCATCGAAGTGGGCATGGCAAGAAACGGATCGAATTCCGCAACACCCGCCCGCGCCCCGCCGCTTAACTCAACTCAGCGCATGATCCGGAAAAGTGCACCGGTTTTCCGACAAGAGCATGCGCAAACAATAGACCGTAGGAGAGCCTCATGGCCTGGACCCGTGAACAGATGGCCGCTCGTGCCGCGAAAGAGTTGCGCGACGGCTATTACGTCAATCTCGGCATCGGCATTCCGACGCTGGTCTCGAACTACATCCCCGACGGCATCGACGTGAACCTGCAGAGCGAGAACGGCATGCTCGGCATGGGCCCGTTTCCCTACGAGGGCGAGGAAGACGCCGACCTCATCAACGCCGGCAAGCAGACGGTGAGCGAACTGCCGTCCACCAGCTATTTCTCCTCGGCCGAATCCTTCGGCATGGTGCGCGGCGGCCATATCGATCTGTCGATCCTGGGCGCAATGCAGGTGGCGCAGAACGGCGACCTCGCCAACTGGATGATCCCCGGCAAGATGGTGAAGGGCATGGGCGGCGCGATGGACCTCGTCGCCGGCGTCAAGCGCGTCGTCGTCGTCATGGAGCATTCCGCCAAGGACGGCCCGAAGCTTTTGAAGACGTGCAACTTGCCGCTGACCGGCGAGAAGGTCGTCGACATGGTGGTGACGGATCTGGCCGTCTTCACCATCGACAAGCACGGCAAGGACGGCATGGCGCTGATCGAACTCGCCGACGGCGTCACGCTGGACGAGGTCAAGGTCGAAGACCGAAGCCGAATTCCGCGTCGCGCTGAAGAACGCCTGACGCGATGGCGGCGGGGCGGTCGCAACCTGCGATCCGTCCCGCACGCAACGACGACGCAAGTTTCATTGCCCGCAATATCCTGGCCTCGCAGCGCGGCCCGCTGCCGCGCGGCTGGTTCGACATCGCGCTCGGCTGGGACGAGCCGCAATGCCTGGCCTTTGTCGAACGGATCGCCACCGCGCGGGCAGCGATCGTGGTGGCACGTCTCGCAATTCATCATCGCCGAAGTCGATGGCGAGCCGGCGGCATCGCTCTGCGCGCTGCCCGCTGAAGGCACCGAGGCCGCCGCGGAGGCGGCGATCCAGGAGGTGGCGACCGCGATAGGGCTGAGCGCCACCGATCTGAAGGCGATCTTCCGGCGTGGCGCCTATGTAGAAAATTGCTGGGTGCAAGGCGGCGAGGGCGACTGGCTGATCGAACATGTCGCCACGCTGCCGGAGTATCGGGGCCGCGGGCTGGTGCAGGCCTTGATCGATCACGCCCTCGCCGCCGGCAGGGCTGCGGGATTTGAGCGGGCCTCGATCTCGTTCCTGATCGGCAATGAGGCGGCGCAGCGATGTTATGCCAAAGCGGGTTTTGCCTTCGCTGAAGAGAAGCGCGATCCGGCGTTCGAAGCGATCACGGGTTCGCCGGGCTTCCGCCGCTTTGCGCGCGCGATCTAGAACGCCGGAGCTTTGGAATTTCGTAGGGTGGGCAAAGCGAAGCGTGCCCACCACCTCGGTCACGATCCTGAGCGGTGAGCACGCTTGCGCTTTGCCCACCCTACGGCTCTCGGCTTCACGCCGGCCCGCTCGGTATGTCCGAAAACCGCGTCAGCCACGCCACCGGGCCGATGCTGGCGGCGACGATCAGCAGCGCTGCCAGCGCGCCTTCCTCAAAGCTGCCGCGGCTGGCGTATTGGTAGATCGAGGTCGCCAGCGTTTCGACGTTGAGCGGGCGCAGCAACAGCGTCGCCGGCAACTCCTTCAGGCAATCCACGAACACCACGATGACGGCGCCGAGCATGGCGGGGCGCAGCAGCGGCAGATGGATCAGCCGCATCGTCGTGGTCTGGCCGGCGCCGACGGCGCGCGCGCTGTCGTCGTAATCGTGCGGAATCCGCTCGAACCCTGCCTTGATGAATCCGGTCGGCACCGCCAGAAAGCGGATCACATAGGCGATGACAACGGCGGCGCCGGAGCCGATCACGATCAGTCCCGGCGGCGATCGTCCGAGCGATGCGGCGAGCGCGTTCAGCGCGTTGTCGATGGCGAGCAGCGGCGCCAGCAGCCCGAGCGCCAGCACGAGCCCAGGCAGCGTGTAACCCAGTTGCGCGATGTTCATCGCGACGAAGCGCAGCCTGTTCGGCCGCCAGCGCCAGGCCAGAATGGTCGCAAAGCCGAGCAGCAGCGCGGCGAGCGTGGCAAGGCTCGCGAACGCGACCGAGTTGAAGGCGTCGCGCCACAACGCCATGTCGAAATTCGCAAACAGCCCGCGCTTGAAGCTCTGATGCGCGAGATAAAATAGCGGCACCAGGAATCCGAGGCAGACCGGCAGCAGGCAGGCGGCGAATGCCAAGCCGCCCTTGATGCCGGTAAGCGTCGTCCGCTGCGTCAGCCGCGGGCTTTCGGCGGAAAACTCCGTCGTGACATTGCGCCGTCCGTAACGCTCGATCGCGATCAGGCCTGCCACGATCGCCAGCATGAAGCAGGACAATTGCGCGGCGCCGGCAAGGCTGCCGCGGTTGAGCCAGGTCGTGAACACCGAGACCGTGAGCGTGCGGACGCCGAGATATTCGCTGGCGCCGATGTCGTTCAACGTTTCCAGCGACACCAGTGCTGTGCCGACCGCCAGCGCGGGACGCGCCATCGGCAGCGAGATGCGCCAGAAGGTGGTCCAGCGGCCGGCGCCGAGCGTCTTCGCGGCTTCGGCGAACTCCGCGCTCTGGAACTGGAACATCGTGCGCGCCGAAAGATAGACGTAAGGATAGAGCACCAGCGCGATCACGATGATGGCGCCGGGCAGCGAGCGCAAATTGGGAAGCACGCGCACCGCGTCCTGCAGCGGGAGCCAAAGCGCGAGCGTCTTGTGGACCAGGCCGAGCGGCTCGAACAAATCGACATAGACGTAAGCCGCGAGGTAGGTGGGGATCGCGAGCGGCAGCGGCACCAGCCAGAGCAGCATCGCCCGGCCGCGGAATTCATGCAGCGAGATCATCCACGCCGCGCCGGTGCCGATCGCAAGCGACAGGGCGGCGACGCCGCCGAGCAGGAGCGCGGTGTCGAGAAGGCTCCGCGGCAGCACGTATTTGATGAGGGTCTGCCAGACATCAGGCGCAGGCTGCATCGCCAGCGCGATGATGGAGATGACGGGAGCGGCGACAAGCATGGCGGTCGCGACCGCGATCGACGCGGCGATCCAGCCCGAGCGCGTGGCCCGGGTCACGCCGGCTCACATCGGCAAGAAGCGGCAAGCCCATGCAGCATTATGCCCTCTCCCGGGGAGGGAGAGGGCATGTTGGTGGAAATGCTTTTGCGACTTGGTGCGATCAATTATCGAATCCGACCTTGTCCACCAGCGTCGAGGCTGCCTTGCGGTTGGCGGCGATCTTGGCGATCGGCAGCGGATCGGCGGTGAGCTTGCCGTAGCCGGCAATCGTCGGGTTGACGGCGACGCCGGCGCGAACCGGGTATTCGTAGTTGGAATTGGCGTAGATCTGCTGCGCCTTGTCGCCGACGAGCCACTCGATCAGCTTGACGCCATTGGCCTTGTTCGGCGCGTGCTTCGCCAAGCAGGACGCCGGAGAGATTGACGTGGGTGCCGCCGCCTTCGAAGGTCGGCAGGATCACCTTGGTGGCTTCCGCCCACGGCTTCTTCTCGGGGTCGTTGTTCATCATCAGCGCCCAGTAATAGGTGTTGCCGATGCCGATGTCGCACTTGCCGGCCGCGACGTCGCGCGCCGCTTCGCGGTCGCCGCCGGAAGGCTTTTGCGCCAGATTGGCCTTCACGCCCTTCAGCCATTCCTCGGCCTTGGCCTCGCCGTACTTCGCCGTGTAGGCCGCGAACAGGCCGTTATTGTAGATGTGCTGGCCGGAGCGGATGCAGATCTTGCCCTTCCACTTGGGATCGGCGAGCTCTTCATAGGTGATCTTGTCCTGCTTGACGCGGTCCTTCGAGGCGTAGATCACGCGCGCGCGCATGGAGATGCCGGCCCAGTGTCCGTCCGGATCGCGATATTGCGCCGGCACGATCTCATCGATCACCACCGACTTGATCGGCTGGGTAACTTCGGCCTTCACGGCCTCGTCCATGCGGCCGATATCGACCGTCAGCAGCACGTCGGCCGGGCTGTTGGCGCCTTCCGACTTCATGCGCTGCTCGAGGCCCGAACTCGCCGAGACGACGTTGACCTTGATGCCGGTGTCCTTGGTGAAGGCGTCGAACAGCGGCTGGATCAGCTTGGTCTCGCGATAGGTGTAGACATTGACCTCGCCGTCGGCGGACGCCGGCGAGGCTCCGAAAGCGGTAAGACAAAGCAACGCTGCGGTTGCTGCGGTAGCGCGAAAGTTGATCATGAAGGTTGCCCGGCAAAAGTGATGGAGGTGCCGGTCTCAGTAGCGCAGCGGCTGGCATGCCGTCAGCGACTGGATGTCGCGAATGGGTCGATTTAGAGCGATTCCAACGATTGATTTAGAGTGATTCCAAATGCGGCGGACCAGCGTGGCATCCGGGGCCCGAAGCACGCGCTGAGCAGCGCCGTCGCGACCTGTCGGCAATCACCGGGGGCGGTCGAAATCAACAGCGGCTGTATTGCCGCCGCTGACGATGACCGCAATCCGTTCGCCCGCGGCGGGCCGGTAAGCGCCGGACAGGATCGCCGCGAACGCTGCCGCGCCGCCCGGTTCTGCCACGATCCGCAGGGCGCGCCAAAGCGTCGCCTGTGCGTCGGCAATCGCGGTGTCGGAAACCAGCACGGTTTGCCGTGCGTATTTTTGCACGATCGGAAAGACCCGTTCACCCACGCGCCTCGGTGCCAGTGAGTCCGCCGCCAGGCCGCCGGCCTCCGCATCGACCGGATGGCCGGCCTCAAAAGCCCTGGTCAGCGTTGGCGATGCAAGCGGCTCGACGCCAATCACCTTGATACGGCCGGCGTACCAGGCGGCGATCCCTGCGATCAGCCCGCCGCCGCCCACCGATACCAGCAGCGTATCGATATCCGGCGCCTGGCCGGCGAGCTCGAGGCCGAGCGTTCCCTGTCCCATGATGGTTTCGTTCTGATCGAAGGCCGGCACCGGCAATGCGCCGGTTTGTTGCGCCCATGCCTCGCTGGCGGCGAGCGCATCGGCATAGCGGTCGCCCTCGATCGTGAGGTCGGCGCCGTAGTCCCTGATACGCTGCACCTTCGCCGGCGAAGAGACGCTCGGCACGAAGATCTTGGCCGGCTTGCCGAGCTTCATCGCCGCATAGGCGACGGCCGCGCCGTGGTTGCCTCCGGACGCCGCCACCACGCCGGCCTGCGGCACCTCGCGGGTCAGCAGATTGGCGAAAGCGCCGCGCGCCTTGAACGAGCCGGAATGCTGAAGAAGCTCGAGCTTGAGCGTGAGGGGATGGCCGGGAAGGCCGAACTCGGCGCCATCGATTTCAAGCACCGGCGTCCGCCGGATAAAGGGCCGGATAAGCCGCTCGCATTGGGCGATCATTTCCGACGTTACGGCATCCGCTGTCGCACCCATTGAGACGCACTCCCAAGGCCTTGTCGATCAAAAGGCCTTGTCGATCAAGGCATGATTGACATAAATTAGTCATTTAGCTAATTAGCAATATGGCTTCTTTGAACGATGGCGTCGAGTTTGCTTTTCGCGCGCTCGCCAGCGATCGGCGGCTGTTGATCCTGGAGTGGCTGAAACGCCCCCGGGCGCATTTTCGCCCGCAGGTCGACGGCGACCTTGTCAAGGACGGGGTCTGCGGGGTGTTGATTGCCGAGAAGCTCGGCGTCAGCCAGCCCACCGTGAGCGAGCACTTGAAAATACTGTCGCAAGCCGGACTGGTGAGCGCCAAGCGCGTCAAGCAGTGGACGTTCTACAAGCGCGATGAAGCGCGCATCGCCAAGCTGAAAGCGGCCATGCTCGCAAAGATCTGATGTTCGTTCGAGGCCGCGTCTGCGCGCGCCGGCGCCGGATTTTCCGTGCTGACATTTTGAGCAGCGAAGCGCATGTTATCCGTTCGACCTTGGCATCCTCAGTGCCTAGTCTTGGCCGACACGGAGATGAAGCTGATGCGCGCGGTTCTGGACTATTGCACCGGAGGGGTGGAACGCGAGGTGCCGGCCGGTACGGTCCTCATTCACGAGGGCGGCAAGACCGGGCATCTCTTTGTCCTGATCCGCGGGCGGCTTGAAGTCATCAAGGGCGATAGCGTTGTCGCCGTTCTGACCGAGCCGGGGGCGATGCTGGGCGAAATGTCGGTGCTGCTCGAGCAGCCCCATACCGCGACCGTGCGCGCCGCCGCCGATTTCGTCGTCTACGAGTTCGACGACGCCGCGGCGTTCCTGCGCGACCAGCCGGCGGTGGCGCTATTGATCGCGCGCCTGCTGGCGCAACGCCTCAACGTCGCCAACACCTATCTGGCCGATTTGATGCATCAATATGCCGGCCAGGGTAACCATCTCTCGATGGTCGGCGAACTCCTGCAGAGCATGATCAACCTGCCGCCGACGCAGGTCTCGCCAGGCTCGGATCGGCAATCCGACCCGCGCGTGTGATTTCATCGATGATTTTTTAAGGATTTGTCGGCGTCAGGCGTCTTGGTCACGGCCCATGGATCATACTTTTCCTTGGAATCGGGAATGCGCTTGAGTGCTTCCTGATAGGCCTTGTCGTCGACCTTCGGTTTTTTGTCCTCGGCTTTTGTATCGTCGCTCTTATGCCCCCGCTTGCCGCCCCCCATCTGCGCCTGTGCGGGCACAGCCAACAGCGCCAGTACTGCCACTGCCATCGCCAAGGTCCTCATCGTGCTGCATCTCCTTAGCCGTCGCCCGAGGAAGGCTACTTCGCAATCCGACGACGGCAAAGTTAAGAACACAATCTCTCCGGAATTTAATGATTGCACAAAACGCCAGAGACCGGCCGCGAGGGGCGGAAGTCGCCAGGTCCGCTTTACCCCGATGAGCCGACATCGCGAGTTTGACCGTTTGCCCGGTGGCTCAGTGGTTTCTTTGATTTAGCGCGGTTCTTCAAAGCTTGCCGAAAGATGCGAAACGGGTTCGGCAATCCGACCCAAGGATATGAGCCAGGGCGGCGCGTTCTCGATCTCTGCCGCCGGTCTAGCCAAGGGCGCGCGCAGGTCGATGCGTTGCGCTTCGCCGGCCGCCAGCCAGAACGCGGCATCCTCATCGAGGTCGAGCACGATGCACACCGGCGGACGGCCGTGCTGCAGGCCGGTGTTGAAGACCCAGGTCGTGCCGAGCCGGTCGAACCACGAGCCGTCGGGGATGAACGGCGACTGATGCACGTGGCCCGAGATCACCATCGACGGCTGATATTGCGCGATCCATTGCACCAGTTCGACGTCGCCGAAGAACCGCTTGCCGCCCCAGCTCGTCGGCGAATTCGCCGGCGGCGCATGATGCACCCAGATCCAGCGTTGCGCCCGCTCGGCTGCGGCGTCGCGAAGCTGGGCTTCGATGCGGCCCTTGACCAGCGGCCCGTCCCACCACGGACACACCGTGAAGCGCGTGCCGCCGATGGTGAGGTCGTCGCCGTCGCAGGCGATGCCGAGTTCTCTGACGTCGCCGATCCAGCGCGCGATCTTTTCGCCTTCCGCGCTGCGTTCGTCGAGGTCGTGATTGCCCGAGCAGAGAATGACCCGCGTCATGCCTGACAGCAGCGACAGGTATTTTTTCACGACCAGAATTTGCGCGCGAAAGTCGACGAACGACCCGATGTCGAGCGCGTCGCCGGCGAAAATGACGACGTCGAATTCAGGCGCAGCCGCCAGCAACCAGTCGAACTGCGGCAATGAATAATGCAAATCGGCAACGACAAGGCAGCGCATAATAATCAAATCCAAAAAAGGCCCAGGAAACAGGCGATCCGCAGGCGGATGCATTCAGGCATAGTGGATTCGAGCAAGAATTGTGCCGGTCGTGACCTCCAAACGGGATCGAGCGGCCCGCTGGAGCGTTTTCCAGCGAAATGGGGACCGGTTCGCGTCAAGAAAACGCGTCGAAATCAAAAATCTAGAGCCCCGTTCCGATTCCATCGGAACGGGGCTCTAGAAGGACTAATCCTCGCTCGCCTTCAACCGCCCCAGTCCCTTCAGCACTGCCGGCGCCGTCTCATCGCGCTCGAGTTCTTCCAGGCTGCGGTGCCGCGGCTCGATGCCGAGCGCCCACACCGTGATGATCTGCACGACCAGCAGGCCGATCATCAGCGCCATCACCCCGGCGACGCCCCGCGCCTCGAACAGCATCACGACCAGGAACGGCGTCACGATGGTGGCGCCGCGGCCGAGCGTGTTGACGATCCCGGAAGCGCGCAAGCGCACTTCGGTCGGAAACAGCTCGGGGATATAGATGCCGAACAGCAGCGCCACCAGCACGTAGATGGGAACCGTCAGCGCGAACCCGACCGCCGGCAGCAGCATTGGATCAGATATCATCGGGTAGATGATGCCGAGCGCGACCGAGATCAGCGACGCGGCGATGATGGTCGGCTTGCGGCCCCAACGGTCGGCGGTAAGCGCGCCGATGGCGGAGCCGATCGGCGCACCAAGCGCCATCACCAGGGAGTATCCGAACGACGTTGCAACGGTCAGCCCCTGCTTGATGAAGAACACCGGTAGCCAGGTCACGAAGCCATAGAGCAGCGTATTGATCGTGATCAGGCAGACCGAGCCGACGATCATGCGTGACAGCAGCGGCGCCTTGAACAGCGTGGCGAGATCGGGCGATGCCGGAATGGTCGCTGCGGCAGCGGGGGCCGGCAGCGGCTGCCCCTGGGCTGCTTCCTTCTCGATCGACTGCATCAGCGCTTCGGCTTCCTCAGTGCGGCCGACGGCTTCCAGCCAGCGCGGCGACTCCGGCAGGTTCTTGCGCAGGTACCAGACGATCAGCGCGCCGATGCCGCCGATGACGAACATGGCGCGCCAGCCGAACACCGGCACGACGAGGGATGCGACCAGCAAAGAGATCGGCAGGCCGGTCACGACGCAGACCGCCATCAGGCCGAGCCATTTTCCGCGCGTTTTTGCCGGCACGAATTCGGTCATGGTCGAATAGCCGACGACGTTTTCGGCGCCCAGGCCAAAACCCATCACGAAGCGGCAGGCGATCAGCACCGTCATGTTGGGGGCGAACGCCGCCGCCAGCGAGGCGATGCCGAACACCAGGAGATTGAATTGGTAGGTAAACCGCCGCCCGTAGCGGTCGCCGAGGAAGCCGGTGGCAAATGAGCCGAGCATCATTCCGACGAAGGTCGCCGAAATGAACAGGGCGTTTTGCGGCAGCGTCGAGAAGCCGGTCTTCAAGGTTACGCCGAGCACGGTGCCGGCGAGATAAATATCGAAACCGTCGAAGAACATTCCGATGCCGATCAGAGCCATGATGCGGCGGTGGAATGGGCCGATCGGCAGCCGATCGAGACGGCTGCCGGTATTGACTGACGTTGCCATACGCGTTTCTCCCCATTGTTTTTTTGGTTACAGTGCCGGTCTTCTATGGACGCGGTGTCGCCTCGCTATGCGTTCAGTTCAATCGTCGTTGGGTTGCCGTGTCGCGATACCAGTCGAACGGCTGGTCGTGGGTCGCGACCATGACGCTCTTGGTGTTGAAGTGATCGTCAAAACTTTCGGTGCCGAACTCGCGGCCGATGCCGGAATTGTCGACGCCGCCCCAGGGGGAGGCCGGATCGAGGCGATGGTGATCGTTGATCCAGACAATGCCGGCCTTGACCGCTGAGGCCACGCGGTGCGCGCGGCCGACGTCGCGGGTGCGGATCGCCGCCGCCAGCCCGAACGGTGAATCATTGGCGAGCCTGAGCGCGTCCGCTTCGTCCTTGAACGGCGTCACTGACGTGAACGGACCGAACACTTCCTCCTGGAAGATGCGCATGTCCGACTTCACATCCGCGAACACCGTTGGCTGAACGAAGAAGCCGTTCTCATGGCCGGGCACCCTTGCCGCAACGCCGCCGGTCACCAGCCGCGCGCCATCTTCGCGGCCGTATTGGGAATAGGACAGCACGCGATCACGCTGCCGCGCCGAGATCACCGGCCCAAGCTGGGTTGTGGGATCGAAGGGATCGCCGATGCGGATGTTTTGCGTCTTCGCCTTCAGCTTCTCGACGAATTCGTCATAGATCGAGGCCTGCACGATATGGCGCGAGGCGCAGACGCAGGTTTGTCCTGCGCCGATGAAGGCGCCGAACGCGGCGTAGTTGACGGCCTGATCGATGTCATAATCGTCGAACACCATCACCGGTGTCTTGCCGCCGAGCTCCATGGTCTGGTGCGCGAATACTTTTGCCGCCGCGCCGCCGGCGATGCGGCCGGCTTCGGTGCCGCCGGTCAGCACCAGCTTGTTGATATCAGGATGTTCGGCCAGCAGCTTGCCGGCGCTCTGGCCAAGGCCGAGCACGACATTGAACACGCCGGGCGGCAGCCCCGCTTCGGTGAAGATCTGCGCCAGTTTCAAGGTCGTCAGCGGCGTGTATTCGGACGGCTTGACCACGGTGACGCATCCGCTCGCCAGCACGGCGGCCAGCGATTTGCACATGATCATCAGCGGATGGTTGAACGGCGTGCAGTTGGCGACGATTCCGATCGGGGTGCGCAGCGTGTAGTTCAGATACGAACCTTCGACGGGAATGACCGAGTCGCGGCGCGACAGCGCCAGTCCCGCAAAGTAGCGGAAGAAATCCGGCAGCCGCGAGAGTTGCGCTCGGGTCTCGTTGACCGGGCGGCCGTTGTTGAGGGTTTCCAGCCGGTAGAGCGTGTCGAGATTGGCCTCGAAGGCGTCAGCCAGCCGGTTGACCAGTCGCGCGCGCGAGCGGATGTCCATGCCGCCCCACGCCTTGCCTTCGAACGCGGCGCGCGCGCTCTTCATGGCGCGGTCGATATCTTCGGCGGTTGAGTTCGGAATCCGCGCGATCACGTCGCCGGTGGCGGGATTGCGGATATCGAGCATTTGGCCGGCGCCGGCCTCGATCTCACGGCCGTCGACAAAGTTGCCGTGGACTTCGACTTCGATGGCGGAATGTTTGGCGGATATATTCATAGGTCTCTTCCTTCGACGATCACTGCGTTGCGCTTCAGCGCCGGCAGCACGCGTTTTTCGGTTTGCGCGATATGCGCCTTGATGATGCGGGCCGCGGTTCGCCCGTCGCGCCGCTGCATCGCCTCGATCAGGGCGACGTGCTCGGCCACCAATTGCGTCGGATCGTGGCCCTTCACATTGGCGACGCTGACGCGCACCAGGCGGTCGGCCTGTCCGATCAGATCACACAGCGCTGCCGCCATTCGGCGATTGCCGGAGGCGTGGGCCAGCGCCGAGTGGAAGGCGCGGTTGTAGGCGATGAAGTCTTCATGGTTGCCGGCGAACAGGCGGAATTCATCCAGCGACTTCAGGACGTCGTCGCTGGCGCTCTCAATCGCTTCGGCAACGCAGGCCGGCTCCAGCGCGAGGCGAAACCGCAACAGGTCGCGCGCATCCGACAGCGAGATCGGATTGACCCGGTAGCCCTGGCGCGGCGTCACCGTGACGAGATGTTCCCGCTCCAGCCTCAGCAGCGCCTCGCGAACCGGCTGGCGGCTGACGGCATAGCGCTCGGCCAACTCCTGCTCTCGTATATCATTGCCTGGCGCCAAACGACAGGTAAGAATATCAGAGCGGAGGCTTTCGTAGACATTATGCCGTAAAAGCATCGAAAATTTCCTGAGTTAGGAGGCTAATATTGCAATCGTGAAATATCACGTCAAGTGACAAAGGCTTGAAAAGGCTGAATTTTGATTTATCAGGAGGGCGGTTCGGCGCAGGACATCCCAGATGGGCGTTTGGCCCTGAGGGCCAGCAAATGAAAGAGAGACCGGAATGGATCGGCTTTTCGCCAACGGCACAGTCAATGCGGCGCAGATCGGCGAGGGCACCCCGCTGTTTTTGTTTCACTCGCTGCTGTCGGACCGCGCGAGTTTTGACGCCATCGCGCCGAAACTGTCGCGATCGTTTCGCCTGATCGTGCCGGAATTGCCGGGGTTTGGCCGATCGCAGGCGGTCGGCGGAGGCCTTGCCGAGATCGCCGACCGGATGGCGGAAGCCGTGAGAGATGCCGCCGCAGGCGACGAGGCCATCGTGCTCGGCAATGGCTATGGCGGCTTCGTCGCGCTGCAGATGGCGATCCGTCATCCCGGCATCGCCACAAAACTCATCCTCGCCGATTGCGGCGCGGCGTTTTCAGAACCCGGCCGCGAAGCCTTCCGCAACATGGCGGCGGCCTCCAAAGCCAAAGGGCTTGCAGCGATCACCGATGTGGCGATGCGCCGGCTGTTCGCGCCGGAGTTTCAGGCAGACCATCCCGATCTGATGGCAGATCGCCGGGCGGCATTTCTGCGAACCGATCCCGAAGTTTTCCGCGCCGCCTGTGACGCGCTGGCTGGCCTCGATCTTCGGCCGGAGCTTGGCAAAGTAAACGTCCCCGTGCTCGTGCTGGTCGGCGAGCATGACGAGGCGACGCCGCCGCCGATGTCGCATGAACTGGCGGCCGGCCTGCCGCAGGCGCGTCTCGAGATCATTCCAGGCTGTGCACATGTTCCGCAGCTGCAATCGCCCGATGTCTTCCTGGATGCGATTGGCGATTTCCTGTCCTCGCCAAAACTTCGCGCTGTGGCGAGCTGATCCGGCAGATGGATTCGAACAAAATTTGCGCCGCGCGGCCGTCGCGGTCCGCGACACAAGCCGGCAGCAGCGGGTGGAAGGGTGAGCCTAATCCTCGCTCGCCCTGAACCGGCCGAGTCCCTTCATCACGAACGGCGCCAGCAGTGCGATCAGCGCGATGCCGAGCAGTGTTGCCGACATCGGACTTTGCAGCAGCACCAGGGGATCGCCGAGGCTGATGGCGAGCGCGCGGCGCAACTGGCTTTCGGCGATCGGACCGAGGATGAGACCGACGACGACAGGCGCGATCGGAAAATCGAACCGGCGCATCAGAAAGCCCAGCACGCCAAAAGCCGCCAGCATCGACAGTTCGACGACCGAGGGTTTTGCCGCGATGGTGCCCATGGTCGCGAACACGAGAATGCCGGCGTACAGCCACGGCTGCGGGATCGCGAGCAGTTTCACCCACAGGCCGACCAGCGGCAGGTTGAGAACCAGCAGCATGACGTTGGCGATGAACAGGCTCGCGATCAGGCCCCACACCAGATCGGGCCGCTCGGCGAACAGCAGCGGACCCGGGTTCAGGCCGTATTGCTGAAAGCCCGCCAGCATCATCGCGGCCGTTGCCGAGGTCGGCAGGCCCAGCGTCAGCAAAGGCACCAGCGTGCCGGCGGCGGAAGCGTTGTTGGCGGCTTCCGGCCCCGCGACGCCTTCGATCGCACCCTTGCCGAATTCCTCGGGATGTTTCGCCAGCCGCTTCTCGGTGGAGTAGGACAGGAATGTCGGAATTTCAGCGCCGCCGGCGGGCAGCGCGCCGATCGGAAAGCCGAACATCGTCCCGCGCAGCCACGGTTTCCAGGACCGCTTCCAGTCTTCCTTCGTCATCCACAGCGAGCCGCGCACCGGCTCGATCTTTTCCTCGGTGTGATGGCGGCGCGAGGCGACGTAGAGCGCTTCGCCCAGGGCGAACAGGCCGACCGCGAGCGTCGTCACCTCGACGCCGTCGAGCAGTTCGGGGATGCCGAAAGCAAGCCGGGCCTGTCCGGTGAGCTTGTCGATGCCGATCAGCCCAAGCGTCAGCCCGATGAACAGGCTGGTCAGTCCGCGGATCGGCGAATCTCCGAAGGTTGCCGACACCGTGACGAAGGCCACGCACATCAGCGCGAAATAATCCTCAGGGCCGAAACGCACCGCGACATCCACCAGCCACGGCGCGAGAAAGGCGAGGCCGATGGTGGCGATGGTGCCCGCGACGAACGAGCCGATCGCAGCGGTGGCCAGCGCCGGCCCGCCGCGGCCGGCCTTGGCCATCTTGTTGCCCTCGAGCGCGGTTGCCATCGATGCGCTCTCGCCGGGCGTGTTGATCAGGATCGCGGTGGTCGATCCGCCATACATGCCGCCGTAATAGATGCCGGCGAACATGATCAGCGAGCCGCCGGGATCGAGCTTGTAGGTGACCGGCAGCAGCAACGCGACCGTGAGCGCCGGGCCGATGCCGGGTAGCACGCCCACTGCTGTACCGAGGAACACGCCGATCAGCGCGTAGAGCAGGTTCATCGGCTGCACGGCGACAGCCATGCCATGCGCGAGCGCGGCGAAAGTTTCCATTACAGCAGTCTTTCCAGAGGCCCGGTGGGGAGGCTCAACGTCAGCAGCCGATCGAAAGCGAGATAGATCAGGGTGGTCATGACAAGGGCGATGGCGGAGTCGGCGAGAATGGCGCGACGTCCGAAGGCCGCCGAGGTGGTGACGAACAGCGCTGACGTCGCGAGGATGAAGCCGCCGCCGAAGCCGATGATGGCGATTAAAAGCGCAAGCCCGCCGAGAATCAGCCACACGGCCCTGGGATCGGCGCTCTCGCGCGCCGGCAGATTGCCGCGCAGCGCGTCGACCAGATTTCCGATCGCGAGAAGGCCGAGCCCGATGGCGATGACGACCGGCATCACCTCGGGCCCCATGCCGTACATCGAGGTGGCCGGCAGCTGGCGCGAGTCCCATACCAGCACCGCGGCAAGGCCTGCGAGCGCGAGCGCAATGACGACACCGGCGCGATCGACGCGCCGCGCCGCCGGACCCTGCGGAAGGTCCGTCATGACTTGACGAGGCCGACCGACTTCAGCACGTCGGTGACGCGCGCATTTTCCTTCTTCAGGAAATCGGCGAACGCGTCGCCGGAGAGATAGGCGTCATCCCAGCCCTTCTGCTTGAGGATGTCCTTCCAGGCGTCCGACTTGACCATGTTCGCGACCGCATCAGTCAGGACTTTGCGCTGTTCCGGCGTGATGCCGGGAGCCGCGACCACCGAGCGCCAGTTGGCCAGCACGAGGTCGATGCCCTGTTCCTTGAAGGTCGGAATGTCGCTGCCGGCGATGCGCTTCTCCGACGTCACGCCGAGCGCACGCAGCTTGCCGGACTTGATCTGACCTTCGTATTCGCTCATTCCCGAAATGCCGGCGGTGACCTTGCCGCCGAGAATCGCCGCCAGCGACTCGCCGCCGCCGGAAAACGGAATGTAGTTGACCTTCTTGGCATCGGCGCCGATCGTTCCCGCAAACAGCGCCGCCATCACATGGTCGACGCCGCCGGCCGAGCCGCCGGCAAACGTTACCTTGGCGATGTCGGCCTTCACGGCGGCGGCCAGATCCTGCGCCGTCTTGATCGGCGAATTGGCCGGCACCACGATCACCTGGATCTCCTCGGTGAGGCGCGCAATCGGCGTCACCTGATCGAGCGTCACCGGCGATTTGTTCATGGCGAGCGCGCCCATCATGACAAAGCCGTTCACCATCAGCTGGTTGCCGTCGCCCTTGGCGCCGTTGACGAATTGCGCGATGCCGACGCTGCCGCCGGCGCCTGCCACGTTGGTGACCTGCACGCTGCGGGCGATCTTGGCGGCGACCAGCGCCTGCTGCATTGAGCGTGCGGTCTGATCCCATCCACCGCCGGGCGCTGCGGGCGCCATGATCTTGAGCTCGAGCTGCTGCGAGAGGGCGGGCGCGCTGGCTGCAAGCGAAAGCGCGACTACCGCGCCGAACAGGCGCGTATGAAACGGGATCATGGGATTTCCTCCAGGCTCACACAGATTGGCTGTGTGTCAATTCGCCGCATATCAGCCGGAAAACGCGCCGCTGTCCAGAAGGACCTTTACGTGTCCGAACCGGATCCGGAAATTTCGCTAAGATCCCGTCCGTGGTGATGATTGAGGGGTGAGGAATCGATGCCCGAGAACATTCTATCCGGCCAAGAAACGCATCGAAGCAGCGACCGCAAGATGCGGCTGTTCTCCGGCGCTCTGAGCATGTTCGGCGCAAAGGTTCAAATCGCCGCGCACGAGAAGGACATCGATTTCGAACTGGTCATGGTCCCCTTCACCCAGAAGGAAGGTTATGCGCCAAAGCATCCGGAAGTCCTGCGCGTCAATCCGAAGCGCCAGGTCCCGGTGCTGATCGACGGTGCCCTCGAGATTTTCGATTCCACCCAGATCTTCGAATATCTCGAAGACATCAAGCCGCATCCTGCGCTGTGGCCCGCGGCTCCTGCCGCGCGAGCCTGGGCTCGCCGGCTGGAGCATGAATCGGACGAGGTCTATTTCCCGCATATCATCAAATTGATGCCGCTCTGGAACACGCCAAACGATCCCGCCGCGAAGCCCGCGCGCGAGGCCGCTGCCGCCTATTATCGAACCATGGAGCGCGTGCTTGGCGACCGCGAGTTTCTCGCCGGCGGATATTCCTTTGCCGATATCGCGTTCTATATGGCCCAGCTCTTCGGTGCCCGTATGGGCGCCGACATGACCGGCGAAACGCCGAGACTGCTGCAATGGCGGCAGCGCATGACGGCAAGACCGGCCGTCCTTAGGGTCGTCGGACCGATGGCCGATTATTTGCGCAGCGACGGCCGCAGCGTTCCAGCGTTTCTCCCGCCCATAGCGACGTGATCGACGCCGCGGCTACGTACGCTTGTTCGTCTCCGTGTCAGGCGCGCACGACCGCGTGCGGAAACACGATCTCGATCAGCGTGCCCGAACGGCCGCCGGTCTTGATCTGGAATTTGGCGCGGTTGGCTTCGACCAGGGCCTTGGTCAGCGACAGGCTGACGGCCGAGCTCTCGGCCCGATCCGACGGCGCCGAGGTGCGGAACGGCTGGAGCGCGGCGGCAACCTCATTGTCGTTGAGGCCGTGGCCGGTGTCGCGGACCCGCAGCATCACCTCGCCGAAATCGGACAGCGCGGTCGAGACGATGACCTGGCCGCCGGCATTGGCGAGATGGATCGAATTGCCGATCAGGTTCAGCGCGATCTGGCGCAAGGCCCGCGCGTCCGCGATCACGGGCGGCAACATGTGCGCGAGCGACGTGCGGATGATGATGCGCTCGCGATTGGCCTGCGGCTGCAACACCGCAACGCAGCTCTCGACCAGCTCGTTGAGGTTCTGGTTGGTGAAAGCGAGATCGAGTTTGCCGGTTTCGATCCGGGACAGGTCGAGCAGGTCGTTGATGATGGCGATCACGCGTTCGCCGGAGGCGCGGATGTCCTTCATGTATTCGCGGTAGCGCTCGTTGCCGAGCGCGCCGAAACGCTCGCCGATCATCACTTCGGAAAAGCCGATGATGGCGTTCAGCGGCGTCCGCACCTCGTGGCTGATCCGCGCCAGCACGTCGGCCTTGGCATTGGCGGCGCGTTCGGCCAGCCGCCGCGCCTCGCGCAATTCGCTCTCGGTGTGCTTGGCTTGCGAGAGATCGCGGAACACCGCGAAGAAGTTCGGTCCATCGGGGCGGGTGCGGCCCATGGTCATCGACAGCGCGATGATGCCGCCCTTGCTTTCGCGCGCCAGCACCTCGCGGCCGTGATCGAGCAGGCTGGCGACGCCGGAAGCCTTGATGCCGGCGAGATATTCGAACACGCCGGGCTGGCTTTCGGGCGCGAACAGATCGGCGAGATTGCGTCGCGCGAGTTCGTCGGCGTCATGGCCGAACAGCGCTTCGGCGCTGCGGTTGGCCGCATTGATGTTGCCCTCGGCGTCGAACATCAGGATGCCTTCGGCCGTGGTGTCGAGGATGGCGGCGAGGTCTTCGGCGTTGGCATGCCCGACATCGGACGGTTCGGAAGCGTCAGGCTCCGATACCGCCGGTTCGAAAACATCAGGCTTCGATACCGCCGGTTCGAGCTCCGATACCGCCGGTTCGGCCTCAGATATCGGCTCGGCTCGTGCGATGGCGGCCGCGATCGCCGCGCCCTCATGGCGCGTCCCTGAGAAGATCAAGGCGAGGGCGGAATCGCCGTCCCACGAGATGGTGTAGAGGCGCGCGTCGGCCGCCGCCGGCGGCGTATCCGCATCCGCCGGCTGGCTTCCCGAAATCGTCACCGGCTTGCCGGTGTCCGAGGTCGAGGAGGCGTTGGAGGTGCCGGGTTCGACATAGAGCGCGTCGAGGCCGCCGGCATCTTCCAGCGCGTGCAGGCTCGGATAGCCCATCTGCGTCAGGAAGGCGGGGTTGGCGTACAGCAGCCGGTCGAGCCGGTAGATCAGGATGCCGACCGGCAGGAGATCGAGCAGCGCCTTGTCGCGCGCCGCTTCGCCACGCGCCGGCGGCTCGGGCGGCGCCAGCCATTCGGGCGGCGTGTGAGCAGCCGGTGCGGCCAGCGGATCGTAGATGGTTTCGCCGGCGGCGTTCGCCTCGTAGCCATTCTCGGTGTCGAGCCGCGCCGACAATTGCCGCGCGAGTTCGTCGAAGGCGCTGTTTTCAACCGGCGACAGCGATGGCTGCTTCGCTTCGCCCGGGGCGCGAAACGGCAGGACGTTGGCGGCAGCGTCTGCCGGCAACGCCGTTGCGGTTTCCGTCAGCGCGTCCCTGGCGATTTCCGGGACGCTTTCCTCTACGGCTTCCTCTACGGTTTCCTTGGGAGGTTCCACGGGCGTTTCCAAATCTTTTTGATGTGAAGGCTCTGCAGCAGAAGTCTCTGCAGCAGCGGTCTTGGCAGCAATCGGTTCAGGCAATTCGTCTGATGAAGGCGATGCAACGCTGGCCGGCTCGGCAGATGGCGCAGCGGACGGTTCTTGCGGCGTCACCATCTCGCCGGACAATTCCGCCAGCCGTAGGGCGGTGAGCCGCGCGATGGCGTCGAAATCGCGGCAGACGCCGAAGCCGCGATAGCCGATGAAGTTTCGCGACGCATCGAAGATCGGCAGGCCGGACAGTTCGACGGGCAAGGTGCCGCCGCCGTCCACCGGCCAGTTCAGCATGACGCCGCTCCAGGTGGCGCCCGTCGCCAAGGCCTGCATCATCCGGCCGGTGGGATCGAATCCGAAGGTCTCGGCGATCTCGCGCCATGGCCGGCCGAAAGCGGCCGCGGTGCGCGGGCCGATCAACCCTGTGAATTCGTCGGTGCCGAGCGTGAAGCGGCCTTCGCGATCCATCTGCCAGGTGAAGCGCAGCGGCAGGCGGCGCGCCTGCGGCGCCGGCTGGCCGGCAAATATTTCGATCGCAGGTGGCGGCGCGCGCGCAACGGCCTCAGTTGCGGGCGGCTCGTCGGCGGCGACAGGCTCGGCAAACGCATCGAACAACGCAAACCCGGCGGGCGCTTCGCCGGATTGTGCCGGCTGCTGGTAATCGGGAGCCGGTTGCGGTGCGACCGGCTGCTCTGTGACGGGCATGGCGGACGCGCCCGGCTGCAAGACTGCCTCCGACAAGACTGCCTCTGACAAGACTGGCTCGGACAAGACTGACTCGGACGATGCGGTGGCCGGCTGCATCTCGTTATCGGACTGCGTCTGCGCCAGGCGCGGCGCGATCAGCGCGGTGTTGCCGGCGGCGATCAGGACGCCGTGGCTGCCATCGGGAAAGTCGAACCGCGAACAGCCGCAGGTCGCGAGCATGCCGGGCGCCGCGCCAAATCCCTGCAAGCGCTCCAGCCGGATGGCGCCGTTGGCGAGCAACCGGCCTGCGAGCCGCGCGACCTGCCGCCGGTGCCGGTCGGCCGGCCCGAAGGTTTTTTCGGCAAGGGCTGCGGCGCTGGCCGCGCCGAACAGGCGGGCGCCGGCCGGATTGGCCCACAGGATCCGCCTGCCGTCGGCCGTCCACAACCAGGCGGGCAGGCGGCTCGCCGCGTAGGCCGCCAATCGCCGATCGCTGAGCGCCAGCCACTGAAATTCCGCATCCTTCATCGCGACCACATGACCGTTCGGCATCAGGATCGGCAGCCCGATGCCGATAGCGTTAAGCGATCGTTACTATCGCAAGCCGGTAGCGGCAGGTCCACGGCCCGGCGGGCCGGCGGTAACCTTAGCCATGGATAACCTTAACCCGGCCGGGCGCTTCAACCGGCTGGACCCTTTGGCCGCCCGCCGCGTTGGGAGGTTGTTAACCGGCCGTTAAGGGTTCGCGATGGGGAACCTCCCCGGCGTCGCACCCGTCCCGAAGCGGTCCCCTGGCGGTATCCGGACACAATCCCTGCCAACGCAAAGGAGCACACCATGAGCGACGATGCGCGAGACCGTTTCGAGATACCCTAAGGAAATGCGATCGATGGCGGAAGCGAGCTTTGAGCAGGCCCGCAAGACCTTCGAGAAATTCGTCACCTCCGCGCAGGCCGCCGCCGGCTCCATCGAGGAGCGCAACGCCGCGGTTCGCGCCAGCGCCATGGATGTCAGCAGCAAGGCCATCGCCTATGCCGAGCAGAACGTGCAGGCCTCGCTCAATCACGCGCAGTCATTGCTGAAGGCCAAGGATCTGCCCGAGGTGATGCGGCTGCACAGCGAATATGTTCAGGGGCAAATGCGCTCGCTGGCGGAGCAGGCCAGCGAAATGGGCCAGGTCGTCGGCAAGGCCGCCATGGACGCGGCGAAGCCGAAAGCCTGACCTGCACGGGCGCGAAGCTACCACTGGTTAGCCTGCTGGAACTCGCATGCCGGGTTAAATTTGCGGCGTCGCACTAGAAATTGCATTGCGCTGCACAAATTTGACATGATATGGGTGCTTATTGGGCGAGCCCGTGGATGGGCACTTTCCGTGAGTGTGTGTGAGTACGTGATCCCTTCGGCGTCCCGGCCGATTACCCGCCCGGCGTCCGCAAGGGGGAACAACGTTTAACCCCATTGTGAAGGATGCAAGCCGTGACCAGCTCCACCGATCCCTTCTCTGCCTCCATCATTCCCTTCGAAGTCCCCGAGCAGATGCGCGCGCTTGCTGAAAAGGGCGTTTCGCAGGCCCGCGACAGCTACGCCAAGTTCAAGGATGCGGCCGAAACCCATAACGGCACCATCGAGGCCGTGTTCACCTCGGCCAGCAAGGGCGCCAGCGAGTACAACGCCAAGCTGATCGAGTTCTTCAAGGCCAACACTTCCTCCTCGCTCGATTTCGCGCAGGAGCTGTTCGGCGTGAAGACGCCGGCGGCGGCGATGGAGCTGTGGACCTCGCATGCCAAGAAGCAGTACGAGACCCTCGCGGCGCAAGCCAAGGAGCTCGCCGAGCTCAGCCAGAAGGTCGCCACCGAGACCGTCGAGCCGATCAAGGCCTCGGCCTCGAAGCTTTACAAGCCGGCCGCCTGATCGTTTCCGGTATCGATCACGAAAAGCCCGGGCGATTGGCCCGGGCTTTTTGCTGCCGCGGGATGATTTGGCAGGGCCGCCGGGGCCTGGCCGGAGGTCCCGGCAAATGAACGCAAAATGCCCTCGGGACGACTATAATCAGACGCTTCCCGGCCTTGCCAAAGGCAGGCGTTGCACCTAGTTTCCGGCCCATTCGCGGACCCCTTTTTAGGGCCTCGCGCAGGATGCAGTTGTAGCTCAGTTGGTTAGAGCGCCTGTCTGTGGAACAGGAGGTCGGTGGTTCGAGCCCACCCAACTGTACCAATCCTCACTTCCCCAAATTGTCGACCTCAACTGCCGCGACACTTGTGCTGTGGCGTGTCGTCCACCCGTGCTTGCGAATCCCCATCCGTTCACCCACAATTCCGCCAAACTTTGCGCTGGGGGATGGATGTCGATTTTTCGAGCAGGGAATTTTTGGTTTGGATGGCTGCTGGCCGTAGCGCTGTCGGTTTCGATCGGGCCCGCTGCCGGCCAGACCTACACCCCCGAACAGGAGCAGGCCTGCACCGGCGACGCGTTCCGGCTCTGCAGTTCCGAGATCCCCGATATCAGCCGCGTGACCGCCTGCATGGTCGCCAAAAAGTCCCAGCTCTCGCCGGCCTGCCGGTCGCAGTTCAGGCCGGATCCCGAGCCGAGCGTGGCCGCGGCCAGGCCAGTCGGCCGGCCGACCGTCATCCGGCCCGCAACGCCGCGCAAGGCCGTGAGCGCCAAGCCGCGCAAGACCAAAAAGCCGGCGAAACGCGCGAGCTGACGGCGCGGGTCACCAGACGGCGCGGGCGATCTGACGGCATTACGCCATTTTAAGATTCCCTCGCGCGGCGGACTGCCTTGTTTGCGGCGTCTGCAATGAACATCTCCTTGGACCAGAGGAGAGGGTTCATTGAGTCAGCACCAAAAAGAACTGGACCGGCATTTTGCCTGGTTCCAGAAGAAACTGCCGCCGCGACCGGCGAAGTTCGTCGCCTGGCTACGCAAGCCTTCGTCGATCTACGCCCGGATTCCGCTCGCCATACTGCTGATCGTTGGCGGCTTTCTCAGCTTCCTGCCGGTGTTGGGACTCTGGATGCTGCCGCTCGGACTCCTTTTGTTCGCGCAGGACGTGCCACCGCTACAGAAGCCGATGGCGCGGGGACTCGGATGGATCGAGCGCAAATGGCTCGAGCGCCAGCGCGCAAAACTCGAACGCGAGCGCGCAAAAGGCGCGCAATAAGTCGCAATCAAGGCGGTCTTGCCGATTTCCGTAGATCACCGGGGTTACACGGTGTGACTCAAAAACCAGCCTTATTGG
The DNA here is from genome assembly GCA_963790735.1 of uncultured Alphaproteobacteria bacterium. Taxonomy (GTDB): domain Bacteria; phylum Pseudomonadota; class Alphaproteobacteria; order Rhizobiales; family Xanthobacteraceae; genus Bradyrhizobium. Next base: position 187,195 of record CAWBQP010000008.1, on the reverse strand, counting down.
CAATTAAGTGGCTTCATCGCGGCATTCGATAAATTTTTCTTTCACGAATCAGCGCGCTGATTCATTTTCAGCTTCTGGGGTCAACTGGAGGCCAAGGTATGAACGTCATTGTTTTCGCTTCGCGTAAGGGGGGCTCGGGAAAGAGTACCCTGGCTGCTCACCTCGCTGCCCATGTTCACAAGGCAACGAAGCCCATCCTTCTGGTCGATGCCGACCCGCAGGGATCGCTTACGCTCTGGCACAAATTGCGCGGCACCAACGAACCGCCGATCAAGTCCGCGGTGAATTCCGTCAGCGGCATCGTCGCTGCCGCCAAGCGCGACGGCATCGAATGGGTGTTCATCGACACGCCGCCGAATCTTTCGGCCGTCGTCGACGACGCCATCCGCAACGCCACGATGGTGATCATTCCGGCGCGGCCGGGCGTGTTCGACGTCAACGCGGTGCAGGAAACGATTCAGACCTGCCGCGCGGCGCGCAAGCCCTACGCGGTCGTGGTCAACGGCGCACCTGCCGAACGCGACGGCGTCGAGAGCCGCATCGTCACCATCGCGCGTGAAGCCCTGGCGAAATTCCGCGCGCCGGTGTGGAGCGGCCAGATCACCAACCGCGCCGATCTGATCATGGCGCTGAGCCAGGGCGAAGGCGCCCGCGAATATTACGCGGAAGGCCGCGCCGCGGCCGAGATCACCAGGCTGTGGGGCGCGATCGAACGTTCGATCAAGGCGATCCGCGGAACGGCGTCGGCATCGGGCGCCATGCACAAGCAGGCGGCGTAACAACGCCGCTTTCTTTTCTGGATTGATTTTTTTGGACTGACAAAGACGCGCGGCGCTCCGCGCGTTTTTCTTTTTGTGCGCTTGGCAAGGTAACTATCGCCGTCATTGCGAGCGAAGCGAAGCAATCCATCGCGCCGCACGAAGAAAGAATGGATTGCTTCGCTGCGCTCGCAATGACGTGCGGTGAGAGTGCGGCTTACGCCACCATCAGCACGTAGAACACGACGACCGGCGACAGCGTCAGGATCACCGACCAGATGCCGACGGCCCACAGAATGTCCTCGGTGCTGAAATCCTGTTCCCGAGGAATGGTGTTCTTGTATTCGAAATGCACGACGCGCCCCCGCGGTTTTGTTGCTCCGGATATCTTGATACGCGACCAGTTTTAAAAACCCGGTTGCGATTTCGCTCGCATTTGACCGCAGCTGCTACCGCCGATTAACCACCGCGGTTTCCTGGTTAATGGCGGGTGAGTGCGAAGCCGCAACTTCGAGCGAAGGCCCGGCCGCGACATTAAAATTTTACGCGTAGGTATTTCTCCTCAAGAAACATCACCGGGGGGAATGACAATGATCACGCACGACAAATATCCGATCGGCGAACTCGCCCAGCGAGCGCATGACGTTCTGCTGGTGTCGTCGTTCGCCATCTGGGCGATGGTGCTCGGCTTCGCGCCGGTCCTGACCTATCGCCTGCTGGTCAGCTAAAGCGCATTGCTCCGCTCGCCATCCAAGGCGAGAGGGAGCCGGCCAGTTCTCTTGGCGCGCCGTTCAGGCCCGCCGCAACAGCTGCGGCCTGCGCCGCTCGATTTCCTCGTCCAGCAACGCGCCGAGCTCCGCGCTCACCTCCACCATCGGCAGGCGCACTTCCGCGCTGTCGATCAGCCCGCCGCGCGCCAGCCAGTATTTTGCCGGCGCCGGGCTCGGCTCGGCGAACAGCAGCCGGGTCAGGGCGGAAATGGCCTTCCAGCACGCCCGCGCGCCGTTACGGTCACCCTGCTTCATGAGCGTCAGCACCGATGCGAACGCTTCGGTCTCCAGATGCGCCGACAGCAGGATCGCCCCGTCGGCGCCGTCGGCGAGCGCTTCGTGATACAGCGCGTCTTCGCCGGTCAGCACGCGAAAGCCGGGTGGGCGTCTGCCCAGCAAGTCGATCGACTGCGCGCGGTCGGCGCCGCAATCCTTCATGCCGACGATGTTCGGATGCTCGGCGAGCTTAAGCAGCGTCTCGTTGGTGAGGCTGACGCCGGTCCGGTAGGGGATGTTGTAGAGCACGATCGGCCACGAGGCGTGATCGGCGAGCGCGGTGAAATGCTGCACCAGGCCGCGCTGCGAGGGGCGGATGTAATAGGGGCTCGCGATCAGATAGCCGTCGATCGGCCAGGCCGCCGTCTCATCCAGCGCATCCAAAAGCTTCGCGGTCGAGGCGCCGGACAGGCCCAGCAGGATCGGCAGGTGGCGACCGCTGCCGGATAGTTCGCTGCGCGTCACCGTCACCAGCCGCTCGAGCTCGTCCGCGCGGAGCGACATGCCTTCGCCCGACGTCGCCGCGAGAATGAAGCCGTCGACCGGGCCGGCCGCATAGTGCCTGACGAGCCGGCGTAACGACGCCTCGTCGAGTTCGCCGTCGCGAAACGGCGTGATGAGCGGCAGCCACAGGCCCTGCAGGCGGCTTGTTAGATCGTCAGTCGGTTGGTCAGTCATCGTTCCATCTCCTCATGGGGTGAGCCGGAGACGGGACCAATAAAAAAACCCCGTCCAGACGGCGGGGCTTTCGGATCGCGGGTTGCGGCAGTCTTAGCGCGCGCGTCGATCTCGGGTCCCCGGGTGGGGACCTTTTTTCGACGACAAGGCTGCGCACGAACGCGTGATCATGTGCGGATGATGGTGGCAGAGGAACTCAATGTCAATCCGCGCAGCACCATGGCCTGTCGATGAAAAAGACCTGGGCGAAAAAGACCTGGCGAAAAAGACTTGGACGAAAAAGACTTGAGCGCAAAAAAAAGCCGGGCCCAAGAGAGCCCGGCTTAAGGTATTGGCCACGTGAGGCCGACACAATCACCTTCCAAGAGGGATTACTGAACCGCCGCGCCACTGGAGGAGGGGGACATATGCGCGACACGACCGCTCAGCGTTTGAGCACTATGATCCTCATCAGTGCTGTGCGGCAACCGTCCGAGCCGCATGTCAGTCATGCGGTGAGCGGGCCCTCTATTAAATAGGCTAATCCGCAAAGCGGGATGACGAAACGTCATCCGCGTCTGGCTTCTTATGGAAGCATAATCTTCTCGGAAAACCGGTCTCCGCTTTTCCCTCGGGACGAACGCGAAGCGTTTGCCCGGTGATCATGCTCTAGGAGGGCCAGCGCTGCGCCTTGCTCACCACGAAATCGCGGAACACCTGCACGCGTGCCACCGTCTTCAACTCTTCGGGATAGACGAAGTAGGTGTCGACCGCGATCGAATCGGTTTCGCCGAACAGCTGCACCAGGCGGTTGTTTTCCTCGACCAGGTAGTCCGGCAGCGCGGCGATGCCGAGCCCCTGCTGGCAGGCGCGGACCAGTCCCAAGATATTGTTCACCTTAAAATAGGCTTCGCGCGGGCCCGAGCCGTTGCGGCCGGCGTCGATCAGCCAGCTCCGGTTCTGCAGATGCGGCGGAACCTGCGCATCGCCCAGCATGATGATGCGGTGCGAATCGAGGTCGTCGAGGGTGCGCGGCGTGCCGAAGCGCTTGATGTATTCGGGCGAGCAATAGGCATGGAAGCCGATCGAGAACAGTTTTCGCTGGATCAGGTCGGGCTGGGTCGGCTTGCGGGTCCGGATCGCCACGTCAGCCTCGCGCATCGACAGATCGAGATCCTCGTCGGTGACGATCAGCGAGATCCGGATGTCCGGATAGAGCGCCGTGAATTCGTCGAGCCGCGGGATCAGCCAGTTGATGCCGAGCGCCGGCGGCGTGGTGATCTTGAGGTCGCCGCTCGGCCGCTCGCGGCTGTCGGTCAGCTTGGCGCGCGCCGCCTGCAACTGCATGAACACGTCATGCGCGGTGCGGAACAGCAAATCGCCCTGTTCGGTGAGGATGAGCCCGCGCGCATGGCGGTGGAACAGCGATACCGCGAGCTCCTGCTCCAGCGCGCTGACCTGCCGCGATACCGCCGATTGCGAAAGCCCGAGCTGTTCGCCGGCATGGGTAAAGCTTCCCGCTTCCGCAGCCGCGTGAAAGACTTTCAGCTTGTCCCAGTCCATATCCTTTGATCCGTCCCGTGTTCTAGGCATGACTATTCCGCCGCCGCGCGATCGCTCGCGCGCAAAGCCATGAAACGTTCGGCCTCGAGGGCCGCCATACAGCCGAGGCCGGCCGCCGTGACCGCCTGCCGCCAGGTTTCGTCGGCCACGTCGCCGGCGGCGAACAGGCCGGGGATCGACGTGGCGGTCGAGTTCGGCGCCACCTCGACATAGCCGGAGGATTTCAGCTTGATCTGGCCTTTGACGAGGTCGGTGGCGGGCGCGTGGCCGATGGCGATGAAGACGCCGTCGGCCGGCACATCGGTCAGCGTGCCGCTCTTGACGTTTTTCAGGCGCACATGGGTGACCTTGCCGGGATTCTCGGTGCCGCAGATTTCGTCGATCGCCGAGTCCCAGACCACTTTGATCTTGGGATTCTTGAACAGGCGATCCTGCAGGATGCGCTCGGCGCGGAAATGATCGCGGCGATGCACGATCGTCACCTGCGAGGCGAAGTTAGTGAGGAACAGCGCTTCCTCGACCGCGGTATTGCCGCCGCCGACCACCATGACTTCCTTGCCGCGGTAGAAGAAACCGTCGCAGGTCGCGCAGGCCGAGACGCCAAAGCCCTTGAACTTTTCTTCCGAGGGAATGCCGAGCCAGCGCGCCTGCGCGCCGGTGGCGAGGATCACGGTTTCCGCCAGATAGACGTCGCCGCTGTCGCAGATCAGCCGGAACGGCCGCTGCGCCAGTTCGAGCTTGTTGACGAAATCGGTGACGATCTTGGTGCCGACATGCGCCGCCTGCTTCTCCATCTGCTCCATCAGCCACGGGCCCTGGATGACGTCGGCGAAGCCGGGATAGTTTTCCACGTCGGTGGTGATGGTGAGTTGTCCGCCGGGCTGGATGCCCTGGATCAATACAGGTTCGAGCATCGCGCGCGCCGCGTAGATCGCCGCGGTGTAACCGGCGGGGCCGGAACCGATAATGACGACCTTGGCATGGATAGGCGCGGGCATCGGCGGATCCCTCTCTTTATCGGGGGTTTGTTCATGACTTGAGCAGAAAGCGCCCGGAAGGACGTCGCGGAGCGCTGAAAGTGTCAAATCCAAGTCTAGGATATCTGGGTAGCTATGCAAGAATTGCAATTCATCCCAGCGAATTTTCCCCGGAACTGAAGTCAAAATCGCGAAATGTGGCGCTGCACGCGCAATAAAATTGCGCAAGCCACACAGCGTGCGCTAAGAGAGTTGCCAGTAAGACCTGCTTAAGCCCAGCCAGAACCAGGGAACCCGACGCGCGTGGCGAAGAATCTTGACGAAATCGACCTCCAAATCCTTGCCGAAATCCAGGCCGACGGCCGAATCACCAACGTTGAACTGGCCAAACGCGTCGGGATTTCGCCGCCACCCTGCCTGCGCCGGGTCCGCACGCTGGAGGAAGAGGGTTACATCCAGGGCTATCGGGGCCTGCTGGATCCGCGCCGGCTCGGTTTCGACGTCACGGTGTTTGCGTCCGTCCATCTGTCCAGTCAGGCGGACGCGGATTTGCGCGCGTTCGAGGAATTCGTCCGCGCCGAGCCCTTGGTGCGGGAATGCTGGATGCTGTCGGGCGAGGTGGATTTCATCCTCAAATGCGTCGCGCCCGACATGGCGACGTTTCAGGATTTCGTCACGCACCTGACCGCAGCGCCCCACGTGCGCAACGTGCGGACGTCGCTGGTGCTGCACAATTCGAAATATGAAGCGGCGGTGCCGCTCGATGTGAAGGTGGCGGGCTGAGGCTTCGCGGCCGTCATTGCGAGGAGCGCAGCGACGAAGCAATCCATTCTTCCCTTCGCGGAGAGATGGATTGCTTCGCTTCGCTCGCAATGACGAAATCAGGTCTAAACTACTTCTTCCGCATCTCATCGACGCTGTACGGTCCGCCGCCGGCGGCCGACAGGTACAGACAGGCGAAGCAGAACAGGATCGCGGCCGTACCGCCATTGAGCAGCGGCAGGAATACCGGCTTGGCGGCATCCTTGAACATGTGTCCGAGGAAATAGGCGAAGGCCATTTCACCGGCCAGGACGAACGCAACGATCCGCGTGAACAGCCCGATCATCAGCAGCCCGCCAAGCACCAGTTCGAGCGTTCCGGCCGCGCCGTAAAGCGACATCAGCTCCACCTTTGCGAACATCGGCACCGGCGGAAACTTGAAGAGTTTGGCGACCCCGTACTGAAACAGCAGCAGCCCGGTGATGAAGCGAAACAGGCTCAGCGCCGTCGGCTGCCATCTCGCGAGCATCTTGTCGAATTGGTCCATGTCATCGTCCCCCTTGTTTTGCACGCTAAAACTTAGCGTCACGACATTACACGGTGTTGGCCGATCGCGTGTGATGCGGGCACAACACCCCTGAAATTGAATCATTCCCCTCGCACGTCATCGCTTGGCGATGGCACCGTGAATGCAGCGCAACAAATGCTCTCAGGCCACACGCCGGAGCCCAGCCTCTCGCCACGCCCCCTGGAATGACGATGCAAGCTGCGCCGACCCCATTTAGTTATAATTCATAACCATTTTCGAAAATCAGTTAGGATGGAATCCCGCCGCATCGCCACTCACAATCCTGTCAGCAGGGCGGCAACAAAAAAGCCGCGTGGCAAACGCGGCTTTGTCGCAACAGTTACTTGCCGGTGACTACAGCATGATCCGGACCCGAAGGGCCGCGTTGGCGGAACACGTTTGCGCGGCGATCATGCCCGAATCAAAGAGACAGAGCGGGATGACGATTCGAAGAACGTCATCGCGCTCTAGCGCCACTCGACCTTGGTGATCTCGTAGGCCTTGGCGCCGCCCGGCGCCACGACTTCCACCGTCGAGCCCTTCTTCTTGCCGATCAGGGCGCGGGCCATCGGCGAGGTGATGGAGATGCGGCCCTTCTTGGCGTCGGCCTCCGGCTCACCCACGATCTGCCACACCATTTTCTTCTCGGTGTCTTCGTCGACCAGCGTGACGGTGGCGCCGAATTTCACGGTGTCGCCCGAGAGCTTCGAGATGTCGATGATGTCGGCGCGCGCCAGCTTGTCTTCGAGCTCGGCGATGCGGCCTTCATTGTGCGACTGCTCTTCCTTGGCGGCGTGATATTCCGCGTTCTCCGAAAGGTCCCCGTGCGAGCGCGCCTCCGCGATATGTTCGATGATGCGCGGACGGTCCTCCGACTGGCGCTTCTTCAACTCGACCTCCAGGGCGGCATAGCCGCTCGCGGTCATCGGTACCTTTTCCATCATCTCTTCCGTCCTTCCATCGTGCGAACCGCCCAGGGCGTCGCGCACGAGGCACTTTTTAGATTTCGATTCGGGCTTTCATGGCCCAATGCGAGCCCGCCAGCCTATTAATTTTCGGCCCGCTCAAGGGCCGATTCAACATCCAAACGGGCGGTGAGTTCCGGCCATACGGCTTTATTGCCAACCGTTTAGCGGGCATTTCAGCCCGGCCAACGATCAGTTTTCGGAAAAATAGCTCTGCAGCGTGCGGACCTCAAGGTCCCCGCCCAGATAGGCGCGGATGCCCTGGGCGGCCGCCACAGCACCTGAAAGAGTGGTGTAATATGGCACTTTATGCAAGAGGGCAGCCCGCCGCAACGAACGGCTGTCGGCCAGCGCCTGCGGCCCCTCGGTGGTGTTGAAAACGAGCTGGATGTCGCCATTGGTGATGGCGTCGACGATGTGCGGCCGTCCTTCCAGCACCTTGTTGACCTTCTCGGTCGGAATGCCGTTGTCGTTCAGGAAGCGCTGGGTGCCCGAAGTGCCCATCACCTTGAAGCCGAGCGAGTGCAGCAGCCGGACCGCATCCGCAATGCGGTGCTTGTCGCTCTCGCGCACCGAGACGAACACGGTGCCCTTGCGCGGCACGCGGGTGCCGCCGCCGAGCTGGCTTTTTGCGAACGCCACCGCGAAGGAGCGGTCGATGCCCATGACCTCGCCGGTCGAGCGCATCTCCGGGCCGAGCACGGTGTCGACGCCGGGGAAACGCGCGAAGGGGAAGACGGACTCTTTCACGCCGACATGGCCGAGCTGCTTCTTCTTCAGCTTGAAATCCGCCAGCTTCTCGCCGGCCATGATCCGTGCGGCGATCTTCGCCACCGGCGTGCCGACGACCTTGGCGACGAACGGCACGGTGCGCGACGCCCGCGGATTGACCTCGAGCACGTGGATCTCGCCGTCCTTGATGGCGTATTGCACGTTCATCAGGCCGACGACGTCGAGGCCGAGCGCGAGCTCCCGGGTCTGCCGCTCGAGCTCCTCGATCATCTTCGCGTCCAGCGAATGCGGCGGCAGCGAGCAGGCGGAGTCGCCGGAATGAATGCCGGCTTCCTCGATATGCTCCATGATGCCGACGATGAAGGTGTCCTTGCCGTCGCACAGGCAGTCGACGTCGATCTCGGTGGCGTCGGAGAGATAGCGGTCGAACAGCAGCGGATTGGTGCCGAGCACGGTATTGATCTGGCCGGTCTTGTCGTTCGGGTAGCGCGCCTTGACGTCGCCGGGCACCAGTTCGGGCAGGGTGCCGAGCAGGTAATCGTTGAGCTGGTTTTCCTCGCGGATGATCTGCATCGCGCGGCCGCCCAGCACATAGGACGGGCGCACCACCAGCGGCAGGCCGAGATCGGCCGCCACCAGCCGCGCCTGTTCGACCGAATAGGCGATGCCGTTCTTGGGCTGCTTCAGCCGCAGCTTGTCGAGCACGCGCTTGAAGCGGTCGCGGTCCTCGGCGAGGTCGATGGCGTCGGGCGAGGTGCCGAGGATCGGCACGTCGGCGGCTTCCAGCGCGCGCGCCAGCTTGAGCGGGGTCTGGCCGCCGAACTGCACGATCACGCCGTGCAGCGTGCCGTTCTGCCGTTCGGTGGCGATGATTTCCAGCACGTCCTCGGCGGTGAGCGGCTCGAAATAGAGCCGGTCGGCGGTGTCGTAGTCGGTCGACACCGTCTCCGGATTGCAGTTGACCATGATGGTCTCATAGCCGGCGTCGGCGAGCGCGAAGCAGGCGTGGCAGCAGCAATAGTCGAATTCGATGCCCTGGCCGATCCGGTTCGGGCCGCCGCCGAGAATGATGACCTTCTTCTTGTCCGACGGTGCGCTCTCATCCGCGAGCACGCCCGCGAACGGTGCCTCATAGGTCGAATACATGTAGGGGGTGGGGGAGGCGAATTCCGCGGCGCAGGTGTCGATCCGCTTGAAAACGGGGCGAACGCCGAGCGCGTGGCGTTTCGCGGTGATCTCGGCCTCGGTGGACTCGGCCAGCACGGCCAGCCGCGCGTCCGAAAAGCCCATCGCCTTCAGCATGCGCATGCCGTAGCCGTTCGGCGGCAGGCCGTTCGCCTTGACCTTCGATTCCATGTCGACGATGCCGCGCATCTCGCTGAGGAACCAGGGATCGATCTTGCAGGAATTGAAGATCTCGTCGTTCGACCAGCCGAGCCGCATCGCCTGCGCCACCTGCAGGATGCGGTTCGGCGTCGGCGTGCCCAAGGCGGCGCGGATCGCGTTCTTGTCGTCGCCGCGGCCGAGCCCGTCGATCTCGATCTCGTCGAGCCCGGTCAGACCGGTCTCGAGCCCGCGCAACGCCTTCTGCAGGCTCTCCTGGAAGGTGCGGCCGATCGCCATGACTTCGCCGACCGACTTCATCGAGGTCGTCAGCGTGGTGGAGGCGCCGGGGAATTTCTCGAACGCGAAGCGGGGAACCTTGGTAACGACGTAATCGATGGTCGGCTCGAACGAGGCGGGCGTGGCGCCGCCGGTGATGTCGTTGGCGATTTCATCGAGCGTGTAGCCGACCGCGAGCTTGGCGGCGACCTTGGCGATCGGAAAGCCGGTAGCTTTTGAGGCCAGCGCCGAGGAGCGCGACACGCGCGGGTTCATCTCGATCACCACCATGCGGCCGTCGTCGGGGTTGACGCCGAACTGCACGTTGGATCCGCCGGTCTCCACCCCGATCTCGCGCAGCACCGCCAGCGAGGCGTCGCGCATGATCTGGTATTCCTTGTCGGTCAGCGTCAGCGCCGGCGCCACCGTGATGGAATCGCCGGTGTGCACGCCCATCGGATCGAGGTTCTCGATCGAGCAGACGATGATGCAATTGTCCTTCTTGTCGCGCACCACCTCCATCTCGAACTCTTTCCAGCCGAGCACGGATTCCTCGATCAAGACTTCGTTGGTCGGGGAGGCGTCGAGGCCGCGTTCGATGATGTCGAGGAACTCTTCCTTGTTGTAGGCGATGCCGCCGCCGGTGCCGCCCATGGTGAAGGAGGGGCGGATGATCGCGGGCAGTCCGATTTCGGACAGCGCCATCAGCGCCTCGCCGAGCGCGTGCTCCTGGTAGCGCTTGCGGCGCTCGTTCTCGCCGAGCGTCCATTGCCGCTCGAGTTCGTCCAGCGCTGCGCCCGACAGCTTCTCGCGTTCGGCGAGGTATTTGTCGCGATAGGACTTCTTCAGGCCTGAGGCGTTGGCGAGCCGCGATTTCGGCGTCTCAAGCCCGATCTTGGTCATGGCCTCGCGGAAAAGCTGGCGGTCCTCGGCCTTGTCGATGGCGTCCGCGGTGGCGCCGATCATCTCGACGTCGAACTTGTCGAGCGTGCCCTGGCGGCGCAGCGACAGCGCGCAGTTCAGCGCGGTCTGGCCGCCCATGGTCGGCAACAGCGCAAAGCCGCCCGGGATGACGTAGCGCTCCTTCTCGATGATCTTGGCGACGATTTCGGGGGTGATCGGCTCGATATAGGTGGCATCAGCCAGTTCCGGATCGGTCATGATGGTGGCCGGATTGGAATTGACGAGGACGATGCGGTAGCCCTCTTCCTTCAGCGTCTTCACCGCCTGGGTGCCGGAATAGTCGAATTCGCAGGCCTGGCCGATCACGATGGGACCGGCGCCGATGATCAGGATGGTGGAGATATCTGTTCTTTTGGGCATCAGCTCTCAGACTGGATTTTGGGCACAAAAAAAGGGCGCGCATGCCGCGCGTCCCCTAAGCCAAGAGCGCGGGTCACCCTCGCGCGCGGGTGGTCTTTAGACCAGATTCCGCACCCGCGAAACCCCCAAAAGCCCCCCATCAACCGGCAATTTTAGGGGAAATCGGATGCCGAGGCCCGGCTTCGCCCTGCGGGCCCCGCCTTCGCTCTTCGAGCTCCCGCCTTCGCTCTGCGAGCTACGGCGTGGCAAGCCTACTTCGGGGCTGGCTTGCCTAGCCGAAGCTGGCGGAGCCAGCGAAGGCTGGAGGCCCGGCCTGGATTTGAACCAGGATAAAGAGCATTGCACTGCTCCCGCGTCGTCGCTTCCGCCACCGGGCCGCGGTCATCATCGCCGATCACGGCGCGGTGAACCATACCTTACCGCGCTTTAGGGTTAACAACCTAAGGGCGCGGCAGCACTCAACTGAGCTTTAGAGCGTGCCGGGCCACGAAGGTCATCCGCCAAGGGTTGTGGCCGATGTTCTGCTGCGCGCGCGAGGTAGAGAAGCCGGCCTGGGCGAGCTTCTCGATCATCTCATTCTCGCTGTAGCGCTGCAGCCCGACGCGGGTGCGCAGCTGCCGGTAGTCCGACAGCGCGGTGCTCGCGAGGCCGTAAAGGGCGTCTTTCAGGAAGCCGTGCGTGCGTGCGAATTTCAACAGCGCCAGCACGTCTCTGGCCATGCCGACTTCGGGCCGCAAAATGTCGCCCAGCACCAGGCGGCCGTGGGGCTTCAATAGCCGGCGAACGACGGCCAGCGCCGAATCCAGTTCCTGCGGCGTCATGTATTGCGCCACCGAATTCATGACGACGAGCTCGATCGAGCTTTCCGTCATTCGCGAGAGATCCTCGAGCGAACGGACGCGGATCTTGGTGTTCGGCGCAAAGCGCGCGATCAGCCGGCCGCGGACACCGGGGGCGGGTTCGGCCAGATAGAGCTTGGCACAGGCGTCCGCCACCTTGGCGGCGGACAGCGCCTCGCCGCAGGCATAGTCCAGCACGACGGAGTTGGGCGAAGAGATGTAGCCGATGATGTCGCGCGCGATGATCTGGAAATGCAGGTCGCGATGCAGCTTGCTCGCATAAATCGTATGCGTGGAATCGTAATAGTCGATCCAGTCGTCCATGCGTGCGCTTCCGGCAAAACCGCTGGTTCCGGCGCCGGAACCAGCCTGAAAGTAATGCGTTAGGTCGTCCGACGGCCAATGTCCACCGCCGCCAGAGTCCGGTTCCTAACAGGAAGGTGCAACGTGAGCAAAACCAGCAAATCCGACAAGGTATCCCCCGAACTTGATACGCCGACCGACCTGCCGCAGGCCGCGGTGGACAAGATCTCCGTGTCGCTCAATACGTTGCTGGCGGACGCCTTTGCGCTTTACCTGAAGACCAAGAACTTCCACTGGCATGTCAGCGGCCGGCATTTCAACGATTATCATCTGATGCTGGACCAGCAGTCGGAGGCGATCTTCGCCACCACCGACCAGCTCGCCGAACGGGTGCGCAAGCTCGGCGGCACCACGATCCGCTCGATCGGACAGATCGCCAAGCTGCAGACCATCCAGGACAACAACGACGACTATGTGCCGCCGCGCGAAATGCTGCGCGAGCTGATGGAAGACAACAAGAAGATGGCCGCCGCGATGCGCAAAGCCCACAAGCTTTGCGACGATCATGAGGATTCCGGCAGCGCAAGCCTGCTCGAAGTCTTCATCGACGAGACCGAGCGCCGCACCTGGTTCCTGTTCGAGGCCAGCCGCCAGGAAGGCGCCAACGCGGCGTAAGCGCGGTTGCGCTTGAGCAGGCGTGCAGGGGCGGCCTTGCCATCCCTGCCGCCTGCCTGCAGGACATTCCCGTCGCGTCCAGGCCGGTTTTGCGGTAGGCTGCGCTGCGGCTTCGAACAGCGGCGGCCCGAAGCTTTTGCTGCGATCCGAAGGAGGCGGGAAATGCCTATCTCTTTTCCGATGATCGTTATGAGCTCGCAGTTGGTCGTCGCGGTGGCCGACGGCGTGCCGAAATTCGACGTTGCGCGGAGTTGCAAGCTCGACGTCGCCGCCACCGCCGGCCTCTCCGTTGACCAGTCGATCAAGAGCTGCGTGAACGATGAACAGAAAGCGAAGCGGCAGCTCGCAAGCCAATGGTCGAAATTCCCCGCCCCAAGCCGGGCAAGCTGCATCTCGCAGGAGAGCATCGGCGGCACGCCGAGTTACGTCAGTTTGCTGTCTTGCCTGCAGATGGGTCAGTGGAGCCGTTAGCTGGTCCGGACTGGTTTTTACCCAGGCAATCGGCGCGGGCTGCCTCCGGCCAAAGGGGTGATGGTGCGACGAAAGCGTCACCGCGTCAGGCGTGATGATCGAACTCGCTCAGCGCGATGCGCACCTCGCGGGCAAAATCGACCAGCGAGATTGTGAAAGCGCCCAGCGAAATCATGAAGAAGATGGCCACCCCCCGCTCATGCTGGAGCTGAAAGAACGCGGTTACAAAGGCCACGATAACAAGAAGCGTCACCGAAATGCTGGCGACCACCGCCCAGAAGATTGCCCGGTTCAGCATCGCTGCCCGCCGCATCAGACGTGGCAGATCGGCCTTGAGCCGAGATCGGACAGTGTCGTGATCCGGTATCCCGTTCAGGACCACAGTGCGGTCGATGATTCGGTTCAGGCGGGAAATCAGCACGGCGATGAAGGCGGCCAGCGCACCCAGTAGGAACGCGGGCGCTGCCGCCTGCGAAATCACCTGCGATAGCTGACTGACGGACGGCGTATCTGGATACATTGGATCCGTGCTCCGCGAGACATCGATCCGTTAAGTCTCTCGAGAACGATCGACCCGCCCGAGCCACCTCGATCCTAATATTTTCTGACGATGGGTTTTGTTGTCGGAGGCGCGCCGGGCGCCGGCGGCGAGATGGCGAAAGTGACCCAGGCATTCCAGCCACTGGGACGATTTTCTGCGGCAAACTCTCCGTAAGCCTTCAAATTGAGATAGCCCTGCATGTCGCCGACCGGAAAAAGGAATCCGATCTGGGGACCGACGCCAACCACCTGGGACTGGAAGCAGCCGACACGGTTGCCTGAACCGCTGTCGCAGCCGAGTTCCTTGTAGACATAGCCCACGAGGCCAACCATGACCTGCTTCGACAGGAATTGCGATGCGCCCCAGTCGAAGTGCATGTCGACGCCGCTCTGATACTGCGTGGCCGTATTCTTGAAATTGTAGGTGAAGCCGAGCACGCCGGAGAATTCGTGGCCGGTCTGCGGATTGAAATAGGTGTAGCCGCCGCCGCCGTCGATCGCGCCGTGTCCGATGCCCAGATTTGACAGGCGCGTGGATTGGTAAGCGCCGACCGGGATGTCGCCGGTGACATAGGTCATGTAGTTGTGGACGCCGGCGTTCCAGCGCAAGGCGAATTGCGGTATCAGATCCCCAAAGCCCCATGTCGTGTCGCTGATGGTGTCGGACCGCGCGAAGGGGACGTTGCCGAACGGCGTCGTGAGCACGCCGGACAAGGTCCCCGCCAGGCTGGTGCCGACGACGCCATAGGCTGCCACCATGGACACCGATGCCTGGCCGCCGAGTACCGGCGTCGCGAATACATAGGTCGGGATCACAAAGCCCAGATCGCCGGTGGCGCGGACATTCAAATTCAGATTTGCGTTTACGGTAAGGTTGGCCGGAACCCTGCCGAGCGTGAATTCACGTGAACGCGCGACGTCGGCGCCGGCAGATACGGAGGTATGGTAGTAGACCGTCGCCAGCGACCAACCCGGCTGCTGCGGCGTGGCCGCCAGGCTTCCGAAGAAACCGGGGACCCAGAAGCTGATGCCGCTCTCGTCGGCGTAGGCGGCCCCGGACAGCGATCCGGACATCAAGAGAGCCGCGCCGATGCAGCAGCACGTGCGCCGACGATTGGAATTTCGTTGGGGAATGTTGTGCGTCATCTGCTTGCCCCCCATGCCTGGAAGTCACAGTGATCGATCGCAGACTGACATGGATTGAATGTCTCGTCGCAAGCTATTGGCGTTGCGAAACGATCTAGATCGAAATTCCATCGCGACTGTTGCGCCAAAGCCGCGAGAAATCGTCTGCTATTCACTCCAACAGGCATTGCCGAAACTGTCATTGGCTCTTGCCGACCGCCTCGACGGAGCGCGTCGGGACGATACGCCGGTGGTCTTCGCGCATGGGCGCACGGGCTGCGGCCGTCATCGCCTTCCGGCGATGGCGGCTGTCGTGAACGCTATTTCTCCGCCACGATCGCCGGTGGCTTCCAGGTGCCTTCGCCCGGCGGCAGGACCGACGGCGCTTCGGTCTTCGGCCAGTACAGCCGCATCACCAGGTAGATCGGGCCGTTCGGCGCCGGCAGCCAATTGGAATCCTTGTCGGCGCCGGGGGAGTCCTTTTGCACATACAGCGTGAGAGAGCCGTCCGCGTTCTTCTTCATGCCCGGCAGCATCGGCGAGTTGATCAGATACCGGTTGATCGGGTTTTCGATCAGCAACTGGCTCTTGCCGTCATACATGGTCACCGACCAGAACGCGTTCACAGGCGGAAGCTGTCCGGCAGGGAAGGTGATCGCGTATTTGTGCCTGGAGCCATCGAGCGCATCGCCGTTGGCCAGCTCCTTGGTAAAGGGGTACACAGCCTCCACGGCGTCGTTGCCATAGATACCGCCCTTGGCGCCAGCCGCCCGCTTCAGCCAGTCGCCGCTGAAGAAGGCCTGGTCTCCGAACATCGATCCGATTTTCCATCCGTTGACGTTCTTGAAGCCGGCGGCGAGGTATTTGTCGACCTTCTCCTCGCCGTCCTTCATGCCAAGGCCGATTTCAAGTTTGTGCGTGATCGGGAGGTCCTTGAAATCGAAGGTCTTGCCCGGGCCGACGCCAATGCGCGCAAGCTTGGCACGGATTTCCTTCTCCTCCGGAGCGGCCGGCGCGAACTGCAAGGCAAAATCGAGATACTCGAAGAAGTTTTTCTTCACCAACTCCTTGTCGATCTTGGGGAAGTCTGTTGCGGTCGCGCCCACTGTCGCGGGCTGCTTCAGATAGGCGGACAGCGGCTGTGCTTTGTATCCAGCCTGGACCTTCTCGACATTGGGCATGTCGTCGGCACCGAACAGCTGGGTGCGATAGCCGGCGACGGAGAACTGGGTCGTGGATCGAAATACCTTCTTGATGCCGGGCGGAGTTGCGCCTTTCCAGTCCGGGCCGACGACCATGTAGTCGCCCGGCTCGGTGCCGGTGGCGCGGCTGCCGATGTAGCCGTAATTGTAGGTATTGCCGTCCTCGAGCTGAACCGCGTAGTAGCGTCTCTTCTCCACCGCCGGAACGGACAGCACCATCGGCTCGCTGCGCAAATCCATCCAGAGGAAGGAATAGGGCGTGTCGCTGTTGGGGGTGACGATCGAGGTGTCCTTGTAGGTAAAGACACGCGCTTCGTTCTTGATCTGGTTGAATGGCGCCTTGAATTGCCCCGAATTCCTGTCGACCGAATACTCGTACATGACAGCGTAGTTCATCACGATCGGCAGGCCGAAGATGAAGCCTTCCTCGGCGATGGCCTTGGCCTCGCGGATGTCAGGCCATTCCGCTTTTGCCTGCGCGTTCGCCGGGATGGAATGCGCCGTCGAGGCGGTGATCGCAGCAAGCGCTGCGGAACGAAGAAGATCGCGTTTCGTCAACATGATGCCGGCTCCTCTTCAGGGGATGATTGTGTTCGCGCGTTCGGTCGCCGGCGCTGAAGCGCCGGCGTGCCGTCAACCTTTATTGGGCCGAACCCACCGTTGTTTGCGACTTCACAACCGGCGGCGGATTCCATTTGCCGGTCAGCGCTTCCAACTTCGGCGCGTACAGGCGCATCGTCAGATTGAATGGTGCCTTCGGTGCGGGAAGCCAGTTGGCTTCGAGTTCCTTGCCGGGGCTTGCGTTCTGGAAATAGAGATCCAGCGAACCATCCGCATTGTACTTGAATAGCATCCAGCTGCTCACCGCAAAGCGGTTCAGCGTGTTGCCGACCTGGAATCCTTCCTGATCGTAAAGTGTGATCGACCAGAAAGCATTGACCGGAGGCGTGGCGCCCTTCTCGAAGGTGATGGTGTACTTGTTCGCGCCATCGAGCGGCTTGCCGGACTCGTCGGCGAGATTGAGCGGGTAGATCGCGTCCTCGGGCACGTTCGCGCCCAGACCTTGCTGCGCAACAATGGCTCGCTTCAGGTAATAATTGCCATATACGCCCATCGTGTCGGTGTTCATCCCCCAGCCGTTGGCAACCCGCGCCAGCGTCGGCAGCTTCCAGGCCATCAGCTTCTGCGCGTCCTGCGGTGCGGTCTCCAGTGCTCGCTGCACGACTGGATTGAGCTTGCCGATGTCAAAGCTCTTGCCTTGCTCGATGCCGATTTTCTTCATCTGCGCGAGGATCGGCTCGTCGGTGATATGCGGCGGATGAAGCTTGAGCAGTTCGGCGGCATTGGCGAAATACACGCCCGCCGTCATGGCATCGACCTGGGCCTTTGGCGGCGTCTTCATGTCGACGCTTGGGTCGATCTTGACTTCGACCGGCTTCGGCGTCTTGCCGAATTCTGAAAGCGGGGAGACCTTGTAACCGGCCTGGATCTTGTGAACCGCAGCGTAGTCCGCCGGGCCGTCCGTCTTGGTGCGGCCAATGACCCAGACATAGGGCGTTGGCGCTTCGATCCGCTGCGTGTCCTTCGGAAGCCTGAACTCCTCGGCAAATCTTTCGCGCAGATCCGGCCTCCAGCCCGCGGGCGTTATCAGAAAGGTCCCCGCCTTGGTGCCGGTCGTTCGCCAGCCTGGCGACGCAAACACATCGGTCCACATGTCGAGCATTGGCAGCAGATAGTAGCGTCCGTCGGTATCCGGAGCCGAGATGACGACGGGCTCCTTGGTCATGTCCAGCCATGAGGCGGAATACAGGGTGTCGAAATTAGACCGCACGACACCTTTGAAATCTGCCGGCGGGTATTCGGGCACGTTGACGAACGTGTTCATCGGGCCCTTGAAGCTCTCCTTGCCCGCTTCAACGTTGGTGAATTGCTTTCGCGTGATGTCCATGGACATCAGGGAGTAGAAGTAGACGTAGGCGTCCACCGCGATCGCGTGCGCCTCCTGTTCGGTGATGGGCGCCGTTGCCTGGGCCAGCGCCGCGGGCGCGGCCGCCGCGCCAAGGCAGAGAGACAATGTCAGCGTCAGGATTCCTCGAAACATGTCGAACCTCCTCTTTCTGATTTGTCGATTGGCAGTTGTTAATTGCTGCTTCGTTCAGTTCTCCTTGGCGCCTTCGGAATCTTACCGCCTCCCATGAGGGGCGACGCGACGTTTCTTTCGGTTAGCTGATCGGCATCATATCGCCGGGGCCTTGGCCGCCCGGCGTCGGGCGCGCCTCCCCGTGTCTTGTTTCAGTAACGGGGCGGATAAGGACAATTCTGAGCGAGCGCTGTTTCGGTACCGCACGACGTCGCGGTCACGGCGAGCATTCCGAAAATCTGATTCAATGTTGCGATACGCATGACATCATTCCTTGTGCAAAAAAACGACGGAACGACTTGAAGCGCTGGCGCTTGGGCGCGCGAGGAAGCGTGCAACTGAGTGTGCGACGTCGGCTGCATTAAACGCCGTATGGCATCTGCAGAATCGAAACAGGATTGCTGGAATATCGATGCTATAAAGCTTGTCGTTGTAGGGCACTTCGAAGGGCGACTTCGGCTACCTCCACGGGCATCACGATAGCACAACCGTAATAATGAGGGCCACATGATCATTATTCTGTGCCTCTATCTCGTCGCGCTGTGGGCCGTATTCTCGAAATTCAAACTGGTGCGATGGGGCTGGTTGTCCGGGACTATCTCGCTGTTAATAGGCGGGTTTATCCTCGCGACATTTCTCGCGCTATTTAACTATCTCACGCCGTCCGGGCGCGTGACGGTGACCGGCCGCGTGGTGGAAGTGACGCCGAATGTGACAGGACAAATTGTCGCGATCCCGGTCAAGCCGAACGTGCCGGTGAAGGCCAACGACGTGCTGTTTCAGATCGATCCGGCGCCGTTTCAATACAAGGTCGCCCAGTTGCAGGCCTCGCTTGCTGGCGCAAAGCAGCAGGTCGAGATCCTGAAATCGAATTACGAACAGGCAACGGCGAATGTCAGCGGGCTCACCACGCAAGTCGCGTTCAACAAACAACGCAACGCGGACATTCAGAAGCTTGCAGCAGAAGGTGCCAACACACAATTCCAGGCGCAGGACAACCAGAATTCAATACGAGACGGCGCTGGCGCAGCTCAACGCGGCCAAGGCAACGCAGCAGAGTGCCAAGCTGGCCATGGATTCCGAAATCGGCGGCGTCAACACCACAGTCGCGCAGCTTCAGGCGCAACTTGAAAACGCCACCTGGGAATTGTCGCAGGCGGCCGTTCGCGCGCCAGCCGACGGCTATGTCACCGTCGTCGCATTGACCGTCGGTGATCGCGCGTTGCAGGCGCGTTCGGCGATGTCGTTCATCGTCGAGAAGGAGATCACGCTGGTTGGAATGTTTTCGCAGAATGGTTTTCAAACCATCAAGGAGGGCACGGCCGTCGATATCGTTTTCGATAATGCTCCCGGCCGCATCTATCACGCCAGGATCACGGCCATTCCGAAGGGCATCGGCCAGGGGCAGGTCGCCGTGTCAGGGACGCTGGCGCGCACCAATGCGCTCGGCGGTGCGACGGTGTTTCCGGCGGAGATCTCGATACCCGACGGGATGAACCGCGACCAGCTCCGGCTGGGGATGTCCGGCAGCGCCACCGCCTTTGCCGGCAACGCGGGCGTGATCGGTCTTCTGGCGTCGATTCTGGTGTGGGTGAGTTCCTACACGGCATATCTCTAGCCAGCGAGACGCAAAATGGTCAGGATCCGTGAAAAAAAGCGCGCGTCTTTAGATTGTGCTGCAAGATTCCGATAATCATTTTAAGCGAGGCTGCGCGAGGCTTCGCTATGATGAAAGCCGCCCGATGAGCCTGCGCGGAATGGTACGGGTGCAACCGGGCCGTGCGTTACTGGCTGTTCTGATTTGGAAATCGAGCGATGCAGAAAGTAATTGAATTTCGTGGCCCGAAGTCTGAAGCCGTGTCGGAGCCGCTGGCGGCGCCGCCGCCATCCATGGAACCGATATTGGCGGTGGTCGATTCATTGTCCCGCACCCTCGATTGCATCAAGACCATGTGCGCGACCGAGCCGAGCGGGGTGATCCGCGACAGACTGGAGACTGAACGGGCAAATCTCGTCATCGGGCTTTTTGTCGCCCGGGTTGCCGCGATGCGGCTGTCTTCCGGCGAGCAGGCGCCGGATGTTTCAGCCAACTCGAACTTGCCGATCGCCAGGCAGCGGATGACGGGCGCGACGCTGGCGAATTTAGCCCTGGATTAATTCATGCAAGCGTCGCGGTGATCGCCGCAGCGACACTGCCGCAAGACGCCAACACAATATTGGCAATTCGGTCCGGAAGCAGGAAGAAATTTAGTCCAGAGGGCCCAACAGCTCCTCATACCGCCGCTCGATGCGCTCGTAACAATCGCATGAGACGGCGTGCAGGCCCTTGGTGTCGAGATGGAAATGCGGCCCCGGCCGATCTGAATGAGACCGGCATTCTGCAGGGTGCGCTCGACCAGATTGATGGTCGTGCGCTGAACCCCGAGCATCTGGGCGAAGAACTCCTGGGTCAGGCGGATGTCGTTGCTGCCCAGCCGTTTCCGGCACTGCAGGAGCCAGCGCGCCGCCCGGTTTTCCACCTGATGCAGCGCCTGGCAGGCGGTCGATTGCTGCGACTGCGCCAGCAAGGAGAGATCGAACAGCGCAACGGTCTTTCGAAAGCTTTCGCTCTCCCGTCCGGCCCGATGAACTTCCGCAGCAGGGATGCGAATGGCTTCGCCGGCGACCTGCACGATCGACTCTGCAAACGACGTCGTGATGCCGTGGATGGTGGAGGATCCGATCATGCCCTCGCGACCGACGATGGAGGTCTCGGCGGTCGTGCCCTGGTCGGTGCTGGCGAGAACGGAAATGATGCAGGAGCGCGGGAAAAAGGCGAACTCGATTTCCGACGATGAGTTGTGGAGCAGTTCGCCATGTTCGACGTCAATCGTTCGCATGTGAGGCTTCAGCAGGGCCAGCGCCGAGGCATCCAGCTTACTCAGGAGGTGGTTTTCGGCGGCCACGAGGAACTCCCAGCACAAACCAGGCGGGAGCTTCAACTCTCTCTGTCACCGATGCCTTGAGATCAGTCCGGCGATAGACCCACACTGGGCGCAAGTAACGGCAATAGCTAATTAATTCGGGGCTGATAGTCGGGTATCGGACAGTTCGGCCGGTATATTTGGAGTATTGTGGCTAACGTCGGGTATTGGACTGACGCGAACGTGTTGTCGCTCCTTGAATTCGGCCTCGCGAATGGTTGTCGGTGCGCGGATTGCAGTCACCGACAGGTTCAACCCAAGATTGGGTGAATGTCATGCCAGGCCCCGAAAAACCTCCTCCAGAGCTTTTGCCGATGCGCCCGCGTTGCCCCGATTGCCAGGCGCGAATGATCACGTCTGCCGTCTCGGATGGGCCGGAAGGCCTGGAGCAACGCACGTTCGAATGTGCGAAATGCGGCCACAGCGAAACCAGAACGGTGGTGTACGATCCGCTGGAATCCAACGCCGTTGGCTGGATCAAAGGCGAATTGCAGCGTCCCCAGTGACGGTGGGGTTCGCCTACGCCCTACCGCGCTTCCACAGCCTGACCAGCGGGCCGTCTTCGCCGCGCACCGGATCGGTCTTCGGCAGCTTCACTTCCGGAATCGTCTTCAACGCCTTCGCATGGTTCTCCGGCGTCGGCCGCGTGATCTGCATCGGTGGTCCCGGCGGATAGGCGCCGACCACGCAGAAATCTTCGCTGGCCGAGATCAACTGGTGGCCGGTCCCCGCGGGCAGGATCGCAACGTCGCCGGCAGAGATGTCGAGTGCCTTGCCGTGGTCACCGCCGAACTGCACGCGCGCATGCCCACGGGCGACGCCGAGCACCTCATGCACGGTCGAATGGTAGTGCAGATAGTCGTAGACGCCGTTGCGCCACATCGCGCCCCAGCCATTGGCGCCGAACAGGCCCTCGATGGTCTTTTCCGGATGGTCGTTGGCAACGTCCACCGCGCCCTTGTAGACCAGGAACGGCATGGGATTGTTGGGCACGAGGCCGTCGTCCTCGAAGATGAAAGTGAGCGGCTCGATATCGGCGCTGACGACGGCCATGGCTTCCTCCGCGAGTCGTGGAATCGTAGGGTGGGCAAAGGAGCGTTAGCGACGTGCCCACCATCGTCATGCGCAAGCGAGATGGTGGGCACGCTTCGCTTTGCCCACCCTACAAGACAAAACCGCTGTCCGCCGCTCACGTTCCCTTTGGAATCTCGAAAACCAGGCACGTCGTCGTCGCATGCGCGAGCAGCCGGCCTTTGGCGTCGGTGATGCGCGCCTCTGCGGTGGCGGCGCGGCGGCCGACGCTGAGCGTCTTGCCCTCGCTGCGCACGGGGCCGGTATCCTCCGTCATTCCCTTGATGAAGGAAATCTTGAATTCGAGCGTGGTGTAGCCGGTGCCGGCGGGCAGCGCGGTGTGAACCGCGAGCCCCATCGCGGAATCCAGCAGGATCGCGGCATAGCCGCCATGCACCGAGCCGATCGGATTGTAGTGCCGGAAGCCCGGCACGCTGTGAAACACCACATGGCCGGTCTCGGCGGTGGAATCGAACGGCTCCACGTTCTGCATGATCGGCGGCGCCGGCAATCTGCCGTCAAAGATGGCGCGGACGAAATCGAGGCCCGACATCGACGCCATCACATGCGTCGGCGTCACGCCGTATTCGACCTTGGGGGCGGCGGGTTGTCGTCCATGGCAATTCCTTTGTTCAATTATGATCATCATATGATGTGATCATAAACGCCAGTGCGAATCGCCATCCGGGACATCTAGCGCAGTCGCGCTTCGCGTATGACGAATGATTATGGTGGTCTTCGTGCCTCGCGGCAGCGAGCATCTCGAGCGCACGAAGTTGGATTCGTCGTTCAGCGCAAAATTGCTTGCAATTTTGTCGCGAGCTCCCTTGCGCAAACGCTTCGCTGCGCAGGCAATGACGGAGAGGGCGGCCTTACGCCCGCTTGTTCGCCCGCATCAAATCCGCAAACCGCTTGAACAGATAGTGCGAGTCGCGCGGGCCCGGCGAGGCCTCCGGGTGGTACTGCACCGAGAACACCGGCTTGCCCTTGAGCTCGATGCCGCAATTGGAGCCGTCGAACAGCGAGATGTGGGTCTGCGTCGCGCCCTCCGGCAGCGTCGCCTGATCCACGGCAAAGCCGTGGTTCATGGAGGTGATCTCCACCTTGCCGGTGGTCTCGTCCTTGACCGGATGATTGGCGCCGTGATGGCCCTGATGCATCTTCATGGTCTTGGCGCCGACGGCGAGGCCCAGCATCTGGTGACCGAGGCAGATGCCGAAGGTCGGCGTGCCCGACGCAATCACCTGCTGGATCACAGGCACCGCGTATTTGCCGGTCGCGGCCGGGTCGCCCGGGCCGTTGCTCAGGAAAACGCCGTCCGGCTTCATCGCCAGAATGTCTTCGGCCGAGGTCGTCGCCGGCACCACCGTGACCTTGCAGCCTTCACCGGCGAAGCAGCCGCAAAATGTTGCGCTTGATGCCGTAGTCGATCGCGACCACGTTGAACTCCGGCTCGCTCTGCCGGCCAAAACCCTTTTCCCAGGCCCATGGCGTCTCGTCCCAGGTGAAGCGCTGGGCTGATGTCACCATCGGCACCAGGTCCATGCCTTCGAGGCCGGGCCATTCGCGCGCCTCTTCCTTCATGCCGTGCAGGTCGAACTCGCCATTCTTGGCGTGGGCGATCACCGCGTTCGGCATGCCCTTGGTGCGGATCAGCGCGGTCAGCGCGCGGGTGTCGATGCCGGACAGGCCGATGATGCCGCGCGCCTTCAGCCACTGGTCGAGATGCTTTGTGGCGCGGTAGTTGGAGGGATCCGTGATCGCGGAGCGCAGGATCACGCCGCGCGCGCCCGGCGTCGCCGCCATGTTCACCGTCTCGATGTCTTCCTCGTTGGTGCCGACATTGCCGATATGCGGGAAGGTGAAGGTGATGAGCTGCCCGGCATAGGAGGGATCGGTGAGGATCTCCTCATAGCCGGTCATCGCGGTGTTGAAGCAGACCTCGCCGACGGCGTGGCCTTCCGCGCCGAGGCCAAAACCCTCCAGCACGGTACCGTCGGCAAGCACGAGGAGCGCGGTCGGTTTGTGGTCCGGCCAGGCCAAGGCGTTTTCAGATGTTGTCATGAGCGCACTTCATAGTCGCAAGCGCCCCCGCGCGTCAAAGCCGGAAGGCGATGGATTCACATGCGTTTGCCGCATATTTGACAGCCGGTTCCGCGCGGTCAGCGTTTTTGGGCCAAATCGACCCGAATCGGCCGGCTCGGCTTAACCAATCCCGAGGCCGATGCCCCCATTCCCGAGCCTTGTCGGCCCGCCTGCGGATCGCCCCGTGAGGCCAGTGGCGTGGCGCGCGCAGCCCCTATATAGACGCGGAATCTTCCGATAGACCAAGAGCCTTTCCGGCGGCACCATTTTCAGTGAGGCGACCATGCTGCGCGACGACATCAACAACGCGGTCAAGGAGGCCATGAAGGCCAAGGAGGAGCGAAAGCTCTCCACGCTGCGCATGGTCAATTCGACCATCAAGAACGCCGACATCGCCGCGCGCGGGGAGGGCAAGCCGCCGCTGTCGGACGCCGATCTGCTCGGCGTGTTTCAGAAAATGATCAAGCAGCGCCAGGAATCGGTCGAGCTCTACGACAAGGGCGGCCGCGCCGAACTGGCTGCGCAGGAGCGCGAGGAGATCGCGATCATCTCGGCCTACCTGCCCAAGCAGATGTCGGAGGACGAGATGAAGGCCGCGATCACGGCCGCGATCGCCGAGGCCGGCGCCGCCGGCATGAAGGACATGGGCAAGGTGATCGGCGTGCTGCGCGCAAAGTTCGCCGGCCAGATGGATTTGGAAAAGCCAGTGGGATGGTGAAGGCGGCGCTGACCGGATAGTTTTTTACCCGGGAACCTTTCGCACGACGCAGCATCCAACGGGTTCAAGCTCCGTTGGCAAACGTCGTGGAAAGGCATCTCAATGAGTCCAAATGTACATGCGCTGGATCGCGCAAGCGCGTCGCTGTCCGGGATCAAAAGGCCTGCCAGAGCCGAGGTCGAGGCCGCCGTGCGCACCATCATCCGATGGACGGGCGAAGATCCCGAACGGGACGGCCTGCGCGAGACGCCGGCGCGCGTAACACGCGCGTTCGAGGAATTCTTCGCGGGCTACGGTCAGGACCCGGTGGAGATCCTGAAGAAGACCTTCGAGGAGATCGAAGGCTATGACGAGATGATCACGCTGCGCGGCATCCGTTTCGAGAGCCATTGCGAACACCACATGGCGCCGATTATCGGCCAGGCCTGGGTGGCCTACATTCCAAATGGCCGCGTGGTCGGTATCAGCAAGCTGGCGCGCGTCGTCGACGTCTATGCCAGGCGTCTGCAGATTCAGGAAAAGATGACCGCGCAGATCGCCAACACCATCAATGACGTCCTGGAACCGCAGGGCGTCGGCGTCATTATCAAGGCGTCGCACCACTGCATGACCACGCGCGGCGTGCACAAGCCGGACACCGACCTCGTGACCAGCCGCATGCTCGGCTGCTTTCGCGACAACGCGCTGACCCGCCAGGAATTTTTGGGAATGGCAACGTAGCGCAGCGGAGGAAGATATGGCCGATCAGCAAGCGCCGCCCGCCGGTCCCGATCTTTCAAAGGGCATAGCCCTGTCCGAATTCGCGGGCGAGACCTTGCTTGGCCATGTCGGCGACGATGAAGTGGTGCTGGTGCGTTCGGGATCGGAGATCTTTGCGTTCGGCGCCCATTGCAGCCATTATCACGGGCCGCTCGCCGAAGGCCTCGTGACCGGCGAAGGCATCCGTTGTCCCTGGCATCACGCCTGCTTCGACTTGCGCACCGGCGAAGCGACCCGGGCGCCGGCGCTCAGTCCGGTCGCGGTCTGGAAGGTCGAGCTTGAAGATGGCCGCATCTTCGTTCGGGAAAAGCGTGAACAGCCGAAGCCGCAGGTGAAGGGCGCCATCGATGCGCCCGGCAAGATCGTGATTGTCGGCGGCGGCGCGGCGGGCTTTGCCGCCGCCGAAATGCTGCGGCGGCAGGATTATCGCGGCAGCATCGTGATGCTGAGCAACGAGGCTGCGGCGCCGGTAGACCGGCCGAACCTGTCAAAAGACTATCTCGCCGGCAGCGCGCCGGAGGATTGGCTGCCGTTGCGGCCGGATGATTTCTACACCGAGGCAAAGATCGACCTGCGGCTCAACACCGAGGTCACATCAATCGACGTCAACGCACGCCACGTCGTCACGGCCGGCGGCGAGACCTTCCCCTACGATCGCTTGCTGCTGGCGACCGGTGCGGAGCCGGTGCGCCTGCCGATACCGGGCGCCGACCAGCCACATGTTCACGTGCTGCGCTCGCTGGCCGATTCCCGCGCAATTATCGCCTTGGCCGATGGCGCGCGGCGCGCGGTGGTGATCGGCGCGAGCTTTATCGGGCTCGAGGCCGCAGCCTCGTTGCGCGCCAGAAATATCGAGGTCCACGTCGTCGGGCTGGAGCAGCGGCCGATGGAGCGCGTGCTGGGCCTGAGATGGGCGACTTCGTCCGTGCCCTGCATGAAGAGCATGGCGTTATCTTTCATCTTGGCGACACCGTCACCGCGATCGACGGTAAACGCGCGATGCTGAAAAGCGGCGGCGCGATCGAGGCCGATATCGTGGTGGTCGGCGTCGGCGTGCGCCCCCGCCTCGGATTGGCCGAGCAAGCCGGGCTTGCGATCGATCGGGGCATCACCGTCGATGCCTATCTGGAAACCAGCGCGCCCGGCATCTACGCCGCGGGCGATATCGCGCGCTGGCCCGATCCGCATTCCGGCGAGAACATCCGGGTCGAACATTGGGTGGTGGCCGAGCGCCAGGGCCAGACCGCGGCGCGAAACATGCTCGGGCAGCGCGAGCCCTTCGATGCCGTGCCGTTCTTCTGGAGCCAGCACTATGATGTGCCGATCAACTATGTCGGCCACGCCGAGAAATGGGACGAGATCACCGTCGACGGCGACATCGCCGGCAAGGATTGCCTGCTGCAGTACAAGAGCCGTGGCCGCGTGCTCGCCGTCGCCTCGATCTATCGCGACGTTGCAAGCCTCGAGGCTGAGCTTGCAATGGAGAACGCGCGGTCTTCCTGAGTTCGGGTCAGAAAAAGCCTCTCCCCGTCATGCCCGGCCTTGTGCCGGGCATCCACGTCTTTAAACTTGCGACAAGCAAAGACGTGGATGGCCGGGGCTTACGATGCGAAGACGCGCTTCGCGCTTTTGCCCGGCCATGACGAAAAAGTCAGGGATGACGACCAGGACCATGCTCACCGAAGCCGCAACCTACGACGAGCTCTACCGCAATTTCCGCTGGGACATTCCCGCGCGCTTCAACATGGCGACCGCGTGCTGCGACCGGTATGCCGATGGCTCCGGCCGGCTGGCGCTGATCTATGTCGATGAGGACGGCGCCACCACGCGCACCTCGTTCGACGAGGTTGCGGAGATGTCGCGCCGTTTCGCCAACGTGCTGAAGGCCGACGGCCTCTCGCGTGGCGACCGTGTCGCGGTGTTCCTGTCGCAATCGCTTGAACTGCCGATCGCGCATCTCGCCGCCTTCCGTTCCGGAATGATTTCCATTCCGCTGTTTGCGCTGTTCGGCGAGGATGCGCTGGAATTCCGCCTGTCGAATTCCGAAGCCAAGGCGATCGTCACCGACGAAGCGGGCTGGGAGAAGCTTACGAAAATCCGCCACCGGCTGCCCTACCTGCAGGACATCTACGTCACGAGCGGCGCCGTTCACGCCGGCGCCAAGCCGTTCTGGTCGTCGATCGAGACCGCGTCCGAGGATTTTGCGACCGTCGATACATCAGCCGACGATCCCGCCCTGATCATCTACACCTCGGGCACCACAGGAAATCCAAAGGGCGCGCTGCACGCCCATCGCGTCGTGCTCGGCCATCTGCCGAATGTCGAGATGTGCCACAACTTCCTGCCCAAGCCCGGCGATCTGATGTGGACACCGGCGGACTGGGCCTGGATCGGCGGCCTGATCAACGCCCTGTTCGCGTTCTGGTATCACGGCATTCCCCTGGTCGGCCATCGCGCGCGCAAATTCGAACCGCAGGCGGCGATGGCGATGATGGCGGAACTTTCCATCCGCAACACGTTCCTGCCGCCGACCGCGCTGAAGCTGATGCGGCAGGCCGGCGTGAAAAATCCCGGCGTGAAACTGCGCAGCATTTTTACCGGCGGCGAATCGCTCGGCGGCGAGTTGTTGGGGTGGGTGCGCGAAACGTTTGGCATCGATGCGCATGAAGTGTTCGGCCAGACCGAATGCAATCTCGTGATCGGCAGCAATTCGAACCTGTTTCCGATCCGGCCCGGCTCGATGGGCAAGGCGACGCCCGGCTTCGATGTGCGCATCGTCAACGACAGGGGCGAGGAACTGCCGCGCGGACAGCGCGGCATCATCGGCGTGCGCCAGCCCTGTCCCGTGCACCATGATCGAATATTGGAAGAACAGGGATGCGACCGCCAAAAAATACGCCGGCGAATTTTTGCTGACCGGCGATCTCGGCGTGCAGGACGGGGACGGCTATTTCTGGTACGTCAGCCGCGAGGACGACGTCATCACCACCGCCGGCTATCGCGTCGGTCCGTCCGAGATCGAGCACACGCTGATGAAGCATCCGGCGGTGGCGATGTCGGCGGTGGTCGGCATTCCCGATCCGATCCGCACCGAATCCATCAAGGCCTGGATCGTGCTGCGCCCGGGCTTTGCGGCGAGCGATGAACTGGCGCGCGAGATCCAGGAGTTCGTCAAGGTGCAGCTCGCCGCCCACGAATACCCGCGCTTCGTGCAGTTCGCCGAGACGCTGCCGATGACGGCGACGGGCAAGGTGTTGCGGCGCGAATTGCGGGCGCTGGGCTAGATTCTCTTCGGTCAATTCGACGCGGTAGGTACATGCAAAAAAATGCTTCTCACGCCGCGGGCCTGCACCGCGCCTCGCTCAGGAAACTCCACGATTTGGACGCGGCGCTGGAGCTCATGTATTACGGCTGGCGCGGAATGACGTTCTCGGCCGACCAGTATCTCGCCACGCTCGGCCTGTCACGTCCGCACCATCGCATTCTCTACGTGGTCGCGCGGCAGCCCGACATCTCGATCGGCGCGCTGATCGAGGTCCTCGGCATTTCCAAGCAAGCGGTGAACCGGCCGCTTGGCCTGTTGCTGCAGCGTAAACTCCTGACGTCGAAGCGGTCGCCCGAGCAGCATCGCTCCAAATTGCTGCGGCTGACGGAAGCAGGAAAACGCATTGAGCAACGGGCATCGGACCATGAGCGCAAGGTTCTGCGCGAGGCGTTCGATCGTGTCGGCCCGCGCGGCGCTGACGCGTGGATGGCCGTCATGGGGGTCATTGCCGACAACAACTGACAATTTTCTAAGGTCAATCTAGTTGACGTGAGAGCCGGCCCGTGTCATCTCTTCCCGGCAGTTGCACCGAGGGAGGGCGCAAGCATGAGCGGACAGACAATGGACCGCGCGGCGGCCGGACGCTTTGTCGAGGCGTGGTGCGCGAACTGGCGCAAGGTCGATATCGACGCGGTCGTTTCGCACTTCGCCGAAAATGCCGAGATGCGCAGCCCGTTGGCGCTCAAATTGACGGAGTCCCCGGTCGTCGCAGGCGCCGAGAACATCCGCGCCTACTGGCAGAGGGCTTACGGCGGCATCGAGAGCGCAGACCTGAAAATCCTGAACTGGAGCTGGGACGACACGATCGCGCGCCTGACGGTGTGGTGGCAGCTGGGCGACAGCCGCGCCAGCGAGTTCATGGACTTCGATGGCGCCGGCCGCGTGGTGCGCAGCGAAGCCTTCTACGGAAAGTAGCATTACGGAAAGTAGATATGCGATTTTCGGATTTCGTCCTGCTCCTCAACGCGCTCTGGTTCGGCGGCGCGTTCATCCAGTTCAGCATCGCGCAAGGCAATACGCTGAAGATACTGGTGCCCCGGGAGGAGCGCCGCAATCCAATCACGCCGACCTTGTCGGCCAGCGTGGCATTTCTGGGCGCGATCAATCTGCCGATCGGTCTCCTGTCGTTGTATCTCCTGCTGTTCCGGCCGCCCTTTTTTGGGGTATACGACGCGCAGCTTGCGTTATTCCTGTTCTTTGCAGCGTGTCACTTCAGCCAGTTCGCCTACAATCTTCCGGTCCTGATGCGCGGCGGACGGGTCGGCGTGGCGTATTGGCCCGTGTTGAAGGGTCCGATGCTCCGGATCTTTGTCATCGATGCGATGCTGTTCGTGGCAAACCTTGTCGTGGTCGCGTTGCTCGTGTCCCGTTCCTGACGAACGCAATCCCGTGTGTGAGAGATCATCGCGCCGCCAGGCCAGCCAACATCGATCAGCCCGCCTTCAGCACCGAACGCAGCATCGACGCCAGATCGTGCCGGCGGTAAGGCTTGTTGAGGATCCGCACCTCGCGGCCGCCGCCGTCGATCGCGTCGACGGGATGTTCGGTATAGCCTGACGTCAGGAGGATCTTCAATTCAGGCCGCAGGCGGGCGGCCTCCTTCGCAAGCTCGGTTCCGAACATGCCGCCGGGCATCACGACATCCGTGAACAGAAGGTGGATCCTCTCGGGACCGCGCAACATCGCGAGCGCTGCGGGTCCGCTGGGTGTCACGATGACGCGATAGCCGAGCGCCTTCAATTCGCCTTCGACATACGCACGCACCATGTCGTCGTCCTCGACAACGAGAATGGTTTCGCTGCCGGCGGGCGTGGCGAGCTGAACGGCTGATGGCGCGGCGCTCGCCTGGGACGCAGCGACGCGGGGGAAGAACAGCTTGACGACGGTGCCCTGTCCCGGTTCGGAGCGTATCTGCATCGCCCCGCCGGATTGCTGGACGAATCCGTAAACCATGCTCAGGCCGAGGCCGGTGCCTTTGCCCACCTCCTTGGTGGTGAAGAACGGTTCGAAGGCGCGGCTGGCGACCTCGGCCGTCATGCCGGTGCCGGTATCGGTCACGGCGACCATGACGTAATCGCCGGGCCGCGCCTCGCCGTTGACGTCCACATCGGATTCACCGAGCGAGGTATTTTGCACCTCGACCGTCAGCCTGCCGCCTGATGGCATGGCGTCGCGCGCATTGAGCACCAGATTGAGCAGCGCCGAAGCCAGCTGGCCGGGATCGACGCTGGCCTGCCACAGGTTTTGATCAAGCCGGAATTCGCACTCGATATGCTCGCCGAGCGTCCGGCGCAGCAGTTGCTCCATGCCGACGATTTTCTGGCCGATGTCGATGTTTCGCGGCATCAATGGCTGCTTGCGCGCGAACGCGAGCAGGCTGCGCGTGAGGTCCGATCCGCGTTCGGCGGCGGTCGCGATGCTTTCGGCGATGCTGTGCAGTTCCTTGTGTGCCGCCAGCTTCTCGGCAAGGTACTCCGCATTGCCGAGGATGACGGTCAAGAGATTGTTGAAATCATGCGCGACGCCGCCGGTGAGCTGACCCATCGCCTCCATTTTCTGGGATTGGGTGAGTTTCTGGTTGAGCTCATCGATCGCGGCGCGCTGGCGCTCGAGCGACTCGGCGGTGCCGTTGAGCAGCGTCATCAGCCCGCCGAGTTCGCCCCGCGGATGGGGCGGCGCAATCCGCGCGCTCAGATCGCCGAGCCCCAGTTTCCTGGCCATCGCAGCCAGGCGTCCGACCTGGCGGCCGACGCTGATGGTGGCCAGAATCCACACGCCCGCCAGCAGCAGCAGCGAGGCCACCGCGAGCATCGCCAGATCCTCGTACAGGCGGCGGTTGGCAGCGGCGACCAGGCCGTCCTTGGATCGTCCGACCAGGATGTAGAGTCCGGCATCACGGACCGAAGGGGAGCGGGCAACGGCCCATACCTGGGTTCGGCCCTCCCGGTCGGTCACCTCGCGGAACCGTTCGCGGTTCGGTGAGGTCGCAAATCGGAACAGTTCCGAATTCGCAATCGATGCGCCCGGCTCGGCCCCGCCTTTCCCCTGGGGCGCAACGAGGACCATGCCTTTGCGGTCGACAAGCAGAACCTCGTTGCCGTTCGCGGAGCGCTTCTCGTGATACTCGGCGAATTTCTTGAGATTGAACGATGCGAGCAGAATAAATTTCAGCTCCCCGGATTCCGAGCGGACGGGGTATGCGATCTGCAACACCGAGGTCCCCGTCAGCCGGCCGAACACGGGCTCGAGCGTGACGACGCCGTGCGCAACCAGGGCCTGCTTGAAGTATGTGCGATCCCTGAGATCGAGGGTCCGGTCGGTTCGCAGCGAGTTGCAGAACAGGCTGCCGTCCGGATTGATGGTCAATATGCCGGTGAACTGCGGATATTCTTCGCGCACGGCGGAAAGGAAAGCCGAACAGGCCGCCTTGTCGCGTGTGTCGAGGTCACGGGCGCGGGCGAGGCCATAGTGAAGCTGGGCCGTGCCCTGAATTTTCTCATCGAGATCGCCCGAAATGTCGTTGGCGGTCGCCGACAGGCTGGCCAGCGCGGCGTCGATCTCGCTCGTGCGGTTCTGGACGAAGCGCAGTCCCACCAGGATGGCCGGCACCAGCATCGCGGCGATAACCAGTATCAATAGCCGGGTGCGCAGGCTCATCGGTGCGTCGTTCCGCGCTCAAATCAGCGATTTCGCTGATACTAAAGTGACGTTCGGAATCTACCTGCGAGGCAGCTGTTCTGGAAATACCCGTGCTGGAATATCCCTTAGGCGGGCCCGAGTCCACTCGCGAACAGCCGCAGGGGAGCCGCCCTCTACCGCCGTCGTCCCGGCGGACGCAGGACGACCCGCCCGCTGCACAATCATTCAATCAGACCATGGATTACATCGGCCAGCCGGCGTTCGTCGCCATCGAAACTGGCGATCATCGCCGCCAGCATTTCATCAGGATTCAGTTTCTCGATCTTGAGCGGGTAGCCCGCATGGTCGGCCAGCAGCGCGAAGAAGGTGAGCTGCGACCGGCCGTTTCCTTCGCGAAAGGCATGGATGGCATTTAGCTCTGCCAGGAAATGCGCAGCCTCATCTGCGAACGTTTACGTATCGAGATCTCCGAAGATAATCCGCCAATCGCAAGTTATCGAACAGCCTGGTGGCTTGGCCTTCGATGTTTTCGGGAAAGCAGAATGGATTGCCGCCCTTCGCTATCCTGACGGTGCGAACCTGTCCCGCCCAGTGATAGACGTCTTGAAACAGATGGTGATGGATAGCCTTGTAGTGCTCAAAGTCCATCGATCCGCCGGGGAGCGGTTCCTCCGCTCGCGCGCTGGAAATTTCTGCCTCAAACGCATCGAGATCGGCCTGATTCTGCAGGTCGAGCTTGTTCACCAGGACGGTCGAGTTCTTGTAGGTATAGGGATCTTCGATCGCATCATACATGCGGTCGGTCAGCTCTTGCTGTGGCTGCGAATAATCGTGCGGCGATATTCTTCAGCCGTGAGGCCTTTGCTCCGCGCATCGCTGGCGCGTTTTTTCATTGCCGGCGTGAGCTTGATACCCTCGACTTCGCTGATCTTGGCAAAGCGATCACTTCCGACCACGAACCGGCCAGACTTCGCACCTTTTGCAGCATTCTTCTGTTTCGCCATAGCTGCAAGATTACCATGAATTGTCGTCAATAGCACCCACGACGTGCACTGGAATCAGCACGCTGCTGACGATGGGGAGAGGGAAGGCCAGCCGACTACGGCGTCCCGATGCCCATTTCCTTCAGCGCGGCCAGCATCCGTTCCGGCGGCGCCATCTTGATTGCCAGTGCCTGGCCGGTCTCCAGCAGGCTCTTCAGGCTGGAGAGGATCGCGGGCCAGCCCGCACGGCCGCCGGACAGGATGTCGTCGCTGATGTCGCGGTCATGCGACTGCAGCATTGTCAGCTTGACCACGTCGCCTGCGGGCTCGATCTCGTAGGTGACGAGCGTCGGCCCGAGCTTTTCCACCAGCGCCGGCCAGTTCACGTTCCAGGTGACGGTCAGCTTCCTCGGCGGATCGCATTCGATCACCTCGCCGCTGATATGCACGGAGCCGTCCGGCGCGCGGACGATGAAGGCGCCGCCGACTCTCAGGTCGACCTCGATCGCAAAGCCGGAAAAATACTGTCGGCTGAACTCGGCGCTGGTCAGCGCCTCCCACACCTTCTCCGGCGTGGAAGCGATGTAGATGGTGTAGACGATTGCCGGCTTGAAATTCCCTATGTTCATGACGCACCCTCGATGCCGAGCGCGGAAACCGGAATTTCCAGCGCGGTTCCGGATTCCAGCAGGCTCTTGAGGCTGGACATGATGGCCGGCCATCCCTTGGAGATGCCGTCCAACAGCTTGCTGCCCTCTGCAAAACCTTCATGCGTGAGCGTCAGCTTCACGAAGCTGCCGTGCTGCTCGAGATTGAACACAACCTTCGAAGGCTTCTCGTTGCGGTATGCCTCATTGGTCACATGCTTGAAAGTGTAGGAGAGCCGCCGCGGCCGATCGGCCTCGAGAACCTCCCCGGTATCGGTCGTGGTGCCGTTCACGACCAGCGCCAGCGGCGAGCCGACCTTCCAGTCGGATTTCAGCTCGGTGCCGAACCAGTAGCGTTTGGAGAATTCGCTTGATGTCAGCGCCTCCCACAATTTCTCCGGCGTGGTCTCGATATAGGTGACGTAGACAAATTCCGGCTTACTCATCACGCTTCTCCAACTGCCGTTTCAACTCGCTGAGGGCTACAAGTTTCCCGCGCTCGAATTTCTTGATCCAGCGTTCGCCGATCTGATGGATCGGAACCGGATTGAGGTAGTGCAGCTTCTCGCGGCCGTGCCTGAGCGTGCTGACGAGGTTGGCCGCTTCGAGAATCCCAAGGTGTTTTGTGACCGCCTGCCGCGTCATGGCGAGGCCGTCGCAGAGTTCGTTCAGCGTCTGTCCGTTTTCGGCGTGAAGCCTGTCCAGCAGCGCGCGCCGTGACGCATCGGCCAGCGCTTTGAAGACCTCATCCATGGTGCGGATAATAGGCAACCAAAAGGTTGCATGTCAAGGGCATGTGTTGGGCGCGGCCCGCCGCTTGTGTTATCGTGCGCTCAGCCAACGCAGATTGGCCTTGAACAGTCGGGGTGGAACATGAGCGGTCGCCTTAAACTCGCAGCCTCGTTCTCGATCCTTTTTCTCGCATGCCCAGGCATCGCTTGTGCGCAGCAACAAGTGATCGGCGCGCCGCCCGAAGCGCGCAACATGAAGCTGGTTGGAACCAGCGACCTGCAGGCGCGCAGCGGCTATCAGCCGACCATCCATCATCAGGGCGACCGCTGGATCGCCTATATCGGCCATCACGGCGGCAGCGACGATATCCCGGCGCCGGTCAATCCGCAGACCGGCAAGCCCGAACCGAACGGCACCTCGATCGTCGACGTCACCGATCCCTCGCAACCCAAATATCTGCGCCACCTTCCGGGCCAGGAAGGCAAGTATGAAGCGGGCGGCGCGCAGATGGTGCGGATCTGTGACGGCAAGGCGCTGCCGAAGGGCGATCGCAACGCGGTCTACATGCTGCGGACTTTTGGTGGCGAGGCGCATGAGATCTGGAACGTCGCCGATCCCGCCAATCCCGTGTTGATCACACGGATTGGCGGTCTGAAGGACACGCACAAGAACTGGTGGGAGTGCGACACCGGCATTGCCTTCCTGGTGTCGGGGGCGCCGGACTGGCGCACCCGCCGCATGACGCAAATCTATGATCTCTCCGATCCCGCGCACCCGCAGAAGATCCGCGATTTTGGATTGCCCGGCCAGGAGCCCGGCTCGACCGGCGCGGTACCGACCGAACTGCACGGGCCGATATCGACGGGGCCTTCCGGCAACCGGGTCTATTTCGGCTACGGCACCAACAAGGGCGGCGTCCTGCAGATCGTCGATCGCGACAAACTGCTCAACGGCCCGAAGGAGCCGACCGCGGACAATCTACGGATCCCGGAAATTGCGCGGCTGGCGATGTCGGCCTTCAACGGCGCCCACACGACGTTTCCGATGTTGGGGATGCCGATCGCGGAATTTGCCAAAGACAAGGACGGCAAGACCCGCGACATCGTGATGATCGTCGATGAGGCGATCTTGAACGAATGCAACGAGCCGCGGCAGATGGTGTGGTTCGCCGACGTCACCGTCGAGAACCGGCCGATGATGATCTCGAACTACACCGTGCCGGAGGCGAGCGGGTCGTTCTGCGAACGGGGAGGGCGGTTCGGCGCGCATTCCTCCAACGAGAGCATGGCACCGGTCTTCTACAAGAAGATGGTGTTCATATCCTTCTTCAATGCCGGCGTGCGCGCGCTCGACATTCGCGATCCCTATCACCCGACTGAAGTCGGCTATTTCATTCCGTCGATCACGGCGGCGACCGACAAGCGCTGCGTCAAGGTCGACGGCAAGGATCGCTGCAAGGTCGCGATCCAGACCAACAATGTCGAAACCGACGAGCGCGGCTACATCTACATCGTCGACCGCGCCAATACCGGCCTGCACATTCTGGAATTGACCGGCCCGGCGCGCGCCGTCGCCGGCATTCAGTGAGGACGCGAGCGATGCGTCGCTGGCTGGTCATCGCGGTCGGCGGTCGTAGCGCTCGGCGCGTTGTCAGGCGGCGCGGCCTACGAGCATGCCGTGCCGCGGCAGGACGAACGGACCGGCGACTGGCAGGAAATCGCCTGGCCGTTTCCCCGCGATGGCTGGCCTGCAGGCAAGGCTTTCCGCTGCGGCGCGGCTGCGTGCGGCGGCGAGGTGGAGCTTTACGTGCGGCCGAAGATGGGCTTCTGCAATTGCGACCGTGGCGTGGCCGACGACGATGAGGTCGATCGCGTCGCCGATCTCGACCTGATGAGCGAGCGGTTCGCGCCGATCGCGCCGGGCGATGTCGTCCGGATCGCCGATATGCCCGGACGCATCCGGGCCTACGATCTGAAGATGTCTAACGGTTTGCGGCACACCGCGGTCGGCGCAGCGGTCTCGCGCCGCTGCGATCTGCTGGTCGCAGTCGCGCACGGCAAGGGCGATGCGGCCGGAACTGCAGCGCGCGGCGCTGGGTTTTCTGGCGCGCAACGAAATGACGCACTGGGTGACGGCTGCGATGGATGGACGGTAGCCCTTCTTCTAACCTCGCCCCGCTTGCGGGGAGAGGTCGGATCGCATCGAAAGATGCGATCCGGGTGAGGGGGTACAGGTTCGATAGAGCTCATTCGCGGAGGCAACCCCTCATCCCGACCTTCTCCCCGCAAGAGCGGGGAGAAGGAGCAGAAGCAGTCGGGCACTGCCTGCTTCCATCCTCATCCCATCACATGCATAATGCTCAAATCGCTCTCCAGCCGGGTTCCCCTATGTCCCTTCAAGCCTATCTCGCCTTTGTCGCCGCCTGCATTGCTCTCGCGCTGTTGCCGGGTCCGGTGGTGACGCTGTTGATCGCCAACGGCCTGCGGCACGGCACCCGCGCAGCGCTGATCAATTGCGCCGGCGCGCAAACCGGCCTCGCCATCGTGATCGGCATCGTCGCGGTCGGCCTGACTTCGCTGATGGCGACCATGGGCTACTGGTTCGACTGGGTACGCTTTGCCGGCGCGGCCTACCTGATCTGGCTCGGCATCAAGCTGATCCGTTCACCGGTCGAAGGCGTCGACGCCGATGCGCCGCCGCCCCCGCCGCGCGGCGGGTTTTTCCTGCAGGGTTTTCTGGTGCTGCTCTCTAACCCGAAGGTGCTGGTGTTCTTTGGCGCGTTCATTCCGCAGTTCATGGACATGGAGAAACCCCACCTCCCGCAGGTGGCGCTGCTCGGCATCACCTTCATGGTGATCGCCGCCTCGACCGATGCGGTCTATGCGCTGTTGGCCGGCCGGGCGCGGTTGTTCTTCTCCAAGCAGCGGACGCGGCTGGTGTCGCGCATCTCCGGCGGCTTCATGATCGGCGGCGGCATCTGGCTGGCGCTGACGCGGGCGCGCTGATTTCACGGCCGTTGAACCCGCAGCAGCGGCGGCGCGTCTAATCCAGGCGCCGTCTCTGGGGAAGCTTCATGCCTGATCTGCCGTGGTTCGTCTACGCGATGCTGCTCGCCCCGCTCGGGCTGCTCCTCGTTGCCGCCGCCTACAAGTCGTTGCAGGTGCGCGCCGCGCGCGAGTGGCCTTCCGCCGCCGGCAAGGTGGTGGTTTCGAAGACCGAGGTACGCAAGGTCAAAGTGATCGACAGCGACCGGGCAGAGGGGCATCGCTTCGAGGAGCGCAACTTCGCCGACATCGTCTACGAATATTCCGTCGCGGGCCGCAAGCTGCGCAACAACCGTGTCAGCATCGGTGAGGATCGCGGGAATTTCCAGGTCGCCGAAACCATTGCGAAATATCCGGTCGGCGCCGTCGTCACCGTCTATTACAATCCGCTGCATCCGGACCAGGCGGTGCTGGAGCGCGACCTGCCGAAGGGCATGTGGGGCTGCCTGGGTATAGGCACCGCGATCGTGCTGGCGATCGTGTTCGGCTCGGCGATCGGCCTGCATCAAATCACCGAGTTCGTCTCGACGCGGATTCCGCAGCATGGCAATTCCGCGGCGGCCGTGGCCTTCGCCGCTTTCGGCACGGCGGTCGCACTGTTCGCGCTGGTCCTGCACCGG
Source organism: uncultured Alphaproteobacteria bacterium (assembly GCA_963790735.1). Classification (GTDB taxonomy): domain Bacteria; phylum Pseudomonadota; class Alphaproteobacteria; order Rhizobiales; family Xanthobacteraceae; genus Bradyrhizobium. Next base: position 148,361 of record CAWBQP010000008.1, on the reverse strand, counting down.
CAGGCGTCGCTGGCGATGAAGTGGCCGGTGGTGTCAGGCACGATAAAACTGTCCGACATCGAGCAGTACCGTGCCGCGCTTCAGGATGGATCGTCGCGCGCCCAGACCATGTACCAGCGCCGGGTGTCCTACACCTACAAGTACAACAATCTCACCTACACCAATGTACATGCCAGCCTCGCCAGCAACGTCGCCTCGACGTCGAGCTGGCTGGTGCGCAAATCCACGACCGATTACCAGAACGGCGCCACCGTGAAGGTCTGGGTCAATCCGGATAATCCGTCGCAGGCGACGCTGGAGCCGCGCACGGGTTTTGTGTGGGTGTTATGGCTGGTCGGCCGCGGCGATCTGGGGCGTGGCGTATTACGCTGCGGTGCATGGCTAGGATCACCTGCGAAATATGTAAGCGAACCGCAAGGGCAGTCAGCTTCGTAGGGTGGGCAAAGGCGCGTTAGCGCCGTGCCCACCATCTAGTATCGAGTGCGCTTCTCGATGGTGGGCACGCTTCGCTTTGCCCACCCTACGGACCGCTGCCGCCGCGCAAAACAGTCAAAGCAATCGCAGCTAAATCAACTGCCGCTCACGCAACGCCACTTCAATCTCGCCAAGAATCCGCGCCAGCCGTTCCGCCCACGCTATCTCGCCGGCCTGGTCCGAGATCAGATCCTGGCGGATTTCGATCCCCGTGTTCATCAACCCGCGCGCCTCGCCATGCACGGGGATGGTGTAGTCGGTCTCGTCGCTGACCGCATAGGGCTCGTTGTCGCCGACCACGAGGTCGCCCTCGGCGCGCAGCAGTTTCAGCAGCAGCGGCGGCAGATGCGTGTCGCGGTGATAGAGCGTGCCGATATGCCAGGGGCGCGCGATCCCGGCATAGACGGGCGTAAAACTGTGCAGCGACACCAGCACCGTCGGCAGGCCGGCGCTGCCGCGCTGGTCGATGATCTCGCCGATGCGCCGGTGGTAGGGATCGAAGATCTGCGCGCGCCGCATCAGGGCGGCCTCGCGCGAAATGCCCTCGTTGCCAGGGATCGTCGTGGCCTCGCTGATGCGCGGGATCGAGCTCGCGGCATCGGGCGGGCGGTTGCAGTCGATGACGAGCCGCGAGTAGCGCTGCACGATCAGATGGGCGTCGAGATGTCTCGAGAGTGCCTCCGCGACGCCGGCAATGCCGATATCCCAGGCGATATGGCGCGTCAGTTCGCTCTCGGGCAGGCCGAGGTCGCCGAGCCCGTGCGGGATCAGCCTTCCGTAATGGTCGCACGTGAGCAGAAACGGCGAGCGGCCGGCGGCGTTAAATTCGCGCACCGGAGGAACATCTTCGGGCCTGAGGAGTAAGGATGTGGCAGCGGCGTCGTTCAAAGCATTTTCCTTGGGTGCCTATCGAAGCGGCACCCCGATCTACAATTGAGCAGGATTCGGCCTAGATTAGTCGTACCAGAATCGATGATTGTTTGACGATGCCGCTCCTGACCATCAACCACAAGACCGTTTATCACTACAGCCGTCCGGTCGCGTTCGGCGAGCACCGCATTATGCTGCGCCCGCGCGACGGCCATGATCTGCGGGTGCTGTCCAGCAGCCTCGATATCGAGCCGCAGCCGATGCGGCTGCGCTGGATTCACGACGTGTTCGGCAACAGCGTTGCGATCGCAACCTTCGACGAGCGCGCCGACACCTTGTCGTTCACCTCGACCGTAACGGTGGAGCACAATCCGGAGGACGAGTTCGCGCTGACCGCGGACGATCCCGCTTATTTCTATCCGTTTCTCTACGACGACGAGGAGTTTCCTGACCTCCAGCAATTCATCACGCCGCAATATGGCGATCCCAATGGCGAACTGTCGGGTTGGGCGCGGCAATTTCTCGACCCCGACGGGCCGACGCCGACCTTCAACATCCTGAGCGGTATGACCCATGGCATTCGCGAGGCGTTCCGCTATCGCAAGCGCCACGAACAGGGCACCCAGCATCCGCTCGACACGCTGCAGACCGGCTCCGGCACCTGCCGCGACTATGCGCTGTTCATGATCGAGGCGCTGCGCCGGCTCGGCATCGCCGCGCGTTTCGTGTCCGGCTATCTCTTCATTCCCGGCGACCGCGCGCATGGCTATGTCGGCGGCGGCTCGACCCATGCCTGGGTGCAGGTCTATCTGCCGAGCGCCGGCTGGATCGAATTCGATCCGACCAACGGCATCATCGGCACCCGCGATCTCATTCGGGTGGCGGTGGCGCGCGATCCGCGTCAGGCCATCCCGCTGCACGGCGCCTATCTGGGTTCGCCCGACGCCTTTGCGGGGATGGAGGTCCACATCAGGGTAGTTTCGGTCGGCGAAGAGCAAGCGCCGCGGGCGGAGAAAGTCTGATCATGGAGATCAAGGTCGGCTTCGAGATTTCGTATGCGGCCGCCCAGCCGACGCCGATGGTGATCATGCTCTCGATCCATCCGTCGCGCTTTGCCGACATCGTCGGCACCGAGCGGATCACAGCCGAACCCGGCGTGCCGATCGGCTTCTACCGCGACGGTTTTGGCAATGTCTGCGGCCGGCTGGTGGCGCCCGCCGGCGGCGTCACGCTGCGGGGCGACGCGCTGGTGCGCGATTCCGGCCTGCCGGATGCCGTGGTGCCGACCGCGCAGCAATTGCCGATCGATCAATTGCCCGACGACGTGCTGCAATATCTGATGCCGAGCCGCTATTGCGAGACCGACAAGCTCATCGATGTCGCATGGTCGCTGTTCGGAAACTCACCACAGGGGTGGGCGCGGGTGCAGGCGATCGTCGATTTCGTGCACAGCCATGTCAGCTTCGGCTACGAGCATGCGCATCACATGAAGTCGGCGCATGACGTCTACGCGCAGCGCGCCGGCGTCTGCCGCGACTTTGCGCATCTGGCGCTGACCTTCTGCCGCTGCATGAATATCCCGGCGCGCTACTGCACCGGCTATCTCGGCGACATCGGCGTGCCCCGCGATCCCGCGCCGATGGACTTTTCGGGCTGGTTCCAGGTCTATCTGTCCGGCCAGTGGTACACGTTCGACGCCCGCCACAACGTCCCCAGGGCCGGCCGCATCCTGATGGGCACCGGCCGCGACGCCGCCGACGTGGCGTTGACCACGAGCTTCGGGCGGATGGATCTGGTGAAGTTTTTGGTCATCAGCGACGAGGTCGTGTCGGCTTGACGTTTCTCGCCGTCATTGCGAGCCAACGGGTCGCGCGAATGCGCGCCCGATGACAGGCTCCGCGAAGCAATCCATGCTTCTGCCTGCTGCGTCATGGATTGCTTCGCTGCGCTCGCAATGACATAGAAAACTCCATGATTTCAGATCGTCTCTTCGTCTACGGCACGCTGATGCGCGGCTTCGACCATCCGATGGCGCAGCTGTTGTCGCGCAGCGCGGATTTTCTGGGCGCCGCGCACCTGCCGCGGCCGGCTCTACCTCATCAAGCATTATCCGGGGCTGGTGCTCTCGGACGATCCCGCCGACATCGTGTTCGGCGAACTGTACCGCCTGCGCGACCGCGACGCGTTGCTCGGCGAGTTCGACATGTACGAGGCCTGCGGCGACGGCTTTCCCGAGCCGACCGAATATCTCCGCCGCATGCTGTCCGTGACGCACGCGGACGGCGCGGCCGGCGAGGCGTGGACCTATGTCTACAACTGGCCCGTCGCCGGCCTGCCGCAGATCGCCTCGGGGAAGTTTCTGGAGAACTAAAGCGTTTTCAAACGAAGTGGGGACCGGTTCACGTCAAGAAAACGCGTCAAACCAAAAGCTCTAGCCCGCGTCCAGCCTTTCCCGCTCCATCCGGATATCCACCTCGCGCTCGACATAGCGCCATTCCTCGGTGGCGCGCAGCGTGCCGACCAGTTCCTCGAACGCATCCGCATCGGCGGGCGCGTATTCGAACCAGGTCAGGAAGTCGAAGGGTTCGCCGAGATCGCGGCAGTGATAGAGCTGCCGGGCGATCGCCGGCAGATATTTCAGGCTCGCCGCGATGTGGTGCGATCTGTCCTCAAAGATCTGCCGCCGCTCCTCCTGCGTCAGCTCCCACCACGCCGCCGATTTCTTGATCGGGATCAGCGCGGCGTAGGTCGCCTCGGGGCGGCCGAGCTCGGCCCGCACGGCATCAAGCTGTTTCTTTTCGGCGCGCTCGGTATAGCGCAGATGGCTGGCGACGCCGGCCAGCCGCCAGGAGGTCGGCGAGGGCAGGATCGGCAGCGCGATCGACAGCGAATGTACGACCGACAGCGCCGGCGTCGGCGCCAGCGACGCGCCCCTGACCGGGGCGAACCGCGTCACCCGCCATGCCCCGCTATGGCCGCCCCGGAAGATCGTGAACATGGCGACATGGAAGCGCGGAACCGCAGGCGATACAAGCTGTTCTCCGTCATTCCCCGGTGCGCAATGGCGCACCTGAGGGCGCGCGCCTGACGGCGCGCTCCGGAATGACGGAGGGAGGGCTGTGAATAGCGGCGAGAAGCCGAATAACCTTCGTATTTTGCCGGCCCGTCCCTATATCCATGATCGGTTGGCACGGCCCTACGATTCGGCAAAAACTCACCCATGCGCTTCACGCCCCAATTCCTCGAAGAGCTGCGCGCCCGGCTTCCGGTCTCGGAAGTCGTGGGCCGCCGCGTCAAGCTGAAGAAGGCGGGGAGGGAGTTGAAGGGGCTGTCGCCGTTCCAGCAGGAGAAGTCGCCGTCCTTCACGGTCAACGACCAGAAGGGCTTTTACCACGACTTCTCCTCCGGCAAGCACGGCAACATCATCGAGTTCCTGATGGAGACCGAGGGCGTCGGCTTCCCGGAAGCCGTCGAGCGGCTGGCCTCGATGGCCGGCATGGCGCTGCCGGCGGCGACGCCCGATGCCGCGCGGCACGAGCAGCGCCGCAAGACGCTGCATGACGTGATGGAGCTTGCGGCAAAGTTCTTTGCCGACACGCTGGCCTCGCGCAACGGCGCCAAGGCGCGCGGCTATCTCGGCGACCGCGGCATTACGCCGGCGACGCAGTTGCAGTTTCGCCTCGGCTATGCGCCGCCCGGATCGGTTCGCGCTGAAGGAGCATCTCGGCGCGCAGGGCATTTCGACCGAGGACATGGTGGAAGCGGGGCTGCTGGTGGCGGGCGACGACATTCCCGTGCCCTACGATCGCTTCCGCGATCGCGTGATGTTTCCGATCACGGATGCAAGAGGCCGCGTCATCGCCTTCGGCGGCCGCGCGCTGGAAAAGGACGTTCCGGCAAAATACCTGAACTCGCCGGAAACGCCGCTGTTTCACAAGGGCGACAATCTCTACAACCTCGCAACCGCGCGGCAGGCGACGCATAACGGCGCGCCGCTGATCGTGGTCGAAGGCTATGTCGACGTCATCGCCATGGTCACCGCAGGCTTTGGCGGCGCCGTCGCGCCGCTCGGCACCGCGCTGACCGAAAACCAGCTCGCGCTGCTCTGGAAGATGGCGGACGAGCCGATCCTCTGTTTCGACGGCGACCGCGCCGGACAGAAGGCGGCGTATCGCGCCGCCGATCTGGCGCTGCCCGCTCTCCTGCCCGGAAAAAGCCTGCGCTTTGCGCTGCTGCCCGAAGGCCAGGACCCTGACGATCTCGCGCGCTCCGGCGGACGCGGCGCGATCGAGGAAGTGATTTCAGCCGCGCGTCCGCTCGTCGACATGCTCTGGTCGCGCGAGATCGAGGGCGGCAGCTTTGCCACGCCCGAGCGGCGCGCGGCGCTGGAAGCGCGCATCGGCGAACTCTGCCAACGGCATCCGCGACGAGGTGCGTGCGCCGCTACTATCGCCAGGATCTTGCCGAGCGCCTGCAGCGCACCTTTGCGCCGGAAGGCGGCCGCGGCGGCTACGCGCAGGGGCAATTTCCGCAGCGGAGGCGGCGGCGAATCAGGCCGCGGTTTTGCCCCCCGCAGCGGCTTCAGCCAGGGCCAGGCCGGCCGATTCGCCCCCGGGGCGGGCGCGGGCCGGGGGCGGGCGGGGCGCCTGCGATCTCGTCCGGCCCCTACCAGGCGGCCAGTCCCCAGATGGCGACCAGCCCGATCATGCGCGGCCAGCGCAGCGCCATGTCCCGCCGCGAGGCGCTGATTTTGCAATCCCTGATCAATCACCCCTGGCTGCTGCACGACCATCTGGAGGAAGTCGCCGCCCTGGAACTGGCCCATCCCGAGGCCAACAAGCTCCGCGCCGGCATTATCGCGGCCTTCGCCAACGACCATCACCATTCCCCTGACGTCGAGGAGCAGGCCGAGAAAATGCGGGCCGATCTCGAGGCGCGCGGATTAAACGAGGTTCTTCAAAGGGTTGAGCGGGCGATCACGACCTCGGCGGTGTGGGGCACCAAGCCCGGCGCGGCGCGGGAGGATGTTTTGGCCACCTGGCAGCAACTCGTTGTCTTGCATCAGAAAACGCACGCCTTACTTAGGGAGAAGAAGGATGCCGAACTGGCGTTGGGCGATGAGCCCAGTGAGTCCAATCTGGCATGGCTGAGGGACGTGAGCCCCCGGCTGGAGTCGTTCGATGGCACGGAAGCCCTGATCGAGGGTTTTGGCGAGCTTTCGGGCCGGTTCCGGAAGAGCGTGTGATGAAAAAAATGATGCGGACGGCGGCGGCCGTGCCCGCAAAAAGACTCGCCAAATCCATGGTTTGGCGGCAAAAACAGGGTTAAGCGAAGCTTAATAGTCCGAAGGTTACTGTAACGGCGCCCAAGGGCTATTGGCATAACACCGGCGATGGCGGGTTAGAGGGGTGGCGACAGTCTGCGCCGCCCTTTTGCGCGTCGTGAGCATGCGGAATACTCAGGGGCACGAGCGTGATCCGGAAAAATGGATATCCGTTTTTCGAAACGATCACGCACAAGGCAAGGATCTAGCGGGTTGGCTTTTCAAACAAAAGACATCCCGCTGACGACTTCAGTAATTCAGAGGCGGGTGGCGCTGCACGCCATCCCGCACGAGCGCGTTTCGGGAGCTTGATGAATGGCCACCAAGGCAAAGACGCTGCAGGTTAAAGACAAGGAAAAAGACGACAAGGCAGCGGACGCCCCTGAGAAGGATTCTGCCGACGCGCCGTCGCCGTTGCTCGATCTCTCCGATGCCGCGGTCAAGAAGATGATCAAGCAGGCCAAGAAGCGCGGCTTCGTGACCTTCGATCAGCTCAACGAAGTGCTGCCCTCCGACACCACCTCGCCCGAACAGATCGAGGACATCATGTCGATGCTCTCCGACATGGGCATCAACGTCTCGGAAGCCGAAGAGGCCGACGCCGACGAGGAAAAGGAAGAGGCCGACGACGACACCGACAACGAGCTTGTCGAGGTCACGCAGAAGGCCGTCACCGAAGTCAAGAAGTCCGAGCCCGGCGAGCGCACCGACGATCCCGTCCGCATGTATCTGCGCGAGATGGGCACGGTGGAATTGCTGTCGCGCGAAGGCGAAATCGCGATTGCGAAACGCATCGAGGCCGGCCGCGAGGCGATGATCGCAGGTCTCTGCGAAAGCCCGCTGACCTTCCAGGCCATCATCATCTGGCGCGATGAACTCAACGAAGGAAAGATCTTCCTTCGCGACATCATCGATCTCGAAGCCACCTATGCCGGCCCCGACGCCAAGAACAACATGAACCCGGCGTTGATCGCCGCGCCCTCGGCGCCGACGGCCAGCCCGCTGGTGACGCCAATGGCGTGGCTGCGCCCGCGCATGTCGCGCCGCCCGCAGCGCCGCCGTCGGCGACGCCGTTCCGCGCCGCGCCCGCAGCGGCACCCGGTGGCGACACTGTGGAAAAGGACCCGGCCGAGTCCGCCGCCGACGGCGACATGGACGACGACGAGTTCGAAAACCAGATGTCGCTCGCCGCCATCGAGGCCGAGCTGAAGCCGAAGGTGGTCGAAACTTTCGACAAGATCGCCTCCGAATACAAGAAGCTGCGCCGCCTGCAGGAGCAGGACATCGCCAACCAGCTGCAGAGCGAGTCGCTGTCGCCCTCGCAGGAGCGCAAGTACAAGAAGCTGAAGGACGAAATCATCGTCGAGGTGAAGTCGCTGCGGCTGAACCAGGCGCGTATCGATTCGCTGGTCGAGCAGCTCTACGACATCAACAAGAGGCTGGTCTCGTTCGAGGGCCGCCTGCTGCGCCTCGGCGACAGCCACGGCGTCGCGCGCGAGGACTTTTTGCGCAACTACCAGGGCTCGGAGCTCGATCCGCGCTGGCTCAACCGTGTCTCGAAACTCTCCGCCAAGGGCTGGAAGAATTTCGTCCATCACGAGAAGGACCGCATCAAGGAGCTGCGCCACGAGATCCAGTCGCTGGCAGCGCTCACCGGGCTTGAGATCGGCGAATTCCGCAAGATCGTGCACGGCGTGCAGAAGGGCGAGCGCGAAGCGCGCCAGGCCAAGAAGGAAATGGTCGAGGCCAATCTCCGTCTCGTGATCTCGATCGCCAAGAAATACACCAACCGCGGCCTGCAGTTCCTCGACCTGATCCAGGAAGGCAACATCGGCTTGATGAAGGCGGTCGACAAGTTCGAGTACCGCCGCGGCTACAAGTTCTCGACCTACGCCACGTGGTGGATCCGGCAGGCGATCACGCGCTCGATCGCCGACCAGGCGCGCACCATCCGCATTCCCGTGCACATGATCGAAACGATCAACAAGATCGTGCGCACGAGCCGCCAGATGCTCAACGAGATCGGCCGCGAGCCGACGCCCGAAGAGCTCGCCGAAAAGCTCGGCATGCCCCTGGAGAAGGTCCGCAAGGTCCTCAAGATCGCGAAAGAGCCGCTGTCGCTCGAAACGCCGGTCGGTGACGAGGAAGATTCACACCTCGGCGATTTCATCGAGGACAAGAACGCGATCCTGCCCGATCGATGCCGCGATCCAGTCCAACCTGCGCGAAACCACCACGCGGGTTCTGGCCTCGCTCACCCCGCGCGAAGAACGCGTGCTCCGCATGCGCTTCGGCATCGGCATGAACACCGATCACACGCTGGAAGAAGTCGGCCAGCAGTTCAGCGTGACCCGCGAACGTATTCGTCAGATCGAGGCGAAGGCGCTGCGCAAGCTGAAGCATCCGTCGCGGTCGCGGAAGCTGCGGTCGTTCCTCGATAACTAACCGATCATGACGGGGCACCGCCTTGTTGTCTGGTACAACACGCGCTGCCCCGTCTGCGATGCCGGCATCGACTGGCAACGCAACAAGCTGCTGGCCGCCGTTCGCGCGGGCCAAATTTCATTCCGTGACATCAACGAAGCGCCCGAGGCGCTGGCAGCTTACGGCGTCTCGCTCGACGACGTGCGCCGCCGGTTGCATGCGACGGACGAAGCTGGCCGCCTGATCGTCGGCGCGGATGTGGCGATCGCGATCTGGCTGAAAACGAAGGGCGAGGGCTGGCTCGCGTCGCTGTTCGGCAATCGGGTGATGTTGCCGGTGACGCGGTTTGCGTATGATCGTTTTGCGGATGTTCTTTTTGCGTGGAACAGGCGGAAAGGGCATTGGTGAGGGCGCCCTACGCTCGAAGCCCTACTTCTTCTTCGCGCCGACCCGGCTGATGCTCTTGATCGCCAGCGGCGTGCGGCCGGATTTCTCGGCGATCTCGCGGTCCTGCTCCATGATGTAGCCGCGCGCCGGCTCGTCGCCGTCGAGCCCGCCGAGCAGCTCGGAAGGCACGCGCCGGTTGGAGCGCTGGGAGTCGTCTTCATAGACGACATTGAAGAAGGCGAACTCGCCTTTGGGATTGGTCCCGGGTTTCTTGGCCATGGGCGGCTTTTCTTCGATCAGGGCGGCGTTGTCAAAGCAAAATAGCGGGTCTGACGGCCCGTTCCGCGACGCCTGCCGTTGCCGACGCGGGCATCAAAACTCAGCGAAATCTGCAAATCTCCGCCCACCTTCGACCGCGATCCCCCGCCACGTTCCGCGTCGTGCATCACGCCCCGAACCAGCCTGCCGCTCCCCCGCATCTTGGGACCAGCGCCGCCGCCATCTGGCCGCCGCTGCGCCCGTTCATTTCAGGCGAACGGCGCCTTGGCCGGTTCATGGCGCGGCGGCGGTGGACGGCATGGCTTTACGAATTCCTGCGCTTCGGCGTGAAGCAGGGCTGGGCCTGCCTGTTCGGCGGCGTCGCGGTGGCGCTGATGATCGCGACCTGGCGGTTCTATCCGGCGGCGCGCGCCGCTTCCGCGCTACGACTTCCTGCTTTTCTGCATGATCGCCGTCCAGATCGCGCTGCTCGCGGGCCGGCTGGAGACATCAGAAGAAGCGAAGGTGATCCTGATCTACCACGTGGTCGGCACCGTGATGGAGATCTTCAAGACCTCGGTCGGTTCCTGGATCTACCCGGAGCCGAATTTCTTCCGCATCGGCGGCGTGCCGCTGTTCTCCGGCTTCATGTATTCCTGCATCGGCAGCTATATCTGCCGCGCCTGGCGCCTGTTCGATTTCCAATTTTCGAACCATCCGCCGCGCCGGAGCCTGATCGCGCTCAGCGTTGCGATCTATCTCAACTTCTTCACCCACCACTTCATGATCGATCTGCGCTGGCTGCTGTTTGCCGCGGCCGCGTGGCTGCTCGGCCGCACCACCGTCCATTTCAAGGTATGGCACGACTATCGTTCGATGCCGCTTCTGCTCGGCCTGGTGCTGGTGTCCGTGTTCATCTGGCTTTCGGAAAACATCGGAACATTTACAAAAACCTGGCTCTATCCGTCGCAACGGCTCGGCTGGTCGATGGTCTCCATCGACAAGCTCGGCTCCTGGTTCCTGCTGCTGATCATCAGCTACACGCTGGTGAGCCTGATCAATGCGCCGCGAGAGAGGCGCGGGGATGAGCGTACCACCAGCGTCCGGCAGAAATTCAATCGCATGCCGGATTTTTGGCATCCGCGACCGTGAGGAACGTGATCGTGGCGGGCGCGATCTCGACCGAACCCGGTGGCGATGTCACCGCGGTAAACCGCGGAAGCTCGTCATTCGGGCCGAGCTCCAAAGCCGTTCCATTCAGCTTCACCTCGGCGCTTTGCATATCATCCGCCGACAGCGTGTAACGCTCGCTGGACACGGGCAATCGCAAGGTGGCGGCGGCCGTCCTGTCCGTATTGATGGCCAGCAGCGTGACGGCCCCACGCACGTCTCGTCGGCAATGCGCGTAGAGATGCATCCCATGATGCACGCCGGCGTCGAGAACAATTGTGCCCATCAGCCTGCGCCACAGCAGCGCCGCCCAATAGTTTGGCCGCGGCCGCAGCGTCTTCTCGTCAAGCAGGCCGTAATCGCTTGCGGCCAGCGTGTTGTGCGCAACCATTTGGACGCCGGCTCTGGCAAGCCGGCCAAGTTGATCGAGATATCGGAACGTATCGAGGAAAGTGGAAGCCCAGGGATTGCCGCCGCAAGCTGCCTCGGCGGTTTCGGTCAGCCACATCGGCTTATCAGGCGCAAATTCGTCCCTGAGCGATTGGTAGTACGCGAGCGTCCGGCCCGTGCTCGCCAGCCACGCTTCCGAAAGCGCGGCCTCGGGCGTGGTTTGACCCGGAGCGCATCGTTGCGAGACCGCGCCGTAGTGATGATAGGAAAAAGCGTCGAGGCCGGATCCGGATGCTGCAAGCAAGTCGCGCGTCGAGATGAATTCGGAGCCGGACGGCGGGGATGATTGCGGCGCTGCCGTCTCGCCGACCGAACCGGGGCCCAGAACCATCACATCCGGTTCGCTGTCCTTCATGAACGCAGCAAAGGCTTTGAAGTCCCGCCCGTAAGCTGCCGCGTCGTAGCCTTTGGGTGCGCCGCCCATTGCGGCCAGCGTCGGCTCGTTCATGAATTCGGTGGCGGCAATTCTGCCACCGACGGATCTGGTGTAGGCGAAGAAGCGACGCGCCTGATCGCTCTGCCATCGGCCTGCTGCGTCCCGGGCACCGGGGCTCGTCGCCATCGAGGTCACGATCTCGGCGTCGACCGCGTGGGCAAAGTCGATGACAGCTTTCCAGCGTTCGCGGCTCAGCACCGCGCTGAAGCCGCTGGGCGGCGTGGAGGGCGCATCATCGCTTTCTGCAAAATAGGTGGTATTGGCCCAGGTGCCGCTGACGCGCATGTAGGCCGGGGCCAGTGCCGCAGCCAATATGCGCAATCGGGGGTTCGACAGGTCGATAGGCTCCCGATACGCGTAGAGGTCGGGATTGCCGCCCACCGGGATATTTCCGGAATTATCAGCACCGCGATCCGACGGCGCTGAGGCACTCGCCCTGTAGGGCTTCCAGAACCGTCCGCCGGTGACCTCGACCATTTCAACGTTGTACGATTGAAAGCGCGCGTCGATGGTGCCGAGACGCGGCAATCGTGAAGGGTCCACGGAAAGCGTTGGCGCCTGCGCGGCCGCCTTCTGGCTTCCCGCCAGCGCGGCGATCACAATTCCCATTCCGACTTTGAAACCACTGGACCTGGTCATAGCCATTGTCCTTGGCAGCCAAAGCGGGCGTAGGCCCGTGCGTTGATGCTACGGCGCCACCAGCTCCACCCGGCGATTGAGCGCGCGGCCGGCCTCGGTGGCGTTGGAGCCGGCCGGCGCCAGCAGCCCGACGCCCGCGGTGCGCAGCCGCGGCGCACCGATGCCGTAGTTCTTCACCAGCTCGGCGGCGATCGCCTCGGCGCGCCGTCGCGACAGATCGAGATTGTAGGCGAACGGCCCCTGGTTGTCGGTGTGGCCGACGATGAAGACGCTGAGCCCGACGTTGGCGGTCAGCAGCTTCGCGATCTGTTCGAGGGTAGGGCGGCTTTCGGGCTTCACCTCGGCCCTGTCGGTATCGAAATAGATTCCGTAGAGCGCGATGCGGCCGGTCTCGCCGAGGCCCTTGGCCATTGCCGCCGCGTCCACCATCTTGTTCTCGATCGCGCCTGTCACGGCGACGACGAGCTGCGCGTAGATATCGCGGTTGTTCTCGCTGACGATGAGGCTGGCATAGATCTCGCGCCCGCCGTCCACCTTGCGTCCCGCAAAATAGCGGTAGTTGAAACCGTCCACCCACATCTGCGGGATCGGCAGCGCGTCGATGGCTTCCGAAAACGGAATGCCGCCGCAGGCGTCGGTGTCGCAGGCGAGCAGCGTCTCGAAGCCGGCCTTCGCCAGTTGCGTCTCGAAATTGCGCGACACCTCCAGGATCGAGGGGCCGGGATTGGTGCGATAGGCGATGCGGGTGATGCGGCCTTCCAGCCGCCGCGCGTCGGTGGGCTGGCCGTCCTTGAAGGCCGCCCCTTGCATCCGCGCCGCATCGAAATCCTTCACCTGATATCCCGTGATGACGCTGCCGCCGAACCGCCCGATGCCGGGATAGTCTTTTGCGCCGGCCACGTCGCGCGTCTGCGCGGAAGCGCTGGTCATCGCGCCAAGCGACAGGGCGAGCAGCAGGAGGACCGGCCTGAACAGTGTGCGCGGTAAGCTCATCGGAAATCCATTTGTTCGAGAAACGATCGAGGGGAGGGGTGGGACGAAGGTTGACTTGTAAAGGTCGCGCCGGCAGATCACCCGGTTCAAATGAGCCGCAATCATGGCCGTTTTCGGGGAGATTCCGCCCATGCGTTTAGCCGCAACCCTCGAAGCGCGGCCAAGGACGTGCTAGAAGCCGATGCTTATTTGCAGTGCTCTCTTAAGGAATGGCTTTTCCATGCTCCGCATCGCATTTGCTTTCAGCGCCACCCTGGCAATGTTCGCATGCTTCAACTCCCAGGCCCACGCCGCCCAATGCGGCAGCTCGTCCGCCGGCTTTGCTGCCTGGAAACAGGAGTTTTCAGGGGAAGCGCGGGCCAAGGGCGTCAGTGCCTCGACCATCCAGGCCCTGATGGCGACGAACTATGCGCAAGCGACCATCAATGCCGATCGCGGCCAGCGCAGTTTCAGCCTCTCGCTCGACCAGTTTCTCGCCAAGCGGGGGGCTGCGACCATCGTCGCGAAGGGGCGGCAGTTGAAGCAGTCGCAGGGCGCGCTGTTCGCTTCCATTAACGAGCGCTACGGCGTGCCGCCGGGACCGCTGCTCGCCATCTGGGGAATGGAGACCGGGTTCGGCAGCCAGCGCGGCAATCAGAACATGCTCGCCTCGATCGCAACGCTGGCCTATGACTGCCGGCGCTCGGCCTATTTCACCGAGCATCTTTACGCGGCGCTGCAATTGATCGATCGCGGCGCGCTCTCTGCCAGCCAGCGCGGCTCGATGCATGGCGAAGTCGGCCAGACGCAGTTCATGCCCAAGGCGATCCTGGCCTACGGCACCGGCAATCTCGAAAACGCCGCCAGTGCGCTGACCTCGACCGCGAACTTCCTGAAGGCCCATGGCTGGCGCGCGGGCGCGGGCTACCAGCCGGGCGAGCCGAATTTTGCGGCGATCCAGGCCTGGAATGCCGCAGGCGTCTATCAGAAAGCAATCGCGCTGATGGGCCGCCGGATCGACGGCGGCGAGTAGGGGGCTTCCCACCACCGCGATTTGCATCCGACAGTTGTCATCAAGCCAACAGGTCGTCGTCCCTGCGAAAGCAGGGACCCATACGCCGCGGTCGGTGTTGTTAAAGCGGGCTGGTTGACGACCGCGCTTCAATAACTGGCGCCTGGGGTTATGGGTCCCTGCGTGCGCAGGGACGACGAGGTTTCGATCGAGACCGATGAATACACCTGCCGCACGCCGCTTTCCCATGGCATGATCGGCCCGAGAATGAACAAGGGATTCGCATGCGCATACTTCGTCTGTCCATTTTCCTCGGCGCCGTCATCTGCTCCACCCCCACTTACGCCGCCCGCTGCGGCGGCGATTTCAACACCTTCGTGGCGGCGATGTCGCAGGAGGCGGCGGCTGCCGGCGTCTCGCAGGCCGTGATCAGCCAGGCGCTTTCGGGCGTGACGCAGGATCCGGCGGTGCTGGCCTTCGACCGCCGCCAGCGCGGCACCTTCAACAAATCCTTCGAGCAATATGTTTCCACCCGCGTCGGCCCCGGACGCATCAATATCGGCCGGCAGATGCTGCAGCGGCACGGATCATTGCTGTCGCGGATCGAGCAGAAGTTCGGCGTGCCGCCGGAAATCATCGTCGCGATCTGGGGACTGGAGTCCGACTACGGCAAGGGCGACATCGGCAAGATGCCGGTCATCCGCACGCTGGCCACCATGGCGCATGATTGCCGCCGTACCGAACTGTTCCAGGGCGAGTTGCTGGCCGCGCTCAAGATCGTGCAGCGCGGCGATCTCCCCTTGCGCGATTTGATCGGCGCCTTTGCCGGCGAGATCGGCCAGACGCAATTTCTGCCGTCGTCCTACATCAAGTACGGCGTCGATTTCGACGGCAACGGCCATGTCGATTTGCGCCACAGCGTGCCCGACGTCCTCGCCTCCACCGCGAACCTGCTGCACACGAGCGGCTTCAAGGGCGGCGCGCCTTACGGCGAGGGCACCGCGAATTTCGAAGCCATGCGCGAGTGGAACAGGGCGACGATCTACCGCAAGACGATCGGGTATTTTGCCGACAGGCTGGTGGGGCGGTGAAACCAGGTAGGGTGGGCAAAGGCGCGTTAGCGACGTGCCCACCATCTATCAGCGATCGCGCTTCTTGATGGTGGGCACGCTTCGCTTTGCCCACCCTACGAATTTGTGCTCCATAACTTCGTAGCCCGGATGACCGCTCTAACACCGCCCCGGATATCGTTTCGCTCATCCGGGCTACAGTAATTGTAGGATGGGTAGAGCGAAGCGAAACCCATCACCTTCTGCGCCGGCATTGATGGGTATCGCTTCGCTCCACCCATCCTACGGGACTGTATCCAGCCGTCACTGCGAGCGAAACCTCTTCACTTCCCCTTCTCGCCCGCCATCTTCTCGATCCGCTTCGCCAGCACCGCCCAGTACGTCGCCGGGCGAAACCGCTGCAGCAGATCCATGAACCACGCGTCGTTGCCGATCAGAATGCGCGGCTGGTTTTTCTCGATGCCGAGAATGATGCGCTGTGCCGCGATCGGCGGCGTGGTCTTGGCGATCGCGTCAAAGCGGTCGATCGATTCGGCGCGGCGCGCATTGTCGGTGATGGCAGCGCCGGTGCGGGAGTTGCGCACGATGTTGGTCAGCACGCCGCCGGGATGCACCACCGACAATTTCACCGGGCTGTTCGCCATTGCCAGTTCATGCCGCAGGCTTTCCGAAAAGCCGCGCACCGCGAATTTCGCCGCCGCATACGCGGTCTGGCCGGGCGGGGCGATGATGCCGAAGATCGAGGAGAGGTTGACGATATGCGCCTCGCGCTGCTTCGAAAGATGCGGCAGGAACGCGCGGGTGCCGTGCACCACGCCCCAGAAATTGATGTTGATCAGCCACTCCATCTGCGCCTGGTCGACCTCGTTGAAGGCGCCGAGCAGGGCGACGCCGGCATTGTTGATGACGATGTTGAGCGAGGGGTGGGCGGCAATGGCCGCTTGCGCGAATTCCTGGATCTGGGCGGGCTCGCCGACATCGACGCGGTGGGTCGTGACCTTGCGCTGGCCGGCTTTGCCGATCTCGGCGGCCACCTGCTGCAGCCCGGCCTCGTCGCGGTCGGCGAGCGCCAGGTCGCAGCCGCGCGCGGCCAGCTCCAGCGCGAGCGCGCGGCCGATGCCGCTGGCGGCGCCGGTCACGGCGGCCGCGCTTCCAGATATCGCAGTCATTTCGGGGTGAGCTCCTTGCAGGTCGAGAAGCGGGTTCCCAAACTTTCGCAAATTGGAACTGAACCTTAAAGCAGTTTCCGCGCTTAACGTCGGCTACCGGACAGAACGGGCGTCGCCAAACCGGCGCGAATGCTCCGAGGAGGCTCATATGGGACAATCAAAACCCCTTCGCGCGACGGCCCTCATTGTCGAAGACGACCCGATGCAACGGGACATGATTTGCCTGCTGCTGGAGGAAAGCGAGGTCGATGTCATCGAGTGCGAAAGCGCCGAAGCCGCGGAGCTGGTGCTGGAGCGCGCCGCCGGCAGTCTGGTCCTGATGCTGACCGATGTGCAGCTCGCCGGCAACATGGACGGCGTCGAGCTCGCGCACATCGCCAGGAAGTACAATCCCGAGATGGGGGTGATCGTCACCTCGGGCAAACCGCTGCATCAGGAATTGCCCGATGGCGTCCAGTTCTGGGCCAAGCCGTGGGCGCCGCTCGACGTGATCCGCGAGGCGGAACGGATGGTGCATAAAAGGCGCCGCGCCGACGAGGCGCGCTCGCGTTCGTGAGCGGTCGCGCCGCCCTGCTTCCCCGCCGGACGCCGCCATGTTAATGGCAGGGCATGACGCTGTCGTTTCTGTTGACCTCGCTGATCGTGGTCGCTTCGCCCGGCACCGGCGTGCTCTATACGCTGGCGGTGGCGCTGACATCAGGCGCGCGGCCTAGCGTTGCGGCGGCGTTCGGCTGCACGCTGGGCATCGTGCCGCACATGCTGGCCGCCATGCTGGGATTGGCCGCGGTGCTGCATACCAGCGCCCTGGCGTTTGCCGCGCTGAAATGGTGCGGCGTGGCGTATCTGCTCTACATGGCCTGGCAGGCGTTGCGCGAGACGGGCGCGCTGTCGGTCGATACGCGCCCCGCGGCCTCAGTGCGCTCCAGCCGCCGCGTCATCGTGACCGCGATCCTGATCAACATCCTCAATCCGAAACTGTCGATCTTCTTCCTGGCCTTCCTGCCGCAGTTCGTCGCCGTCGACGAGCCGCACCCGCTGGCGCGGATGCTGGAATTGAGCGCAGCCTTCATGGCGATGACGTTTGCGGTGTTCGCGGTCTATGGCCTGTTCGCAGCCTCGCTGCGCGACCGCGTCATCACCCGCCCGAAGGCGATGGCCTGGCTGCGCCGGAGCTTTGCCGCCGGCTTCGCCGCGCTCGGCGCCAGGCTGGCGCTTGCGGAAAAGTGATTGCGAGGTTCGTAGCCCGGATGGAGCGCAGCGCATATCCGGGGTCGCCGTTCTGCTGAGACGATCCCGGATTGCGCTGCGCTTCATCCGGGCTACCGGTTTCAGCGCCATCGCCGGAATCAAAAAGGCGGACCCAAGGGCCCGCCATTCTCCAAATCGCACCCGGAGTTGGGAGCCCGGGCGAAGCTGAGCGCTCCACCCGGGCCAAAATTCACTTCTTCTTCGACTTCTTGGCCTTCTTCGCCTTGGCCTTCTTCGCCTTCTTCGCTTTCTTAGCCATAGTATCCTCTCAAGGTTTTCATGGATTGAAACGCGACACCGAGGCATGCTTGGCGGAGGGCCAGCCTCGCAACATCCTCAATGACGATCCCAGCAGATTCGCAGGCCGCTGCCGCGTGCTGTCATGGCGTTGTCATCACGTTATCCACAGTTGTTATGCATTTTGATGCGATTTTTCGCCGAAACGAGCCTCGTCACCACCGTTCGCGTGCGCGCGCATCATGCTTAACGATGTCCCAACGTCGGCGATCTTCATCAATTCAAAACCACGGTTTGGATTGGCCGGCGGCAGTCAGGGTCCGTTAAGCGGCGCGGATGCACCTTGTCCTGCAGGACGACGGGGCAAGAAACGAAATCGTCGTGGGAGAAGCTCGAGGCGGAAGTCTTGAGCGGTCGTTAGACAACAGGGGAGACGGGACGTGCGCGTCCCGGGTTCGCGATGCTGAGCGTCCCGACGCTTTGGACGGTATTCGTCATCAATTTTCTCGCGCTGGGCCTGATCTGGGCCTACGTGATGCGCAGCTATCCGTCGTTCGAAGCCGCGCGGTTCTGGACCGGTTCGGCATTCGTTGCGGCGGCTGGTGCGACGCTGGCGATTCTGCGCGTGGTTTTCCCGGATACGCTGGTACCGCTGCTGTTTGCCGGCACCGCATTGATCCTGGCGATCTGCCTGGCCGCGATGGGCATCCGCAAGTTCTTCGATCAGTCCGTTTCCTGGCGCCACACCGTGCTGGTCACCGGGCTTGGCGCAGCCGGCCTGTGCTTCTTCACTTTCGTCCATGACAGCGTGCCGGCGCGAATGACCGTCTTTACGATCGCCCAGGCGCTGCCGATGGCGCTGAGCCTGAAACTGTTGCTGGGCCGGCATGAGGGTCGCGTCAATCCGGGCGCCCGGCTGGCCGGCATCGTCACCATTCTCATCATGGCCATTTTCATCGCCAGGTGGATCGGCGCGGTGACCACCATGGGCGGCGGGTTCTCCTACATGCATTTCAGCCCGGCGCAATCGGTCGTCATCCTGGTGCTGGTGTTCCTGTCGATGTCGCTGAATTTCGGCTTCCTGCTGATGGCGATGGACCGCCTGCGCAACGAGGTCGCGGATCTCGCGCTGCTCGACGATCTCACCGGCGTCGGCAACCGCCGCTATCTGCTGCAGCGCCTCACGGAAGAATGCGCGCGCTCCGAACGCTCAGGTCAACCCTTCGCGCTGCTGGTGATCGATCTCGACGGCTTCAAGGCCATCAACGATACCCACGGCCATGCCGCCGGCGACGCCTGCCTGCAGCATTTCACCCTGATGGCGCAGACCCGGCTGCGGCCCGGCGATATGCTGGCGCGGACCGGCGGCGACGAATTCTGCATCGTGCTGCCGTCCTCGACGCTGCGCGAAGGCGCCATGATCGCGCGCCGCGTGCTGGAGGTCTGCCGTGCGGACGCCGAACAATGCACCGGCAACGACATTCCGGTCGCGGTCTCGATCGGCGTCGCGCAATGGTCCCGTGAGATGGGCGCCTATCCCGACCGCCTGATTGCGGCCGCCGACCATGCGCTCTACGCCGCCAAGAAGGCCGGCCGCAACGGCTTTGCGACCCACGACCCGGCGCCGCCGCTGGCGCCCGAACCCGCAAGCCCGCCAGTCCGAGCTCAAGCGCGCCTGAACCGTTTTCCAGCGAAAGCCTGCCCCGGACTTGATCCGGGGTGGCGACCGGTTCGCGTGAAGAAAACGCGTCGAACAAGGGCCGAGCATGGTATTGAGGTCCGTCACCGGGCCGTGAGACATGAACCTTCGTTCGCTTGCGCTGGCGGTTTGCGCCCTCGCATTTTCCGTATCCGCCTCCGCGCAAACGCCCGACCTCGCGGGAATCGCGCGCGCGTCGGGCACGCCGGACATTCCCGGGTTGAAGATGGTCTGGCTCGCGCCATGGGGCGAGCTTTCGAAAGCCCATCCCTGGCGCAACATCATCGTGCACCAGACCGAAGGCCCGGCGGGCTCGGCGCGCGGCGGCGCGCAGGCGCAGTCGAAGAACCCGACGCGGCGCGGCGTCATGGTCTGGGTGGAGACCGACGGCACGGTGTACTGGGCGGTCGCCGAACATCTCGTTCCGACCCATGGCGACGGCGCCAACCGCAACGACAACAAGTATATCGACAACGGCCCGACCTATCGGAAGGTGGTCGGCGACAATTCGGTCGGCGTGGAATTCGCCGGCAACTTTCCCGACGTGACGCGCGGGCCCACCGAAGCGCAGATCGCGGCGTGGAGAATTCTGGTGAAGGTGCTGCGCGCGCGTTACGGCATCCCGCTCGATCGCGTCTATGCGCATAACTGGATCGACTACAAGGACGCGCGCTATTGCGAAGGCTGTGCGCTGGCAAAGATGGCGCGGGAGTGGGGGGAGTAGGGTGTCTCGGAGTTGCGGGGCACACCCAAGTCTGGATTCGGAACGTATTTTCAGCTATAGTTCAGGCATGAAAACCCAGACCATCGAAGTTGCGACAGCACTGCGTTGGTACTTCAGCAACGCGCTGCCGAGCGCGGAGTGACGGTGCCAGAGCTGGTCGCGGAGTTGGCGACGATTGCAGTCGGCCCCGTAGAGGTTGACGTCGCCGCGTCGCCGAATTGGATCGCCGCTGGAAGGCCTTTGAAGCGCAAGAAGCGGTGGTATCGAACGACGAAGTCGTTAGATGGCTTCAAACATGGGGTACACCCGCGTTTCGGAGCTGGCGGAATCGATGAAGCTGGAGTGGTCGGACGCTGCTCTTGCCGATCATTGACCGTTTCGTTGAGTTTCTTAACAGAGAGCACCCGTCGCTCGCGGGCGTCGTGGCCGGTGAAATCGTCGGCAAGGTGCAAGTGCTATCGGAGCACCCAATGTTGGGGCGGCCGATCGCCGGCTCGGGAAGAGTACAGACAAATTGTATTGCAGGTCCTGGGTGCGGCTTACGTCTTCCAATATCGCTTCGACGGAAAACGTCTGGTGATGCTGCGCGTATTTCACGCGAGAGAAGCGCGCGATTGAAGGCGTCCGGTGTGGCCGTGAACTCGGCTGCGTGGAGTTGCTGAAAGCTGTCCCCCAAAAACAAAAAGCCGGCGTTGCCGCCGGCTTTCGTCAACTGTTAGCTCGATCGCGCGATCAGTGCGCGGCTTCGAGCGCTTCCGCTTCCTGCCGGGCAATCGTGCCCTTGACGGCCGACTGCACCTTCTCGAAAGCCCGGACCTCGATCTGCCGCACGCGTTCGCGCGACACGCCGAATTCGGCGGCGAGGTCTTCCAGCGTCATCGGGTCTTCCGCCAGGCGCCGCGCCTCGAAGATGCGGCGTTCGCGCGGGTTGAGCACGCCGATGGCGCCGTTCAGCGCCTGCCGGCGATGATCGAACTCCTCGTGCTCGGCCATCACGGCTTCCTGGTTGGGCGAATTATCGACCAGCCAGTCCTGCCATTCGCCGGCTTCACCGTCGTCGCGGATCGGCGCGTTGAGCGACGCGTCGCCGCCGAGGCGGCGGTTCATGTCGACAACGTCCTGAGTCGTCACGCCGAGGCGCTTGGCAATGATCGCTACCTGGTCGGGGCGGAGATCGCCCTCGTCCAGCGCGGAGATCTTGCTCTTCGCCTTGCGCAGGTTGAAGAACAGCTTCTTCTGGTTCGCGGTGGTTCCCATTTTCACGAGCGACCAGGAACGCAGGATGTACTCTTGTATCGACGCCTTGATCCACCACATGGCGTAGGTGGCGAGACGAAAACCCTTCTCGGGCTCGAACCGCTTGACCGCCTGCATCAGGCCGACATTGCCTTCCGAGACGACCTCGGAGATCGGCAAGCCGTAGCCGCGATAGCCCATGGCGATCTTGGCCACGAGCCGGAGATGGCTGGTGACAAGGTGATGTGCCGCGTCGCGATCGTCATGTTCGCGCCAACGCTTGGCGAACATGTATTCCTGCTGGGGCTCCAGCATCGGGAATTTGCGGATCTCGGCGAGGTATCTGGAAAGGCCGGATTCTCCATTGAGAACCGGCAGCGTAGCTGTACGGGCCATTGAGCGCCCTCCAGTGGTTCAGGCCCCCGATAGCGGCGGGCCCGGCAGGTGATCGCTGTGTTAAAGCCGACCAGGCTGCGATGTTCCGCGCTGGATATTCAGCGCAGGTGCAACATAGCCGAAAACGAACAAATAGGGAAGGAATGCTGACGTCACGTCCCCGTGTGGCTGCTATAACCTGTTGTCATAACAAGGATTTTCCAAGAAGGCTGCGTCATTGCGCCGCTTCCAGCGCCCGTTGCAGGAGAAGCAAATCCTCCGGCAAAGCCGCCTCCCAATGCAAAAGTTCCCCGGTTCGGGGGTGTTCCAGGGCGAGCAGATAGGCGTGCAGGGCCTGCCGGCCGAGGGCGGTGAGCGCATCCTTACCTTGAGGGCCGAGGTGGCCGGCCTTGGTCTTGAAGTGCGGGCCATAGACGGCATCGCCCATCAGGGGGTGGCCGATATGGGCGAGGTGCACCCGGATCTGATGGGTTCGCCCGGTCTCGAGCTGGCAGGCGAGCAACGAGGCGACCGGCTTGCCGTCGCGCCCCTGATACGCCGCCTGCAATTCCCAATGGGTGATCGCCTCGCGGCCGCTCTGGCGCACCGCCATTTTTTCGCGGGCATAAGGATGCCGGTCGATCGGCGCGTCGACCGTGCCGCGCTGGCGGCCGGGCACGCCCCAGATGAAGGCCATGTAGCCGCGTTGCATCGGCCCGGTGCGGCCGTGATCGGCGAATTGCGCGGTCAGCGACTGATGCGCCTGGTCGTTCTTGGCGACCACCATCAGCCCGGTCGTATCCTTGTCGAGCCGGTGCACGATGCCCGGCCGGCGGACGCCGCCGATGCCGGAAAGGCTGGCGCCGCAATGGGCGATCAGCGCGTTGACCAGCGTGCCGCTCTCGTGGCCGGCGGCCGGATGCACGACCAGCCCCTTCGGCTTGTCGATGACGATGATGTCGTCGTCCTCATAGATAATGTCGAGCGCGATATCCTCGCCCTTCGGCTCCGGCGCCACCGCTTCGGGCACGTCGATTGTGATCGTATCGCCTCGCAGTGACATGATAAGCGGGGTCGCGGATGGGGTCGCCCCTGGCGGTGACGGAACCGGCCAGAATCAGCGCCTTCAGCCGCGAGCGCGACAGTTCCGGGCGGAGCACCGCGAGCACGCGGTCGAGACGGGGCGACCCCTCGTCGCCGCCGACGGTGACCTCCAGCCTTTGACCGTTGTTCGAAGAGCCCTGTTCCAATGATGAGCCTTGTTGAGAGCCTTGCATGACCGATACCGTTGCGCCCGAACCGACCCCCGAGCAGGCCGCGCTGATGGCGCGGGTGCGGCGGATGATGCTGATCGCGGGCCTGACCTCGGCGCTGGCGGTGGCCGTGGTGCTGACCGCCGTCGGGTACCGTCTTTACCGTGGCGAGGGAAGCCCCGCGGCAGCCACCGCGGACATTATCGCAACCCTGCCCAAGGGCGCCCGCATCGTCTCGACGGCGGTGGCCGGCGAGCGGCTGGTGCTGACGCTGGATATAAGCGGGGTGACCGAAATCCGCACGTTTGATGCCAAGACGCTGAAACCGGCCGGAAAGCTCAAATTCGTCAACGAACCCTGAGGCCTGGGCGGTCGGCCCAAATGCCCCGGGCCGGGGTCGAGGACGCCAGGCAACAGGTTTACCCAACCGTGCGAGGGCCTTCAGACCAGCCTTGCCCACCGCGCATTTCGCGGTTATTCCCTGAGGCCAACGCTCCCTTCGTCTAGCGGTTAGGACGCGGCCCTCTCAAGGCTGAAACAGGGGTTCGATTCCCCTAGGGAGCGCCAGAGATTTCAGGTGATTGGTGGCAGTCGTCGTCGCCCGTCTCTCCTTCGACCAATAATCAACCAATAATCGAAGGCTGAGGCTCAACCTCCTGGGTTGGTCTTCGCGACCCTAGGCTCTAGACCGGATAGCACCGAGGCTTTGCGTATCTGGGCGAGAAGCCCTGTGCCCGGGGGAGGCGGTCCCGGAAACCCGGCCGGGCTCCCGCACATCTCTATGGCCTCCCGCGCGGGGTATCCCGCTTAGGTTTCCACTTGTGCACATTTTCGAACAAAGTCCGGTTGTTCATGTTGTCCTGTTTGAAAGACAGGTCATGGAATGTGCGAAAAGTGCGCCGAGCTAGAAAAGAAGATCGAGCGCTATCGCAGGCTGGCCTTCTCGATCAATGACCCGCTAACGATTGATCGGTTCAACCGGCTAATCAAAGACACGGAAGCCGAGAAGGCCAAGCTTCACCTTGAGCACGAGAAGTAAGGGCCCGCCTGGGTTGGCGGCCTCTTTCAATTTGAAAGGCTGCGGCCGATTTCGCTTCTTCGGCCAGCGCCGTAGTTCTCCGGATGCGCTGAACCTTATTTCCGTCCGAGCGTCGTAAAGAGATGGACGCAGCCGATACCAAACAGCAGCTAGAACACAAGCTCGCCAGATGCCGTGAGTTGGCGGAAGAGTTCCGCAACGGCCCGACAGCCGAGATGATCCACGACATGGAGGACGAGCTTCGCGAGCAACTCCGGGCCTTGAAACGGCGGTAAGACCGCCTCAGTTGGCGGTCTCTTTCGGTCCTGCGACTTTTTGCAGATAGCGTGACCCTTCCAGTGCGGGAACTCCGCGGCTCAGATGGCCGTTGACGGGTATGGGAATCGCCCTCCGAAAACCGGTAGTGATCGCAGCGATAGTCGCAGTGATCTCGGCTGCGGTTCTGCTTCTCGTGAACCATACAAATCTGATCATAGACAGACGACCGCCGCTAACTCCGCCAGGGACAACCTTCAATGCGGTGAAGGATGCCGGTGCACAGATGGCACCCACCGAGCCAGAATCGCCGATCAAGGTTTCCCCGCTTGGGCCGGAGCCTGTTACGCCGCCCTCGGGAAAGAAATAGGCAACACGTCAGCCGAACGACCGATTGTTTCGATGTTAGGCTGACCACTTATCTTCTTCGCGCCGAGCTTCGTCTTCGTTAAGGCGCTCGGCAACGTCGGCAGCGATGGCCGGATCGTCCGTGTTTACGATAGGTGTGCCGTCTTGTTTTTTGATTTTCTTACCTTCCGCATTCACCGGAAAATCATGGGGCTGAAGAGGCTTCTTGGCAATTGACATCGCATCCTCCTCCTGTGTGCCATACTATACCTCGCCTCGATCTTCCGTTCCACTTCTCCATCTAAATGAGACGGCTCATCGTAGTTTTCCTCCGTGCAGCGCCCGGCCCTGCATGACCCTGAGTCTATGCCGCCCTCCGGCCCGCACGGAAGACGCCGCCAACTGAGGCGGCCTCGCCATCGGAACAATGCTGTCTTTAAGAACTTGGCAAACTAGAGGTTGCCAAATGCCCCGTTACTTTTTTGATGTTACGGACGGCCATCGGCTTTTTGATCCAACAGGCTTTGTTTGCGAAGATGATACCGATGCAATCATCAGGGCCGCGGTGCTCGCCATAGGCGTTTCACTCGATAAGCCCGAAGACGATCCTGAGCGCCGTATCGCTATAATCAACGATGCGGGACGAGAGATCGGCAACGTGCCCGTATATTCCAAGCCTTCCTACGAAAATCCGGCCAAATAGGTGGTGACTTACGTCGGCGCTAGCAGTTGGCCGCGAAGCCATGCGTTCGTTCTGAGGGACTTCATCGGGTCGATTAGTAGGTCAGCCACAGTCTGATGGACGTCGTGGCAGGCGGGGCATTCGAACGTCCGGATGTCGAAGCCGACAGGGCCAGGGGTAACCCGCGCCAACACAGTTCGCGTTTGGCACGCGGGGCAGAGTGGTCGCAGGATGTTCATGATGCTTCGCCTTTCATTTCAGGCGGGAGCGTTACAGAACTCTCAGTCACCGATAGATACCGAGGGGGGCCGGTGATTCGACCAGCGTGGAACCCTTCGCGGGCCGCCGCTGGTCAAAATTGCTCACTTTCCAAAAGTTAACACAGCTTCATTGTCGCAGTTTGGGCTTCCGTAGGAGGGTCAGCGGTTCTTTCTTTTGTGTCGAAGGCTGTGGGGTGGGGATCGCCCGCTATTGCTCTAGCGCTTAGGTTGCGGAACCGTCATTGGATGAGCAAAGTGGTGGATGCCTGAAACAAGGAAGCTCCGGCTTGGTGGCGTGGAATCAAAATGCTCAGCAACCTCAGTCCCGCTATAATCGGTCTCGTTGGTGTCCTCTTGGGAGCCGTCATCTCAACTGGAGCCAACTATCTGCTTGCAGTGAGAAAAGAGGCAGCTGACGAGGCTAAGGATCGGCGCTCTCAGGCCAGCGAACTTAAGACCGCTGCGCGATTGATCGAACACGAGTTCCAATTGGGGAAAACGGCTGCAGTATTCCTTGCAGAAAAAAAGCGCTGGCCTTTAGGATTAGCCGAGAAGCCGCTGCCTGCATGGGAGAAATACAAATCAGTCCTCGCTCTGGGAGTGACGAAACAAGACTGGAATGCAATCGTGATCGCGGCTTTATCCGTCGAAAATCTGGCGAGTGTGATTGCGATGCCTCGCGCCGACGACAAGGTTAGCGATGTAATTTCGGAAAGTAGCAAGCCAGCTTTGAGCGATATTGAAGCCGGGATGAATGCACTGGCACCCTATACCCGCGATCAGGGATCTTAGGTCGGCGCTCCGCAACCCAAGTCACGCAGCTCTCCGCCACACAACAATAAGCACGATGATGACCGCAGCGACGATGGCACAGACCCCATCGGCACTGATGATCAAGCCAAAGAAATTGATAAGTAGTTTGTCCGACATGCGCAGCTCTCCATTTAAAAACATGAGAGCTTTCGGCGGACGATTTATCTGCGCGCCGATTTGGTGGGCCGTCAATACTAAAAATAGGTACGAACTTCCTCGGTAGGGAACATGGCGCTGGCGCAAGGGATTGATGTCACGCGGCAATTCCGGTCCGGCCGAGCCACTGTGTCAGTGGCGTGCCAACCGCATTTCTCACCCTTGCCGGTTGTCCACAGTTGATATCCCGCGCCGGGAATTACGGTGCTGCCACCGTAATCCGAACGGCTGCAGGCGGCCTATGAGAAGGTGATGGCGAAGAGGGCCAAAGGCTGACGTCAGCGAGGCGCAGCCCGCGATTGCCTGACGAACGTCGCGGACAAGCAGCCTCACGCATACGCAAAAACGGCAACTGTCCCCTTCATAGGAAAGCTATCGAGCCGCCGTCACTCGCAACGATTGTTTGCGGATTGCGGTGACAGTGCACGAAACTCTCAATGGGGTTGAGTGCACTGTCACCGTAATCCGCCGTAATCCGGCCTTGCCAACAACGACCTCAGGTCTCGGCTCTTTGGCGAAGAGAGACCGCATGACGGTCGGCTCGCCCCCAGCGGCGGGGTCGATAGTGACGTTCGAGGTCAGGCGCCGCCGAGAGGCATCCGGAAGCCCCGCGACGCGACGGTCTTCGGGGATCCGCACGAACGGATTGCGAAATTGGTGGCATCTGCTGCCCGCTGGCAACCAAGCTCTTCATTCGGGGCGCTTGGCGAATTCCTCGCCGGCAATCCGCACCGCCTGTTGCACGACGGGATAGCCGCTATAGGGAACGAGGTTGAGGAGGGTTTCGAGCACCTCCTTACGGCTCGCGCCCGCATTGAGTGCCGCATTGATGTGGACACGCAGCGGGGCTTCCGCAGTCTTGGTCGCGACCGCAGCCAAGGCCGCGCAGGCCGTCAGCTCGCGGATCTTAGGATCGATGCCTGGTCTTGAGAAAACGTCGCCATACGAGTGCTCGACGATCATCCGACCGATATCCGGTGCAATGTCGTCGAAGCTGCGGATGACCGCTTCACCGGATGCTCCGGAGGTCTGTGCAAGTGTCGCGAGCCCGCGCTCCCGGCGCAGCTCCCGGCTCTCGGACAACTGCGCCGCCGCAGATGGCGCCGTGATCGCTGTAGCGCCACGGTCTGCCGAAAAGGCCCGTTGGGCGAGACCGAAAGCGTTGTGTGCGGTGGGAAATCCGGCATAGACGCTGAGCTGCATCAGCGCCTCGGCAATCTCTACGAGCGACAGGCCCTGCTTGAGGGCGGCTTTGAGATGGAAATCGAGAGCTTCGTCGCGGTTGCCGATCGCCGCCAGCATCGAGATGATGGCGAGGTGCTTGGCCTTCGGTTCCAGCCCCTCGCGCGACAAGGCCTCGCCGACGGCGAATTCAATCGACCAGCGTGCGAGGTCCGGCGAGACCGCCTCAAGAGGCCGCAGATGGCCTTCGCCGTTAACCGCCAAGAGGGCTTCGAGGCCGCGCCGGTATCGCTGCGTTCCGTCGTCGCTTGCCGGTGGCGGGGCCTCGAAGGCGATGCGTCGCTCCTGGAAGATCTCGCGCGCCAGGACGATCGAGTCGACGGCGGAGGGGAAGCCGAGGATCGCCACGGATACGAACAGCAACTCCACCAAATCCTGCGGCCTCCCCCCGGCGTTGAGGAAGCCCGTCATATGAAACTTGAGCTGCGGCTGGACGCTGCCCAACGCCATCAAACAAGAGACGGTGCAAATCTGCCGCAGCGGCAAATCCAGTCCCGGACGGGAGAGAATATCGCCATAAGGGTATTCGACCGTAAAACGCGCCAAGTCCGGCGACGCCTCTGCAAGGCGTTTGATCGGCAAGTCAAAATCCTCGCCGCCGATCTGCTGGAGAACCTCCATGCCGCGTTCGAAACGCTCGCCGTTCGCTTCTTGAGTCATGGTCTGTTGGATGCTCCCTAATCAAGCGCCTCATGAAGAGGTTTCGGGCGTTTCATGACTTCGGCCATGCAACGCGATAGATATTGCCGCTGCCCAATGTCCCGACCAGAAGATCGCCATTGGCGGCCCGGCCCAATGCGACGGCGCTGCCTAATAGGCCATCGACGACCGATTACCGATTACGGTGACAGCGCTGGACTGCACCCCTCAAGTGAGACACGATAATCTCGGTGACAGTGCGGTTGCCACGACGGGTTATCGTGCCTTGTTTTGCGCGAACGCGGCTTCGAACTCAAGGGGTGATTGATAGCCGAGCGCCGAGTGCAGGCGTTCCTTGTTGTAGACGTCCGCGATGAAGCTATCGATCCGACGGCGAGCGTCCTGATGTCGGAGAACGCCTTGCCGTTGACCTCTTCGGCCTTGAGCGTCTTCATGAAGCTCTCAGCCTTGGCGTTGTCGAACGGGTTGCCCGGCCTGCTCATGCTGATTGTGATGGCGAAGAGGGCCAAAGGCTGACGTCGGCGAGGCGCAGCCCGCGATTGCCTGACGAACGTCGCGGGACAAGCAGCCTCACGCATACGCAAAAACGGCAACTGTCCCCTTCATCGGGAAAGCTATTGAGCCGCCGTCACTCGCAACGATTTCCTCAGCGCCCGTTTGGGGCTCGATTCCGGATCCGCGATCGGGCGGCGGTAGGTCGCGATGCGGCGCAGCCAGCCGACCTCGAAGACACGGTTGGATGGAAGGTTGCGAACCCTCTGCTGCAGGACGAACTGCGCCGCATCGGCGAATTCGGCGCGCACGGCCTTCGGATCGCCGGTCACGCCGTTCATCTTGAGCAGCACCTGCTTGAGACCCCAACCCTGCCGCCGCCCGGTCTCGCTGTTCATGGCGGCTTCGTTCGGGTTGGTGCCCTCGCCCTTGAAGTTGATGTAGTCGATCAGCGGATAAAAATTCTCGGAGGCGCGAATGACGCGCGTGAACTGGATGACGATATGTTCGCGCTCCGTGCCGTCGGGCGTCGTCTTGAGGATCTTCTCCATCGCACCTTGCGCCCGCGCCACCATGAATTGCGTCTGCTCCGCCACGGTGTCGAGCAGAAACTGCCTCAACTCTTTCATCTGCGGTGAGTTGGCGTTCTTCCTGAACTCGGCCCGGCTTGTCCACGGGTTGGCCGGAATTTGCGTCTGGTCCAGCCAGGCGGGCAAACGCACGTTCTTCTTGCGCATGAATTCGAGCAGGGCCGGAAAGCTCTCCTCGAAAGGCAGCCATTTGCCGACAGGAAACCAGATGAAATGACCGATCCCTAGGGAAGCGAATTCCTCGTTCGCACTCCATGACGTGATCGCATCAATTTTTCCGCCTGTTTCATTCAGCCAGATCTTCTGGCCGATCTTCTTCGCCAGATCGCCCGGCAAGACGAGCTGTGGTACAGGCAGATCCTTGGCTAAATCCTTGGCCTCGGGGCTCGATTTCCGTGCTTCCGGCATTTGAACGGCAGCTTCCGGCGCCGGCTTCTGCACCTCAGGCCCCTCCTGTCGCAGGACTGTTTCGGGTTCCGGCTTCTGCGTCGCGGGATGCCTGCGCGACGCCAGGCCCACCCTGCTCTTTTTCGGTATCAGCGACGGGTGTCGCGGCCGGCGCGGCTGTTTCCGCCAATGCGGTTTGCGTCGCCATGCCGGCGACGATGACACACGAGAGCAGCAATGAGCCGCAAGCAAGCACCTTCGCGCTGTACTGTCCGGGTTTCGCTTGCCGTGCCGTTCTCCTGCCGCTACCCGCACGCCAGCGGCCAATGAAATCACCGCCCATGTCCATGTTTCCGAAGGCTAGCCTGACGGGAAGGGTCGTGCGGAGCGAACAACACGATGCGTATGGCGAAATCGTGGGGTCATAGTGGCGGCCCGGTGCCGAATAACGGTGACAGTGCACGAAACTCTCAACCGCAGTTGAGTGCTGTCACCGTAATCCCACTTCGCCACCACTACTTGGACAGGCTCCTGGTTTCGGGTTGGCCTCTGAGGAGCAGAACGAGCCCCGCGGTGACAATCGCGATGCCGATCCACTCGATGCCCGTTGGAATCTCCGCAAGTACCGGTATCGCCAACAGCGTTGCACTTGCCGGTACCGCCGCAGCCAGTCCGGCCGAGGGCGTTGGCCCGAGAATCCTCGCAGAAATGGAGAACAGGATGACCGCCAGGAAACCGGGGCCCAAACCCTGGAAGGCGGCCTGAAGCAGTATCGTGGACCACGGCACATCCTGGATGGTGGAGGGAAGAAAGAAAAACCAGACCGGCAGGAAAAGTGCCGCGTTCGGCAGGCTGACCAGGGCCAGCGCCTGGCGCGGCTCGACCTGCCAGTGCGTCACGCCCACGACATAGATCGAAAGCACAGCCGACGCGGCGAGGAAGAACGCAATGGCCGACACCACACTGTTGCCGCCGGTGCGCAGGCCCGGAACGCCAATAAGTACTGCGCCGACAACCAGGATGAGAACTGCGATGAGTTGCCGCCGGGACGGCACACGCCGTGCGAAAAAGAAACCCAGCAAAATGGTGAAAATGGGCAACGAGCCGTTGGCGAACACTGCCCCGTATGCTGCCGACAAATCCTTCAACCCGAAGTACATCAAAACGCTATATAGCGCGCCGGGGCCAAAGATCGACATCGACAGGGTTGCGTGCAGCGGCAGGTGGCGCGGCCACCAGGCTATGGCAAACGGAAGAATCAGGGCGCTGGCGACCAGGAACCGAAGTGCCGTCAAATCGAAGGGCGTCAGGCCGGATTGCATGCCGGCCCTTGAGAAGACGAGAAAGCCAGACCAGATGCAGAACACGCCGGCCGCGCTCAGGAGTCCCAGGATCCGCTCGTTGGATTTGGCTGCAAGAGTCAAACCGGTGTCCAATTTCTCAAGATATCCTCATGCATCGTCGGTCAATTGTCGGCCGGAAAGCGTTACGAAGCAAATCAGAGCACGAAACTCTCATCCGCAGGCCAGTGCACTGTCAATACGGAAAGACCGCTACGCTTTATCGATATTGTCTTCGTCGCGCCAAACCAGTGCAGCAGTCGCTTTCATCAAAGGAGACTACTCATCTTTCGGCAGCGGTTCGATCGGAGAGCCGATTGAATACACTGTCAACTGTACGCGGCATCTTCTTGACAAACTGTATCCAGTTGGATACATCTGGCCATGAACACGCTCATTCGGTCATCCGTCTTTTCCGATTGGCTGAATAGCTTGAAAGATCAGAAGGCCAAGGCGCGGATACTGCACCGGCTGTCGCAAGCCTCCCTGGGCAATTTCGGGGATTGCGAGCCGGTAGGCGAAGGCGTCTCGGAAATGCGTATCCACCATGGTCCGGGATTCCGTGTCTATTTCGTGCGTCATGGTGCCGCCGTCTATGTGCTGCTTTGCGGTGGCGACAAGTCCAGCCAGCGCCGCGATATCGCCAGGGCAAAGCGCATGGCGAGGGAATTGAAGGAGAGCGGGCGATGAAGAAGGCCAAAGCCAAGGAAAACGTCAAGGCAAAACGCCAAGGCAAAGCGAAGGTCACTTACGCGCCATTCGAGGTCGCCGACTATCTCGGTAGTGAGGAAGCGATTGCGGAATATCTTTCGCTCGCAGCCCGCGACGAAAACCCCGGCGTATTGCTCAAGGCGCTTGGTGACGTGGCCAAGGCGCGCGGCATGGCGGAGGTCGCGAAGGCGTCCGGTCTCGGCCGGGAAAGCCTCTACAAGACGCTGGCGCCCGGTGCCAAGCCGCGTTTCGAAACGATTGCCACCATCATGCGGGCGCTGAATGTCGGGTTTTCAGTCGAAAGCAGGTTGGCGGTGCGAGCGAAGAAGGCTCGCAAGTTCAAAGCAGCGTAGGTGGCGAGCGAGGCTGCGAAACCTGCTCACTTCATCTCTTCCAGCAGCTTTCGCGCTTCACCCGATAGCGCTTGAATTTGCTTTCGCTCCGGTGGAGCGCCATCGTCTGCCTCAGCGACGCCGAGCTACAGCGACACCCAGCAAGAAGGCGACCAACAGGGAGCCGAGCGGCGCTTCCCGCGCGATGTTGCTCAGGATGCTGAGCGGCATGCCGGGTTTTTTGCCCTTCTCGATCGCGTCGCCAACGCGATTTGCGGCGCCCCTGACGGCGTCGGACACCTCTTCAATCGTAGACTTTGGTGCTGGACTGGGATCCAGGCCTTCATACACAAGCGGTGGGGAGGGCGTATCGTCGGCCATGGGCTAATTTCCTGATCAACAAGTAGTAACCGAATAGGTCGCACTTCGTTCCAGTCTGCGAAGGAATCGCGCCGCTATCTCACGGGACGCGAAATCGGAATTGGCTTGTCGGGAGGGCGAGTTTTCGGGTGCGCGCGCGCAGCGGCGGGGGTACGAGGCAAATCGGCGAACTCGGAAGAGTGGTAGTCCCGCCCCTCGGGCGTCGTGATGTAGATGTCGTAGCAGCCGGCGCGCGACATCTCCCGGGCCTTCTTCAGGGCGGCTTCGGCCGTCTTCCTGCGGTGGACCAGATCACCGTGTTGGCACATCGCTTTGATCGAAAAGCTCATTTTTTCTTCTTTTTCTTGTTCTTCTTGATGATCTCGGCCTGGATTTTGAAGGCCTGCGCCAGTGTTCTCATCTGGTCGGCAACGTACGTGTCAGCCGTATTCACCGCCACCCGCTCTGCGGTGGCTGCCTGCTGCCGAATTGCCTTGGCCATCTTCATGATGGTCAACTTCCCTGCCTTTCCGTAGTTCCTGGTGCAGCCCGATCACTTCATCTCTTCCAGCAGCCTCCGCGCGTCACCCAACAACGCCTGAATCTGCCTTCGCTCGGCGATCGCATCCCTGCTGAACAGGCCGTGCTTGCGCGCGTTCCGGTTTGCCTTTGGCGCGCCGGATCCCGGTGCGCCGCCATGCATGCGGCAGCGCTTCCTGCCGTGCACCGCCGGCGAGCGGCACGCGCCGCCGGAACGGGTTTTGGCGCCACAACGTGGGCTCGCCAGCATCGGGCCGGTATTGCGGGCGTGATCGCTCATGCCTGTGCTTCCCGCTTGGCATCAGCGGAATCGCGCCTTCGCCTGGAGCCCGAGGCCTTCGGCGCATTCCGCGCCGCGGATGCCGGGTTCTTGTCCGAAACGATCACGCTCGCATGCTGCGTGACGTTGCCGACAATGGCCTTGCCGCCGTCGCCGACCGACACGTTCTGCACGGTGATGGCGGGCTCGCCATGGCTCCGGTAGCGGTTCAGCGCCTCGATCTGGGCGGGAAACGTGCGGGCGAGCCTGCCCAATGCGCGCGCGGCGCTGTCGTGCTGGGCGAGGTCGTCCGCATTCGCGAGGTGATGGGCGCATCGCATCGCCATCACATGAACCGAAACCATCTGCGCCACCAGCATGGCCTCGATGGAATCCCGCGGGCTTGATGCTCTTCACCATCGAAATCATGAAGGAGAGGTTGACCTCGTCGGGGCTCTCGCCGCTCACGCTGGCCTTCACCAATTGCCGGAGAATGCCATGCATCGCTTCGCGATCGGCGACCCCCAGTGCGTTCGCCATCAGCTGTTCGCCGATTTCGGGATCGGGATGGTCGATGGAGAATCCGTGCGACTGAAGCTTTATTCGCGGGGCTGCGGCAGCTTTGGTCTGGTCGGTTGCAGCGATCGTCGTTGGCATCGTGAGGTCCGGAGCGGTGTTCATGTCGAGATTCCTTGAGGCACGCGCGCGGGCCAAGCGCGCGGTTCGGCCACGCGCAGGCGATCGTTCGCCGCGGTGATCCGGTGCAATTTCAATGGTGGGTGAGGATTTGAGCCGCAATCGCACCGGCGCGCCCGCTATTGCGGGGCGACGGGCGTTTAAAGGATTGCGGGATGATGAAGGAATGCCGCTGATTTGCCCGACGTGTCAAGTTGCTTTCTCGAAGCAAGCCGGCGGTTACCTGCTACTTTGCATGGGGTTGTTTTCGATATTTGGGAGTGCATGTCGGAAGCTTAGGTTCCTAATCCCCCACTTGCCTCAGCTTGAAATGCCCGAACGCCGTCGCGATCGGCTTTGCTCGCATCCTCCTGCCAGGCCTGCGCCTGGAAGGCGACGATGCGCTGGCCTTGCCGGACGATCGAGACATTCGCAAAACTGTCGAGGGCACGTCCCGAACGCAAATAGTTGATGGTCAGCCCGATCGGCTTTGGCGGCGTTGCAATGCCGAGTTCGCGGGCCACACCGACAATCGCAGTGGTCTCCAGGAAGGCGCCGGTGATGCCGCCATGGATGGCGGGAAGCACCGGATTGCCGATGATCTTCGGCGAGAAAGGCATGTGCAGCACGCCGTCTTCAGCGAGGCGGATGCCGAGGCAGCGGGCAAATGGGCTTTTGGCGAATGGGCCTGAATTGTCTTCGGGCGCGTCAAGGGTCGGCACCTCATACGCCTCCCTGTCCTGCAGCATGTTCGTGCGGTTGGCGCCGATCATGAAGCAGGCGGCGGCGGTCGCGACAGGATCCTGCTCGGTCTCCTGATAGGCGGTCGAGCGCACAAAGGCGATTGAACGCGTGACGTGGTAGCAGATCGAATGCGCCTTGATGTCGACACCGGGCTTGGCCGGCTTCTGGTAATCGATGCGCAGGTCAAGCGTCGCGATCGCGCGGCTGCCGTCGAGCGCAAGCTGGACGGCCATGCCACAACTCTCGTCGAGCATGGCGGTGACCACGCCGCCGTGGATCACGCCGGACTCCGTGTCGCCGGCGAAGACGGATTGGTAGGGCAGGCTGGACCACGCCTCGCCGCGCTCGGCGCGATCGATGCGAAGTCCGCTGGCGCGGCCGTAGAGCGACCGGCGTTCCGCGATCGCCTTCACCAGTTTGTCGAACGGCAGCGGTTGCCCCTCATCTGTCGAGATTTCAGACATGCTGGCAGTTTAGCATGCCGCCGAGATGAATTGTGCAGCAAAACGCATGAGGTGCCGGCATCGCCGGAGGTGGTTGTCGTCCGAAGATCTGCCTCTATTTAACCCGACCTTCGAAATTTTTTGATTACAGGTTGGGTGCGCTAAGACCGCAGATCTTCTTGAATGCGATTATCGCCCCTGGATGTATCGCGACCGGCTACCGTCGCTTGGCTTGAAGCCGACCTCGATGATCTTTCGATGCACTCAATGTCTTCTCGTAATTTCTTCAGCTCGAAATATGCTTTGACGAAGTTGAAATCAGCTGAAGTAGCCGTCGCGGGACGTTTGCGCATATCCAATCCCTCCGCTCTCTCCAAGAACCTACAGATCGTCACCGGTGCTCGAAAAACGGAGCGTGCGGACTCGTAGAGGTCAAACCACGTAGCCCTCGACGAGCCCGCAACCACCGCGCCGCTTTGGTTGCCCCGTCGTGCACGCTTACCGATGTTTTGCGCAGAGTCTGTAGCGCGGCGAACACAACAACACTGAACTCACAAATGTGGTAACGGAGTTACAGTTGGTTCCTGGGAAGCAAGGTGGCCAGAGATGTTCCCCTAGGGAGCGCCGCTCCGTATTTTTTTGTACTTTGACAGGTTTAGAATTTTCGTCGTCTTTGCCTTGCCGTTTGGCGGGCAGTCAGGGGATGATCTTCACCTCGCGAAGACGGACAAACAGATCGAAGAAGCTCTCGTCAGTTGCTTGATAGTCGAGGAAGCCGAGCTTCCGACTCTTGCTCATGTCAGTGACCACCTCGATTGGACGGCCAAGATCGGCATCGGTGTGCCATGCCGAGGTGATTGCGTTCATATCGGTCTCTGCCAAATGATGCCTGCGAGCGATGTCGGCCCACAGCGGTCCCGCATCGCCCAATTGACGCTCCAGTGGGATGCATTCGCCTCGATATGGAGCGGGTTGTATCCCGAACCAGCCGGCCAGGCGCGCCCACATCCAGCTCCAGCGAAAAATGTCGCCGTTGACGACGTTGAAGGCCTGATTGCGCGCGACCTCGGTCGTAGCGGCCCACTCCAGATGGCGAGCGAGCAGCTTCGCATCCGTCATATCGGTAAGACCGTTCCATTGTGTAGCGGAGCCGGGGAACAAGAATGGTCGCCCGCTCTCCAGGCAGATCGTCGCATAGATAGCGAGCGTTACGCCCATATTCATCGCGTTGCCAAGGGCGTATCCGATGATTGTATGGGGCCGATGCACGCTCCAGCTGAAGCCGTCACGCCTCGCCGCCGCGAACACCTCGTCCTCCTGGGCATAGTAGAAATTTTCAATATCGAGCCGCGGTTGCTCCTCGCGAAATGGCGTCGCCGGCAAAGCTCCTTTGCCTTTGCCATAAGCCTCGAACGGCCCGAGATAATGCTTGAGCCCCGTTACGAGGGCGACGTGCGACACCGAGCCCGATAGCGACAGCGCATCCAGCAGATTGCGCACCATGGCGCGATTGACCATTATGTTTTCTGCCTCTGTCTTCTGTCGGAGCCAGGTGCTGAAGAAGACATTTGCGGGACGCAAGCCCTGCAAGGCGGACCGAAGCGACGCTGGATCGAGCAAGTCTGCCGCGATCGGCGTCACGCCGTCGATGTTGGTTGGCGGCCGCCGTGCCAGTCCGTGCACCTGCCAGCCTCGTTCACGGAGATGCCGTGCGAGATTGTTGCCTACGATGCCGCTGGCTCCAACGACGAGCGCCGATTGAGTCATGTTCCCATCTCGTCTCTATCTTCATGGGAGAGATAGGAAAGGACTTCTCGACTCGATGAGCCCAAATAACATCCAATTGATATGGACTCCGATACTCGCCGGAGCCCATATCGAGTTGTGCGGCCGATTTGCTAGTCGTTCGATTTTGGTCCCCCGTGATACACGTGGGTATTGTGTTCAGGCGTATCCGACTGCATCACGGCGAACGAATTTGAAGTCTCGGTTTGTATCTGCGGTAGCGAACTCGATCGTTCTGCTTCGTTGCTCCTTTCGTGAATTGCGCTCTTGGCGTAGGACATTCCCGAACTCGCACTGAACGCGATGATACATGCAGCTAGAACGAAGCCTTTCGACGTCATGGTCAAACTCCCGTAGTCATGGCAGTCGCCCAGAACTGAGCTGGTCGGCATGGCATAGGAAATCGAGAGGAAGTCGGATCCTCGCGCATAGGCGCGATATAGGAAAACGGCTGGATCGTATTCAGTCGATTGGCGACCGATCTAAGGGGATACCACCGCGATGAATGCCAAAGACGTGGCGTGATACGCATGATGCGTCCGCATCGGCGGAGGTGGTCGTCGGTCCGAAAATCTGCCTCTATTGGATTCGAGACAGCCGGCACGTGGCCGGTCTTCGTGCCTGCGGCGCTGCTGCCGGCCTTGCCTAAAGTTTTTGCGTGGGGAATGACGATATGAGTGGCTTGGTGATCAGTGGCGGCCGGGTGGTGGATCCGGCGAGCGGGATGGACGCCATTGGCGATGTGGCGGTGGTGGATGGCCGGATCGCCGCTGTCGGCACCGGGCTCGGCAGCGCCGAGCGGGTGATCGACGCGACCGGGCTGGTGGTAGCGCCCGGCTTCATCGACCTGCACGCGCACGGCCAGTCGATCCCGGCCGACCGCATGCAGGCGTTCGACGGGGTGACGACGACGCTCGACCTCGAGGCCGGCGTGTTGCCGGTCGCATCCTGGTATCGGCGCCAGGCCGCCAAGGGGCGCGTGCTGAACTACGGCGCCGCCGCCAACTGGGCCTTTGCGCGCATCGGCGCGATGACCGGCTCCAACGCCGAAAGCTCGCTGGAGGCGTTCGGCAATGCCATGCGCGATCGCCGCTGGATCGACAACGTGGCCAGCGACACCGAGGTGGCCGGCATCCTCGACCGCCTTGCCAATCGGACTGAACGAGGGCGGCATCGGCATCGGCATCCTCAACGCCTATGCCCCGGGCGCCGGCGTCCAGGAGCTGACCGCGGTGTGCCAACTGGCGGCGGCGCATGATGTGGCGACCTTCACCCACGTCGCCTACATGTCCCGCATCGATCCGGAAAGCGCTGCCGAAGCCTATATCCGCCTGATCGGCTATGCCGGCGCCACCGGCGCGCACATGCACATCTGCCACTTCAACTCTTCCAGCAAGACGGACGTCGAGCGTTGCGCCGTGCTGGTGGCCAAGGCGCAGGCGCAGGGCCTGCCGATCACGGTGGAGGCCTATCCGTACGGCACCGGTTCGACGGTGCTGGCGGCGGCCTTCTTCAGCGACCCCGAGTTCGAGGCGCGCAATGGACTCGGCTACGATTCGGTGCAGCGGGTGACCGACGGGCGGCGCTTCCGCGACCGCAAGGAATTGCTGGCGGCGCAGGCGGAGGAGCCTTCCACGCTGGTGCTGTGGCATATCCTGGATACGGAGAACAATCCGCACCATCGTGACCTCCTGGACATCTCGGTGCTGTATCCCGGCGGCGCGATCGCCTCCGACGCGATGCCCTGGACGCTGTCGGACGGCAGCGCTTACACCGGCGACGCCTGGCCGCTGCCAGAGGATGCCACCTCGCATCCGCGTTCGGCGGGTTGCTTCACCCGTTTCATCCGCGAGTGGGTGCGTGAGCGCCGGGCGGTGTCGCTGCTGGAAGGCATCCGCAAATGCGCCCTGATCCCGGCGGAGATTTTGGCCGCGAGCACGCCCGCCATGCGCGCCAAGGGAAGGCTGCAGCCGGGCGCGGATGCCGACATCGTCGTGTTCGATTTCGACACGCTGACCGACCGGGCGACGTTCTCGGCGATGAACCGCCCGGCGGAGGGCGTGCGGCATCTGGTGGTCAGCGGCCAGCCGCTGATATCAGATGGCGTGCTGGATGTGGCGGCGAGGCCCGGCCGGCCGGTGCGCCGGCCCGTTGCCGAGAGCTTGATTGTGCCGGTCCCGATCCTGCTGGTGACCGGCTTCCTCGGGGCGGGCAAGACCACGGTCGTGAACCATCTGCTGGCGCATGCGGAGGGGCGGCGGATCGCCGCCGTGGTCAACGATTTCGGCGCGATCAACATCGATGCGGAGCTGATCGCGGGCGCCAGCGATGGGGTGGTCAGCCTGAGCAACGGCTGCATCTGCTGCTCGCTGGAAGGCGATCTCTTGCGCACGCTCGCCACCCTGCTGCGGCGCGATCCGCGGCCGGAGTTCATCGTGATCGAAACCAGCGGGGTCGCCGATCCCTCGGATATCGTGCGCAACCTGATGGATCCCCTGATCTGGCGGGAGGCGCCGCTGGAAACGGTGCTGTGCGTGGTGGACGCGACGACAACATCCGGAGACGTTGAACGACGCGTTGCTGCGGTCTCAGCTGCGGGCGGCCGACGTGGTGGCGCTGAGCAAGGTGGACCTGGTGGACGCGGCGGGTCGCGCACAGCTGCGCGATGTCGTCCGGGCGCTGCGACCGGCGGCGGTGGTGGTCGATGCCCTGCATGGCGAAGTCCCCGCAGCGCTGCTGTTCCCCGCGGACGTGGACCGCGTGCCGGCGCCGCGCGAGGTAGGGCCGCGACGGCCGGCGGCCGACCGGTTCGAGACGCTGAGCTGGACATCGGAACGGCCGGTCTCGCTGCCCCGGTTGCAGCAGGCGATCGGCCGGCTGGCGCCGAAGCTCGCCCGGGCGAAGGGGTTGTTCGAGACGGTGGAGCAGCCCGGGCGGTTGACGGTGTTTCAGCTCGCCGGCGGGCGCGCGACGCTGGCGCCGGGCGGGGCGCTGGCGGCCGGGGTGCCGCGGGCGCGGATCGTCTTCATTGCCGAGATCGGGGTTCTCTCGACCGCCGAGATCGATGGGATCATGGAAGCGTGCATCGAAGCCGGGTGAAGTGAGCGGGGCCGATCGCCTCGCCTCCTTGCGAAACTGTCGCGCCCGGCAATCGAATGCCGGACGCGACTGGAGCGCAATAACGATCGTCCTACTTCTTATAGGCGGCGATCACGGCTTCACCGTCGGGGCCGGCCTTCTTGAGCCAATCGGCCGTCAACTGCTCGCCGACTTTCTCAAGGCCCGTCTTCAGCGCCGCAGGCGGCGGCAGCACCTTCATCTTGTTGGCCTGAAGCTGTTCGAGATACCACTTGGCCTTTTCTTCCGCGAGCTTCCAGCCGCGTTCTTCGGCGACCGCGGCCGCCTTGAGGATCGCGTCCTGGGTCGGCTTGTCGAGCGCGTCAAAAGCGGCCTTGTTGACGAAGGTGACGTTCTTCGGAATCCAGGCCTGCGTATCGTAGAAATGCGTCATGGTTTCCCAGGCCTTGCTGTCGTAGCCGGTCGAGCCTGAGGTCATGAACGCGTTCACGACGCCGGTAGCCAGCGCCTGCGGCAGTTCGGCCGCCTGGATGGTGACGGGCTGCGCGCCGACGAGTTCGGCGATGCGCGAGGTGCCGACATTATAGGCGCGCCACTTCAGGCCTTTCATGTCCTCAAGGGTGTTGATGTCTTTCTTGGCATAAATGCCCTGCGGACCCCACGGCACCGCGAACAGGAGCATCAGGCCCTGCGATGCGAGCTTCTTTTCGACGGCGGGTTTCGACGCGAGCCACAGCTTCTTGGCTGCCGGATAGCTCGTCGCGACGAACGGGACAACATCGATGCCGAACATCGGATCTTCGTTCTCGTGCAGCGAGATCAGAACCTCACCCGCCTGCGCCTGTCCGGTGGCGACCGCGCGCTTGATTTCCGGCGCCTTGAACAGGGAGGCGGCGGCATGCACGGTGATCTGCAGCTTGCCGCCGGTGGCGTCGCCGACATCCTTGGCGAACGCGATCAGGTTCACCGAATGCGGATTGTCCGCCGGATAGGCCGCCGGGAGATTCCATTTGGTCTGCGCCGCTGCTGGAACGACAAGTGCGGGAGCGGCAAGCGCCGCGACGCAGGCGGCCATAGCGCACGTCTTAATAAGCCTGAACATGACAATACCTTTCTCTAGCCAGGGAACGCTATCCGCGGCAGCACCATCACGATAGCAGGAAAGACCGTGATGATGGCAACCGCCAGAACGAGCAAAAAGAAGAACGGCAGGGCCGCCTTGGCGACCGTGTTGGAATCCTTGCCGCTCATGGTCTGCAGGACGAACAGATTGAAGCCGACGGGCGGAGAGACTTCCGCCATTTCCACCACCAGCACCAGGAAAATGCCGAACCAGATGAGATCGAAGCCGGCCTGCTTCACCATCGGAATCACGATGGCGGTGGTCAGCACGATCATGGAAATGCCGTCGAGCGCCGTGCCGAGCACGATGTACATGACGGTCAGCGCCGCGATCAGCGCATAGGGGCTGAGCTGGAGGCTGTTCACCCAGTTCGCGAGCGCCAGCGGGATGCCGGTATAGGCCATCGACGTGCCCATGTAGGAAGCGCCCGCCAGGATCAGAGGATCATGCAATTGACCCGCGTCGCGCCCATGACGCTCGCCCAGAAGGATTCCCAGCTCAGCGCGTCTTGCCACCATGCGATCGCGAGCGATCCCAACACGCCCCAGGCCGCGCATTCCGTCGCCGTCGCCCAGCCCATCAGCAACGACAGAAAGACGAAAACGATCAGCAGCAGGCAGGGAATGAGATTGAGCGACTCTGAAATGCGCTTGCGAAGGCTCATCGGCGGATCGGCCGGCGGCGTGCGCTTCGGATTGGCGAGCGACCAGATCGCGATGTAGCCGGAATAGAGCACCATCACCAACAGGCCCGGCAGAAATCCGGCGAGGAAAACCTGGATGATGGAGACGTTCGCCTGCACGGCGTAGACCACCATGGTGATCGACGGCGGGATCAGAATGCCGAGCGTGCCCGCACCGGCCAGCGAGCCGAGGCTCAAGTTTTCGTCATAGCCGCGCTTCTTCAATTCCGGCAGCGCGATCTTGGCAACCGTGGCGCAGGTCGCGGCTGACGATCCCGACACCGAGCCGAACACGCCGCAGGCGAGCACATTGACGTGCATGAGCCGGCCCGGCAGCCAGTTCAGCCACGGCGCAAAGCCGCGAAACATTTCCTCCGACAGCCGCGTGCGGAACAGGATTTCGCCCATCCAGATGAAGAGTGGCAAGGCCGCCAGCGACCACGACGCGCTGTTGCCCCACACCGTTGTCGCCAGCACGCTGCCCGCCGGAATGCCGCCGCCGGCGAACTGCATGCCGGCCCATCCCGTCGCCATCAAGGCGACGCCGATCCAGACGCCGGCACCGAGCAGCAGCGCAAGAAATCCGAGCAGGATCGCGGCGATGGAGAGAAGCTCCATCGTCAGACCCCGCTCTGCATGGCGCGTTCGACGATTTCCTCGGCGCTCGTCGGCTTCGGCAATTCGTAGCGCGGCGCGAAGCCGCGCGCGACATGGACCAGTTCATCCACAAAAGCGATGAAAAGAATCACGAGGCCGCCGCTGTAGCCGAGCTGCGGAATCCACAGCGGCACCGCGATCACGCCTTGCGAAATGTCGGAAAATTTCCATGACTGCCAGGTCATGACCGAAGCATGCCACGCGAAAAAGCCGATGAAGCCAACGCCGACGAGGAGGGCTGCGATCTCGACATAGTGGCGGACATTGTCGTTGAGGCGGTCGATCAGAAGGCCGACGCGGATCATCTCGCCATGTTTGAACGTATGCGCGAGCCCGAGGAAGGCGGTTGCCGCCATGCACCAGGAGATGAAATCATCGCCCGCCGGAATATTGATGCCGAGCGGCCGGCCGGCCGACAGCAGCATCATCAGCACAAAAATCGCAATGAGGAAAAGTCCGGCGAGATAGCCGGAGAAAAGGTAGATTCGATCAAGAAACACGCGGATCATACTGTGTCCTTCCCCTCGCACGCCTATTGCCCGCAAGCAATAGTGGTGCCACTTTCGATAGCCGTCCGCTTCCGGAAAGAGTCTATCGATCCTGGCCGTGGGCGAAAGCGGACACCGAAATCAGTCCCCAGAAGAAGGCGACAGGGTTTCGGAATTGCTTCGGGCCGTCAAGGCCGACTTATGACGGATACGGTCAGGCGGAGCCGCTATTGCTGCAAGGACGAGACGCTTGCGGCGATATTGTCGGCCAGGGCTTTCACAGGAGGCACGTAGCGCTGGACGACGTCTGCGCGGTCGAGCGCCGACGTGAAGTAGGTCATGCCGACGGTGGCGAGCACGCGCTGGTTGACGATGATGGGAACCGCGATCGTGCCGGACGAGCGCGGCTCGACCATCGGGTCGCGTTCGGCGAAGCCTTGCTTGCGGATCGTCGCCAGCAAGGCCAACGCTCGCTTTCGCTCGGTGGCGAGTTTGTCTTCGCTCTCCTGCGACCGTGTCAGCATGTCGAGCAGCATCGAGCGTTCGCTCGTCGGACAGAACGCCAGATAGGCGCGCCCCAGCGCCCGCCCGAGCAGGCTGAGGTGCGTGTTGAGGGTGCCGTGAAATGGCGAGACCGGGCTGTCGGGAATGGTGCTGAAGCGGACCACGACAGAACTCCTGTCGAGGACGGCGATGGCGATCGGCCAGTGATATTGTCGCGTGAAGGCGAGCGCCCAAGGGCGCGCGGCCTCCACCACCAGCGGATCGCCGTGAAAGCCGTTGCTCAGCGATTTGACCCGCGAGGCGACCGCGTAGCCGCCCTGCCGCCGGTCGTTGGCGGCATAGCCCATCGCGCATAGCGACTTCATCAGCCGCACCACCGTCGATTTCGGCAGCCCCGTCGCCTTGTGCAGGCGATCGATCGAGGTGACGCGGTGGCGATTGAGCTCCTCCAGCAGCAGGAGCGTGCGAGAGGCGGCTTCGACGGTGTCGGATTTGAGCGGCATGCAATGGAATTCCACCTGGTGGAACGCGGTGGAATAGCTATGGCCCACCGGCGTCCGCCCTGCAATGGTTTTCGCCAAGCCACGCCGGTGCCCGTCTTCTGAGGACGGCCCGGGCAGATGGCGGGGAGGAACAGCCGTGTCCGGAGATGTCGTCAGGCCGCATTTTTCGTCATTCCGCCGCCGCTTCTCGGCGCGGCAGCACGTCGTCGGCACCTTCATCAAGACGCCCACCACGCACGCGACCGAGATATTCGGCGCGCTCGGCTATGATTTCGTCGTGATCGACGAGGAGCACGCGCCGATCGATCGCGCGATGACCGATGTCATGC
Organism: uncultured Alphaproteobacteria bacterium; assembly: GCA_963790735.1. GTDB lineage: Bacteria > Pseudomonadota > Alphaproteobacteria > Rhizobiales > Xanthobacteraceae > Bradyrhizobium. Next base: position 103,458 of record CAWBQP010000008.1, on the reverse strand, counting down.
TGCTGGCCGCGCGCGCCAGCAACCTTGCCGGCATCGTGCGGGTGTCGTCGGACGATCCGGCCAAAATCCTGTCCTGCCTGGACTGCGGCGCAACCGGTGTGCTGGTGCCCCATGTCGCGACCGTCGAGAAGGCGCGCGCGGTTGCGGCGGCTGCGCGCTATCGCGGTGGACGGCGCGGCTATTCCGGCTCGGCCCGCGCCGGCGCCTATGGCGGCACGCCGATGTGGACCCTCGTCGATGAACAGGATGCATCGGTCTGCGCGATCGCGATGATCGAGGATCCCGAAGCGCTGGATCAGATCGACGCCATCGCCGCCGTCGACGGAATCCACGGGTTCTTCATCGGCCGTGGCGATCTCACCGTCGCCCTCGGCGCCAAATCGTCGGCCGATGCGTCCGTGAAGGATGCGGTCATCAGGATCATTGCGGCGGCGAAGAAAGCCGCCAAGCCGGTCTGCGTGATGGTCGCGAGCGCGGCGGAAGCCAAGGATTTCGCCGGCCTCGGCGCCAGCGCCTTCATCATCTCGTCGGACCAGGGCCAGATGCGCCGGGCCGCGGCGCAAACCCTTACCGATTTCAAAACCCTCGTGCAAACCACGGATGGCTCACATGTATCACAGCACTGATCCCCGCGCCGCGCTCGCCGCCACTCCGGTCGGCGCCAAACCCGCCGCCACCCACTTCGCAGGCGCCGAGTATGCGAAATTCTACGAAACGCCGCCGGCCGAAAATCAGAACGGCGCACGCACCTGGTACGCCCGCGGCCAGAACTTCATCATCGCCTATAGCGACGCCGACAAGGGCGCGGTGCTGAGCCGGACCAACCAACCCGACGAATATGTCGTGCTGCTTCCCGATCCGGGGGCGGGCGCCGAGATCGTGTGGGGCAACGAGCGCAAGGTCGTTGGCGGTCACTCCATCAGCTTCGTGCCGGCGGGCGCAAGCTCCGTCACGCTGCTGGGCGCTGCCAAGGTGGTGCGCATGATGACGACGCGATCGGAAGATCTCGCAAAGCTGTGCTCCAACGCCGCGTCTTACGCGACGCCGCATCCCAATCTGCCGCCGTTCGAGCCGTGGCCGGAGGCAACCGGTGGCTCGAAGATCCGCACCTACAGCCTCGACGTCGCGGCAACGCCCGGCCGGTTCGGGCGGATCTTCCGCTGCTCGACCTTCATGGTGAATTTTCTCGAGCCGAAGAACGGCCCGCGCGATCCGAGCAAGATGTCGCCGCACCACCATGACGATTTCGAGCAATGCTCGCTGGCGCTGGCCGGCACCTTCATTCATCACCTGCGCTGGCCATGGACGACCGACATGGCCCAGTGGCGCAACGACGATCACGAGAGCTGCGGATCGCCTTCCATCGCCGTGATTCCGCCGCCCTCCATTCACACCTCGCAGGCCATGGATCCCAAGCTCAATGTTCTCGTCGACATCTTCTGCCCGCCGCGCATGGATTTTTCGGCCAAGCCGGGCTGGGTGCTGAACGAAGACGATTATCCGATGCCCGCGCAAACCCCTGCGGATAAGTCCGCCGCCTGACACGTAGCCGAAAGGGTCCTGACCATGGCCGACAAACAAGTGTCCTATCCGAACACCGTGCCGCTGCCGCCGCTGTCGCGGGCGGCCGAGGTCGCCGAGCTGCTGGTCGGCGCGATCGATCTGCACTGCCATAGCGGCCCGGCGGCGATGCCGCGCATCCTCGATCATCACGAGGAACTGCTCGATGCGGCGGAAGCGAAATTCCGCGCCGTGCTCTACAAGGATCACTTCTATGCCGGCATGGCGCATGCGATCCTGCTGGAGAAGCTGTTTCCCGGAAACCAATGTAAAACTGTTCTCGGGCATTGTGCTGAACAATGCGTCGGGCGGCATCAACCCGCACGCCGTCGACCACGCCATCAAGCTCGGCGCCAGGATCGTCTGGATGCCGACGCTGTCGGCGGCGAACCATATCGAAGCGATGGCGAAGGGAAACTCGACCTTTCCGAAGACCTCGCAGAAGATGCTCGATCCGATTCCGCTTTCGGCGCTCGACGCCAACGGCAAGCTCACGGACGACACCAGGAAGGTCATCGACCTCATTGCCGAGGCGGATATCATCCTGGCCGGCGGTCACCTGCCTGCCAGCGAACTGCATATCCTGTTCGACGAGGCGGCGCGGCGCGGCGTCAAGAAGATGATGGTCAACCATCCGACCTACATCGTCGGCTGCAACGACACGGATATTCGCCAGCTGGTCGCGCGCGGCGTCAAGATGGAACATTCGATCTGCATGTTCATCGAAGGCAAGTCCCTGAAGTACAGCCCGGATGATCTCGCGCACCTGATCGAGGTGGCCGGCGTCGACAACACGATCCTGTCGTCCGACCTCGGGCTGCAGGGCTCGCAGCGTCCGGTCGATGGTTTCCGCAGCATCACGCAGATCCTGCTCGATCTGCAGATGCCGCGCGCCTGCGATCAGGAAGCTCATCAGCGACAACGCCGCGCGGTTCCTGAATCTTCCGGTGAGCCAGTCGGCCGCGCAGAACGCCGCCTAACAAGACACGCGCAAAGACCGCGAAAAGCGGCGCGCACTATTTGGGGAGGAGGCCGATGATGAATCGCGGTAGAAGCCATTTGAAGGGCTGGAAACAGTTGCAGCCGTTTGCCGCGGCATTGTTGTTTGCCGGACTAAGCCATGCGGCCTTCGCGGAAGAGGGCCGCAAACCGCCGAAGCCGCCGATCATCCTGGAATCAACGGGCGCGTATGAAGTGGGCGGCAAGGTCGTTGCCAAGCCCGGCGACCCCAGCCAGACGCTCTCCTGCGACCATGGTTACGTCGAATACTTCATCCCCGCGAAAAGGCGCAGCGTCGGCCTGATCATGTGGCACAGCTCCAGCACGAAGGTGTGGGAAAACCGCTGGGACGGCGGCGAAGGCTACAAGAGCATTTTCCTGCGCAGGGGATATCCGGTTTACCTGTGGGACGGCCCGCGCGTCGGTCGCGCCAACTGGAGCTGCGAGCCGATCACCTACACGCCTGATTATTTCGATCAGCGCAACTTTGCCGCCTGGCGTTTCGGCCTGACCTATCTCAACTGGCATCCGGGACTGCAATTCCCGACGGCCGACAAGGAAGCCTGGAACCAGGCGACGCGCGCCCGTTACGACGAGTTCGATACGCTCGAGAATGCATTGCTGCAGGCGGAGGCCGGCGGCCAGGCGATCGACAAGATCGGCCCCGTCATTGCCGTCACCAATTCCGCGGGCGGCTGGCGCGCGCTGTTGTCGGCACTGAAGGCCAAGAGCGACAACATGAAGGGCATCGTGGCCTACGAAACCCCGGGCTTCGTCTTCCCGGAAGGCGAGGGGCCCGAGCCCAAGCCGGATGCGCCGTACGGTCCCAATGCCGTGCCGCTGGCCGAGTTCAAGAAGCTGACGAAGTTTCCGATCCAGATGGTGTTCGGCGACTACACCGAGTACGCGCCCGATCTGGAAAACCTCAGTCGAAGTGGCGAAGACCTTCTGCGGCATCGTCAACCGTCACGGCGGCGATTGCGAGGTCTTGCTGCTGCCAGATGCAGGTCTGCGCGGCAACACGCACATCGCCTTTGCCGATCTCAATAACGAAGCCGTTGCGGACGAATTATCCAAATGGCTGCAGCGCAAGGGCCTGGACAAGTTTGCTGCAGAATAAGCGCTGGCTCCAACGCGAGCGCCCGCACACAACTCGGAGGAAACATGCGCGTGCTGTCTTTCGGCCTTCTGGGCCTCGCACTTGCCATTGCGCCATGTCACCACGCCGTGGCGCAGGAATGGCCGAACCGCCCGGTCACCATGGTGGTGCCGTTCCCGGCCGGCGCCGCCGTCGATACCCTGGCGCGCGCCGTTGCGCACGCGCTGAGCGAAGATTTCGGCAAGCAGTTCATCGTCGAAAACCGTGCGGGCGCGGGCGGCAATCTCGGCGGGACGGCGGTCGCCAAGGCGGCTGCCGACGGCCATACGTGGCTGTTCGGGACGCCGGCGCCGATCGCGCTCAACAAGTTCATGTACAAGGGCCTGGCTTACGACTCCGAGCGCGATTTCATGCCGGTCGTGCTCGTCGCCAAGTCGCCACTGATCATTGCGGCGACACCGGACTTTCCGGCGAAGACGCTTCCCGAGCTGATCGCCTATGCCAAGCAGAACCCGGGCAAGGTCAATGTCGGCCATCCCGGCAACGGCACGCTCGGACACATTACCTCGGCGCTGATCCAGCAGTTTGCCGGCGTGGAGATGACGCATGTGCCTTATCGCGGCTCGGCGCCGCTGATCACGGACCTGCTGGGCGGACAAGTCAACGTCGCCATGGATTTCATGCCGACCTATCTGCCGCTGGTGGCCGACCGCAAGGTTCGCGCGCTAGCGGTGACGACGAGCCAGCGCGTCGCGCAACTGCCCGATGTGCCGACGGTGCAGGAAGCGGGCTTCAAGGGATTCGAGGCGACCGCGTGGTACGCGATCGTCGCTCCGACCGGTACGCCGCCTGACATCGTGAGCAAGGTGAACAATGCGGTGAACGCCTTCCTCAAGAGCGACAAGGGCAAGACCATCCTCGAGCAGAACTCGCTGCAAGGCGTTGGCGGCTCTCCGGATGACCTCAAGGCGTTCATCGACGGCGAACGCGCCAAATGGCGTCCCGTGATCGAGGCCGCAAAGATCACGATGTGAGGCCGCTGTAAGAATGACTGGCATTGAAATTCCCGCGCTGTCGATCCCGAAGGTTGCGCTCGTGGCGGTGGCAACAGCGGTATCGGGCGGTAGTCGCCTGCATCGTTAATCTGACCAGTTCGACGGGAATGTCGTGCCGGTGGATCAAGGTCGGCACCTCTAAAAACGCACCGCAAACAGTAACGCGACATAACGTCGTGGACAGGAAACAATGGAAAAACTGAAATTCTACATCGACGGCGCCTGGGTGGATCCAGCCACGCCCTCAACGCTGGGAATAGTCAACCCCGCGACGGAGGAGACATTCGCGCAGATCAGCCTGGGCTCGCGGCCCGATGTGGATCGGGCCGCCAAGGCAGCGCGCCGCGCTTTCGCGACATATTCCGTAACCAGCGTCGAAGCGCGTCTGTCCTGGCTTCAGAAGATCATCGAGGGCTTTAGGGCGCGCCTGCCGGAACTGGCGCGGATGATGACCCTGGAGATGGGCGCGCCGATCACGTTTGCGACCCAGCGTCAGGCAACCGTCGCGCTGTTTCATTTCGAGGAAGCCGCGCGCGTGCTTGCGAACTACAAGTTCGAGGAGCGGATGGGGAACGGGATCATCCGCCGCGAACCGATCGGTGTCTGCGGACTGATCACGCCGTGGAACTGGCCGCTGAACCAGGTTGCCTCCAAGGTCGCGCCGGCGCTCGCCACCGGCTGCACCGTCGTCCTGAAACCCAGCGAGATCGCGCCGCTCAGCGCGATGTTGTTTGCGGAGATCGTCGATGACGCCGGCCTCCCGGCGGGCGTCTTCAATCTCGTCAACGGCGACGGACCCACGGTGGGTGAGGCGATCGCCGCGCACCCCGACATCGACATGGTGTCGTTCACCGGATCGACAACGGCCGGCGTAAGGGTGGCCAAGCTTGCGGCGGATACGGTCAAGCGCGTCGCGCAGGAACTGGGCGGCAAATCCGCCAACATCATCCTTGCCGATGCCGACCTGAAAGCCGCCGTGATCCAGGGCGTTCACGCCTGCTATACGAACGGCGGCCAAAACTGCCAGTCTCCCACGCGCATGCTTATCCCTCGCGCGCAGCGCGATGCGGCATTCGCGGCGGCGCGTGAGGCTGTCGACACCATTCGCCTGGGCGATCCGCTCGATCCGGCATCCACCATGGGGCCGCTGGTGAGCCAGGCACAGTTTGAGAAAGTGCAGGATCTCATCCAGTCCGGCGTTGATGAAGGCGCGACGCTGGTGGCTGGCGGAACGGGGCGGCCGTCCGAACTCAACCGTGGATACTATGTTCGTCCGACCGTCTTCGGCGATGTGACGCCGCAAATGAAGATTGCACGCGAGGAAATCTTCGGCCCCGTGCTGTCGATCATGAGCTATGACACCGAGGATGAGGCGATCGAGATCGCCAATGACACGCCGTTCGGATTGGCGGGTTTTGTGCAGTCCAGGGATCCCGACCGCGCTCGCGCTGTCGCCAACCGCATCCGCGCAGGGCGCGTCTATCTCAACGGCGCGCCTTTCGACCGCAGCCTGCCCTTTGGTGGCTACAAGCAGTCCGGCAATGGGCGCGAGTTCGGCGTCTTCGGATTTGAAGAATATCTCGAGGTGAAGGCGATACTCGGCCATTGAGACTGGCGACGGCGCGGGCGAGGGAGACGCTCAGGCGGCGGGACGGAAATGTCCGGGCGGATGTTTCGTGTCGCGCCGGATCAGCCGGCGAAGCGTGGAAGGCTCCGCGTATCCGATCCTCCGCGCGATCTCCTCGACCGACAGGCGCGTGGTCTCGAGCAGCAATCGCGCGGTCTCCAGCCTGATCCGTTGCACGAACTGAATCGGTGAAACGCCGCAGGTCGCCGCGATTCGCCGGGCAAATGTCCGTGGCGCCAGCGCGACGGCTGCGGCAAGCTCCTCGATCGCAAAGTCGCGCGCGATGTTGTCGCGCACCCATTTCTCGGCCTTGGCAATCCTCGGGTCCTGGCTCGCCAGATAGGTAATCGCCATGAATGGCGCCTGGGAGCGCCGTCCGTCGAGCAGAAGATAGTTGGCGCAGGCCTTCGCCAGGCTTGGTCCGGCGAACCGGCCAACGACCGCAAGCATCAGGTCCATCTGCGCCATGGCCGCGCCGGCGGTTGCGATCGGCCAATCGGCGACGACCATCTGCTCCGTCAGCAGTTCGACCGCGGGATAGCGCTGCCGGAACAGCGGTGCGAACCACCATGTCGTGGTCGCCCGCCGGCCATCGAGCAAGCCCGTCTCCGCCAGCAGGAAGGTGCTCGCGCAGGACGCGGCGAGCATGGCGCCGGTTGCGTGCGCCCGGGTCAGCATGTCGCCTGCGCGGCGGCACATTGGGCTCTTCAACTTCGTCTCCAGTTTGTCTGCCGATGCCGTTCCAAGACCGGGAACAATGACGAGTTCGATTCCGCGCAGATCGACGTCATTTCGGCGGGATCCGCAACGCACCGTCGTGACCTTGAATGGCGGAACGCCCTTCGCAGCGCCGATCCGGTTGGCGGTTGCCAATACATCGTGGGTGATGGCCGCGCTCGAAGCCATGCATCCCTCGATCTCGACAATCGCGACTTTGGTCATGTCAAAAAATCCCTGATAAATGTCATTTTTGACACTAGCCTGTCGGCTGCGAAATCGCAACGATATCCCCGAAAACATAGCCCCAAAGCCTAGCCGCAGGCATCTTCGTCCCTGCGCTACGGCTCCAAGCTGGATATCCATTTAGGGAATTGTGCCGATGCCGAAACGGTCCATGAAGCAGGACGATCCGCTCGAGGATTTCACGCGCCGCGACATCACGCTCGACGGCGTCACCAAGGTCGTCTACGTGGCCGGCACAGGGCCCGCCGTCATCGTGATGACGGAGATGCCGGGCATCAGCCCGCATGTCGCGCGGTTTGCCCGCTGGGTCCGCGACGCCGGCTTCACCGTCTACATGCCGTCGCTGTTCGGCCGCGACGGCGCCGTTCCCGGCGCGGAGGAGGGGGCCGCGATCTTTCAGCGCGCTTGTGTGAGCGCCGAGTTTCGCGCCCTGGCCTCAAACGAATCCAGCCCCGTGACGAAGTGGCTGCGTTCGCTGGCGCGATTTGCGCATGGCGAGTGCGGCGGTCCCGGGCGTCGGCGCCATCGGCATGTGCTTTACGGGAAACTTCGCGCTGACCATGATGCTTGAACCATCGATGCTGGCGCCGGTGCTCGCGCAGCCGTCGCTGCCGCTGAACGATCCGGCCGGCATCGAAATCGCACCCGACGAAGTCAAGGCCGTCCGCGAGCGGCTCGAGCGGGACGATCTGACGGTGCTGGCCTATCGCTTCGCCGGCGACAAGTTTTGCATGGCGCAACGCTTCGCGGCCTATGAGGAAGCGCTTGGCGACCGCTTCATCGGACAGGTGCTTCCGGACAGCGCGGCGAACACCGATCTTGCGCCGTTCTTCGAGCGCCACGTCACGACCCCGCATAGCGTCGTCACCGCGCACCTGATCGACGAGGCCGGTCAGCCGACGATCGCGGCACGCGACGAGATTTTGGCGTTCTTCAGGCACAGGCTGGCGCCGCCGCGAGGCGATCGCAGCTCATAGCGTTTCAAGCGGCCGCAAGGCGTCCGCGTCAGGAGTGCTTGTCGAGGCGGCGCTTGAGCAGCGTCAGATGTTGCAGCAGATCCGACTGCGCGACATGTGACAGTTCGCCGATCAGGGCGATCACCCATTCCTCATGCCGGCGCGCCATCCGGCCGAATTCCTTGGCGCCTTCCTGCGACAGGCTCAAGCGGAAGGTACGGCGGTCCTCGGAATCGACTTCGCGATGGATGAAGCCGTCGGCTTCGAGCTTCTGCACGAGCGCGGTGATCGCGCCGTTTGAGACCATCAGGAGTTCGGAAACCTCGGACATGGTCGCGCCCGCCGGCTTGCGCGCGAGCTGCGCCAGCAGGTCGAAGCGGGCCAGCGTGGTGTTGAACTCCTTGCGCAGCTTTGCGTTCAGCGTCTTCTCGATCCGGGTGGCGCAGGAGAGCAGCCGCAGCCAGATGCGCAATTCCAGATGCGCGCCGTCGGATTCGTGCGCCGGCTCGACCGGCCGCAACGCTTGCCCGCGCGCGCCCTTCGGGGATCTGGCCTTTCGTTTGACTGTGGCGTCCATGGCTGTGCATCTCACCGGGCTAGATGGAAATCGATCCGATGCTGGCTCCGCCGCAGACATAAAGTGTCTGCCCGGTGATGAAGTCGGCATCCGGCGAACTGAAGAAACTGACCGCGCGCGCGACGTCGGCGGATTTGCCGAGGCGGCCGAGCGGAATCGACTGCGCCAGCTTCTTGGCGCGTTCGGATTCCGGCGACATCACGCTCTCGAACATCTCGGTATCGCCGATCGGGCCGGGCGCGACGACATTGACGGTAATCCCGAAGGGGGCAAGCTCCAGCGCCCAGGTCCGCGCCATGCCGATGATGCCGGCCTTGGTCGCCGAATAGACCGTGCGTGTGGCAGCTCCCAGCGCGGCGCGGGACGACAGCAGCACGATGCGGCCGAAGCGGGCCTGCTTCATGCCCGGCAGCGCCGCCTGCGCCAGCGCAATCGCGGCGCCGAAATGCAGCTGCGCCAATGCGCCGACGTCTTCGTCGTCGACCTCTTCCAGCGGCTTGGCGCGGATCGCGCCGGCATTGTGCACGACATGGGTGATCGCAACCTTCGCAGCGATTTCGTTCGCCGCCTGCCGCGTCGCCGTCGCATCGAGCAGGTCGACCTCGCGCGAGGAGAGTTTTGGATGGCTCCAGTCGGGCTTGCGCCGCGACAGCGAAATCACGTCGTAGCCCTCGGCCAGGAGGCCGCGGGCGATCGCCGCGCCGATGCCGGTATTGCCGCCGCTCACGATCGCCGTGTGTTGGGCTACGCTCATCTTCCCTCACATAAAGAGCTGGATGTTGCCGAAGGCAGCATCGCAATTGATCAGGTCGACGCGCTTGAGCTTGATCTTGCAGCTTGCCGTTCTCGACGCTCAGATGATGCGTGGCCCAGGCCGCATAGAGCGTCTGCTCGTCGAGGCGCGTCTCGACATAATGCATCGCCGTCCAGGTGACGTAGCTGTTGGCGGCGGCGTCGCGCGAATCCACCTGCGGCGTCTGCAGCACGTGATGGCAGCGGCTCTTCGGCTTCTGGCTGAAAGTCCGCGCGCCCTTGAGCCGTTCGACCCGGATCGAGAGCAGCAGCTTGTCCTCGTACATCAGCGAGCAGGTCAGCCGCGGATCGGTTTGATTCCATTCCAGCGGCATCCAGTAGAAGGCGTCGTCGGCATACATGTCGAGCCATTCGTCGAAACGCTGCTGGTCGATCAGCCGCGCCTCGCGAACGACGAAGTCGATCAATTCCTGATCGGTGGGGACCGCATTCTTCAGAGGAGCCTCGGTGACCATGCTCATGTCACATCCCCATCGTCATGAACTTGGTCCACGCCCGGAACTGGTGGCGCATCGGCCACTCGCTGGTCCCGTTGATCGCCACGTTGGTCTGTTCGGCCTCGTCGGGGCTGTAGAGGCGCTGGAGGTTCACCCACTCGTTGCCGTTCGAGTGCAGGCCTTCCTGCGCGCGTTCATACATTTCGAGGTCGTCATGGCCGACGATGGAGGTCGGCGCATTGATCAGCCGGTTGTACATCAGCGTGCGCTCGAGCAGCATGTCGGGCGCATCGACGAGCTGGAACGTCCAGGATTCGACCAGCGTCTTGTTGGCCGCGATCGGCTTGAACTGCCGCAACAGCTGGATCGGTCCCTTGATCATGATGTTGGGGAAATAGACGGTGTTATGCCGGTTCTCGTCCAGGATCGCCTTGGCGCGGGCCTCGCCATAGGCCGCCGTCATCTTGTCGAAATAGCCGGGCACCGCCGAATAGTCCGAATGGATCGAGTGGTGCACGCCGGTGTGGCCGTGGCCGTTGTCCCAGATCCGGATGCCCATGTTCTCGAAGAACTCGTACGGGCTCATGAAGGGCGCGATGATCTCGACCGCCATCGGCTTCTTGGTGCCGGGCGGCGCCTTCTTCCAGACCTCGACCGCGGTCCCGGCCGAGGATTCGTGCGCCACCATCGGATGGCAGGTGTCGGTCTGGTTCTCGACCAGCATCTTCCAATTGCAATTGTGCATGTAGCGCAGCACGCCGCCGGCGACCTTGAGCTGGCCGACCGGCGAACGGTCGACCATGTTGTCGAAGCTCGACAGGCTTTCGCCGAAGAACTCCTCGAAATCGAGGCCGCCGTCGTTGATCTTGGCGAACACGAAACCGCGGTAGTTGCGGACATGGCGCACCGGCGCCATTCCGGGCGCGGCATGGCTCTGCTCGAAGCCGGTGTTCTCGTAGCCCTTCTTCAGGGGAATCGCGAGCAGCGAGCCGTCGGTCTTGAAGCTCCAGGCGTGATAGGGGCAGCGGAAGAACTTTCCGGTGTTGCCGCAGGTCTCGGAGGTGATGCGCGTGCCCTTGTGGGGGCAGCGGTTGTGCAACACGTGCACCTTGCCGTCGGTATGGCGTACGAGCAGCACTGGCTGCGTGCCGATCGTGGTGCCGAAATAGTCGCCGGGATTGGGGACCTGGCTGTCGTGGCCGACATAGACCCAGCTGTTCGGAAACATATGCTCCATTTCGAGCTGGAACACCTCTTCGCTGACATAGACGTCGCGGTGAACCTCCTGGTCGCGGACCAGCGCGCGAAGCGCTGCGGCGTTGCCGGCATATCGGGTCATGCGTTCCTCCTTCACAGGTCGAGCACAAGTCTTTTGGTTTTCGCGCGCGAAATACAGATCTGCATCACCTTGTTCGACGCCTTCTCGCTTTCGCTCAAGATGTAGTCGCGATGATCGGGAATGCCCTCGATGACAGTGGTCTGGCAGATCCCGCAATCGCCGCGCTTGCAGTCATGCATCGGGTCTTCGCCGGCTTCGAGCAGCACGTCGAGGATGGTCTTGCCGGCCGGAATCTCGTAGACGCGGCCGTTGCTCTTGAGTTCGACCTCGAAACTGGCATCGCCGGATTTCTCTTCGGGCGCGCTGAAGATTTCGAAATGCAGCCGCCCCTGCGGCCAGTTCAGCCGCTTGGCCAGCGCGATGGCCGCCTCGATCATCGGCAGCGGGCCGCAGAGATAAAGCGGCACGTCGGGCGCGAGCCGCGTCATCAGGCCCTCGAGATCGAAGAAGCGGCCGGCCTCGTCGTCGGCGTGGATGGTCGCGCTTGCGCTGGCCAGCCGCTCGATGTCGCCGAGAAAGGCGAGTTCGCTGCGGCTGCGGCCGGCGTAGTAGAACGAGAACGGCCGCTTCGTCGCGCTCAGTTCGCAGGCCATGGTGAGCAGCGGCGTCACGCCGATGCCGCCCGCGACGAGCGCGACTTCGCCCGTGCCGCGCTCGAAGCGGAAAATTGTTCGCCGGCGGCGAGATCGTCAGGCGATCGCCGGTCTTGAGACCGTGCATGTAAATGGAGCCGCCGCGGCTCTTGCTTTCCTGCAGCACGGCGATGCGATAGGCGGTCGGATGCTCAGCGGCCGCACGCGGTGAAGTCGTCTCGATCAGCGAATAGGAGCGCCGGCCGACATCGGGCAGATGGACATCGATATGGGCGCCCGCGGCCCAGCCCGGCATCGGCGCACCGTTGGCGCGCGCAAGCACGAATTCGCGAATGCGCGGCGTGAGCGCCTCGGCCTTCGACACCACGACCTCGAATTGATCCATCCTCAGGCGTCCTCGAACAGTGTCTCGACGGTGCGCAACGCGCCGTCGAGCTCGGTGCCCTCGGCGTCCTTCAGCGCGACCTTGGTCAGCCGCTGCACCCATTCGGCGGCATCGGGCCGGCCGGCCAGGCGCTCGGACGCCTGCATGACCTTGTCGAATTTCGATTCGCCGCGGGAATGCGTGTCCGAATAGCCGGCGACGAGACGGCGGGCCTCGCACACGGCGGTGGCGAGCGCTGTATCGCTCGCGGCGAATTTCCGGACGCGCTGCGACCATGCGTCGAGATGGCGCATCTCGCGAGCATGCCGCAGCGTGCGACGGCGGAATCGCCGCAGGCCCGCCACGAAGTACAACATCAGGAAGGCCGACGGCGCGGTCGTACGCAATTTTCGTCCGCGATCGATGAGCTTGCCGAGCCGCTCGTTACGCTCGATCTTTTCACCGAGCCGCGGCGGCAGAAGTCCCGCCATTTCCTCGATCCTTGGATGGAAGAACTCGGTGATGGCGAGAACCTGGTCATCGGCGGCCCGCGCCTCGCGGCGCACCCGGTCGAATCGTCCCGCGCGCGTCTTGAGATCCGCTACGCGGATGACGTCGTCATAGGCCATCGCAATGGCGAGATACTTGGCAAAGGCCTGCAGCAGGCCGGTTGCGTCGCGCGGCATCGTTTCCAGCCGGTCGAGATATTCGCGGCCATAGGCGACGTCCTGATAATCGACCACGCGTTGCAGGCCGGCGGCGACGATTCCGTGCAACTCTGCCGGCAACTGCCGCGCCCGCGCGACCAGCGCGTCGTAATCGGCATGACCGATCGGTTCGAGGCGCGGAAAGCGTTTGGCGAGCGGCGGTTTCGCTGCAGGCTTGATCTTTGGATCCTGATTGAGCGTGGCGACGGCCCGTTCGCGGCCGGCGGTGAAGGCGCGCAGGCTGGCGTCGACGCCGACGCCCGCCGCGCGGATCGTGGCTTCAAAATCCTCTGTCGTGAAGGGCAGGGCGCCGGAGCCAGCGAGCGCGCCGAACAGCACCGAGGAAACCACGCTGCCGGTGGCGTCCGCGATCTCGGCCATGTCGAACGCAATGAAGCGGTTGGCTGCGACGTTCGCCGCCTCATAGACCTGCGACGCGTCGGCGGTGCCGTCGCCGGGCGCGGTCTTCTCGACCACGGCCAGGGAGCGGTGCGAGGAGCCGATCAGCAGCGTACGGTCGGGCGAGACCAGCCCGCGCAGGATGGCGCGGCCGGCTTCCATCAATTCGGCGCCGATCACGATGTCGACCTTGCCGGGCGCCGGCATCAGCGACAGCACGGGGTAACGCTCGGGCTTGGCGGCGTCGGGCGCGATCATCTCGATGTAGTAGATCGTCGCACCGGTGCGCTGGGCGACGCCGGGCACCGAGGTCGATTGCGCGAACCAGCCGCGACGCTCGGCGAGCGCCACGATCCAGTCGACCAGCACGCCGCCGCCCTGGCCGCCCATCGCGAGCACCGCAACGGTGATGGGGCGGGCCTGACTGAGCGCGATGGAGGAGGGGGCTATGGAGACGTTCATACCGCCTCCTGTTGGAACATGATCCGCCGTCCCGCCCGCCAGCGCTGCAGGGCGCCGATCACACGCCGCCAGATGCGGTCGAGCCGTGCTTCGAAGGCGCTCGGATTGGAAACGATGTCGGCGCGGTAGAAGGAAGGACACAGCACGGCGGCATCGGCGACCTCGCCGCAATGGCCGCAGCCCACGCAGGTATTGTCGACCGCCGCGACCGGATTGTCCTTTAACGGGTCGGTTGTCGGCTTCACCGACAGCGACGGGCAGCCGGACAGGCGGATGCAGGCGTGGTCGCCGGAACATGTGTCCTCGTCGACACCGAACCGCTCGCGCACGACGCGCTCGCCGCGTTTGGCGGCGGCCGCCACCAGCGGCTTCACGCGCCGCTGCTTGTTCAGCATGCACTCCGACGAGGCGACGATGATTTTCGGTCCCTTTTCCTTCGTCGTCAGCGCCTCGCGCAGCGTGTCGCGCATGTGCGAGACGTCGTAGGTGTGGTCGATCTGGCGCACCCATTTGGCGCCGACGCCCTTCACCGCCTCGACGATCGGATGCTTGGTCGAGCGCGAACGGTTGTCGGCGCGCGAGGAGGGGATGTCCTGGCCGCCGGTGGCGGCGGAATAATAATTGTCGACCACGACGATCACGCTGTCGTGCTGGTTGAAGACGGCGTTGCCGACGCCGCTGGTCAGCCCGTTATGCCAGAAGCCGCCATCGCCCATGATCGAGATCGAGCGCTTGCTCGCCGGAACGTTGAAGGCCGAAGCCGACGCCGGGCCGAGCCCGTAGCCCATGGTGGTGGCGCCGATATTGAACGGCGGCAGGATCGAGAACAAATGGCAGCCGATATCGGCGGCGATATGATGCGGGCCGAGTTCCTTTTCCACCAGCTTCATCGCGGAAAAGATCGGCCGCTCCGGACAGCCGGTACAAAAACCCGGCGGCCGCGGCGGCACCACGTCGGCCAGCGCGCGAATCCTGTCGTCGACCTCGACCCGGTCGATGTTCGGTGCGCGCGCGGCATCCGGCAGCGCGTCGGGGCGCCAGCGGCGGATGAAGGCGCCGATCGCCGAGCCCATGACCTGGGAGGTGTACTCGCCGGCCATCGGGAGCAGGTCCTTGCCGTGCAGCTTGGCCGGAATGTCCGCGTTGCGCAGGATCTTGTGCAGCGACTGCTCGATGAATTCGGGCTGGCCCTCTTCGACCATCAGCACCGCCTTTTTGCCGCGGCAGAAGTCGATCACCTCGCGGTCGACGATCGGGTAGGTCACGTTCATCACATAGAGCGGCACCCGCGTCTCGCCCCAGATATCGGCAAGCCCGGCCTCGCGCAGCGCGGTGATGACGCCGTTATACATGCCGCCCTGCATGATGATGCCGATATCGTCGATGTCACCGTCGAACGTCTCGTTCATGCCGCGCGCGTGGATGAATTCGACCGCCGCGGGCCAGCGGTGCTCGATCTTCTCCTTCTCGTGCTGGAACGAGGCCGGCGGCAGCACGATGCGGTTGGTGTCGCGCGACGGCGCGTCGAGCGCGCGAGAAAGCGGAAAGCTGGGGCGGACGTTGTCGCGGGTGGCGAAGCGGCCATGCACATGGCAGGCGCGGATCCGCACCTCCAGCATCACGGGCGTATTCGACGCCTCGGACAGCTCGAAGGAATCGTGCACGGCCTTGACGATCGACGCCACGTTGGGCCGCGGATCGACCAGCCAGAGCTGCGACTTCATCGCAAATGCGTGCGAGCGCTCCTGCATGATGGAGGAGCCTTCGCCGTAATCCTCGCCGATGATGATGAGCGCGCCGCCGGTCACGCCGCCCGAGGACAGGTTGGCGAGCGCGTCGGAGGCGACGTTGATGCCGACCGGGGCCTTGAAGGTGACCGCGCCGCGGATCGGATACATCACGGAGGCAGCCAGCGTCGCTGCGGCAGTCGCCTCGCTGGCGCTGGATTCGAAATGCACGCCGAGGTCGGAAAGGATATCCTGCGCGTCCGACAGCACGTCCATCAGATGCGAGATCGGCGCGCCCTGGTAGCCGGCGACATAGCTGACGCCGCATTCGAGCAAAGCCTTGGTGATCGCGAGGATACCTTCGCCGCGAAATTCCTGGCCGGCGCCCAGCTTCAGGTCTTCCACCTCGCGCGCGAAAGAGCGTTCTGCCATGCTCGCCTCCTCGGCCTTGCGGGGAACTCCGGATGACCGAATATAATTTTAGACATCAAACAAAAATGATGTCAATCGAACTTGCGGGTTCGCGCATGACAAAACACCGTGCACGCAGCTATGTGCAATTTTATAGCCTATTTTGTGGGCCTCATGCACAGCCGGCCGGCTCTGTGCCGGATCGGCTCGCTTGACAGGATATTTTAGCCATGAAACATTATTGGGGCGCGCCGCGCCTGGCGGCGCGCGCCGAAGCGGCCCTTGCGGGAGACTGACATGACCCCGGTTTCGCAACTACGCGGGCCGTCTCGCGAACATCTCGCGTGGCCGTTCTTCGATTCCCGCCACACCGAATATGCCGCGGCGCTCGACGCATTTGCCGCCGGTCTTGGCGATACGCATGGCGGCGACGTCGACGAGACCTGCCGTTCGCTGGTGCGGAGACTTGGCGCCGCGGGATTGCTGGAGGCATCGGTCGCGGGCGATCGGCCCGATGCGGTGATCGATTCCCGGCTGATTTGTCTGGCCCGCGAGACGCTGGCCTGGCACAGCGGACTCGCCGACTTCGCTTTTGCGATGCAGGGACTTGGCACCGGGGCGGTGGCGATTGCCGGCTCGCCCGAATTGCGCGCGCTGGTGCTGCCGAAGGCGCGGCGCGGCGAGTGGGTCGCCGCCTTCGCCCTGTCGGAGAAGGAAGCCGGTTCCGACGTTGCCGCCATGGCCTGCAGCGCCCGGCGCGAGGGCGACCATTATATCCTGGATGGCGAGAAGACCTGGATCTCCAACGGCGGTATTGCCGACGTCTATACGCTGTTTGCGCGAACCGGCGAGGCGCCGGGCGCGCGGGGCATTTCGGCCTTTGTGGTGCTTCCGGACGATCCCGGTTTCTCGATTGCCGACCGCATCGATGTGATGGCGCCGCACCCGCTGGCGACGCTGCGTTTCGAAGGCTGCCGGATTCCGGCGGCGCGGCTGTTGGGTTCGCCGGGCGAAGGCTTCAAGATCGCGATGCGCACGCTCGATATCTTCCGCGCGTCGGTCGCAGCCGCAGCACTTGGTTTTGCCCGCCGCGCGCTGGATGAGGCGACGATGCACGCGCGGACCCGGCGGATGTTCGGCGGCGTGCTGGGCGACCAGCAATTGACGCAGGCAGCCCTCGGCGACATGGCGGCGGGCGTCGATGCCAGCGCGCTCCTCACCTATCGCGCGGCCTGGCGGCGCGACGTGCAGAAGGCTTCCACGACGCGCGAAGCGGCGATGGCGAAGATGGTCGCGACCGAAACCGCACAGGAAGTGATCGACCGCGCCGTGCAGATGTTCGGCGGCCGCGGCGTGCGCTCCGGCGAGATGGTCGAGCAGCTCTACCGCGAGATACGCGCGTTGCGCATCTATGAAGGCGCGACCGAAGTCCAGAAACTCATTATCGGACGCGACGTCCTGAAGGTGGCTTAGCTGCGCAGGCGTCCAGTCGCGTCCTGCTACGGGAGTAAGAAATGTTCGAAGTCTTGCAGCCGCCCGGTTGGGCCAAGCCGAGCGGTTACGCGAACGGCATCGCCGCCCGCGGCAAGATGATCTTCGTCGCAGGCCAGATCGGCTGGAACGAACAATGCAAGTTCGAGTCCGACGATCTGGTGGATCAGATCGGCCAGACCTTGAAGAACGTCGATGCGGTGATGCGTGCCGGCGGCGCGGGACCTGAGCATATCGTGTCGATGACGTGGTTCCTGCTCGATCGCAAGGAATATTCGGCGCGCCTGAAGGAAATCGGCGTGGTCTATCGCGACGTCATGGGCCGGAACTTTCCGGCGATGACGGCGCTGCAGGTATCGGGGCTGATCGAGGATCGCGCCAAGGTCGAAATCCAGGCGATCGCAATGATACCTGACCAGATGAACTGACAACGCGACGCCGGACACGGCGCCAGTACAGGAGGGCGACATGGCAACGAAAGCTCGTGAAAACCACCGGGAAGACGTGGCCGGACGGGCCAATGTCGAGGATACCCCTGAACTGCTCGCCTATTACGACGAACTCGAAAGGCTGGAGGCCGGCGCGCTCTGGACGGTCGCGAACAAGATCGAGCCGTGGGCGCCCAAATCATCCTCCGTTCCGGTCTTGTGGCGCTATGAGGACCTCCGGGCGCATGTGTTGCGCTCGGTCGAACTGGTGTCGCCGGAGAAGGCCGGCCGCCGCGTCATCTATCTGAACAATCCCGGCCGCCGCGATCACGCAGCGGCTGTCGGCTGGCTCTATTCCGGCCTGCAGGTCATGCATCCGGGCGAGGTCGCGTCGGCCCACGCCCATTCGGCATCCGCGCTTCGCTTCATCATGGAAGGCGAGGGCGCCTACACCATCGTCGATGGTCACAAGATGACGCTTGGCGCCAACGACTTCGTGCTGACGCCGAACGGCACCTGGCACGAACACGGCGTCTCCAGCGACGGCACGCCCTGCATCTGGCAGGACGGCCTCGACATTCCCCTGGTCAACACGCTCGAAGCCAATTTCTACGTGGTTCATCCCGATCTGCAGCAGAGCGTCGGCTATCCCGTCGACGACATGACGCACACCTGGGGCAATCCCGGCCTGCGTCCGGCGGGCGCCGAATGGTCCAAGGGATATTCGCCACTATTGAAATACGAGTGGGGTCCGACCTACGAGGCGCTGCAGCGCTACGGCAAGGCCACTGATGGCTCGCCCTATGACGGCGTTCTCATGAATTACGTAAATCCGGTGACCGGCGGGCCGGTGATGCAGACGATCGGCGCATCGATGCAGATGCTGCGGCCGGGCGAGAGCACGCGCGCGCATCGTCACACCGGCAGCTTCATCTATCAGGTCGCAAAGGGAAGCGGTCACTCGATCATCGACGGCAAGCGTTTCGACTGGAAGGAACGCGACATCTTCTGCGTTCCGTCCTGGGCCTGGCATGAGCATGTCAACGCCTCCGCCAGCGAGGACGCCTGCCTCTTCACCTTCAACGACCTGCCGGTCATGCATGCGCTCGGGCTCTACCGCGAGGAAGCTTTTGGCGACAATGGCGGCCGGCAGCCCCTCGTAGCCTAGATTCTTGTTTGACGCGTTTTCTTCACGCGAACCGGTATCTACTTCGCTCGAAAACGCTATAGGGGAGAAAAACAGTGCGTCTCGTTACCTATCGCAGCACCGTTGAGGCTGCCGCCCGTCTTGGCGCTGTCGTCGACGATCTCGTCGTGGACGTCGAGAAGGCGGGCCAGCACGCCGGGGTTTCTCTTCCGTCATCGATGCTCGATTTCATCGATCTCGGGCCGCCGGCGCTGGCGGCGCTCAAGAAGATATTGAACGAGGGCAAGGATAACTGGCCGGTAGGTGCGGCGTTGCCGCTGGCGAATGTCAGGCTGCTGGCGCCGATCCCGCGTCCGCGCAAGAACATTTTTGGCATCGGCCTCAATTATGTCGAGCACGTCGCGGAATCGTCCCGCGCCCTCGACACGGCAAAGGATCTGCCCAAGCAGCCCATCATCTTCTCGAAGCCGCCGACCAGCGTCATCGGGCCGGACGAGGCCATCCAACACAACAAGGCGATCACGCAGCAGCTCGACTGGGAAGTCGAGCTTGCCGTCGTGATGGGGCGAACCGCGCGGCGGGTGTCTGAAGCCGAAGCGCTGGGCTTCGTGTTCGGCTACAGCGTGATGATCGACATCAGCGCCCGCGACAATCGCCGCGCCGGCCAATGGATCTACTCCAAGGGGCAGGATACCTACGCGCCCTTCGGCCCCTGCATCGTCACCGCGGACGAAATCACCGATCCGCATGCGCTCGATCTCTGGCTGACGGTGAACGGCGTCGAGAAGCAACGCTCCAACACGCGCCACATGCTGTTCAAGGTGCCGCTCCTGATCGCCGACATTTCAGCGGCGATGACGCTGGAGCCGGGAGACATCATCGCGACCGGCACGCCCGAGGGCGTCGGCGCCGGGCGCTCTCCGCAGGAATGGCTGTGGCCTGGCGACGTGGTGGAAGCGGAAGTCACGGGCATCGGCCGGCTGCGCCACCCGGTGGTGGCGATCTGAGAGGCCGGCATGATCTTCGACATGGAGACGCTGGAAGCGCAGAACCGCTACAAGATCCTGACGGCCACGGTGACGCCGCGGCCGATCGCCTGGATCACCACGCTCTCCGCGAGCGGCGTGATCAATGCCGCGCCTTTCAGCTTCTTCAACGTGATGGGGCATGAGCCGCCCACCGTCGCGATCGGTCTTCTGGCGGGCTCGGAGCGGTTCAAGGACACGGCGGCGAATATCCTCGATACCGGGGAGTTCGTCGTGAACCTCGTGGGCGAAGCCAACGCCGAGGCCATGAACATCACCTGCATCGACGCGCCCCCCGAGATCGACGAACTGACGCTGGCCGGACTGACGCCGGCAGCCTCGCAGGCGGTGCGCCCGCCGCGCATTGCGGAATCGCCGGTGTCGTTCGAATGCCGGGTGCTTACCTCGCTGGTGACGGGGCCGCGGCAGACCGCCGTCATCGGCCGCGTGGTCCGCGCTCATGTCGATGATGCGGTGATTCTGGACAAGGAGCGCTGTCACATCGATACGCAGGCGCTTCGTCTGATCGCCCGCATGCACGGCAGCGGCTGGTATGCGCGCTCCACCGATTTGTTCCAGATCGATCGCCCGACCTGGGCGGCGTGGCAGGAGAACGTCAAGGCGAAACCTGCGTAGCAGGTATTCCGACGCGCGCCGGGACTCGCTCCTCGTGGTGTGCATCGATCGGAACACATCGCGCCGGGCTGGCCGACAACAAAGCGGAGGACATCTTGAAGATTGCAGTGTTGGGTGGAGGGAACGGTTCGTTCGCGGCCGCCGGCGATTTCGCCTTGGCCGGTCACGAAGTCCGGCTGTGGCGTCGAAATCCTGGAGACGTCGAGGCGCATCGTGCGCAGGGCGGCACGATAACGGTCATCGATCGGTCGGGGCGACGTGATATCAGGCTGGCCATGATCACGTCGTCGATCGCGGAAGCGCATCGACGCGGCCGACCTCATCCTGTGTCCGGCGCCGGCCTTCGCGCAGCCCGCAATCGCCGAACTGGCCGCGCCGCATTTGCGCGATGGCCAAGTCGTGTTTCTGCCGCCCGGCACGTTCGGCTCCTACATCTTCGCCCGTGCCGCCCGCGACGCGGGCAACCGCGCGGAGATCGCAACCGCGGAGACCGGGACCCTGCCGTGGCTGGCGCGCAAGCAGGGGCCTTATGCCGTTCGGATCTCGGGCAGGGGCGCGCGGTTGCCGACCGGCGTGTTTCCGTTGCGCCTCGCCCCGCACGCGCTGGGCGTGATCGAGGCTGCGTTTCCAAACGCCATCGAGCCATGCGGCGATGCGCTCTCGGGCGCGCTGATGAATGCCGGCCCGATCATTCATCCGCCGCTGATCACCATGAACGCCGGTCCGATCGAGCATTTCGACAAGTGGGACATCCACAAGGAAGGAACCCAGCCGGCGATCCGCCGCGTCACGGACGCGCTCGATGCCGAACGCATCGCCATCCGCGAGGCGCTTGGCTATGGCGGGCCGCATTTCCCGTTGGCCGACCACTATTCGAAGCGACGGCGAACCCTGGATGTATGCGCGCGACGCCCACGACCAGCTCACGGATTCCGGCGATTGGTCCGAACGCCTCATTCTCGTCGAGCACCGCTACATGCTGGAGGATTTGCGTCTCGGCCTGTCGTTCCTCGCATCGGTGGCGGGCCTCGCGGGCGTGCAAACGCCGCTCGTCAAGGCGTTCCTGGCGATCGGCTCCGCCATCACGGGACAGGATTTCGCGGTGACGGGCCGGACGCTTGTCCTCGCTCGGCCTCGGCGATCTCGACCGGGCCGCTTTGCAAAACCTTCTTGCGGAGGGGTTTCGATGAAGCCGGTCATCGGATGCCTCGGCGCCGGACGAATGGGCCGCGGCATTGCGGTCGTATTCGCGTTCGCCGGCCACCAGGTCGTCGTCGTCGACTTCAAGGAGCGGGAGGCGTCGGCATTTGAGGCGCTGGCAGCCGAGGCCGAGGGCGGAAATCCGTTCGACGCTCGAGATCCTCTCGCGCATCGATCTGCTCCCGGCAGAACTTGTGCCCACAATCGCCGAGCGCATCACGATCGTGTCCCGGCAGGAGGCAGCAACGGCGTTGCCGCGCTGCGACGTCATCTTCGAAGGGATGCCGGAAATCCTCGCGCTGAAGCAAGCGGCGCTGGCCGAGGCCTCGCGGCTGGCGGGCGAGCGGCCCGATCATCGCTTCGACCACGTCGACGATACTGGTCGACGATCTCGCGGGATCGATCGAACATCCCGGCCGCTTCCTCAATGCGCACTGGCTCAATCCGGCCTATCTGGTGCCGCTGATCGAATTGTCGCCGGGACGGCTCACCGCGCCGGAAGTCACGGCGCGGATGAAGGCGCTGCTCGAAGGCATCGGCAAGGTGCCGGTGGTTTGCGCGGCGCGGCCGGGCTTCATCGTTCCCAGAATCCAGGCGCTGGCGATGAACGAAGCGGCCCGCATGGTGGAGGAGGGCGTCGCCTCGGCGGAGGATATCGACAAGGCCGTCATCTATGGCTTCGGATTCCGCTTCGCGGTGCTTGGCCTGCTCGAGTTTATCGACTGGGGCGGCGGCGATATCCTGCATCACGCCAGCCGCTATCTGGTCGAGGCGCTCGGCGACAGCCGTTACGCCGCGCCTGACATCATCGCGACGAATATGCGCGAAGGGCGCATCGGCATGAAGACCGGGCAGGGATTCATGAACTATGAAGGCGTCGATCAGGCCGCCTATCGCGAGAAGCGGCTGGCGGCCTTTGCTTCGGCGCTGCGGGCCATGGGGCTCGCGCGCGAACCCGTCGCTTGAAGCATTTTGCAGTAGGCGCGTCGGTGGACCTGTCCGACGCAGACGCCTTCGTAGCGCTCAGTGGCCACCGAGATACGCCGCGATCAGTTTCGGGTCGTGGATCAGCGTGTCCGCCGGACCGGACTGGATGATCTCGCCGGTTTCCAGCACATAGCCGTAATCCGCGGTCTCCAGCGCGGCGCGGGCGTTCTGCTCGACGAGCAGGACCGATACGCCGAGGCTCCGCAGCGAGGCGATGGTGCGGAAGATTTCGCGGACGATGAGCGGCGCGAGGCCGAGACTGGGTTCATCGAGCACGAGGAGTTTCGGCTTCGCCATCAGCGCGCGGCCGAGCGCCAGCATCTGCCGCTCGCCGCCCGACAGCGTGCCGGCGGCCTGCTTGCTGCGCTCCTTCAGCCGCGGGAAGCGGTCGAACACGTCGTCGAGGCTTTTGCGCGTCGTCGAGCGGTCGCGCAGGCTGTAGGTGCCGAGCAGCAGATTGTCGGCGACCGACATGTCGGCAAACAGTTCGCGCTTCTCAGGGACCAAGCAAAGGCCGCGCTCGACGCGGCCCTCGACGTCGATCCGCGCAAGGTCGGCGCCTTGAAAGACCATCCGCCCCGTGGACTTCAGCAGCCCGATGGCGGCCATCAGCAGCGTCGTCTTGCCGGCGCCGTTCGGGCCGATCACGGTCACGATCTGCCCTTCTTCGACCGACAGCGAGACGTTGCGCACCGCCTCCACCTTGCCGTAGGCGACCGACACATTCTCGATCGAGAACATCTGTGTCACGCGACACCTCCGAGATAGGCTTCCTGGACGCGGGCATCGCTGCGGATTGCCGCCGGTTCGCCCTCGCAGAGCTTTGAGCCGAAATCCAGCACGACGATGCGGTCGACCAGCGACATGACGAACTCCATGTCGTGCTCGACCAGCAGGATGGTCAGATGATCCGCGCGCAGCGACCGCAGCAATTCGGCGAGCTTGAGCTTCTCCTGGCGGCGCAGGCCGGCCGCCGGCTCGTCGAGGACGAGCAGCGCCGGATCGGCGGCGAGCGCGCGGGCGATCTCGAGCACGCGCTGATTGCCGAGCGGCAAATTGCCGGCGAGTTCGAACGGCTTGTCGCCGAGCCCGACCCGTTCGAGCTGCCGCAGCGCTTCGTAGCGTGCGCTGGCCTCTTCCGCCCGGTTCAGGCGCAGGGCGCCGGCGAGCAGGCCGGTTTTGGTGCGCGAGTAGGTGCCGAGCAGCACGTTGTCGAGCAGCGTCATGCGCGGCCGCAGCTTGACGTGCTGGAAGGTGCGGGAAATCCCGGCCCGGGCGATGTGGAATTGCTGGTCGCGGGTGATCGAGCGGCCCGCGAACGCGATCTCGCCGCTGTTGGCGCGCAGCGCCCCCGTGAGCAGGTTGAACATCGTGGTCTTGCCGGCGCCGTTCGGGCCGATCAGCCCGAGAATTTCGCCGGACTTCACATCGAAGCTGACATTGTTGACGGCGACGAGACCGCCAAACCGCCGCTGCGCGTCGCTCACCTTGAGAAGGAGCGTGCCGGGCGCCGGCTGCTCGCGGCGCGGCAACGCCGTCGCCGCTTGCGGACGGGACTGCTTCAGGTCCGGGAGAAAACCGGCGAGGAACGGGACGATGCCCTGCCGGGCGCGTTGCAGGAACAGGATGAACAGCGCCGAGAACGCCACGATCTCGAGCTGGCCGGAGGCACCCTTGGCGATCAGCGGCAGGTAGTCCTGCACGGAATTCTTCAGGAGCGTGACGATCGCAGCGCCGACCACGCCGCCCAGAATGCTGCCGGCGCCGCCGACCATCGCCATCATCAGATATTCGATGCCCATGCCGGCCTCGAACGGTCCGGGACTGACGAAGCGGCCGAGATGGGCATAGAGCCATCCGGACAGCGCGCCGAGGAAAGCGGCGATGACGAACGTCACCAGCTTGATCTGGAATGCGCTGATCCCGAGGCTTTCGACCAGCGTATTGCCGCCGCGGAGCGCGCGCATCGCGCGGCCGATGCGGGAGTTGAGCAGGTTGTAGCAGAGGAGGAGGATCGCAACGACGATGGCCCAGATCAGGAAATAGATCTGCCGGCTTTCGACGAGCGCGACCGGGCCGATCGAGATCGGCGGAATGCCCGAGATGCCGTTATGTTGACCGAGGCCATCGATGTTGCCGAACAGGAACGCGATCGCCAGTCCCCAGGCGACCGTGCTCAGCGACAGGAAGTGGCCGCCGAGGCGCAGCGTCACGAAGCCCAGGATCGCGGCGATGCTGCAGGTCAGGACAACGGCCAGCACCAGTCCGAGCCAGGGCGAGTAGCCGTTCACCGCCGTGACCCAGGCGGTTGAGTAAGCCGCGACGCCGACGAAAGCCGCCTGGCCGAACGACACGATGCCGCCGACCCCGGTCAGCAGCGCGAGCCCGATGGCCGCAAGCGCGTAGATGCCGATGTAGTTCAGCAAGGTGATGCTGAACGGATTGAGCACGAAGGGCGCCGCCACGAGGCAGGCGATCGCCGCGGCAATGATGAGACGGATCTGCTGCAGTGTCATTCCTCGACTTCCTCTTCGGAATGCTGCGAGACGAACGAGCGCCAGAGCAGGACGGGGATCAGCAGCGAGAAGACGATGACGTCCTTCAAGGTGCTGCTCTGGAACGAAGCGAAGCTCTCGATAATGCCGACGCCGAATGCGCCGAGCGCCGCACCCGGATAGCTGGCCATGCCGCCGACGATGGCGCCGACAAAGGCTTTCAGGCCGAGCAGGAATCCGGAGTTGTAGAAGATGGTGTTCACAGGCGCGATCAGGATGCCGGAGACGCCCGCCATCAGCGACCCCAGAGGTAGGCGATGGTGCCTGCGCGCGCGGGCCTGATTCCCATCAGCCGGGCGCCCGTGCGGTTCAGGGCGGTCGCGCGCAGCGCCTTGCCGATCAGCGTGAAGTCGAAGAAGAGAAACAGCAGGCCGCTGAACACCAGTGCCGCCGCCAGGATCAGCACCGTCTGTCCGGAAACGTGAACGCCGGCGATCTCTATCGCCATCGACGTCAGCGGTTCGGTCCTGACGCCTTCGGGGCCGAAGAACAGCAGGCCAAGTCCGACCAGCGCGAAATGAAGCGCGACCGAGACCGTCAGCAGCAACAGAACCGAGGCGTCCGCGATCGGGCGGAACACGATCCGGTCCAGCAGCGGCGAGATCGGCATGATCAGGAGCAGCGCCAGCACGATCCGGACCGGCATCGGCGGATTGAAGCGCATCGTCAGCCAGACGATCCCGACGACAATCAGGGGCAACACGAGATAACCGAGGATGGCCTTTGGCACCGCCCGAAGCTCGCCGGCGCGCGCCAGCGTGCCGACCTCCATCGCGCTGGCCATGCACGCCAGCACGATAACCAGCCCGACCGTTCCGGGAAGCTGCTTGGCGTCGAGCGCCGCCAGGGTGAGCGCCGTGAAGGCTGCGATGTCGCCGAACGGAATGAAGATCACCCGCGTCACGGTGAAGATCAACACGGTTCCGATCGCCACCAGGGCGTAGACCGCCCCGGTGGCTATTCCGTCGATCGCAAGGATCGCTGCGATATCTGCCGTCATGCCGTCGGCCGTCCTTCCGTGTTATCAGTCAGTATCGCTCAGGGCTCGTAGGTCCAGGCGCCGTTGTTCAGGCGGACGATCACCAGCGCGCGCTCGTCC
This sequence comes from uncultured Alphaproteobacteria bacterium, assembly GCA_963790735.1. GTDB lineage: Bacteria > Pseudomonadota > Alphaproteobacteria > Rhizobiales > Xanthobacteraceae > Bradyrhizobium. Next base: position 76,802 of record CAWBQP010000008.1, on the reverse strand, counting down.
ACGCCGTGGTAGGCGCCGGGCTTGAAGTTGTAGACCGCGTGCACGCCCGAGAGCTCCTTGGTGTTGAGGATCTCGTCGCGCATGGCCTTGCGGAATTCGACGGTGCCGGGTTTCGCGGTCTTCAGCGCACGCTCGGCGGCAGAGGTGAAGATCCTCCAGCCGTCGAAGGAGTAGGCCGAGAAGCCGTCCGTGGTCGGGACATTGTTGGCCTTCAGGAAGGCGGCGCGAAACTCGAGCGCGAGCTTCTTGGCGAAATGGTTGTCGGGAAGCTGCTCGGCCACGATGACCGGACCGGCGGAGACCTGAATGCCTTCCGCGGCCTTGCCGCCGACGCGCACGAAATCGGGATTGACCAGCGCGACCGTGCCGTAGGTCTTGCCCTTGAAGCCGCGTTCGCCGAGCGCGAGCAGCGGCAGCGCGCCCTGCGTGCCCGATCCGCCGATCAGCACGGCATCCGGACGCACCGCGAGAACCTTGAGGATCTGGCCGGTGACCGACGTGTCGACGCGCGCGTAGCGCTCGTTGGTCAGCACCTTGATGCCGTCCTCGGCTTCCGACGCCTTGGCGCCGTTATAGACGAGATCGCCCCAGGCGTCGGAGAAGCCGATATAGCCGATGTTCTTCATGGCATCGCGCTTCATGCGGTCGGCGACGACCTTGACCAGCAGCGAGGCGGGCTGCGGAACGGAAATGCCCCATTGATCCGCGGGATTGGGCTGCCCGATCACCGGGGAGACCGCGATCATCGGCACCTTCAGTTCGGTCGCGACCGCCATCATCGCGATGGTCGAAGGCGCGGTTGCGGTGCCGATCAGGAGATCGACCTTCTCTTCCTCAATGAGCTTGCGCGCGTTGCGGGTCGCGGCAGAGGGATCGGAGCCGTCGTCGAGCTGGATCAGCTTGATCTTCTCGCCGTTGACCTCGTTCTTGTATTCCATGGCCGCCTGGATGCCGCGGCCGTACGGGATGCCGATCGAGGAGCCGGGTCCACTGAGCGACGTCACGAATCCGATCGTAATGTCGGCCTGTGCGGTCGAGGCCGCGACGAGGCCGCCGATGAGTGCAGTCAAACTCAACATCTTGCGCATTGCATTCCCCTTGGTTGAAAACAGCCGCGACCTGAGCGAGATGTCAGCATGGATCGAGGTCGGACCAGCACGATCGATGCCGCAGTTGTTGCCGAAAGCCGGAGCGGGCATGGTCCCCGCGTCGGCATGGGAGTTATGAAATGAGCGCTAGCAGAACCGGTTCCAACGTCGAGCGTCGCTTCGTCACGACGCATCTTGGCCGCATCCACGTCGCCATGGCGGGAACCGGTTTTCCCGTCCTGCTGTTGCATCAGACGCCGCGCTCGTGGGACGAGTACCGTGACGTGCTGCCGCTGCTCGGCCGCGATTTCCGCGCGATCGCGATGGACACGCTCGGCTTCGGGGATTCCGATTCCCCTGCCGGCGACCCCTCGATTGAACTGTGGGCAGAGGGCGCGTTCGCGCTGCTCGATGCGCTGGAAGAACCGCGCGCCGCGATCGTGGGCCATCATACCGGTGCGGCGATCGCGGTCGAAATGGCCGCTTCGGCGCCTGCGCGCGTGAGCGCGCTGGTGCTCTCGGCCTGTCCTTTCGTCGATGCGGCGCGCCGGGCCAAACACCACGGCATGCGCGTCATCGACGATGTGGAAGCGCGTACCGACGGCGCCCATCTCACCGAGCTCTGGGCGCGCCGGCAGCCGTTCTATCCCGCTGACGATATCGATCTGCTGCAGCGCTTCATGATCGACGCCCTGCGGGCCGGCGAGATGGCGGCGGAAGGACACCGGGTGGTGAATCGCTATCGGATGGAGGACCGTCTGGGGCAGATCCACTGCCCCACGCTGGTCATTGCTCCGACGGGCGATCCGCACGCTCATCCGGTGGCTCCGAAGGTCGCTGGAGCTATCGAGGGCAGCATCTTGCGCGAGCTCTCAGGAGGCATGGTGCCGCTTCCCGATCAGATGCCGGAGGCTTTCGCCGGCCTCGTCCGCGATTTCATTGCCGCTCAGAGATCCCGGAAACTGAAACGCCCCGCTCAACCGCGGCGGATGGGAATCCGCCCGTAGCGCCTGCTGTTCCGAGGTTGCTGATCTCAGCCACGAGTGATGAGCCTTTATCAACGCAACTACCAATGCGACGTACGCCCTCCCAGGCGCCGCTGCCTGCCAATTGTTTAAAGCCTAAAGTATTTCTCGGCCGCAGGTCAATACGCCAGATTCGCGCTCCGGGGAAAAAGTTTGCGGCGGCGCGTGCGGGCGCGAAGGCTGAATTCGCCTGTGCAAAAGGGTGAGGCGCTACCTGCCTGTCCTTTCGGCACGCGATCCTGTCGCGCGCAGAACGCATCGGCGCGCGGTTCAATTGACGCCAAAATTATTTTGTGGTTGAAATATTTCGGTCGATGGAATGGCGCTATGCTACGGCGCGCTTTCGCAGCGACCGGCATGTGCGTGTCGTCAGCCCTCTCGAGGCTGCGGAGGTTCGAGGACCGGCACGCGCACCTGTGAACAGGATACCCGCTGTGCGCATCTTCTGGCAGAGCTTCGTCGACCAGGCTACGAGCGCGCCCTACATGGCGCGGCTTGCGTCCTATCTGAACGAGATCGCGGCGCCCGGCACCAGCGTCCATGTCGAGGGCATCACGCCCGCCGACCGCGACTTCGGCCGCCTGAGCGAATTTCGTTGCGCGATCCAGGCGGTCGACAACGGGCTCGCGGCGCAGGAGAGCGGCTTCGACGCCTATGTCATGGGCCACTTCCAGGATCCGGGATTGTACGAACTGCGCTCGGCGCTCACGATTCCGGTGGTCGGGACGGGTGAGGCGACGCTGCTTGCGGCCTCGCAGCTCGGGCGGCGGCTCGGCCTTGTCACGCTCGATGCCGCCTTCGAGGTCTGGCATTATGAGCAGGCCGATCGCTACGGGCTTTCCGGCCGCGTGGCGCACGTCACCGGGATGGGCTGCCGTCCGGAGGATTTCAGCGCCGCGTTCGCTGGCGACGCGGCGGCAAAAGCGCGCATGCTGACGCGACTTCGCGGCCTGCGCGCAGCCGCTGGTCGATCGCGGCGCCGATGTCATCATTCCGGCCGGCGTGCTGCCGGGTCTGCTCATTGCGAGCGAGCATGGCTTCAAGATCGGTCATGCGCCCGTGGTCAACTGTGCGGCAGTGGCGTTGAAGAGCGCCGAGATGTGGGTGCAGTTGCAGCGCCTCAACGGCACTGAGCCGAGCCGGGGGCCGAGCTTCGCGCTGGCCAACGAGCGCGCCCGCCAGGATTTCCGCGCCGCCGTGGCGCGCACGCAAGCCGACAAACCCACGCAAGCCGACAAATCAAAGAGCCCTTGAGGACAAGACATGCTGCAGCCAGACAAGATTCTGTATGAAGCCGAAGTGACGGCGACCGGCGGGCGCGACGGCAAGGCCGCGAGCGACGACGGCTTGTTGTCGGTGTCGCTGTCGCTGCCGAAATCGCTGGGCGGGCCGGGCGGGCCGGGAACCAATCCGGAGCAGCTTTTTGCCGCCGGCTATGCCGCGTGTTTCCTCGGCGCGGTGAAGCTGGTCGCACGTACGCGCAAGATCACGCCGTCGGCGGAACCGACCGTCACCGCCAAGGTCGGCATGGGGCCGGTCGCGGTCGGCTACGCGCTCACCGTCGAGCTCAAGGTGCTGCTGCCCGGGCTGGAAAAATCCGTCGCCGAGGAAGTCGTTGCCGGCGCCCACGAGCGCTGCCCTTATTCCAACGCAACGCGCGGCAATATCGACGTCAAACTGACCGTGCTTTGAACCGCTCACAGGAATCCGGCAGTCCGATGCAGCGCTCCGTCCGAACACCTTATGATCGGGTCGTGATGGCGGTTCCGGTGACGATTCCCTATGTGCGCTACTCGATCGAGAGCGCGCAGTGGTGGATCGGCCGCGCGCTGAAATCGCTGGTCGATGGCGCCGGGATCACGCCGCGCGACATCGACGGGTTCTGTGTTTCGAGTTTCACGGCGGGGCTCGATAGCGGGATCAGCCTCACCCAGCATTTTGGCCTGTGTGTGCGATGGATCGACACCATTCCGCTCGGCGGCGCGAGCGCGATTGCAGCACTCCGCCGCGCCGCGCGGGCGGTGCAGGCGGGCGACGCCCGCATCGTGGCTTGCGTGGCGGGTGATACCAACCATGTCGATTCCTTCCGCTACACGCTGGAGAATTTCTCGCGCTTCAACCAGGATGCCGTCTATCCCTATGGCGCCGGCGGGGCCAATGCGAGTTTTGCGCTGATCGCGCGCAACTACATGCGGACGTTTGGCGCGCGGCGTGAGGACTTTGGCAAGATCGCGGTCGCGCAACGCAGCAACGCGCTTCGCAATCCCCATGCCCTGATGAAGGCGCCGCTGACCATCGAGCAGTACATGGCGGCGCGGCCGATCGCCGACCCGATCCATTTGTTCGACTGTGTGATGCCGTGCGCGGGCGCGGAGGCCTTCCTGGTGATGAGCGAGGACGTCGCCGCTTCGCTGAAGCTGCCCGCCGTCAAAATTCTCTCCACGATCGAGCGCCACAACGCGTTCGGTGACGACCCCGTTCAGGTGCGGGGCGGATGGGCGATGGATGTCGACGAGCTCTACGCGATGGCCGGCGTCAAGCCTGATGATCTCGACTTCGTCCAGACCTACGACGATTATCCCGTGATCTCGATGATGCAGTTCGAGGATCTCGGATTCTGCCGGAAGGGCGAGGGGCCGGACTTCGTCCGGCAGCATGATCTCACGATCGACGGCAGCTTCCCGCACAACACCTCCGGCGGGCAGCTCTCGGTCGGGCAGGCCGGCGCGGGCGGCGCCTATCTCGGGGTGGTCGAGGCGATGCGACAGGTGCTCGGGCAGGCCGGTCCGACGCAGGTTAGGGATGCGCGCATCGGGTTGGCGTCGGGCTTCGGAATGATCAACTATGATCGCGGCCTCGCCTCGGGCGCGGCGATCCTCGCGGGACCAGGCTCATGATCGAACCGATCGTAAAACCGCGCCGGAAGAATCCGCTGCAGCGGACGCGGTTGCCGACGTCGCCGCCGCGCGCGCGCAGCCGCGCCTCGCACGGTTTTACGCGGGCCGCCGCCGAGGGCCGCTTCATGCTGCAGTGCTGCGGCGCGTGCGGGACGTTCTGCTATCCGGCGCGCGATGCGTGCCCTGCGTGCCTTTCCGCCGACCTCGTCTTCGCGGATGCGCCGCGGCGCGGCACGCTCCTGTCCGAAACCACGCTGCACGTCCCGGCCGACGTGCATTTCCGCGAGCGCGCGCCGTGGCGCGTCGGGCTGGTCGCGATGGAATGCGGGCCGAAACTGGTGACGCACCTGCATGCCGATTGCGAAGAGGGCGGGCCGGTCGTGATGTCGTTTCAACTGGACAAGAGCGGGCAGGCGGTGGCCTTCGCGCATCCCGAACGGGAGACCCCCAACATGGCGGACGACAGGCAATGGCGTGAGATGACGGCCGATCCGAAATTCCGCCGCGTTCTGGTGACGAACGGGCGGAGCATCGTCGGTCAGGAAGTGGTGGCCGCGCTGAAGGCGGCCGGCGCGTCGATCGTGTTCGTCGGCGTTGCCGAACCGTGGAAGCCGTTCCGCGGCGAGGATGCGTTGCGCGCGCTGGAGGGCGTCCAGATCGTGCCGCTCGATATCGGTGACGAGAAGTCGGTTGCGGATCTCGCGGCCGACATCGGCGGCAAGGTCGATATCCTCGTCAACACCAGCGAGCATGTCCGCGCCGGCGGGCTGCTCGATCGGCAAGGCACCAGCGTCGTGCGCGACGAGATCGACCAGAGCTATCTCGGCTTCGTGCATCTGGCGCAGGCGTTCGGGCCGGCGATGCGGATGCGGGGCTCCGATGGCGTCAACAGCGCCGCCGCCTGGGTCAATATCCTGTCGGTCTATGCGCTGGCGAACTGGCCGATGTTCGGCGCGTATTCGGCGTCGCAGGCCGCCTGTCTGTCGCTGTCGCACTGCCTGCGGGCGGAGCTTCGGCCCGGCGGCGTCAAGGTGGTGAATGTGTTTACGGGGCCGCTCGATATCGAATGGTTCCAGACGGTGCCGCCGCCGAAGGTCGCGCCGCGCGCGGTTGCGAGCGCGATCGTGTCGGCGCTCAAGCGCGGACTGGAAGATGTGTTCGTGGGCGATGTCGCCGAGGATATTCGCCAGCGCCTTGCGGCCAACCCCAAGGCGGTCGAGCGTGAACTCGGGGCGTAGGCGGGTTTGCTGGAAACGGGAGAAGCGCAATGGACAGTAATGGTCTCATGCAATTTGCCGGCGCGGTTGCATCCGGCGCGGTGCGCGTCGTCGATCTGACGTTTACGCTCAGCCCGGACTTCCCGGTCATCGTGCTGCCGCCGGAATTCGGCCAGGCCGCGCCGGTCCGCATCCAGCAGATTTCGCGCTACGACGCGAGTGGTCCTGCCTGGTACTGGAACAACCTGACCTTCGGCGAGCACACCGGCACGCATTTCGACGCGCCGATCCACTGGTTCACCGGCAAGGACCTGCCGAACAATTCGGTCGACACGCTGCCGGTGCGCGACATGATCGCGCCGGCCTGCGTGATCGATTGCTCGGCGCAGGCCGCAAAGGACGCGGATTTCCTTCTGACGATACCGGTCGTCGAAGCCTGGGAAAAAAGCCACGGGCGGATTCCGGAACGGCACTGGGTGCTGCTGCGCACCGACTGGTCGAAGAAAGGCTGGCGCGACTACGCCAATTTGAAGGACGACGGCGCGCACACGCCCGGGCCGGATGCCGCCGTGATGCGCTGGCTGGTGGAAGAGCGCGGCGTCATCGGCCTCGGCACCGAGACGATCGGGACCGATGCCGGCCAGGCCGGTCATCTCGATCCGCCCTATCCGGCGCACCATTTCCTGCACGGCGGCGGGCGTTACGGCCTGCAATGCCTGTGCAATCTCGATCAGCTTCCGCCGACTGGTGCGGTGATCGTGGCCGCGCCGCTCAAGATCCAGAACGGCTCCGGCAGTCCGCTGCGCGTCCTTGCGCTGGTACCAGGGCAGGGTTGAGCCCATTCGTCCACATCGAGGCCATCATGAAAAACAAGAAGACTTTGTTGATCGGCGCGGCGCTCCTGCTCGGCGCTATGGCGCCGGCGCGTGCTGAAATCCTTGTCGGTTTCGTCACCGGCCTGAGCGGACCGGTGTCCTCGATCGGCGTGCCGAACGCCAAGGGATTGGCCGCGGGCCAGGCCTATGTCGGCGAGATCGATGGCGAGAAAGTCCGCGTCATCCAGCTCGACGACGGCTCGGACCCGGCCGCGTCGACGCGCAACGCGCGCAAGCTGGTCGAGCAGGAAAAGGTCGACTTCCTGATCGGCACGTCAGGCGCGCCGCAGACGCTGGCGATGGCCACCGCGGCGATCGAGATGAAGGTGCCGATGGTGGCGGTCTCGCCGATCGCACCGGTGCCGGCCGGGGAGGGCGGGCCGTGGGTGGTGCAGACGCCGCAGCCGACGCCGCTTCTCGTTCAGGGCATCGTCGATCACATGAAGGGCCGCAACGTGAAGACGGTGGCGTTCATCGGCTTCTCCGACGCTTTCGGCGACCTGATGTACAACTCGCTGCTGCAAGCCGCTGAGAAGGCCGACATCAAGGTGATCGCGAACGAACGCTATGCGCGCTCCGACAACTCGGTCACCGCGCAGGTGCTGCGCGCAATCGCCGCGCGGCCCGATGCGATCATGCTGGGCGGCACCGGAACGCCCGGCGCGCTGCCCGTGATCGCGCTGGCCGAGCGCGGCTACAAGGGCCCGCTCTACGGCAATCACGGCATGATCAGCGCGGACTTCCTGCGGCTCGCCGGCAAATCGGCCGAGGGCATCATCTGCCCGACCGGGCCGGTGACGGCGGGCGAACAGCTTCCCGAGAGCAATCCGATCCGCAAGGTCGTGCTCGCATTCCGCGCGGCCTATGAGAAGGCCAATGGCGAGGCGCCGGCCGATGCGTTTTCGCCCTATGCCTTCGATGGCTGGCTGGTGTTCATGGATGCCGCCAAGCGCGCAAAGGCGACGGGCGCGGTGCCCGGCACGCCGGCCTTCCGCAACGCGCTGCGCGAGGCGCTGTTCACGACCAAGGATGTCGTCGGCGCGCACGGCATCTACACCTACACGCCGGCCGACCGCCACGGCGTCGACAGCCGCGCGCGGATCATGGTCCAGATCGAAAACGGGAAATACAAGCTGCTGCCGTGAGCGACGGCAGGCCCGCGGCTCAGGCGTGGCGCAGCTTCGCCTTCAGCGCGCGCATGTCGATCGCGCGGTTGGCGCTGACGGAAGCGGCCGCGAGCGTCTTGATCTCGCCCCGGGCGAGCTTGCGCGTTGACGATAGGGGCAGTTCGTCGACGATGGCGATATAGCCGGGCACCTTGTGATAGGCGAGGCGCTCGGCGCAGGTCTTGACGATCGAGGCCGCGAGCGCGTCGGCGTCGTCGATCTTTTCATTCGGCACGATGAAAGCAAAGACCTCTTCGCCGCGGATGTCGTCGGGAACGGGCGTCACCGCGCAGCCGCCGATGCGCGTGTCCATGTAAAGCGCGCTTTCGACCTCGAGCACGCCGATGTTCTCGCCGCTGCGCCGCACGATGGTCTTCTTGCGGTCGAAGAAATACATCAGCCCGTCTTCATCGGCGAAGACGAGGTCGCCGGTGTGGAACCAGCCGTCCTGCCACGCCGCTTCGGTGGCTTCCTCATCCTTCAGGTAGCCGCTGAAGAAGCCGGCCCGGACATCATCGCCCTTGGCGCGGACCAGCAATTCGCCGGGTTTTCCAGGCGCGACATCGGCGCCCTGATCGTCAACGAGGCGATACTCCATGCCTTCAGATGGCCGGCCGACGCAGCGCGCGCCAAAGCCCGCCGGTTCGCGCGCGGTGGTGGTGGCCGCAGCACCACCGGTCTCGGTCATCGCCCAGGCCTCGACGATCGGGATGCGATAGCGCTCCTCGAAGGTGGCGCGGTGGCGGACATCGACCCCGGGCGCGAAGGCGAAGCGCACGCGATGCTGCCGTTCCACCTCGGTCACGGGCAGTTGCAGCAGAATGGCCGGGATGACGCCGAGACAATGCACGACGGTCGCGCCGCTATCGGCCACGCACTGCCACCAGCGGTTGGCGTGAAAGCGGTCGAGCGGCACCACGGCGCCGCCGAGCACCATCATGCCGACCGCGCTGCAGCCGAGCGCGTTCATGTGAAACATCGGCAGCGGCGTCAGGTTGATCTCGCGGTCCGGCTGCAGCTCGGCCACGCCGCCTTGCGCGAGATACCAGTCGGCGACCTGCAGGAAATAGCGGTTCGAGAGCATGCAGCCCTTTGGCTTGCCGGTGCTGCCGGAGGTGAACAGCAGCGCGCATTCGTCGTTGAACTCGGCATCCTGCGCGACGACGTCCGTCTGGCACGGCGGAATGCGGCTGTCGGTATCGATCAGGCGGGCGCGTCCGAGCGCCGCCCCCTTCGTCACCTGCATGCGATCCGATGCCGCCACCAGCAGATCGGCCTGTGACAGCTCAAGCTGGAAGGACAATTCGTCGGGACGGACGTCCGGGTTGATCGGAACGATCGAAACCCCGAGTGCATTGAGCGCGAGCCAGTGCAGAAAGAAGACCGGACGATTTTCGAGCAGCAAGGCAACCCGCGCCCCGCGTCCATAGCCGGCGGCCGCGTATTCGGCGCGCAGCCGATCAACCTCGGTCTTGAACGCCCCGTATTCGATCCTGAATCCTTCCGGCGCGTAGGACAGTCCCGCGCTTGCAGGCGCCAGCAGGAATGGCGCGTCCGGCCGCCTTGCGGCCGTGGCCGCGAAAGCATCGGACGGCGATCGATACGGAGTGTCGAGGCTCATTGCGGACATAGCTCCTGTTCGTGGGCTGCGGCCACCGCAAAGGGATGGCGGCCGGAACCCGCACGCAGCCCTTGCCGCGGCGGCAGCTTTCGGGAATACTTTAAGCCTAAACTATCTCGTCGGCCAAGTGCGATCTATCGCAGACCGGCCCGGCGAAACCCCAGGAGACGCGTGTGCAGGCAGATGATAGCAGCGCGGCCAGGCAGCGGCCGGGCGCGCCGATCTGGTCGCAGGTGGCTGAGCGCTTCCCGCCGGCGGACCGGGTTCTCTCGACCATTCTGACGCGGCAGGCCGCGCAATATCGCGACCGCACGCTGTTCGTCTTCGGCGAAACGCGATGGAGCTATGCCGAGACGGCTGCGATCGCCGCCGCATCCGCGGCCCGCCTGATGCAGGTCGGAATTCGCACCGGCGACCGCGTCGCGCTGATGTGCTCGAACCGGCCGGAATTTCTGGAAGTCTATCTCGGCTGCGCCTGGATGGGCGCCGTGACCGTGCCGATCAACACCGCGCTGCGCGGCTTCCAGCTCAGCCACATCCTGCGCAACTCCACGCCGAAACTGCTGCGTGAATCGAGTCGAGCTTCATGGCGGCGATCGAAACGCTGGAAAGCGACGTCGCGCCGCCGGATCTTGTCTGGATGATCGGCGAAGGCGCGGTGCCTTCGGCCGTATCGGGATCGGTCTCGCCGCTGCCTTCACTGGGCGAGGGGGCGCCGCCAGCGCCGGTGCGGCCGGACGACACGGTCGCGATCCTCTATACGTCGGGCACCACGGGTCCTTCCAAGGGTGTCTGCTGCCCGCAGGCGCAGATGTTCTGGTGGGGCGTCTACTCGGCGCGCGCGCTCGACATCCGCGAGGGCGATGTGCTGTTCACGACGCTGCCGCTGTTCCACACCAATGCGCTGAACGCTTTCTATCAGGCGCTGCTGAACGGCTGCACCTACGCGCTCGAGCCGAAATTTTCCGCCTCCGGTTTCTGTGCAGCGGCGCGACGGCCATGCAGGAAGCAATCCAAATTTCTAAAAATGCGGCTCCTGCAGCCTCAATCCCGCCGAATCGCCATTTCAGGGGCGGGGCCGGCGTACGGAGACTTCAATGCTCGACTTTGCGCGCCGGCCCGGTTATGAAATAATACTTTATGCATAAACTAAAATGAGCGCCTTGCATGGCCCGTTTTAATTCCATGACACTCTCCGAACTGCCGAGCGGCATCTGGCGCACGCGCCTCCGGTGCGCTTCGGCTCCTGCGATCCGGCCGGAATCGTCTACACGCCGGAATATCTCAACCTGTTCAACGGCGTGATCGAGGACTGGTACGGCGAAGCGCTGGGACTGCCCTATCATGAGCTGGTCGGAACACGGCGGACCGGCCTCGGCTATGCGCACGTCTCGGCGGATTTCGCCAAGCCCAGCCGCATGGGCGACGTCCTCGACGTCGCGGTCATCGTGCGCGATATCGGACGCACCTCGTGAAGCTCACGGTTCACGCGTTCAAGGATGGCACCGAGTGCGTCCGCGCCACCTTCGTGACGTGACGACGTCGCTGGTGGATCACAAATCGATTGTGTTGCCCGACGACATGCGCCTCGCGTTGAAAAATTACCAGGCGCGTTGCGACGCGATGCCGGCGATCGGAATTCGTCGTAAGCGGCCGGCGCATGCTAGGCTCTCTTCCGGGTTGGAAGTAATCAAGCTCCATTGGCTTGTCCAACTGTCCCGAAGGAGCCCCCCATGCGCGTCTTGGCTTGCACGATTCTGACGATCGCAACGGTGCTGGTCGCCGCGCCGCGCGCGCCCAGACCTATGATCCAAACTACCCGGTTTGCCTGCAAACCTACGGCATTGACGGCGGCTATATCGACTGCAGCTTTACTTCGCTGGCGCAGTGCGCGGCGTCCGCATCGGGCCGCGCGGCGCAGTGCCTGAACAATCCGTATTTCGCGCAGGGCGACAGGAAACTGCCTCGGCATCGCGGCGTTTACTAGAGACGGCTGCATCGGCTTGCTTCGAGGCGTCATGGCCAATTTTGCCCATGCCATCGCTTCCACGTATAATCCGGCGAACCACCATTCCGTGAGGTCATGTGACTGCCCCCAATCCCGCTGCCGGCAAACCGGTCGATTCCGCCTCCCTTGTCAACGTGCCGCAGTTGGTCACGGCCTATTTCGCGTCGAAACCGGATCCGTCCGATCCCACCCAGCGCGTCGCCTTCGGAACCTCGGGCCATCGCGGGACATCGCTGAAGAACTCGTTCAACGAAAATCATATCCTGGCGACGACGCAGGCGATCTGCGATCACCGCCGCGAAACCGGGCTCACCGGCCCGCTGTTCGTCGGCATCGATACCCATGCGCTCGCCGAGCCGGCGCTGGCGAGCGCGGTGGAAGTGTTTGCCGCCAACGGCGTCGACATCATGATCGACGAGCGCAGCGGCTACACGCCGACGCCCGTCATCTCGCATGCGATCCTGAGCTACAACAAGGGCCGGACCAGCGGACTTGCCGATGGCGTCGTCATCTCGCCGTCGCATAATCCGCCTGAAGATGGCGGATACAAATACAATCCGCCGCATGGCGGCCCGGCCGACACCGACGTGACGGCCAAGGTCGAAAAGGCCGCCAACGCCTACATGGAAGCCGGCATGAAGGGCGTTGCGCGGATGCCGTATGAGCGCGCCCGCAAGGCGCCCTCGACGCATCTGCACGACTATATCCGCCCCTATGTCGCCGATCTCGGCAATGCCGTCGACATGGCGCTGATCAAATCATCGGGCGTGAAAATCGGGATCGATCCGCTGGGCGGCGCCGCCGTTCATTACTGGCAGCCGCTGATCGAGCATTACGGAATCGATGCGACGGTCGTGAACACCGCCGTCGATCCGACGTTCCGCTTCATGACGGCGGACTGGGATGGAAAAATCCGGATGGATTGTTCCTCGCCGTTCGCGATGGCGAGCCTGATTGCGATGCGCGACAGGTTCGACGTCGCCTTTGCCAACGACACCGACGCCGACCGGCACGGCATCGTGACGCGCACGGGCGGCCTGATGAACCCGAACCATTTTCTGGCCGCCGCGATCGCCTATCTGTTCGAGCATCGGCCGCAATGGGGCAGCGAGGCGGCGATCGGCAAGACCATCGTCTCCAGCTCGATCATCGACCGTGTCGCCAAGAAGCTGAACCGCAAGCTGGTCGAAACCCCGGTCGGCTTCAAATGGTTCGTCGAAGGCCTCGGCAGCGGTGCGTTCGGATTTGCCGGTGAGGAAAGCGCCGGCGCATCGTTCCTCAAGCGCGACGGCTCGGTCTGGACGACCGACAAGGACGGCATTGTGATGGGACTGCTCGCCGCCGAAATCCTCGGCCGCACCGGCCGCGACCCGAGCCAGTTGTTTGCCACTCTCACGGCCGAACTCGGCGTGCCCTACTACGAGCGGATCGACGTGCCGGCGACGCCGAAACAGAAGAGCGCGCTGAAGGCGCTCGGGCCGGACCAGCTCGATATGCGCCAGCTTGCCGGCGAACCGGTCAGCGCGATTCGGACCCGGGCGCCGGGTAACGATCAATCCTTCGGCGGCATCAAGGTCGAATCCGAGGCGGGATGGTTTGCCGCGCGGCCATCGGGCACCGAAGACGTCTACAAGATCTACGCCGAGAGTTTCCGCGACCAGAACCATCTGAAGACGATTCAGCAGGACGCCCAGCGCGCCATCGCGAAGGCTTTTTGATTTCGCAGTGAGGCGGTCGGGCAGGAAATCCCGACCGCTCATCGCGCGATGGAAGGTTGCGCCAGGCTGCGGCAGTTGCACCAGTTCGGCACACTCCGGCCAGACGGGAACTGCAGAATCGAATTCGGGCCGTCCGCTTGCGATCACGCTGAAATCACGAAGGCCGACGCAGTGTTAAGCTCGGGAGCTAGCTGCCAGAAAGCCGTCCGGGATGCGGGGGGCCTGTAAGCTATCGCGAGGTTACCGGGGGATGAAATGAGTGCGGAATCGGTCGTCTACTATCTGAATCGCGTGCCTGAGAGCGATCCGAATGACCAAACCGAATGGCTTTTGACGGCTTTGGGGCACTATACCGGCGCGGAACTGCGTGAACTGCTCTATGTGGCGGAAGAGCCCGGATTCTTTGAATTGATGCGCGGGCTGTTTGCGCTTTCGGACGAGAGCCGTGCTGTCCTGCAGCATTTTCTCGAAACCGGTCACCCGCCGGCCATGAAGGCGGCGATCGACCCGAAGGGCCGGTTGACGATTGACCACGCCAATGTCGAGCAGCGCGTAAAAATGCTTCCTGTGATCGCAAATTAGTGCCCTAAGCTCCCTGAGGTTGTGCTAAGGTTCCCAACTTGAACAGTTGGGAGCTTGGCCATGGCGACGAGGAAGTCTGGCCCGCTCGATGCGATGGTGGGTGCCAGGATTCGCATGTTGCGGGTCAACCGCGGCATGAGCCAGACCGTGCTCGCGGAACGCATCGGCGTTACCTTTCAACAGGTGCAGAAATACGAGCAGGGCGCCAACCGGGTTGGCGCCAGCCGGTTGTCGCAAATCGCTTCCGTGCTGGGCGTTTCGGTCGGCGAGCTGTTCCAATCTTCCGGGGCCGGATCTCCCGGCTTGAATTCGCCGGTTCGCTTGCTCGCCGAGCCGGGGGCCTTGCGCGTTCTCAAGGCCTATGCGCGAACGACCAGTCCGCGCGTGCGGCTTTGCATCGCGAAGCTGGTTGAAAGCATCGCCGGTCGAACTTCCGGAGCGAAGGCCACGGTCGCGCTGTTCAATCCCGTCGATCGTGATGAGCGGCGGAAGTTTCCCTCGCGAGGATAGTCTTCCGCAGGAAGACGAGCGGCAATCTCGTGCTGCCCGCAATCCGGTTGGAGCGTCAGCCGGTCGCGCGAATCGCAAGCCGCTCCGGCGGCCTGCGCCGGGAATGAATTCGCCGATCCAGTCACGGCGCGTCGCTTCGATATGCCAGGACATTGCCTCGGCCGAATAGGGCGCCGGATCGGGAATGTCCTTGCGGATCTCCTTGCCGTCGAGCCAGCCGCAGCTGTGCGAGTAGCGCGCCTTGCAGACGAGATGGATATCGCCGTGGTCCTGCAGCAGCACGTAGCCATCGGCCGGAAAAAATGTACCGGCAAGCTCGATCGCGCCAGGCAACTGGCGCACCAACAGGAACGTGCTGGTGGATTGCGATTCCGATTCGGAAACCAGCACGCCGACCAGGCTGTGGATCGGCGAGATCACCTGCGGTGCAACCAGTGCGAGAGGCTCCGTGATCGGGCCAGCCGTCGCGATCGAGAGATATTCGCCCTCCGGTCCCCAACGGCAGGCGATCAGCCACTCGCGGCTGCGGCTGCGAATCAAGGTTGGCTTGGCATAGTCTGAACGGGCAATATCTGCTGCCATGGCTATGACTAAGGCTTTCGCGAGCATAAGTTCCTCCAGGGCGAGGGCGGGCTGGCCTCTCGTCCGGAGTTTGCGCGTCAAGTCGTGAGGTCACCGTGAGCGGCACCGAAAATTCGATACAGGAATTGTTTGCACGCGCGGCATCGTTGCTTCTTGGCAACGAAGTGGACGCCGCCGGCGATCACGATGCCAGACATATCCTGCAGGCGCTGGAATATGCCGCGGAATCCGGCAACCGGATTGATCCGGAGACCGCGAATCGTGCCGCATCTGCTGATCGCGGCTTCCCGATTTGCGCGGGTGTTCGAACTGTCCGTCACCCGATGCGCCCGGCCTGTTCAGCTTTGGTGCGCAATTCGATCCGGCGCTTGCCGATCCCTTGCATGACGGAAGCCCGATGGTCGGCGTTTCCGGCGTCGGTCTGACGCTGCGGGAAGCGTTTCAGGGCTGCATCGGCGAGGGAATCGAGTATCTGTCTCAATTGCAGGCCGGGACCGACCTGTTGCTCAAGCCCGGCGTCGACGACTGGGCCGGAAAACTCGGTCCGAACGCGCTGGAGCTGGTCGCTGCCGTTTCGGAACGCCGCATGCAACCAGAGCGAGCGCTCTCCTGGTGTCGTGCAACGCGGCTGACCGACGGCGGCGAAGTGTGGCTTCCGGCCGACATCTGCCTGCGGCGTCCGCCGGCGCAGCGCGACTTCGCGCCGCCATTCCCCTTGAGCATCGGATCGGCCGCCGGTCCGTCACGGGACGCCGCGGCACTGCACGGCCTGCTGGAATTGATCGAGCGCGATGCGGCCAGCCTGTGGTGGCGGGGCGGTCAGCTGGCCCGATCGATTCCGCCGCAGCATGAAGCCGGCATCGTGGCGGAAGATTTGTTGCGGCAGCTCCGGCATGGCGCATCGGTGCAGCGCCGGACATGGCTGCTCGATATCACGACGGATATCGGCGTGCCCTGCGTCGCGGCCGCCTCCTGCCGGGCGGACGGTTCCGGTTTTGCTTTCGGCCTCGCCGCGCGGCCGACGCTCGAGGCTGCG
The DNA here is from genome assembly GCA_963790735.1 of uncultured Alphaproteobacteria bacterium. GTDB lineage: Bacteria > Pseudomonadota > Alphaproteobacteria > Rhizobiales > Xanthobacteraceae > Bradyrhizobium. The sequence continues at coordinate 60,477 of CAWBQP010000008.1, read as the reverse complement.
GTCCGCTCCGCCATTCTCGAAATGTGCCAGCTCGAACTGGCCGACGCCGTCGTCGCAACCAAGCGCAGCGAGCGCGGCGATGACGCGCTCAACGCGCAGGATCGCACCCATCTGCAGCGCGCGAGCGATCGTTGCCGATCGGTGCAGGCTGTTGCAGCCGGTCGCGGAGTACGCGGCCCATCTTCCCCTTCGCGCAACTGAAGCGGGCGTCATATTTGGATTGATCGTAGAGCGTTTGGAGAAACTGGGAATCGAGACATTTTGCCTCGATCTCATGCGACAGCGCTTCGCCGTTCCGGTGGTCCGCGTGATTGCCCCAGGCCTGCAACTCGAGCCATCCGAAATCGTCACGGCCAGGCTGCAGGATACGATTGCGCGAACCGGAGGCGGCGCAACCTATACCGGGGGTGTCCCTTTGATATAGACTGGCTGGAATTAACCAACCGGTTCCGGAAACCTTTGCATGCCGGCCAGTGTAAACGCCATCACAGCAGACAATGCCACGGCGGCGCCCGAAAGCGCTCCGCGCCTGTCGGTGTCGCTGGTCGGACGGCTCGGCGTGCGATTCAACGGCCGGCCGATCGAACTGCGAACCCGCAAGGCCGGCGCGGTCCTCAGCTACCTTGCGCTGTTGGAGGCGAAGCAGGAGAGCCGCGAGCGGCTGGTCGGCCTGCTCTGGAGTCGTTCGGACGAGGAAAAGGCACGTGCCTCGCTGCGCCAGGTCGTTCGCGAACTGCGGTCGATGCTCGAGGAGGCCGGATATGACGGCTTCGTCGCGGAGCGGCTGATGATCGGCATCGACGTCGGACGAATCGAAGTCGACATCGAAAGCGTGATCCAGCTCGCCGAAAGCGGACGCGTTCACCCGCTGCTGCTCGATACGCCGCAGCTCGACGGGCGGCTGCTCGAAGGAATGGACGATCTCGACCCGTCGTTCCGGGTCTGGGTGCTGGCCAAGCGGCAGACCATCCATGAACGGCTGATGCGAAATCTCGACGAAGGCCTGACCTCCGCGCGCGTTCCCGCCGACGCCAAAAAGAGGATCGCGGCCGCGATCGTCAATCTCGATCCGACCCATGAATATGCCTGCCGCTATCTGATGCGGGCGCATGCGGAAGAGGGCGATGTCGCCGGTGCGCTGCGCATTTACAAGGCGCTGTGGGATCTCCTGGACCGCGACTACGCGATGGAGCCGTCGTCGGCCACGGAAGAACTCGTCGCCAACATCAAGCTCGGCATTCTGGAGCGTACGCCGGCCGATCTGGCCGCCTCGGCAGCGAATGACGAATTCGCCGTCAGGATGGTCAGGGGGACGGCGCTCCAGCCGGTGGCCCCGATGTCGCCATCGGTCAACGCGTCAGCCAGGACGCGCCTGGTGCTGCGGCCCTTTGCGATGCATGGCGTCGACGAGGATCACAGCCATCTGGTGCAGGGGTTCTCGCAAGCATCTCGCCGCCTGTCTCGTCCGGTTCCGTGAATGGAGCGTGGTCGATCGTCCTCCCGCGGCCGTCGTGCTTCCCGCACTCGGGCGCGGCGCCGCAATACTGCATCGAAACCACCGCCTACCAGGCGGGCGCCGAAATCAACATCGTGATGGTGCTGCGGGACGATACTTCCGGGATTTACGTCTGGAGCGAAAGCTTCCGGCTCGGCCTCGGCAACTGGTTCGAAACGCAGCAGCGCATCATCCGCCGGATCGCGACCTCGCTCAACGTGCAATTGTCGACCGAGCGGCTGATGCGGCTGGCCGGCGAACCCGACGTTTCGCTCGATCTGCACGACCGCTGGCTGCGCGGACAGAATCTCATGTCGAAATTCGATCCGGAAAGCTGGCGGCGGGCGGTCGCCATCTTCCGCGATGCGATCCGCGACAATCCGGGTTTCTCGCCCTGCTACAGCAGCCTCGTGCAGATGAACAACATCGAGCATTTCGTGCATCCCGGCCTCTTCCGCGATCTCGACAAGGCCAGGGCGACGCTCGAGCTGGCGAAGACCGCCGTTCAACTCGATCCCGTCGATTCCAGGGCGCATCTGTGCTGCGGCTGGTCCTATATGATGGCGCTGCGGGAGGCCGAAGCCGCGCCGCACATGCAACTGGCCTGCGAGCTCAACGACAATGATCCATGGACGTTGCTGTCCAGCGCGCACTATTCGGCGTTCTGCGGATCGATCGAGCAGGCCCGGCTTCGGGCCGAGCAGTCGCTGGCGCTCTCGCCGGCGCCCTCGTATCTCGAGTGGGCGTACCACTGCACCATTCGCTTCTTTTGCGGAGACTATGCCGGCGCCCTCGAGGCCTGTGATCGCGCGCAAGGTGTCATACAGATCCTGCCCGCGTGGCGGGCGGCGGCGCTGTTCCAGCTCGGGGAGCCGGAGCAGGCGCGCGGAAGAGGCCAGCGCTTTGTCAATGGACTGCGTTCGTTCTGGGTCGGATCGTCCGCGCCGACCGACGAGGCCGTGGCGCGCTGGGTCATGCAAGCGCATCCGATCAGCGTGAAGCGAGCGATGGGAAGCCCTGCGCCACAGTTTGCGTGGCGCAGGGCTTCCGGTCGAAGGTATCGTCCACCTGTCGCGGAAGCCAGATCACTCAGGCGCAGAAGCTGATCGTGTAGTCGCCGATACGTTCGGCATGCACCTTGAACTTGTCGGCTTCCGGAATCACCGGATCCATGCCGTTGAACAGGCGCTTGTAGAACGGCGGAAGCGGATAGGTCGCGCCGGGCTTGCTGAGCTTCTCTTCGGAATCCGCGATCGCCACGGCGGGCGGCAACCGCACCACGATCGTGTCCATGCTCCTGCTCGACGAACTTGACCTTGCGTGTAGCGATCCGGCACCGTCATGAACACCTGGGCCTTGGCGAGTTGCTCCTTGAATTCGTCGACGGTGGTCGGGATCGGATATTCGTTGTCGTCTTCGAGATAGTTCTTGCCGGTCGACCAGGTCTTCACCAGGTTGCCCCAACGCTCATGGTTGGTCACTTGCATTCTTTCGAGCGCCATTGTTTTACTCCTCCGGGTTGCGTGAAGCGGAGAATTCCGCCTCACAAAAATGCGGGCACGGCCTGCCGCAGATCGGCAATCTCGGTGGTGAATTCCACCAGTTGAGCCATGCTTGAGATTTCTGGAATGTCCTGAAGTACGTTTGCCAGGTAAAATTCGCGGGAAATCAGATCCAGCTGATCGGCGAGCGAGCCGCCGCGGGCCGGGCGCGGGTCGCTCGCGAGCGCCCCGAATATCGTTTCCGATACGATGATCGAACCGAGCAGCCCGAGGTGCAGCCCCTCCGTCTGCTGCATCGCCTCGAACAGGATGAAGAACGGCAGCGGCGGATCGTTCGAAAGGGTTTCGATGTCCTCGTCCGTGAGCGCGCCGTAGGCCTGTCCCGAGACCAGCCATTCGCGAAGCTGATCTGACACGGTAAGCGCGGTCGGTCAGCAGGCGCGACGTCGGCGATGAAGCTGCGGTCTGCGATTCGCCGATCTCCGCGATCAGCGCATCGACCGACCACATGCCGGCCAGCCCGGCGCCCAGCAGGTCGCGATAGAGCAGGCCGACGCGTGTCGTTTCGTCGAACGCCGGAAAGATCTGGTCATTGCCCAGCCCGTCGCTGAGATGAGGTCCGATGCGGCGGCTGAAATTCGGCGTCGATCCGTTGATTTCGAAAAAGCGCGACCATTGCACCATCCAGGTCTCGTCGAGCGGCATGTTTGCGGGATCGTTCACCGAACTCTTTTCGAGCGTGTTGTTGAGGTCGTGGAGCGACAGGTCATTGATCTGGTATTCGGGCCGCACCATGGCGTGGCCGAAGCGAAACGCGCCGTGCGAGAACTCGAACGGAATTTCCCAGTCGCCGGTCGCAAAGCCTTCGGTCGAATGCGGGGCGATCGATGAAGTCGGGGCCGGCCCGCTATAGGCGCGCGTAGATCGCCGGATGGATCACCCGCCGCATCAGGTCGTTGCGGATGATGTTGTGATAGATCGCCGTCAGTGCGCTCGCGGGCGCACAGGAAGCGCTTGTAGGCGGCGCCGAATTGGCCGTTCGGCCCGGCATTGCCTTCGCCGGCCGCGAATGATATCGATCGAGCCCGTTGTGCAGCAGCGCAAACAGCGCCGTCAGCTGCGACATGACGGCGTGATCGTCATTGCGCGGATCGGCGACCAGCGCCTCGGTGAGGGCAACGCGCACGCCTGCGATGCTGCGGTCGACCCCCGTCACGTTCTCGGCCGGGGTCCGCGCGATGTCGCGGAACGGGCAGCCGGTCGCCGGCTCATTCTCTTTCCAGCGCATCCGCCCGAGCCGCAGCTTGGTGCGGCGGTCGTCATTCGGCGCATCGAGCGCATAGATGTGCGGCGATCCGACAGGACCGCTGCCGTACAGCGTCTCCAGCCGAAGCGGCGTGCGGCGCGCGTTCGTGGTCCCTCCGCCGAGACCGCCCGCGACCGAAAGCGGAATCGCCGAATGCACGAGGTCGTGCGCAACGAACTGCAGCAGATAGGTGTAGCCCGAGGGGATGAAGGGATTTTCCCAGTACTCTGCCGATCGAACCTGGTGTGGCGGCCATTTGATTGCAGCATCCATTCGCCGCGACAGGCGATGCATCAGTCCGCGGAGTTCTGCATGGTGTGACGGCGAGCCAAGCGGATCGACACCGAAGGCGCGGAAGCGCTGCGATGGAGCCGGCGTGCCGAGGAAGTGACGAAAGCCGGGAGTTGCCGCCGCCTGAGCAGAGTCGTGCGTATCGAACCCGGAAGTTCGGAAAGTGGACGCGTCAGCGACATTCTGCAGAGTCATCAAAACCACTCTCGCGCTTTGGCCGGGGCGGCGAGACTGCGAAGAAAGTCGTGAAATTATCGTGAGTTAAATCGTTAGAACCTGTGAACATCTGTGGACATCTTTTGGCCGGTGTACCGCAGCCGGATGTTGCGCGCCGCGGCGTCTCCCCCGCTGTTTCAGTTTCGGGTAAGCGATGCTGCTATGTGGATCGGTACCTCGTTGTGCCGGCTGACATGGGGAGCCGGGCGTGAAGCTTATCGAGACGGCACCTTTGGCAACACCCCTGGCGCGATATGTCGGCGCGATGCTCGCTGCTGATGTTTGTTGTTTCAGGCCGTGCGAGCCGAGCCGGTTTTCTCGTTCGACGCCACGCCGGGCAAGCTGCCGAAGACAGTCGTTCCGATCACTATTCAATCGAGCTGAGACCTGAGCGAACCTCGGCGACGCAGCGATCAACACCGAGGCGAAGCGGCGGTTCGCGGATTCCTCCGCGAGCCGCAATCGCTGCCGGGAGCGTTGCGCAGGAATGATCGCGATCTCCGCCGACCTCAAAACCCGCGCGCTGCCGGCGGTCGAGGCCTGGATCAGGGAGCGCAAATGATGGCAGCGCTCGCGCGTTTCTGGGAAGCGTTGCCTTGCGCCGGCATTCCGGATAGCCATGAGCAGACAAACTCTCCCGCGCGGGGCACATTTCCTACCATGGCTGATTTCCACGGCGTCTTTCCCTATCTGGTCTCGCCCATCGATGCGTCAGGCCAGATCCGCAACGAGGTGCTGGGCCGGCTCTGCGACGACCTCATCAAGGCGGGCGTGCATGGGCTGACGCCGCTGGGATCGACCGGCGAGTTCGCCTATCTCGACCAGGCGCAGCGCGCGACCGTCGTGCAAGCCACGATCGAAGCCGCAAAGGGCCGCGTGCCTGTGATTGCCGGCGTCGCCTCGACGTCGACGGCGGACGCGGTGGCGCAGGCAAAGGCGCATCAAAAACTCGGCGCCGACGGCATTCTCGCGATCATGGAGGCGTATTTCCCGGTCGCCGACGCGCAGGTCGAATCCTATTTCCGCGCCATTGCCGACGCCGTCGACATTCCCGTCGTGATCTACACCAACCCGCAATTCCAGCGCTCCGATCTGACGCTCGATGTGATCGCGCGGCTCGCGACCCATCCGCGCATCGGCTACATCAAGGATGCCTCGACCAATACCGGCCGGCTGCTGTCGATCATGAACCGCTGCGGCGACAGCATCAAAGTGTTCTCGGCGTCCGCCCATATCCCGGCGGCGGTGATGCTGATCGGCGGGCTGGGCTGGATGGCCGGCCCGGCCTGCATCATCCCGCGGCAGAGCGTCGAACTCTATAACCTCTGCAAGGCGGCGCGCTGGGATGAGGCGATGGCGCTGCAACGCAAGCTGTGGCGCATCAACGAAGCCTTCGCGCGGTTCAACCTGGCCGCCTGCATCAAGGCCGGCCTCGACATTCAGGGTTACGCGGTCGGCGATCCCGTCCCGCCGCAGGCCGCGCTGACGGCCGAGCAGCGCAAGGTGGTCGAGGCCGCGCTGCGCGATCTCGCGTAGGCGGCAGCCCCGTCATATCCCGCATAAGAGCAGGAAACCTCCGGCAGGCTGGAACGTTGCTTAGACGATTCCAGACGGCTGAAGGGCCTGTTTGCTTGCGGCATCCGCCTTGGCACGCGAGCGGCCCTTGCCAAGGGAGTAATCCATGAACCGTCGTTTCGTGCTTTTCGCAGCCATTGTCGCAGGCGTCCTGGTGGCGCTGACCGTCTCCAACATTCGCTACAGCCCGTGGACCAACACGGTCGCGCGGACCGTCGACCAGCGCGGGCCGCTGTCCGAGGCCGAGCGCGCCAATATCGAACTGTTCGAGCGGGTGTCGCCGTCGGTGGTGCAGGTGGCGGCGCGATCTGCCGCCGGCAATCCTCTGGCCGAAGACGAAGGTGGAGACGGCGCGGCCGGGGCGGCTTCCGGCACCGGCTTCGTCTGGGACAATGCCGGCCATGTGGTGACCAACAATCATGTCGTGCAGAACGGCAGCGAGGTCGCGGTTCGCTTCGCCTCGGGCGAGGTGGCGCAGGCCGAGGTCATCGGCGTCGCGCCCAACTATGACCTCGCGGTGTTGCGGATCAAGAATGCCCGTCAGTTGCCCCCGCCGGTGGCGCTGGGCAGTTCAACCGAACTCAAGGTCGGTCAATCGGCGTTTGCGATCGGCAATCCCGTTCGGGCTCGACCAATCGCTGACCAGCGGCATCATCAGCGCGCTCAAGCGCCGGCTGCCGACCAGCAGCGGCCGCGAGATCTCCGAACGTGATCCAGACCGATACCGCGATCAATCCCGGCAATTCGGGAGGGCCGCTGTTGGATTCGGCGGGACGGTTGATCGGCGTCAACACGGCCATCATCTCGCCCTCGGGCTCCAGCGCCGGCATCGGCTTCGCGATCCCGGCCGATATCGTCAATCGCGTGGTCCCCGAACTCATCAAGAACGGCCGCGTGCCGACGCCCGGGATCGGCATTGTCGCCGCCAGCGAGGCCGTTTCGACCAGGTTCGGCATCGAAGGGGTGATCATCGTGCGCACCGCGCCCGGAAGTCCTGCCGAGCGCGCCGGCATCCGCGGCGTCGATTTCGGCTCGGGCGCGCTCGGCGACGTCATTGTCCAGGCCGACGGCAAGCCGGTTCACCGGCTTTCCGACCTCACCGACCAGATCGAGCAGATCGGCGCCGGCAAGAGCATCCGCATCAGCCTGAAACGCGGTTCGCAGACGCGCGATATCAATATTGACATCGTGGACATCGGCCGCAGCTGATACTCCCGTTTGACGGCAGAGTCATACCCGCTCGCGGCGGCCGGCGCGCGCGGGCGCTTGGCGCATTTATTGCAACGAATTGAATGAGTTGTCTCAGGCCGAAAAACCGCTAAAACCCCGCCCAATCCGACAAGAAGCTCGAAGGACAAACTGATGAACATTCTTCCCGGCAATATGCGTTTTGGTGCGGGCCAGCCGGTCAAGCGTTTGGAAGACCAGAGACTGCTCACCGGGAAGGGACAGTTCATCGACGACAAGCCGGAGGAGGGCGCGCTGTGGCTTTACGTGCTGCGCTCGCCCCATGCCCACGCCAGGATCAAGTCGATCGACACCAAGGCCGCGCTTGATATGGCCGGGGTGGAGGCCGTCTATACCGGTGCCGACCTGGTGAAGGACGATATCGGCACCCTGCCCGACGCTCGCGATCTTCAAGCGGCCGGACGGCAAGCCGATGACGGTGCCGCCGCGGCGGCTGCTGGCCCATGAAATCGTGCGCTATGCCGGCGAGGCGGTGGCGGCGGTGGTCGCGACGTCGCGGGTGCTGGCGCAGACCGCGGCCGAGGCGATCGAGATCGATTACGAGGTGCTGCCCTCGGTGGTCGATCCCGTCGAGGCGGTGAAATCAGGCGCACCCGTGGTGTGGCCCGAGGCGCCCGACAACATCGTGGCCGCCATGAGCTATGGCGACGCCGCCAAGGTCGAAGAAGCGTTTGCAGGCGCGGCGCACAAGGTCTCGCTCGATCTGGTCAGCCAGCGGCTGGTGCCCTCGGCGATGGAGCCACGTTCGACGATTGCCGAGATCGAGAAGAAGACCGGGCGGTTGATCCTGCACGTGCAGTCGCAAACCCCCGGCTCGACCCGTGACCTGCTCGCGGAATCCATTCTGAAGCGGCCGAAGGACAGCGTGCGCGTGCTGGTCGGCGATATCGGCGGCGGCTTTGGCCAGAAGACGAGCCTCTATCCCGAAGACGGCATCGTTGCTTACGCCGCGACCAAGCTGAACAGGAAGATCCGCTGGCGCGGCGACCGCACCGACGAATTCGTCGGCGGCACCCATGGCCGCGATCTCACTTCGACCGGCGAATTCGCGCTCGACGCCAAAGGCCGCGTGCTCGCCTATCGCGTGCGCTCGATCGGCGGCACCGGGGCGTACTCGTCGGGGACCGCGAACATCATTCCGCTGGTGCTCGGCCCGTTCGTGCAGACCGGCGTCTACGACCTGCCGCTGGTGCATTTCGAAGTGAAGTCGGTGATGACCAACACCGCGCCGGTCGGCGCCTATCGCGGCGCGGGGCGGCCGGAAGCCGTGTTCATCGTCGAGCGGCTGATGGATGCCGCCGCGCGGCAGATCGGCATGGATCCGCGCACCATCCGCAAGGTGAACTACATCAAGCCCGCGCAACTGCCTTACACCAATGCGGTCGGCCAAGTGTACGACTCCGGCGCCTTCGCGCACATGCTGTCGCGCGCCTCGGAGCTTTCGGACTGGGACGGCTTTGCCGCGCGCAAGAGGGCGGCGAAGAAGAAGGGCCTGCTCTACGGCCGCGGCCTCACCAGCTACATCGAATGGACCGGCGGGCGCGCGCATACCGAAAAGGTCAGCCTGCATGCCACGGCAGAAGGCCGCATCATCCTGCATTCCGGCACCATGGCGATGGGGCAGGGCCTGCAGACCACCTACACGCAAATGGTATCCGATACGCTCGGCATTGCCATGGACAAGATCGACGTCGTGCAGGGCGATACCGATCTCGCCACCGGCTTCGGCAGCGTCGGCTCGCGCTCGCTGTTCGTCGGCGGCACGGCGGTCGCGGTATCGACCAACGACATGATCCAGAAGGCGCGCGAAAAGGCCTCGAACGTGCTGGAGACGTCGGTCGGGGACATCGAATATCGCGATGGCTGGCTGACGGTGGTCGGCACCGACAAGCGCATCAGCCTGTTCGAGATCGCGAAGAAGGAAGACGGCGCGCGGCTCTCGGTCGACAGTGAAGGCGAGGTCGACGGCCCGAGCTGGCCGAACGGCACGCATATCTGCGAGGTCGAGATCGATCCCGAAACCGGCGTCAGCAGGTGGTGCGCTACACCACGGTCGACGACGTCGGCATCGCCGTCAATCCGATGCTGGTGACCGGCCAGGTGCATGGCGGCGTCGCCCAGGGCATCGGGCAGGCGCTCTATGAGGGCGTGGCCTACAGCGAGGAAGGCCAGCTACTGACCGCGAGCTATCAGGATTACTGCGTGCCGCGCGCCGACGACATTCCCCCGATCGCCGTGACGCTGGATGATTCCGCGCCCTGCCGCACCAATCCGCTCGGCGCCAAGGGCTGCGGCGAATCCGGCGCGATCGGCGGGCCGCCCTGCGTCACCAATGGCGTGATGGATGCGCTCAGTGAACTCGGCATCAAGCAGCTCAACACGCCACTGACGCCGGCCAAGGTGTGGCAGGCGATCCGGGATGCGAGGGCGGCGGGATAAGATAGCCGGCGTCCTCTTAGCCCTCCCCTGGAGGGGGAGGATCGACGCGAAGCGCGTCCGCGGTGGGGTGACGGTCTCTCCACGTCTAACAGTGTCCGAGTTGAGAGATCGACCCCACCCCGCCGCTTCGCGACGCTCCGGCGAGCTGGCCCTCGGCCCCTCAAGGGGCGGGTGAAGCGCGACGCCCTACAACCCCAACACCATCTTCGCCACGATCTCCCGCTGGATCTCCGACGAGCCGCCGAAGATCGTATACGCCCGTCCGTTGAGATATTCCGGCACGACGGGCAGTATTTCCTCTGGAATGCCCGGCGCCTCGTTGAGCCGGTAGAGCGGCCGCACCGGCTCGACATAGAGGCCGTCATTGCCGATCACGTCGACGCCGAGCCGCGTCACCGCCTGGCGGATTTCGCTGACGCGCAGTTTTAAGAGCGACGACACCGCGCCGGGATTTTGTCCGGTCTGCAGCGCCGACAGCACCCGCAGTTCGGTCATTTCAAGCGTATCGATATCGACCTCGATCTCGGACATCCGCACCGCGATATCGGGATCGTCGATGGCGCGGCCGGTGACGTCGGATTCGGCAAGATCCGAAATCGTCTTCAGCGCGTCGCGCAGTTTGGCCGAGGCGATGCCGGCGCCGCGCTCGAATTCGAGCAGATATTTGCCGTAGGTCCAGCCCTTGCCTTCCTCGCCGACGCGGTTGGCGACGGGCACGCGCACGTCGTCGAAGAACACCTGGTTGACCTCGTGGTCGCCGCCGATGGTGAGGATCGGCCGCGTCGTGATGCCCGGGCTCTTCATGTCGATCAGGATGAAGGAGATGCCGTCCTGCTGCCGCTCGGTCTCGTTGGTGCGCACCAGCGCGAACATCCGGTTGGCGTGATGGGCATGCGTGGTCCAGATCTTGGTGCCGTTGATGATGTAGTCGTCGCCGTCGCGCACCGCGCGGGTTTTCAGCGACGAGAGGTCGGAGCCGGAGCCCGGTTCGGAATAGCCCTGGCACCAGTAATCCTCGCCGGAGAGAATTTTCGGCAGATAAAAGTTCTTCTGCTCGGGCGAGCCGAAGCCGATGATGACGGGGCCGACCATCTTGACGCCCATCACGTTCACATTCGGCACACCGGCGCGGGCGCATTCGGTCTCAAAGATCCAGCGCTGCGCCGAGGTCCAGTCCGGCCCGCCATGGTCGACCGGCCAGCCCGGTGCGCCCCAGCCTTTCTCGTGCAGCGCGCGCTGCCAGGCCATGCCGATATCGGGGTCGGAGAACACCGATGGCGTCAGCGCGGTGGCGCGCTTCATTTCCGGTGTGAGGTTTGCCGCGATGAAGTCGCGCACCTCCTTCTCGAAGGCGCGCTCTTCGGCGTTGAAAGCAAGATCCATGATGCGCTCCTTTCAGGCCTGAACGGCACGGCCGCCGAGGGCGGCGTGACGGCGATAGTGATGGGCGCTGCCGCCGAACAGCGTGTCGAAGGCGAGCAGCCGCTTGAAGTAGGCCCCGATGTCGAGCTCCTCGGTGACGCCCATCGCGCCATGAAGCTGGACGGACTGTTCGGCGACGAAGCGCGCGCATTTGCCGATCTTGGCTTTCGCCCCCGAGGCTGCGCGGCTTCGAGCAACCGGTTCGGCGTCAACCATCAGCGCGGCGCGCAGCGCCATCGAACGCGCCTCGTCGCATTGCATCGCCATGTCGGCGAGGCGATGCCGGATCACCTGGTTGGCGGACAGCGGCCGTCCGAACTGTTTTCGGATTTTGGTGTATTCCAGCGTCTGGTCGAGCAGCGTCTGCATGATGCCGACGGCCTCAGCGCCAAGTGCCGCCATGGCGCGGTCGATCACGGCTTCGATCGCCGGCAACGCGTCGCTGCCGTCGCCGAGCAGGGCGTCGGCAGGGAGTTGCACATCCCGGAGTTCGAGATTGCAGGCCCGCCCGCCGCCAAGCCGCGGGTAATCGCGCGAGGCGAGGCCGCGCGTATCTTGCGGCACGAGGAACAGGCAGAGCTTGCCCGGCTTGCCGGAGCCGTCATCGACGCGCGCAGAGACGATGATCTGGCCGGCGGCGTTGCCGTCGAGCACGGCGGTCTTGTTCCGTCGAGGCGCCAGCCGTCAGACGTTCTTCCTGGCCGTGGTCCTGACGTCGGCGAGATCGAAGCGCGCCTGACGTTCCGAATGCGCGAATGCCAGATACAGCGAGCCGTCGGCAACCTTTGGCAACAGCGCCTGCTTCTGCGCTTCGGTGCCGCATTCGGATATCAGCGATGCGCCGATCACGACCGTGGAGAGGTACGGCTCGGAGACAAGACCGCGCCCGAACGCTTCCATCAGGATGCCGATCTCGATCGCGCCGCCGCCGAGCCCGCCATGGGCCTCGGCGATCGGCAGCGCCAGCCAGCCGAGATCGGCGAACTGCTTCCAGATTTTGGTGCTGAAGCCGAGCGGATCGCCGGCGACCTTGCGGCGGTGATCGGCGGTATAGGTCTCGCTGACGAAGCGGTCGGCACTTTCGCGCAGCAACCGCTGCTCGTCACTTGGGGTAAGGTCCATCTGATCTGCTTTGCCTGTTCTATTTTGCTTGTGCCGGTTTTCTGACGGAGGGGTGCAGGCCTGCGGGATCCACGATCATTCCGAATTCCTGAAGGTTATGCGCGTGGCAGAGCTGATGCAGCGCGAACGCCTGCTCGATCGCCGCCGGCTGCCCCATCACGTCGACCGAGCGATTGACGGCTTCCTTTGTCAGTTTCAGCGCGAACGAAGGTTTTGCTGCGATCCTTTCGGCGAGCTTCATGCACGAAGGAAGAAAGCTCTGGCCTCGGCACGACATGGTTCACCATGCCGAGCCGATGCGCTTCTTCCGCGCTCCAGACATCCGCGGTGAACAGCAATTCCTTGGCCTTGCGCGGACCGAGTTCCCAGGGATGCACGAACCATTCGACGCCGCAGACGCCCATGGTCACGACGGGATCGCAGAACTCCGCATCCTGGCTGGCGACGATCAGGTCGCAGGCCCAGGCCAGCATCAGGCCGCCGGCGATGCACTTGCCATGCACTTCCGCGATCGTGGGTTTTGCCAGATTGCGCCAGCGCCGCGTGATCTGCAGATAGATTTCCTGCTCGCGCGCAAAGCGGCCATGGGCGTTGGGTTCGGCGAAGCCGCCCCAATTTCCGACCGGCGGAAAATCCACGCCGGCGGTGTTCTTGGCCCCGGGGCGCAGGTCATGCCCTGACGAAAAATGCGGTCCGTTGCCGGCGAGAATGATGACCTTGACCGCATCGTCCTGCACCGCCTGGTCGAAGGCGGCGTTGAGGTCGTAGGTCATCTGCAGGTTCTGGGCGTTGCGCGCCTCCGGCCGGTTCATCACGATCCGCGCGATGCGTGGCTCCGGCCGCTCCACGACGATGGTCTCGAACTCCATGACGCCCTCGCGTTTCCCTTATTGTTGGCGGCCATGTTGTTATTTCGGCAAATGATACGCAAGGGCCATCGCCTGCAAAATGGACCAGACGCTGGCTTGCGCCTGCATACCTGACGCAACCAATCTGGTATGCAGGCGTTGAGTTTTCTTTTGGGAGAGTTCGATGCGCAGATTATGGACCGTACTGGCGACGCTGTCGTGCCTGAGCCTGACCAATTGCGGCTACAACGCGATTCAGACCAATGACGAGCAGGTCAAGTCGGGCTGGTCGGAGGTGGTCAACCAGTACCAGCGCCGCGCCGACCTGGTGCCCAACCTCGTCAATTCGGTGAAGGGCTTTGCGCAGCAGGAAAAGGACGTGCTGCTCGGGGTCACCAATGCGCGCGCCAAGGTCGGCAGCATCCAGGCGACGCCGGAGGTGCTGAACGATCCCGCCGCATTCCAGAAATTCCAGGCCGCCCAGGGCGAACTGTCGAGCGCGCTGTCGCGGCTTCTGGTCGTGACCGAAAATTATCCGCAGCTCAAATCGGACGCGCTGTTTCGCGATCTGATGTCGCAGCTCGAAGGCACCGAGAACCGCATCACCGTGGCGCGCAACCGCTACATCAAGGCGGTGCAGGACTATAACGTCGGCATCCGCACCTTTCCGAACAACATGACCGCGATGATGTTCGGCTACAAGGAGAAGCCGAACTTCTCGGTCGAGAACGAGAAGGCGATCTCGACGGCGCCGAAGGTGGACTTCAACCCGACGCCGGCGCCCGCGAAGTAACGGGGTGAGCAGACGACCTGCGATGAACGCTGCAAGAGCCTCCCTTCTTGCGCTGCTGCTGTGCTGGGCCTGTTCGGCGCTGGCGCTCGTCGCGGTGCCGCCGCTGAGCGGGCGGGTGGTCGACCAGACCGGCACGCTCGCGTGCCGGCGACATCGCCTCGCTGACGCAGACGCTGAAGGATTTGGAGACGCGAAAGGGCAGCCAGATCGCGGTGCTGATCGTGCCGACGACCGACGGCGAGGCGATCGAGCAGTTCTCGCTGCGGGTCGCGGAAGCCTGGAAGATCGGCCGCAAGAAGATCGACGACGGCGCGCTGCTCGTCATCGCCAAGAACGATCGCCGCCTGCGGATCGAGGTCGGCTACGGCCTCGAAGGCGCGCTCACCGACGCCACCACCAAGCGCATCATCGACGAAGACATCACGCCAAAATTCAAGAGCGGCGATTTCGCCGGTGGCGTTTCTGCGGGCGTCGACCGCATGGTCCGGGTCACCGAGGGCGAGAAGCTGCCTGAGCCGGAGCCGCCGCATTGGCAAAGTCCCGGCCTGTCCAACTATATCGATCCCTTCAATCCCTTTGTTATCGTCGGAGCCGTCATCATCGGCGGCATCCTGCGCGGAACGCTGGGGCGGCTGGTCGGCTCGGCGGCGACCGGCGGCTTCATCGGTTTCTTGGCCTGGCTGTTCATCGGCGTCGATTGGCAGCTGTCCGTGATCGGCGGGCTCGGCGCCTTCATCTTCGCGTTGTTGGGCGATCTGATGCCGATCGGGCGGCAGCCGCGGCAGAGGCGGACCTGGTCCACTGGTCAGCAGTGGCGGCTCTGGTCCGGGAGCAGCAGCTCGGCAGTAGCGACAGCGGCGGCTTCAGCGGCGGCGGTGGCAGCTTTGGCGGCGGCGGCGCATCGGGGAGCTGGTAGCATGAGCATCAGGCGCATCGGCAGGCATCTCCTCGAACACCGCTGGCGGCTGCGGCGCATTTTTCCGCCAGACGGCGCTGGCGAGGATCGAGCAGGCGATCAAGTCAGGCGAAGCCACGCATTCCGGACAGGTGCGTTTCGTGGTCGAAGGCGCGCTCGATGGCGCGCCCTTGTTTCGCAATCAGCCGGCGCGGGAGCGGGCGCTGGATATTTTCTCGCAGCTGCGGATCTGGGACACCGCGCACAACAACGGCGTGCTGATCTATCTCTTGCTCGCCGATCGCGACGTCGAGATCGTCGCCGACCGCGGCATCGACGCCAAGGTCGGCGCAGCCGGCTGGGAGAAGATCTGCAGGGCGATGGAAACGGATTTCCGGGCCGGGAGATTTCGAACGCGGCGTGATCAAGGGAATCGAGGCCGTGTCGCGCGAACTGGCGACACATTTTCCGCCGGAGCGGCGGCGGGTCGAATGAACTGCCGGATACGCCGGTGGTGATGTAGCTCACCACCACCGGCCTATACCAATGGATAAGTCGGCTCCATCCGATTCCATAGCGTGAGCCTACCTCGGTACGGTTTGGTCATGCCTTCGTGCAATGGCGTCAGCCGGCGCTGGGTGCTACCGATCAAGGTAGATGCAGTAAGCGGAATGCAAAGCAACGGAACCGGACCCACGAGCCGGCAGTTGCAAGACAAGGCCGGCGGCGTAATGCCCGCCGGCCTTTCTCTTTGGGGCAAAGTTTACCTGGCGGCTGTCAGACGCCCAGATCGATCACGCTGTTCAAGTCGTCAGAGCGTTCAACACGGAGCCGTGCAAGGCATCGTCGGGCTCAAAGTTTCGCGCAAGAGTTCGTATCACCGTCTCAAAACGGATCCGGCAGGTGGCGGCATCGTCCGCTTGACCGATACTTTCGAATATTTCCGCGGCTCCGTGATAAACTCGCCATGCCGCGAGAGGGAAGTTGGCATTGTCAACAATCGGCAAAGCGCGCGACAAGTGTTCCCGAGCTTCGTCCCGATCGCCGGTAGCAAAAGCGATCCGAGCTAACAAGCCGTGGGCGAGCGCGAGATGGTTCTGATCGGGTGCCGGGGCGGCGTAGTCGCGCAGCTGGATTGCCCATTTTCTCGCCTGATCAAATTCGGCAATCTGCAGGCAATATTCCCCCAAACAGTGATAAAGCTGCGTGGATATTGTAAAATCCAGCGGAATGCCATCCTGTTCGAGCCGGCGTTGAACGTCATTGAACTGTTTGCTTGCTCGTTGCAGGTCGCACAGTCCCACGAAAGCCTTCGCCAGGACCGCTCGCTGAAAGAAATAAGCAAATTGGTTCTCATTAAGAGTTTTCTCGTCGACGCCTTCGCAGAGGGCGCGGGCGCCATCAAAATCCATTGCTTCGACGTGCAACCATGCGAGTGTCAAACGACACAATGCGCTAGCCTGTTCATTTCCGTTTTTTCTCGCTAGTTCCAAGGCCGTTGTGGTCTCGCGCTGCAAATCCCGCCACTCGCCCAGATGAAGGAGTGCGGTGGACTCCAGCACGTTGAAAAGGACAAAGACGTAGACATCTCCGGCTTCGCTGGCCAATCGCTTTCCATGCGTCGCCGAGCGACGACACTCTCGGTATCGCGACCGCCAGCAGTCAAGAATGCCCTCGATTCCGTAACGCCTGATCAACGTGCCGTGGTCTTGTGCGCCGGCACTCAACTCCATTGCTCTCATGCAACGAGTGGCATCCTGCTCGTGCCATCCCTTGAGATACAAGTTGATGCTGGCGCTGCTGCCTTGCACCAAGGCCTTGAAGGTGTCGTCCTCCAGGGCTTGGCTTTTAATCAGTACATCTTCAGCCGCCTGAAGGCAGAGGCGTCGATCTGCGTGCAGGCAGAACCGGCTAACGGCAAGAAGGCCAGCGACCTCCTGTCGAAGCTCGCCGGCGTGTCCAGCGCAGTCAATCATCTCCTTGAGATCACGTACCGAGCCAGCAAGATCACCACATGAGCGAAGCGCAAGGCTACGATGGCGCAACACAGAGATGCGCAGCCTGAACCGATCCGGCACATCAACGCGATCGAGAATGCTAAGACCACGCGTTAGATAGCTGGCCGCTTCCGCGTGGCCAAGGCGCTTCGCAGAACTCTCTGCCGCTTGTCCCAGGTAGCGCAGGGCGCTCGGAAAATCCCGGCCCAGCTCGAAATGAAGCGCGAGCACCGGCGCGATTTCCGAGGTAAGATCGCCATATGCTTGTTCCAGCCTCTTGCCCAGACGCCTGTGCGTTTGCACGCGCTGTCCCGGTGCGAGATGCTGATAAACGACGTTTTGATACAGAATATGTCGGAAGGCATATGATCCCGAGTACGTGCCATCCGGCCATTCAGACACACCCGACGGGACCAGCGTGTGATCCTTACGGGTGAGTGCTTCCAGGTCACGTTCAACCTCGACGGCATCGCGTGACAAGCCGGCTGCCACCAGGGCGGCGGAAAAATCTCCGCCTGCTACGCTGGCGACTTCGAGAAGACGCCGTTCATCCTCCGTGAGGCGGCCTACCTGATAATTGATCATATTCAGCAAGTCGGTCGGTACGCCATCTTGTGGAATCGCCGTCTCCGATGACAGGTACCAAGCGCCGTCAGTTTCGACGATCACTTGCTGATCGATGAAAAACTTGATCAATGATGCGATGAACAGCGGCTGTCCCTGCGTTCGCTCGAACACGGGTTCGGACAGCGCGGACGCCAGTGCATCATCGCGAAACCGCAGTGCGAGATGACGCTCGACCTCAATTCGAGACAATCGATCGAGGCGCAACTCGCCACAGCGCTCATGTATCTCTAGATCTTGATGCAGGCGCCGAATGGGATGTTGGCCGATGATGCTATCTGCCGGCCGATAGGAGCCGAGGATCAGCACCGAGGCCTTACTATCTCCTCGCGCAAAGCGGGAGAGGGCGTCCAGCGTTGCCAGGTCGCTCCAATGCAGATCCTCGAGAACAATTACCCATGGACGATCGGCGCTCAGTGCTTCTACAAGATCGCAAAATTCGCGGAGCATGCGCTCGCGGGTCGCCCCGAATACTTCGCGCTGAAGCGCGGCCCGCTCCGTCGCATCAATCAAGCCTGGTATCTGCAGCATCCAGGTTGGCGCGTGGGTACGAATTGCTGTCTGCAGTTCTGCTCCATCCGTGCTGCGACAGCGTGTCACTAGCGCGTCGATCAATGGCAGAAAGGCCTCATCGGTGCCGAACCTCTCGGTGCAGCGACCGCACAATAAATCGACGCCCTGTTGCGACAGTCGGTCCACCGCCATCTGGATAAAGGCCGTCTTTCCGATTCCGGCCTCTCCGGTGACAAACGCAATCTGTCTTTGGCCGCTCAGTATGCGCTGTGCCATCCGGTCCAGCATATCGAGCGGGGCGGCGCGTCCAACCATATGGTGTGCGCGTAAATCGGTGAGCGCGGACACTGTCGGCAGGTCTTTTTGATCGTCCACGAGTTTGGACGAGGGTAGCTTTGCCAGTTCATACGACGATCGGGCTGCCCGTGGTTCATCCGGTGTCGGCGGGTCTTTGTCCCCGGATCGTACGGCGGTACCGACGAAACGATAGCCGCGCCGCGGCAAAGTCTCGATCCAGGATCTCCCTCCAGGGACAAGCGCCAACGCCCGCCGCAACGCAGCAACCTGAACCGTAAGATTGCTGTCCTCGACAGCCAAGCCCTGCCAGGCAAACGCGATGAGGTCTTCCTTGCTGACCAACTGACCTGATCGCTCGACCAGCATTAGCAGAATGGAAACAGCCCGCTCACCCAGGGGTAGGGGGGTGCCGTCATGAATTAGAATGCGCGCGATCGGGTCCAGCACGAGCGATCCCATCCGCCACTCAAGGCTAGCGGCGCGGGGGCCATGCAGATGAGAAAGATTGGGCTCCGATCGTTCAATGACCATCGATGCCTGCCCGTCAATCAAAATAATATATCGGAAGTCAACTCCTTCATCAGGATGAAGTCAACGCGATAACAAAGACTTCGATCCGTTTGGACGCTCGCTGCGAGCGGCTCAATTCGGAGACATTTTGCAACCTTTTCGCGAGTGCTTCACGACATTGGGTCGTCGCGAGGCGCAGGTTGCTCGTGAGCATTACCCATTGTCCGCCAACCACAGGAGGGACCAGCCATGATCAGGGTGATCGATCTTGTCGGATACGTAGCCCCGATGATGGTGCTCTTGATGACCAGGGAGATGATTTTACACGCACTCGCCATGCTCAGCCGTGTCGCGGTTGTCATCTTCAGTATCGTGGTATGCCTTCTGCCCGTCCTGTTGCCGCATCTGATACTCTTGCCGATGAGCGTACTACGGCTGTGGGATATACTGACAGGCACTTCCGGTGACAGAGCCAAGCAGCAGGCAGAGTGGCTTCGTCAGAAAGGAGGCTGAAATGACAGAAATTCGAATTAATGCGGGCAAAGCAGAACGAATAATCACGCAGATGTTGCGCGATGAGCAGGGCGTGAATCCAGCCGATGCAGTCGCGTTGGCTGCGAGTATTTGTCGGCGGCTTGCGACGGCGATGCCGACGAACCCGTCATTGGGTTGCTGCCGGATCATTTCGAAAGAGCCTCCAGATGCCGACTATTTCGCGATTGCGGTTGCAGAAAAGCTCAACGGGAAGAGTGAGCGTTGGAACGCGAGCGAACTTTGGGAGCTTGTCTACAATCAAGGTCGCCATCTTCGGATGTGCTAAGTCACGACCAGGTTCAATGCCTGCCACTGCTCGGGTCCAATTGCCCGAACGCATCATCCCCCGGCCGGAATGTATTGAGCTGCACGTGATGTAGCTCGCGCGGTAGCGCCTTCACGGCACACCCCGGCCCGTGTATCAACTCCGAGGCGCTTCAGCAAGTGTAGGTTACGCCTTTGCCGAAGGCCGCTCGGCCACGCGCGCCATCCATGCCACGATGTTGGTGTTGGCCGTATCGAGCGGCTGGCCGACCTGGCCGGCGAAATCGAGCCAGCCATAGAGCAGCATGTCGGCCAGCGTGAAGCGCTTGCCGCAGAGATAGTCGCGGCCGTCGGCCATCTGGCCGTTGAGCCATTGCAGGCGGTTGGCGGCGATCATCTTGAGGCCGGGCGAGGCCTCGGGCGCGCAGGGAATCCGCTTCTCGAAAAACTTCAGACCTTCGCCGAAGCGAAAGCCGTTCCCCATATGCTCGCAGATGTTGAGGTCGACGCGGCGGGTCCACATCCGGCATTCGGCGCGCTCTTCCGGCGTCGTCCCGATCATCGCAGGGGCCGGATGCTTCTCTTCGAGATATTCGCAGATCGCGGTGATTTCGGAGAGATAGTTGCCGTTGTCGAGTTCGAGCGTCGGCATCTGGCCGTGCGGATTGCGCTTCAAATGCTCGGCCTCGCGATTTTCGCCCTTGCGCAGATCGACGGTCTGCTTCGGCATCTCGATGCCCTTCTCCGCCATGAACATGCGGACCACGCGAGGGTTCGGTCCGAACCGAGTTCGTAGAACTTCATGATGCTGCCTCTCCCGATGTTTTTTATGCCGTGTTGTTGGGAACCGTTGAACAGGCCGCCGTGCCATTTGTCAAATGGACGGATTACACATTCGGCGCTGCGGAATATGTTGCGGGCCGGCCGGCCTAGCTGTCGTCGAGCTTGTTGAGGTCGCGCACCGACTGCATGATCGGTTCGAAATTCGCTCGCGCATCGAGCGCGTCGAACAATTGCGCGGTGTCCGACAATAATCCGTGCGAGCGCTGGATCGCGATCCGCACGTCGTCCTGCGGCGTGTCGGATAGCCGCCCATGCCCCGACAGCAGGATTTTCGAGTTCAGGCCCTTCAGCCGCTCCAGCGACTGGATGTAGTCGGCGATGCTGCCGGAGCCGAACACGCCGCCCATCACGCCGCCGGGCATCAGCGTGTCGGAGGCGAACAACAGTCCCTTGTCCTGGTCGAACAGCGTGATGCAGGCCGAGGTGTGGCCGGGCGTGTACATTACGTTGAGGCGGAAATTGCCGAGGTCGATCAGATTGCCTTCCTCCAGCCAGAGATCGACATTGATCGGCACGTTCGGCTCGTTGAACATCTTGCGCAGCATCGAGAAGTCGTCGCGCAGCATGATCTTGTTGGCGGCCAGCCGATGCGCGGCGATGAAGGCGCGGCCGTGGAAATGATAGGCCGCGCCGATATGGTCGAGATGCTCGTGGCTCAGCACCACCATGTCGATCTTCTCGGGCGTCACGCCGAGATGCTCGAGGCATGTCAGCAGATGCGGATAGTTCGACGACAGCCCGACATCGATCATGATGGTGCGCGAACTGCCGCGCACCAGATAGGCGTTCGCCGCGCGGTTCTTGAAGCGGATCTGATAGACGTCTTCAGCGGCCTCGATCAGCGTGCAGACCTCGCTGTCGAGCAGCGTCTTGAATGGGCTCGGCTTGCGCTCGCTCATGAATTGGCCGCAGCTCTGAAGGTGACCGCGTTCGAGGCGCGCAAGCGCTTGCTGAGCGCATCCATGATCATCAGCGCAAAGGCCGGCTGCTGGCTGACCAGGTAGACGAAGCGGGCGTGGTTGATCCGCATCACGCGGGTGTTTGGCGCGGCCGCAATGGCCGTTGCCGAACGGGACGAGCCGTCGATGACCGCCATCTCGCCGAAGAACTCGCCCTTGCCGAGCGTGACGATCACGGTCTTGCTGGCGCCGTTCATCTTGGCGATCTCGACCTGGCCGTCGAGCACGACGAACAGTTCCCGCCCGGTCGAGCCTTCCTCAAAAATGACGTCATCTACATCAAACTCGTTGATGCATTTCTCGATGGTCATGGTGACCCTGCCTTTCTGGCTGGTCGGTCCATGTTAATCGGGAAACAGACCGGCGCAAACGGAACCGGCAAGGATGCCGCAGGGCAGCATAGGGGGCTCGGGACCGGGCCGGCCGGCACGTTGGCGGCCCAAAACCGGGCCGGATGAGTTCCTAAAATTTCGGTAAGCCCGCCGCCGGTAACGATTTGGCAAGCAATAAAAGTTACCAAATGGTCAACCAATTCTGGAGAATCCAACGTGAGCGATCAGCAACCCCAGCCCACCAGCGGTGAAACCGGAACCCTTGCCGCGGGGCCGGCCGCTCCTGACATGCCTGCGCCGAATGAGCCGGTAACGGCCGCGGCTGAGGTCGAGGCGGCGAAACTGGCGCCCGATCAGGAAGAGACCTCGCCGAAGCCCGACGCGCCCAAGGTGGACGCCGTCAAGATGGAAGCGCCAAAGGTCGAGGCGCCAAAGGCCGAAGCTCCCAAGATCGAGGCTCCCAAGATCGACGCTCCCAAGATCGACGCCGTGAAGCCGGAAGCGCCGCGCTTCCCCGGCAATGTGACGATCATGTCGCCCGGCGAGCGCGTCGGCGCCGATGCGAAGGCTGCGTCGGCGGAAGGATCGTCCGGCAAGCGCCGGTTCGGGGCGATGGCTGCCGTGGTGGCGCTGGCGACGGTGGCGGGTGCGCTGGGTGGCGCGCTGGCGACCGCAGGGATTGGCAAGCTGATGGCCGGAGATTCGGCCCAGGCTTCAGCCCAGGTTTCGGCAAAGGACAGCGCGCTCGAAGCCTCGGTGGCGCGGATCGATGCCGAGATCGTCGCGCTGAAAGCCGGCCTGGAGCATAATTCCAAGGCAACGACAGGCCAGCTCAACAAGGCCAGCGACCGCCTCGACAAGGTCGAGAAGGCGCAGGCCGAACCGGCCGCGAAACTCGCCAAGCTCAGCGAGACCGTCGACAAGCTGCGCGCCGCCCAGGCGTCGGCGACGACGGTTGCCGCCGCGCCGGCTCCCGCGAAGGACGTCACAGGCTCGATACCGCAGCAGAGGCTGCGGCTGCAGCCGCGGCTCCGCCTGCGCCCGCGGCTCCGCCCAAGCCCGAAGTTGCCCGGCTGCCGACCGTCGAAGGCTGGGTATTGCGGGACGTCGCCAATGGCAGCGCCCTGATCGAGAGCCGCCGCGGCATGTACGAGGTCTATGCCGGCGATCCGATCCCCGGTCTCGGCCGTGTCGACGCCATTCGCAAGCAGGACGGCCGCTGGGTGGTCGTGACCAGCAAGGGCCTGATCGTCGCGCGCTGACGGGACGATATGCGAACAGGAAGGCGCTTCACGGCGATGTGAGGCGCCTTTTTTCTTGAATAGACCACTTTGCGCGGTGTTAGTTGGGACATGAGCCGCGTATCAGGATTTCTCGCCATCGTATTTGCTCTGCTGTGCGGCGCTTTGCCGGCGCGTGCGGCACAGGATGCCGCGCTGGAGCGCGGCACAGCCATCACCGATCCCGCGACGCTGCGCGAACTCGATGGCGGAAAATTCCGCCTCGATCGCATGCTGCTGCCGGAGCGGTCGGCTGACATCCCGCTCGCCAACAGCGCGTTGTTCGCCGTGCCGTCGATGGCGCCGGTCCGGCGGGCGATCGATGGCGAGTTCGATCGCTATATCGCGCGGCACGGCGCGAGCCTGCCAAAGGAGACGATCGGCGTCGGCGAGGGTTTTGATTTCCAATTGTTCGACCGCACGCTGCTTTATTCGGCACAGACGCGGTTCGTGCTGGCCGGCATCGTCAACCGCATGGACCGTACTTACGCCGCGGAAGCAAGCTGCGGCGAGATCCGCCTGATCTATCGCCTGACGCGGATGAACAAGGCGGCCGGCGACGACGCTTCGCCGCCGCGGCTGCCGATGACGCTGAACCTCGTGCTGAAAGCGAAGGCTGAGGGATCCACGATCACCTGTTCCGAAATCGCCAATCGCTGGCTCGCGTCCGCCCGGCGGGACACTGGCGGCAAAGGATGGCCCGCTCGACCTGATCGGCCACGAGAATATCGACCGCATCGAGACCAATCTCCAGATCGCGCACGCGCCGAAATCTTCGGTTCGCGATTTCCGCACCGACTATCTGTTGAAAGTGTTTCGCTACGACGGGCAAGCGCGCGTCTTCGCGGAAGCGCCGATGGAAAACCAGATCGACCGCGCGCGCCTTCTGGCGGACGATGGCCTCAAGCGCGAGTTCAGGGCATGGCTGCTCGATCCCATCAATCTCGCCGCGTTCGATCGCGGCACCGCGCTGATCCCGGAAAAATTCCTCGCCAACGGCGCGATTGCGCCAACGCCGGTCGGGTTCGATCCATCGGACCTGGAGCCGGAATTCGGGCTGGTGCAAGGCGAGGGCGCCGTGTTCAGCGAGGCCGACGTCGTGGCGGCGCTAAGGAAGGCTGTGGAAGGTGGCGTGAAGCTGCAGAACATCCGCTCGCCTGCCGGCTTCGAACGCAGGCTCAACGACGTGACCTGTTCCGGCTGCCACCAGACGCGCGGCATCGGCGGCTTTCACTTCCCCGGTGTCGACTGGATGGCGGACAAGCCGTCGAATACGACCGTCGTGCCGGCGTCGCCGCATTTCTTCGGCGACCAGGTCCGCCGCCGCGATATTCTCGCAAGCCTGCGCGACGGCAAGCCGCCGGATTACTCGCGCGGGTTCGCCAGCCGCCCGCAATTGCGCGGCAGCACCGAACTCGCCGGCACCAATTATTACGACGGCTGGGGCGCGCATTGCTATGTGCAGGGCAAGCCAGCCACCAGCAATGACGGAAGTTTCCGCGACTGGACCTGCGCCGAGGGCCTGAGCTGTCAGGCCGCCGGCAAAATCTCTCGCATCGGCATGTGCTTCGTCAAAAGCCGCTAAAAGGTCTTAGCGAACTGTGCTAAGCGAAGGCAGCAGCGAGCTGAGCGGAGATTGGCGATGAGCTCTCCCGACCAGGACAGGCAACGCAATCGCGAGATCGCGGAGAACGAAGCCAATCGGCAGGTGGTCGGCGACGTCAGGGTCAGCGTCTGGGCGATTGCTGTCGCGGTCATCGCGGGCTTGATCGTGTTCGGCATCGCCTGGGCGTGGCTCAACCGCTGACAATCGCCAGAGCGATCACTTGGCGTAATGCGTCAGGCGTTTGCCCGGCAGCAGATCATAGGCCGATTTCCAGCCCGGCAATTGCGCCATGCGTCCGAGCCAGGCGTTGATCGCGGGATGGCTCGCCGCCAGATCATAGCCGGTCTCGTCGGCGGGATAATGCAGATAGGCCATCATCGAAATATCCGCCACCGTCGGCCGCTCGCCGATCGCGAATGCATTCTTCTGCATGTGCTGTTCGAGGATCGACAGGAAATCGTCGAGACGCCTGCGAAAATGCTTCAGCACATGCTCGTCCGGCGAGGGCGTGAACGCGCGGTAATAGCGATAGGTCGCCATGTAGCCGGTGAGCTTGTGATTGTCCCAGAACAGCCAGCGCAGCAGTTCGAACTCTTCCTGCTCGGTCTCGCCGCCGAACCTGCCGAATTGCTTAGCCAGCTTGAGCAGGATCGGCGCGGTCTGGGTCAGGCGCTCGCCGTCCACCTCGAGCACCGGAATTTCGCCCATCTCGTTGACGTCGCGCCGCCATTCCGGCGTCCGGGTCACGCCGCCGCCGAAATCGGTCCAGACCGGCTCGAAGCTCTGCCCGCACAGCGTGAGCATCAGCGCGAGCTTGTAGCTGTTTCCCGACTCCGGGAAGTAATGCAGGCGATAGCTGGGCACGGCTTGCTGCCTCACGCCACCGCGCCGGACGCGCGCAACTTGCCGATCGCGGCTTCGTCATAGCCCGCGTTGCGCAGGATCTCGTCGCTGTGCTCGCCGATGCCGGGCGGCTTGCGCGGCTGGACCTTCTTGCTGCCATCGACCCAGATCGGGCTGGAGATCGTCAGCATGGTGTCGTTCTCGAACGGCACCAGCACCTCGTTCTCGATCATCTGCTTGTCGTTCGGGATATCGTCGAGGATGCCGACCACGCCGAACACCAGGCCGTTGCCGTCAAGGATCTTGCGCCACTCGGCAAGGTCCCTGGCCGCAAAGGTCTCGTCGAAAATCTTGATCAACTCCACCGACCGCGCATGGCGGTCTTTCTTGGTCTCGAATCTCGGATCGGCGACGAGATCCTCGCGGCCGAGGCAGCGCGCCAGCGTCGGCCATTGCCGGTCCTCATTGAGCAAAGAGAGGATCAGCCAGCGTCCGTCCTTGCACTGGTAGTGGTTGGTGACCGCGTTCAGCGCGCGCTCGCGCGGGCGGCGTTCGCCGAATTTCGCGCCGACCAGTTTTGCCTGCGCCAGCACCGAAGCCGCCCAGACGCCATTGGCCATCAGGTTGGAGCTGACATGCGAGCCCTTGCCGGTGCGCTCGCGCTTGTAGAGCGCGGTGACGATCGCGCCGTAAAACGCCATCGCGCAGGGGTGGTCGCCCATGCCGGCGATCGAGCGCGCCGGCGTGGTGTGTTCGTCCGCCCGCACCAGGTCCATCAGGCCCGAGCGCGCCCAGTAGGCGTTGCTGTCGAAGCCCGGCTTGTTGGCTTCCTCGCCTTTTTCGCCATAGCCGGTGAAGGAGGCGTAGATCAGGCGTTCGTTGAGGGGCGCCAGATGGCCGTGCGTGATGCCGAGCCGCTCGCGCACCTGCGGCGGATAATTGGTGATGAAGACGTCGGCCTGCGCGGCCAGCCGATGCAGCACCGCCTGGCCCTCGGGCTTCGAGAGATCGAGTGCGAGGCTCTTCTTGTTGCGGGCTTCCAGCATCCACGCGAAATTGTGCTCGCTATGCGGGTAGCCAGGCAAATTCGGCAGATTGCGATAGGGGTCGCCGGCGCCGGGCGGCTCGATCTTGATGACGTCGGCGCCGAAATCCGACAGCACGGTGGCGGCCGCAGGCGCTGCGATAAAACTCGCGCAGTCCAGAACCTTGAGGCCTTCGAAAATACCCTTATCCATCGTAGCGCCGCTCCGTGACGTTTGTTGCTCTTGCTGAGATATCGCTATGAGCGATCCTGTTCAAACGCCATTTGGCCCATCTTGGAGGGGCGATGCAACTACTCCCCGCCTGACATCAGCGCTGCATTTCCGCCGACCGCCGCCGTATTGACGGTCACCGTCTGTTCGGTTGCAAAACGCGTCAGGTAATGCGGTCCGCCGGCCTTGGGCCCGGTGCCGGATAACCCATGGCCGCCGAACGGCTGCACGCCGACGACAGCGCCGATCATGTTGCGGTTGACATAGATGTTGCCGACCTGGAGCCGTTCGATCGCGTCCTCCACCGTATCGTCGATCCGGGAATGGATGCCGAGCGTCAGCCCGTAGCCGGAGCGTTCGATCGATTGCAGCACCTTGTCGAACCGGTCGGCGCGGTAGCGCACCACATGCAGCACCGGGCCGAACACTTCTTCCGTGAGCTGGCCGGCATCGGACAATTCGAAGATATGCGGCGCGACGTAATTGCCTTGTGGTGTGTGACCTGCAAGGTGCACACGGGCTTCTTTCTTCATGCGTTCGATATGCGCGTCCAGCCGCTGCTTGGCCTCGGCGTCGATCACCGGGCCGATATGGGTGGCCGGATCAGCGGGATCGCCGATGACGAGTTCGCGCGCCGCGCCCGCAATCATCTCGATCATGCGGTCGGCGACGTCATCCTGCAGGAACAGCAGTCGCAGCGCCGAGCAGCGCTGGCCGGCGGAGCGGAACGCCGAGGTCACGACGTCGTCGGCGACCTGTTCGGGCAGCGCGGTGGCATCGACGATCATCGCATTGATGCCGCCGGTCTCCGCGATCAGCGGCACGATCGGTCCATCCTTGGCGGCGAGCGCGCGGTTGATCGTTCGCGCGACTTCCGTCGAGCCCGTGAAGACGACGCCGGCGATATCGGGATGCGCCACCAGCACGCCGCCGATCCGGCCGTCGCCCGCCACCAGATGCAGCGCGGACGCCGGCACGCCGGCTTCATGCAACAGCCTGATGGCTTCAGCCGCAATCAGCGGCGTCTGTTCGGCCGGCTTCGCAACGACCGCGTTGCCGGCCATCAAGGCCGCCGTGACCTGACCCAGAAAGATCGCCAGCGGAAAATTCCACGGCGAGATCGCGACGAAGACGCCACGGCCGCGCAGGCGGAGCATGTTGCTCTCGCCCGTTGGTCCCGGCATCGCCTTGCCTTCGCCGAACAACTCGCGCCCCTGCGCGGCATAGTAACGGCAGAAATCCACGGCTTCGCGGACTTCCGAGATCGCATCATCCAATGTCTTGCCGCCCTCGCGTTGCAGCAGCGCGATGAAACCTGCCGCGCGCCGCTCCAACAGATCGGCGGCCTTTTCCAGTGCCGCCGCGCGCGCCTCGGCCGGCGTTCTGGCCCACTGCTTGAAGCCGTCGCGCGCAGCCACTATCGCCGCATTGGCCTCGCTCTCGGTTGCGTCGGCGATGCTCCCCGCTGCGGATGTTGGCTCGGCGGCGACGTCAGAGGCGAGTTGCTCCAGCGCCGCGCGTTCGCCGAACTCGATGCCGCGTGAATTTTTCCGCTTCGGTCCGTAGAGGTCGCGCGGCAACGGAATGTTCAGATGGCGGCGTTTTCGGCACTGCCGATGATATCGGCCGGACGCCGCAGCAATTGCGACACCGGCACCGCCTCGTCGGCGGCGAGCGCGACAAAGGATGAATTGGCGCCGTTCTCCAGCAATCGCCGCACCAGATAGGCCAGCAGATCGCGGTGGCTGCCGACCGGCGCATAGGTGCGATGGGCGATGTCGGGACGGTCTTCGCCGAGCTTCGCATAGAGCGCCTCGCCCATGCCGTGCAGGCGCTGGAATTCGAATCCGCTTTGGTCCGTTGCCAGTTCGAGGATGGTCGCGACCGTCAGCGCATTGTGGGTGGCGAACTGCGGAAAAATCCGCGGCCGCAGCGCCAGCAATTGTTTTGCGCAGGCGACGTAATTCAGATCGGTCATCGCCTTGCGGGTGAAAACGGGATAGCCGTCGAGCCCGCGTTCCTGCGCGCGCTTGATCTCGGTGTCCCAATAGGCGCCCTTCACCAGCCGCACCATCATTTTGCGGTCGAGGCTGCGTGCGAGACCATCGACGTAATCGATCACGTCGGAGGCGCGCTTCTGATAGGCCTGGATCGCCAGGCCAAAGCCGTCCCAGCCTGCCAGCGATGCATCGCCGAGCGCTGCCGCTATCACGTCGAGCGACAATTCCAGCCGGTCCGCTTCCTCGGCATCGACGGTGAAATTGAGGTCATGGGATTTGGCTTGCCGGGCGAGATCGATCAGGTGCGGGACCAGTTCGCGCATCACCCGCGCGCGGCTCACCGCCTCGAAGCGCGGATGCAATGCCGAGAGCTTGACCGAGATGCCCGGGCGGTCGGGCAGGGGGCGGTCACCGGCGGTGCGGCCGATCGCCTCGATCGCGCTGGCGTAGGCGTTGAAATAGCGCGTGGCATCATCGGCGGTGCGCGCGCCTTCGCCGAGCATGTCGAAGGAGTAGCGTTGATGGCGCGAGGAATGCGGCTGCGCCCGCGATAGCGCCGCTTCGATGGTCTCGCCCAGCACGAAATGATTGCCCATCAGCCGCATCGCCTGCCGCGTCGCCGCCCGCACGGCCGGCGCGCCCAGCCGCTTGGTGAGCCGTCCGATGGTCCCCTGCGGTGTCTCGCCGGGCTGGATCACGCGGGCCGACATCCCGAGCGCCCACGCCGAGGCGTTGACCAGGAACGCGCTCGATCGCGTCTCGTGATGGATGAAGTCGCCCTGGCCGAGCTTGTCCTCGATGAACTGGTCGGCGGTGCGGGCGTCCGGCACGCGCAGCAGCGCTTCCGCCAGCACCATCAGCGCCAGCCCTTCCTTGGTCGACAGCGCGAACTCGCGCAGCATGTCCTCGACGCCGCCGAGCGGATCGTCGTTGGCCCTGATCGCCTCGATCAGCCGGGTCGCCGTGCGATCGATGCGCGCTTCCTGCGCCGCATCCAGCCGTACCGTCCCGAGCAGGCGGGTGGCCATTGCACGATCATCGGGCGCGTAGGGCGCGCTGAAGGGTGGAAGCGGCGACTGAGGAATCAGCATGGGATTCTCTTGGCTCCAGCCAGTCTACCGGGGCCGGGATTGCCAGAACAGGGCGCAAATCCTTCCAATTTTCCAGGGGGATGGTCCGGATCGCCAAGGCCGGGATGGGGTATGAATCGGAACCGACTGGCACACGGAAAACACAGCGGACGGAATTTGCGCGGCGTGATCCACAGATTGCGGGCTTGCTTGTTGGCAGCGTCACGGAGCCGCGCTAATCGTCAGGCACGCCGTCGCTTGGGAACAGCAGGGATCATGCGAGACGCCGCTCTGCCGATACGGGGAAGCCGCACGCGAACCACCT
Source organism: uncultured Alphaproteobacteria bacterium (assembly GCA_963790735.1). GTDB lineage: Bacteria > Pseudomonadota > Alphaproteobacteria > Rhizobiales > Xanthobacteraceae > Bradyrhizobium. The sequence goes on along the minus strand of CAWBQP010000008.1, from coordinate 30,072 downwards.
TCGCGGCCGTGCTTGGCGCTCTCCTCGCCGCGCTGTTTGGCGCCCCGGCGGCGAAGGCCGTCGAGATGAGCGCCGAGGTCGCCAACCTCTACAGCTCGGTTTCGATCTATCCGCCGTCAGCCAAATCCATGACCGTCTGCTACGGCTTCGTCTGCCGGCGCCGCGAGATCCTCGATTTCACGGCCGGCGACCGCAGCGCGCTGACCCAGATCATGGCGGCGGGCCGCGCCTCGGCCGCGGCCGAACGCGCCGCGGTGCAGAAGGTGGTGGTGTGGTTCGACCGCCGCATGGGGCCGATCCTCGGCACCAACAAGCGCGTGGCGAAGGCGGATTTCCGCTACTTCGACGACAAGCACAATTACGATTGCTGGGACACGACGCGGAACACGACCAGCCTGTTGCTGGTGTTGCAGGAGTGGGGCCTGCTGAAGCATCACGCGATCGGTGATCCCCGATATCGCGGCAATACGCTGGTGCTGCAGACGCCGCACAACACCGCGGTGCTGGTCGATCGCGCCACCAAGGTCGAATGGGTCGTCGATCTCTGGCCGCGCGGCTATCTGCAGCCACCCGACGTGATGACGGTCCAGAAATGGGTTACGGAAGATTGAGCGGCCGGTTCTTGCGCACGATTTGACCATCGTGCGTGCAGAAGCGGTGCCCGCTCCGCCGAACGCTCACAGTTTTTGAGAATTTTTTTTAGCCCAACTCCCGGATTTGCGTCCGAGAGCGCGCCGTTGCCGATCGCGCGTTTGCGCTAAACCTTGAGGTTCTCGGCCGAAGTCTTGCCGCGGTTGGCGATCTCTTCGTATTCGACGGACTGCCCTTCATTGAGTGTCGAAAGACCAGCTTTCTCAACTGCCGAAATATGAACGAACACGTCCTTGCCGCCATTCGAGGGCTGGATGAACCCGTATCCCTTGGTCGGGTTGAACCACTTCACCGTACCTTTAGCCATTCACGTCGTCTCCGCGGAATCAAAAAAAGTAATCGAGCCGCCGGTCCCCGCACATACCGGCATGCCCGAGGCATCAGGATACGCGGGTTGTGGCGGGCTGGGTAGCGCAAACGGAATGCCCGTTTCGGCAAAAAAGTGCCCATTCGCACCCGATTTCCGCCGTTTTGCCGGTTTTGTCGCCCATTTGACGCGGCCGGGCGGCGGTGATTCGAAAATTGGGCAATTGGTCCGACCCGCCGCCGGTTGACGTCATTCCTCCGCTTGCAGGGAGGTGGCGGCGGGCCTCTGGCCTGGCATATCGCATACGGAAAACCCCGGCCGCGTGAGCGACCGGGGCTTCCGAACGGCACGTCTGCGGCCGGATCAGTAGCAGACGTTCACCGTCCGCCAGCGGAAGCCGAACGGCGTCAGCACGCGGCGGGTCACATAGCAGCCGTCATAGCCGCCACCGAGCGAAGCCGATCCTGAAGCCATGGCCATGACCCCAGTGGTGGTGATGATGGTGATGCGGCCAGAACCCGCCCGCCGAAGCGGAGGTGGGCGCCAGCGCCATCACGCTGAGCGAAGCGGCGGCAACAGCAGCGAGAGTCAATTTGCGAAACATGGTCGTTCTCCTTGAACTATGCGCGTTCGACGGTTTTGTCTTGGCGCGGGTTTCAGTTTCAGTCTTACCCATCGCCAATCTGTCGCGTGCCTCACAGAGCGGGTTCGAGGAAACAGCGCTTCGTTCGCCGACAATTTTCTGAACGATTATTCAGGTGTGAAAAACATCACACAGGCTCCGAAACGCTATCGCTGTAGCGGTTTCAGGCTGCGGCGCTTTGCTCTTCGTTAACCAGCGCCGGCAGCATTCGCGCATCCGTCAACGGTGCGCACGATCATCGGCTCGTTGCGTCCGCGAATCTCGACTTCCTGCTGCGGCAGCGCATCGGCCGCAATGCCGGCCGTTGCGCGAACTTCATCCGAGACGACGACCTCGCATGCAAGGATCTTGGTCATGTCCTGCAGCCGCGCCGCGACATTGACGGCGTCGCCGAGCGCGGTGAACACCATGTGGTCGCGATAGCCGATGTCGCCGACGATCACTTCGCCGCCATTGATGCCGATGCCGAAGCGGATCGGCTCGCGCAGATCATGCTCGAGAAATTTGTTCAGTTCGTCGACATTGGCGGCGATCATCGCCGCCGCGCGCAACGCCTGGCGGCAGGCCTCCTGCCGGCTGGCCGGCAAGCCCGAACAGCGCCAGCATGCCGTCGCCGACGAACTGGTTCGGCATGCCGCCGCTCTCGATCACCGCCTGCGACACCGCGCCGAGGAATCGGTTGACGATGAACACCGTGTCGAACGGCAGGCGCTTTTCCGCCATCCTGGTCGAGCCGCGCATGTCGACGAACAGGCTGACGAGATAGCGCTCCTGGCCGATCCGCGTCGGGTTCGAACTCGTGGCCGTCGGCCGACATCGTGTGCGGCAGGAAAAGCTGGAAGAACGAGATATCGCAGGCCGGCCTCAGCTGACAGGCAAGGCGGATGGAAGGATCCGGCGTGCCGACCCGGCCAAGCACGAACGCCTCGCGCTGCGAGGGCTCGGGCAGGTCGTTGTGGTCGCCGATGATGCGGATGCGGCAGGTCGAGCAGCGCGCGCGGCCGCCGCAGACGCTGGCGTGCGGAACGTTGTTGCGCAGGCTCGCCTCGAGCACGCTGAGGCCCTTGGGCACGCGCACGGTGCGGCCGTTGCCGTAGGAGAGGTTGATCATGCCGCGGCGGCGCTCGTTGACGGCGCGGGCGCCGCGGGCCAGCAGCGCGATGCCGATCAGGCCGAAATATCCGAACAGGAAATAGTCCGTGATGCGATCGAGCGCCTGCGCTTCCGCACGGGTGCCGATCTGGCGCTGCGACTGGGTCTCCGCGCGCCATTCCGCGCTGTCATTGTCGATCGACCATGCGCCCGCTCTGATAGAAGCCCAGCATGGAGAGCGTCGGAACCAGCACCGCCGCGGCGAGCAGGAACGGCGCGGCGCGTTTGTAGAACGCCCGCATCCGCAGCCAGAAATACAGCCCGATGCAGCCATGGACCCAGGCGATGGTCATGACCGCGAGCATCATCCAGATCCGGTATGGCGCCCAGATCCAGTACAGGAACAGCACCTGCGGATAGAGCCTTTCATGTCCGAACAGCGTCTGGCCGAGCCGGATGCCGATGATATGGGCGATGATCAGCATCGGCACGCTGAGGCCGAGCGCGAGCTGCAGCGGCTCGATCGCCTTCCAGCGGAATTGCCGGCGTTCGTAGAGCGCCCAGATGCCGAGCGCGGTATGCACCAGGCACGCGGTGTAGAACAGGATCGTGACCGGGAGGAATTGCCAGAACGCGACGTGCAGATAGACGCCGCCCGCCAGCGCCTCCAGCGAGATGTTGCCCAGCGCATGGTTGAGAAAATGGCTGACCAGATAGGCGAACAGCACCACGCCGCTGGCAAGGCGGACCTGCCGGAGGCTGATGCCGCGCATGAAGGTCGTGATTCGTTCTCGGGATAGGGCGGCCATGCGATCCATAGGGTCAATATCGGCGATGGTAAGCGTTTTATTCCAGCGGTGAATACCATAGCCGTCGTCGACAAGCGCCTCGCGCTCCGTGCGCAGTTGCGCCTGCGGCAGGGACGACGATGGAGTTTTTTCCGCCACGGCACGTTGACACCTCCGGGGCGTTGTCGAAGAGAAAGCGCCGTGACGATCGCCCCGCCCGATATCAGCCAGCCTAAGCCGGACCGTTCCGCCGCGCCGTGGTTTGACGTGCCCTGGCTTGCCGTCGCGCTGCTGATCGCCGCGCTGACGGCGATGCGGCTGGTCTATGCCGGCGTGCTCGATCTGCGCACCGACGAGGCCTATTACTGGACCTGGTCGAAGGAGAGCGCGCTTTCCTTTCTCGATCATCCGCCGGGCATCGCCTGGCTGATCCGGTTCGGCACCGCGATCTTCGGCGACACCCGTCTCGGCGTGCGCTTCGGCGGCATCGTCGCGATGCTGGTCACGCAGCTTCTGCTCGCCGACATCGTCCGGCGCGTGACGCATGATGTGCGCGCCGTCATCCTCGCGGTGCTGTTGCCGGAAGCCGCGCTGTATTACGGGCTGTTGATGGCGAAGGTCGCGCCCGACACGGCGATGATCCCCTGCGCGGTCGCGATGCTGTGGTCGCTGGTGCGGCTGCACGAGAGCGGCAATCCGCGCTGGTGGCTGGCCGCGGGTCTGTTCGCCGGGCTGGCGCTGCTGTCGAAATTCACCGCGATCATGCTGCTGCCGGCGGTCGTCGCGTTCGCGCTGGTGCCGGACTGGCGGCGGCGCTGGCTGCTCAGCCCCTGGCCGTGGCTGGCGGCGCTGATTGCGGTGATCGTGTTTCTGCCGGTGCTGATCTGGAATGCCGAGCACGACTGGGCGTCGTTCCGCTTCCAGTTCGTGCGCGCGGTCGCGACCCATCCGTTTTCGTTCCGCACCGTCGGCGAATTCATCGGGCTGCAATTCGGTCTGGTCGGCTTCGTGCTGCTGCCGGTGGTGCTGTCCGGCGTGACGCTTACGGCCTGGCGCGGCTATCGCACGCCGCGAGCCGGTCGCGATCCTGCTGTCGACTGCGGTGCTGGTGCCGTTCCTCTATTTCCTCTGGAAGTCGCTGACGCTGCGGGTCGGCGACACCTGGCCGATGTTCCTGTGGCCCGCAGGTTTCGCCGCCACCGCCATCAATCTCGTCATGCTGCCGCGCGAGGGCTGGCCGGACTGGATCGTGAAGTCGACGTTCTGGTGGGCGAGGGTGGCCGTGATCTCCGGCATCGCCTTCGTGGTCGGCGTGTTCTTCTACTACGTCGCCGCGCCCTGGAATTTGATCGGCAGGACCGATCCCGTCGGCGGCGAGGCCGGCTATGAACAGGTCGCGGCGCGTGCGCGCGAGCAGTTGCAAGCGACCGGCGCGACCTGGATCGCGACGTCGGATTATCGCACCTATGCGATGCTGCGCTGGCATTTCAACGGGCAGGTGCCGGTCATCCAGATCAACGAGCGCGGCCGGTTTCAGGGGTTTCGGCGATCCCGGCATCAAGGCGATCAAGGATCATCCCGGCCTCTATGTCGCGCGCGAGCCGGACCATCGCCTGCCGCTGTGGGATCTCACCACCGCAAAGCGCCAGCCGCTGGCGCGGGTCGAGCGCGTCTGGCGCGGCGTGGTGATGGATACCTACGCGCTGGAAAAATTGACGGGCTGGACGCCCGAGCTTTCCCCGCCGCCGGATTCGCCGCTGTTCCGCTGGCGCGTGCTGGCGGGGATTGTGCGGTCTGACGCCGCTTCGTAGCGCCGAGAGTCTAGCGCAGCGACATCCGGCGGTCGAGATGCATTCGCTGCGCTCGCAATGACGGGGAAAGCGTCACACAGACCGCCGTCCCCCGCGAAGGCGGGGGATCCAGTACGCCGCGGCTTCTCGGTTCAATCACTGCTGTCTCTGAATACTGGATCGCCCGCCTTCGCGGACGATGACGACTGAATATGACTTCGCGATCTCGCGGCGTGTTGCGCCCGAGGTTTGCTGTCAACTCCCCGCCCTCTTGTTCAGAGGGCGCAGGGAAGACCGGGTGCTTGCTGCACCCGCGGTCTCGTGTGCGATTTGCGCAAACAAAACTGCACACGAGCATACAGGTGCAGCTGGAGCATTCCGGCCTTCCCTGCGCAATGGCTTTACGGCTTACTTCGTGCTCTCCCCGGAGAACGGCTCTTTTGCCTCCGTCGCCCGCGCTTCTTATCGCACGCTTAACGCCAGCACCGCGGCGCCCGAACCACACGACTTCACCGTACGCTCCAGCCGCAACGTCTGTCGCACCTCTCGCGTCCATCGCATCTCACCGCACGTTCGTGACGATGGCCAACGCCCCTCTATGGGTGAGACAAGCGGAGTTATGCCGCTGATTTGCGTGAGAACGAAAGCAGAATATTTTTGCGCGACGGGCTGGACAGACTTTTGGTGATTTGCCCGACACGCGGCTTTTTGCCTATCCCGCCAGTTTCACCGGACAACAATCGCGCCGGGTCGGTTCCCTCCGTGGGATCGCGCTTCCTGCGCCCTGCCTTGCCTCGCGCAACGCCGCGCCCGATCGCATTTTGCAGCCGACCGCCTCGAACAAATCCGGCAATCCGCGCTTGAGTTACAAAGTGGAGGGCTCGCATGTCGAACTTTGTAACGCTGCTCGTGGAGGACGACGCAATCCAGCGCGAGGTGCTGGCCGATATCCTGAGGGATGAGGGTTTCGAAGTCGTCGAATGCACGACGGCCGAAGCCGCCGAACTGGTGATCTCGTCAGCGGGCACAAGCTTCAGGCCCTCATCACTGACCATAATCTGGCGGGCGTCATGACCGGGGCAGAACTCGCGGCTTATGCCCGCGGCAAGTATCCGCATCTCAACATCATCCTGATGTCAGGCACTGCAACCTCGCCGCTGCCGTCGAACACCCTTTTCCTGCAGAAGCCGTTTCTGCCCGGCAACTGCTGGCTGCCGTACGAAATTGACAGCGTGCAGGTTTGAAGGCTGCCGCCCATGCGGGGTCGGGCTCCAGCCTTGTGGGATATCGGTGCAGGCGATTTTTCTCCGCCGCGGGAACGCCGCCGGAGTTCGGCAGTTCTTTCCCGCGGTGACGGGATTTCGCGAGGAGCGGGACAGTCACCGTCACGGTCAAACGGTATGACGCCGGCTTGCCGTGGCCATCGCCAACATAACGGACAGACCTATGATGATGCGCCGGAGACCCCCCTCGCGAAATAGCCTTGACGTGCGTGACCGTGTCCAGGTCAAGGTCGTGAGAAAGCGTTTGAAGCTTACGGATGCGCAACTCGCCGACATCATCCGCAAAACCGGCAATTCGATCTCGGCCATCAGCAAGGAAGCCGGCGCCAGGCAGTGCTTGTCGCTGCCGAAGCAAACGCCGGCGGCGGTGATCGCCGCTGCTGAGCCGGACGCTGCCATGTTGCAGCAGGCCGAGGCCTTGTGATCCCTGGCGTCTCGCCCACATAGATCGCATGTCGAAGAAATCCTCGCTTCGTGCGCTGGCGCTGCGGCGGCCCGGCCCCGTATTGTTGTGCCGGAAATGTCTTGGGCGAATGGAAAACGGCGGCAAGCTCAAGCGGCGCCTGAAGGCGAGCTTGAAACATGGCGCTGGTGGAAAGAAAAAACGGGCGCGGCTGGTTTTCACCAGTTGCTTCGGGATATGCCCGAAGAACGCCGTTGTCGCCGGCAGCGCGGCAACATTCGCGCGCGGTGAGTTTATCCTGATCCAGGACTGTTCCGAGGAAACGATCGAGCAGGCGGCCGCAGCGCTTTCCTGATTGCCGAGTGTCGGCACGCTAAGCACGAGGCGCAGGGAAGTGACGGATTCGCATACGACGATTTCGCGCGTCTAGAGGAAGGGCTTGCCGCCGGTAACCGCGATCGTCGCGCCGGATACATAGCTCGATAGCGGATCGGCCAGCATCACATAGGCTGTCGCCAGTTCGGCCGGCTGACCCGGCGCTTCATCGGCACCTGCTTGCCGAAATTCTTTACGGAGTCTTCGGGCAAGGTTGAGGGAATCAGCGGCGTCCAGATCGGCCCCGGGGCGACCGCGTTGGCGCGGATGCCTTTCTCGGCCAGCATCTGGGCCAGCCCACCGGTGAAATTGTGGATCGCGCCCTTGGTCGTCGCATAGGCCAGCAGCGTCGGGTTGGGCGCGTCCGAATTGATCGAGGCCGTGTTGATGATGCAGCTGCCCGGCTTCATATGGGCGACCGCCGCCTTGGTGAGATAGAACATCGCATGGATGTTCACCTTGAAGGTCAGCTCCCATTCCTCGTCGCTGATCTCGTCGATGATTTGAAGCTGGCCTGGTGCGCCGCGTTGTTGACGAGGATATCGATTCCGCCCAGCTCCGCTACGGCCTTGGCGATGACTGCGCGGCATTGGCCCGGGTCCTGGATGTCGCCGGGCAGAGGACGGCCTTTCGTGCCGGCCTCCTTCACCAGCCGCTCGGTCTCGCGGGCATCCTCGTGCTCGTCGAGATAGGAGATCAGAACGTCAGCGCCCTCCCTGGCATAGGCGATCGCAACCGCGCGGCCAATTCCGCTATCGCCACCGGTGATGACGGCCTTTTTGCCGTTGAGGCGACCGCTGCCCTTGTAGGAATCTTCGCCATGGTCGGGCGTCGGGTTCATCGCGGCAGTCTTGCCGGGCATCGGCTGGTGCTGATCCGGGAAGGGGGGACGGGGATAATGCAGCATGGCGGTCCTCCAAGAGCACAGTGTGTCGAATGTCGCTGGTTTGCGTGCAGTGATTTGGTCGAGGCGGATCAGGTTTCCGAATGGAGTGAAGTCTTCCGTTCGCCGTCCTGATCTTCGCGGGCGTCATCCCCGGAGCGCGTCTTGATATCCGCCTCGGCAAGAGGGCCGATGGCGGGAGCGTTGAGCGGCGTTCCATCGACGGCAAAGTGAGATCCGTGGCAGGGACAATCCCAGCACGTTTCGAGGAATTCCAGTGCAGGTGGCAGCCCGTATGCGTGCAGGCGGCGGATCGCGCGTAGAGCTTGCCGGTGGGTCGCGATAGGCCGCGATCTTGCTCACACCTTGTCGGATGATGGCGCCGTGCCCGGCTTTTAAATCGCCGACATCAGCAACTCGCCCGGCGCGAGATACTCGGCAAAATTCTTCACCGCAGTGATGTTCTCTTTCAGGAAGTTGCTTATTCCGGCGGGCGTCTTGCGGCGAGGGTCATAAACGTCGACCCATCTGGCCTCTCGCCCGAGGATCAGCGCTGAATTGATCATGGCGCCCACCACGCCGTGGGTCATGCCCTGGCCGGAATCGCCGGTATGCACGTAGATATTGGTGCTGCCCGGATTGCTGCCGATAAATCCGGCATAGTCGATGGTGTCGAGGACTTGTCCCGACCAGCGATGGGTGACGTCTTTGCACCGCCGGGATGAGATTGCGCGTCCAGGCTTCCAGCTCCTGGAATCGCACCTCGGCGTCGTCGGCCTCGCCGCTCCTGTGGTCGCCGCCGCCGGCGATGAGAAAATCGGTTCGATCATCGCCTGGCTGCAGCCGAACATAATGGTACGGGTCGAGCGTGTCCCAGTACAGCGCGTCCGGAATGGCGCCTTTTGGAATCGAGAAGGCCATTGCGTAGGTGCGATAGGGAGCCATTTTGGTGTGCAAGGCGAATCGATCGACGATCGGCGAATTCGTGGCCACGACCGCAGCCCGGCGCGTGATCGTCCCGCCGCTAGTCGTAACGAGCCACCTTGCCGTCGTCGCGCTCTTCGAAGCCCTCGACAAGCGTGTCGCAGTGGAAGCTGCCGCCTTTTGCCTCGATGGCGGCGACAAGGCCCTTGAGATATTTGAGAGGATGAAACGTGGCCTGACGCGGATAGCGCAGCACATGCTGCCGTTCGCAATGGGCGAGGGGGGCGCCGACCAGGCGATGGACGGGTGCGCCGACCTTGCGGACTGCATCCAGTTCGTCCTCGATGATTTTCGAGTCGGTGCCGAGTGCCTGAAACAAGTAGCCGTCGAGGCGACGAAAATCGCAGTCGATGGATTCCTTCTTTTGGATTTCCTCGATGCGATCTACTGCGGCTGCCTGACTCCGGTAAAACAGGCGAGATAGGTCCTCGCCACGCAGGCCTATCATCGCAGATGTCAGGTCATCACACAGCGGCGCCAGATGCGCGCCTGGTGCGCGCGGTAATTCCGCCTGCGATCTTGCCGCGATCCAGCACGATGACATGCAGAGCCTTCGATCGCAAGTTCATAGGCCGAGGAAATTCCGGCAATACCCGCGCCGACGATGACGACATCGCATTCCCTGTCGCGCTGCAATGGTGCGGCCTTCGAGGCTACTGCAACGTCCATCCAAAGTGACTTGCTGCGCTGATCGATGAAATGGGCCATCTTGAAAATCTCATCCGGTCGAGAACGAGGTCGGGAGTAATACGGCCGATCGATTGACTGGTTCCAGGAAGCCTGCGGAATCAAACCTGACCCATCAGCTTACGCAAGTTGACTGGCATCGAAAGGCGCGGCGCTCTTCTGGTCGTTGTCGAAATAAACATAGACGTCACATCCTTGCCTCTTCCATGACCTGATACGTCTGGCCCATTCCGACAGGGTCTCGCCGCGATAGTGTCCTTTGTATCGCCCACCTGGGCCGTGGCCGCGAACGTAGACAAAATTGGCGGTTCGCTTCCATGGCGCGGGCGCATCATGATGATCGGATAGGCATAGCGAGATGTTTTCGCCCGACAGCATCTTCAGTATGTGCGGCGCATACCAGCTGGGATGCCGGAATTCGAAACTGTAACGTCGCTTTTTCGAAAGCAGCTTCAGGAATGACGCAAGTCGCTCGACGTCGGCCTTGAAAATTCGGCGGCAACTGAAAAAGAACCGGCCCTGCTTTTTCACCCAGCAGCGACAATCGATCTTCCAAAAGTTCGAGGCTGTTTACCGAATTGTCGGACAGGCGTTTCCAGTGCGTGATGAATTTCGAGGCCTTCCACGCGAAAATATAATCCTTGCCGGTTTGCTCTCGCCAACTGCGTCACCGACTCCGGCGTTGGTGTCCGGTAAAATACGCCGTTGAGTTCGGCTGTCGGAAATTGACCGCGTAATATTGCAGCTGGTTCTTGATCGGCAGGCCCGCGGGAAAGAACGGGCCGCGCCACGAATCGTAGTGCCAGCCTGACGTGCCGATCAAGACGCGCGCCACGATGTTCTACGGCTTGATGACGACTTTGATGCAGCCGTCCTTCTTGTCGCGGAAAGTCTTGTAAAGCTCCGGGCCCTCTTCAAGCGTCGCGCGGTGCGTGATGACGAAAGACGGATCGATCTCGCCCTTTTCAATCCGCGCCAGCAGCTGCGGCAGGTAATGCTGGACCGGCGTCTGCGCCATGCGAAATGTAAGCCCGCGGTTGATGGCCGATCCCATCGGGATCTTGTCGACGAATCCGCCATAGACGCCGACGATCGAAACCGTGCCGAAGTTACGGCAGCAGTGGATCGCCTGGCGCAGCACATGCGGACGGTCCGTCCCCATGAAGGTCGCGACTTTCGCCCGGTCGATCACCGCGTCGAAGCCCGACATCGTTTCCGGCTCGGTACCGACCGCGTCGATGCAGGCATCGGCGCCGCGGCCAGCGGTCATCTCCTGAATCCGGTCGTAGATATCCTCTTTGCGAAAATCGAGCGTTACGGCGCCGGCCTTTGCGCCAACGCCAGTCGCTCCGGCACGGTATCGATGGCGATGACGCGTTCGGCGCCGAGCAGAAACGCACTGCGGATCGCGAACTGACCGACGGGTCCGCAGCCCCAGATCGCCACGGTCTCGCCGCCCTTCAGATCACAGAAATCGGCGGCCATGTAGCCGGTCGGGAAAATGTCGGACAGAAACAGCACCTGCTCGTCGCTCAGCCCCTGCGGCACTTTTATAGGACCGACGTCCGCATACGGCACGCGAAGATATTCGGCCTGGCCGCCGGCAAAACCGCCGAGCAGATGCGAATATCCGAACAATCCCGCCGGCGAATGACCCCACAGCTTTTCGGCCACCTTTGCATTGGGGTTGGAGCGCTCGCAGCCGGAGTAAAAGCCGCGCGTGCAGAAGAAACATTGTCCGCAGGAAATCGTGAAAGGCACGACGACGCGGTCGCCGACCTTGAGCGCCTTATTTTCCGAGCCGACTTCGACCACCTCGCCCATGGTCTCGTGACCGAGCACGTCGCCGGATCTTCATCCCCGGAATGACCCCGTCGAAGATATGCAGATCGGAGCCGCAGATCGCGCAGGCGGTGACCTTGATGATGGCGTCCCTGCCGTCTTCGATCTTGGGATCGGGCACGGTGTCACAGCGAATGTCGCTTTTGCCGTGCCATGTGAGCGCTTTCATCGTCGAGGTTCTCCGCTGCGTCGCCGATGAGAAGATTGAGAGGGGAGAGTTGTTCCTAACCAGCCGCAGATTCCGCTAGGAACGTCGGGCTCAGGCCGTGGTTGTTCGTGGAAGTCAGCGTGACCTGCCTGATGCCGGGTGCCACGGAGACGGAGTTTTTCCGGCGCGCGGACATGCGGGATACCAAGGTCGGCACGGCCGAAAAGGATGATGCAGCCATGGTCGCGAAGACGGGCTTCGACGCGATGATGCGAGGCGATGGCGATATCGTCACCGGCTTGAAGAGCAAGATCCAGTCAGCGGCGGCGAACGTTACGCCGGCCGGGGTTTTGGCACGTCAGCATCGCAAGATGGCCGAGCCGGGATCCGCGAAGCGGTAGAGGCGGTCGTAACGATAGGGTCCGCGGCGGGCCTGGAGGACTGCTTTGGAACAATGGCGCGGGCAAGACGTTCAACGGCATTCAATCAGGAGGATGCCATGGGATTATTCACCAAAGACATCAAGACGATGGACGACCTGTTCCTGCACGGTCTGCAGGATATTTATTACGCCGAGCAGCAGATCACGAAGGCCCTGCCAAAGCTGATCGAGAAGGCGACCAATCGTGATCTGATCGCGGGCCTCAAGGCGCATCTGGAGGAAACCAACAAGCAGATCGAGCGGCTGGACAAAGTATTTTTGAAGCTCGAGAAGCAGCCGAGCGGCACTCAATGTCCGGCCATCGACGGCTTGATCAAAGAAACCGATGAAGTGGCCGGCGAGGTGGACGACAAGGCTGTGCTCGATGCGGCGATCGTCGCCGGCGCACAGGCCGTCGAGCATTACGAGATCTGTCGGTACGGGACGCTGATCGCATGGGCCGAGAAGCTCGGTCACGACGAGGTGGTCCGCTTCCTGACGACTAACCTCAACGAGGAGAAGGCGGCCAACACCAAGCTCAATACGATCGCGCTTCGAAAGGGTGTCAACACCAAGGCGTCGAACGCGGCGTGAGGCGCGACTGCGCCTTTGCCCTACGAAGCAGTTTCGTCGTCGCGCTTGCGCAACAAATCCTTGGCGAGATCGCCGAGCGCCGGCCGCGGCAGCGCCGTAAACGGCAGCGGCCGCGTCACGTCGATCGCGGCCAGCCCCAGCCGCGCCGTCAGCAGGCCGTTGAGCACGCCTTCGCCGAGCCGCTGCGAAAGTTTTGCGGCGATGCCGTGGCCGAGCACCTGCTGCACCAGGCTGTCGCCGACCGCCATGCCGCCGGTGATGGCGAGGTGGCCGATGACGTGGCGCAGCAGGCTGATCATGCCGAGCGTGCCGGGCCGGCCGCCATAGAGCCGCGCCAGTTGCCGGATCAGCCGCATCGCGGCGACGAACACGAACAGCACGTCGATCAGGGCGCGGGGGCTCACCGCGGTGACGACCGAGACGCGTTGCGCGGCTGTGGAAACCAGCCGGCGCGCTTCCTCGTCCAGCGGCGCCATCAATTCGCGCTCGGCGAGCTTGATCATGTCGGCGCCGTCGATGATGTCGTCGGCGTGGCTCACCAGCGCGGCGCGGGCGCGCGCCAGTTGCGGGTTCTGATGCGCGAGCTTGAGCAGATCGTTGACGACGGCGCGGCTCTCGGCGCGGTCGTCGCTGCGCAGCACTTCGGTGGCGCGCTGATGCAGCTTCTCGATCGCCGCCAGCCGCGCCATCCCGAACGCTTCGCGCCCGATCACGACCGCCAGCGCCAGCGCCGCGGCGGCGGCAAATGCCAGCGCGACGTAGCCCAGCGTTTCGCTGCGCGCGAACAGATCCTCGATCAGGTTGACGACGCCGAGCCCTGAGCCGAGCAGCACCAGCCCGCCGACGGCGGACCAGAACAGCGTGCCCCAGCGAAAGCCGCGGCGCGCCGGAACGCGCGGCGCATCGATCGGTACCGGCAACAGCGCAGGATCGGCTTCGGGCGTGATGTGCACGGTGCCGCGGGCAGGGCGTCCGGTTTCGTCCGGGCCCATCACGACCACGCCGGGATCGTCGAGCTTGAACGTGGCCGGCCGCCGATGCGGCGTTTTCTCGCTCATTGCAGTCGGTCTCCGATCAGGAACTGGAGGGCGCGGTCGAGGCGGATGTGAGGCAGCGCGGGCTCGTCGTCGGCCGGTGCGCTCCAGCAGCGGCGGCCGGAAGCGCAGGAAGCGGAAATCGGCCTGTTCGGAAGCGGTGCTGGAAAGGCCGCGAAAGCCGCCGTTGAACAGTTCCTCGGGGTCCGCGGGCAGGTCGCCCGGAAAGGTCGCGACTTCGGTCTCGCCGTCGAAGGCCTCGCCATTGGCGGTCTCGCCGGGCGCGGGCGTGCCGATGATGGACGGCAGCTTCTCGCGGCCGCGCGCGACCTGCGCCTCGCGCGTGGCGCGCACCGCCGACAGCGCGACGACGTCGATTGCAGCACCCGCATATTCGGCGCGGTCGGCCGCCTTGGCGACCGCGCGCCGCAGCACGGCTTCCAGCCGGTCATGGCTCTGGTGGTGCAGATGATCGGCCTTGGTGGCGGCAAACAGGATGCGATCGATCCGCGGACGGAACAGACTGCTCAGGATCGTGCTGCGGCCGATGCGGAAGCAATCGAGAATGCCGGTCAGCGCGGCTTCGAGATCGTGCAGCGCTTCCGGCCCGGCATTGAACGCGGCGAGCGCATCGACCAGCACGATCTGGCGGTCGAGGCGGGCAAAATGATCGCGGAAGAACGGACGCACCACGACGTCCTTGTAGGCTTCATAGCGCCGCCGCATCATCGCCCACAGCGAACCGTCGGGCGCGCTGCCGTCGATCGGCGACATCGAGCGGCGCAAAGGTCAGCGCCGGTGAGCCGGCGAGATTGCCCGGCATCAGGAAACGCCCGGGCGGCAGCAGGCTCATCGCAAAACGTTCGTCGCGGCAGGCGCGCAAATAGTCCGTGAACAGTTTTGCCGCGGCAAGCGCCGCCTGTTCGTCCTCGCGGCCCTCGGGCTGAAGCGTCTTCAGATGTTCGTGCCAGGGCGCGGCGAGCTTTGCGCGCGGGCCCTCGCGCGACAGCGCGAGACTCTCGGCCGACCATTGCTCAAAACTCTTGTTGAGCAGCGGCAGATCCAGCAGCCACTCGCCGGGGTAATCGACGATGTCGATGGTGAGCGTGCGGTCGGCGCCGTTCTGCCGCTGGTAGTCGATGACGAGGCGCAGTTCGCTGATGTCGGTGGTCGAACTCGGCCAGCGCCGCTCCTCGATCAGGGTGCGGACGTGGTTCTCATAATCGAAGCGCGGCACCGCGTCGTCCGGCTGCGGCTCCAGCCGGGCGCGGGCGATCCGGCCGGTGGCGTAGGGCTCGAACACCGGAAACCTTCCGCCGCGGGTCAGGCCGTGGACCAGCGCCGTGATGAACACGGTCTTGCCGGCGCGCGACAGGCCGGTGACGCCGAGCCGCACGGTCGGATGGAAGAAGCTGTCGCCGTAGTCCAGCAGCGCCCGCGCCGACAGGCGCGCTTCCTCGACGATGTCTGAAAAACTGGGGGCCATGCGGGCGTGAAAGGCTCGATGCGAGAGAGCGTGGGTGGGCGATACCAGAAAAGTGGCGATTGGCGGGCCGAAATCAAGCTTCGTCATATCGGCCACCGGGTTTGCGGGCGAATGCGGCCGATGACAGCCGTTGACCACCGCCGTGTCGCCGATATTTCCTCCCATCGCTCAATCACCCCTCATCGGCAGGCCCGCATGACGATCTTCAGACTGAAGCAAATCGCCTCGACTTCCTTCCATGCGGCGGCCGGCGCCATGCACTGGAACTACGACCGCGCCGAGCTGATCGCCGATGGCGTCGTGCATATCGTCGGCGTCTGTTTCGGCCTGGTGGCCGCCACCGCGCTGATCGTATTGACCGCCGTCTATGCCACCGCCGTCGATATCGCCGCCGTGTCGGTCTATGTCGCGGGCCTGCTGGCGATGCTGGTGCTGTCGGCGACCTATAATCTCTGGCCGGTGTCGCGCGCCAAATGGGTGCTGCGCCGCTTCGATCATTCCGCGATCTATCTGTTGATCGCGGCGACCTATACGCCGTTCATCATGCAACTGAAGGACAGCACTTTCGCCATCGCGCTGCTGATCGGGGTGTGGTGCCTGGCGATCGTCGGCATCGTGCTGAAGATCGCACTGCCGGGTCGATACGACCGGCTGGCGACCGGGCTTTATCTCGCCATGGGCTGGAGCGGCATGATGCTCTATGACGCCGTGGTGGAGAAGCTGCCGGCGCTGACGCTGGGTTTCACGCTCGCGGGCGGCGTGCTGTATACCTCCGGCGTGATCTTCCATGCCTGGCAGCGGCTGCGCTTCCAGAACGCGATCTGGCATGGCTTCGTCTTGCTCGGCGCGGCCTGCCACTATACGGCTATCCTCGACCTGATCGTTCTGACGTAAAAAAATTAAGGGAGAGCGGCCATGCAGGTAACGGCAAAGTCGTGGTTGTCACCGGTGGCGGCAACGGCATCGGCAAGGCGATGTGCGAGGCCTTTCATCGCGCAGGCGCCGCCAAGGTCGTCGTCGCCGATATCGATCCCGATGGCGCGCGAGCCGTCGCCACGCCGATCGGTGGGGCGGCCTTCAAATGCGATGTCGGAAAGGAGAAGGATATCCTTCACGTCATCGAGGAGACCGAGCATCAATTCGGCCCGATCGCGCTGTTCTGCTCCAATGCCGGCATCGGCGGCGGTTTCGATCCGCTGTCGGTGAATGCCGGCGGAAGCTCCGACGAGCCGTGGCAGCGAAGCTGGGCCGTTCATGTCATGGCGCATGTCTATGCGGCGCGGCATCTGATCCCGCGCATGAAGGCGCGCGGCGGCGGCTATTTCCTCAACACGATTTCCGCGGCGGGATTGCTGTCGCAGGTCGGCAGCCCGGCCTATTCGACCACCAAGCATGCCGCGGTGGGCTTTGCCGAAAACCTCGCGATCTCGCACAAGGCCGACAACATCAAGGTGTCGATCCTGTGCCCGCAGGGCGTCGACACCAACATGCTGCGCTCGATCCCGAAGGGCCCGCAATCCGGCGACGGCGACCTTTCGCCGGAGCAGGTGGCGCAGGACGTGCTGAAGGGACTGGAACGAGGAAACCTTCGTGATCCTGCCGCACCCGCAGGTGCTGGGCTACATGCGCAAGAAGACCGAGAATTACGACCGCTGGATTCGGGCATGGCGAAGATCCAGGCGAAGATGCGGGAGAGCTTACGGGAAGTGACGGAGCGCATTGCTCCGTCATTGCGGGGCGATGCGAAGCAATCCAACCCGGAATCTCGAGCATTCCGGGTTCGATGCTTCGCGCATCGCCCCGGAATGACGGTCTAACCCTTCTGCGCGTAGAGCAGCGGCACGGCCGAATCCACCATCACCTCGATCAGGCTGGTGCCGTCATGCGACAGCCCGTGCCTGAGCGCGCCCGCGAGCTCGGATGATTTCGTCACCCGCACGGCGTGGCAGCCCATGCCTTCGGCGAGCTTGACGAAATCGATGCCGGGCAGTTCCAGCCCCGGCACGTTGCGCACCTGCATCACCTGGCTGAACGAGCGCATCGCGCCGTAGCCGGCGTTGTTGATGACGACGACCGTGAGCGGCAGGTTGCGCCGCGCCGCGGTCCACAGCGCCTGGATCGAATACATCGCCGAGCCGTCGCCGATCAGGCAGACGATGCGGACGCCGGGACGTCCCAGCGCCATGCCGACGGCGGCGGGCAGGCTGTAGCCGAGGCCGCCGCTCGACATGGTGTAAAAACTGTCCTGGCCGCGCATCGGCATGAACTTTTGCATCGCCGGGCGGTGCGAGGGCGCTTCCTCCACCAGCACCGCATTGGCGGGCATGGCTTCCGACAGCGCATGCAGCAGGAATTCGACGGGCAGCGGATCGGCGGCTGACGGCGCCGGCGGCAGCGTGCGGCCTGTCGGCATCGCGCGCTTTGATTCCGGCAGCAGATCGAGCAGCATCGCAAGCGCCGGCTTCATGGTCGCGATGATGCTGGCGCCCGACGGCGTGACGGCGGCGGCATCCGGATCGTCGGTGATCTGGAAGATCGTGGTGGCGCCGTCGAAGATCGCGGCATGGCCCTCGACATGGAAGGTGAACACCGGCGCGCCGATCACGACCACGAGGTCATGATCGCGCAGCGCGTCCGATAGCTGGCCCGGCGAGGCGTGCAGGAAACCCGCGAACTGCGGATGACGTTCCGGGAACGAGCAGCGCGCCGAGAACGGGCTGACCCATACCGCGGCCTTGGCCTTCTCCGCGACCTGCACCATCAGATCGACGGCGCCGGCGCGATCGACGCCGGGGCCGACGACGAGGGCAGGGCGCTTGCTCGCCGACGAGCGCAGCCACCAGCGCCTTCATCGCGTCCGCATCGGGACCGAGTTCGCGGCTGACGCTGGCGGGCTTCGATCGGCTGCGCCGGGCGCGTCCAGTCGTCGATCGGGATCGAGACGAAGGTCGGCCCGCAGGGCGGCTGCATCGCGACGTAATAGGCGCGCGCGATCGCCGCCGGCACGTCTTCGGCGCGCGCCGGCTCGACGCTGTATTTGACGTAAGGCCGCGGAAATTCCGAGGCGCGCTCGGCGTAGAGAAAGGCCTGCAGCGGCAGGATCGAGCGGGCCTGCTGGCCGGCGGTGATGACCAGCGGCGTCTGGTTGCGGTGGGCGGTGTAGATATTGCCGAGCGCATTGCCGACGCCGGCGCCGGAATGCAGGTTGACGAAGCCGGCGTTGCGGGTCGCCTGCGCATAGCCGTCGGCCATGCCGACGACGGAAGCCTCCTGCAGGCCGAGCACGTAATCGATGTCGTCGGGCCAGTCGCTGAGGAACGGCAGTTCGGTCGAGCCGGGATTGCCGAACACGCGCTTGATGCCGAACGCGCGCAGCAGGCCGAAGGTGGCGTCCTTGACGGTGGGCGCGGCGCTCGCGGCTTTGGGCTTGCGGGACGACTCGGCTTTGGGCTCGCTCACGCCATCTTCTCCCACAAGCGCGGTACCAGCGGTCCCGCGCGCTTCTCGATCGCCGCCGCCGCATCCAGTGCGAGATCCTCGCGATAGCGTCCTGCGATCAACTGCACGCCGATCGGCTGGCCCTCATGCAGCGCGACCGGCACGACGGCGCCGGGCAGGCCGAGCACATTGATCGCGGAAATGAAACGCAGGTCGTTCCAGAACAGTTCGCGCGTGCGCTCCGGGCTGATGGCGTCCTCGCGCGGGCCGGGCGTCGGCTTCACCGTCGTCGGCGCGAGCACGACAGGGTAATCCTCGAAGAACAACTGCCAGGCCCGGATATGGGTGTTGCGCGCCGCGGTGGCGCGCATCCAGCCCAGCAGATCGAGCGTGTTTGCCTTCGCCTTGATGCCGCTCCAGGCGGCGTGGAAATCCGGCGACGTCACTTTCAGCATCGCGGCTTCCTGCAGCATCACGGTTTCGTTGGTGATGATGTCGCACCAGGTCTGCCAGACGCCGTTGATGTCGGGAACCTCGACTTCGCTGACGCGGTAGCCCGAACGCTCGAGATGGTCGGCGGCCTGCCGGAGCGCAGCACGCACCGAGGGGGCGACGTCCATGTCGTCGGGCAGTTTTGCCAGCGCGACCTTGATCGGGCCTTTTGGCTTTGGCCCGACCAGCGGGGCGGGCACCCACCAGGGATCGCGCGGATCGCGCTGGCTCATGACTTCGAGCGCGGCCCTGACGTCGCCGACGCTGCGCGCCAGCGGCCCCTGCGCCGACATCAGATGCGCGAGCATCGGCCGCTCGGCCGCGGCGCTCTCGTTGTAGGCCGGGATGCGGCCCTGCGTCGGCTTGATGGTGACGACACCGTTGCAGTGCGCCGGCCAGCGCAACGAACCGCCGATGTCGTTGCCATGCGCGATCGTGCCGATGCCGGCCGCCACCGCGGCACCGGCGCCGCCCGACGAGCCGCCGCAGGTGATATCGGGATCCCACGGGTTCAGCGTCAAGCCCGTGCAGCGGGTTGTCCGTAAAGCCGCGGAACGAGAACTCGGGCGTATTGGTCAGGCCGAGCACGATGGCGCCGGCCTTCTTGAGATTGCGCACGACCGGCGCATCGGAGGGCGCGATGATGTTCATCTGCGCGGCCACCCCGTTGGGGTTGGGCCGCCCCTCATAGTCGACGTTTTCCTTGATCGTGATCGGCACGCCGTGCAGCGGGCCGAGCTCGGTCTTTCTTGTCCGGGCCTTGTCCGCGGCCTTTGCCGCCTTCAGCGCGTCCTCCGACAGATCGACGACAACCGCGTTGAGTTTTGGATTGACGTCGCGCATGCGCGCGATGTGCGCTTCGACAACCTCGACCGAGGAAATCGCACCGGAGCGGATGGCGGCTGCCGTCTGCAGCGCCGACCATTGCCAGACCGGCCCCTTGGGCGGGCGCGCCTTGGCGGGCTTCTGTGAGACCGCTTTCTTCTGTGTTTTTGCGGCGGCGCGGACGGCGGACTTTTTCGCCGATTTCTTTGTGCTGCCTTCGCGCCGCTCTTCCGCTTGTTGACGGTTTTCTTTGCATTTCTCGCCCCGTTGCTGTGGCGGGAAAGGTTAAAGACGCCGGGGCCGCGAGTGAGACGGGCGGGGACTTTTGTGGGGTCCGGTCAGATGCTACCCGGGCGATGGCTGGTTTGATGACGATGGGCTGGGGAGGCTAGCCATGGGCCAAGGGGTCACGTCGAATGCAGCGCGCCTGATCTTTGGTCAACGTCCTCAATCACGCCTGAATTGTCGGATTGCTTCGCAAGCTTCATCGAGGCGCAATTCCTTGCGGCTTGGCCTTTGGAGAGACGAGCGTGGCCAAGAAAAAGGCCGACCTTACCGAAATCAGCCACGGACGTGGCGCCCCGGGCAAAGAAAGCAACAGGAACCGGCAAGACTTCGGATCGATTTCAGCTCCGTCTGCCAGAGGGGATGCGAGACAAACTCGTCGAAGCGGCAAATGGGCGCTCGCTCAACGACGAGATCATTCAGCGGCTCACGCAGTCACTTGAGCGCGACGAGATGCAGAAGCTATCCGACCGCCTCAAGGCACAAGGCGACCGCCTTGCGAAGTTCGAGGGCGAAATAGCCGCCATGGTCGAGCAACTCAGGTTGCGCGACGACTTCACGCCAGTGGTAGCACACGTCATTCCCTCCTGTCGTGATAGTTGCGTTATCTGTTCAGCCCTGTTTATGCCGCGTTGCGCTCCCTGCGCGGTTTGGCTGTCGAGGCAGCCCTGCTTCGATCAGCGCATCCCGAGTCGATCGGAATGATCGGTACCACGACAAACCGGCCTGAAATAAGGCTTACACACCGTGCGAACAGTCTGCGCGCATTCGTCCATTCTACTTCATATATGTTTCGAATGTGATGAAGAATTTCCAGAATTCGCCCGCATGGACGCAGAGGCCAGTCGCTTTATCGAGCGGCATATCCGCACGCATGCACCGATATTGCAGAGATGAAATGATCGATGTCATGGTCGACGTTTCTCGACATGAAGCTGCCCGAATGACGACTTCTTGCCGAATTCACCGAATGGCAAGAAGAGCCGAGCCTCGCTCGAACGGCACGTCGGAGATGATGTCTTCGCAGGACATCTTCGGCCAGCCTCGGGCACGATGTTCTTCGTCCGAATCGAAGCCCTCATTTTTCAGGTCAGCTTGGACGGCGCCACGGTTTCAGGTGCGAAGCGGTCTCGCCCGAGCCGAAGGTCTTCTCGGTCGAGTGGCTCCGATCTCCCAAGACTTTCGGGGATCTGCGGATTTTTTTCCACGAAGCAGTCCTGTTGCGCTGGACAGTTCACGATCGAATGCGGGAGAATCGAAGAAAGCTCGCCGAGTAGTCGCACGCAAGAGCATTGTCTACGATCCGAAGGACGCATTTGTTACTGCGGTTGAGCGAAGTCAGCTCAGTCCTCATGTCGCTTGATCGAGGGATTTTCGCAGTGCCATTCCGGTGTCGAGTCGGTTTTTCCAGTCGGGCCCCTGGCGTGCTCGGATCGATTCCGGCCACTCACAAGATCGAGCGATGGCTTCCGTTTCAGAGAGATTTCAGCATTCTATTAATTCCAACAAGAAGCAGAAATCCCAACCACATCGTTTCTCAGTCCGGCATATTCAAGAATGAGCACGCGCTTATTCAGCTGTATCGTTTCTCGTAACAGCACCAACAGTGAATAAAGAGACATCAAGAATCAGGCATTGATTCGATTTGCCATTGTTATATCTAACGCTGATATTCCCCAAATTCAGGTCTGTCGTTTACCCGGTGCTGGGCATAACAATTGATCAAGCGGCTATGTCAGTGCGCTATTTTCAAACGTGCAGCGCGCGTGCTCGGCCTCATCTTTGGCCACCCGACCACAGCTTCTACACTTCCGAGATTTCGTGCGAGCCATTCAATTCGGGCACAGGAGCGGTCGAGCACGGATTAAAGCGCCTGCCAGAGCAGTGGCCTTGCATCCGTTGAACACATCGGCAATCAGAAAGACTCTACCCGTGCCAGACACAAACTCCCCGATTTTCGGCGGACTGCAAAGCCTTGTCTTGAAGACGGTAAGTTTGGCGGATCCCTTGGCTGAAGCCCTACGGACGCATGCAAGCGATCTACAAGCTGCATTCGTCTTCGGATCGGTTGCCAAAGGCTACGGACACAGCGCGCGAGGCGATTTGTTGACCTTACTTGGTGATTGGAGATGAGCTGGACTACAGTGATCTGTGCACGGCGCTGCACAGCGCAGAGAGCAAGCTGCATCGCGAGGTGAACCCGCTCTCTCTGACGCGCGAGGACTGGCGGCGCGAGGTTTTACGTAAGAACTCCTTCGTTCAAAGAATTACCGTTGCGCAACCCAAGATCTTCATAGTAGTCAGGTCGGAAGAGTGCCCTTCATTCATGAGTAAGACGGAACTCGACGATCTCGTCAAGATCCAGGAAGCTCAAGGAAGAACCGCCGTCCAGGCCGGAATATGAGCGGGCACGTCTGAGTGCAGGCGAGCGAAAACCACGGCTGCGCGATTCACAGAACGAGGACCTCGATCCCGACAGCCAGTTCGATCTGGCCTATGGCGCCGCACACAGGCTGGCGGCGGCGACGCTCCGCCGGGAAGGCTATCGCTCGGAAGATCGCATTACGGTCTTTCAAACGCTGGTGCCACACCGTCGGGTACGGACAAGGCGGAGCATTCAGAATCTTCATAAGAGCGCATAGCGCGCGCAATTTGGCGGAGTATGAAGGCTCGTACTGAAATTGACGATCCAGCTGTTTGGCTGAACTTGATCCCGTTGCACCAAGAAGCTCGAACAGGATGTCTGACCAAGCTTTCGCCGCCGGCCTGAGGCCAAGGGCTGAGGTTCGCCCGACTCCCTTGCAGCGTCCACAAGCAGCATCTCCCATAGAGGAAACCAGAGAAGATTTTCGGACGAACGAAGATAAGTCGTGGTTGCATTCATTGCGACCAAATGAGCTCACTGACACCCGAGGTCAACGAAGACCATGTACCGACAAAGGAGCTTTTTTCTTGCTGAAGGCCATCGCCTCATCATTTGCCGAAGATCACGATCTGCAGAGCTGCGTGCGATTCGAGCTTTTCTCTCGACGAGCAATATTTCATCACCTTCCTCAGTGCCGTTTTCTTGTTCCAGCACTACCGACCCCCGTCTATGCAGATCTTCCTAGAGTTGCTACCCGGTCGCTGCTCCCGCGTCTTGAAGCTTCGCGAGAGGATCGAGAGGATCGAATGAATCTTATCGAACAATCGAGCAGAGACACATACGGCCTGGAAACCGAAGATCGTACCGATTAACCGTAGTCTCGTATTGAAGGATGCAAGAGGGCACGCCTCGTACTACGAATTCTAGTGAACCGATCCTCGGCGTTCCGACCACACATCTGGACATTTTCCCTGGAAGCGATGAGCCGAGAGACGGCGCAGAGTTCGAAGATGCCGCAGTTCGGATCTTCGACGTATGTCCCGAAGTCGAGAAGCCGAATGTTGACCCGTATGTTTACAGGGGATCATCTATCGGGCCAATGGGGTAGATCATTCAGAAACGGCGAATATCGCTGCACGGTCCAGCGATCGACCGGCGTCCGGGTGCGGTCGAATGCGATCGCGTAATATCTACGCAACCGAGGTACAGTGGGCTGCTAGCCGTGCACGAAGGCTGTGAAGTTTACAACGCATGATGATCACCAGTTGATTCCCGACCAGTACGCAGCAGACATATGTGTCTCACCAAATGCACGTATCGT
This sequence comes from uncultured Alphaproteobacteria bacterium, assembly GCA_963790735.1. Lineage (GTDB taxonomy): Bacteria > Pseudomonadota > Alphaproteobacteria > Rhizobiales > Xanthobacteraceae > Bradyrhizobium. The sequence goes on along the minus strand of CAWBQP010000008.1, from coordinate 5,935 downwards.
CGGCAAGTTCAGCGGCCGAAGCAGACAGATCGACGTACTGATCGAGGCACCACCACGACACGGACAACACACGATGTATGCGTTCTCGATGCGAAAAAGAGAAAACGAAAGATTGACGTGCAGGACGTCGAGGCGCTCCTTGGCTTAATGAATGACGTCAGCGCAACTCACGCTTATCTGGTAAGCCCAGCAGGTCATACGAAAGCCGCCGAGCGGCGTGCTCAAATGGCAGTATGGATTCCGGTCCCATCCCCGTCGACCGTCTAGCAAACTTCGACCCCTCCACATGGCCCAAATGCAAGGGGCCGCGTGCAAGCACGGGCATGTCTTCTGAGACGTTACCCGGAATTGTCACTCGTACTTCAACCCTTGACTGCTATTAGCGAACGCAAACCCGTGCTGGATCGATTTTTGCACTACGTCGGCAAATGCGATCGTTGCGGCCTCTTCCACGTCTGGTGCAATCGCTGCGACGATATCCTTCTCATCCACATCGCGGCAATGATACGATCATCAATCTCGTTGCAAGCCGCCATGTTCTGGCTCGCTTCGTCGAAGAGGATAGCGAGAGAACTCGATCAGCCGAGCTTCATGTTGCGATGGTTACCGGCAATTTGCGGACCGTAAGCCGGCGCGAGCTTTAGCTGGCCGAGCTGGCCCCGAAGCGGCAGCAGGCGTGTCAATCGAGCAAAACTCACCGACCAGGTCGCGGTGCTCTGGAACACGGTGAGTTGCGATGCCTTCTCTCGCGATAATCGGTATCGACTGGATCGCGGATGAACCGGTGCCGATGATACCAACGCGCAAGTCCTGTGAAGTCGACGCCCTCGTGCGGCCTTTCGCCCGTGTGATAGATCTACCCGCGTAAGTCTTCCATGCCCGCAAAGCCTGCGGTTCGCGCCGACAGTCTACCATCTGCCATGATGCAGAATTTCGCCGTGACCCTGTCGCCGCGGTCCGTCTCGATCAGCCAGCTATCGGTATCCTCGTTGAATGTTGCCGCCGTGACACGCGTATCGAACACTATCTGGCTACTCAGGTCGAAGCGGTCGGCACGTTGTTGGCGTAAGCGAGGATTTCCGGCTGCGGCGAATATTTCTCCGACCAGTTCCATTCCTGGTCCAGCTCCTCCGAGAACGAGAAGGAATATTGCAGGCTCTCGACGTCGCAGCGCGCTCCGGGATAGCTATTTCCGTACCACTTTCCGCCAACGCCGCCGCCATCTTCTTAAACCCGCGCCTTGAAGCCGAGCCCCCGCAACCCGTGTCATCATATAGAGACCTTCAAGCCCGCGCCGTCCACGATCGCGTCAAATTCCCCCGTTTCGGACGCGCGCTGCTGCGCTCTCTTGAGCCATGCCTGTCCCTCTGTTTCTTGTCGCGTTTCCTCTGACAAGATTAGGCGGTGCACGGAGATCGGCAAGCCGCGACTGATCGCTGCGTCACCAATGGCACCTATGCTGCGCAGGCGCCTGACGCCAGTACTCGGCGGTGAGGGAACATTGCGCTGCGAAATAGTCGCCAAGCAGTTATTCCGTCATTGCCTGCGACAAAAACGTCGAGAATCGTTTGCGCAAGGGAGCGAAGACGTAAAGCAATCCACGTCTTGATGGATTGCTTTACGAAGTCAAGCCGGCCCGCGAAAGCAAATAAGGAGGCGCCAGGCGCCTCCCCCTTTCCCTCCTGCGAACCCGCGACCGTGCTCGATTCCTGCACGGGATGCGCGGCTATTTCTGGATGCAGGTATCGGCGGTCTCCCTGGTGCATTCGTCGAGGCCGGTAAATACCGGGTCATCCACCTTCTTGCCCTCGATCAGGTTGATCATGACCGACGGCGCCTTGTAACCCATCTCGAACGGCCGCTGCCCGACCAGCGCTTCGACGCGACCTTCCTTGGCGAGCGCGACTTCCTCGCCGATGGTGTCGGCGGCGACGATCACCAGCTGCTTGCTGGCGATCTGGGCCTTGTACTGGTCGGTGAGCTGACGATAGGGCTGCGGTGCGCCGAACAGCGGCCAGCCGCCCTCGATCACGAACGCATCGAGTTTCGGATTGGCGGTGAGGATGTCCGACATCGCCTGCACGCCTTTCGGCCCGTCATCATTGGTGAAGACCGGGCAGCCCGAGATCTCGGTCCAGCCGCCTTCGCCCTTCAATCGGTCCACATCCTTCTTGCCGGACAACGCATCCCGCGTTCCGGAGGCGCGACGCAGAATGTTGTCGGCAGCGACGTTACCCAGGATCAGGCAGAGCGTGCCGCCGTTCGGCTTTGCCTTTTTGAGATATTCGCCGAGCCGGAAGCCCATCAGGTAATTGTCGGTGCCGAGATAGGTTTTGCGCAACCCGGCGTCTTCCTTTTTGAGGTCGGCGTCGAGCGTCATGACGGGGATTTTGGGCTTGGCGGCCTTGATTGCGTTGGCGATCAATGGCGCGTTCGACGGAGAGATCGCCATCGCGGCCGTGTCGGGCTTGCCGAACATGTCCTGGACGATCTGGGCCTCGCCCGCCTCGTCCGAGGTTGAAGCTGGCCCGGTATAGAAGCAGTTGTAGGGTGAACTGGCGTTCTCCTTGTTCCACTTCTGGCAGCCTTGATTGATAGCTTCGAAGAACGGATTGTCGAGGCCTTTGACGACGATGACGAGCTGCTTCTTCTGGGCCATGGCCGATCCGGCCGACAGGCTGATCGCCGCAGCGACCAATACCAATAGTGCCTTGTTCATTTGTCCCTCCCACCTATTGCCGCGGACGTTTATTCGCCCGTTTGCCGAAGTTCGTCTGGTTCACGACTTCACGAGGGGCAAGGAAACCGCTTGATGGGAGGGGGTGGCTATCAGGTCCCTAGCATCCGCACTATTTCGAGCTTGTCCTCGAATGTGATCCGCAGTGACGACAGAGTCCGATTACGATAGCCACAATCAGCGATTGACGAGAATAATTCGGACGCCTGATGAGTCAACGGATATGTGCGGAGAAATATGACGAGGCCTTGTTTGGTGCGTTGCACCACATCAAGCAAAAGGTCTTTTCGCGAGGGTGCGGCGTTGATTCCCGCCGGGATCATTGACTGACCACAGGCCCTGTAATTCAATGCCTGTTCACGTCTTCTCAAGAACAAGACGCGCAACGCGGCAACGGTTCCGCGCAGGGTGAATCCGGAATGGCCCTTCTCGAGCTGAAAAATGTTTCGAAGCATTTCGGCGCCATCCATGCCCTCAACGACGTTTCGCTGTCGCTCGAGCCCGGCCGGATCGTGGGGCTGATGGGCGACAACGGGGCCGGCAAGTCGACCCTGGTGAAGATCGTCGCTGGAAATTTTCGTCCCACGCATGGGACGATGCAGATGGAAGGGCAGGAATTGTCCATGCACCGGCCGATCGAAGCCCGCCGGCATGGCATCGAGATCGTGCATCAGGATCTCGCGCTCTGCGACAATCTCAGTGCCGCCGCCAATGTTTTCCTCGGCCGCGAAATCCGCAAAGGCGTCGGCCCGTTCAAAATTCTCGACTATGCCGCGATGTATCGCCGGGCCGGACAGATCTTTGCCGAGCTGCGATCCGAGACGCGGCCGCGCGATCTGGTCAGGCAGATGTCCGGCGGACAGCGACAGGCGGTAGCGATTGCCCGCACCCGGATTGCCGACGCCAAGATCGTTCTGATGGACGAGCCGACCGCGGCCATTTCGGTGCGGCAGGTCGCCGAGGTCCTTAACCTGATGCGACGCTTGCGCGATCGCGGCATCGCGATCGTGTTCATCAGCCATCGCATGCCGGATGTGTTCAGCATTGCCGATCGCGTCGTGGTGCTGCGCCGCGGCCGCAAGGTCGCCGACAAGAACGTCGCCGCCAGTTCGCCGGAGGAAGTGACGGGATTGATTACCGGGGCCATCGAATACGCGTAGTAGGCGTCTGGCGCTTGCCGGTAACCGAAAGTTTCAGGGATGGACATTCAGTTCGACGACAACATCAAGCGCGCAAGATTCCCGCTGCTCACCTGGCTGACCTCGCGACAGGCCTTCTGGGTCTCGGTGGCGGTCATCCTGGCCTGCATCTTCCTGTCGTTCGCGACCAACTCGTTCGCGACCTCGAACAATATCTTCAACGTCACCCGCAACTTCACCTTCGTCGCGATCATTGCGCTCGGCATGACGATCGTCATCATCACCGGCGGCATCGATCTGTCGGTCGGCTCGGTGCTGTGCCTTTGCAGCATGATTCTCGCGGTGGTGATGCATGCCGGCTACAGCATCGAGGTCGGCATCGCCGCCTCGCTTGGCACGGCGCTGGTGATCGGCGCGATCAACGGCGTGCTGATCGCCTATCTGGGCATTCCGCCGTTCGTGGTCACGCTCGGCATGCTGTCGATCGCGCGCAGCCTGGCGATGGTCGCCTCCAACAACACCGTGGTGTTCCAGTTCGGTCCGGATCACGACAAGCTGCTGTTCCTCGGCGGCGGCGCCTGGCTGTTCGGGATCGCCAACCCGGTGCATCTACATGCTCGCGCTGGCGCTGCTGACCGGCTTTGTGCTGCACTACACCCGGTTTGGCCGCTACGTCTTCGCGATCGGCGGCAACGAGCATGCCGCCATCGTGACCGGCGTGCCGGTGCGGCGCACCAAGGTGGCGGTCTACATGATATCGGCGCTCTCGGCCGGCATTGCCGGCGTGATCCAGACCGGCTGGCTCGGGGCCGTCACCACCAATCTCGGCTCGGGCATGGAACTGCAGGTGATCGCGGCGGCGGTGATCGGCGGCGCCAATCTCGCCGGCGGAATCGGCACGGCATTCGGCGCGCTGATCGGCTCGGCGCTGATCGAGGTGATCCGCAACAGTCTCGGGCTGCTCGGGATCAGCGCGTTCTGGCAGGGCACCTTCATCGGCTCGTTCATCATCATCGCGGTCGCCTTCGACCGGATGCGGAATTTCCGGTCGTCGGAATGAGCGCCGCTGGCGTAGCCGCAGCGCGCCACTCTTCGATCGACAACGACATGAGAGAAACGCAGATGACAGGCAAACGCGTCGTATTCACCGGAGGAACCGGCAAGGCCGGCAGGCATGTCGCTGCCGCATCTGATGGAGCAAGGGCTATGACGTTCTCAACGTCGACCTCAAGCCGTTCGATCATCCCGGCGTCAACACCCTGATCGCCGATCTGACCGCACAGCGGCCAGGCCTTCAACGCCCTGACCACGCATTTCGGCCGCGACGGTTTCAAAGCCGGCAAGCCGCCGGCAGCGCCGGACGCGGTCGTGCATTTCGCCGCGATCCCGCGGGTGCATGATCGAGCCCGACAACGAGACCTTCCGCAAGAACACGATCAGCACCTACAATGTGATCGAGGCCGCCGCCAAACTCGGCGTCCGCAAGATCATCATCGCCTCCAGCGAAACCACCTATGGCGTCTGCTTTGCCGAAGGCGACAAGGATTTTCACAGCTTCCCGCTCGAGGAGGACTACGACGTCGATCCGATGGACAGCTACGGGCTTGTCCAAGGTCGTCAACGAAAAGACCGCGCGCGCCTTCGCGATGCGCTACGGCATCGACATCTATGCGCTGCGGATCGCGAACGTGATCGAGCCGCATGAATACGACACGCTTCCGCGGCTTCCTGGCCGATCCGCCGTCGCGAAAGCGCAACGCCTGGAGCTACATCGACGCCCGCGACCTCGGCGAGATCGTGCATCTGGCGATCCAGAAGGACGGGCTCGGCTTCCAGGTCTTCAACGCCGTCAACGACACCATCACGCCAATCTGCCGACCCGCGAATTTCTCGGCCGCTATTGTCCCGGCGTCCCGATCACCCGCGAGCTCGGCGAGTACGAGGCGCCGCTGTCGAACCGGAAGGCGCGCGAGGTGCTGGGCTTCCGGGAAGCGCACAACTGGCGGAAATACGTCAAGGCCGGATAGCGGCCGCGAGGCTTCGTCGCCGCGTCAATCCC
>CAWBQP010000007.1:0-158629 GCA_963790735.1 uncultured Alphaproteobacteria bacterium | reverse complement strand
GTCGCCCTCGACGCCGCAGACGATGCCGAGCCGCTCAAAGCCCATCCGGATCGAGCGCAGATGTTCGACGCCGGCCTTCGCGATGCGCAGCGGCGAACGCGTCACCGCGGCGAGCCCGATCAGCGAGCCGACCTCGATATGGTCGGGCTGGATCGAATAGCTGGTGCCGCCGAGTGTCGCCGGGCCGTGCATGATGATGGTGTTGGTGCCGATGCCCTCGATCTTGGCGCCGAGCGCGACCAGGAAATGCGCGAGGTCCTGCACATGCGGCTCGGAGGCGGCGTTGCGCAGATAGGTGGTGCCGCGGGCGGCGACGGCTGCGACCAGCGCGTTCTCGGTGGCGGTGACGCTGGGCTCGTCGAGGAAGACGTCCGCGCCCTTCAGCTTGGTCGCGCGGAATTCCAGCCGGTGCGTCGCGGTGACGGTGGCGCCCAGCTGCTCGAAGGCCAGAAAATGCGTATCCAGACGGCGGCGGCCGATGACATCGCCGCCGGGCGGCGGCAGCGCCACCTCGCCGCAACGGGCCAGCAATGGCCCGGCCAGCAGGATGGAGGCGCGGATCCGCGCGCAGAGTTCCGGATCGAGGTCGGCAGCGCGGACTTCCTTGGCGTGGATCGCTAGCGTATTGCGCGGCTTTCCATTCGGCCGACGCCCCGACCGAGCGGATCAGTTCGACCAGCGTCTCGGTGTCGCGGATGCGCGGCACGTTTTCCAGCGTGACCGGATGCTCGGTGAGCAGGGCCGCCGCGATGATCGGCAGCGCAGAATTCTTGTTGCCGGACGGCTCGATCGTGCCCGCGAGCCGGTGGCCGCCTTCAACGATGTATTGGATGGGCGACACGGGCGCGTCCTGCCTCACACGTCGACGTTGGCGCTGAGCGAATTATCCTGGATGAACTCGCGGCGCGGCTCGACCACGTCACCCATCAGCTTGGTGAAGATGTCGTCGGCCTCGTCGACCTCCTTGATCTTCACCTGCAGCAGCGAACGCTCGTTGGTGTCGAGCGTGGTTTCCCAGAGTTGGCTCGGGTTCATCTCGCCGAGGCCTTTGTAGCGCTGCAGCGCCATGCCCTTGCGGCCGGCGTCCGTGACTGCTTCGAACAGGCTGACCGGACCGTGAATTGCTGTCTCCGCATCTTTTCGCCGCAGCACGCCGCGCCTTGGATAGGCCTCCTGCAGCTTGATCGCGTAATCGTCGAGCTTGCGCGCGTCGGCGGAGCCGAGCAGGGCGTCGTCGATCATGGCGACATCCTTCACGCCGCGGACGGTGCGCTCAAAGACGAAGCCTTCGCCTTCGGTGAAACGGCCGATCCAGCCGCGCTCGACCTCGTCGGCCAGCGCATCGAGGCGCCTGGCGATGTAGTCAGCGGCGGCATTGGCGGTCGCGATATCGCTGGTGATCTTCGGGCTCAACACGCCGGCAATCGCCGCCTGCTCGACCACCTTGCGGTTATAGCGGCTGTGCAGATTGTTCAGGATGCCGCGGATGATGCGCGCATCCTCCACCAGCGACAGCAGGTCGCGGCCGGCGCGCTCCGATCCCGTCGCCGGTTTGAAGACGCAGTCGTCGAGGCCGGTCGAGATCAAATAATCTTCCAGCGCGCGCTCGTCCTTCAGGTACTGCTCGGACTTGCCGCGCGTCACCTTGTAGAGCGGCGGCTGCGCGATATAGAGGTGGCCGCGGTCGATCAGTTCGCGCATCTGCCGGTAGAAGAAGGTCAACAGCAGCGTGCGGATATGGGCGCCGTCGACGTCGGCGTCCGTCATCACGATGATCTTGTGGTAGCGCAGCTTGTCGGCCGAGAAATCGTCGCTGATGCCGGTGCCGAGCGCGGTGATCAGCGTGCCGATCTGCTCGCTTGACAGCATCTTGTCGGTGCGGACGCGCTCGACATTGAGGATCTTGCCGCGCAGCGGCAGCACCGCCTGGAATTCACGGTTGCGGCCCTGCTTGGCGCTGCCGCCTGCCGAGTCGCCCTCGACGATGAACAGTTCGGACTTGGCGGGATCCTTCTCCTGACAGTCGGCGAGTTTGCCGGGCAGCGAGGAAATGCTGAGCGGGCTCTTGCGGGTCAGTTCGCGCGCCTTGCGGGCGGCCTCGCGCGCGGCGGCCGCCTGGATCACCTTGCCGACGATGACTTTGGCTTCGGCCGGATGCTCCTCGAACCATGCCGCCAGCGCCTCGTTGAGGACGTTTTCGACCACGGGGCGGACTTCCGAGGACACCAGCTTGTCCTTGGTCTGCGAGGAGAATTTCGGGTCGGGCACCTTCACCGAAAGCACGGCGGTGAGGCCCTCGCGGCAATCGTCGCCGGTGAGCGCGATCTTTTCCTTTTTCGCGTTGGCCTCGGCATAGCCGTTGACCTGGCGCGTCAGCGCGCCGCGGAAGCCGGCGAGATGGGTGCCGCCGTCACGCTGCGGGATGTTGTTGGTGAAGCACAGCACGTTCTCATGGTAGCTGTCGTTCCACCACAGCGCGGCCTCGACGCCGATGTCGTTCATCTCCGCCCGAACCATGATCGGGGCGGGCACCATCGCCTTCTTGTTGCGGTCGAGATATTTGACGAATTCCTCGACGCCGCCGTCGTAATGCATCGCCTCGCGCTTCTCGACCGCGTGGCGCATGTCGGACAGCACGATATTGACGCCGGAATTCAGGAACGCGAGCTCGCGCAGGCGATGCTCCAGCGTCGGGAAATCATATTCGACGTTGGTGAAAGTCTCGGTGGACGCAAGGAAGGTCACTTCAGTGCCGCGCTTGCCGTTGGCGTCGCCGACGATCACGAGCGGGGCGACCGCATCGCCATGGGCGAATTCGATGTAATGTTCCTTGCCGTCGCGCCAGACGCGAAGCTGCAGCTTGCTGGACAGCGCGTTGACGACGGAGACGCCGACGCCGTGCAGGCCGCCGGAAACCTTGTAGGAGTTCTGGTCGAACTTTCCGCCGGCGTGCAGCTGGGTCATGATGACCTCGGCCGCGGAAATGCCTTCGCCCTTGTGAATGTCGACCGGGATGCCGCGGCCGTCGTCGCGCACCGTCACCGAGCCGTCGGCGTTGAGGACGACTTCGACCGCGGTGGCGTGACCCGCGAGCGCTTCGTCGATCGCGTTGTCGACGACCTCGTAGACCATGTGGTGCAGGCCGGAACCGTCATCGGTGTCGCCGATATACATGCCCGGCCGCTTGCGCACGGCGTCGAGCCCCTTCAGCACCCGGATCGATTCCGCACCATATTCGATGGGAATGGGAGACTCAGTGTCGGCAGGTGTCTGCCGGGCAGGTTCTGTCATGTGAGGCCTTCGAGAGTGTCCCGAATCAGCTGCGCAATATGAGGCGCTGATTGATCTATTTGTGCCATGAAAGAGGCATCGCGCCTAGCGCAATCTCTCCGTCAACAAGTCATTGAATAAATGGCGATTTTTTACTCTTTTTCAAGGTCTCCGGGGACCGATTCTGGCGGTCTCGAAAAGCCCGATTCGGGGGCTGATTCTGCGCCTCGATCGCCGGATTTTTAGCTGCCGACGCAGCGGCAAATGGCGGGCCGCCGCGGACCTGCTAGAGAAAGGCGGCGCGGCCGCTTGTAGTCGTTGTCCGCCGTCCCTAGCGATCCCGGGTAGCGCTCCATTGTCCTCGCCTTCACCGAAATATCGGCCCGATGTCGACGGCCTCCGGGCTATCGCCGTGATGCTGGTGCTGAATTTCCATGCGTTCCCGGACGCCATGCCGGGCGGCTTCATCGGCGTCGACGTGTTCTTCGTGATTTCGGGCTTTCTGATCACGGGCATCATCACGCGCGAACTGGAACTCGGCCGTTTCAACCTCGTCGAATTCTACAACCGGCGGATCCGGCGCATCTTCCCGGCGCTGATCGTGGTGCTCTCTGCGACATTGGCGCTGGGTTGGTTCTGGATGCTGCCACAGGCCTTTGCGCGGCTCGGCAGCGACAGTTTCGCCAGCGCGGCGTTTTTGGCCAATATCGCGCTGCTGCTGCAGTCCGGCTATTTCGACCTCGAATCCGCCAAGAAGCCGTTGCTGCATCTGTGGTCTGGGTCGCTCGGCATCGAGGAACAGTTCTATCTGTTCTGGCCGCTGCTGCTGATGCTCGCGGCTCGCTTTCGAATGAGCATCATGGCAATGGCTGCGATGCTCGGCATCGCCTCTTTCCTGCTCAACGTGGCATTGATCGGCTCGAATCCGATCGCGGCCTTCTATTTGCCGTTCACGCGCGTGTTCGAATTGCTGACCGGCGCGGTGCTGGCCTGCGGCTGGATCAACGTCAATCAGTCCAGCGCGGCGAGCAACTGGCGCGCCTGGATCGGCGTGGCGCTGATCGCCGTGGCCGCCGTCATACTCGACAGCCACCGCGCCTTTCCGGGCTGGTGGGCGGTGCTGCCGGTCGCCGGGAGCGCGCTTCTCTTATCCGCGCCGGCGGCGTGGGTGAACCGGGTCGCGCTGGCAAGCCCGCCGCTGGTGTGGATCGGGCTGATCAGTTACCCGCTCTATCTCTGGCACTGGCCGCTGTTGGTATTCGCAGGGATTATCAAATTCGGTCCGCTGACGCTGCCGGAACGCGAATTGATATTGCTCGCGAGCGCGCTCCTGGCCTGGGCGACCTACCGGTTTGTCGAGATACCGTTCCGTTTCGGCCTCCCGAGCCGGCGCAAGATGTACAGCCTCGGGGCCGGCATGGCGATGATCGCGGTCGCGGGCGGCATGGTCTTCCTGGGCAGGGGCTGGATTTCCGGATTCCTGCGGAAATCCGCGCCATGGCCAATGTGCCGACGCAGAATGCGCAGTGGCGGTCTCACCAGTGCCTGCTCGATCTCAGTCGCGAGACGTCGTTCGCGGAAGATTGCGTCGATCGCGATCGACGTCCGCTGGTGATGGTCTGGGGTGACTCGACCGCGGCGGCGCTGATCCCCGGCCTGCGCAGGGCTCAGGAGACGAGAAACTTCGGCATCGCGCAGTTTACGTCGAGTTCCTGCATCCCCGCCCTCAACGCCGTTATCCCGGGCACGCCGAACTGCCGCGCCATCAACGACAAGGTGCTGTCGCTCGCGCGCGAGATCAGGCCCGATATCGTGGTGCTGCACGGAACCTGGGAAAAGCACCTCGATAATGTCGCCGAGACGGTCGTCGCGCCGAAGCAGACCGGCGCGCGGGTCGTGATTCTGGGCCCGGTGCCGTTCTGGCGGCGCGGGCTCCCCAACGAAGTGATGCGCTATTTCATGCTGCATCACAGGCTTATTTCCGAGCGTTACGACGGCGCGGCACCCGGTGGGTACGATGCCGTCATGCAGGAGAAACTATTGCCGCTGGGCGCGGATTTCATTTCTGCCCGGGACGCCCTGTGCAATGCGGAGGGTTGCCTGACGCGTGTCGGCGGCGGTGCCAGCGACATCCTTGCAAGCGATCAGGTGCACCTCACCGAAAAGGGCTCGGAGTATCTAATCGCTTCCGTTATCGATCGCGTGCTCGGCCGCCCGGCGCCTGCAGCCAAGGCGCGTTGAGGACTGTATCAATACATCTGCAACGGCAGCACGTCGCCGCCGGGCCCGATCATCACACCCCAGGTATCGCCGGCGCCGATCTCGATCTGGTTGTTGCGCGCGGGGCCGCCCGCGATTTTCAGCGCATACTGGTATTTGCCAGGCGGCAGATCGATCATCGGAGGCCTTGGCGATTGCGGTCCGCCGGCGCCGGCCGCGATCTTGATCGTCTGCTTGTTGATCGAAACCGTGGCGTCGCTCTTGCCGATATTGCCGAACATCAGTTTGGACTGGCCGGGCTTCGGCACCACGTCGGCCTTGGCGGCTGCGGCTGGATATTTTTGCGCGAGATTGATCGTGGTCTCGCCCTTGCCGCGGCCAAGTTTCAGCGTCGCCGGTCCGTCGGGCGAGGTAAACGCCAGCTGCACCTGGTCAGGTCTTACGATGGCGCCTTCCGCGGTCTCCCGCCAGCCGCGTTTGCCGAGTTCGCTGCGGTAGAAGACCAGCACCGAATTGAGCGTGGCGGGAACGCTGGCCTCGAGCTCCCTGCGGAACGGTGCGTCGCTGCCGGGCATCTTTCCGGTTCCGATCGAGCGCATGGTGCGTTTGCTCGGCACCGGCAACGGCGAATCGGGCTCGGCTTCGAGAACCTCGTCGGCGGTCTTCGGCGCTCGGCGTCCGTCATTGGAGGCTGAAGCGCCCGATCCGTCAGCCTTGGCGGCCACTTTGGCGTTCGCCATGACCAGGCCGGTACCATCGGCGCTGACCTTGACCTTGGGTCCCATCTGCATGGCGGTGAGCGAGAACGCCTTGCCGCCTTTGGAAAAGTCCATCACGACCATGTTGGCCTGATTGATGACCGAGGGCCGCTCCTTCCAGCCCTGCGACTTCAGCGCGCCACGATAGAATGCGGCGATCGCCTTCACGCTGGAGGCGGAATCGAATCCGAGCCTGCCGTCAGCGCCGTCGAATTTTACGTTCTCCGCGTTCTCCGGCAACGGCACCGGCGTCGCGCTGTCGGCCAACGCGCGCAACGGCGCATCCGAGAGATTGGCGGCCTGCGCGACCCGCCGCGCCTCGTCGGCGGCGATCACCTGTTTTGCCATCGCTGCGGCGTCCTTCATGAACTTCTCGTCGGCTTCCTTCTTCGCCCTGGCGCGCGCGGCCAGGGCCGCTTCCTTCACTTGCGTGACGAGACTGGCGACGGTCAGATCGTATTTGCGTCCGAGCGTCAGCGTCGCGGATTGCTCGGCGGAGGAGAATTTCAGCGTGACGTTATCAGGCGTGACGACCGCGCCGTTCGTCTCTTCCGTCCAGTTGCGGCTTGTGAGTTCGCGGCGATAGAAGGCGAGCGTTGCGGGCAGCTCGGCGATAACGGCGACCTCCATCTCGCGGCGGACGGAGTCGGAGCCGCCGGAACTCTTCGCGGTCTTGGTCGGCTTCGGCCGCGGCAGGCCGGCCATCTCGGAATCAGCCTCCAGCGTTTGCGGCAGCGCGAACGGCGCGACCCGGATTTCGACGCCGGTCCTGCCGTCGTCGCGACGCAGCAGCGTCAGCATGATCGGTCGCTGCCGGTAGAAGCCCTCGCCATCGTCGTGGCTGTAATAGGCGCGGACGCCGTTCTGGATCGTCTCGCTAAGCTCCGCGTTGGGCCACCGAGCTGTCGCGTCACTGGAGGAGAGCGGTTTCCAGCCGATCGCAGCCATCTCCTTGCGGAAGAAATCGAGCGTCGCGTCGAGCGCGAGCGGCGCGATGCAGCCGAGATAGGGCCGGTGCTGGTCGAACACGATATCGGTCGCATCGGGCGGGAACGGGACGTTGGAGGTGATCCGGTCGGCGGTGTAATACACCACCGACTGGTCGGGCCGCCCGAGGCCCTGCGTGAAATGAACGTTCAGTCCCTGCTGGGCCTTCTTGAAGGTGAGCAGGCTGCTCTTCTCATCGAGCGGCCGCAAGAATTGTACCCAGCCGTCGGCGGCGAGCAGCTTCCTGGTGGCGGCTGACGTCACCGCGACCACGGTCGGAACGCCATAGCTCATGCTGTAGGATTGTGTGCGCGAGGCATCTTCGACGGCGCCTTCCAGACGCGGCAGCGCGCGGACGTCCACAATGCCTTTGTCGGCTTTCGCCGCAAGCGGTGCGCCGGCGGCGATCAGCAGGATCAGCGGCAGCAGGCGTTTTCCGGCCGGGACGATCCCGCGCGCGATATCAGGCATTTTCGTCTCCGGTATTGATGGGTGCGCCATTTTCGGCCGCACGGCCACGAGGGCTCCGACGTGGTAACGCCGCTTCCGATAGCTAGTCGTGCCGGTACAGGGTTTGGTTCAAGCGAGGCTGGTTCGCGGGCTCAGGCGCGGCGGCTCAGGTACGACGGTTTACCTGGCCCGATTCCACGTCGAAAATCTCGCCCGCCGGCACCGATATCGACGAAGGCCGCCGGATCGGCCCCGGTCATCCAGACCTGCGCGCCGAGCTTTGCGAGTTCATCGAACAGCGCCTTGCGCCTGTTGGGATCGAGATGCGCGATCACTTCGTCGAGCAGCAGCAGCGGCACGATGCCGGTCATTTCGGCAACCAGCGTGGCATGGGCCAGCACCAGCCCGATCAGAAGCGCCTTTTGCTCGCCGGTGGAGGCGTCGCGGGCCGGCATGTTTTTGGGCGCGTAGACCACCTGCAGATCGGTGAGGTGGGGACCGTCCAGCGTGCGCCCGGCGGCGGCGTCGCGGGCGCGGCTGGCGCGCAGGATCTCGCGATAGCGATCCTCGACGGCGGTCGCGGACTCATTGACCAGCGCGTTCTCCATCCAGCCGTCGAGCATGATCTGTGCGGACGGGAAGGCGGAGGCTTGTCCACGTTCGCGCAGCATCGCCGCCAGCCGCGTCACGGTCTGGCCGCGGCTGGCGGCGACCGCTACCGCAAGCTCGGCGGTTTCGCGCTCGATCGCGCCGCACCAATGGTCGTCATAGTTGCGCACTTCGAGCAGGCGGTTGCGCGAGCGCAACGAGCGCTCCAGCGCCGAGACGCGGCTGGAATGTTCGCTGTCGATCGCCAGCACCAGCCGGTCGAAGAAGCGCCGCCGCTCGGAAGCGGCCCCGAGAAACAGCCCGTCCATGGCGGGCGTCAGCCACACCATGCGCAAGTGATCGCCAAAGGCGGTTGCCGAGTTCACCGGCTCGCGGTCGATCCGGCAGCGCCGGCTGGTCGACGCCGCCTCCGCGGCGGGCGCATCGATACCGGTGCCGAGCGTGGCAAGTCCGAGCGCGCCCTCGACTTCGGCCGACACCGCCCAGGAACCGTCGCCCTGGTTGTCGGCGACATCCTCCAGCGTCGCGCGCCGCAGGCCGCGCCCCGGCGAGAGAAACGAGATCGCCTCCAGGCAATTGGTCTTGCCGGCGCCGTTCGGCCCCACCAGCACCACGACATCGCCCCGCGCCTGCACGCTCGCCGCGCGATAGTTGCGGAAGTGCGTGAGGGACAGGCGTTGGATGCGGGAGGGGGTCATGGTTCTATCTTTCGTCATGCCCGGCGATAGCAGTCTGCTCTGCGCAGACTGCGTAAACTTGTCTGCGGTGCCGGGCATCCACGTCGTTGCTAGTTCCAAGACGTGGATTGCCGGGACATCTAGCGCGAAGACGCGCTTCGCGCTTTAGCCCGGCCATGACGCAATCTAGTTATCGTGCGGGCAAACAGAAAGCGCCTCACACCCGCATCGGCATCAGCACGTAGAGCGCGCCCTTGTTTTCCTTGTCTTGCACCAGCGTCGGCGAGCCGGGATCGGCGAGGCGCAGCACGGCGACTTCGCCTTCGATCTGGGCGGCGATGTCGAGCAGATAGCGCGAGTTGAAGCCGATATCGAGGGCGTCGGAGGCGTATTCGACTTCCAGTTCTTCGGTGGCGCTGCCGGAATCCGGATTGGTCACCGACAGCACCAGCTTGCCGGCGGACAGCGCGAGCTTCACCGCGCGCCCGCGCTCGCTGGAGATGGTCGAGACGCGGTCTACGGCAGCCTCGAAATCCTTCTTGTCGACGATCAGTTCCTTGTCGTTGTTCTGCGGAATGACGCGGCCGTAATCCGGGAAGGTTCCGTCGATCAGTTTCGAGGTCAGCACGACGTTGCCGAGGGTGAAGCGGATCTTGCCCTGCGACAGTTCGATTTTGACTTCGGCCTCATTGTCCTCGATCAGCCGCTGCACCTCGCCGACTGTCTTGCGCGGCACGATCACGCCAGGCATGCCGGTGGCGCCGCTGGGTAACGCCAGATCGATCTGCGCCAGCCGATGACCGTCGGTCGCAACCCCGCGAAGCGTCGCGGCCTTGGCGCTGCCGGCCGTGTGCAGATAGATGCCGTTGAGGTAATAGCGGGTCTCTTCGGTCGAGATCGCAAACTGCGTGCGGTCGATCAGGCGCTTGACGTCGGCAGCGGCCAGCGAGAACGAATGCGTCATGTCGCCGGCGGCAAGGTCCGGGAAGTCGCTTTCGGGCAGGGTCTGCAGCGTGAAGCGCGAGCGGCCGGCGCGGATCGCCAGCACCGCACGGTCGCCATCGGCTTCCAGCACGATCTGCGCGCCGTCGGGCAGTTTGCGAACGATGTCGTAGAACATATGCGCCGGCACGGTGGTGGAGCCGCCGGTCGCGGTTTCCGCCGGCAACGTTTCGGTCACCTCGAGATCAAGGTCGGTCGCCTTCAGCGACAGCCGGGCGTTTTCGGCGCGGACCAGCACGTTGCCGAGAATCGGGATGGTGTTGCGGCGCTCGACCACGCGATGGACGTGACCCAGCGACTTCAGCAGTTGTGCGCGTTCGACGGTGACCTTCATTGCATTACCCGCCAGAGATGGAAAAGCCGGGCGGCCCGTAAAGGCAGCGCCGCGGCATTGGAAACCCGAAAAGCCGGATCAGGATCGGATTTGATCAAACCCCCGGGGGACCGCAAGGTGGCGCGGATGGCCCGCCGGTGCAAGGGAGACAGGACCCCGTTCCCCACTTTTGCGGCGAAAAATGGCGGCAGAAAAAAATTCTCCCGCCCCTGGGATCAGGGGCGAGAGAGGCGGGGGAGGAGCCTGGTCCTATTCCTGCAATTGCCGCTTCAACGACTCGACTTCTTCGGACAGCGCGGTATCCCGGGCCACCAGTGCCTCGATCTTGCGCACGGCGTGCAGCACCGTGGTGTGGTCGCGTCCGCCGAACCGGCGGCCGATCTCGGGCAGCGAACGCAGTGTCAGCGTCTTCGCCAGATACATCGCGACCTGACGCGGCCGGACCACGTTGGCGGTCCGCCGGGAGGACAGCAGGTCCGAACGGCTGACATTGTACTGCCGGGCGACGACCCGCTGGATGTCCTCGATCTTGATCCGCTTCGGTTCCTGCGGACGGATCAGGTCGCGCACCTCGCGCTCGGCCATTTCCAGCGTCACCGGCTGGGCGTTGAGCTTGGAGTGGGCGAGCAGGCGGTTGATGGCGCCTTCGAGGTCGCGGCCGTTATGGGTGATGGTGCGCGCCAGATAGTCCAGCACCGCTTCCGGCACGTCGAAGCTTGCGTGATGTGCGCGGGCCGCGGCCACGCGCGACTTCAGGATTCCGAGCCGCAGTTCTTCGCCGAGCGAACCCATCTCCACGACGAGGCCACCCGCCAGCCGCGAGCGCACGCGATCGTCGAGGCTCTCGAGATCGGACGGCGGGCGGTCGGCGGCGATCACCACCTGGCGGCCGGCATCGATCAGCGCGTTCAGCGTGTGACAGAATTCGGCCTGCGTCGATTTGCCCTGCAGGAACTGCAGGTCGTCGATCACGAGCACGTCGATGCCGCGCAGCGCCTCCTTGAACGCCAGCGCCGTCTGCGTCTTCAGCGCGGCGACGAAGCCGTACATGAACTTCTCGGCGGTGAGATAGAGCACCTTGCGCTCGTTCCCCGAATTGCCGGCCCACGTCACCGCCTGCAACAGATGGGTTTTGCCGAGGCCGACGCCGGCGTGAATGTAGAGCGGGTTGAACATCACGGCATCGCCGCGGCGTCCTTCGGCGACCTGGCGCGCGGCTGCGTGCGCCAGCGTGTTGGAGCGGCCGATCACAAAGCTTGCAAAGGTCAGGCGCGGGTCGAGCGGCGAGCCGCCAAGCGCATCATGGCTGGCGGATACCGGCGCCGTCGCGGTCGCGCGCAATTCTGGCGCGGGCCGGCCATTGGCCTGTTCCATGCGGCGTTGATCGGCCGGCGCGGCGACTTCCTTGACGGGCGCGGCGCAGCGCATCGCGGTGCGCACGGTGAGGTCGATCCGGTGCACTTCCGGCATCTCGGCCTGCCAGCAGGTCAGGACACGGTCAGCGTAATGCGCCTGGATCCAGCTCTTGAGGAACCGGGTCGGAACCGAGAGATGCACGCTTTCGTCCTGCACGGCCTCGAGATCCATGCGCGCAAACCAGCTCGTATAGACGTCCTCGCCCACACTCGTCCGCAACCGACCCTTCACACGCGACCAACGATCCTGTTCCGTATTTGTCATTGCCTGAGAACTTTTCTGAATGAGTAATGGTGTTTAACGAAATCGCCTGGCGGGTTGCCTTGCAGGTTTCCTGCCAGACGTGACCTCGACGCGGGGCTTCAGCTACCACCAGGCATAGATCCAGCGTTCGGCGGAATCGCCGTTGCTCAGATCAAAGGCTGGATGGAGTGAGAGGCTACCGCGAGGTCAGCGCGTACTCGACGGTCTAGCCGGAGTTCGCGCGGGTGGACGACCGAGAACGTCGTTCAGGGATTCAGAAGTGGTCTCGATGGAAATAAGCGTGCCGAATGTCGCGTTGATTCCGTAAAGCATAGTACCTCCCCCTCTCGCCGCGAAAACGCGCGGCGAGCAATCACATCCACAGTGTTTTCAAAGTCAGTCTGCCGCCACCGAACATCCGCTTGTCCGACCGCTGCGCCGCCGCGTATCTCAGTCTGTCGTCTTCAACACGTTCACGATCTCCGCGTTCCCAATCGTTGCATCGCCGGCCAGCATCTCGTTCCCCCTGCCTTATTCCCCTTGTCCGGAGCGCGCTGAACGCGAGCGCCACGCCGGGAAATTTAGACACAGAACAGCCGCTCTCATATTGCTATGAGTTACCAACTCAGCTTCGCTTGGAAAGCGTCGCTAACGCGCACACCGCCGCCGATTTGCACGTCCGCTCTTGGGTCTCATACCGCGCTGGTCAGGAGAGCCTTGGGCGTCGCGAACGAGTAACAAATACACCAAGCGCGATTTCTGACAATCCGTGATTCGACGACGCGGCCCAACTCTTCGGCTGTGTTGCAACACTGCAATTGCGAAACTCCACACCAAGTTTTTGAATCAGCGCGTAGAATCGCGCGGCGCCGACAAGCGTGACGGTTTTCGCTGCACTCGCAAAATTTTTTAAGAAACCGTTACAATCGTGGTTACCGGGACCAGTTTTCAAAACGCTTGGGCTCGCTATGTGGATAAGTGATTAGCGAGGCGTCGTTTTTCGGAATTGTTTTTCAGGGTAACCCTGCGCGGCAGTGATGCGGGCAGAAGGAACTGGCGCCGGATTGGTCAGCCGTTGCGCTCTCGCTTCTCGCAAATGCTCACGACAACGCTGGTGCAATAAATTGCACCTCGTAAAACTACGGGCGCTAGAAATGTGACACGTAACCCGGAGCTCAGCAACGGGACAATTGAATTGTCACAGTCGATCCAGCGAACGCTTTCAGCGTGGGCGCAAAATGCAACGGGATGCACGTGCGTGGCGAAATGGATTTTCGGGTTCATGCTCGCACGCCAGCATGACTGAAAAAAGAAAAGCCCGGCGAAGCCGGGCTTTTGACGAAGATCAATTTCTGTCAGTTCACTTCGCGAGCTTGGCGATCGCGTGCGTCAGGCGCGACACCTTCCGGCTCGCATTGTTCTTGTGAATGATGTTGCGTTGAGCCGCCTGCATCAGTTCCGGTTCCGCGTTCTTCATCGCCTTGAGTGCCGCCTCGCGATCGCCGCTCTTGATCGCCTCCTCGACGGTGCGAACCGCGCCACGCATCTGGGTGCGGCGCGACTTGTTGATGATGGTGCGGCGGGCAATCTTGCGGGTCGCCTTTTTGGCGGAAGTGGTATTGGCCATGTTCTCAACTATCCTTCGGCTGTCATCGCTCGGGTGGTCGGGCTTGAGCGCGCCGGCCGTTCAAATTGCGTGATCGACGCTGGTGGTGTTTTCCAGGGTGTTCTGACGTAAGCCGCTCTTGAGGACGCCATGGACGGAAGCCAAAATGCTCCCGAAGTCGGCGCTGCTCAAAGAACAGCGGCGGCGGGATTGCGCCCGCCGCCATTGGGGGTCTTATAGAGGGCGAGTCCTGCACCGTCAACGCTTTCCGCCCTCCCCGTAAGGCCGGGAAAGGGGGCGGAAATGGTGCGTAAGGTGCTGATGAGGTTGAATTTCCGGGGTGCCCCCGGTATTGGCTGACGGCCTTTGGGGGCGACAGATATTAAGGTGACCCATGATCCGCGGTTTTTTTCGGCTAATCGGCCTGCTGCTCCTGGCCGGCGGATTCATCTTCATGGTCTATGACGGCGCCCGTTTCGTCGCCGACCAGACCCTGCGGTTCACCCGGTTTGGCCAGTTCTGGAACGACGTCCATCAGTCCAGCCAGCTTGCATTCCGGACCTGGATCGAGGGGACCGCGCCCTGGCTCTGGAACAGCGTCATCAAGGTCCTGCTGGACCAGCCGGTTTTTGCCGTGCTGGGCGTGGTCGGCATTCTGCTCATGATCCTGTTCCGGCCCCGCAAGCCATTGATCGGCTATTCGCGGGACTGACCCGGCCCGCCGCCCGCCCGCGGGGCGCGGCGTAACAGGGCTGCGGCATCTCGCGTAAAGACATATATAGAAGTCCAACCGGCCGCCGCTGTTGTCGCGGCCGCCGATGTTCCGCCTGGAGGTACTCCATGTTGTTCATGCGCAAGACCACCGCGTTGCCAAGCGCAGCCGAAGCGCTGCCGGGTCGCGCCACCCCGATACCGACCGCCACCACGCATTTCGTCAACGGCCGCAAGCTGCAGCCGCCCTATCCCGCCGGCCTCGAGCAGGCGGTGTTCGGCCTGGGTTGTTTCTGGGGCGCAGAGCGCAAGTTCTGGGAACTCGGTGACGGCATCCATGCGACCGCCGTCGGCTATGCCGGCGGACATACGCCCAATCCGACCTATGAAGAGGTCTGTTCGGGCCGCACCGGTCACACCGAAGTGGTGCTGGTGGTGTTCGATCCGAAGAAGATCCCCTACGAGCAGATCCTGAAGACGTTCTGGGAAAGTCACAACCCGACGCAGGGCATGCGCCAGGGCAACGATGTCGGCACCCAGTATCGCTCGGCGATCTACACCTTCGGCGATGCGCAGCGCCAGGCCGCCGACGCGTCGAAGGCAACGTACCAGAAGGCGCTGGCGGCAAAGGGTCTCGGCGCCATCACCACCGAGATCGCGCCATCGGCCGAATTCTATTTCGCCGAGGACTATCATCAGCAATATCTCGCCAAGAACCCGGCGGGCTATTGCGGATTGGGCGGCACCGGCGTGTCGTGCCCGATCGGCGCCGGCGTGACCGCCTGATCGGCTATCTTCTTGTTTCCTCGCCCTGCAAGCGCGGGGCGAGGGTGCTCGTTCGCTCTACCCCTGATCGCAAAAAACCCTTTTTTAACCATACCCGGTGCAAGACTAGAGCTGTCTCGCTTTGAGGGATGGCTCTGGTGCGGGTTGTGCGCGCGTTTCGAATACCGATCACTGCGATCATCACCGCGCTCGCTCTGTCGGGCTGCATGCGCACGACCGGGCCGGTCGCGGTCGCGCCGCAAGGCGATCTCGATTCAATGGCCTATGGCCAGCCCAACAGCCCGCCGCCGCAGGCGGTCGCGGCCGATTCCGGCGGCGGCGCCATCGGCGCGCTTCGCACCGCCTTCGCCGCGGCACCGCGCGCAGCACCAGCCCCCGTCGTCGTTGCCGCACCCGTGGCCTATGTCGAACCCATGCCGGTGCGATACGAAGCGGCCTATCATCTCGATGCCGGCGACAGACTGCGCGTCGTTGTCTACGGCCAGGAAGGCCTGACCAACACCTACGCGATCGACGCCGGCGGCTCGATCACGATGCCGCTGATCGGTTCGGTGCCGGCGCGCGGCCGCACCACGGCGGGATTGGCGGCGGCGATATCAGCGAAACTGCGCGCCGGCTTCATCAGGGACCCGTCGGTCGCGGTGGAGATCGAAGCCTATCGGCCATTCTTCATTCTCGGCGAGGTCGCGGCACCCGGGCAATATCCGTACGTGCCCAACATGACGGTCGAGAGCGCGGTGGCGATCGCCGGCGGCTTTTCGCCGCGCGCCCGCCGCGATAGCGTCACAGTCACCCACACCGATGCGTCGGGAACGGCGCGCTTCGTCGTTCCGCCCGGCAGCCCGATCAGTCCCGGCGATACCGTGCTCGTCAGCGAGCGCTGGTTCTAGCGCATTATCGGTTCTGATTGAATCAGAACCGAAGCTCCAGATTCTTGTTTTGAGGCGTTTTCTACCGCGCAATCTGCGATTGCTATGCGAACCGGTACCACTTCGCTCGAAAACGCCATGGCGCGTGACGCATTTTCATCGAATGGGCATCTCGATCTGGCCCTTTTCTTGAGCATGATCGCGAGGCAAATGCCTCGCGTTTGACCTGCGAAAATTCATATCCAACTTCGCGCCGGTGCGGATGCGGC
Organism: uncultured Alphaproteobacteria bacterium; assembly: GCA_963790735.1. Lineage (GTDB taxonomy): Bacteria > Pseudomonadota > Alphaproteobacteria > Rhizobiales > Xanthobacteraceae > Bradyrhizobium. The sequence goes on along the minus strand of CAWBQP010000007.1, from coordinate 142,422 downwards.
GTTTCGCGTCATGTCGCAGGATCAATCTGCAGGTCGGTCTAACTTGCAGTGGCAGAAGTGTGGCCACGCACGTGTCCGAAAGTCCGTCGGTGTCGGTTGCGGTAAATTAGCGCTATGCGCTGACCGCATCAGAAACCATGTTCCAAGTTGCGCTGCAGCGATGTAGAGAAATGCATCATTGAATTGAATCGAGGCGCGCCGGTTTGTCGGTTGAGTGCCTGCAATCCGGAGTATGACCATGAACTATCATTTGCCGGTCAGCGTGGTGCGGGCGGCGACCGCGACAGCGTTGCTCGCTTCCATCGCCGTGACGACCTTGTGTGCCTCGTCGCATCAGGCATCGGCGGCGGATCCCTATCCGAGCCGGCGCATCACCTTCGTCGTGCCCTATCCGGCGGGCGGCGCCACCGACGTCCTCGCCCGTTTGCTTGCCAACAAATTGCAGGAGTCGTGGAAGCAGACCGTCCTTATCGAGAACAAGTCGGGCGGCGGCGGCGTGGTCGGCAACGACTACGTGGCCAAGGCGCAGCCCGATGGCCACACCGTGCTGATCGCCATTACCCAGATCATTCAGGCGCCGAGTCTCGTTGCGAAACTGCCCTACGACGTCTTCAAGGATCTCGCGCCGGTCACCCAGATCTCGCTGTCGACGATCGTTCTGGTGGTCCCCGAGCAGCAGCCGATCAAGTCCGTCAAGGAACTGGTCGATTATGCCAAGGCGAACCCGGGCAAGCCTTACGGCACCTTCGGCAATGCCACGACGTCGCATCTCTACGGCGAACTCCTCAAGAAAGTCGCCGATGTCGACATGACCCACGTCCCCTATCGAGGCTCGGCTCCGCTGACGAACGACCTGCTCGCCAACACGGTGAACTCGGCCTTCGTCGATCTGACCACGGCGAGCGCGCAAATCAAGGCGGGCAAGCTCAGGCCGCTGGCGGTTGGCGGCGAGAAGCGCAGGACCGCGTTGCCCGACGTGCCGACGATGGGCGAACTCGGTTACCCCGGTTTTGAAATCGAAGGCTGGCTCGGCGTGTTCGTTCCCGCCGCAACGCCCAAGGAGATCGTGAAGAAGCTTTCGGACGAACTCGCCCGCATCATCGCCTCGCCGGAGGGCGTCGCCGGAATCGAGACGCTCAGCCTCGTGCCGGTGGGTGGATCGGCGGAAACGTTCGAGAAAGTCCTGCGCCGCGATTACGAACGGTGGGCCGATGTCGTGAAGGCAACCGGCGTCAAGGGCGAGTGAGGCGTTAGTTGATGTCCGTCATTCCGGGTTCGCGCTGCGCGCCCCGAATGACGGCGGAGAGATTGCGTACCTATTTCTTTAGATGCTTCGCGAAAAACGCCAGGCTGCGCGGCCAGGCGATGTCGGCGCTGGCCTTGTCGTAACTTGCGCGTTCGTCGCAGTGAAAGCCGTGCTGCGCGCCGGGATAGATGTGGACTTCGACCTCGGGCCGCTTGGCCTTGATGGTCTCGACATCGGTCAGCGGAATGCCCGCATCCTTTTCGCCGAAATGCAATTGCGTCGGCACCAGCGGCTTGTCGTCGGCAAAGCGGACGACGGCGCCGCCGTAATAACCGACCGCGGCCGATAGACCCGACAGCTTGGTCGCCGCCGCATAGGCGATGCTGCCCCCTAGGCAGAAGCCGATGATGCCGACCGGGCCGACATCCTTCACGGCATCGATCGCAGCCTCCGTATCGCGCAGCATCGCGGCCCAATCGGGATTGGCGATGAACTTTCGCGCGGTCGCAATCTCGTCAGGCGAATAGCCGCACTGGAAGTCCGGCTGGATCCGATCGAAGATCGACGGCGCGATCGCGACATAGCCTTCGCCCGCCAGCCGGTCGCACACCGAGCGGATATGGTGATTGACGCCAAAGATCTCCTGGATCACGACGATGGCCGCCTTCGGCGCGCCGGCGGGATCGGCACGATAGCCGCCCAGTTTGAAATCGTCCGAAGCCGTCAGTTTGATATCCTGTCCCACGGGTCATCCATTTGCGTTTGAGTTGCACGAAGTCGGTGGCGTGAAGATTTTAGTTGAGTTGGCTACTGCCACATCCAGTTGTTGCCCCAGTCGCCCTTCCAGCCGGTCAGTCTGCCCTTGCGGAATTGCAGAAAGAGCCGGTCCTTCTTGTAGAACAATTCGCTGCCGCCGATGTTGCGAAAGGTAAGGAAGATTTCTTCGCCCGGACGTCCCCGGACATAGTTGTAGCGGGGTGCCGAGCGCGCTGGCGGCTTCGTTGCGCATCCATGCCGAACGCCAATGGCGTGTTGTTCGACAGCGTTTCGGTGAAAGGCGGCGGGTAAGGGCCGCCGATCGGCGGCAATTGCTGCGCAAGGGCGGGCACGGAAGCACCGGCGATCAGGAGCGTCACAACGGCAAATGTTTTCATGACGCCGCCTTCTGCGTTGCCTTGCTGTCCAGGCTGTCGAGGAACGGCAGCACGGCGTCGATGAAGGCCTGCGGCTGGTCGATGTTGACGGCGTGGCCGGCGGCCGGGATCACCACCTTCTGCGCGCCGGGAATCTTGGCGGCCATGTAGTCGGAGGCGGCGAGGAACGGCGTGTCGTCGGCGCCGACCACGATCAGCGACGGCACCTTGATGTCGGGCAGGGACTCGATCACGCGGGCATCGCGCTGGGTCAGCATGCCGCGCGCGGCGCGCGCCAGTCCCGACGCATCGCGATGGGTAACGCTGGAGCGCTCCCGGCTGGCCGATTTCAGAACCTCCAGCCCTTCGCGCTCGAAGCGGTCGCCGGTGTCATGCGCGCGCTTGTTCCAGACCTCGCGGGCCTCGTCCTTCTTGAAGCCCGGGCCGGTGTCGATGATCAGGAGCGCGCGGACGCGGCTTGGATGGGCGCGGTAGAACGCCAGCGACATGTAGCCGCCAAGCGAGAGCCCGCCGACGATCGCCGTCTCGGCGCCGACGGCGTCGAGCAGCGCGGCCATGTCGGCGACCGTCAGCGCCTCGCTATAGGCCGAGGTATCCTCGGGGTAACCTGACTGGCCATGACCCCGCATGTCCCACAACACGAGTTTGTGATGTTTCGACAAGGCCGCGATCTGGCCCTGCCACATCCCACTGGTCGACGAATAGCCGTGTGTCAGCAGCAACGGTGGGCCAGAGCCGTGAACCTCGTAATAGATGCGGACTCCGTCACGATTGATTGTCGGCATTTCCTGTTTTTCCCGAAGCAACGATGCGCCTATTTCCACCCTCGCTCCATCCTAGCGCGATCCGTTCGCCGTTGGGAAATGCCGAAACGGAAGACGCGCCTGCGGCGACGAGATTGATTGACGTGTCGATGACAAAGCCCTGCCGCAGCGCACAACGGATCTTCAAAATTTTATTCTCTTCGAACGATTCCAAATTGCATTGCCTCTAGAAAGGATCGGTATCATTCTTCCCGCCAACTGGCATCGACCCGGTGGGTGCCGGCCAATACCCGAAAGTGAGATGCCGCCGTAAGCGGCCGCCAACACCGGAAGGGGGAAGCGCCAATGCCTAATCTCAATATCAACGGACGGAATATGTCCGTCGAGGCGTCCAACGATACGCCGCTGCTTTGGGTTATCCGCGAGCAATTGCAGATGACCGGTACGAAATTCGGTTGCGGCGCAGGTCTCTGCGGCGCCTGCACGGTTCACGTCAACGGCGAAGCCGTTCGCTCCTGCCAGACCTCGATCAGCGACGCGCTCGGCAAGAAGATCACCACCATCGAAGGTCTGTCCGCCAAGGGCGATCATCCCCTGCAGAAGGCCTGGATCCTCGAGCAGGTCCCGCAATGCGGCTACTGCCAGTCCGGCCAGATCATGCAGGCGGCATCGCTTCTTTCCAAGAATCCCAATCCGACCAAGGATGAAGTGGTCGCGCATATGGACGGCAATCTGTGCCGTTGCATGACCTATTCGCGCATTCAGAAGGCGATCATGCGCGCCGCATCCGAAATGCGTACCGCCTCCAACGCCGGCACCGAACGGAGGGCAACATGAATACGCACGTGAAAACCCCACCCACCGATCTCAGCCGCCGCTCGTTCCTGGTCGGCTCCGCCGCCACCGGCCTCGTGCTTGGCTATGCCGCCGTTCCAGGTATCGATCAGGCTTTGGCCGCGCCTTCCGCTTTCGAACCCAGCGTGTGGTACTCGATTGCGCCCGACGGCCTCGTGACCGTCACGTGCGGCAAGGCCGACATGGGCCAGCACATTGCCTCCACCATGGCGCAGATCGTGGCCGAAGAACTCGGCTCGTCCTGGAAGGACATGCGGGTCCAGCTCGCCTCCAACGATCCGAAATTCAACGACCCCGTGCTCGGCGCGCAGATTACCGGCGGCAGCTGGAGCACGATGATGAATTTCGACGCCATGAGCCGCGCGGGCGCCGCGGGACGTATCGCATTGACGGAAGCCGCAGCCGCCTCGATGGGCGTGCCGGCCGGCGAGCTGGTGGTGCGTAACTCCACCGTCTCGCATCCGAAGTCGAAGAAGTCGATGAGCTTTGCCGACATCGTCAAGAGCGGCAAGATCACCAAGACCTTCACGCCGGATGAACTCAAGGCGATCAAGCTCAAGACACCCGATCAGTACACCATGGTCGGCGTCTCGGTTCCGCAGCTCGATATCCCTCCGAAGATCAACGGCACCGCGAAATACGGCATCGACGTCATGCTGCCGGGCATGGTCTACGGCAAGGTGGTGACGCCGCCGGTGCGCTTCGGCGCCACGGTGAAATCGGTCGATGACGCCGCCGCCAAAAAGGTGCCGGGCTTCATCAAGGCGATCACGCTCGACGACAAGACCGGCAGCACTTCCGGCTGGGTGGTGGCGGTAGCCAATACCTATGCCAATGCGAGGAAGGCCGCCGACGCGCTGAAGATCACCTATGACAACGGCCCGAACGCCAAGCTGTCGAGCCAGTCGTTGATCGACGAGGCGAAGCGGCTGCAGGCGCTGGACGATTCCGGGCAGTTCTTCGTCAAGGACGGCGATACCGCAGCGGCCTTCGGGACGGCGGCGAAGGTGCTGGAGGCCGAATACACCACCAGCATCAACATCCATGCGCCGCTCGAGCCGATGAACGCCACGGCCGAGTTCAAGGGCGACATCCTGCACATCTATTCCGGCAACCAGTTCGCGACGCGCTCCGGCGGGATCGCGGCGGGTGCGGCCGGGATCGATCCCAAGTTCGTCGTCATGCACCAGATGTGGCTGGGCGGCGGCTTCGGCCGGCGTCTCGACGCCGACATGATGGTGCCCGCGGTGCAGGCGGCGAAGGCCGTCGGCAAGCCGGTCAAGGTCATCTACAGCCGCGAAAACGACATGACCATGGACTATTCGCGTCCGCTGACCTTCCAGAAGGTGAAGGCGGGTCTCGATGGCGACGGCAAGCTGATCGCGCTCAATCATGACGTGGTCAGTGCGTGGCCGACCGCGCGCTGGGGAATCCCCGATTTCCTGTCGCCTTCGGTCGACAAGAAAGGACCGCTGGACTGCGTTCACGGTGAACGGTGCGGACTTCTTCTATTCCGTGCCCAATCACAATGTCCGCGCGATCAAGAACGAGATGGCGCACACCGCCACCCCGTCAGGTCAGTTGCGCTCGGTGGCGCCGGGCTGGACCTTCTGGGCGGTCGAAAGCATGATCGACGAACTCGCTCATGCGGCCGGCCAGGATCCCGCGCAGTACCGCATCGCGTTGCTGGACGGCAAAGGCAAGAACGACGGCGGTGCGCAACGCCTGCGCAACACGCTGCTGGCGGCGATGGGCATGGCCGGCTACGGCACCAGCAAACTGCCGAAAGGCGAGGGCATGGGCGTCGCCTGCGTCTCGTCGCAGGAGCGGGCAACCGCAAGCTGGACCGCCTGCGTGGCCCATGTCGCGGTTTCGTCGTCCGGCGAGGTCAAGGTCAAGAAATTGACCGTGGCCACCGACGTCGGCATGCAGGTGCATCCCGACAACATCCGCGCCCAGGTCGAGGGCGCGGCATTGTGGGGCCTTTCGCTCGCCATGTATGAGAAGGCGACGCTGAAGGATGGCGGTATCGAGCAGACCAACTTCGATACCTACACGCCCTTGCGGATGAGCCAGACCCCGGAAGTCGCCGTCAACGTCATCGCCAACGGCGACAAGCCGACCGGCGTCGGCGAGCCGGCGGTAACGGTGATCGCGCCTGCGCTCGGCAACGCCATCTTCAACGCCTGCGGCGCGCGCATCCGCTCGTTGCCGATCACGGCCGAAGCGGTGAAGGCGAACATGAAGGCGTAAATCGCCGAAGCATCGATAAGAATGATCCGCCGGAGGTAATGCCTCCGGCGGATTTTTTTGTGACCCCGCGCCGTCATGCCCCGCGAAGGCGGGGCATCCAGTACGCCGCGGCCGTGCGATCCTCACAGCCGTCACGGCGTACTGGATCATCCGCTCCAGTGCGCAATTGCGCACAAGGCGGATGATGACAGTTGTGGGTGCAGCGCATCACGAATGAGATCGCTAAAATTTTAGCGTTTATGGTAGTTCGCTTTCAGCATCCCTCTTAAGCCCCGAGGAACCCCTTATCCGCTAGCTTCGGTTGCAGGTCATCACCGCTAGGGGTCTGGGGTTTCATGACATCGGTAGCCAACAAGACTTCGACCAAGCGCCGGCTGCTGCTGGCGTCGGATCGGAGCGATCAAAGCAGCGAACTCGCCAGCATTCTGCGATCCGTCGGTCAGGTCGACACCATCGCGACGTCAGATATTCCCGACGCGCCGGAGCGCGACCTTGCGGGTATCGTGGTCGACATCAACCTGCGCTCCGCCGAGAGCGTGCAGCTGGTGCGCAACAAGCTGCGGGCCGAAGCCTATCGCGAAATGCCGCGGCTGTTCGTGCTGGCCGACGCGCTGCATCACGGATCGATGCAGGCCTGGGCGCTCGGCGCCACCGACACCATCGCGCGGCCGTTCGACGCGCAAGGTATCCTGCAGCGGATTCGCGCCGCGTTTCCGGACAGCGACGGATTTGACGAGACCGATCGCGGCAAGGTCCTGAACCGGGGCGTCGAAGCGGCGCATGCCGTGATGGTCAAGATCTTCGAAAAGCTTCCGGCCGGCGTTCCCCTGAAATTCAGCGACATCGTCGAGGCCGAGAACAAGATTCTCAAGGCGATCAAGCATTCGTCCTTGCGGGAATGGCTGACGACGGTCGGCTGCCATCACGCCGGCAGCTATCGCCATTGCCTCTTCGTCACCGGCTTTGCGGTCGCCTACGCGCAGCATCTCGGCATGCGCGAGGACGACCAGCGCCGTCTCGCCCGCGCCGCGCTGCTGCACGACGTCGGCAAGGCGTTCATTCCGGTGGCGATCCTGGACAAGCCGGGCCCGCTGACGCTGGAAGAGATGGAAGAGATGCGCCAGCATCCGCGCCGCGGCTATGACGCGCTGGCAGCCCAAGGCGGCTTCCCGCCCGAAATGCTCGACGTGGTGCTGCACCACCACGAGTTCCTCGACGGCACCGGCTATCCCAACGGCCTGAACGGCAAGCAGATCAGCGATATCGTGCGGCTGACCACGATCGTGGATATCTATGCCGCGCTGGTCGAGAAGCGCGCCTACCGGCTGCAGTTCACCCATGCCCGGGCCTTCGGCATGATGGAAGAAATGGGCGACAAGATCGACCAGCATCTGCTGCACGCCTTCCGCCCGGTGGCGTTCGGGTATTATTGAGTTCCACTCTCCGCCGTCATTGCCTGCGACAAACGCGAAGCGTTTGCGCAAGGGAGCTCGCGACAAAATTGCAAAATTTTGCGCTGAAGCGCCGAAGCAATCCAACTTCGCGGCAAGCGGAGAAATGGATTGCTTCGCTTCGCTCGCAATGACGCGGAGAGAGTAGCCGCTCAACGCAAGCTTCCGGCCTTGCAACTGCCTAATTATCGTTGATCATCTGCGCACCTTGCGCAGGTGACATAGGCAGGCGGGGAAGCCCATGGATACGACAGCGACCTCGAGCCGAATCTCGACATCCCCGCCGACATTGCGGCCACGCTCGTCAATCCGGCCGCCTATGCCGACCATCGCATCCATGACAGCTACCGCTGGCTGCGCGCCAACAATCCGCTCGGGATCGCGCGGCCCGAGAAGTTCGACCCGTTCTGGGTCGTGACAAAGCACGCGCATATCCAGGCCGTCAGCCGCCAGAACGAGCTGTTCCACAATGCCGACCGCCCGACCACGCTGACGAACCAGGCGGTGGAAGAACGCGTCCGCAAGATCACGGGCGGGCCAAACCTGGTTCGTTCGCTGGTGCAGATGGATGCGCCCGATCATCCGAAATACCGGGCGCTGACGCAGGGCTGGTTCATGCCGGCCAATCTCGGAAAGTTCGAGGCGCGGGTACGCGAGATCGCGCGCGCCACCGTGCAGCGCATGCTCGACAAGGGTGGCGCCTGCGATTTCGTCGACGACGTCGCCCTCGGCTACCCCCTGCACGTCATCATGGAAATTCTCGGCGTGCCCGAAAAGGACGAGCCGCGGATGCTCAAGCTGACGCAGGAGCTGTTCGGCCCGCAGGATCCCGATACGGCGCGGATCAGGGAGCAGCTCACGGCGGAGCAGTTCTCCGCGATGATGCAGTCGGTGGTGGCCGATTTCGGCGCCTATTTCCGGGGCATCACCGAGGACCGGCGCCGCAACCCGCGCGACGATCTCGCCACCGTCATTGCCAACGCAAAGATCGGCGGCGACTACATGCCGGATCACGACGCCACCAGCTATTACATGATCGTCGCCACCGCCGGCCACGACACCACGTCATCCTCGACCGCCGGCGCGATCTGGGCGCTGGCGGAAGACCCCGCGCAATTCGAAAAGGTGAAGGCCAATCCCGAACTGATCCCGGGCCTGGTCGACGAGGCGATCCGCTGGATGACCCCGGTCAAGCATTTCATGCGCTCGGCCACGGCGGATACCGAACTCGGCGGACGCAAAATTGCAAAAGGCGACTGGCTGATGCTGTGCTACGCGTCCGGCAATCGCGACGAGGACGTGTTCGAGGAGCCGTACAAGTTCCGCTGCGACCGCAAGCCGAACCGCCATGTCGCCTTCGGCTACGGCGCGCATCTCTGCCTCGGGCAATATCTGGCGAAGCTGGAGATGCGCATCCTGTTCGAGGAACTGCTGCCGCGGCTGAAATCGATCGCCCTCGACGGCGAGGTGAAGATGACGCAGGCCTATTTCGTCAACGGCCCGAAGAAGCTGCCGATAAGGTTCGAGGTGAATTGAGGGAGGCGTAGGGTGGGCAAAGCGCAGCGTGCCCACCATGTTCTTGCGCTGTCGTCGATGGCGGGCACGCTTCGCTTTGCCCACCCTGCAAAACTTTCACCCCAGCATCTTCCGCAATTCCGCCTTCGCCACCTTCTCCAGCGTCGAGCGCGGCATGTCGTCGACGAAGTGAATTTCGCGCGGCACCTTGAAGTCCGCCAGCCCACTTCTGCAGGCGGCCATGACCGTGTCGTGCAGGTCGGCCGGTGCGCCGTTGACGCCGGCCTGCGGGATGATGAACACGACCGGCACTTCATCCAGCATCGGATGCTTCTTCGCCACCACGGCGGCCTCGCGCACGCCGGGCACCACCGCGATCACCTGCTCGATCTCGGACGCCGCGACATTCTCGCCGCCGACCTTGAGCATGTCCTTGGTGCGGTCGCCGAACTTTATGAAGCCGTTCTCCAGCAGGGTGACGCGGTCGCCGGTGATGAAATAGCCGTGCTCGTCAAAGCTTTCGCGGGTGGCCTTTTCGTTGTGCAGATATTCCGAAAACAGCGACAGGCCGGGAATGCCCTTGATCAGGAGATTGCCGGTGCCGCCGACGTCCGTCGGCGTGCCGTCGTCCTCGACGATGCGGATCTGATATTCCGGCGCGGCGCGTCCGATCGACATCGGCGTGTTGGGCTGGTCGACCTCGCCGACGATGCCGTGGGTGATGGTTTCGGTCATGCCCCACCAGCCGATCATCTTGACGCCGAAGGCGGCAAATGGCGGCGGCTCGGATACCGCGGTGCCCCAGAGCCGGAACTTGTGGCTTTTCGGAATCTCATGTTCCAGCAGCGCCTTCATGCAGAAGGGGATCGTCGAGGTCCAGGTGCAGTTGTGCTCCAGCGCCGACACCCCAGAACCGGCTCGCCGAAAACCGCGGCTGGATCACGCAAGAAGCACCCACCCACAGCGACGCCAGCATCGAATAGGCCAGCGCGTTGGTGTGAAACAGCGGCAGATAGGTCTGGTGCACGTCGCCAGCGTGCAGGTCCTCATGCGCGGCGTTGATCTTGGCGCCCCACAGCGCATTGGCATGCGTCCACAGCACCGCCTTCGGCCGCGACGTGGTGCCGGAGGTATATTGCACGCTGCACGGCGCGAACGGGTCGGCGGCGCGGCGCGGCCGGTCGGCGCTGTCGGCGAATAATGATTCAAAACTGTCGCCGCGCGGCGCGCCTTGCGCCGGCTTGGCTCCGGCATCATGCGAGATCACGGCGATCCAGCGCAGGCCGCGGCAATTGGCCGAGATCAGTTCGGCATAGGCCGGCTGGGTGATGGCGGCGACCGCGCCGCAATGGCCGGCGAAATATTCCATTTCCGCCGCCGCCGAGCGGGTGTTGGTGGTGACCGCGATCGCGCCGAGTTCGACGCAGGCAAACCAGGCCAGCATGGCCTCGATGCAATTGTCGAGATGGATCAGCACATATTCGCCGGGCTTGACGCCGCGCTTGACGAGGCCGGCGGAAAGCGCGCCGACGCGCTCATGAAACTCGCCGTAGGACCAGCTCCGCGCCGAGGCCCTCGAACGGCGCCCAGATCAGGAACGGATGGTTGCGGCGGCTCTCGGCGCGCATCCGCAGCAGCCACGGCACGTCGAGCCCTGCGAATGGTCCGACAATGCCCGGCGCGGCCTGCGAAACTGGCATGAAATTCCTCCCGTGCAGCTTTGACTGGCTGCCTTGGTTTTTGCTTGGGAGTAGTTCTGCCATCGGACGGCGCGATGGGCAAATCGGGAGTTGCCGAGCCGTTCCGCGTCATTGCCTGCGACGAACGCGAAGCGTTTGCGCAAGGGAGCGCAGCGACGAAGCAATCCATCCATCCGTTATGCCGCGCGATGGATTGCTTCGCTTCGCTCGCAATGACGGGGAGGGAGTGGTGCTAGCCCCCGCCATCCTCATACGACGAAATCTCGATCAGGCTGCCATCGGGATCCCGGCAATAGACCGAACGCAGCGTGCCGCGGGCGCCTTGCTTGGCCACCGGGCCTTCCTCGATTCGCGACCCCGTTGGCCTTCAGATGCGCCACCACTTCGTCCGGCGTGCTTGACGTCAGGAAGCACAGATCGTCGCTCCCGGCGGTTTCGTGGTCGGCGGTGAACCACTCGACCTTGTCGGCGCCGCGCGGCCGCACATTGATCTTCTGGTTGCCGAACACCAGCGAGGTCCGCGGCGTTTTGCCCGGGCCGGGATCGAACACCTTGACCTCCATGCCGAGGATCTTCCGGTACCACTCGGTGGAACGCGCCACGTCGGAGACGTTGATGACGAGATGGTCGAGCGCGTTAACCCTGACAGACATGCCTTATCCTTTCGTCGCGGTCGGCGGCGCCCGGTCGCACTGGCCGCACCTGACTTTGTTTGTTACAACGCGGGCCGCGTTCGGTTCAATAGAACCGCGCCTCAATAGAAACGGACCGGGTTCTGAATCCCGGCCTCCAGGGAGAAGTTTTATGATTTCACGCCGTACCGCGATTTGTCTGGCCGTCATCGGCCTTTCCACTGCCGCTTCGATCGGCAGCGCTTCGGCGGCGGATTATCCGACCCGGCCGGTGAAATGGGTCGTCGGATATCCGCCGGGCGGCGCGACCGACATCATCGCGCGGCTGATCGGCCAGCGGCTTTCCGAGCGGCTCGGCCAGCAATTCGTGATCGAGAACAAGCCCGGCGCCGGCAACAACATCGCCACCGAATCGGTCATCAATGCCGAGCCCGACGGCTATACCGTGCTGCTGGTCAATCCCGCGAACTACATCAACGCCTCGCTCTACGCCAACCTGAAGTTCAACGTCGTTCGCGATATCGCGCCGGTCGCGGCGTTCAATCGCGTGCCGAACGTGATGACGGTCAACAAGGACGTGCCGGCGAAGACGGTCGCCGAGTTCATCGCCTATGTGAAGGCCAATCCCGGCAAGGTGAACCTGGCGTCGTCGGGCAACGGCACGTCGGTGCATCTGTCCGGCGAAATGTTCATGGCGATGTCGGGCGCCAAGATGCAGCACGTGCCCTATCGCGGCGCCGCGCCCGCGATCACCGATCTGCTCGGCGGCCAGGTCCAGGTGATCTTCGACAACATGCCTTCCATCCTCCAGCATGTCCGCGCCGGTTCGGCGCGGGCGCTGGCCGTCACCAGTACGACGAAGTCGCCGCTGTTGCCTGACGTGCCGGTCCTTGCCGATACCATCCCGGGCTACGAGGCGAGCGCGCTGTTCGGCATGGGCGCGCCGAAGAACACCCCGAAGGCAATCATCGCCAAGCTGAACAAGGAGATCAACGCGGTGCTCGCCGAACCCGCGATCAAGGCGCGCCTGCTCGACCTCGGCGGCGAACCGCTGATCGGCACGCCGGAAGCGTTCGGCGCGATGATCGTGGCCGAAACCGACAAGTGGAAGAAGGTGATCGAGGAAGCCAAGGTCGAGAAGGTGCAGTGATCTACCTCACGGAACATTGGCCCGGTCGCGGTGTTTTATGGCAAAGGCGGACGCGGCTTTTGCGTCACGTGAAGGAGATCGAAGATGCGCAATGCAATGTTAGCGATATTGGCGCTGTCGGCGGCGACCGTCGCCACGGTGGCGGGCAGTTCGCCGGCGGCGGCGTACGATTATCCCTATTGCCTCCAGGGCCGGGGCATCGGCATCCCCGGCGAGTGCTCCTACAGCAGCTATGCCCAGTGCATGGCGTCGGCGTCCGGTCGCGCGCTCTACTGCAATGTCAATCCGCGCGTCGCCTTCGGACAGCAGCGGCGGATGCGGGTCTATCGGGACTATTGATCGGGCTCGCGAATTCTTCTCGGGATGGCCGGACTGAGGCGCGAAAGCTGTTTGCGCTGAATGATCCGGCCATCCGAACTTCCGTCGTCACAGCTCTCAAATACGTGATGCAGGCGCAGGCTTGACGGCGCTTTCGTTTGCCTGTATACTAAACCGTATGGTTAAGTATCAAGAAGACGTCCTGGACCGCACCTTTGCCGCGCTGTCCGATCCGACCCGGCGCGCGCTGCTGGCGCGGCTCGGCGACCGTGAAAGCCTTTCGGTCAGCGAGCTGGCGCAGCCGTTCTCGATGTCGCTGCCCGCGATCATGAAGCATCTCGATGTGCTGTCGGACGCCGGCCTGATCGCGCGCGAAAAGACCGGCCGCACGGTCGCGTGCCGGTTGACTGCCCAGCCGATGGAGCAGGCGATGGAGTGGCTCAATCGCTACCAGCGCTTCTGGTCCGACGCTCTCGACCGCCTTGCCGCTTTTGTGGAGGAAGACCCATGGCCGCCCAGTCAAGCCCTATCAAGTCAAGCGCCCGCGATGCCGAGCCCGCCGAGCGCCCCAGCCTCACGCTCAAGCGCCGGTTCAACGCGGCGCCCGAAAAAGTCTACGCCGCGTGGGCCGACCCGCAAAGGCTAGTGCAATGGTTCGGGCCCGGATCGGTCGAGGAAGGCTCGGTCAAGGCCGATATCGACCTGCGCGTCGGCGGCCGCTACCGCATCAGCTTCAACGCCAAGGGCACCTATAACGAGGTCGGCGGCGTCTATCGCGAGGTGGTGCCGAACCAGCGGCTGGTGTTCAGCTGGGCATGGCATTCGACGCCGGAGCGGGAATCGCTGGTGACGATTTCGATGAAGCCGGAAGGCAGCGGCACGCTGCTCACCTTCCTTCACGAACAGTTCGCCGATGCGACCGCGCGCGACAATCACGAGCGCGGATGGACGGAACTTCTGGCCAAACTCGAAAGCTATCTGGAAATCCACCCGGCCTGAACACAGGAGCCGCCCATGCAGCCGCACACCATCGTCTCCCGCGAGGAATGGATCGCCGCCCGCAAGGCCCACCTTGCGCATGAAAAGGAATACACCAAAGCACGCGAGCGCCTGGCCGAGGAGCGCCGCGCGCTGCCCTGGGTCAAGGTCGACAAGAATTATGTGTTCGACGGGCCCGACGGCAAGGTATCGCTTGGCGACCTGTTCAAGGGACGCAGCCAGCTCGTGGTGCAGCACGTCATGTTCGCGCCCGACTGGAACGATGCCTGCAAGAGCTGCTCGTTCTGGGCCGACGGGTTCGAACGCATGGTCCCGCATCTTGCCGCCCGCGACACCACGATGGTCGCGATCTCGCGCGCGCCGCTGCCAAAGCTCGCCGCGTTCAAGCAGCGGATGGGCTGGACGCTTTGACTGGCTTTCGTCCGGCGGCAACGCGTTCAATTACGACTACGGCGTTTCGTTCACGCCGGAGCAAATCGAGCGAGGCGGCAACTACAATTTCGGAACCACTCCGCTTCGGAAGCGAGGAAGCGCCCGGAATCAGCGTGTTCTACCGCGACGAGGCCGGGAACATCTTCCATACCTATTCCTGCTACGCGCGCGGCCTCGACATGATGAACGCCGCCTATCACTACCTCGACCTGACCCCGCTCGGGCGTCATGAGGAAGGCCTGCCATATCCGATGGACTGGGTGCGGCTACGTGACCAATACCAGCCGGCGCCGATTCAGGCATCCTGTTGTCATAGCTGAATGCAGTTGCCGTCATTCCGGGGCGATGCGAAGCATCGAACCCGGAATGTCGAGATTCCGGGTTTGGTCCTTCGGACCATCCCGGAATGACCGCAATGCGCCCGGCGACGCCGGATAACAAGAGGAAACCCCCATGCCTTATGTCGATGGCTTCATCGTCGCCGTGCCGAAGAAAAAGCTCGAAGCCTACGCCCGACTTTCAAAGAAGTGCGGCAAGGTCTGGCGCGAATACGGCGCGCTGGATTACCGCGAATGGGTCGCCGACGACGTCAAGGTCGGCAAGCTCACCTCGTTCCCGCGCAGCGTCAAGCTCAAGCCGGGTGAGACGGTGGTGTTCGCCTGGATCACCTACAAGTCGCGCGCGCAGCGCGACAAGATCAACGCCAAGGTGATGGCGGACCCGCGGCTCAAAGAGATGATGGACAGGGCCGCCGCCGTTCGACGGCAAGCGGATGATCTTTGGCGGGTTCGAGAGCCTGGTGAAGGTGTAGCTTTCAAGGACACGCTGACCGGCTGTATGCCGCGCGGTGGAATTGCCGGCCTCGTTTCGCAGTCCCGCACCAGCCAGGGTGAGACGCGCATGCTTCAAGCCTGCGGATAACTGGCCGCGGCCAGTGGACGACTGCCACCACAACGAAATATCCAGAGCGCACCGACTGCCAGAACAACAAGAAACGGGCGGCGGTCCGAGGCGCAAGGTGTGAGTATACAGGTTGCTATTCTAAAAGTTTTGGCCAGTCACGACAGCGGCAGAGCGACAACAGCTTCACTCAAGAGAGACATTGCCATTCTCGCCACCAGCGGCCCCGAATGGAGCGCGCGGATGAGGCGTCTTTCGGGACGGGTTGGGACAATCGATATTCTCGCCAGCGGCCATGTGCTTTGGGGGGGCGACGGCTGGCAGATCACCGCCGAGGGGCGGGATTTCCTGCGTACGCTCGAGGCGGTGACGCAGGATAACCGGCTGGCTGAAGCCGACCGTGCGGGCCGGAAGGCGGCGAGAGTGCCGAGCGCCCGCGTGCGGCGCTGATCGTCGTCGGTCATCGCTTCAAGACCCGGCGGCGCGGACGCACCAGTTGACACCGGCCGCGCCGCGGCCAGACTGATCCGCATGCGCATCACCCTGATCCACGCCCTGAAACATTCGATTGTGCCGATCGAGGCCTCCTTCGCCAGGCTTTGGCCGGACGCCCGCCTGATGAATCTGCTCGACGACAGCCTGTCGGCCGACCTCGCGCGCGACGGCGGGCTCAGCGCCGCCATGACCGAGCGCTTCCTTGGGCTCGGGCGCTACGCGGCCGGCACCGGATCGGACGCGATCCTGTTCACCTGCTCGGCCTTCGGCCCCTGCATCGAAGCGGTCGCCCGCGCGCACGCGCCGATGCCGGTGCTCAAGCCCAATGAAGCGATGATCGAGCAGGCCGCCGCGCGTGGCGGCCGAATCGGCCTGTTGTCGACGTTTCCGCCGACGCTGGCCTCGATGCCGCCGGAGTTTCCGCCGTCGATCGAATTGGTGCCGAAACTGGCGGAAGGCGCCATGGCCGCGCTCGATCGCGGCGACCGCGCGACGCATGACCGCCTGGTGGTCGAGGCATCGAGCAGTCTGCGGGATTGCGACATGATCGCGCTGGCGCAATACAGCATGGCGCCGGCGGCAGAACGGGTCGCCGAGGTAACCGGGCGGCCCGTGCTGACGACGCCCGACAGCGCAGTACTGAAATTGAAGGGAATGCTTGCCGCCGGCCGCAGTTAGGTTTCGAGGCGTTGAGGGAAGCGCGATGACGATGCGGTTCAGTCGGCGCGATACGTTGTTGCGAACGGCAGCCGCCGCGGCGGCGGGCCTGATGTCAGGCGCGGCCATTCCCGGCCTTGCAGCGCCGCTGCGCGCGCCGTCCCGTAGCGGGGAAATCGACGCCATTTTGCAGGCCCGGGTCGATGCGGCAGACGTGCCGGGCGTTGTCGCCATGGCCGCAACCGGCCATTCGGTGATCTATCAGGGCGCTTTCGGCGCGCGAAGCATGGGCGCGCCTGCCAGGATGTCGGCCGATACGGTGTTCAGTATCGCGTCAATGACCAAATTGCTGACATCCGTCGCAGCGCTGCAGCTCGTCGAACGAGGCAAACTCAAACTGGATGAACCGGCGGCAAGAATTGATCCGACGCTCGGGTCGCCTCACGTTCTCGATGGTTTCGATGCGAAGGGGGCCCCGCAACTGCGCGCCGCGCGAAAGCCCGTCACGCTACGCCATCTGTTGACGCACACATCCGGGCTTAGCTATCAGCTTTGGGACACGAATGTCGTTCGCTACGGCACGGTGTCTCGCAACGATCCAGCGCTGCCGCGTGTGCCGCTGATATCAGATCCGGGTACCAAATGGGCCTATGGCGCCAGTCTCGACCGGGTCGGCCGGCTGGTTGAAATCGTCAGCGGGCAAAGTCTGGACCGCTGTTTCCGCGATCACATCCTGGGTCCGCTCGGGATGAACGACACGGCTTTCTCGCTTAACGAGAAGCAGCGCGCGCGGCAGGCAAGTCTGCATTTGCGCAAGGCGGATGGGACGCTTGCGCCGCAGCCATTGGTGAGACGAACCGAGCCGAAAGTGATTTCCGGCGGTGGCGGCATCTACTCCACGGCGCCGGATTATCTGATTTTACTCCAGGCGCTGCTGAATGGCGGAGGGCTTGCCGGGAAGGCCATCCTGCGGCCGCAGACGGTTGCGCTGATGTCGACCAATCAGATCGGCAACCTTGACGCGGGAATTCTCAAGACGACAAATCCGGCATTGTCCGAGAACGTCGATTTCTTCCCGGGAGTGCGGCTGCGGTGGGGGCTTGGCGATATGATCAACATCGATCCGGTGCCTGACGGCCGCAGGGCAGGCAGCCTGACATGGGCCGGGCTTTACAATACCTACTACTGGATCGACCCGGCGTCGCGTATCGCCGGGGTGATCATGATGCAGATATTGCCGTTCGCCGACCAGCGTGCGCTTGACGTCTATCGTCTATTCGAGCGCGGTATTTACCGTGCCTATAGAGCAACCTGAGCTCGGGCGCCGCTTCAATCGTCCTTTTTCCTGGCGGGCTTCTTCGCGGCCTTCGCCGTCGCCGCCGCTTCCTCGGCCGCGTTCCTGATCGCCCGCGCGTAGCTATCGGCGGTGTTTTCTGCCGAATTCTGCATCCGCTTGGCCGCGGCGGTGCCGAGCAGCATCGTGCTCCTGGCGATCAGCCGGAACTGATCCCGGGTCTCCTTGTCCTTGGCCTTGGCCGCGCGGGCCATGATCTGGTCGCGCCGCTTCTTGACGGCGGCCATCAGGCTCTTGTTCTGCGCCTTTGCGATTTGCCGGATGACGAGGTCGAGATCGGCTTCAGCCATTATGGGTCACTCTTGGGGCACCACGCGATTCCGCACGATGCGGGGATCATTGGCGCGTCTTGTTGGGATTGGAAGGATGGCGCCATTGTGTCGCCGCGCCGCGGTCATTTCAAGCGCCGATTCTCGCGGTCGGACGCTGCAAACAATCCGCGCAACCCGATAATATTCGATTAACCGCGTATCGGTCCAACCCTCAGCCAACGGGATGACCAGCGGCATGCGCAACCTCACCGTCTATCGGCGATTTGCGATGATCATTGCGGCGCCGACGATCGTGCTGTTTGCCGTCATGGCCAACGGGGTCAAGGCGCTGTCGCCGCAAACCGCACGCAAAACATCACGGGCGTTCGCGAGGCTTCCAGTCAGGTCGACGCTGCCGCACCCTTCATCTTGAATTCCGCTGCCGGCTCACCTCGCAGTCCGAGAGGAGACCGGAAAATTCCTCGGCAATATCCGCGCCGCGTGACGTGTGGCAGGCGCACTATTCCTGTTCAATGTCCTCGAGTTTGACCCCACGTCCGGCGCTCAAGCTGCTGCGCGCCTGCTCAATACGGCGTAGGAAGCGTGGGTCATGTTCGAGACGGTATTCGAACCAGTCGTCTTCCGATTCAAAGCCAATCAGCACACCCGCCGGCTTACCATGGCGGGTTATGACGATTTCCTGCGTCTCTGCCTCGCGCAGGTATCGAGACAGGTCGTCCTTGATTTCGGACAGGGGGACTTCCTTCATTCCGGATTTCCGAACTGTGGGAGCCATGACTTAGCCTCCAATTTGGCTACGATCGCCAAAACTTCGACGGTCGCGCCGGAAACATCATAGAACACCCGGACTTCGTCCACGCGAAGCCGATATTGCGGACGGCGTAATCCTCGCAGCCGCTTGATGCGACGGCGGCTTATCTTTTCAGGTTCGTGTCATAGCCAGAATATCGTCGCCGTCAAACGGCGTCCAACCGCTCTCAGCCCTCAATTCAGCCGCGCGCCGATCCCCGTGAGGATGCGATAATCCGGCTTGGACTGAACGCCGTTGTGCTGGTTGATGACAGGCACGCCGACGGAGACGAAGCCCGAGAAGCGATCGAAGCCGACGCGCACGCCGGGCGAGAGATAGACCGTGGTGCCGCCCGAATTGGGATCCGGAATGCCGGCGATCTTCTGCTTGTCATGCCACTCGCCATTGAGCTCGAGAACGAGGTCGAGCGTGTAGGGCGTCTTCTTCATGTCGCTGTGGTCGTGATTGGCGTGATAGAGACAATGCTCCTGCAGTCTGGTTGCGCGGCTGCATGCAGTATTCGTGCAGCTCCACCTCTTTCGACGAGCCGGTGGCGCCGACCAGGCGATACGACACCGCGGTGCCGAACAGGAAGCGATCGCCGAGATTGGTGTTCTGCGTGCCCGTTGCCGATCAGATAATAGAGGCCGCTCACGTCGAACGACCAGCGGCCGCGTGCGTTTGGTGAAGGCGGCGCCGAACAGGCCGTCCCACGAGCCCGAGCCCGGCTGAAACTCGGCCTGGAACAGCTGGCCGGTGGCGTCACGCTGGTTGGTGCTGCCGGTCGGCGCCTTGAAGCCGAACAGCACGGCGGCCGACGTTCCCGTCTGCGCGTTGTTGTGGAAGCGATATTGCCCGAGCATGGTCACATCGCCGAAGCCTGCCGAGTTGCCGCGCCGGTTGATGCCGTCCGGGCTCATCAGGCTGCTCATGTCGCCCACATTCATCATGCCCATATGGCCGCCGCTCAGCATGTCATCGGCGGGTTCGCTGATGCCCGAGCGCCGGACGCCGCCGGCGCGAACGGCAACCGTGAAGTCGTTGGTGATGCCGTAGGCGGCCGAAATCGAGACGGCGTCGATCGAGCGAAGCGAATGCGCGTGCGTGCCATTGGCCGCGGCGGCGAGCAGGTCGGCATCGCGAGCTTGCCGAGCCGGATGAACTCGTAGCGTATCGATGCGGCGATCAGCCCTTCGGAAAGCGTGTCGGCCGAGATGGTGTTGATCGGCCCGCCGCTACCGGTATTGCCGCCGCCGCCGGGATGATGCGCTTCGGCTGGCGCTGCGAGCAAAAGCATCATCGATGAAAACATACCGGCCGGCCTTATGCGATACGCAACCACTTACGCCCCCTCAATTACGTCCGAGGATTAGCCATCGGAGTTGGGCGCGGGCTTGACTGGATCGTGCGCGAAGCGCGGCTTGATCTTGCGCGCAGCGACGGCCTGCCGGCGGCGATGTTGGATCAATTGCGGAAGAGGTGCTGCGCGGTCGCGCCCGATCTTTTGCGTCACGAGCGACTGGCCGCAATCACGGCCGGGCGCAGCCGCAATCACGGCGAGCACCGGCCGTAATCGCGTCTGAATGCTTCTCTACACGTCCTTCGGTCCAGCGCGTATCGGAGTGGACAACATGACAAGCATCGTCAGAGAATCACTTTTGCATTTTACCGCCTTTTTCTTTCAGCAGCCGCAGCCATCGTCCGCTGCCAGGCACACGAGTTCAAGAAGGGCGACGCTCGACATCGGTCACCCGTGGTCGCGCCCGACCCCGAAAGACGCCAACATCGCGGGCGGCTATCTCACCATCACCAACAAGGGCAAGGTTGCGGATCGCCTGATCGGCGGCGCGCTCGCCCGCGGCAAGCCGATCGAGGTGCACGAGATGGCGATGTGGACGGCATGATGAAGACGCGCCGCTCGCAAACGGCCTGGAGATCAAGCCCGGCAAGACCGTGGAGCTCAAGCCCGGCGCGTATCGTCTCGTGATGCTCGGCCTCAAGGAGCCGCTCGCAGCTCGGCCAGAAGGTGAAGGGCACGCTGGTGTTCGAGAAGGCCGGCCCTGTCGAGATCGTCTACAACGTCGAGGAAAACCCCGAAGCCGCCGTCAGTGGCGTCGCTGGCGCCAGTGCGCAGCAGCACAAGCATCATTAGAGGGTGCGCCTTCGCGCGCTCTGCCGGGGTAAGGGCTCGCTGCCCTTGAGTAACGACGAAACTCCCGGCAGATCGCGCGATGTCCACGGCGTCGTCATGTGTTCGACGTCACGCGCCGGTCGAACAATGGCGGGCCATCGCGATCGGCGATGGCTGGTCTCGAACTCATCATCGCTCCAGCCGGGATACTGACCATTGTCCAGCCCGAACCAGATGTCAGCCGACGCCCCGGTCAGACTGCAACCATCACCGCAAGGAAGGCGCGCGGCCTGGCGGTTCGCTGCCACGATGTTGTGCGCATCGCTTCTCGGGATCGTGTTGGCCTACTGTGTCCGTACATTGTCGGTTCCGGCATGGGGGCTCGATGGGGGCGGCGCGTCCCTCTTGCCGACGGACGTCGTCTGTTCGAGCGACAATTTTCCGGCCGCACCGCAGACAATTCGCGCAGAGAAGTGAAGCGGTCGAACTTCCGGCTCCAGGAGATCCGCGCCGTGTTCATTCGGTGAGCGTCCGCCGTCAACAGTTCGGAAACCACACGATCTCTCTTTCGGTCCCGCTAACTAATCGAAAATCGTTCTGCCGCAAGTTCGTGCCCGGGAAAAGGAGGGGAGATCCGAACATGAACAGCCTGGCCATCCTGGAAAACGTTCGCCGATACCGCACCATCGCGTCGTTGTGTCGCCAAACCGCGGCCTTCCGGCCGCTGCATAGCGGCTCGCTCCTGGCGCAAGCCAGGGAATGGGAGCATCGCGCGGTTGCCGAGCTGGAAGCCTACTATGGGGCTTTCTATTACGCCGCTACAAGCAATTCCCCGATGCAAAGCCGCGAGCTGCGCAGCTTGAACTGGCCGCGGGCGCTCTGGAAACGGATGCGCCCCGAGCTCATTAAAAATTGCGGCGCGTAGGATGATATCAGCCGGCACGATGCGATTAGCCGGCAAGACTGTGTGCCTTTGCCTCCCGGGCGGATCGCTTGATCAGTCGAGCTACCGTCCCGCAAGACGGTCATTCGTGTTACACCTATCAACTTCCGTTTCCTGCCCCGTCCGGCCGTTGCCGCCCAAGGCCGCTCGAAATTCTCGCCGAACCAATGCCGCCATCTCGGCTCGCTCGCTGCGGCGCGTTGTTCTGCGTCGTCGCCATAATAGTAGAGGACCATGCTCGCATTTGTACCGCTGTCGGTGCCGTAGGTGCCTATGAGGGCAATGCCGGGGGCCGGCGCATTCAGGCGCAGCATGATGTAGCGCTGCTTGGTATCCTGCTGCACGCGTTCGACCACGCCGGACAGGCTCTCTGGCTGTTGTGGTGTCGTCCGCTCTTCACCGACATTTGCGGCGGCGAGACCGAGTTTGTCGGTTAGCTGTTTCCAGACTCCGGACAGGGCGCGTTCGTCGCTGGCTATGGCGTTGAAGGAGGCCGCCTTCCTGCCGGCGAAGTGCGCGAGGTAGACGCGCAGCACTTCGAAGAAAGCGGGCCATCCGCTTTCGAAGCCTTCCAACTGATCATCCCAATCGTCTGTCGCGGCAAACAATGAATGGACCATGCGAACGACACACCGGCCGCCCGACCTGCTGGTTATGGTGATCCTCGGTCGCAACCGGCGGCGCGCCTTCACTCCAGTTGCGCTCGACATAACCGAAGCGGAATGGCGGCTCCCAGGCCGTGACTTCGCCCATGGAGCTTCCATTCGGACCGAAGTCGAACTGGATGGCGCCGCCGATGTGCGCTTCAACCTTGGTCTTGGTGAACCAATGCTGTATTGCCGGTCCCGTCGCCATCGCCTGCCACACCTGCTCAGGCGTGCCAGGCACGATCAGCTCCATCTCGACCCAGCGCTTTCCGGCTTCATCCTTCTTAGAGGGGCATGGGAATCCTTTTCAGGGCTGAGCGCCGCGGGGCGCGGGATAGGCCGCCACGAAGAGCCGGTGCGGCCGTCCGCCCGGCGCACTCTCGTCGTGATAGCGGGCCGCCAGCCCCGCGACGAGATTGATGAGATCGGCGGTGAAGGCCGCGCGATCCGCAGGCGATCGGAAGCGGATAACGGTGTCGATCGAAAAGGTGGCGAGACGCTTGTCGTTCTGGCGGGCGGTCCGCCAAGAGGTCGCCGACCTCGCGGACGATGCGGGCCGCCAGGGCGATGAGATAACTGGCTGATAGACGGTCGTTGTTGCGTGCCGGATCGGCGCCTATTGGACCTAACGCAGCGGGCGAGACGACATAGGACGATGCCTTCGCGATCATAAGGCGTTCCGTGAGGCCGCCCCATCGGCGCTCTTCGGCCGGCTTGATCAGCTTGTGGTCCTCCAAGCGCTCGCAGGTGGTAGTTCACTTTCTGGCGCGTGAGGCCAACCCGCCCGGCGAGCGCGGCGGCCGAGGCGGGCCGTGAAAGTGCCGCCAACAATCGGGTCTTTATCGGGTCAAGCGCTAGAGCCGCGGCCGCAGGGGCCTCAACGACATCAAGTTCGAGCATGCGCTCTAGTCGCATTGACAGGTTTTTTTGTCAAGGGCAATCATTGCCTGCCTTCACTTCATTAACCGAATTGTGGCGGCGTGGGATGAGATGAGTCGGCAAGAGAAATTGCCGCACGACTCTCGGGTTGGGCAGATAGCCAGGATCGATGGCGACTTGCCCGAAAAGCGCGGGCGTCGGGAAGGCTTGAATTGCCGGACGGTCAGTTCGTGCTCATCGCCATTCCTCACGGTTGCGGGATGTTCTTCTGCTTGAGCCATTCGCGCATCTCGCCGATCTCGCGCCTCTGGGTGTCGATGATCTCGCGAGCGAAGTGCTGGTTCGAGCGTCCTTGCCGAACTTCAGGACGATCTCGGCCATGTCGACCGCGCCCTGATGGTGAGGGATCATGCCGAGCACGAAGGCCGTGTCGGGATCGGCATTGGCGATGCCCTGCATCATGGGGCCGTGCATGCGGTCCATGGCGGCGCGATAGGCGGCCTCAGCTGTCGACGCTGTCGCGGCGGCGCCGTGCATGCCGTGCGGATGCTCGGGATTCGGCGTATGCGTCAGCCGTTCGCCGGCCGGCTTCCCGGCGTTTCCTTCGATGCCGTAAATCGCGATGTGCAGTCCCCAATACCCCGTCACGAAGATGACGAGCGCCGCCGCAAGTCCTGCCGGGACGCCGGCCAGCCTGCGCTTGAGCGCAGGCAGGAAATGCACCTCCCGGGTATGATCGGCAGCGATGGCGACGATGATCGCCATGATGAGCGCGTGGCCGATCAGGTCGATGCGGCCGAACGGATAGACGGCGGCATTGAAGATGATGAACAGAGCGATGGCCGACAGCCGGCGGACCAGCGGCGTCCAGATCAGGCCGAATCCCATCGTGAACTCGGCGACGCCCGCCATCGGGATGAACATGTCGCGCGGCATGCCGAAAGTCAGGAACGGCTTCTCCTCGACCAGCGGATAGAACCAGTCGGGATAGGCGAACTTTTCGAGGCTCGACCACATCAGCGCGATGGCGACGCCCCAGCGCAGCGCCTCGAAGCGATGCTTGCGCCATTCCGGATTGGACGACGCCTCCAGCACCAGATAGGCGGCGACGCCGACGCCGAGGGCGAGATAGTCAAGCAGATGGAAGACGTCGTAGTCGCGCAGCGCCAGCAGCCACAGGCCGATGATGCCGACAGCCGCAAGCGGCTGCGTCTTGCGGGAGAAGATCAATCCGGCGATCAGGAGCTGCGTCCACGACACCCATTCGGCGGGCGTCTTGAGATCGGGTGTCAGGTAGACGCCGCCGACGGCGAAGATCGCCACGAAGAAGGCGGCGATGACCACGCGCACGAAGTCGTCGAGGCGCTTCCAGAGAGGGTCGGTGATCCGGTCCATGCCGCGCAGGATCGTTTCACCGCGCTCGACTTCTCAACCGCTCTTGTCGCGAGGAAGAACACCAACACCAGCGCAATGCCGGTCCAGAACCAGGCATTGATGAGCGTGGCCCCGATCGGCTGTGGCGGTGCGCCGACGATATAGGGCGCGAACCATTTCACATGCGCGTGCGCCGGCGCCGAGGCCGCTATGGATGCAAGCGCGGCCAAGCCAAGCACGCGACCGGTGGAACGTGGCACGATGTGATGATTCAATTTTATCTCCCTGGTTGAATGGAAATGAGTACAACAACTTAGGCGGGAAATGTCGAAGCTGGAGGAAACCGCAACGCCTTGGGTTCGATCCTTGGGGTTCGATGTTGAGGGCGAATCTGCAGGCTGTCGGCGATGCGATGCGCCCGGTCGATGAGGAAGCGGCGGCAGCTCCGTCCTTGGCGAATTTGGCCTTCGCACGCGCGCGGTCGATTTGGATAACTTTGGCGCACCCGACACGATTCGAACGTGTGACCTTTGCCTTCGGAGGGCAACGCTCTATCCAGCTGAGCTACGGGTGCTTCGCCGGTTCATTTAGCCGATTGGCGGGGCAGGGGCAACGGCCTGCTGCGGGCACCCGTGCCTCATCAATGCCGCCGTTCAGGCGCCTGCGCCGCCGTCGCCGAAGCGTTGCCGGTAGGCGCGGATATAGGCCTGCTCCGCCGGCTTGAGGTGGCGCCGGGTCAGCATGATCAGCTCCTCGCGGCGCGAATCCCGCAGGGCCTCGATCATGGCAATGTGGTCCTGCCGGGCGTTGTCGAGCGCGCCCGGCTTGGCGTAGGCATAGGAACGGATGCCGGAAACCTTCTGCGCCAGATTATTCGATGGTCTCGATCAGGCAGTTGTTGCCGCACAGTCCGAACAGCGCGCGGTGGAATTGCACATTGCCGTGGAACACCGCCAGAAGGTCGCCGGAATCGACGGCCTTGCCGTGTTCGCGCTGCACGGCCTCCAGCCTGACGATGTCGGCGGTCGCCACCGGAAACGGCAGAATCCGGACCGCCATCACCTCGAGCTCCTCGCGCACGCTATAGATCTCGCTCACCTCCCGCGGCTTGAGATCGCGCACGATCGCGCCGCGATTCGGGATGCGCTCGACGATGCCGCGCTTTTCCAGCTCGAACAGCGCGAGCCGGATATCGCCGCGATGGGTATCGAACTGCCGCGCACAGGTCCTGCTCGACAAGCCGCTCGCGCGGATGACGCCTGCCGAGCACGATGTCTTCTTCGAGCTTCCTGGCAATCATATGCGCGATCGGTGTCGCGCCCCTGCCTCGCCGCCGCCGGGGACGTGCCGGGCAGTTCGCAACGCCCTGCGGGAAGGCGGCTTTCTGGAGGTTTTGGCGGTCGCCATGGCCAATCTGCCACCGGCCCAAATAGTATACAATCTAAAATACTATCTTGTTAACACAAGAGCGGTCGATAATGGGGCCGCCGGGCCCTCGGGGCGGCGATTATCAGCCGGCAAAAGCGGCGAAGCAGGGGAGGAATTCAATGTCCGTTTCACGGTATCTGCCGTTTGCGCGCGGAATTCTGCTGGGCGTCGCCATTGCCATGGTGTCGTCGGCAGCATCGCGCAAAAGCGCGAATTCTCGTTCGCCTACGATCAGCCCAAGAACAGCGGCTACGGCATCGGCGCCGAGATGTTCAACAAGAAGCTGACCGAACTGAGCAAGGGCACGCTCTCGATCAATCAATATCCCGGCGCCCAGCTCGGCACCGAGGCCCAGACCCTGCAAAAGGTGCAGACCGGCGACATCGATTTCGTGATGCTGTCGACCGCCAACGCCTCGACCGCGCAGCCGGAATCGGGCGTGTTCTCGCTTCACTTCATCTTCCGCGACGAGGCCCACGCCATCAAGGTGCTCGGCGATCCCGCCGTGATCGCGGCGATGAAGGAGCTTTATGCGGCCAAGATGAAGGGCGCGCACATGCTGGGGCTGGGCTCGCAGGGCCTGCGGCACATGTATGGCAAGAAGCCGGTGGAGAAGGTCGCGGACATCAAGGGCGTCAAGGTTCGCGTGCAGGCAACGGTCACCGAAGACACGCTGTTCCCGGCCTACGGCGCGCAGGTGGTGCATATGCCGTTCGGCGAGGTCTACACCTCGCTGCAGACCGGCGTCGTCGATATGGCTGAAAACGGCATCAACAACTATCTGGTCAACAAGCACTACGAACCCGCGCCGGTGCTCTCGCTCACCGAGCATGAGGCCAACAATGCCGCGCTGTTCGTCAGTGACAAGGTGTGGAGCAGCCTCACCGACGAGCAGAAGAAGTGGGTGCAGGCGGCCGCCGACGAGGTCAGCCGGAACGAGCCGGCCGCGGCCTTCAAGCTCGAACACGAAGCGCAGGCAAAGCTCGAGAAGATCGGCGTCAAGGTCGTCAAGACCGTCGACAAGACCGGCTTTGCGCAGATCAGCAAGCCGATCCAGGACAAGCTGGCGACCGACCTCGGCCCGCATGCCGTGAAGGTCCTCGGCATGGTGCGCAACGTCAAATAGCTGGCCGTCGCGCTGTGGGGAGCGGCGGCTCCCGCAGCGCTTCGTCTTATCCGGATTCGAGAATCGATCATGCCCGGATTCAACAGCCTCGTGCTGGAGGAGCAGCGCCACCTGAAATGGCGCGCGCTCGACTGGCTCGAACAGGTTCTGATGATTCTCTGCGGCGTCGCCATCACCGGGTTCTCCGTCCTGGTGATGTGCGACGTCGTCACCCGCACCATCGGCCACCCCTGGCTCTGGCTCCAGGAGGCGACGATGACGTTCTTCATCTACGGCATCTTCATCGGCGTCGGCGCGGCGACGCGGCGCAACGATCATCTCTATCTCGCCGTGCTGGCGGAATCGCTGAGCGGCAACACGCGGCTGTTCTTCGAGCTGTTCAACCGGCTGGTCGTGCTCGGCGTCGCCTTCTGCATGATCTATTTCGGCTACCTGAATTTCCTGGACGGCTTCAAGAGCCTGCGCATGCCGTCGATGACGCCGCTGTCGAGCCTTTACGCGGCCATTCCGCTGTGCGGCCTCGCTGGTCGCGCATTTTCACCATCGAGCAGATGGTCAATGGCTGGAAGAACGGCTTTGCCGGCACGTTGCACACCGACGAGAAGAGGAAAGCGCTGTGACGGCCAATGGCGCGCTCATCTTCCTGATGGGTTTCTGTTTCTGTTCCTCGGCTATATGGGCGTGCCGGTGGCCTTTGCGCTGATCGCGGCCGTGCTGGTGGTGACGGCGTTCACGCCGGTCAGCCTCGCCTCGATGATGGCGCAGCTGTTCAACGGCATGGACACCGAAGCCCTGCTGGCGGTGCCGTTCTTCCTGCTGGTCGGCGATCTCATGACGTCGGCGAACGTCACCGTCCGCATGATCACGCTGTCGCAAACGCTGGTCGGACATTTGCGCGGCGGTCTGGCGCAGGTGGTGACGATCTTCAGCATGTTCTTCGCGGGCATTTCCGGTTCGTCCGCTGCCGACGTCGCCATCCTGTCGCGCACGCTGGCGCCGGAAATGAAGCGGGAGGGCTACGATCTCGCCTTCACGGCCGCGCTGATCGCCTCGGCCTCGACGATGGCCAATCTCATTCCGCCCAGCATCATGGCCGTGGTCTATGGCGCGACCGGCAACGTGTCGATCGGCGGGTTGTTTCTCGGCGGCGTGGTGCCGGGCGTGTTCGTGGGCATCGGGCTGATGATCTACAGTTTCTTCTTCGGGCCGGTCGGCATCAAGCGCAAGCGCGCGACGTTCGGCGCGGTTCGCGACCGCCACGAAGCGGGCCGCCGTGCCGCTGATGATCCCGTTCATCATCATGGGCGGCATCCTCGACCGGCTACTTCACGCCGACCGAGGCGGGCATCATTGCCGTGGCCTACATCGTGTTCGTGGCGATCCCGTTGCTCAATCGCCGGCATTACCGGCACCTGCCGCGCGACATGGCGATGACCGGACTGCTCTATTCGATTCCGCTCATCACCATCGGCGCCGCGTCGGTGTTCGGCTGGATGCTGGCCTATCTGCGCGGCCCGGCGGTGGTGTCCGGCTGGATTTCGTCGGCGGCCGGCGGCGATCCTTTCCTGATCATGCTGTTGCTGGTCGTCCTGTTCGTCGTGGTCGGCGACTTCATCGATGCGATTCCGGCGATCATCATTTTCATGCCTATCATCGACGATCTGACCAAGAACGCCGACATCAATCCGGTACACATGGGCGTCGTCATCATCGTCACGCTGGCATTCGGGCTGATCACACCGCCTTACGGGCTCGCGCTGCTGATGGCGTCGAAATTCGTCGGGGTGCGTTTTGGTAGGGCGATGCTGGCGTCGTTCCCCATCTACATCGTGTTCCTCGCCGCGATCGCGTTCTGCATCTTCTTTCCCGAAGTCGTGCTGTGGCTGCCGAAGCACCTGCTGCCGGAATCGGTCGGTTGTTTCAAAAACCCCAGCGGTACCGGTTATATCTGTCCCTAGCAGCGAGCCTGCATCGCCATTCGCCCGGCTCCGCACACAATTGAGGCAGGGATCGCCTGTTCCCCATCAGATCGCTCGCGGCCGGGTGCGGCAGCAGGCGGCGGATAGACCAGGGTGGCAAGGCGCGGGGACCACGTCCTGCCTCAAAAATCTGATCCGTTGCGGCGAATTGGTGCTAGTCTTGCGGTGTTAATCTTCTCGCCATCGATGGGGACGTCCGATGTATAAGAAGGTTCTTCTCGCCTATGACGGTTCGGTCGAGGGGCGGCGCGCGTTGCGGGAGGGCGCAAAGCTCGCACAACTCTGCCGTTCCGAGGTCTTTTTGCTCGCTGTCGTCGAGGTTTCCTCGATCATGACGCCCGAGGCCGGGCTCACGATCCCGATCGAACTGCAGACCGAGGATTACAAGGCCATCCTGAACGAAGGCACCGAGCGGCTGAAGGCGTTGGGATTTAACCCGACCGCGCGGCTCGAGGTCGGCGATGCCGGGCAGAAAATTGCCGAAGTTGCCGAAGAAATCGGCGCGCATCTCGTCGTCGTCGGCCACCGCCCGCAGGGGACGCTGGCGCGGTGGTTCGGCTCGATCGGCAGCTATCTGGTCAAGCGCCTGCGCTGCAGCGTGCTGGTGGCCCAGACCGAGATCAGCGACGCCGAGTTCGAGCGGCTGAAGCCGGCGGAAACGGCAGCCTAGGGATAGTCCAAGGCTGACTTCAAGCTGACTTCAGGCTGACCTGGGCTGATCCGAACTCAGCCCGTGGGAACGATGATCTTGCCGATCGGCCATAGCGCGATTCCGGCAAGTTTTAAGTGCGCCCAGGCAAAGGGAATGCCGATGATGGTCACGGCCAGCACCACGGCCGTGACGAGATGCCCGAGCGCCAGCCACCATCCCGCCAGCACCAGCCAGATGATGTTGCCGATCACCCCGAGCGGCCCGGTGCCGATATCCTCCTGGCCCGTATAGGCGTCGCGGGAGATCGCCGTGAAGCCGAACGGGAACAAGGTGTAGGCTGCGATGTTGAATGCGGCCCGCGCCCAGGGAATCCCGACGATCGTGATCGCCATGATGACGGCGGCAACCAGCCAGCCGAACGCCATCCATGCGCCGCCGAGAACGATCCAGATGATATTGAGCAGCAGTGAGACCGGTGACATGGCTGAAACTCTATCTTGCCGTGGGGCGCGATTGAAATCGAAAACCAACCTGCAACCGGAACCCGATTGCCCCGGCCTTCGCAACCGTTAAACTCATCTACCGAACGACCGAGCAACAAGCGTCGACAGGGAGAATCGTTCATGCGTCCGCTCGAATTCGGCTGGTACCTGCCCACGCATGGCGACACCACGGCCTATGGCCTGATGGATGCACAGATTCCGGGCTCGCCCGAACTGTGCGACCGCGTGGTGCAGGCGGCGGAAGCGGCCGGTTTCGAATATCTTCTGATCCCGGTCGGCTCGGTGTGCTGGGAAGCCTGGATCACCGGCGCATTCATGGCGGCGCGTTCGTCGTCCATCAAGCCGCTGATTGCAGCAAGGCCCGGCTACATCAATCCGGTGTTGCTGGCGAAAATGATCTCGACCTTCGACCAGATGTCGGGCGGGCGCATCTGCATCAATCTGATCGCCGGCCAGAACGAGAGCGAGGTCGAAGGCGAGGGCGTGCGCTACCCCAAGGAAGCGCGCTACGAACTGATGGAGGAGGAAGTCTCGATCCTGAAAGCGCTGTGGACGACGCGCGGACCGTTAAACTTCGACGGAAAATTTCACAAACTGTCCGGCGCCCATATCAAGCCGCGCCCGCACCAGCAGCCGTTTCCAAAATTCTATCTCGGCGGCGGCTCGCGCCAGGCCTGGGAATTGTCGGCGAAGCATTCCGACGTGCATCTGTTCTGGGGCGACCTGCCGGAAAAGATCGCCTCGAACATCGCCGAGATCAGGGAGATGGCGCGCGCGCATGGCCGCGAAAACGACATCGGCTTCGGCATGCGGCTGCAGGTGATCTGCCGCGAAAACGAGGCGGATGCCTGGGAGGCCGCCGATCAACTGGTGCGCCACGCCACCGAGCGGCAGAAGCAGGAAATCCAGACGCTTTACAACAAGTCGGAAGCAAACCTGCGCGTGCAGCAGCTCGCCCGCGAGCATGGCGACCTGTTGCTGCCGCATCTGTGGACCGGCATCACCAAAGTCCGTCCTGGCGCCGGCATCGCCGTGGTCGGCAATCCCGTCCAGTGCGCCGACACGCTGCAGCAATTCATCGATGCCGGCTGCCATTCCTTCTGCCTGTCCGGCTATCTGCATGACGAGGAGGCCGAGCGTTTCGGCCGGCTGATCCGGCCCATTCTCGCCGAGAACAATCGCGGCCGGTGGGCGGCGTAAAAGGCGGATGCGGCGTTCATGCTGCAGTGCATCCGCCGGAACTGTTTGACGCCGGGCGTATTGCTGCGGTGCGCTCGGCCGCGGCCTTGATATCGCTCGCGGTGGTGTGGGCCCGGCGCTAAGGTTGGGCCTCGCGAATTCAACTGGGTCCCGCCAAATGAGTGGATCGAGCTCGGCACTTGCGTGGAGCTCCGCCCTGGAGGAGTTCGCGCTGTTTCGAACGCTCAGTTCCGAACAGCGGCTGAAGGCTCTCAACGCCATGGTCCGCCAGGATCTGGTGCGCGGGCAGATGCTGGTCGCGCAAGGCGGGCCCTCGGATTCGCTTTTCCTGGTGCTGCATGGTGCGCTCGCGGTGCGCAAGACCGGCTATCTCGAGCCGATCGCCGAGCTTCGGGCCGGCGAGCTGGTGGGCGAGATCGGCTTCTTCGCCAATGTCCCGCGCACGGCTGATGTGATCGCCATCCGCGACACCAGCGTGCTGGCATTGACGCGCCCGGCCTACCAGAAGCTGGTCGAGGAAGCCCCCGCCATCGTCGAGGCGCTGCTCGCAGCGCTGGCGCGGCGGTTCGCCAAGGAGACCGCGCGCATCGCGCCATTCCCTGCCTCGCCGAAGGCGCGCACCGTGGCGCTGATCGACGGCGGATTGGAGCCGCTGCCGGGCGCATTCGATCGCCGGATGCGCGAAGGGCTCGCCGCGACCAGTGCCGAGATCATCGACGCCGCCCGTCTCGACGCGATGTTTCCCGGCCGCACGCTCGATGCGCACGAAGTCACCGAATGGCTCAACAAGCTCGAACACACCGCGCCGCTGGTGGTTTATCTCGGCTGGCCGCGACGCTTCGCCATGGGCGCGCAAGGCCATCCGTCAGGCCGACATGGTCGTGTTCGCGTGCCGCGGGGAGGCGCCTGCCGCCGCATTGACTGATATCGAGGCCTTCGCCTGCGAGGTTCATTCCGTCTCGGCCAGACGCCTCGTCCGCGTTCATGACCATCGAAGCGGCGAGGTCTCCGGCACCGCGGCCTGGCTGGCCCGGCTGCCGGCCTTCATGCATCACCACGTCGCCCTCGAAGACCAGATCGATATCGACAGCCTGGTCCGCTTTCTGTGCGGCCGGGCGATCGGCTTCGTCGCCGCCGGCGGCGGCAGTTTTGGGACCGCGCATGTCGGAATCTACAAGGCCTTTCGCGAACGCGGCGTGATGTTCGATATCTTTGTCGGCACCAGCGTCGGCTCCGCCATGGTGGCCGGCTTTGCCAAAAATCTCGAAGCCGAGCATCTCGAGCGCGGCACGCACGAGATTTTCGTCAGGAGCCGAAGCTTTCGGCGGCCGACCTGGCCGCGCTATGCGCTGCTGGATCACAAGGCGTTCGATCGTGCGCTTGCCCAACAGTACGGCCCCGACTGCCGGATCGAGGATTGCTGGCGGCCTTTCGCCGCGGTCGCGACCAATCTTTCGACCCACAATCTCGAACTGATCCGCACCGGGCCGCTCTGGCAGGCGGTGCGCGCATCGAGCGCGATCCCCGGGCTGTTGCCGCCGTTCTACACGCCGGAGGGGGCGATGCTGGTCGATGGATGCCTCATCGACAATGTCCCGCTGGCGTCGATGCACCAGCTCAAGAGCGGACCCAATCTGGTGGTGCATTTCGGCGAGCCGGCGGCGGAGATGTTCGACGTCGACTATGCGGCGCTGCCGGGACGGTTCGAGCTGATCGCCGCCATGCTGACGCCGTTCCGCAAGAAGCTGCTGCCCGCCGCACCCAGCGCGGTGAACGTGCTGTGGCGAAGCCTCGTGGCGCATCAGCGCTACGATACGCTGCCGGTCGGGCCGTTCGATACGGTGATGCGGCCGCCGCCTCCGGTCGGGGTCGACGTGACGGATTTCGATCGCCACACCGAGATCTTTGACGCTTCCTACCTCTGGGCCAAAGAGGCCATCGCGGCGCTGGAGGCGGGAGGCAGTTCGGCCATCGCCGCCATGCTCGACCCCGGCGCGCTGGAACGGCGTCAGGCGACGGCTGTCACCGTCTCCAATCGTGCGCCCAGCAATCGCCTCGCCTCGGCTGCCGGCTTCGGCGCGCTGAACAGATAGCCCTGCATCTGGGTGCAGCCGAGCCGGCGCAGCATCTCGCGCTGCTGCTCGGTCTCGACGCCTTCCGCGGTCGTTGTCATGTGGCGGGCTGCTGCGATGTTCACCACCGCCTGCACGATCGCCGCCGAGCCGTCGACCTCGATGTCGCTGACGAAGCAGCGGTCGATCTTGATCTTGTCGAACGGGAACCGCTTCAGGTAGCTCAACGAGGAGAAGCCGGTGCCGAAATCGTCGAGCGCGATGCGCACGCCGATGGCGCGGAGCTGATGCAGGATCGCCAGCGCGCTTTCGTCGTCATGGATCAGCACCGCCTCGGTGATTTCGATCTCGAGCCGGTCGGGCGGCAGGCCGGAGGCGGCAAGCGCGCCGGTGATCCGCAGCGCCAGCGTCGGCGACTTCAACTGGATCGGAGAAACGTTGACGGCGAGCCTGACCCGCGACGGCCAGCTGGCCGCCTCGGCGCAGGCGGTCTGCATGACCCAGTCGCCGAGTTCATTGATCAGGCCGGTGTCCTCGGCGACCGGAATGAATTCCGCCGGCGAGACCATGCCGCGTTCGGGATGACGCCAGCGCAAGAGCGCCTCGCAGCCCGTCACCTCGCCGCTCGCGAGGTCGAGCAACGGCTGATAGTGGATTTCGAAGGCGTCATCGGCCAGCGCCTGCCGCAGATCCTGCTCCATGGCGAGCCGCGCCTGGGCGCGGGCATCCATGGCAGGCTCGAAGAAGCGGTGGATGCGGCGTCCCTCGGCCTTGGCGGCGTACATCGCGAGGTCGGCGTGCTTGATCAACTGGTCGAGTTCGGTGCCGTCCTCCGGCGCGAGCGCGATGCCGATGCTGGCGTCGGTCGAAAGATGATGTCCGAGGCATTGATAAGGCTGGCGTATCGCCTCGTAAATGCGGGTCACGAATTCCTCGACATCGGCGCGGCCGCTGACCGCGGTCTGAATCACCGCAAATTCGTCGCCGCCGAGGCGGGCGATGAGGTCCCCCGGCTTGATGCAATCCTTGAGGCTGGCAGCGACCGCCTTCAAGAGTTCATCGCCGACATGGTGGCCAAGCGAGTCGTTGATGCCCTTGAATTCGTCGATGTCGATATAGAGCAGCGCGAATTGTCGGCCGCCGGCGGTCTTGCGAAGCTCGCGCTCGATCTGCTCGCGGAACAGCACCCGGTTCGGAAGGTCGGTCAGCGCGTCATAATGCGCCAGATGCGCGATCTTCTCGTTGGCAAGCCGGCGCTCGGTAACGTCGTCGACGACGTTGATGATGTAGCGCGCCTGACCCGCCGAATTGCGGATTCCGAGCCGCTTGGAGGTGATGTAGCGCGGGCCCATCCCCTGGGTTTCCCAGACGTGCTCGTCCTTGAACAGGCCGTCGGGAGATTGCAGCGTTTTCTCCTCGTCGGCCGTGATGAGCTCGGCGGCGGCCTTTGGAAAAAGGTCAAAGGCCGTCTTGCCGACGATCAGGTCGCGCGAAATGCCGAACTGGGCTTCCGCCACGCGGTTGACCAGCAAATAGCGCCGGTCGTGCACGTCCTTCACGGTGATCTGCGACGGGATGTGATCGATGATCTGGCTCAGGAAGGCGTAGTTGCGGTCGCGCTCCTGCTCGAGAGTGAGCCGCTCGGTGATGTCTTCCATGGTGGCGACCCAGCCGCCGTCCGCGAGCGGCCTGCTGACGGCCAGGAAGGCGCGTCCGTCCTGGCACTGCATGACACTGTGGGTGACCTGACCACGCGCGACGTTTCGCACGACAAGGGAGCAGAACGCATCGACGTCGCCGTCGAACGATCCGTTGTCCTTGCGATGCTGCATCAGGTCGCGGAAGCGGCAGCCCGACTTCACGATGTCGGTCGAAAGGTCGTGCATTTCGATATAGCGGCGGTTGAAAGTGACGAGGCGTGCCGAGGCGTCGAATGTCACCAGTCCCTGGATCATGTTGTTCAGGGCGGTATCGAGCCGGCCCCGTTCTGCTTCCAGCCGCTGCTGCGCCTCGCGGCTCTGCCGGGTTATCTGCCTGATGATCAGGAGCAGGATCAGGGCGATCACCACCGCCGCCAGCGTTGCCGCGAGGACCAGGAACCTGGTCTGCTCGCGCCAGTCGGCGAGTGCGGCGGCAACCGTGTTGGTCGCGACCACCACGCCCGAATAATGCGCGAGCGGAGCCGCAGATCCGAGCCTGGCCGTCTGGTCGACCGGGCTTTGTACGCGCAGCGTCTGCTGCGTGCCTCTTTCCCGGACACGCTGCAGCAGCGGCGCCGTCGAAAAATTCTTCCCAATCAATTCGTCGACACGCGGATATCGCGCCAGCATGGTGCCATCGGCGTGAAACATCGAGATGGTGGCGCCGGTTCCGAGCGCGACGGAAGCAAAGAATTTTTCGTAGTTGGCGGGGTTGATGCGCCGCGTCATCACGCCGAGGAAGGTGCCGTCTTCGCCACGCAATCGATGGGCGATGACAGAATTCAGATTGCCGGTGAGATAGCTGCGAACCGACTCGGTCAGAATGGATGGCGATCGCGAATCGAATTTGAAGCTCTTGAAGTAGGCCCGCTCGGAAATGTTGAGGGGTGGCGTCGGCAGCGGCCGCGACCAGTTGATCATGTCGCCATTGGAATCGAAGATGGAGATGTCGCCGAGATAGGACAGGACGCCCGCCTTGGATCTCAGGATCTCGTGCGCTTCGGAGCTCGCGGCATGTTTGCGGAATTCCTTCTCCGAGGCGATGCCGGAAATTTGCAGCCGGGAAATCACGTCGTCGGCGAGCGTGTCGGAATCCTCGAACTGCTGGTCGAAGTGACGGGTAAGCAGGAGGACGGCATTCTCCAGCTCGCGTTCGCTGTTGAGAAGCGCGCGCTCGCGGAATTCACCAGTCATCATGATGGTGCCGACGAAAATCGCCGCGACCAGCAAACCGCCGCAAAGGGTCAGCCACAACACCGGGCCCCGGATGGTCGCGGCAAGGTGCCGCCCGGTGGCTGCGGTTCGAGCCTTCATGCCGTGCAGGTGGTGAAACAGGCCGTGCATTCTCCGTTCTCCCGCGAACACGCATACGATGGGCGGATGTCACAAGCCGTTAGGAAATCCGGTTACCTGAGGCTTAATCGCGTGTTCTTCGGGCGTGATCGCGCGGAGAAGCGGTATTCTACTGCTTCTGCCATTCTGTCGGCGGAAATGAAGCGCCCGTCCGCGGCAAGCGGCCCACCCCTCAGCGGCGATAGCCGCCGACGCGCGAATAGGTGGGACGGTTTTCCTGTGCCGGCCGGCTGGTCAGGCTGGCGCGCGCCTCGCTGGCGCGCGGGGTCGCCAGCTTGAGGTCTTCCAGGAAAGTCGGCCGCGAGAAGTAATAGCCCTGGGCGTAACGGATCTTGGTCGCGGCTTGCAGATAGGCCAGTTCCTCGAAGCTTTCGAGCCCTTCGGCGATCACGGTCATGCCGAGCGCTTCGCTCAAGGACTCGATCGCCCGCAAGATGCCCTGGCTGCGCGGACGCTTATGGATGTCGGTGATGAAGGAACGGTCGATCTTGATCTCGTCGGCGGTAATGTCGGCCAACGCCGACAGCGACGAATAGCCGATGCCGAAATCGTCGATCGAGATCTTGACGCCGAGCTTGCGGAAGATCGGCAGGATCTCGTCCTGGAAATGCGTCTTGGTGACGAAGGCGTCTTCCGTCACCTCGATCATGAAGCGCGTTGGAAATCCGGTGGCCTCGATCGCCTCGGCGAACGACCGCATGAATTCGAGATTGCCGGCCTGCTTGGCCGCGACGTTGATGCTGATCGTGGTGTCGGGGCCGAAGGTCTCGTTGATCAGGTCGATCGACTTGACGATCTCCGCCAGCACCAGATGGGTCAGTTCGTCGATCAGGCCCAGTTCGGTGGCAAGGTTGATGAAGGTGCTGGGGGCCTGAATCACCCCTTCGTCGTCGCGCAGGCGCACCAGCGCCTCGACGCCCGTGATCTCCTGGGTCCGGATATCGACCTTGGGCTGGAAGGCGCAGCAAAAGCGCTTTTCCAGGATAGCCAGCCGCAGCGATTGCTCGATCTTCATCCGCGCCAGCGCCTCGCGCTCCATGCTGGCGTCGAAGAACGCCGCGGCGCCCTTGCTGCCGTTCTTGACGCGGTACATCGCGATGTCGGCGTTCTGGCGCAGCACCTCGTAGCTGCGCCCGTGCTCGGGATAGAAGCTGACGCCGATCGAGGTCGAGGCGAATATCTCGGATTGGTCGATGAAGAATGGCGCCTTCAGCCGCTGCAGGATGAAGTGGATGAAATCCCTGACCTCGGCGTCGTTCTGGATCGGGTTGAGCAGCAGCACGAACTCGTCGCCGCTGATCCGCGACAGGATGTCGGAGTCGCGCAGATCCATTCCCAGCCGCTTGGCCATCTCCACCAGCAGCTTGTCGCCGACCGGATGTCCGTAATAGTCGTTGATGTGCTTGAAATTGTCGATGTCGAGAAACGCCAGTGCGAAGCGGCCCTGTCCGTTGTCGTACTTCAGGAGACTGTTGACGCGATGCTCGATCACGCGCCGCGTCGGCAGCCCGGTCAGTTCGTCGTAATAGGCGGAGCGGAACAGGTGATCCTCGAACGCCTTCTGTTCGGTGATGTCGGTCGAGCTCGAGATCAGCAGATTGTGCCCGGCGATCTGGACGGGTCGATGCGAGGTGAGAAACACCTGTTTGGCCGGACTGCCAGCAATGGCTTCTTCCAGCACGGCCGGGCGGCCGATACGCAGCAATTCGAGACAGGTTTCGCGGCGATCGCCCAATTGCGAGGCCGATGGCGTCGCGGCGGCCGCCTTCAGGATGGCGGTCGCGGCATCGTTCATCAGCACGAATTCGCCGCGCTCATCCTGAACCGTCACGCCGGCCGGAAGCAACCTGAAGACATCCCGCAGGATGTTCAATTCGGATTCAAATATGCTTTCATCGCTGGCCTGTGTCGCGGCCGTCTGAAAGTCGGGCTTGTTGGGACTATGCATGCCACGGAGCTTGGCAAAGTCCCTTGTAGTATTGGTTAAGTGGAACTGCGAAAAACCGTAACAACCGTAGAAGTCAGCGATTTCCGGCGGTGCCGGGCTTGATCGTCATTAACAGAATGTCAACGCCGAAGCAGAGGGTCGCATGCGAGGCGAATGCCGGTCCGCCGCTTTGACGGCGAGACGGCGGTTTTGCGTCGGGACTTCGCTGGAAACGTTCTAATTCGCGGGAATCCGGCATTGCATCGTGCAATGCACGCCGGTCTTGAGGAAGCGGATCTCCGTGCTGCCGTCGAACGCGCGAAGCGCCGATTGCAACAGCTTGGTGCCGAAGCCCGCCGGACCGACGTTTTCGACCACGGGACCTTCCGTTTCATCCCAGGTGACGTTGAGGCGGCTCTCCGACACCGACCACGACACCTGCAACAGCCCGCGGGCCGAAGAGAACGCGCCGTACTTGCCCGCATTGGTGGCCAGTTCGTGAAAGATCAGCGCCAGGCTGACCGCCAGCTTGGCCGGCAGAAACAGCGGATCGCCGTTCAGGTTGAACCGGACATGGCCGTATGGCCCGAGTTCGGAATGCAGCATATCCTTGATGTCGCAGCCGCTGCCGTCCAGCCGCGCGATCAAATCGTCGGTCGCCGACAGCGCGCGGAGGCGGCGATCGATGCTGCCCCAGATCTGCGGCTGATTCTGCAGCACCTGATGCAGCACGGCGTGGATCGTCGACGTCTTGTTCTTGAGCCGGTGCTGCAATTCCTCGACCAGGAGCTTGCGGTATTCCTCTTCCCGGATCAGGCGTTTCGAATCTTCCCGCTGTTGCGCGACGATCGTTCGGTAATGCTCGACGCCCCAGATGGCGAAGCCGCAAACCGCCCAGAACATCAAGAGCAGCGCAAGCCGCGCGGAATCGGCGACAGCGCTGCTGAAATTGACGGCGACGCCGAGCACGCCTCCCGCGATTGCCGTCGCGATCCCGATCCGGGCGCCGCCGATGGCGGCGGCCAGGAACACCGCCGGGAAATAGGGCGTGAAGAATACGTCGGGACGGATCTGGGCGACCCCCCACCGGGCAATCGTCGACAAAGCGAGGCAGCCGGCCGCGAAGGACGTGCTGAAAAGCAGCGAGGGCTGGGAAATTCCCTGCCAGCCGCGCCTGAACTCGTCGATCAATTTCTTCATCGGGATTGTCACTTCACGTGATCAGCGAATCCAAAATATGGCCGAGCATACCGAAAATCGGGGATTTCGGGGTCTTCGACGGCAGCAAGGCCGGTTCAGTCGGGTGACCGCCGTGGAACAAGCTCGCTTGCCTTGTTGGCAGGAGGCGGGAATATTGGCCCAACCGATGGCGACAGGGGGGCGGCGATATGGGACGGCTGGACGGCAAGGTTGCGGTCATCACCGGTGCGACGAGCGGCATCGGATTGCACACCGCGGAATTATTCGTCGCCGAAGGCGCAAAAATCGTGATCGCCGGGCGCCGCGCGCCGGAGGGCGAGGCGCTGGCCAGCAAGCTCGGCGCCGCCTGCATCTTTCGCCAGACCGATGTCACGGTGGAAGAGCAGATGAAGGCGCTGATCGCCCTTTCAGTGGAGAAATTCGGCCGCATCGATTGCCTGTTCAACAATGCCGGCGGTCCGGCGCAAATCGGCGGCATCGAAGGCCTGGAGGTCGAGCGTTTCGACGCCGCGATGGCGACGCTGGTGCGCAGCGTGATGCTCGGCATGAAACATGCGGCCCCGCATATGCGCAAGCAGGGCTGCCGGCAGCATCATCAACAATGGCAGCATCGCCGGCCGCCTGGCCGGCTTTTCGTCGTCGATGGTCTATAGCGCGGCGAAGGCCGCCGTCATCCATCTCACCAAATGCGTGGCAATGGAACTCGGCGAAGCCAACATCCGCGTCAACTCGATCTCGCCCGGCGCGATCGCGACGGGCATTTTCGGCAAGGCGCTGGGCCTGCCGGTGGAGGCTGCCGAAAAGACCTCTGCTGTGATGCGCGAGATCTACAAATCCGCCCAGCCGATACCGCGCGCCGGCCTGCCCGAGGATATCGCGCATGCCGCGGTGTTTCTGGCGAGCGACGAATCCTCCTTCATCAACGGCCACGACCTGGTGGTCGACGGCGCCATGACCGGCGGCCGCAACTGGAGCCAGCAACAGCAGGGCTATGTCACGCTGAAGAAGGCGTTCGATCAGGGTGCGGGGTAACCCGTCATTGCGAGCCAACGGGTCGCGCGAATGCGCGCCCGATGACAGGCTCCGCGAAGCAATCCATAGTGCCGCACACCGCGTAATGGATTGCTTCGCTTCGCGCGCAATGACGGCGATATACCTGAAAGGGAGACGCAAATGTCTGCAACATTCCGCCTGTCACCGACATCGGAAGGCCGTCCGTTCTACCTCGCCATCATCGCCGGCCTCGCCTGCGCCTTCGTCATCGGCAAGGCGCTGCCGTCGACCATGGACGCTGTCTCGGCAATCATCGAGCCGCTCTGCGCCAACAGCGTGAGCGGTTCGACACAGGACGTCGTCGAGCCGATCTCATCGCATGCGCTGCCGAATGTGCCGGGCAAGCGCGTGACGATCGTGCGCGTGTTCTACGGCCCCGGCGGGTTCA
This sequence comes from uncultured Alphaproteobacteria bacterium, assembly GCA_963790735.1. Lineage (GTDB taxonomy): Bacteria > Pseudomonadota > Alphaproteobacteria > Rhizobiales > Xanthobacteraceae > Bradyrhizobium. Next base: position 100,930 of record CAWBQP010000007.1, on the reverse strand, counting down.
CGCCTGCGCACCGGCATGCCGGTTCGGTCACCGCCTATGTCACCAAGGGCGAAATCCGCTCGCAATTGGCGGGCGGTCCGGTCGAGACGTTTGGGGTCGGTCAGTCGTTCTTCGAGCCGCCCGGCGCCGTGCATCTGGTCTCGGCCAATGCCAGCATGACCGAGCCCGCCGAATTGATCGCGGTGTTCGTGGCTGACGAGGGCGCGCAGCTGACGACGCTCGTGAAGTGAAGCTCGCAAACTTGTAGGGTGGGCAAAGCGAAGCGTGCCCACCATTCTGAGCCGCGATCTGGAGAGACGGTGGGCACGCTGCGCTTTGCCCACCCTACGCAGTTGACTACACCGCCTTCAACACCACGCGCAAACCATCCCGCGGTTTCGGGATCGGCCACATCTGCCAGTCCGGCTTGTAACCGGGCTCCAGCGACACTTCGAGGTTCTGCAGGAAATGCCGCGCAAAACATTTCGCCTGCATGTAGGCGAAGTGCAGGCCGAGGCACATATGCGCGCCGCCGCCATACGGCACCCATGCAAAACGATGGCGGTTGCGTTGCGCCTCGTCGGTGAAGCGCATGCGGATCGAATTTTTCGGGCTCGGGCCAGATGTCGGGCATGTGGTGCGTGAACAGCGGATTGATGCCGACCATGGAGCCGGCAGGGATCGCATAGCCCTTGAAGGTGAAGTCCCTGATGGCGCGGCGCGGCATCGAGGGCACCGGCGGCTTCAGCCGCAGCGCTTCCTTGAAGGCCATTTCGGTGAGCTTCATGGCTTCGAGATTGTCGAAAGTCATGGGCGCGTCCGCGGCGAGGCCGAGGCCTTTGACTTCGTCGCGCAGCTTCTGCTGCCATTCCGGATGGGCGGCCAGTTCGCCCACGAACGACGTCAGCGACGAGGTCAGCGTGTCGTGCGCCGCCATCATCAGGAAACTCATGTGATCGACGATGTCCTGCGTCGAGAGCAGCGCGCCGTCCTCATGGGTCGCATGGCAAAGCTGCGAGAACAAATCGTCGCCGCCGCCCTTCGCGCGGCGAATCGGGATCTGTTCGGAGAAATAGGCGACGATGCGCTTGCGGCCCTTGACGCCGCGCGCCATCTGCGTGCCGGGCAGGGGCTTTCGGATCACGGCGACGGAAGCCGCCACCATGTCGACGAAGGCGCGCGTGATCTCGTCGACCTCGGGGCCGATGCCGGCGCCGAGAAAGGACGTCGCCGCGAGGTCGAGCGTGAGCTGCTTCATCGCGGGATAGAACAGCATCGGCCCGGGCTGCGCCTTCCACTGCGCCACCCGCGCCGCGATGCCGGTGTCGAGGTCGGCCAGATAGGATTTCATCGGCCCGGACTTGAACGCGACCGACAGCGCGCGGCGGTGCAGGCGATGCTCCTCGAAATCGAGCAGCATCAGCCCGCGCGGAAACAACAGCCCGAGAATCCGTCCCCAGCCGAGCGTCGAGGAGAACTGCTTGGCCTGGTCGAACAGCACCAGCTCGTTGGCCTCGGGCCCGAGCAGGACGAGGCTGGTCTCGCCGAACAGATGGCTGCGATAGACCAGGCCGTATTTTTTGGATTGCCGTTCGACCTGCCCCTTGGGGTCGGCGAGCACTTCCAGCGTCTTGCCGATCAAGGGCCAGCCCTCGTCGCCCGGAATATGCGTCAGCGAATTGCGCCGTGGCGGGGTGAAAGCTATAGACGGGAGAAGCAACACTCTGCATCGACATGGCTATTGCTCCGGTTGAGCCTCGGATTCGCGGATATTATCCATCGGATCGGCGGCTTTGTCGCGGACCGAATATCGCGCGCGCGGCCAATAGCCTGCCCCGTAAATAACGCCTTGTTTCGCTGCAGCCTATAGCACGAACGTGTGACGGGATGCCTCGGAGGTGGTTCAATTCGCGCCATGCGCCGAAGGCGTGCTATCGTGTCCAAAACCAAGCGTATCAGGGAGAGTCATATGCCGAAATTGTTGCGGTTCTCGCGGTCGCCTTGATCGCACTGGCCGGGATCTCGGCCAGCGCTCAGGCCCAGACCAAGCCCGTCGTCACGACGCTGGGGCCGGATTTCCCCAAGACCGAAATCTTCATCGGCAACAGCTTCTTCTATTACAACAACGGCATGCCCGGCCACGTGTCGCTGATGGAGAAGGCCGCCGATCCCGCCCACAAGCAGGCCTATCGCGCCACCATCGGTGACGATCGGCGGCTCCGGCTTCGACTGGCATGATGTCGAAAGCTATTTCCGGCCCAAGGCGATCGGCTATTATTCCTTCGACGACAACAACAACGTCGTCTTCAACAAGCTCGACAAATTGTTCGACGTCGCCGTCATGATGGATTGCAGCCAGTGCCCGATCCATCCCAAGCTGAAGTCGGTGTTCACCGACTACGCCAAGAAGAACAGCGACATCGTGCGCGCCAAGGGCGCGAAGCCGGTGTTCTTCATGTCCTGGGCCTATGCCGACAAGCCGGAGATGACGGCGCAACTGGCCGAGGCCTATACGGTCGCCGGCAACGCCAACAACGCGCTGGTGATCCCGGCGGGCCTCGCCTTTGCCAAGCGCGCGTCAGCAAGCAGCCCGAGCTCAATCTCTACGCCGCCGACAAGCGCCATCCGAGCGCTGGCCGGCACCTATCTCGCGACCTGCGTGGTGTTTGCCGCGCTGACCGGGCGCTCGCCGGTCGGCAACAGCTATCTCGCCGGCATCGACGCGCCGACCGCGACGTTCCTGCAGAACGTCGCCTGGGACACCGTGCAGGAATATTACGGGAAGTAGGTGACGCTGCCTTCGTCATTGCGAGCGCAGTCGAGCAACGCAATGACGCGGGATATGGATCTTCGTCGTTCGCAATGACGCGAGAGATTCGCTCGCCTCACGCCTTGCGCTTGGCCGCTTCCTTCTGCAGGTCCGGCGCGTTGATGGTCGGGATCGCCACCCGGCCGGGGCCGGTCAGCGGCAAGTGCGGCGGCGGCCTTTTCGTTTTCCATGATCTTCGCCATCACGGCCTGGCCCGCGCGCTCGAACACCGCGCGGTTCTCGATCAGGAATTTCTGCGACTCGCGCAGTCTCGCTGACGTAGCCGTTGATCTCCGGAATCACGTAGCGCGCCACCATGTCCCAGCTGCGGCGGGTATTTTCCGGATTGGCCCAGTCGTGCACGAAGCCGATGATGGTGCCGACGCCGCCCGAGACCTGCATCAGGTTCTTGATGGTTTTGACCAGATCGTCGGGCGTGCCGATGGTGGAGGCGGCGTTTTCGCCGCCGGCGGTCTTCTCGACCGCGTCCTCGGGCGAGGTGAACGGCTCCAGGCCCGGCCGCTGCAGCGTGCCGACATTATATTCATTGTGCCAGCGCATCAGGCCGGGGCCGGCCTCGCGCTGCGCCTGTTCGCGGGTCTCGGCGATGTGCCAGCTCAGCAGCACGCGCCAGTCGGAACGGCTCACGGTGGTGCCGGCCTTCTTGGCGGCATCCTCGGCAAAGCCCCATTGCGTCGGCAGCGCCATCAGGCCCTGCGTCGACATCGAGCCGAGCGAGATGATGCCGATGCCGTATTTGCCGGCGAGCGTCATGCCCGACGGCGAGATCTGCGACGCCACCACGAACGGCATGTCTTCCTGCAGCGGCAGCAATTGCAGCGCGGCGTCGTTCATCGTGAACCAGTCGCTCTTGGCGGTGACGCGCTCGCCCTTGAACAGGCGGCGGATGATCGCGATCGCCTCGTCCTGGCGGTCGCGCTGCGTCATCGGGTCGATGCCGAGCGTATGCGCGTCGGAGGCCAGCGCGCCCGGGCCGGAGCCGAAAATGGCGCGGCCGCCGGTCATCCAGTCGAGCTGCACCATGCGCTGGGCGACGTTGTAGGGATGGTGATAGGGCAGCGAGACCACGCCGGTGCCGAGCTTGATGCGCTTGGTGCGTTCGCCGGCGGCCGCCAGGAACATTTCCGGCGAGGCGATCATTTCCCAGCCCGAGGAATGATGCTCGCCGCACCAGAACTCGTCGAAGCCGAGCGTGTCGATCTGTTCGACGAAGTCGAGATCGCGGCGGAACTGCAGCAGCGGATTCTCGCCGATCGGATGATGCGGGGCGAGGAAGGCTCCGAACTTCAGGCGTGCCATGGGGTTTTCTCTCCGGATTTTTTTTGCTTTTGGGATTTGCTCAGGCCCCAAGCTACGGGGTGGGGCAGGGCAAGGCAATCCTCGAAGCCGGGCGGCCAGCGCATGGTTGTCGCGCAAGGTCAGGCGGCATGCCGCCGCCCGGAATTCGCTGCGTTTGCGCCGGCGCAGCCTCCGGATCTTACGGTTCACGACGGCGATCGCGCGCGGGCGTCGCGGCGATCGGCGCGGTGTTCTTCGATGAATCAAATTAGTCGAGCCGGGCGCAGATGTTTGCGCTGTCGATTATCGCCTGCGCCGCATTTCTGACATGGATGCGTCACGTCACGGCGTGACAAATTAACGTCATCTGCCAAAATTTGATTGTGGGGAATGACAGTGCACGGTCTTTTTATTTTGCAGTGCAGCAACTATCTGTTCAGGTAACGTGATTAAGTACGTCATTAAGAACAATCGCCATACACAATCGCCCCAGGAGCCATCTTGTCGCTCGCGAAGAACGTCGAATTCTTGCGCCATTTCCCGAAGCTGAACGGGTTCAATGGCTTGGGAATTTATGGCCGAACCGCTTCGCCGGCGGGGCGAAGCCCGCTCGTTGAAATCAGCGAATTTCGGCACCAATCCCGGCGCGCTGAAGATGTTCGCCTATGTGCCGGAGCCACTTGCCGCGCGCGCCCGCGCTCGTCGTCGTCCTGCACGGCTGCGGCCAGACCGCGGCCGGCTTACGATTTCGGCACCGGCTGGTCGACGCTCGCCAAGCGCTATGGCTTTGCGCTGCTGATGCCCGAACAGCAGGGCTCCAACAACGCCAACACCTGCTTCAACTGGTTCAATCCGGGCGATATCGCGCGCGGCCGCGGCGAAGCCGCCTCGATCCGGCAGATGGTCGCGCGGATGGTCGCCGATCACAAAATCGATCCCCGCCGCATCTACATCACCGGCCTTTCCGCCGGCGGCGCGATGACGTCGGTGATGCTGGCTGTCTATCCGGAAGTGTTCGCAGGCGGCGCCATCATCGCCGGTCTGCCCTATGGCATCGCCAGCAATGTCCGCGAAGCGCTCGGCGGCATGATGCAGTCGACGTCGCGCCCCGCCGGCAAATTGGGCGATCTCGTCCGCAAGGCCTCCAAGCACAAGGGCCCGTGGCCGAAAGTGTCGGTGTGGCACGGCAGCGCCGACCGCACGGTGAATCCCGGCAACGCCAACGAAATCGTCAAGCAATGGCTCGACGTGCACGGCCTGCCGCAGCGCCGATGTCGGCCGCCGATGTCGACGGCCATCCGCGCGAGGTCTGGTGGAACGCCGACGGCGAGACCGTCGTCGAGTCCTACACCATCACCGACATGGCCCATGGCACGCCGCTGGGCCTGGCCGGCAATGACGAGCCCTATGGCGCGGAAGGCGCGTTCCTGATCGAGGCGGGGATCTCGTCGTCCTATCACATCGCTGAACTTCTTCGGCCTGACCGACCGTCGTCAGCCGAGACGGCAAAGTGCCACGTGGCCAAGGCGCCGAGTCACCCCGTCGGCTGCGACGGTATCCCTGCAGTCGTCCGATGTCGCCGCGACGCTCTGGTCGAAGGCGCACAAGCCGGTTCGCCAACCCAAGCCGGTGCCGCGCGAACCCAAGCGCCGCGGCATCGATGTCGGCGCCGTCATCACCCGTGCGCTGACGGCCGCGGGGCTGATGAAATAGCAGCGCCGGCCTTCAGCCCAGCGGAATTAAATTCCGATCTCGCCGGTGATGAACGGGTTGGTCAGGCGCTCCTGGCCGATGCTGGAGCCGGCGCCGTGGCCGCAGATGAAGCCGACATCGTCGCCGAGCGGCAGCAGCTTTTCCTTGATCGAGCTGATCAGCGTGGCGTGGCTGCCGCCGGGCAAATCGGTGCGCCCGACCGAACCGTTGAACAGGACGTCGCCGACATGGGCGAAGCGCAATTCCTTGTTGAAGAACACCACGCTGCCCGGTGAATGGCCGGGGCAATGCAGGATGTCGAAGGTGAGATCGCCGATCGAGACCTGATCGCCTTCGTCGAGCCAGCGGTCGGGCCCGAAATTGCGCACGCCGGTCATGCCGAAGCGCTCGCCGCTGGAGACGACATTGTCGAGCAGATATTTGTCGGCGATATGCGGGCCCTCGATCTTCACTTGCAGCGCGTCGCGCAAATCGGCGGCGCCGCCGACATGGTCGATATGGCCGTGGGTGAGCCAGATCTTCTCGACCGTGACGCCGGTCTGCTTGATCGCCTCCAAAATCTTGGGAACGTCCCCGCCGGGGTCGATCACCACGGCCTTCTTGGAAGGCTCGTGCCAGATGATGGTGCAGTTCTGCTCGAACAGCGTCACCGGCACGATCATCGCGCCGGCCTTGGCCTGGGTTTCGGTTTGCTCTGTCATGCCGGCAGATTGCCGATTTTTGGCGTTCCGCCAAGGGTAAAATGCAGCCACAAAACAGGCGTCGTCCCGGCCTTGAGCCGGGACCCATAACCACAGATGTGCGTCTTGCAATAGGTGGTGCAGCTAGCGAATGCATCAACACCCATCGGTGGCATGGGTCCCGCTTTCGCGGGAACCGACACGTTGAGGGAACTCGCTACGTCAACACCTCACCGCTTGATCTGCGCCTTCAGCGTATCCTCGACCACGCGGTCGAACGACGACGCTTTCGGCGGCGCCTTGGCGCGCTGGTCGGCGACGTATTTGTCGCGCTTGGCCACCAGCGCCGACAGTTTTTCGTTGAGCGCCTTGCGCTGGCTCATCTGCTTGTTGACTTCCTCGCTGCGCTGCTCGGGCTTCATCGCGCGCAGATTGTCCGGCAGGTCTTCCTCCTTGACGGTGGAAAAGCTGCTGCGGCCGGCAGAGACGTCGGAGACGAGATCGCCATCGCCGGTCACGGCCTCGGACGTCGCCTTGGAGCGCTTGTTGAGATAGCTCGCCATCTCGGAAGCCTGCGCGGGCGCGGCGGCGGCCACCTCGGACAATTGCTTGGTCTTGCCCTCGGTGCGCTTCTGCATCGGCGCGGCCCGTAGGGGATCACGGTGCCGTTGATCTCCCGCTGCAGGATGATGATGTCCTCGTCGTAGGGCGTCTCGATGATGACGACCTGGCCGCCGTCCTGCGGGATCGGGATGAAGCGGCCGTTGCCGTTCTGGGCGATGTCGCGCCACACCCGCTCGGTATCGCGGGCGTCGCCGGCCAGCACCGCGTTGACGATGATGTCCTTCTGCTTGGCCACCGACAGCGTGACCGGATATTTGGTGTCCTGGGCGTAATCCATGTGCGGCGGCGCGTCGCCGACCAGGAACACGATCCGCCGCGTATCGCCGCCGCTGGTCCATTGCAGCTTGTTGACGGCGACATCGAGCGCCTCGTTGACGCTCTCCGGCCAGTCGCCGCCGCCGCGGGCCTTCAGTTCCAGAAGGCTGGCGTAGAGATCCTGGATGTCGCGGGTGAGTTCGACCTTCCTGGTGACGTAGTCGTCGCCGATGTCGCGATAGGCGACGAGGCCCATGCGGATGTCGGCGTCGGGATTGGAATCGACGATCGCGGTCGCGATCGACCAGATCTTGCGCTTGGCGCCTTCGAGCAGGCCGCCCATCGATCCGGTGGTGTCGAGCACGAACGCCACTTCGACGGCGGGTTTTGCAACGGCCGAGGACAGTCCGGCGGACAGCGACAGGGCGGTGAGCGCGAGGGCAAAAGCGGATGGTGCGATGCGTGGCATCGTTGGATCTCCTCCAGTGTTTTGTCCCTCGGAAGCCAAGGTTCCCTTGGCTTCGCGGTGCGCTGAGGTCCAAAAAAGGGCGGGTTGCGGACAAATTTGTGGCCGGCTTTACGCCGGACTTGGCATCGCTGCTGGGTGGTCGCCGTGAAATCGGATAGGGTTCACGATCATGGAATCGCCCGCCCGCCAGATCAGCCTCGTGCCGCCATTGGACCGCCGCCAGTCGGAGACGGCGCTGGCGATCGCGCGCGGCACCGCGCGGCTGTTACGATCGCTGGGGTTCTCCTGCATCAGCGAATTGCCGCTGCCCTCGGGCCGGCGCGCCGATCTGGTGGCGCTGAACGAGAAGGGCGAAATCTGGATCGTCGAGATCAAGTCATCGGTGGAAGATTTGCGCGCCGACCAGAAATGGCAGGACTACCGGATGCATTGCGACCGGCTGTTCTTCGCCTTCACGCAGGACCTGCCTTGCGAGATTTTTCCGCAGGACACCGGCCTGATCATCGCCGACGCCTACGGCGCGCACCTGCATTGCGAGGCGCCCGAGCATCGCCTGCCGGCGGCAACGCGCAAATCGATGACGGTACGTTTTGCGATGGCCGCCGCCCAACGGATCAACCGCCTGGTCGACCCGCAGGGGCATGGGGAGTTTTAGAGTCCCGTTCTCATGAATTTAGAATCGGAAGATGGCGAGAGATTATTCTGGTTTGAAGCATCACGCCAAGGTTCACAGCTATCGCATCGCGACGGCGATTGCTGCGTGGATACTGGTTGTCGGCATCTTCTATTATCGGCCCGATTTGCTCAAATGGGGCCTGCGCGGAGCAACGCACGGGATTGAAGCGATCGGCGACGCGCTGCCGTACCCTTGGGGCGATCGTGCGGAGATTGTTCTGCGGGAGCTGGGCGGCATCATCTGGCTCCAGATCACCGCCGTTATTCTGCTGCTGCGGGTTGTTTTGTCGAGCATAGCAATGGCGTGGCGGTCTCGGCGCGGCCGTTAAGGCAGAGCTGTAGGGTGGGCAAAGGCGCAGCGCGCCGTGCCCACCGTCTATCGCCATCGTCAGTTTGAGTGGTGGGCACGCTTCGCTTTGCCCACCCTACGACCCTCGCAAAAATTACCGCGGCGCGCGTTTCGCCAGAATCCGCTGCAATGTGCGGCGGTGCATGTTGAGCCGCCGCGCGGTTTCGGAGACGTTGCGGTTGCACATCTCGTAGATGCGCTGGATGTGTTCCCAGCGCACGCGATCCGCCGACATCGGGTTCGAAGGCAGCTCGGACTTTTCGGTGCCGCTGGCGAGCAGCGCCGCGACGACGTCGTCGGCATCGGCGGGCTTCGAGAGATAATCCACCGCGCCCATCTTCACCGCCGTGACGGCGGTTGCGATGTTGCCGTAGCCGGTCAGCACGATGGTGCGCGCGTCGGGGCGCTTGCGCTTCAGCGCCGACACCACGTCGAGCCCGTTGCCGTCGCCAAGCCGCAGATCCACCACGGCGAACGCCGGTGCGGCCTTGTTGATCTGCGCCAGCCCGTCGGACACGGTGTCGCAGGATGTCACCGCGAAGCCGCGGGTTTCCATCGCGCGCGACAGGCGCTCCAGAAACGGCTTGTCGTCCTCGACGATCAGCAGCGAGCGGTCGGCGAGATCGGTCAGTTCGGCAATGGCGTTCAAGTCGGCTATCCCCCGGGGTTGCGGATGCAGGGCACGATATAGAGCATATGGCGCGGCAGCTTTGCACTGCCAAGGCCCCTTGGGGCCGATCGGTTCCCTTTCCCCAATGCCTGGGGCGGTTCTAATCCGCTGGCCCGGCAGGACTTTCCTCGGTTTCAAAGCGGGCGCGCGGCCAGGCGATCTGCACCACGGCGCCGTGATCGGGAAAAGTCCGGTTGGAAAATGAAACCTTGGCGCCGGTGCGCTCCAGCAGCGTGCGGGCGATAAACACGCCAAGACCGAGGCCGGCGCGTTCGCGGTGGGCCTCATCGGCGCTGCGGCGCCTTGATAAATAGGGTTCCCCGATCCGTTTCAGCATATCGGGCGCGATGCCGGGGCCGTCGTCCGAAATGAGGATTTCGACCGTATCGGCGTTCCACCAGGCGTTTACCTCCACGGTCGTCCGGGCGAAATCGACGGCATTCTCCAGGATGTTGCCGACGCCGTAGAGGATGGCCGGGTTCCGCGCGACGACCGGTTCCCGCGTGGCTGCGACAGCTAGCCGCACCTTGATCGCGACGTCGAAATCGCGATGCGGCGCCACCGCCTCCTCGATCAGCGTCGACAGCGGCATGAGGTCGAACGGTGCGCCGGAGGAGGAAAGCTGGGTGATCTTGGCCAGGATGTCGCGGCAGCGCTGCGCCTGCTCGCGCAGGGTTTTCAGATCGGAGGCCAATGGGTCGTTGCCGTCGACCGTCTTTTCCAGCTCCCGCGAAATCAGGAAGATCGTCGACAGCGGCGTGCCGAGTTCATGCGCGGCGGCGGCGGCGAGGCCATCGATCTGGGTCAAATGCTGCTCGCGCGTCAGCACCAGCTCGGTCGCGGCCAGCGCATCGGAAAGCTTCCGCGCCTCCTCGGTCGCCTGGAACGCATAGAGGCTGGTGACGCCGATCGCGAGCACGATCGAGAGCCAGACCCCGAACAGATAGATCGGCGGCAGCACCAGCGGATCTTCGCTGTCCCACGGCAGCGGCAGATGGAAGAACACCAGCGCCGAAGCGCAGGCGACCGCGAGCAGGCCGAGCCCGACCGTCATCCGGATCGGCAGCACCGTCGCCGAGATCAGGACCGGGCCGAGAAACAGAAATGAAAATGGGTTCTGCAAGCCCCCGGTCAGGAACAGCAACGCGGCCAATTCGACGATGTTGAGCGCGAGCAGCGCCGCCGCATAGACAGGTTCCAGCCGCTGCATCGGGTTGAAGGCAACCTGCAGCGCGAGATTGAGCAGCGCCGAGACGCCGACAACGGCCACGCAGGCAATGACGGGAAAGGCGAATTCCAGCCCGTGCGCCACGATGAAGATCGCGGTGAGCTGGCCGAGTGCTGCCAGCCAGCGCAGCCGGAGGATCGTATCGAGACGGACATAGCGGTGCGGGAGGCGGAAATCGGAGGCGGCGACGTCGGTCATTGCTGGAGTTTAGCCGCGCTGGCGTGCGATCACAAATTCGCGGAGCCAGGTTCGCTTTCTTCGTCATGGCCGGGCATAGCCGTCCGGAAGGACGGCGTCGCTAGCGCTCGCCTATGCCCGGCCATCCCCGTCTTTCCTGCCGCGAGACCGAAAGACGTGGATGCCCGGGACGTCCGGCGCGAAGACGCGCTTCGCGCTTTTCCCCGGGCATGACGGCTTCCCTTGCGCTATCCGCCCTGATGGCCCAATGAACGGGCTGAAATGGTCAACAGCGACGCCACGCCAGCACAATCGCCCGCGGCCGGGCCGGAAAGCTCCGCCGCGATCGATGTCGCGCATCTCATAAAACTCTACAAGACCACCCGCGCGGTGGATGACGTGTCGTTCCGGATCGCGCGCGGCAGCATTACCGGCCTGCTCGGCGGCAATGGCGCCGGCAAGACCACGACGATCGCCATGATCATGGGGCTGGTGCTGCCGACCTCGGGGCGCGTCCAGGTGCTCGGTCATGCGATGCCGGAGCAAAGCGCCGAGGTGCTCGGCCGGATGAATTTCGAGAGCCCCTATGTCGACATGCCGATGCGGCTCACGGTGCGGCAGAACCTCACCATCTTCGGCCGGCTCTATGCGGTGCAGAATCTCGCCGAGCGCATCGAACAGCTCGCCTCCGACTTCGATCTGAAGGATTTCCTCGATCGCGCCAACGGCAAACTCTCGGCCGGGCAGAAGACCCGCGTCGCGCTGGCGAAAGCGCTGATCAACCAGCCGGAGCTGCTGTTGCTCGACGAGCCGACGGCCTCGCTCGACCCCGATACCGCCGACTGGGTGCGGCAGCATTTGCAGGATTACCGCAAGACCCATGACGCCACCATCCTGCTGGCGTCGCACAACATGCTGGAAGTGGAGCGGCTGTGCGACCGCGTCATCATCATGAAGCGCGGCCGCATCGAGGATGACGACAGTCCCGACCAGATCATGGTGCGCTACAACCGGAACACGCTGGAAGAAGTGTTCCTCGATGTCGCGCGCGGGCGGGTGGCGGAGGGGACGTCATGAACAATTTCGTCCGCGGGATCGCCACGCATCACGGGATTTCGGCGCATCGCATCCAGGCGATGGTGCTGCGCTACTGGTATCTCCTGATGTCGTCCTGGCCGCGGCTGCTGGAGCTGATCTACTGGCCGGCGCTGCAGATCATCACCTGGGGCTTTCTGCAGAACTACATTTCGCAGAACGACAATTTCTTTGCGCGTGCCGGCGGCACGCTGATCGGCGCGGTGATCCTGTGGGACATCCTGTTCCGCGGCCAGCTCGGCTTCTCGATCTCGTTCCTCGAGGAGATGTGGGCGCGCAATCTCGGCAACCTGATGATGAGCCCGCTGAAGCCGATCGAGTTTCTGATCTCGCTGATGATCATGAGCCTGATCCGGCTCGCGATCGGCGTGATCCCGATGACGCTGCTGGCGCTGTTCTTCTTCGATTTCAATTTCTTCGCGATCGGCCTGCCGCTGATCGCATTCTTCTGCAACCTGATCTTCACGAGCTGGTCGGTCGGAATTTTCGTATCCGGCCTGGTGCTGCGCAACGGGCTCGGCGCCGAGAGCATCGTCTGGACCTTGATGTTCGGCCTGATGCCGCTGGCCTGCATCTATTATCCGGTCGCGGTGCTGCCCGGCTGGCTGCAAGCCATCGCCTGGACGCTGCCGCCGACCTATGTGTTCGAAGGCATGCGCGCGCTCCTGATCGATCGCGTCTTCAGGGCCGACCTGATGGTCTGGTCGCTTGGCATCAACGTGGTGCTGTTCGTTGCCTCCTTTGCAATCTTCCTTGCCCTTTTGCGCAGCGCCAAGCACCACGGATCTTTGCTCGGAGGTGGCGAATAAGTCACAGTTTCCCGTGGATTCGCGGGGGTTTTAGGCCTTTTGGCGCGTGCGCATCCCGATAGGCGCATTGACGCATTATTACGCATTCTGCACTATGCTGCGGCGCAAACAGAGATCAGAGCTGCGGCGCAAACAGAGGTCAGAAACAAATGCCTATTGGTGAGTTTGGCGGCGCGCCGCCCCTTGTGGCCGAAGGCAGTCCGGCGCTTACGACGCCGATGTACTGGATGTACGAAATGGGCCACGCGTCGCTCAACCCGGCTCGCGCCGTGACCGACGCCACCAAGATCCTGTTTCAAAATCCGCTCAATCCGTGGTCGCACACGCAATTCGGCAAATCGATCGCCGCGGGCTGCGAATTGTTCGAGCGCACCACGCGCCGCTACGGCAAGCCCGAATGGGGCCTCGATACCACTGAAGTCAACGGCGTCCGTACGCCGGTCGAAGTCCGCTCGATCTGGGAAAAGCCGTTCTGCCGTCTGCTGCATTTCGATCGCAAGCTGACCCGGCCGCTGCGCAGCCCCCATCCGCGCGTGCTGATCGTGGCGCCGATGTCCGGCCACTACGCGACGCTGCTGCGCGGCACGGTCGAGGCGTTTCTGCCGACGCATGAAGTCTACATCACCGACTGGTCCGACGCGCGGATGGTCCCTCTCACCGAGGGCCGCTTCGATCTCGATGACTATGTCGATTACATCATCGAGATGCTGCACGTGCTCGGCGGCAACATGCATGTGATCGCGGTGTGCCAGCCGTCGGTGCCGGTGGTAGCCGCGGTTTCCGTGATGGAAGCCGACGCGCGATCCCTTCGTGCCGCTGTCGATGACGCTGATGGGCGGCCCGATCGATACCCGCCGCAACCCGACCTCGGTGAACAACCTCGCGGCCGAGCGCGGCATCGAATGGTTCCGCAACCACGTCATCACCAAGGTGCCGTTCCCGCATCCCGGCGTGATGCGCGACGTCTATCCGGGATTTTTGCAGCTCTCGGGCTTCATCACCATGAATCTCGATCGCCATACCGACGCGCACAAGTCCCTGTTCAATAATCTGGTGAAGGGCGACGGCGACATGGTCGACAAGCACCGCGAGTTCTATGACGAGTATCTCGCCGTCATGGATCTGACCGCGGAGTACTACCTGCAGACCGTCGATGTCGTGTTCGTCAAGCACGCGCTGCCCAAGGGCGAGATGACCCATCGCGGCAAGCCGGTCGATCCGTCGCAAATCCGGCGCGTGGCGCTGATGACGGTGGAAGGCGAGAACGACGACATCTCAGGCCTCGGTCAGACCGAAGCGACGCACGCATTGTGCCCGAATATTCCCGATCATCGCCGCGTTCATTACGTTCAAAAGGGCGTTGGCCACTACGGCGTGTTCAACGGATCGCGATTCCGTTCCGAAATCGTGCCGCGCATCTCCGATTTCATGATGTCGGCGGCCAATCCCAAGGCGGCAGCGGCCAATACCAAGCCAACATTGGTGCGTGCAGCCGAATAGCAGCGATCGCGGCATCAATTCCGTGCCGCCGATAAGTTGCTGAATAAATTCAAACATTCCAGTTTTCGGCCGAATCAAGGGGTGAGTTCAGACTCACTCCTTGAGGCCGTTTTTGACCCCTGGTTCCAGCCAAAATTTTCGGTTCCAGCCCCTGCCGGTAGGGGTTATTTGGCCCTAAGCCCCTGTATATTGGGCAAATGATTTGTTTTTGCGCCGAGCAATTTAGATGAGATTCCCTTGGCGGCGGATATGGCAGAATCCGGGCGAACTCCTACTCCCCGGACTGTCAGACATGGCTACTCGCGCCCTCCTTTATCGGCGGCCCGCCGAACCCGCGACTCTTTTGGTCAAGCACGGCTCGCAAGTCTTTGCGATCCGGCTTCGCCGGCACCGCCGCGCGCGGCGTTACACCTTGCGCATTCATCCAACCGACCGCGAAGCCATCCTGACCATGCCGCCGCGGGGCACGCTGGTGGAAGCCAAGGACTTTGCGCAGCTTCATGGCGGCTGGATCGCCGCCCGTCTCGGCCGTTTGCCGAAGGCAGCACCCTTTCACGCCGGCACTGTCGTACCGTTGCGCGGTGTGCCGCACCGGATCGTGCATCGCGCGGGCGAGCGCGGCACGGTGTGGACCGAAACCCGCGACAGCGGCGAGAAGATTCTGTGCGTGGCCGGCGACGCCGACCACATGGACCGGCGCGTCCACGATTTTCTCAAGCGCGAAGCGCGCAAGGATCTGCACAAGGCATCGCTCGCCTACGCGGCGGATCTCGGTGTGCGGGTCAGGCGGGTGTCGATCCGCGACCAGTCGAGCCGCTGGGGTTCATGCACCTCGGCCGGCTCGCTGTCGTATTCCTGGCGATTGATCCTCGCGCCGCCCTATGTGCTGGACTATCTCGCCGCCCATGAAGTGGCGCATCTCGTCGAGATGAATCACTCACCCCGGTTCTGGCGCGTCGTCGGCCGCATCTGCGACCATGTCGAACGCGCCAAGCGCTGGCTCGACACCTACGGCAACGACCTGCATCGCTACGGCGTCGAGGATTAGGGCATTCAACGGTAGCCCGGGTGGAGCGAAGCGAAACCCGGGGACGGTCTCGAATGCAGCTAACTCTGTTCCCGGATTGCGCTTCGCTCCATCCGGGCTACGGGTCGAGGATTAGGTGTTTCGTCGTCCCTGCGAACGCAGGAACCCATAACCACAGCTGGTTCGTTGTTGCGAAGACAACTAGCTCCATCGTCCGATCGATAGGCCGCGGCGTATGGGTCCCTGCGTTCGCAGGGACGACAGCGATTACCTTCCGAACAGTCGATCCACCAGCCAGCCATCAAGTCCTGCGGCGGCCTCCGGACGCGCATTCGGATTGGGTGGCGGCGCGGAGGCGCGATGTCGCTCAGCCCAGCAATATTGCGATTGACGCCTGGGAAGGCGAACGCCCTACGTGCTGGACGAGGTCGGCGCCCCTGAGGTCGCTCATCTCGTCGAGATGATTTACCCGGCTGGTTCTGGCGGGTGGTCGGTCGCCCGCGACGAGATCTGGCGGCCTGGGAAAGTTGAAGAGGTGAAGTAAGGTCGCCGAAGCGCCGGTTCCCGGCGCTGCATGGGTGGGGCGCGCACCGTCCCACCCAGGAATGCATTGGTAACCCTTCCGGTTGTGTTAGCCTGCTGACGCCCCTTCGGCTGAAGAGCGTGTTAACCGCCACCGATCGCGAGATCTAAATGGTTGATTTCAAGAAACGGACTCTGATCCCCCCGATCCTCGCATTGCTGGCCTTCGTTCTTCCGGGCCTTCCAGCCGGCGCGCAGACCCTGAAAGCCGTCAAGGATCGCGGCACGCTCAATTGCGGCGTCAGCCAGGGATTGCTGGGCTTCTCCAGCACGGACGACAAGAACATTTGGACCGGCTTTGACGTCGACATTTGCCGCGCCGTGGCTGCGGCGATTTTCGGCGATCCCGCCAAGGTGACGTTCGTGCCGCTCGATGCATCCGCCCGCTTCGCGGCGCTGCAGTCGAACCAGATCGACGTATTGTCGCGCAACTCGACATGGACGATGTCACGGGAAAGTTCGCTCGGCCTGATGTTCGCCGGCATCGCCTATTACGACGGCCAGGGCTTTCTGTTGCGCCGGGATGCCGGGATCGACACCGCCTTGCAGCTTGGCGGCAAGACGGTTTGCACCCAGACCGGCACCACCAGCGAACTGAATGCGACGGACTATTTCCGGGCCAACGACATGGCGCTGAAGGTTCTGGCGCTCGGCACCGCGGAAGAGAGCCTGAAGGCCTATGACGATCGCAAATGCGACGTACTGACGAGCGACGTTTCGCAGCTCTACGCCGAGCGCCTCAAGCTGTCAGCGCCCGACAGCCATATCATCCTGCCGGAAGTCATTTCAAAGGAGCCGCTCGGGCCGGCGGTGCGGCAAGGCGACGACCAGTGGTTCAACCTGATCAAGTGGACGCTCTATTCATTGATCAATGCCGAGGAACTGGGCGTAAAGTCGGCGACGATCGAAGATGCGGTGAAATCTCCCAACCCCAACATAAGGCGGCTGGTCGGTACCGAAGGTGAATTTGGCGAGCAGTTGGGCCTTGCGAAGGACTGGGCCGCGCGCGCCGTCCGCGCGGTCGGCAATTACGGAGAGATCTATGAAAGGAACGTTGGAACGCAGTCCAGGCTCAGCATCCCGCGCGGATTGAATGCGCTCTGGACCCAGGGCGGAATTCAATACGCGCCTCCCGTGAGGTAGATATTCAGGGGTCAGATCATGACCGTGGATTATTATTCGCTGCTGATGAAAGCGGTTGCAGGCAAGGACGCGGCCGCGCGCGATCAGATCTACAAGGACGCCTTTAGCCTCATCACGAGATCCCACCTCACGCGCGAGGCCGCCTCATCTCATGCCGCCGCGCTCGAAGACGCCGTCCGGCGGATCGAGGATGAAATCGCGGCCGAGGAGGCCAGCTCCGCGGCGGCCATCAGCGAAGTGTTGTCGACAGGCAGGAGCTGGAAACCGCTCGTCATCGGCGCCTGCGCGATAGCTGCCGTCATCGCCCTGTCGGCGTTGGTCTACGGCTTTGTCGCAACCAAAGGCCCCGCCATCGTCGCAGCCAGCGTGAAGGCGTCATCGCCGAAAGCGCAAAGCGGGCGCGAAGATGTCGTCATGGCGGACCTGAAGCCCGGCGTCGATGGCGGCTCTTCGGGCGAAGTCCTGCCGTTTGCACTGCAGCGGCAAGTGGTGTTCTACCGCACCACCGTCGTTCCCGGTTCGATCGTGGTCGATCGCGAAAACCGCTTTCTCTATCTGATCGATGCCAATAATTCCGCGCGCCGCTACGGGATCGGAATTGCACAGGAGTGCCTGAAGGGAGGCAGCCTCTCTCGCGTCATGAACAAGCTTGAATGGCCTGACTGGCGGCCTTCGGGCGCGAACACGAAGGACGCTGACGCGTTGCTCGCGGCGGCCGGCCGTCCCGGCAGTCTCCTCGGGGCCCGCGCGCTGTTGCTGGACAAGCCCGGGCTGCTCATTCACGGCACCAACTCACCCAAGACCATCGGCCATCTGGTCGCGTCCGGATGCATCCGGCTCGTGAACGACGACGTCGAGGATTTGTACCGGCGCGTTTCGGTGGAAACGCGGGTCGTCTTCGCCAGCTAGCCGCCTACGGCCCGCGCGAACCGTGGTTCGACAAGACTTGCCGGCCGGGCGAGATCGAGGAAGTCAAATAGCCACTCGGCAATCCGCAGGTGGCGGCTCAGCGGGGACTTCACCGTCCGAACAGCCGATCCACCAGCCAGCCATCCAGTCCCGCCGCCGCTTCCGGACGCGCCGATGGATTGGGTGGGGGCGCGGAGGTTCGTGCCGGTGGCGGCCGGTATCCGCCGCCCGACGGGGCCGGCGCCGGTTGGCCCGGCGCGGCGCTGACCTGCGACGCGGTCTGGAACAGGTTCGACAGGAAACCGCCGCGCTGCGAGTTCGGCAGGCTCGCCACCGGCACGCCCTGATGCGCTGATCGCATGAAGCGGGTCCACACTTCCACCGGCAGGCCGCCGCCGGTTGCCTTCTTGGTCGGCGAATTGTCGTCATTGCCGAGCCAGACGCCGGTGACCAGGTTCGCCGTGTAGCCGATGAACCAGGCGTCGCGGAAATCCTGGCTGGTGCCGGTCTTGCCGGCGGCCATCCAGCCTGGGATCTCCGCCTTGCGCGCGGTGCCGGACAGCAGCGTCTCCTGCATCATCGTGTTCATCATCGCGGCATGGCGCGGCTCGATCACCTGGCTGAGCTGGTCGGGTTGCCGCACATACAGCAGCTTGCCTTCATTGGTGCGGATCTTGGTCACGACATGCGGGGAGACGCCGAGACCGCCATTGGCAAACGGCGCATAGGCGCCGACCAGTTCGATGACCGACACTTCCGAGGTGCCGAGCGCGATCGAGGGATTGGCCTCGAGCTTCGATGAAATCCCGAGCCGGTGCGCGGTCCGCACCACATTCTTTGGCCCGACCTCGAGGCCGACCCGCACCGCGACCGTGTTGAGCGACATCGCCAGCGCCTGCGTCAGCGTCACCGAGCCGAAATATTCATGGGTGTAGTTCTCCGGGCGCCAGCCCTTGAGATCGAGCGGCGCGTCCTGGCGGATCGTTTCCGGCGTCAGGCCGCCTTCGATCGCCGTCAGATAGATGAACGGCTTGAACGCCGAGCCGGGCTGGCGCTTGGCCGTCACGGCGCGGTTATACTGGCTGTCGGCATAGTTCCGCCCGCCCACCATGGCGCGCACCGCGCCCTCGGGCGTCATCGCCACCAGCGCGCCCTGCGTGACGTTGAATTTCACGCTCTTCGCGGCGAGTTCGTCGATGATGGCGGCTTCCGCCACGCTCTGCAGTTTCGGATCGATCGTGGTCTCGACCACGATGCTCTGGTCGATCTGGCCGACGAGATCGTCGAGCACCTCGCCGATCCAGTCGGCGACGTAATTGACCGTGCCGGCGCCGGCCGGCTTCACCTTGTACGAGGGATGTCCGATCGAGGCCTTGGCCTGGGCGCCGGTGATGAATTTGTTTTCCGCCATCGCCGTGAGCACGATCTGAGCGCGCGCTTCCGCGCCTTCGGGGTTGCGGTTCGGCGCCAGCCGCGACGGCGACTTGACGAGGCCCGCCAGCATCGCGGCTTCCGCGACCGTGACGTTCTTGGCGGATTTGCCGAAATAGCGCTGCGCCGCGGCCTCGACGCCATAGGCGCCGGAACCGAAATAGACGCGGTTGAGATAGAGCTCGAGAATTTCGTTCTTGGAGTGCTTGCGTTCCAGCCACAGCGCAAGCTCCACTTCCTGCAGCTTGCGCGCCATCGTCCGTTCCTGGGTCAGGAACAGGTTTTTCGCGAGCTGCTGCGTCAGCGTCGAGCCGCCCTGCGAGACGCCGCGATGCATGAGGTTGGCGACCGCGGCGCGCGCGATGCCGACGGGGTCGACGCCGTAATGCGAATAGAAGCGGCGGTCCTCGATGGCGATGAACGCCTTCGGCAGATAGGGCGGCAGATCCTTCAGCGCGACATTGGTGCCGGCCATTTCGCCGCGCGAGGCCAGCAGGCTGCCGTCGACGCCGACGATCTGGATGGTCGGCGGGCGCTTTGGAATTTCCAGCGACTGGATCGCCGGCAGATGCGCGCCGACCCAGACCACGACGCCGATGATCGCGATCGTCGCCCACAGGCCGAGCACCGCGCCCCAATAGATCAGCCGGCCGAACCTGAACCGGCCGCGCGATTTCGCACGCCGCTTGGCGCCGCCTCTTGCCGCGCGCGGCTTGCGCTCGCGCGGCGCCGGCTCGTCGTCGTCCTCATCGTGCTTGCGCTTGGGCACTGATTTCTTCGGTTTGTCGTCGTCGACGGCGGCTGGAATGCGATCCTCAGGTGAAAGCCGCAAGTCCGCGAGCGCTGCCGGAAGCCCAAACAGCGGTTCCTTGCGTCCGCCGCTCTTTTTCCGTCCCCACGCCATGACAAACGCCGTTCACACCCGTCCTGCCGCACGCTAGCGGGGGCTGTTTAAGGGTCGGTTACGGAAAGGTTAATGCGGGATTAGGAGGTGCGGCGGGACGATATTAGGATGGCCGCAAACCACAGCGTTCTCGGGGAGATTCGCATGGGCCACATCGATCCGACCAAGGAAGTATTCGCGCAATTCAAGGCCGATGACCGGCCGGGGCCCATCCATATGCTCAACCTGGTCCGCTTACGCGCGCAGGCCGCCTATCCCGACGGCCGCAAGGCGACGGGCGCCGAAGCCTACGCGGCCTATGGGCGCGAAAGCGGCCCGGTGTTCGAACGGCTCGGCGGCCGCATCGTCTGGCAGGGCAGGTTCGAACTGATGCTGATCGGGCCCGAAGCAGAACGCTGGGATCATTGCTTCATCGCCGAATATCCAGGCGTCGCGGCGTTCGCCGAGATGATCCGCGATCCCGTCTACCGCGAAGCGGTGAAGCACCGCCAGGCCGCGGTCGAGGATTCCCGCCTGATCCGGCACGCGGTGCTGCCGGTGGGGAAGACGTTTGGGGAGATTCCGAAGTAGGGGGCGATTTGTAGGGTGGGTGGAGCGAAGCGATACCCATCAATCCGGCAACACACGTTCTTGCAATGATGGGTTTCGCTGCGCTCTACCCATCCTACAAAAAAATCGGCGGCCCCGAGGGGCCGCCGATCGCTTCTTTCCGCCGATCGTTTCGATTGGGTCGCCGCGACTAGCCCGCCGGGCCGGTGTCCTCGAGGATCGGGCCGAACATTTCCCAACGCTCGCCGTTGAACCGCATCATCTGCAACTGCTTGTTGACGCGATAATCGGTCGGCGAGGTGTTGGCGAGGATGCCCGGCAGCGACAGATCGAGCAGGACGTTCTTCAGGCTGGTCGCCTGCTTCATGACGTTCTCGCGGGTGAGGTCGTCGCCGCACTTTTGGAGCACATAGATCATCAATTGCGAGGTCGAGTAGGCGTAGGAGTTGAAGCTCGAAGTCCTTGTCGCCATCCGGATAGTACTTCGCCATGAACTCGAAATACTTCTTCATGCCCGCATCGTCCTTCCAGGTCGGATCGAGCGGATCCTTGCCGTAGTTGACGCTGATCACGCCCTTGGAGGCTTCAAGCCCCGCCGGCTTCATGACGGCGCCGACCGAGGTGGCGTTGATGTCGAGGATGTGCACCGGCTTCCAGTTGAGCTCGTGGATCTTCTTGATGGCCTGCGCCGCCTGCTTGGGCGTCGTCGCCGAGAAGAACAGGTCCGCGCCGGCGTCCTTGATCTTGAGGATCTGCGAATCGATGGTCGGGTCGGCGACTTCGTAGGAAGCTTCCGCCACGATCATCTTCGCGGCCTTGTCGCCGAGGCCGGACTTGATGCCGTTCAAATAATCCTTGCCGAGGTCGTCGTTCTGATAGAGCACGCCGACCTTGGCGTTCGGATGTTCTTTCAGGATGTACTGGCCGTAGATGCGCCCCTCGACGAAGTAGTTCGGGTTGAAGCCCATCGTCCACGGAAAATTCTTCGGGTCGGTGAACTTCGACGCGCCGGTGGCGGCGAACAGTTGCGGCACCTTCTTGGAGTTGAGATATTTCTGCACCGCCGCGTTCGAGGGCGTGCCGAGGAGCTGGAAGGTGAGCAGCACTTCGTCGCTCTCGACCAGCTTGCGCACCTGCTCGACGGCCTTGGGCGGCGAGTAGGCGTCGTCATACTGGATCAGATTGATCTTGCGGCCGTTCACGCCACCCTGATCGTTGATCATCTTCATATAGGCGGCCTGGGTCTTGCCGATGGTGGCATAGGCGGAGGCCGGTCCCGAGAATGGATTGGTCTGGCCGATCTTGATCTCGGTGTCGGTCGCGCCGGTGTCGTATTTCTTCTGCGCGGAAGCCGTCGAGACCGACAGCGCAAGCGCGAGCGCCGTGCCGGTAGCCAAATGGAAAATACTCTTCTTCATTATGCTGCGTTCCTCGTGTGTTTTTGATTGGCGTTGATCGTGCCGCGGGCCGTCCGGCCGCGCGCATGTCGTCGCTGCCACAATAGTGGCGGATGGCATGTTGCAATGCAAGCATCTGAAAGTCGGATGATCTCGAGGTGTCCGGTTCCGCCTGCTCAAAAAGATCCACTGCTCGTTGTCAGCCGCAAAATGATGCACGGGTGCGCGGGCAGGGATGCCAGGAGACTAAGAAAGCCGCCGGTATCATGAGGACGCCGACGACTTCTGTCTCAGGGTAGCGCGCTAACCGGCAGGTCCGGCATCCTCGATGATCGGGCCGAACAGTTCCCAGCGTTCGCCGTTGAACTTCATCATCTGCATCTGCTTGTTGATGCGGTAGTCGGTCGGCGAGGTGTTGGTGACCATGCCGGGCAGCGACAGGCTGCCGGAGGCGTTCTTCAGGCTGGTCGCCTGCTTCATGATGTTTTCGCGGGTGAGATCGTCGCCGCATTGCTGCAGGATATACACGAGCAGTTCCGCGGTGGAATATCCGTAAATGTTGACCGTGTTTTGCTTGTCGCCTTCAGGATAATATTTGTCCATGAAGGCGAAATAGGCCTTCATGCCGGCATCGTCCTTCCACTGCGGATCGCCCGGATCCTTGCCGTAGGCGGTAGAAATGATGTCCTTTGAAATATCGAGGCCCGCGGGCTTGAGCGTGGCGGAGATCGGGCTCGCATTGATGTCGAGGATGTGGACCGGCTTCCAGCCGAGGTCGGCAACCTTCTTGATCGCCTGCGCGGCAAATTTGGGCGTCGAGGCGTCGTAGAGCAGGTCGGCGCCCCGCAGCCTTCAACCTGACGATCTGCGAGTCGATGGTCGGATCGGTCAGTTCATAGGAGGCTTCGGCGACGATCATCGTCGCCGCCTTGCCGCCGAGGGCTTCCTTCAGGCCGGTGATATAATCGCGGCCGAGATCGTCGTTCTGGTAGAGGATGCCGATCTTGGCGTTGGGGTGGTTCTTCAGAATGTACTGCCCATAGATGCGCCCCTCGGACTGGTAGTTGGGGTTGAAGCCCATCGTCCACGGGAAGTTCTTCGGGTCGGTGAATTTCGATGCGCCGGTCGCGGCCAGCAGCTGCGGCACTTTCTTCGAGTTGAGATATTTCTGGACGGCGGCGTTCGACGGCGTGCCGATGATCTGGAAGGTGAGCAGAACCTCGTCGCTCTCGACCAGCTTGCGCACCTGTTCGACCGCTTTCGGCGGTGAGTAGGCGTCGTCATACTGGATCAGGTTGATCTTGCGGCCGTTGATGCCGCCTTGCTCGTTGATCATCCGCATATAGGCGGCCTGCGTCTTGCCGATGCCGGCATAGGCGGACGCCGGGCCTGAGAAGGGAACCGTCTGGCCGATCTTGATTTCGGTATCGCTCGCGCCAGTATCGTATTTCTTCTGCGCACTTGCAGATGTCGTCGATAGCGCGATCGCAACCGCCGCGCCTGCAAGCAGATGAAGAATGCCACTTCTCATGTCGCTGCCTCCGTTGTGTTGACCGATGATCGTGTCCGGTCATCGGTTCGGATGGCCAGCCGTCATCGTTACCAGGGAGTGTGGCGGAACGGATTTGGCAACGCAAGACAGTGACGGAAAGGTGAGCCCGTCAAGCCAGCCAGAGCAGGACCAGGGCGAGCGCTGCAGGCGCCGCCTGCACGTAGAGGATCCGGCGGCTGACGGTCGCCGCGCCATAGGCGCCTGCCACGATCACGCAGAGCAGAAAGAACACCTTGATCTGGAAGGCGAAGGCCGGATTGGGTTGGAACAGGCCCCAGACGAGGCCCGCGGCGAGGAAGCCGTTATACAGGCCCTGGTTGGCGGCCAGCACCGCCGATTCCGTCGCCTTCTCGATCGAGTTGCGGAAAGTCTTCAGGCCCAGCGGCTTGGTCCCAGAGAAACATTTCGAGAATGAGAAAATAGACATGCAGCGCGGCAACCACCGCGACCAGAACATTGGCAATGAAGATCATGTGCGGTCCCCCAACCGGCAGCGGAATTCGGGTGGACGCTAGCACGCCGCGGGTGAAAAGTGAGGGGCGCGCCTGCCGATATTTTTCAGGGAATGACGATGCCAGAGAGCTTCAACCTCGACCGCCTGCCAACGCCGATCGGGACGGCGCTATTGGTCACCGATGCGGACGGCCTGCTCCGCGCGCTGGACTGGGAGGACTATGAGCTGCGCATGAAGCAGTTGCTGCGCCTGCATTATGGCGCGGTGGATTTGAAGAACGCGCGGGCGCCGCGCGAGCTGAGCGCCGCATTGACCGGCTATTTCAAGGGCGACCTCGACCGCCTCGCTGCGATCGAATGGCGCGTCGCCGGCACGCCGTTCCAGCAAAAGGTCTGGAACGCGCTGCCGCAAAATTCCCGCAGGGACCACATTGAGCTACGGCGCGCTCGCCGCAAAACTTAGGATGCCCAAGGCCGTCCGCGCGGTCGGCCACGCCAACGGCTCGAATCCGATCAGCGTGGTGCTGCCCTGTCACCGCCTGATCGGCGCCAACGGTTCGCTGGTGAAGTACGGCGGCGGGCTGGAGCGCAAGCGCTGGCTGTTGCAGCACGAGGGCGCCCGGATTCAAGACAGGGGGCGGATCGATCGAGCGATCGGAAGCTGCGCTTGAGGACCCGTCGACGAGCTAATCGGGGCCTCGTGTGTTTCGCATGTCCCGCACGATATAGATGAACACAAGAACCGTGGGTGCCCAGGCGAGTATCGCTCCCACCAGCATCGCATATACTGTCGTCATGATAGCTCCTTGGGTGTCCGCTCCACCCCGTGGGCTGGATCAGTTTCTTTCCAAGGCCGACCGCTCAGGGCATCTGTAGAGCCATTTCCAGTAGGTCCGGTTGCGCTCCTGCTGCCGCTTGAAGATCTCGCGGCACTTCGCCGAGCAAAACTGTTCGAAGTACCAGCTGCGCCGGACCAGCCCGAAGGGGCGCTTGCACTCAGGATTTCCGCAGCAGTTTGTCATGACGCGGCCTCCGCGTTCGCTCGCCGCATCCAGCGAATGAAATTCTCCTGGCCTCGATAGAGGCAGAGCCGTCCGCAGTAGTATTCACGCGCAGGGTTCAGAGAAATAATCTTGGGATCTTCACTGTCGCACTGAGAGCACCGTGGTTCCGGACGCATGGCGGCCTCCTTCTGAGGAATTGCCATTACCGATCAAATTGTGTGCTGCATTTTCTCGGCCCTCGTTAGCTCGAGGGGCGACGATGCCCGAAGTCTTGCGCCCGTTCCCGGCCGCTATCAACTTGTCTAGATGTTTGGCGAGGTCATCCTTGCGTATAGCCGGCCCGCAACACATCAACGCAGCGCCAACCCGATTGGGTCATTCGCCGGTTGCCGCGCCCTTTCCCTCCAGGGCGGCATCGAGGCATGCGATCAAGGCTTCGCCGTCGAAGGGCTTGGTCAGATAGCAGACCGCTCCGGCCTTCAGGGCGCGCGCGCGATCGGTCTCGACGGCGAAAGCAGTGATGAAAATGAACGGCAGGCGGTGTCCCCGGGCAAGTAAGTGGGCCTGCAGTTCGAGTCCGCTCATGGTCGGCATTCTGACATCCGCTATCACGCAGGATGTGTCATCCAGCTGGGACGATCGCAAGAACTCCTCGGCCGAGGCGAACGTATGGACGGCGTAGCCAAGCGATCTCACGAGGTTGTGGGTCGCGGCGCGAACGGACCCATCATCGTCGATGACTGAAATTACCGGTGGGTTGGACACAGCGGTCCTTCCAGGAGACGACCGGAAGGTGTCTCTTGCTGTACAGCCGCGGGATGTGGAGAGTGCGTCCGAAATCAGACCCGGAGAATCATACTTAGGTTTGCGGCCCGCCGGATGCGAGGCCCGATCCCGAGCATCTCCGCCATTCTCACCAGATCGGGCAGCGATTTCGCGGCCATTTTTCGCATGATGTGCCCGCGATGTATCTTCACAGTGATCTCGGCAATGCCGATTTCGGCGGCGATCTGCTTGTTCATGCGCCCGGCCGTGACCAGAGCCATCACGTCCCGTTCCCGAGGGGTCAGGGTCGCGAAACGAGGATTGCAGGCCCGAGAGCATCCTGGCTTCATCGCGGCTGACCCGGTCGCGTTCGATTGCCGTGGTTACGGCATCCAGCATGTCCTGGTCGCGGAATGGCTTGGTCAGGAAGTCGACGGCTCCGGCCTTCATCGCCCTGACCGTCATCGGGATATCGCCGTGCCCCGTCATGAAGATGATCGGAATGCGAATATCGGCCTTCGCCAGATCGGCCTGAAAGTCGAGGCCGCTCAGCCGGGGCAGCCTGATGTCGAGGATCAGGCAGCTGGCGACGTTCGGAAGCGTGCTCTGCAGAAACTCGTGAGCCGAACCGAACACTTCGACCCGCAAGCCCACCGACCGGAAAAGATTGCTCAGGGCGTCACGCACCGATGCGTCGTCGTCGACAACGAAGACGACCGGTTCCTCGGCGCTTGTGAGGGTGTAAGGCGATGCTGGGCGGCCGGTCACGTACTGTCCTCCTGATGCAATGGCAAGGTGAACTGAAACGTCGCGCCGGGACCGGCATTGCCTGAGGCCGACAGCCGTCCTCCGTGAGCGTCGACGATCGAGCGGCAGATCGACAGGCCCATGCCCATGCCACTGGATTTGGTGGTGAAGAAGGCATCGAACAGCCGATCGGCATTCTCGGCGGCCACGCCGACACCGCAGTCGCTCACCGTGACCAGAACTTGGCGGGTCTCATCCTGTCGCGTCCGGATCACCAGCTCGCGCGGGCGGTCCTTGACCGGCTGCATCGCTTCAATTCCGTTGATGACGAGGTTGAGGATGACTTGCTGCAGCTGGATCCGGTCGGCGAGGACCAGGGGGAGGGCTGGGGCAAGTTCCAGCCGCAGCACCACCCGGTGGCCGGACAGCTCATGCTGCACGAGGCTGATGACCTCGTTGACGACTTCATTGATATCGAGCGGCGCTTTCTGATCGGCGGTCTTGTTCACGAGCGCGCGGACGCGCCGGATCACCTCGCCCGCCCGATTGCCGTCATTGATAATCAACTGCAGGGTGCCGCGCGCCTCTTTCACGTTGGCAGGTTCGCGGTCGAGCCAGCGCAGGCATGCGGCGGCATTGGCGACGACCGCGGCGAGCGGCTGATTCACTTCATGGGCGATCGAGGCGGCCAGTTCTCCAAGCGCCGTCACGCGCGTGACATGCGCGAGGTTCGCCTGCGCTTCATGCAGTTCCGCCTCGGCTCGCTTGCGGGAGGTGATGTCCGTCACCGCCCCAACAAATTCGATGTCGGCCGACGCATCTGTTACGGCATGCGCGGTAGCGTGGACATGCTTGATCGAGCCGTCGGGCATCAGCAATCGATATCCGTGCGCGAAGTCTTTCCCATCGCGGGACGCGCGGTCGATGGTCTGTTGCACGCGCGCACGATCATCCGGATGAATGCGCTGAATGACTGCATCGAGCTTGACCGAAGGGGCTCGCTCGAACTCGAATATTCTGAAGGTTTCTTCCGACCAGACAATTTCACCGCTGGCGACGCGCAAGCCAGAGCTGCCGGTGTGGCTCAATCGCTGGGCTTCGGCCAAGTACATTTCACTTTGCCGCAGCGCATCTTCGGCCAGCTTGCGTTCGGTGACGTCCTCGCATGCGATCAGCACGATCAATTGATTGTCCAGCCGCCGCACGGCCTTGGCGTTTTCACGAACCCAGAGCGACGAACCGTCCTTGCGAACCTTGCAGATCTCCCAACTGTGGGTTTGGCCGATATTTTTCAGGCATATGGCAACGTTGCTCTGGGCCGCATGTTGCTCTTCGGCAGGAAAGACTTTCAGCACGGATTGCCCGAGCAACTCGCTGACTGAGTAGCCAAGTTGTGCAGCGCCAAACGTGTTTACGGATAGCACCGTGCCGGTCGCGTCGACCATGAAATACATTACCGGGTTGTGCTCGAAGACCTCCTTCCATTGCGCTTCGCTATGACGCAGCGCTTCTATCGCGTGTTGTTCGGCTCTCGTCCGCCCGTGCAGCACGGCTTCCATCTGCCTGCGGGCGTGCTCACCCGGCGCATCATAATCAGGGAGGCGAGAAGCGAGGCGATGAGCAATACGACGGCGGTCAAATAGGCCGGGGCCGCCGGTGCGGGGCCGACAACAAGCCAAATGAAAGCCGCCGCAGCCAACGCCAGCACCATGCCAGCCAGCAGCCATTGCTCGGCTGAGCGCCAGGATTTCATGGTCTGGTTACGCATCATCGGCAGCACAAAAGGCCTGGCCATCCCGGGCCGGCGCTGCGTCGCTAGGTGATCTCTATCATCAGCGGCGACAACGTCGCCCTCCTAACAGGCCGCATACTAGCAGCTTTTGGACGTCCGAGGGATATTCCGGAGGACATAAAGATCCGGGGCGGTCCTTTGGTGCATCGATGCACTCTGATCGCCCGCCGCGGCCCGGATAGCGATCCCAAACCTAGGTATGATCTTGCCAATCGAACGTAAGGTGTGGATCAACCTCCGTTCAATAGCCCGTTTGGTTTCAATGATGAAGCTTATTGGGTAACCCGATGGCACAAGAGTGTTCTGGAATTGCCCTGCGGGAAAGGTCTTTACGCGAGACCTTCAACCGGACGTCTCGCCGAACGCAAACATCTCGTCGCAGTTGTCACCCGGCGATCGCCGACCGCAGATCTGGGGATTGATATGACGAAAGCGCATTTGCACTTGATCCGTTGCTCCGATGACATCGGACCCGACGCCAAGCGCCGGAGATCCGACCGCAGCTTCCGACCTTCCGTGATCGATGGTGGCAAGCGGGCGATCGCCGTGCCGGCAGGGGACCCATGGCAAGCGTGGCTTGAACTGTTCGATCTGGGTCTTCTGGTTTCCCGGACAAATTATCTCGCCTTCGTGGCAGCGAGCCTGGCAGCTCTCGAACTCACGGTTGGACTGATCCCAAACAGACCAACTAGAGTCGCGCCTACGCTGCGCGAACTGCTTCGGCAGGGACCACGCTGAGCTACGGCGCGCTGGCCGCGAAGCTTGCAATGCTGCACGCCGTCGACCGCGCCAACGGCTCGAATCCGATCAAACTTCTTCCTGCCCTGTCACCGCCTGATCGGCGCCAACGGTTCGCCGGTGACGTATGGCGGCGAGCTGAAGCGCACGCGCTGGCTGCTGCAGCATGAGGGCGCGGTAATCGGGTCGGCGTCCGCCGACGAGGCGCCGCCGTTCCAGCCGGAATAGCCGTTGCGGATTCGGGCCGCGTATGCGACGCTCTGTAGCATTGAGGCCGAGATCGCAAGGTAGCACCATGGATGACAGCCTGCCCGAACTGGGCGACCTCGAACGCGAGGTCATGCAACTGGTCTGGGCCAACGGTCCTGTTACCGCCGAGGCTGTCCGCGAACGGCTTTCCCGTCCGCTCAAGGAATCGACCGTCCGCACCGTGCTGCGACGATTGGAAGACAAGGGCTACACCACGCACACCGTGGATGGGCGGACCTATGTCTATCAGGCCGCCGAGCCACGCGGACGGGTTGCGGCGAAAGCCGTCCAGCGCATCGTCGACTGGTTCTGCAACGGCTCCGTCGAAGAAGTCCTGGTCGGCATGGTGGATACGGCGATGCTCGACCAGCGTCAGTTGCGCACGCTGGCCGACCAGGTTGCGAAGGCCAAGACCAGGACTGAGACCAAAGCCGAGACCAAGACAGAGGCGAAGGGAAGGAGGAAATAATGCTGGCGATTCTGGCGGAGTCGGCGCTGCGCGCCTTGCTTCTCGGAGGCGTCGTGTGGATTGGCTTGAATCTTTTGCGGGTACGGAATCCGCACGTGCACATGACCTGCTGGGCCATGGTGCTGGTGGCGTCGTTGTCGATGCCGCTGTTGATGCATTGGACCACGGTGACCGTCACCGTGAACGCGTTGCCGGTGCCGGCAGCGGAACATTTTGGCCAGCCGGCAGCTCATGGAGCAACCCGTCGCCGGAGCCGCTGCACGACATGCTCGCGACCGAGCAGGGCATGCCCGCCGCTGCCGGCAGCACGCATACCCCGGCGGTGAACTGGCTGGCGCTGGCCACGATCGTCTATGCGCTGGTTGCCGGCCTGCTGTTGTCGAGGCTGGCGGTCGGCCTCTATCTGACCTGGCGTCTGGCCCGCGCCGCCAAGCCGATGCGCGAGCCCTGGACGGCCGACTGGAGCGTGCGCGTGAGCAATGTGATCGCCGGGCCCGTCACCTTCGGATCGACCATTCTGCTTCCGCCGCAATGCTTCGACTGGGATGTGCGCAAGCGCCAGGCCGTGCTGGCCCATGAGGGCGCGCACGTCGCCAATCGCGACTTTTATCTGCTGCTGCTCGCCTCGTTCAATCGTTCGGTGTTCTGGTTCAGTCCGTTCGCGTGGTGGCACCTCACCCGGCTGGCCGAACTGGCCGAAATCATCAGCGATGCAACGGCGCTCGAAGTGGTCGAGGACAGGCTGTCCTACGCCGAGATCCTGCTCGATCTCGTGCAGCACGTTCGGCGGGCGCCGGCGGGCATCGAAATGGCGAGGGCGTGCACGGTGCGTAGCCGGGTGGAGCGCATTCTCGCGGCCACCGCGGCCCCTGCGAAGCTGGGTTGGGGCAAACGAATTGGCACCGCGGCAGTCATCCTGCCGGTTGTCGTCGTCTCGGCCGGCTCCATCGCCTACCGCACCGCAGCCGGCAGCGTCGGTCGCGCTCGACCATGCGGCAGATGCCGATGACCGCAGCGCGCAAGCCGCAGTCGATTTCCTTTTATTCATTGGGTCGCGCGTCGATCTTTACCGTTTTCGCGGGAGGGCGACGATTTCTTCGGGCAAGTCGAGCGGGCAGCGAAAGCTCCGGCTGGCGCGGCTGGGTGATGGAACCTATTTCTACCCGGCGGCGGCCGGCCCGATCACGTTGGCCGTCAGCCATGAACGGATAGCCATTCGGCTCCGGTGCTGAACCAGAATGGCCGCGACATCAGCGCGATCAGGATCGGCCGAATTGTCGTGGCAAGGGATCGCGGTGGATGCGAGCCGGCTGGATTCATATGTCGGCTGCGTACCAGTTGGGACCCGGCCGCGTCCTCACCGTCATCCGCGATGGCGAGCGGCTCCATGTGCAGGAGACCGGGCGGACGAAATTCGAGATCGTGGCGCGCGGCGTCGATGCCTTTGCCGATGGCCATGACGATCTCGTTATTTTCCTGCGCGGCGGCGAGGCCAAGGTGAACCAGGTCCTGCTGCACGAGCCGGTGTCCGGCGCACGTTTGGCGCCGCGGGTCTCGGCCGCCAGGGCCAAGCGCATCGAGGAAGAGTTCGCGCGTCGAATTGCAGCGGCGCCGGATCGGTTCAGGGACCAGACCCCGCTGCCGGGGAGCAAGGAGGCGATCCTGCGGGGGATCGATGACCTGCAACGCGGTGCTCCGAATTACGAGCGGATGAGTGCAGCGCTGGCGGCGAAGATCCGTCGCCAGGCTGCCGAGCTGCAGGCCATGTTCAAGGCGTTCGGCGCCGTGGAGTCGATTTTCTTTCGTGGCGTTGGGCCCGGCGGCTACGACATCTATGGCGTGAAGTTCGCAGGCGGCGTTGCGGAATTCCGCTTGCTGCTAGGGGCGGACGGCAAGGTCGAAGATGTCATCTTCCGGCCCGACGGCAACGACAGGCCGGGCGGGGTCGTCGCCTGTTCCGGCGAGCAAGGCTTGAGAGCCGTTGGCGAGACCGCACCGATCAAGCTGCTGATCTATAACGGCAGCGGGAGAGACATTCAGCTCTTCAAGCTGGACGCGGAAGGAAAGCGCGCAGCCTCCGGCACGATCGGCGAGGAGATGTCGTTCCCGATCACGACCTATGTCGAAAGCCCCTGGGTCATTGCGGACGCTTCCGGGAAATGCCTGGAGATCGTGTTGCCGGGACAGCAAACGCGCTTTCACACCGTGGGCGAGCCCCAGGCAAACGGCCAGCCCGGGCGCGCGGCGGCGCCGCGCACCGTTCCGCTGGCCGGCAGTGAAGCGACGCTGCGCGAATATATCGAGGCCACGGGCCGCGGCGAGCCGGACTACGATCGCATGACGTCCGAAGTCGCGGCGCAGACGCGGCAGCAGCTTCCCTTCAACCAGGCCATTCTCTCCCGGCTCGGCGCCCTGCGCGCGATGTCGTTCCGGGGCGTCTCGAGTCTCGGCAGCGACATCTATATCGCCCAGTTCGCCAACGGCTCGGCGGAGTGGCGCATTGGCCTGCTCAAGGACGGCACGATCGGACGAATTGCACTGGGTCCGCAGTACTAGCCGCTGGCTTCATTGGCACGCAGCCAATTCGGATGAATGCGAGCTTGATGAAGGCCAGGCAGTGGGCCGCGAGTTTGTCATGTCGGGTCGCGACCGAGCAGACCTTCGCGTGTCCCCTCGTGTCCCGTCAGTTGATCCGCTGCCCCGTGATCTGCCAGGGACCCGGATTGAGCACCAGCCGTATCGGGCCGGGCCCGTCACGCAGGAAGGCAAGGCGGGTATGGTCGCCACCATCCACGAAGAACTCGTTGCTCGACAGCGGAACGACCGGGACCGCTGCACCTTTCTCAAAATCGAGGACCGGCAGGTCTCCGCTTGCCTCGATCAGGAGGTGGCCATCTTTGTTGACGACCTGAAGATCGGCCCCGGCCCCTGCCACTCGGATCAGAGCGCGGACGACCGCCACCTCGATTGGATTTTCCAGCCCCTTACGCACGACCTTCAGGCGGACGTTGCTGTTGACCGGTCCGCGCATCTTCTTGATCGCCTGGTCGCGGGTGAGGCCTTGGAGCGGCTCATCGTCAAGATGCGTGATGATGTCGTTGGCCATGATGCCGGCCTTGGCCGCGGGCATGCCCCGGATCGGCGACACGACCTTGACCTGCCAATTCTCCATCGTGAGTTCGATGCCAAGGCCGCCGAACCCGCGGGCGCCGCCATTCGCGTCACCGTCTGGCGTCTGCTTGTCGCGTGAACTCGTCGTGGAGAACGTGTAGGTTCCGACGTAGCCCGCGAGCGTGGCCGCGTCGATCGTCACTGCTGCCACGGCTGACGCCGCCACAGGCTGGTCGGGAACGCGGAAGGCTCCATAGGTGAGATTGCGAAACATGCGCAGGAAGGGGCCGCTCCCGCCAGGCGCAACCTGAATCAGTTGCACGGCAACCGTCTGCTCTGTCGGGTCGACCCAGAAATAGGTGCCCGAGGCGCCCATCCAGGTGAAGCTGCCAACCGATCCAGGCACCACGCTCCACGCGGCATCGCTGCGGACCGCAAAGCCGAGTCCCCAGACCGAGCCCGCCTGTGGTCCGACTAAACCGCCGTCGACTCCGGCGAAGCGGATGTCGCGCGGCAGCGAGTTCGTGGTCATCAGCTGCACGGTTGCGCGCGAAAGGATGCGGACTCCGTCGAGTTCGCCGCCGTTGAGCAGCATCTGACAGAACCGCAGATAATCGGCGGCCGTCGACACCAATCCACCGCCACCCGAGAACAGTTTGGTCGGCTTGGTGACATCAGCCAATACGCTGTCCGGCGGCCCGCTGATCGGGGGCGGATCAACCAGGCGGGACAGCTTGGCTTCGGGCACGTAAAAGCCGGTGTCGACCATGCCCAGCGGCTTGAACAGACGCGTCTCCAGGAATTGGTCGAACGGTTGACCGGAAGCAACCTCGACGACGCGCGAGAGCACATCGACGGAGAGACCGTAGTCCCAGACCTCGCCTGGTTGGTGAGCAAGCGGAAGCCTGGCCAGATTGGAGACGAAGTCGGCAAGAGTTTTGTCCCGGCGGTACACGCCGGCAGTGCCATAGAGGCTCTTGTACAGTTGGTCCACCTTCGTGCCACCGACACCATAGACCAGTCCCGCGGTATGGCGCAGCAGGTCCTCGACCGTCATCGCGCGCTTCTGCGGCTCGCGTGCGAGATCGGCCTTGCCGGTCACCGGGTCTTTTGTCTCGACGGCGACCATCATGTCCTTGAGTTCGGGAAGATACTGGTGGACCGGGGCGGCGAGGTTGAGCTTGCCCTCCTCGACCAGCATCATGGCGGCCACGCTGGTGACCGGCTTGGTCATCGAGGCGATCCAGAAGATCGCATCGGGCTGCAGCGGAATGGTCTTTGCCCGGTCGCGAAAGCCGACCGCTCGCAGATACGCGACCCTGCCATTGCGCGCGATCGCCGCAACCGCGCCCGAGAAGGCGCCGGCATCGACCTGCGACTGTTGCCAGGCAGCGATCCGCGCCAGCCGCGATGACGAGAAGCCGAGTGCTTCGGGGTCGCCTACCGGCGCGACGGCGTACGCGCGGGCGGCGGTGGCAAGGCCGAGAGACACGAGATGGAGGATCGACAACGCAGCGAGAAGGCGATGCAGATGCTTCATTCGGGTACCCCATTCCGGCTTGGCGAAAGTGATGGGCGGCGGGCGCGAAGGTGAGTTCGTCAGACGTTCGGAAAGGCGGTCTACAGCGGCCGATATGCTACAATGCGTAACATTCACCATGCGGAAGGTCAAACCGGCAGCGCCATGGCACTCAATCGGGACTTGCATGGCCAACTCCTAAGTGTTACGACTCGTAGCACTACAGGGTGTCACATCCTCGGGTGTTGTCATGAGCCGTTCTGCAAAGGCTGAAGCCGCGCTGGCCCTCCATCGGTTCGGGATGGGGCCGCGTCCGGGATCGATTGCAGCGATTGAGGCCGATCCGCGCGGCGCGCTGATCGCCGAACTCGATCGTCCCGCGATCAGCGAACTCGCTGCCGCCAATCTGCCTTCGAGCGCCAAGGCCTATCGCGCGGTGACCGACGCGTTTGCGAAGCGGCAAGCCAAGGCGATCGTCGCCAAGAAAGAACAGGACGCGAAACGCCAGCAGATGGCCGACGCGTCCGCCATGATGGAAGGCGCCGCGCCGGGCACGGGCGAGATGGCGGCAAAAGATGGCCGCCGAAGCCGTCCCCGATCCGGGGCGCCCGATCTATCTCGAAGAGGCGCGGGTTCGCATCGCGGCCGCGCTCGGCGCCGAGATCGGTTTTGCCGAGCGGCTGGTCTGGTTCTGGTCCAATCATTTCTGCGTCTCGGCCGACAAGATCCGCAGCATGTCCGGCGCCTATGAGCGCGAGGCCATCCGTCCTCACGTGCTCGGCCGCTTCACTGACCTGTTGCTGGCGGCCGACGGCCATCCGGCGATGCTGTTTTATCTCGACCAGACGGTTTCGATGGGCGCGAATTCGACCGCCGGCCTCAACCGCAACCGCGGCCTCAACGAAAATCTCGCCCGCGAGATTCTGGAGTTGCATACGCTGGGCGTGCGGACCGGCTATACCCAGGATGACGTCATCGGCTTCGCCAACATTCTCACCGGATGGACCCTGGTGCCGCCGGGCGACAATCCCGAGCATGGCGGCGAATTCACCTTCAATCCCCGCCTGCACGAGCCCGGCGCGCAGAAAGTGCTGGGAAAATCCTACGACGACGAAACGGTGGAGCAGGGACGCGCCGTGCTGCGCGATCTCGCCGCGAATCCTGCAACCGCTACGCATGTGGCAACCAAGCTGGCCCGCCATTTCGTGGCCGACACGCCGCCGCCTGCGCTGGTGGAAAAGATGGCGAAGGCTTTCCTCGACACCGGCGGCGATCTCAAGGAGGTCGCCAGGACAATGGTGTCAGCTCCCGAAGCCTGGAGCGAGCCGCCCACCAAACTCAAGCGGCCGGGCGAATGGGTCGTCGGCATGGTGCGGGCAACCGGGCTCACGCAGGCCGACCCGACGCGGTACACGGATGGACAGGTTCTGCTCGGCGAACCGCTGTGGCGTCCGCCGTCGCCCAAGGGTTTTCCGGACGATGAAGCATCCTGGATCGACGGCATGGGACGGCGGCTCGACGTCGCCAACAATTTCGCCGAGCGCGTCGCAGGCCGGACCGATCCGCAGGAGGTCATCGAGACCGTGCTCGGGTCACAGGTGTCGCCGGAGGTGATGCAGGCGGTCGGCCGCGCCGAGAGCCGCCAGCAGGCGCTCGTGCTGCTGTTCATGTCGGCCGAATTCCAGAGGAGGTGAGCATGACCTTTCGCCACCATCTGCCAACTCGCCGCGAGGCGCTGCTCGGCGCAGGCAGCCTGTTCGCATGGAGCCAGATGCCGCGGCTCGCACGCGCCGAGGGCCGCGATCCGCGCATGCTCGTCATCGTGCTGCGCGGCGCGCTCGATGGATTGGGCGCGGTCGCCCCCGTCGGCGATCCCGACTGGATCGGCCTGCGCGGCGACCGCGCGCTCGTGCTCGACGGCAAGCCGCCGGCATTGCCGCTCGACAGTTTCTTCGCGCTCAACCCGGCAATGCCGAACCTGCACCGGCTCTACAAGGCGCAGCAAGCGACCATCGTGCATGCCACCGCAACGCCCTATCGCGAACGCTCGCATTTCGACGGCCAGGACGTTCTCGAAAGCGGCATCGCGCGGCCGGGCGCCGTCGACACCGGCTGGCTCAACCGCGCGCTGACCGAATTGGCGTCGGACGGCCGGGTCGATCCGCGCGGCAGCCGCGTGCTTGGCGTCGGCTCGGTGACCCCGCTGGTGGTCCGCGGCCGCGCGCCGGTGCTGTCATGGGTGCCGCAAAAATTGTTGCCGGCCAACGAAGACACCCAGGCCCGGCTGCTCGATCTCTATAAGCATACCGACCCGAAACTGGCGGCCGCGCTCGAGGCAAGGATGCGTCTGGCCGCGCTCGGCGCCGCCGGACTATCGGATGCAGCCATGGCCGACGGCGCTGCGCTTGCGGCTCCCGGCATCGCCGGGGTGCGGGCCTATTTTGCGGAAGCCGCCGGCACCGCGGCCCGCTTTCTCGCCAAGCCCGATGGCCCGCGGGTCGGCGCGCTCGGCTTCATTGGGTGGGACACGCACATCAACGAGGGGGCGGCCTCCGGGCAGCTTGCCAATCTCCTGGGGGCGCTCGACGGCGCGCTGGCGGCGATCGAGACCAACATGGGCGGCGCCTGGCGCGAGACGGTGGTCGCCGTCATCACCGAGTTCGGACGCACCGCGCGCATCAACGGCACCAACGGAACCGACCACGGCACCGGCACCGTGGCGTTTCTCGCCGGCGGCGCGCTGCGCGGCGGGCGCGTGATCGCCGACTGGCCGGGACTGAAGCAAGCCCAGCTCCATGAGGAGCGCGACCTCAAACCCACCACCGATCTGCGCGCGGTGCTGAAGGGCCTGCTCCGCGATCATCTGAGAGTCGACGAGCGTGCGCTCGCCAGCACCGTGTTTCCCGACAGCATCGGCGTCGTGCCGACTGCCGGTCTCGTTGGTTAGTCAAGGAGGTCTACCATGAAGTCACTGGTCATTATCCTGTCGCTCGCCGTTTCCGGCATCGGGCTGTCTTCCGCCGTCACGACCGCATCGGCCAGCAAGATGAACGGCAAATGTTGCCAGTCGTCCGATGGCGGGCGCTCCTATCGATACCGGATGGCAATGGAGCGGGCCGCGATCCCCCACACCTGCAGCGCCTATGCCGCCTCCTGCATCCGCCATTCCAGTGCACGGCCAGACCGGTCGCAGATGTGCCATGCCGCGAAAGCCCAATGCCTGCAGACCGGGCTTTATGTCGGCCCCTACAGCGGCAGGCAGTTCGCCGGAATGCACAAGATGTAACGGCCTCGCGCAAATTAGTCCGATGTATCCTGCTTCCGCATCCCGGCGTTCCCATGTCGATACTCACAGGCCGCGAGCTCGAATTCCTCACCAGCTTGAATAGTAGCTGGGCGAGGCTCTATCGCAACGAGCTCGCGCGTCTCCTGCATAAGGTTGACGACCCATGCGACGCCCACCAAGAAACCCATTCCATCATTCGGATCTCGGCGGCCCGTTCCTGGCGTTCGCGCCGAAATTCTGCGACGACGACCAAGAGGTAACGCGCGAGCGGTTGTCAGACGACCATCTGCCTTACCCGCCGCGCCTTCAGCGGTCGTCCGTTCTCTCGCTGCTGATCGATGCGCTGCGCCATCGCAGAAGGCGGAAGCCAGATGCGGATTTGTAGGGTGGGCAAAGGCGCGTTAGCGACGTGCCCACCATCTACCCCCGATCATGCTGCTTGATGGTGGGCACGCTTCGCTTTGCCCACCCTACGAACTCCGGCCGTCATTGCGAGCGCAGCGAAGCAATCCATCTATCCCCGCGCCGAGGCGTGGATTGCTTCGCTGCGCTCGCAATGACGTGGAGAGTCTATCGTAGGATGGGTAGAGCGAAGCGAAACCCATCACCTTCTGCGTCCGGCATCGATGGGTGTCGCTTCGCTCCACCCATCCTGCGGGACTAGCGTATCACGCCGCCGGCTGCGTGACGTTGTCTTCGCTGGCGAGCAGGTGAATCAGCGCACTCTTGATGGCGGCCTGCCGGGTCGGCGCGGTGATCTGGGCGCCGAGCAGATCCGTCACGTAGAACACGTCGCGGGCGCGTTCGCCGAAGGTCGCGACATGGGCCGACGCAATATTGAGGTTGAGTTTCGAGATCGCGGTGGTCAGTTGATACAGCAGGCCGGGGCGGTCGAGGCCGGAAACCTCGATCACGGTGTAGCGGTCCGACCACTGATTGTTGATGGTCACTTCAGGCTCGACCACGAAAGCGCGCACCTTGCCGCGGTTGGCCGCCTTGCGGGCCACCACTTCGGGCAGCCGCAGCTTGCCTTCGAGCACCTGCTCGATCATCTCGCCGATGCGGGTGGCGCGCCGTCCCTCGTCCTCGTCGCGGTCGTATTCCCTGGAGATCGCGATGGTGTCGAGCGCGCGGCCGTCGGTGGTGGTGTAGATCTGCGCGTCGACGATGTTGGCGCCGGCGGACGCGCAGGCCCCTGCAATGATCGACAGCAGCCACGGATGGTCGGTCGCGAGTATCGTCAGTTCGGTGACGGCGCGCGCCTCGTCGAAGCCGACATTGATCGCGAGCTGATGCCCGGCCTGTTCGCTGGCGCGGATGAAACGCGCCTGGCGGATTTTTCGTTGCAGGTCGACCTTGAGCCAGTAGGCGGGATAATGCCGCCCGATATAGGCGTTGAGCTCAGCATCCGGCCATTCGTTGAAGGCGGCGCGGAATTCGCGTTGCGCCACCGCGATGCGCTGCGCGCGGTTCACTTCCGAGAAGCCGCCGGTCAGCACCGGCTCGGTTTCGTAATACAGCGTGCGCAGCAACTGCGCCTTCCAGCCGTTCCACACGCCGGGGCCGACGCCCCTGATGTCGGCGGTGGTCAGGATGGTCAAAAGCTTCATCTGTTCGACGGATTGCACGACGGCGGCAAAATTCTCGATCGTCTTGCGGTCGGAGAGATCGCGCGACTGCGCCACCGTGGACATGGTGAGATGCTCTTCGATCAGCCATGCCACCAGTTCGGTGTCGGCGGTGTTGAAGCCGAGCCGCGGGCACAGCCGCCGCGCCACCCTGGCGCCGGCGATCGAGTGATCCTCGGGTCGTCCCTTGGCGACGTCGTGCAGCAGCGTGGTGATGTAGATCACCGCGCGATGCTCGGGCTGGATCTTGCGGAACAGGTCGCTCGCGACCGTGAACTCGTCATTGCCGCCGCGCTCGATCTCCTGCAGGTGGCCGATGCAGCGGATCAAATGCTCGTCCACCGTATAATGGTGGTACATGTTGAACTGCATCATCGACACGATCTTGCCGAAGGCGCGGATGAAATGACCGAGCACGCCGGTCTCGTTCATGCGCCGCAGCACGATCTCCGCGTTATCGGACGTCAGGATCTCCATGAACAGCCGGTTGGCTTCCGGATTTTCGCGAAGCTGGGCGTTCACCAGTTTCAGCGAGCGCGTCACCGTGCGCATCGCGTCGGGGTGGAAGGCGAGGTTGTTCTTCTGCGCCAGCTGGAAGATCCGGATCAAATTGACCGGGTCGTGCTTGAAGACGTCGGGCGCGGCGAGGTTGATGCGGTTGTTGTCGATGATGAAGTCGTCGCTGTCGGGCACCCGCCGCCGCTTGGTGCCCGGCCGCAGCCGCGCCACCATGCGGCTCAAGACCGGCGCGGGCTTGGCCTGCTCTTCTTCCAGCTTGGCGCACAGGATCGCGGTCAGATCGCCGACGTCCTTGGCGACCAGGAAGTAGTGCTTCATGAAGC
Source organism: uncultured Alphaproteobacteria bacterium (assembly GCA_963790735.1). Taxonomy (GTDB): domain Bacteria; phylum Pseudomonadota; class Alphaproteobacteria; order Rhizobiales; family Xanthobacteraceae; genus Bradyrhizobium. The sequence goes on along the minus strand of CAWBQP010000007.1, from coordinate 60,502 downwards.
GTTCGACATCCTGCATGCCGGGATGCGAGGTATAGCCGAGCCGGACCGCGATCTCGCGCTGCATGTCGAACGACAGCCGCTCTTCGGCGCGCCCCGAGACGAAATGCAGATTGCAGCGCACCGACCACAGGAAGTCGGCGCAGCGGCGGAAAGTGCGGTATTCCTGCGCGTCGAACACGCCGCGCTCGACCAGCTCGTCGGTCTCGCGCACGCGGTAGACGTATTTGGCGATCCAGAACAGGGTGTGCAGGTCGCGCAAGCCGCCCTTGCCGTCCTTGACGTTGGGCTCGACCAGATAGCGCGACTGCCCGGCGCGGCGGTGGCGTTCTTCGCGCTCGGCGAGTTTGGCGGTGACGAATTCGGAAGCGGTGCCCTGCACGACGTCCTTGTCGAACCGCGCGACCAGTTCGTCATAGAGCGGCTGGTCGCCGGTCAGAAACCGCGTCTCCAGGATCGCGGTGCGGATCGTCATGTCGCCGCGCGCCTGGCGGATACATTCGTCGACCGAGCGCGTCGCGTGGCCGACCTTCAATCCGAGGTCCCACAGGCAATACAGAATGGCTTCCGCGACCTGCTCGCCCCAGGCGGTCTGCTTGTAGGGCAGGATGAACAAGCAGATCGATATCGGATTCCGGCGCCATCAGGCCGCGGCCATAACCGCCGGTGGCGACCACGGCCATGCGCTCGGCGCCGGAGGGCACATGCGAGCGATAGAGATGCCGCGTGGCGGCGGAGTAGAGGATGCGGATGATTTCGTCCTGCATGAAGCACAGCCGCTCCGCGCAGCGGCGGCCGTGGCGATCCTTCAGCAGCACGGCCTGCGCGGTCGCGCGCGCCGCGATCATCTCGGCCTTGAGCAATTGCGCCAGCGCCGAGCGAAACACGTCCTCGCGGCCGGCATGTTTTTCGGCCAGGGCATCGACCGCCGCGGTGATCCGCGCGGTATCGAAACGATCATCCGCTCCGGAGCGGTCCTCAGTCACGACGCTATCCATGATCTATCCCGATATCGGACGCCGCAGGGGCTGTCACGGGCGATTGTCAGGCAAGGGTAATTCTATGCTGGATTCCGAACCGCTTGGGCAAAGCTGTGCTGACTCCGTCGCATTGACGGTATGTATTTTCTCGTTGCGTTGCAATCTAACATATTGAAAAACAATGATGTTTTTCAGTGTCTCAGGGAGGGCGACCATGCCCAGGATTTCACGGCGCGCAGTGGCTGCGGCCATCGCGCTTTCGACCTTGCTGCCCGGCGCGGCCTTTGCCGCCGACGCGCTCAAGGAGATTCGCATCGACTGGGCGACCTACAATCCCGTGTCGATGATCCTCAAGCAAAAGGGCTTGCTGGAGAAGGAATTCGCCAAGGACGGCATCAGCGTCGTCTGGGTGCAGTCGGCCGGTTCCAACAAGGCGCTTGAATTCCTCAACGCCGGCTCGATCGATTTCGGATCGACTGCGGGCTCGGCGGCGCTGGTCGCCAGGATCAACGGCAACCCGATCAAATCGATCTACGTCTATTCGCGCCCCGAATGGACCGCGCTGGTGACATCAAAGGATTCCAAGATCGCTTCCGTCGCCGATCTCAAGGGCAAGCGCGTCGCGGTGACCCGCGGCACCGATCCGCACATCTTCCTGGTGCGCGCGCTGCTCGGCGCGGGTCTCACCGAAAAGGACATCACGCCGGTGCTGCTGCAGCATGCCGACGGCAAGACCGCGCTGATCCGCGGCGACGTCGACGCCTGGGCCGGCCTCGATCCGATGATGGCGCAGGCCGAAGTCGAGGAGGGCGCAAAACTGTTCTTCCGCAAGGCGGACGCCAACACCTGGGGCATCCTCAATGTGCGCGAGCAGTTTTTGAAGGACTATCCGGACGCAGTCCGCCGCGTGCTCGCGGTGTACGAGGAGGCGCGCAAATATTCGCTGGCCAATTACGACGACCTGAAGAAGACATTCATCGGCGTGACCAAACTGCCGGAAGCTGTCGTCGACAAGCAGCTCAAGGAACGCACCGAGCTGACCCACAGCCGCATCGGCGCACCCGCAGCGCGACTCCATCCTCGCCGCAGGCCTCGCCCTGCAGCAGGCCGGCGTGGTCGACGCCAAGGTCGACGTGAAGGCGACGCTGGATGCGCTGATCGACGACCAGGTTCCGCTGCCGACGAATTGACGGTTCAGTCCGTAGCCCGGATGGAGCGAAGCGCAATCCGGGATAAATCCGACCGCGACGAAAGAGCCCCGGATTACGCTTCGCTCCATCCGGGCTACAAGCCCCCACCTTGCAATCCCGCGCGAGAAGCGTCTTGCTATGGCCATGACCGTTGAACTGCCCGCGCTGGAACGCACCGATGCGATTGTCCCGCCGTCGTCGCGCGCGCGGCTGCGCCGCTATGCGCGGCCGGCGCTCGGGCTGTTGCTGCCGGTCGGGCTCGCGGTCATCTGGGAAGTCTGGGTCGGGCTCGGCTATTCCAACGGCCGGCTGGTGCCGCCGCCGACCAAAATCTTCGCGACCGTGATGGAACTGGGACGAAGCGGCGAGCTCACGCGCCATATCACCGCGACGGTGACGCGCGTTGCCGCCGGCTTCGGCCTCGGCGTCGTCGCCGGAACCCTCCTCGGCGCGGTCTCCGGCTATTGGGGCCTGGCGCGGCAGCTGCTCGATCCGACCGTGCAGGCGCTGCGCGCGATTCCATCGATCGCCTGGGTGCCGCTGTTCATCCTGTGGCTCGGCATTTTCGAGACCTCGAAGGTGGCGCTGATCGCGGTCGGCGTGTTCTTCCCGGTCTATCTCGGCGTGATGGGCGCGATCCTCTCCGTCGACCGCAAGATCGTCGAGGTCGGCCGCACCTTCCGTTTGAGCGGGCCGGCGATGATCCGCCGCATCCTCCTGCCCGCGGTGCTGCCGGCCTATGTCGTCGCGTTGCGTGTAGGCCTTGGCCTGGGCTGGATGTTCGTCGTCGCGGCCGAATTCATGGGCGCCTCCGAAGGGCTCGGCTATCTCCTGATCGACGGCCAGCAGCTCGGCAAGCCGGCGCAGATCGTGGCGGCGATCGTGATCTTTGCGATCCTCGGCAAGACCACCGACTGGCTGATCGAAATCGCCACCGCGCCCCTGCTGCGCTGGCAGGACGCGTTCGGCCGCCAGAGCGGAGCCGCCTGATGCTCGCGCTGGATCGAGTGGGCAAAACCTATCCCAACGGCGTCCACGCGCTGGAGCGCTTTTCCGCCGAGATCAGGCCTGGCGAAATCGTCGCCATCATCGGCGGCTCCGGCTGCGGAAAGTCGACGCTGCTGCGCGCCATCGCCGGCCTCGACCGCGCCACCACGGGCACGGTGACGCTGGACGATGCGGCGATCACCGCACCGCACGCCAAAATCGGGATCATCTTCCAGGAGCCGCGATTGCTGCCCTGGCTCAGCGTCGCCGACAATATCGGCTTCGGCCTGACGGATCTGCCGGCCGATGTGCGGCGCGAAAAGGTTTCGCGCGCGCTGACCCGGGTCGGCCTTGCCGACAAGGCAAAAGCCTGGCCACGCGAACTCTCCGGCGGGCAGGCGCAGCGGGTGGCGATTGCGCGCGCGCTGGTGCCGCAGCCGGAAGTGCTGCTGCTGGACGAGCCGTTCTCCGCGCTCGACGCCTTCACGCGGCGCGACCTGCAGGATCATCTGCTCGATCTCTGGAACGACACGCGGCCGACCCTCGTTCTGGTGACGCACGACGTCGATGAGGCCGTGGTGCTGGCGGATCGCGTGCTCGTGATGCGGCCGCGGCCGGGCCGGCTGTTCGAGGTGATCAGGATCAATCTGACACGGCCGCGCGACCGTACCTCGCCATTATTCGAAAATTTTAAGCGTCACGTGCTGACCTCGCTCGACCGCTCGCTCGACCGCAATGTGCCCGACGCCGACCCAAAAACCATGGCCGGCGAAGCGATGTGGTGGTGACAGCGGGGCAATTTCGCACTAAATCCGGCGTGGCAAAAAGAACAACCGGGAGACGAAGATGGACGCCGCCGAACTTCGCGCGATGCAGGCCCCGATCAAGGAACGCTACAAGTCCGATCCCTCCGCCGCCGTCATTACCCTCAAAGCCAAAGGCTCGATCGACAATGAAGGCATCGCCTGCAAGGTCGAGACCGGCCGCGCACTGGCGGTCGCCGGGCTCCACCCCGCGACCGGCGGCTCCGGCCTCGAGCTCTGCTCCGGCGATATGCTGCTGGAAGCCCTCGTCGCCTGCGCCGGTGTGACGCTGAAGTCGGTGGCGACCGCCGTCGATATTCCGCTCAGAAGCGGCACCGTCATCGCCGAAGGCGATCTGGATTTTCGCGGTACGCTCGGCGTCGACAAGGAAGCCCCGGTCGGTTTCGAGGAGATCCGCCTGCGCTTCGAGGTCGGAACCGACGCGCCGCAGGACAAGCTCGACCTGCTGTTGAAGCTCACCGAACGCTATTGCGTGGTCTATCAGACCATCAGGAACGGCCCGAAAGTCTCGGTGTCGATGAAGCGGGTGTGATCGGCCGTTCACCCTCCCCTGGAGGGGGAGGGTCGACGCGCGTGTAAAGCGCGGCGGGGTGGGGTGACGGTCCCTCCTCGCGAACAGTGCCCGAGTTGAGAGATCACCCCACCCCGTCTCGCATTCGCTGCGCTCATACGAGCCGACCCACGAGCGAGCTTTGCTCGTCTCGGACCCCTCCAGGGGAGGGTAAGAAAGTGCAAATGTCCCCCGAACTCGCCTTCATCCTCACGCTCGCCCTGCGCATGGCGTTCGCCGCGGCGTTCGTGGTGACGGCTTCCATCGTCACCGAGCGCTCGGGCCCGGTGATCGGTGCGTTGATCGCGACGTTGCCGATCTCGGCGGGGCCGTCCTACGTGTTCCTCGCGCTCGATCATGACGCCGCCTTCATCGCCGAGGGCGCGCTGGCGAGCCTGCCGATCAACGCCGCGACGATCTTCCTCGGGCTGACCTATGTCGTGCTGGCGCAGCGCCACGGCGCGCTGCTCAGTTGCCTCTCGGCCGTCGCCGTATGGCTCGTGCTCGCCACGATCATCCGCTCGGTGCAATGGTCGCTGGCCGGCGGGTTGATCGCCAATGTCATCGCTTACGCCATCTGCGTGCCGCTGCTCGCCCGCTATCGCCACGCTAAAATGCCGCCGATCAGGCGCCGCTGGTACGACATCCCGCTACGGGCATCGCTGGTCGCAACACTGGTGGCGACGGTGGTCACGATGTCGAGTTGGGTCGGCCCCAAGGTGAGCGGCATCATCGCGCTGTTCCCGATCGTGTTCACCTCCATGATGCTGATCCTGCATCCCCGCATCGGCGGCCCGCCGACCGCCGCCGTGCTCGCCAACAGCGCCTGGGGCTTGATCGGCCTCGGCATCGCGATTGCGGTGCTGCACGTCGCGGCGCTGCAGTTCGGCTCGGCGATCGGGCTGAGCCTCGCGCTGGCGACGTGCGTCGGGTGGAATCTGAGCCTGTGGTGGCTCGGGCGAAGGAAGGCTGCTGGCTAGGCCGTCGCTCGCAATGACGGCGTAGCCCGGATGAAGCGAAGCGTAATCCGGGGTCGGCCGATCCGCAGGTGAAAGAGTCCCGGATTGCGCTGCGCTCCATCCGGGCTACGGTCTCGTTACCCCTTCGGCAATTTCGCCTTCAGCGCATACAGCGCCTCCAGCGCCTCGCGCGGCGACATCTCGTCGGGATGCAGCGCCTTCACCGCTTCCATCACTTGCTCGGCCTCGCTCGGCGGCGCGGGTTCGGCGGCGGCGCGGGAGGGGACGGCGAACAGCGGCAGGTCGTCGGCCAGCGCACGCGCGGTCTGGCCGCGGTCCTGCGCTTCGAGCTTGGCCAGCACCGATTTGGCGCGCGCGATCACCGCCGGCGGGAGACCCGCGAGCTTCGCGACCTGGATGCCGTAGGAGCGGTCGGCTGAGCCCGGCAGCACCTCGTGCAGGAACACGACGTCGCCCTGCCACTCCTTGACGCGCACGGTGGCGTTGAACATCCGCGGCAGTTTGGCGGAGAGCGCGGTCAGCTCGTGATAATGCGTGGCGAACAGCGCGCGGCAGCGGTTGGCCTCATGCAGATGCTCGATCGCAGCCCAGGCGATCGACAGGCCGTCGAAGGTGGCGGTGCCGCGGCCGATTTCGTCGAGGATCACCAGCGAGCGTTCGCTGGCCTGATTGAGGATGACGGCGGTCTCGACCATCTCGACCATGAAGGTCGATCGGCCGCGCGCGAGATCGTCCGCCGCGCCGACGCGGAGAACAGCCGATCGACGACGCCGATCCGCGCGCGTGACGCCGGCACGTAGGAGCCGATCTGCGCCATCAGCGCGATCAGCGCGTTCTGGCGCAGGAAGGTCGATTTACCCGCCATGTTCGGGCCGGTGATCAGCCAGATCTGGCCGGATTTCTGTGCGGGCCCCGGCGAGAGATCGCAGGCGTTCGCAATGAACGGCTGGCCGTCGCGCTTCAACGCCTGTTCGACCACGGGATGCCGGCCGCCCTCGACGGCGAAGCCGAGCGAGCCATCGACCTCGGGCCGCACGTAATTGTCATCGACCGCCAGCTTCGCCAGCGCGGTCGCGACGTCGAGCAATGCAAACGCGTGCGCCGCGGCGCGGAGATCGTCGCTGGCCGCCAGCGCCATCGCGCAGAGCCGCTCGAAGATTTCCAGTTCCAGCCCCAGCGCGCGGTCGCCGGCATTGGCGATCTTGGCCTCGATCTCGCCGAGTTCGGACGTGGTGAAGCGAACCTGCCCGGCCAGCGTCTGGCGATGGATGAAGGTCGCATTCAACGGCGGCGCCATCAGCTTGTCGCCGTGCTGCGCCGTGACCTCGACGAAATAGCCGAGCACGTTGTTGTGGCGGATCTTGAGCGCCTTGATGGAGGTCGCGTCGGCGTAGCGCGCCTGCATCGCGGCGACGACGAGGCGGGAGGCGTCGCGCAGGTTCCGGCTTTCGTCGAGCGCTGCCTCATAACCTTCGCGGATGAAGCCGCCGTCGCGCTTGATCAGCGGCAGTTGCTCGGCGAGTGCGCGTTCGAATTCGCGCGCGAGGTCGCGCGAGGGCCGGCGCAGCGCCTCCATCACGGCCACGATTTCCGTCGGCGGTGCTTCGAGCTGCGCGAGCCGCGCCAGCGCCTGGTCGGCGGCAAGGATGCCGTCGCGCAAGCCTGCAAGATCGCGCGGGCCGCCGCGTCCGACCGACAGCCGCGCCAAAGCGCGCGACATGTCGGGCGCGGCGCGCAGCGTGGTTCTGACATCGTCACGCGCGGCGCTGTCGGCGACAAAGGCGGCAATCGCATCGAGCCGCCGCGTAATTCCCGCGCTGTCGGTGAGCGGTGCCGCGAGGCGTTGCGCCAACAGCCGCGAGCCGGCGGCGGTGACCGTGCAATCGATCGCGTCGAGCAGCGATCCGCGCCGCTCGCCGGCGAGCGTGCGGGTCAGTTCGAGATTGGCGCGGGTGGCGGGATCGATCGCCATCGTGGTTCCGGCGGCTTCGCGCGATGGCGGCGACAGCGGCGGGCGCTTTCCGACCTGGGTGCGGTCGATATAGGTGACGGCGGCGGCCGCGGCGGTCGCCTCCAGCCGCGACATCGCGGAGAGGCCATCCATGGTCGCGACCGCGAAATAATCGCAGAGCCGCCGTTCCGCGGTGGCGCCGTCGAAGACATCGCGGGTCAGCGGCGTCACCGACGGCAGTTCGCGCAGCAGCGGTCCCAAATCAGGATCGCCATAGAGCGCGTCGGTGACGATCACCTCGTTCGGATTGATCCGCGCCAGCGTCGCCGCCAGTTCCGCGGTTGCGCATTCCGTGACCATGAATTCGGAGGTCGAAATGTCGATCCAGGCGAGGCCGATGCGGTCGCCGCCGGATGACGCGCGGGCGCGCGCGATCGCCAGCAGATAATTGTTGGTGCGGGCATCCAGCAGCGTGTCTTCGGTCAGCGTGCCCGGCGTCACCAGCCGCACCACGCCGCGGGCCACCACGCTCTTGTTGCCGCGGGCGCGCGCCGCGGCGGGATTCTCGGTCTGCTCGCACACCGCGACCCGATGGCCGGCATTGATCAGGCGATGCAGATAGTCCTCGGAGCGCTCCACCGGCACGCCGCACATCGGGATATCCATGCCCTGATGCTTGCCGCGCTTGGTCAGCACGATGCCGAGCGTTCTGGAGGCGATCTCGGCGTCCTCGAAGAACAGCTCGTAGAAATCGCCCATCCGGTAGAACAGCAGCAGCCCGGGATGGGCGGCCTTGATCTCGAGGTACTGTTCCATCATCGGCGTGACGCGCGAATTTGCGTCAGCGGCCGGCGTGGCTTCGGGGGGCGCGGGGGCGGGGATGGATTGCTGGATCGTCATGCGGGCCGCAAACTACAGAATTTCGCCGCCCGGTCCTATTCCCATACCTGTGTTGTCAGAGTTTTCCACGCTCGCCGCCGCCCAACCAATTGTACCCCTCAAGAGAGCATGACGGCCCCTCCGCGAAAGCGCCGCGGGGCGGGCATGCCTCAATTGACCTGCCGCGGGCGCGCTCCTAAAACTCGCCAACAGTTCCAGCGGGTCAACGCCTAAAGCACGGCATTCAGGGAGAGATTCTATGCGTGATGTATTCATTTGCGATGCCGTCCGGACCCCGATCGGCCGTTTCGGCGGCTCGCTCGCCAAGGTGCGCGCCGACGATCTGGCCGCGACCCCGATCAAGGCGCTGATGGCGAAGCATCCCAATCTCGACTGGTCCCAGGTCGATGAGGTGTTTTTCGGCTGCGCCAACCAGGCCGGCGAGGACAACCGCAACGTGGCGCGGATGGCGCTGTTGCTCGCGGGCATACCGGAATCGGTTCCCGGCCAGACCCTCAATCGCCTCTGCGCCTCCGGCCTCGATGCGGTCGGCGCCGCGGGCCGCGCGATCCGATCAGGCGAAATCGATTTCGCGATTGCCGGCGGCGTCGAATCGATGACGCGCGCGCCGTTCGTGATGGGCAAGGCGCCGGAAGCGTTCGCGCGCTCGGCGGAGATCTACGACACCACCATCGGCTGGCGCTTCATCAATCCCCTGATGAAGGCGCAGTATGGCGTCGATGCGATGCCGGAGACCGGCGAGAACGTCGCCGAGGAATTCCAGGTGTCGCGCGCCGACCAGGATGCGATGGCGATCCGCTCGCAGCAGCGCGCGGGCGCTGCGATTGCTGTCAGGCTATTTCGCCGAGGAAATCACGCCGGTGTCGGTGCCGGGCGGCAAGGCCGGGCCTGTCATCGTCGACAAGGACGAGCATCCGCGCCCCGAGACCACGCTGGAAGGCCTTGACGAAATTGAAGCCGATCGTGCGCAATCCCGGCACGGTGACCGCGGGCAATGCGTCCGGCGTCAATGATGGCGCGGCCGCGATGATCCTGGCCTCCGAAGCCGCCGTGAAGAAGCACGGGCTGACGCCGCGGGCGCGCATCCTCGGGCTGGCCTCGGCGGCGGTGCCGCCGCGCATCATGGGCATCGGCCCGGTGCCGGCGACGAAGAAGCTGATGGAGCGGCTCGGCATCAAGATCTCTGACTTCGATTTGATCGAGCTCAATGAAGCCTTCGCCTCGCAGGGCATAGCCTGTCTGCGGCAACTGGGCGTCCAGGACGACGCCGACTTCGTCAACCCGCATGGCGGCGCGATCGCGCTCGGCCATCCGCTCGGCATGAGCGGCGCGCGGCTCGCCATGACGGCGGTGCACGGCATGGAGAAGCGGGGCGGCAAGCTTGCCTTGGCAACCATGTGCGTCGGCGTCGGCCAGGGCGTTGCGGTCGCGATCGAAAAGATTAATTAAAACAACTAATTGGGAAGGTGAAAAACAGCCCTTTCCCAAATTAGTTATGTCATATAATGATCCGGCGGCGCGGCTGGCGACAAAATTGCAAAGCAATTTCGCCGCGGCGCGATGCGAGGGAGGAGTTCGTCATGACATTGGTCTATCCAGTGCAAAGTCTCGCGGCGCATCCGCCGCGGCTGTCCCCCGGCTACAAGAGCACGGTCAAGCGCTCGCCCTCCAAGCCGCTGATTCCGATGCGGCATACGCTGTCGGAATTGACCGGGCCGGTCTATGGCCACGAGACGGTGCGCGAGAACGATCACGACCTCACCGTTCAAGGCAAGGGCGAGCCGCTCGGCGAGCGCATCATCGTGCATGGTCACGTGCTCGATGAAGACGGCCGCGGCGTGCCGAACACGCTGGTCGAACTCTGGCAGGCCAATGCCTGCGGCCGTTATGTGCATGTCGTCGACCAGCATCCCGCGCCGCTCGATCCGAATTTCACCGGCGCCGGCCGCGCGCAATCGGACGCGCAGGGCTATTACCGCTTCGTCACGATCAAGCCCGGCGCCTATCCCTGGGGCAATCACCACAACGCCTGGCGGCCGGCCCACATCCACTTCTCGGTGTTCGGCCACTCCTTCGTCTCGCGTCTCGTCACGCAGATGTATTTCCCCGGCGATCCCTTGTTCCCGTTCGATCCGATCTTCAATTCGGTCACCGACGAGAAGGCGCGCAACCGGATGATCTCCTCGTTCGATCTGGAGAACACCAAGCCGGATTGGGCGCTGTGCTACCGCTTCAACATTGTGCTGCGCGGGCGCAACGCCACGCCGATGGAGAACAAATAAGTGCAACAAGCGAAGCCAGACGGCCTCACCCCGTCGCAGACCGTCGGCCCCTATTTCGCCTATGGCCTGACCTCGAACGGCAAATACGACTGGAACGACGCCTTCAACAACAATCTGGTGACGCCGGATACGTCGGGCGAACGCATTCGCATCGAGGGCCAGGTGTTCGACGGCGATGGCGCGGTCGTGCCGGATTGCATGCTGGAGATCTGGCAGGCGGACGCGCAAGGGCGCTTCTCCGACCCGCAGGACTAGCGGGCGCTGCCGAATTCGACGTTCAAGGGATTCGGCCGCATCGGCACCGATGCGAAGGGCGGCTACGCGTTCGACACCATCAAGCCGGGGCAGGTCGCCGATCCCGACGGCAAGCCGCAGGCGCCGCATATCATGCTCGCCGTGTTCGCGCGCGGCATGCTGCTGCACAATTATTCGCGGATCTATCTCGACGGCGAGGCCGCCAATGCGTCAGATCCCGTACTGGCGCTGGTGCCGGCCGACCGCCGCGCCACGCTGATCGCGACGCGCCAGCCGGGCGGCAATGCGGTCTATCGTTTCGACATCCATCTGCAGGGCGACAAAGAGACGGTGTTCTTCGACGTGTAGCTGCATTCACATCGCAGCCGCAGCCAAGCGACAGGCGAGACTTCGCACATGATGACGCTTCGCCAGGTCGAGGTGATCCGCGCCGTGATGGTGACCGGCACGATCGGCGGAGCTGCGAAACTTCTGAACGTGTCGGCGCCGGGCATCAGCCGGCTGGTGAAATACACCGAGAAATCCTTAGGGATCCGCTTCTTCCAGCGCCAGAACGGGCGCTATTTCCCGACGCCGGAAGCCCGCAGCATCTTCGAACAGATCAATGGCGTCTACGAGAAGGTCGATGATCTGACCGAGATCATCTCCAAGATCGGACGCGGCGAATTATCCGAATTGCGCATCGGCTCGGTGCCGAGCATCTCGCAGGTCATGGTGCCGCGCGCGATCGAGCGGGTGCGGCGCCGCTATCCGGATCTTCGGATCGACATCAACATCCTCAAGATCGAGGAGGCCGTCGATTATCTGTTGCTGGGCCGCGGCGATTGCGTCGCCATGAGTTACCGGCTCGATCATCCCGGCCTCGACTTTTTGCCGCTGGCGTCGGGCGAATTGTTCTGCATCGTGCCGGCGGGACATGAGCTTGCCGGATGCAAGCAGGTCTCGGCGGCGGAGATCATCCGCTATCCCCTGATCGGCATCGACCCGAACGATCCCTATGGGCGGATCATGGCGGAGATCTTTGCGCGCAACAAACTCGAATACGACATCACCATCCGCGCGCGCTTCGGCACCACCGTGTGCGCGCTGGTCAAGGCCGGCCTCGGCATTGCCGTGATCGACCAGTTTACCGTCGCCCATGGCGGCTATCCCGGCGTCGAATTGCTCAGGATTGTCGAGCCGACCAGGTTCGACACTTACATCGCGGTGAAACGCGGCGCGCCGCTGTCGCTTCACATCGAGCATTTCATCGAATGCCTGCGCTCGGAAATGCGCGCCGTTGGGCCGGGCAAGGCGGCGCCGCGAAAGCCGGATTTCAGGTCCCGAAAAAAATAACATGATGTTATCTATCCGGCATAAATGGGTAATTGTGTTAGGTCGGCGAAACGCTATCGTCTGGCCGGATCGGGGCGTATCCCGAACCATCAGCTGCCGCCAACGCGCATTGCGCCCGATGACGAGATCATGAGCCCTGCCGCCCGACCACTTGCTCCAGCCGACCGCCGCTTTCTCACCGGCCTGATCGGCGCGCCGATCGCGCATTCGGCGTCGCCCGCGATGCATGAGCGGGCCGCCGAAGCGCTCGGCGCACATTGCCACTACCAACTGATCGAAGTTGCGGGCGCTGCCAGCGAAGAGTTGCGGATGCTGCTCGACGGCGTGCGACGCCTGGGCTTTGCAGGGGTCAACGTCACCTTCCCCTACAAGGAGGCCGTGGTCGCCCTGCTCGACGAATTGTCGCCGGGCGCGCAAGCGATCGGTGCGGTCAACACCGTCGTGGTCCGCGATGGCCGGCTGATCGGGCATAACACCGACACCACAGGATTTGCCCGGGCGATCACCGAACTTGTCCGTGATCCCGCGCAGAGCACGGTTGCCGTGATCGGCGCAGGCGGCGTCGGCAAGGCGATTGCCTTTGCGCTGGCCGGGATCGGCGTCGCCGAGATCAGGATCTTCGACACCGACCGCGCCAAGGCCACGCAACTCGCCGGCCAGATCGGCAAACGCGGCAAAACAAGTGTTGCCGGCAGCGTCGAGGACGCCATGCGCGGCGCCACCGGGGTCGTCAACGGCTCGCCGGTCGGCATGTTGCCGAACCGCGGCACGCCCGTCCCGGACGCCCTGCTGCATAAGGGCATGTGGGTCGCGGATGCGGTCTATACGCCGCTCTGGACGCCGCTGTTGAACGCCGCAAAGGCTGAGGGTGCCGAGGTCATGACCGGGCGCGAGCTCGCGATCTATCAGGCCGCGGACGCCTTCGAACTGTTCACGGGACTGAAGCCATCGGCCGTCGAGATGGGAAATGCATTCGACGCCGTGATGGCCAAACGCTACGCTAAAGTGAACGCAGCTTAGAGCATGATCCGGAAAAGTGGGTACCGGTTTTCCGAAAAGATCATGCTCAATAAAGAACGCGGCCGGTTACAAGGCCGCTTGTTGTAACGAGAAGAGGGGATGGAAATGAGATCTGGAATTTTCGCAGGACTCCTGCTTGCCACCGTGTCGGCCGCAGCCGCATTCGCGCAAGGGGCGCCGATCAAGCTCGCCAATGTCGCCGAACTGTCCGGCGGCGGCGCCACCGTCGGCACCAACTGGAAGAACGGCATCGATCTCGCGATCGAGGAGATCAACGCCAAGGGCGGTGTTCTCGGCCGCAAGCTCGAAGTCACGCATGCGGATTCGCAGTCGAACCCCGGCGTCGCGCGCGCGCAGGTGCAGAAGGCGCTCGACAACGAACCCTATGTCCTGCTCGGGCCCGGCTATTCCGGCTCCGTCAAGGTCACTTCGCCGCTCGCCGCCGAAGCCGGCATCGCGCAGATCATGGGCGGCGAAGCCGCCGAACTGACGCAGGGCGGCAACAAGTTCCTGTTCCGCACCTCGTTCGGCCAGCAATCCTCGATGCCGAAGGTCGCCAAATACATCAACGACGAGCTGAAGGCGAAATCGGTCGCGATCGTCTGGGTCAACAACGATTTCGGCAAGGGCGGCCGCGACGTCATCACCAAGGAATTCGCCAAGTACAACATCAAGGTCGCGGCTGACATCTCGACCGAAGCAGGACAAGCCGATTTCGCCGCCGACGTCAGCAAGATCAAGGCCGCATCTCCCGATGCCGTCTTCGTCTATCTCAACGAGGAAGAGAGCGCGCGGATACTCAAGGAGCTGAAGCGGCAGGCGGTCACCGTGCCGCTGATGGGCGAGACCACGCTCGTCGGCCAGAAGGTCGTCGAACTCGCCGGCGATGCCGCCAACGGCGCGCGCGGGCATGTCGGCCTGACCACCGATGCGCCGGTCGACCTGATCAAGGCGTTCCGGGAAAAGTTCGTCAAGAAATACAATTACGTCCCCGACCATAACGGGCTCAAGGGTTATCTCGCGATCTACATGATCAAGGCCACCACCGAGAAGATGGGCAAGGTCGACGCCAAGGCGTTCGCCGACAATCTGCACGGCCTCACCATCAAGGCCGCGAGCGAGCCCGGCATCCTGATGGATGTGACCTTCGATGAGAAGGGCGACATCGATCGCCAGGGTTTCCTGGTCGAGATCGTCGAGGGCAAGCAGGTCGTCAAGCAGGTGCTGCCGAAACTGAACTGAGCCGCGACGGGGCGTGCGCTTGAGCGTACGCCCCCGAGATCAGCATGGTGAAATAATTGACGCCGTCCGCATGTGACGGGTGAGGGGAGGAGCATGTCCAATCTGCTCGATCTGCTCGTGGCAGGCCTTGCGACCGGGGCGATCTACGCCCTCGTCGCGGTCGGTTTCACGCTGCTGTGGCAGACGTCGCAAACCATCAATTTCGCGCAGGGCGAATTCGTGATGCTGCCGGCGTTCCTGATGCTGGCGGTGATGCATGCCGGCGCGCCGTTCTGGCTCGCGATCATTCTCGGCATCCTGCTGTCGCTGCTGCTGCTCGGGCTCGGCTTCAAGCTGCTGCTGGTCGATCCGATGCTGCGGCACGGCGTGCTGCCGCTGGCGATCGCGACCATGGCGCTGGCGATCGGCATGAAGGAGGCGGTGAAGCAGTTCTTCAGCGCGGAGGCGTCGCCATTCCCCTCCATCGTGCCTGCCGGTGACGTCTCGATCCTCGGCCGGGTGGTCTCGTTGCAGAGCTTAGGCGTGCTCGCGCTCGCGATCGCGGTGGTGATCGGCCTGACCGCGCTTCTGAACCGCACGTCGATCGGCCATCAGATGCAGGCGACCGCACAGAACCCGACGGTCGCCCGCATCATCGGCGTGCCGGTCGAACGGATGATCCTGATGACGTTCCTGATCAACGCGTTTCTGGTGGCGCTGGCCTCGCTGCTGATCACGCCGATCTATCTGGCGAAATTCTCCTCCGGCGAGGTGCTGGGGCAGGCGGCGTTCATCGCGGCGATCGTCGGCGGCTTCAACCAGGTGCGCGGCGCCATCGCCGGCGGGCTTTTGATCGGCGTGGTGGACAATCTGGCCGCCGCCTATGTGTCGACGCAGTACCGCGCCGCGGTGCCGCTGATCCTCCTGATCGTCATCATCCTGTTCCGTCCGCAGGGCCTGCTCGGCCGGCCCGAGGAGCGCACGGTATGACCGCAACCGGAAAATATCTGGCGCATCGCTCTCGGCGTCGCCGTCATCGCGGCGCTGATCATCATGCCCTTGAACTTCAACCGCTACGGCCTCTACATCCTGAGCCAGTGGGCGGTGATGACGATCGCTGCGATGGGGCTCAATCTGACGCTCGGCTATGCCGGCCAGGTTTCGCTGGCGCAGGGCGCGTTCGTCGGCATCGGCGCCTATGCGGCGGCGATCATGACCGCGCAGGGCATGCCGCTGATCGCCGCGCTCGGCGTCGCCATCGTGCTGTGCTTCGCCATCGGCTGGATTCTCGGCTATCCGGCGCTGCGCGTGCAGCACCACTACCTCGCCTTCGTGACACTGGCGTTCTCGACGCTGGCGTTCCTGGTGTTCCGCAACGAGGACTGGCTCACCAAGGGCATCTACGGCATCTCCAACATTCCGCGGCCGAACGTCATGGGCTTCGCCACCAACCGGCCGCTGCCGTTCTATTATTTCTGCCTCGGTTCGCTCGGCATCGTCTCGCTGGCGATGTGGTGGCTGATCCGCTCGCCCTGGGGCCGCGCCTTCGTGGCGTTGCGCGAAAATCCGGTGCGGGCGCTGTCGCTCGGCATCGATACGCGGCGCTACACGCTGATGGCGTTCGCGATCGGATCGGCGCTCGGCGGCGTCGCCGGCACGCTCTATGCGCCGCTGACGCAATATATCGATCCCGTTCCCTTCAACCTCTCGCTCTCGCTCGATCTGTTGATGATGGTGATCGTCGGCGGCTCCGGATTCTTCTTCGGGCCGTTCCTCGGCGCGATGATCGCCGTGCTGCTGCCGGAGTGGCTGCGCTTCACGCAAGGCTATTACCTGATGCTCTATGCGGTCGCCGTGATGCTGCTCTTGATCTATTCGCCGACCGGCATCCTCGGCATCCTCGATCGCTATCTGGCCGAGCGCCGCACCAAGGCGGCGTCGGCGCTGCGCGCGGTCGCCAAATCCCGGCTGGAGACGGCGCCATGACCGCGGTCCTCGAAGTCAGCGACATCAAGAAGAGCTTTGGCGGCATCAAGGCGGTCGACGGCGTCAGCTTCGACGTGCAGGAGGGCGAGATCCTCGGGCTGATCGGCCCGAACGGCTGCGGCAAGTCCACGCTGTTCAACTGCATCCTCGGCCAGCTCACGCCGACCGACGGCGAGGTCAAGGTCGACGGCAAGGTCGTCACCGGATTGCGGCCGTCGGAACTGAATCGTCTGGGCGTCAGCCGCACCTTCCAGCTTCTGCAGGTGTTTCCAAAGCTGTCGGTGCGGGAGAATTTGATCCTCGCCGGGCAGGAGCATCAGGGCAACATGATGTCGCGGCTGTTCGGTCCTTCCGACGCCGGACTATCGGCGGCGGCCGATCAGATGATCGGCTTCTTCAAGCTCGATCATCTCGCTACCGAAGCGGCCGGCGGCCTGTCCTACGGCCAGCAAAAGCTGCTCGATGCCGCGATGGCGTTCATGGGCGGTCCGCGGCTGGTGCTGCTCGACGAACCCGCCGGCGGCGTCAACCTCACCATGCTCGGCGATCTCAAGGAGCGGCTGGCAGCGATCAACCGCGAGAAGCGCGCCACCTTCGTGGTGATCGAGCACAACATGGAATTCGTGATGTCGCTGTGCACCCGCGTCATGGTGATGGCGGAAGGCAAACTGCTGGCGATGGGCACGCCGGCCGAAGTCCGCGCCAATCCCGCCGTCATCGAAGCCTATCTCGGCCATTGAGGGATCGACCCATGAGCGACGCCATCCTGGATGTTCAAGGCCTCGTCGGCGGCTACGGCAAGATGACGATCCTCAACGGCACCACCTTCTCGGTGCCGGCGGGCTCCATCACCACCGTGATCGGCCCGAACGGCGCCGGCAAATCCACCGTGTTCAAGGCGATCTTCGGCCTGTTGAAGCTGCGCGAAGGCAAGGTCGTGTTCAAAGGACGTGACATCACCGGGCTGAGCCAACGCGAATTGCTCAATGCAGGCATCTGCTACGTCCCGCAGGGCCGCAATATCTTTCCGGAACTGTCGGTCCGCGACAACATCCAGCTTGGCGCCGTCGTCGCGGGCAAAGACATCACTGATCTGCCAGCCCGAATCGAGGCCGCGCTCGACAAGTTCCCGGCGCTGCGCAAGAGGGCAACGCAACAGGCCTCCACGCTGTCGGGCGGCGAGCAGAAGCAGCTCGAAATCGTCCGCGGCCTGCTGCTCAATCCGCAGCTGGTGCTGATCGACGAGCCTTCGATCGGGCTTTCGCCGCTGATGGTGCAGCAGACCTTCAACATTCTGAAGGATTTGCGCGACCGCGGCGTATCGATCCTGATGATCGAGCAGAACGCCCGCTCGGCGCTGGAGATTTCCGACTACGGCATCGTGCTCGAGCTCGGCCAGACCCGGCTTGTCGACACCGCGCAGCGCGTGCTGAACGACCCCCGCATCGGGCAATTGTTCCTGGGCGGCGCCATGACGGAAACGGCGGCATGAGCGGGACGTTGCGGATCGGCGTGGCGGGCGCGGGGCTGATCGGCCGCAAGCATATCGAGCTGGTCGCGGCGTCGCCCGATTGCGTCCTGGCCGGGATCGCCGATCCCTCGCCCGAGGCAAAAGCGTTCGCCGAATCGCGCGGGATTCCCTGGTACGCCGATCATCGCGCGCTGCTGGAGCGGGAGAAGCCTGACGGCATGATCGTCGCGTCACCCAACGCGCTGCATCTGGGAATCGCGCTCGACTGCGTCGCGCGCGGGGTTCCCGCGCTGGTCGAGAAGCCGGTGACCGACACCGTCGCTTCCGCACAGCGCCTTTGCGAGGCGGTGCGACGCAGCGGCGTGCCGGTTCTGGTCGGCCACCATCGCCGTCACAATCCCCGTATCAAGGCGATACGCGACAAGGTCGCCGGCGGCGAGATCGGCCAGCTCACCGCGGTCGTCGGCTTGTGGCTGCTGAAGAAGCCGGACGATTATTTCGACGTCGCCTGGCGGCGCGAGGCGGGCGGCGGACCGCTGCTGATCAATCTGGTCCATGACATCGACAATCTGCGCTTCATCTGCGGCGAGATATCCGAGGTGCAGGCCATGACCTCGAACAAGGCGCGCGGCTTTGCCGTCGAGGATACCGCGGGCCTGCTGTTGAAATTCGCGAGTGGCGCGCTCGGCACGGTGACGCTGTCGGATGCGACGCCGGCGCCGTGGAGCTGGGAACTGTCATCGGGCGAGAACGCGGCCTATCCGAAGCAGGACCAGCCCTGCTATCTGTTCGCCGGCACCAAGGGCTCGCTGTCGGTGCCCACCATGGAGCTGTGGTCGTATCCGGGCCAAGACGGCTGGTATGCGCCGCTCTCCCGAAGCCTCGTCGATGTGCCCTCGGCAGATCCGCTGGTGGAGCAGCTCCGGCATTTCCGCGCCGTCATCGCAAGAAGCGAAATGCCGCTGATTTCCGTCGAGGACGCCATGGGGACGCTTGCCGTTGTCGAGGCCGTGCGCGAAGCGGCATTGACCGGCACACGCGTATTCCCGGGCCGGATCATGGAGCAGGCCGCATGAACAAGCGCTCGATCGCCACGGTCTCGCTCAGCGGCGCGCTCGACGAAAAGCTGCGCGCGATCGCCGCGGCCGGCTTCGATGCCGTCGAGATCTTCGAGAACGATTTGCTGTCGTTCAACGGCAGCCCGCGCGATGTCGGCCAGATGTGCCGGGATCTCGGGCTGTCGATCTGCGCCTTCCAGCCGTTCCGCGATTTCGAGGGCATGCCGGAGCCGCAGCGCGCCCGCAATTTTGCGCGCGCCGAGCGCAAGTTCGACCTGATGCAGGAATTGCAGACCGACCTGATGCTGATCTGCAGCAACATCTCGCCGGCCTCGCTCGGCGGCATCGACCGCGCGGCCGCCGATTTCCGCGAGCTGGGCGAACGGGCCGGCGCGCGGGGCTTGCGCGTCGGCTATGAGGCGCTCGCCTGGGGGCGTCACGTCAACGATTACCGCGACGCCTGGGAGATCGTGCGGCGCGCCGACCACAAATCGATCGGCATCATTCTCGACAGTTTTCACGCGCTGGCGCCGTCGTTTCCGACGATGCCGATCCAATCGATCCCGGCCGACAAGATCTTTCTGGTGCAACTGGCCGACGCGCCGAAACTCGGCCTCGACGTGCTGTCCTGGAGCCGGCATTTCCGCTGCTTCCCGGGTCAGGGCGACCTGCCGGTCGCGCCGTTCGTGGAAGCCGTGCTCGCCACCGGCTATGCGGGCCCGCTGTCGCTGGAGATATTCAACGACCAGTTTCGTGCCGGCTCCGCGGTCCGCACCGCGACCGACGGGTTGCGCTCCCTCATCCTGCTCGAGGACGACGTCCGCGGCGCGGCGTCGCGCCACGCCCGCGATGCCGCTGCCGCCGAAGGCGCGCAGCCGCGGCGTCGGCTTCATCGAATTCGCCGTCAGCGAAGAGAAAGCCCGCGACCTCGCGGCGCTGTTCGGCCAGCTCGGCTTTCGCAAGACCGGCGCTCATCGCAGCAAGGACGTCGAACGCTGGTCGCAGGGCCACATCGATCTCGTGATCAATTGCGAGCCGGACGGCTTTGCGCATTCGCACTTTGTCACGCACGGTCCCGGCGTCTGCGCCATCGCCGTTGACGTCGACGATGCCGGCAGGACCATGGCGCGCGCGGAAGCGTTGAAGGCGCGGACCTTCTACCAGCCGGTCGGGCCGGGCGAACTCGAAATTCCGGCGATCCGCGGCGTCGGCGGCAGCCTGATGTATTTCCTGGAAGAGGCCGGCAAGAACTGGGACCTCGATTTTGAGCCGCTGCGCAGCGATGCGGCCGGCGACCGGCTCGATGCCGTCGACCATATCTCGCAGTCGATGCCCTATGACGAGATGCTGTCGTGGCTGTTGTTCTACACCGGCATTCTCGATCTGGAGCGCCTGCCGCAGATGGAGATCGCGGACCCGGTCGGGCTCGTGCAGAGCCAGGCGCTGATCAATGGCAATCAGGGCCTGCGCGTGGTGCTCAACGGCTCGTCGGCCACCCGCACGCTGTCGGCCCGCTTCATCCACGAATTCTTCGGCTCCGGCGTGCAGCACGTCGCGTTCTCCTGCCGCGATATCTTCGCCGCGGTCGCCGACATGCGCGCGCGCGGCGCGGACTTCCTGAAGATTCCGGACAATTACTACGACGACATCGAAGCCAAATACGGCCTCGACGCGACGACCATGGCAGCGCTTCGCGACAACCAGATCCTCTACGATCGCGAAGGCGAGGGCGAATTCTTCCAGGTCTACACCCACGCCTTCGACGAGCGGTTTTTCTTCGAGATCGTCGAGCGGCGTGACTATCACGGCTTTGGCGCCGCCAACGCTGCGATCAGGCTCGCGGCCCAGACGCGGGAATCGCGGCCGCTGACCATGCCCAAGGCGTGACTATCAGGAACGGAAAACAAGAAGACTGAAAGGGAAGCGAGACGATGTCGATCATGAACGGGAAGGGTATTCGTGCGGCGTTACTGCTTGCGGCCTGCTGTTATCTGACGCCGGCATTGGCCGATCCGCTTCCCTGCGATGACGGCATCAAGACGGCCTTTCGCCCCGACGCCGAAACGTCTGTCGTCGCCGTCCGGCTGGTGAAGAAGGGCGAGGAGCTGAAGGCGCCTGATGCGTCGCAGCCGGTAACGGCGGCGGCCGACCTTTGCCTCGTGAAGCTGCTGGTCGGCCCCGGCGCCACGGCGGAAAAGGACAAGAATGCGCGCTCCTGGTCCGAAGGCATCGGCATCGAGGTCTGGCTGCCGACGCAGGCCAACTGGAACGAGCGCATCCGCAACTATGGCGGCGGCGGATGGGTCGGCGGCGGTCATCGCTATGCCGACAAGATCGGCAGCAAGGTGCCGGCCATCGTCAACGCCAATATCGGCTACGCGTCGGGCACGACGGACGCGGGCCAGCCCTGGTATCAGGATGGCTCGTTCGCGTTTCTGTCCGATGGCAAGGTCAATGTGGAATCGCTTCGCGATTTCTCGGTGCGCGCGATGGTGGAGCAGGCCGTCAAGACCAGGGCGCTGGTCAATCTCTATTACGGCAAGGCGCCGAAATATGCCTACTACGACGGCCATTCGCAGGGCGGCCGGCAGGGCATGAAGCTCGCGCAGGACTATCCCGATCTGTACGACGGCTACATGATCGCGCAGCCGGCGCTGAGCATCGCGAAATTCGGAACGGCGGGGCTGTATCCCCAGATCGTGATGAAGACCGAACTCGGCTTCACCTCGGCGAACAAGGCGGAGGCCGCGGCCTTTGCCGCCAAGGTCGCCGCCGCCAACAAGCGCGCGGTTGCCGCTTGCGACAAGCCAGGGCTTGGTTTCCTGCTCGATCCCTTTGCCTGCGACTACAATCCCGCGCGCGACGCCGAGGCGCTATGCGCAGGCGTGGCCGGCGAGGGTATCACCGGAAGCAATGCCGATGCCGCGACCTGCATGAGTCTCAAGGAAGCGAACGCGCTGAACAGGATCTGGTACGGCGCCACCAGCGACGGAAGCTTCGATGCCGCGCAGCGCGCGGAAGCGCGGTCCGGAAAATCGCTCGACAAGAATCAGCTCTGGTGGACGTTCACCAAGAGCACCGCCATCGGCAGCCAGATCACCAGCGCGTCCGCCTACGGCGTCGCTTTGGCGCTGCAGGACGTCAGCTATGCCCCCGACGCCAGCACGGCGTCCGGCGATCCGATCACCAACGGCTCGACGAATGTGCGCAATAAATGGCTTGAACTGGATTACGCCAGCCTTGCCGACGCCGTGAACAAGGGCGTCGCGTTGCAGCCGACGCTGTTCAGCGACCTCATCACCGACAAGCCGGATCTTGGCAAGCTGCGCGATCTCGGCCGCAAGGTCATCGTCTACACGGGCCTGGTCGACGATGCGATCCCGCCGGCCGGCAACATCAATTATCACGAGCGCGTGGTGGCGGCGATGGGCGGGAATGCCGAGGTGCAGAAGTTCATGCGGATGTACCTGCTGCCGGGATCGGCGCACTCGTTCGCAAGGCCGGGCCTATACCGTCGGCGGCAAGAACGACAGCGTGCCGCTGCCAAAACTTCCGGGCAATGCCAACCAGACGCCGACGCGCGAACAGGACCAGTTCTTCACGGCGTTGGTCGATTGGGTCGAGAAGGGCGCGGCGCCGGGCGAAATCCTGCTGACCTCGCGCGACAACAGCGTCAGCTATCCCGTCTGCGTCTATCCGCTGCGGACGACGTGGAACGGCAATGGGGATGCAAAGCAGGCTTCGAGCTATAGCTGCCGGTAGCGGTCCTTTGCGCCGCCGTGGATTATCCGAGGTCTCTTCCGGTTACGACGTCGTCGTGATCGGCGCGGGAGCCGCCGGCATGTCGGCCGCGCTTTTTTCCGCCATTCGGGGTGCGAAAACGCTGCTGGTCGAGAAGACCGGATTTGTCGGCGGTACCACCGCGCTTTCGGCGGGATCGATCTGGATACCCAATACGCGCCATGCATCAGCCGCCGGGTCGACCGATGACGCGGCGAACGTCGAAAAATATCTGCAGCAGATCGTCGGAAACCATGCCGACGTTGCGCTGCGCGCAGCCTTCCTGAAGGCCGGTCCCGCGGCAGTCGAGGTTCTGGAAAATCATTCCGAAGTGAAATTGCGGGCCTATGTTCGTCATCCCGACTATCGTTCGGAGCTTGAGGGCGCGGCGCTGGCCGGGCGCGCGCTGGAGCCGCACCCGTTCGACGGGCGGTTGCTTGGCGAGGCGTTCAAGCTGGTTCGTCCGCCATTGCCGGAGTTCACGCTGCTTGGCGGGATGATGGTCGACAGGACCGATATCGGTCATCTGTTGTCATCGACGAAGTCCGTCAGATCGCTGTGGCATTCCACCAGGCTCTTTGCGCGTTACGCGCGCGACAAAGCGAGCCATGGCAGGGGCACGCGGCTCGTGATGGGCAATGCGCTGGTCGGCCGGCTTCTGTATTCATTGATGCGTCAGGGTGTGGATATCCTGACGGGTGCATCGCTCGCGAAGATCATCCGGGAACCCGACGGCCCCGTAACGGCTGCGAGTTTGACCTCGGAGGGAGTGTCGCGCGAGATCGGCGTTAACGGCGCGCTGATTCTGGCGGGAGGCGGTTTCAACCGCCATGCCGGGCGGCGCCCCGCCGCGCTTGGAACTGAAGCCGGCTGGTCGTCCGTTGCGCCGGGCTCGAGCGGCGATGCGCAGGACAAGGCTCTCGAGATCGGTGCGCGCCTCAGCGAGCGCGACGTCAGCGCTGCATTCTGGGCGCCGGCATCGATCCGGCGGCGGCGCGACGGATCACAAGCGGTCTTTCCGCACTTCGTGCTCGACCGTGCCAAACCGGGGACGCTGGTTGTCGACAGCAACGGGCGTCGGTTCGTCAACGAAGCGATCTCCTATCACCAGTTTGCCCTGGAGATGTTGGCGAAGGGAAAATCGGCCATCCCGGCGTTTCTGATCGCGGATGCGGTTTCAGTCCGGAAGTATGGTCTTGGCATGGTGCGGCCTGGCGGCTGGGGCGCCAGAACGGCTGTCGCCGACGGCTATCTCAGCGCCGCCGGCACCATCGAGCAGCTTGCGCTGCGATTGAACATCGATCCCGGTCAATTGCGCGAGACGGTCGACAGGATGAACCTGTATGCGCAAACTGGTCGCGATCCCGAATTTGGCAGGGGAAGCACGGTGTATCAAAATCACAACGGTGATGCGTCTGCGGGCGGGGCCAATCCCAACCTTGGCCGCATCGCGACGGCCCCGTTCTACGCGCTTCGGCTTTATCCTTCCGATATCGGCACCTCGTCCGGACTTGTCACCGACGAGGTTGCCCGCGTTCTCGATGCCGGCAATCAGCCGATTGCCGGCCTCTACGCTTGCGGAAACGACATGCAGTCGATCATGGGCGGAACCTACCCCGGACCGGGGATCACGCTCGGACCAGCGATCGCGTTTGCCTATATCGCGGCGTCGGACGCCGCTCGGCGCGTGGGCATCGAATGATGCCGTCATTTTCGCTTGCCGCGCTCACCGCGCTCGAACTTGCACCAGCCGAATTGATCGACGTCGCGGCCTCAGCTACCCCGTCTGCGTCTATCCGCTGCGAACGACGTGGAGCGGCAACGGGGATGCAAAGCAGGCTTCGAGCTATAGCTGCCGGTAGGCCGGCGGGTTAGGCTCCTGTTCGTCGGCAGGGGCGCCAGCACCGGATTGAGTATGATCGAACCGAAAGAAGCCGCCAACAAAACGCGCGAAGTGCTTGGTCTGCTCGGCTTTCTGCTGGTGGCAACCGCTCAGGTTTCCAACATGATCCTGGCGCGCGGTGTTGCCGGGAGCGTTCCGCCGTTCTCGATCGCGTTTTTTCGCTGGAGCATCGTGGCGCTCGGCCTGCTGCCGGCCGTCGTGATGGCGTTGCGGGGAAAGCCCGGCGTGTTGCATGGGCAGACGCTCGGCATCGTCGCGGCTGGTTTTCTCGGCATGTTCGTCTGCGGCGGCCCGGTCTATATCGCCGGCGTTACGACTTCGGCGATCAACCTGGCGCTGATCATGGCGCTCGCGCCGCTCATGGTGCTGCTGTTTTCCTTCATATCAGGTCAGGAAGCCATCCATCGAAGCCAGATCATCGGCATGCTGCTCTCGCTGGCGGGTGCCGGGTTGATCATTAGCAAGGGACAAGGCGCTATTGGTTCAGGCGTGGCTGTCGGGGACCTGCTCGCACTGATGGCGATGCTGGGCTGGGCCGGATACACCTTGCTGCAGAACCGTGTCGGTAGCGGCGTGAGCTTTCTGGCGCGGATCGGCCTGTTCGCGGCGGCAGGCGCGCTGTTCTCACTGCCTTTCGCCGTCCACGAAATGTGGTCCGCACCCGCCGCCGCGTTCAGCGGGCGTGCGGCGCTGGTCTATCTCTTCGCAGGGTTGGTCCCCGGCCTTTTTGCCTATTCGGCCTATGCCTATCTCGGCGCGAAGTTCGGCGCGGTGTCGACTTCGCTCAGCCTCTATCTCGGGCCGATCGTCAGCGCGGTGCTGTCGATCCTCTTTCTTGGCGAGGCGCCGACCATGGTCCATCTGATCGGTGGCGCGCTGTCGCTCGGCGGCATGTGGTTGAGCCTTCAGGCCAAGCAGAGCGGCTCGCCACCATAACGCAACGTCGGCGCGATTGCCGTGACTGGAAATGCATTCGACGCCATCACGGCCAAACGCTACGCTGATGTGCAAGCAGGGGTAGAATCCGACCGATGACAGGGGACAGGCGATGCGCGGAGCAGGTTTTCTGCCCATCTGGCTCGACGTTGAGCGAAAAGACCTGATCGATTATCGCCATTGGCTGACGCGCGAGCACACGACGGAGCGCGTAACCGCCAGCGGGTTTCGTGCGACACGCGTATTCCAGGCGCGGCGCACCTTCTCACTTGATGTTCGCATCGGGAGTGTCGAATGATGCCGTCGTTCTCCCTTGCCGCGCTTACCGCGCTCGAACTTGCACCACTCGAATTGATCGACGTCGCCGCCGCCTGCGGCTACGACCACGTCGGACTCCGTCTTCTACCCGCGATGCCCGGTGGCGTTGCCTATCCGCTGATGGAAGACGACGCGGCCTTGCGGGAAACCATCGCGCGGCTGGATGCGACCGGCGTGACCGTTGCGGACCTGGAAGTGGTTGCCATCCGGCCGGAAACTGAAATCGCGGCGTTCTCGGCGTTCTTCGAGGCCGGTGCGCGCCTCCGCGCCAGGCATGTTCTGGTCGCGGCATACGATCCCGATCTGGCCCGGTTTGCGGATCGCTTTGCCGGGTTTTGCGAGGCTGCTGCGCCCTATGGATTGACCGCGGATCTCGAGTTCATGCCGTGGACGAGTGTGCCTGATCTTGGGACGGCCAGACGAATTGTCGAACAGGTTGCGCAGGCAAATGCCGGGGTTCTCGTCGATGCCTTGCATTTCGACCGGTCGCAGAGCGCGATCGGTGACATTGCAGGGATACCCGCCGGCAAGCTGCACTATTGGCAATTATGCGACGCCCCGGCCGAACGGCCGACGTCGACCGAAGAAATGATGCACGTCGCTCGAAATGAGCGGATGTTTCCCGGGGAGGGCGGCCTCGATCTCGTTTCGCTGGCGCGCGCCATGCCGCCGGATATCGCAATCAGCATCGAGGTCCCGACCGCGATGCTCGCGCGGACGGTGGGTGCTGAAGCGCGGGCCCGGCGCGCACTCGAAGGCGCGAGGAGCATCGTCGCGGCGGCAAGGTAATTACCCTCGGGCTCAGTTGACAATCGCCATTCAGTTATATAATAAATTAGTTATATAACCGATTTGAGATATAAGATGTCGAACCTCGACGCCGCCTTTTCCGCGCTGGCTGACCCAACTCGCCGGGCGATCCTGGCGCGTCTCGCGTTGGGTGAGGCAACCGTCATGGAACTGGCGGAGCCGTTCGAGATGACGCAGCCCGCCATTTCCCGACATCTCAAGGTGCTCGAAGGCGCAGGTCTCATCCTCCGCCGCGTCGAAGGCACGAAGCGGCCGTGCCGGCTGGCGCCGGCAGCCGTCAACGAGATCGACCAATGGCTTGCGATGCTCCGGCAAGCCCTGTCCGCAAATTACAATCGGCTCGACGACGTTCTGGCCGCGATGAAAACCGAAGAGTGAAAGGCAGTCCGATGAGCAAGTTGACGCTTAAGACCGAAGGCGACACGCACGTCGTTGTCACCAGGCACTTTGCCGCCTCGCCGGAGGCCGTGTTTCGCGCGCACACCGAGCCGGCGCTGATCCAGAAGTGGCTGCTCGGTCCGGAAGGCTGGACGATGCCGGTCTGCATCAACGAGGCGCGCCCCGGCGGCAAGATCCGATACGAATGGAGCGACGGCAAGGGAGGCGGCTTCTACCTGACCGGAGAGTTTATCGAGGTAGTGCCGTTCAGCCGGCTCGTTCACGTCGAGCGGATGCATCTGCCCGACCCGACGCCGGACAATCATGTCGAAACGAATTTTGTACCCGACGGCACCGGCACGCTGATGACCATGCGGATGACACTGCCTGATGCAGCGACACGCGCCATGATGCTGGCGACCGGCATGGAAGATGGGATGGAAGCGAGCTACGCGCGGCTTGATGAACTTTCCGCGCCGGCGCGGCCGTAACGAAAACCGCGAGTGGCCGGCGCTACTCCATCACCGCATGATCCGGCGCGACCGACTGCTCGCGCAGGGCGGCCTTGGTCGAGCCGATCATGATGGCAAGCGGTATCGCGCAGGCGGTGAAGATCATCACCATCTGGTAGTCGTGCGAGAACGCGATGATCTGCGCCTGCGCCTTGACCATCATATCAGCCATGGCGCGGCCCTTGTCGGTGGCGAGGTCGATCATGCCGCGCACCGCGGGCATCTGCAGGGCATGGTTGAACGGATTGATATGCTCTGACAGGATCGCGTAGGTGTGGCGCGTGCCCTGCGTCAGTTGCGCGATCACGAGCGAGATCCCGATCGAGCTTGCGACATTGCGCATCAAGGTCAGCATCGAGGTGCCGTCGGTGCGCAGATGATTGGGCAGCGTGAGGAACGCCACCGTGGAGAGCGGCACGAACACCAGGCCGAAGCCAAAGCCCTGGACCACGCTGATGACCACGATTTCGGTCACGCCGGTCTGGTCGGTCCAGCCGGTCATGTAGAACAGCGAAGCCGCGGTCAGGCTGAGGCCGGAGATGATCAGCGTCCGCGCCTCGATATGGCGCATCAGGCGGCCGACCAGCATCATCGCCACGAACGTGCCGCAGCCACGGCTCGCCAATAGAAGCCCGGCGGTGATGATGGGATAGCCGATCACGTTCTGCAGGAACGGCGACGACAGCGCCATGGTCGAGAACAGCACCAGCCCCATCACGGCCATGAACACGCAGCCGCCGACGAAATTCTTGTCCTTGAACAATGCGAACTGGATGAACGGGCGCTCCGCGGTCAGCGAATGCGCCAGGAAGTAGTAGAAGCCGATGGCGGAGATGATGAACTCGGCGATGATCTCGTTGGATTCCAGCCAGCCGAGCTGCTCGCCGCGGTCGAGCGCGAGCTGCAGCGCGCCGATGGCGACCGCAAGCGCGGTGAATCCGAACCAGTCGAACCGCAGCGCGACGTCCTTCTTCGATCTCGTCCATGAAGATCACAAGACCGAGCACGGTAAAAATGCCGAACGGCAGGTTGACGAAGAACACCCAGTGCCAGGAATAGGTCTCGGTCAGCCAGGCGCCGAGCGACGGGCCCATGATCGGTCCCATCATCACGCCCATGCCCCAGATCGCCATCGCCTTTGCGCGCTCATGCAGCGCGTAGGAGTCGAGCATCACCGCCTGCGACAGCGGCACCAGCGCCGCGCCGAACACGCCTTGCAGCAGGCGGAACAACACCATCTGGCCGATGTCCTGCGCCAGCCCGCACATCACGGAAGCAATGGTGAAGCCGGCCGAGCAGATGATGAAGATGCGCTTGCGGCCGAAGCGGTTGGCGATCCATCCCACCGGCGCGGTCATGATTGCGGCGGCGACGATGTAGGAGGTCAGCACCCAGTTGATCTGGTCCTGCGAGGCCGACAGCGTGCCCTGCATGTAGGGCAGCGCGACGTTGGCGATCGTGGTGTCCAGCGCCTGCATGATCGTCGCCGTCATGGCGCAGATCGTCACCATGTTCCGGCGGAGGCCGGGAACGGCAGCCGATGATGCGCCCGTCGTCGTCATGGCGCTATTCGTGGTCCTGGTTGGCCACCGCCGGCGACAGGCCGAGCAGGGCGGGCAGCGAGCGGCGATGGTTGGTGTCGATCGTGGCGTAGACGCTCATGCCGGCCTTCAGCTTGCGGACGAACTTGTCGTTCTTGTCGAAGTAGATCCGCACCGGCACGCGCTGCACCACCTTGACGAAATTACCCGAGGCGTTCTGCGGCGGCAGGATCGCGAATTGCGCGCCGGTGCCGGGCGAGAGCGAGCCGACCGTGCCCTTGAACGGATGATTGGGGAAGGCATCGACCTCGAGCGTGACGGACTGGCCGACCGCGACATAGGTGAAATCGGATTCCTTTGGATTGGCGTCGACCCAGGGGTTGGAGGTGTCGATGATGCTGAACACCGGCGCGCCCGCCATCACGAAGCGGCCGAGCTGAATCTGTTCGACCTGCGTCGCGATGCCTGCCATTGGCGCGCGCATCACCGTGTGGTCGAGATTGCGCTGGGCCTGATCGAGCGCCGCCTTGGCCTGGGCATAGGGCGGGAATTCGGCGAGCGGCAGCTCGGGATTGCCGAGCAGTTGCGCTTTTGCGGTCGCGATCTTCTGCTGCAGCAACTGGAACTGCGCGCTCGCGGTGACGAGGGCGGTGGAAGCATTGTCGAGGTCGAGCTGCGAGCCGAAATTGTTCTTCACCAGCGCCGACTTGCGGTCGACGTCACGCCGCTTCAGGTCCATGCCCTGCTGCGAGAGTTCGCTCATCTGGCCGTAGATCTTGAGGTCGGCGATCAGATTGTCATAGGTGACGTTGGTCTGCGCGAGGCTGGCCTTGGCCTGCGCCACGGCGAGGCGGAACGGGACGGGATCGATCTCGAACAGCACATCGCCCGGATCAACCTGCTGACCCTCTTTCACCACGACCTTCTCGATCTTGCCGGAGATGTCGGGCGTGATCAGAACCTTCTGCGCGCCGACATAGGCGTCGTCGGTGGTCACGTAGCGGCCGCCATTGAGATAGAACGTCACGCCGGCCACCAGCGCGACCAGCGGCAGCACCACGAGCAGCAGGAAGCGGCGATAGCGGCGCATGCCGGCCATCAAGCGGCGACGCGGTTCTGCGGCGAGTTTCGGCCGAGACGTCGGTGACGCGGGATTGCTCTTCTGCTCGGGCGGAAATTTGAGCACGGGATCAGCCATAGCGCTGTTCCTTTCGCGGAGGTTCGTTCGCCGGATGCTGGATCGCGTTGCGAACGTTTTCCTTGATCAGGTCGAGTTGGGCGAGCAGGCGGTGGGCATCGGCGGGGTTGATGCCGTCGAGCGCGGTCGCCGTCAGTTCGGAGCGAAGCCCGGCGAGCTTGCCGAGCAAGGGACGCGCGGCCTTGCGCAGATAGAGGCGGTTGACGCGGCGGTCTTTCTCGTCGCCGCGGCGTTCGATCCAGCCATTGTCGCAAAGCTTGTCGATCAGCCGCGTCAGCGTGATCGGCTGCATTTCCATCAGTTCGGCGAGTTCCGACTGCTTCAGCCCTTCGGCTCGCTCGACCTTGGCCAGAACCGCCCATTGCGCACGGGTGATGCCGTAGCGCGCCGCCTGCCGGTCGGCATAGGCGCGCATCATCCGCTGCACCTCGCCGAGCGTAAACAGGAAGTTCATATCCACGGAACCGCGCATGGCCTCAGCCTCCATAAGCTTGCGATATAATAAGCTTGCTTATGAATTCTGCATGGCGCGTTAACAATGGCCTGATCCGCTTCCAGCACATGGCTGGGAACCAATGCGTGGCCGGGCTTTGGGATTGGCCGTCGAACTGCTACAAAAGTCGGAGATGACCCTGACAAAGCCGACATTTCCCGCGCCCGACCACGATCACGGCCGCTGCACTGCGGAAGCGATGGCGCATGCGGAAGAGGTCTGCGCGCGGCGGACGCAGAAATTCACCCCGATCCGGCGCCAGGTGCTGCAGGCGCTGCTGTCGAGCCACCGTCCGCTCGGCGCCTATGAGGTGATCGACGAACTCGCCAAATCGATGCCGCGGCCGGCGCCGATCACGGTCTACCGCGCGCTCGATTTTCTGATGGAGAACGGCCTCGTCCATCGTATCGAAAGCCGCAACGCCTTCCTCGCCTGCGCGCATGACCATGACGAGACCTCGATGGTGGCGTTCCTGATCTGCGATCATTGCGGTTCCGTCGGCGAAATTCCCGCGGCCCCCGTGGCGCAAAGCCTCAATGCGGCGGCGCGGGCATCCGGATTCGCGCCAAAGCTCTCCGTCGTCGAGATCGCCGGCACCTGCGCGCACTGTCAGAAATAGAGAACACGGCGGATAAGCCGTGCCACGAGGATCGATGTCTTCCAAGCCAGTAGAACTTTCCGCCGGGCGTGCGCTCAGCCCGGGCGCCATCGCCTTGATGCTGATGCTGTGCCTGAGCTGGGGCTTCAACCAGATCGCGGTGAAGCTGGTGTTGCCGGACGTGCCGCCGATGCTGCAGGCGCTGATCCGCTCTGCCGGCGCGCTGCCGGTGTTGCTCGCGATCGGCTGGTTCCGCGGGGTGAAATTCTTCGAGCGCGACGGGACGCTGTGGCCCGGCGTGTGCGCGGGCATGATCTTCGGTATCGAATTCGTGCTGATCTATCGCGGCCTGCTGCTGACATCGGCGTCGCGTGCGGTGGTGTTTCTATATGTGGCGCCATTCTTCGTCGCGCTCGGCTCGTATGTCTTTCTCGGCGAACGGCTGCGGGCGCCGCAATGGGGTGGCCTGGCCCTGAGTTTCGCCGGCGTCGCGCTGGCGATCGGCGTTCCCCAGACCAATGTCGACGCCAAGGTCTTGCTGGGCGACCTCCTGATCGTCGCCGGCGGCGCGCTGTGGGCGGCCACGACGCTGATCGTCAAGACCACCGCGCTGATCAAGGCCCCCGCGGAAAAGGGGCTCGGCTATCAGGTGGCGCTATCGATCCCGATTCTCGCTGCTGCCGCGTGGATATCGGACGAAACCATCACCCATGTTCCCGGGCCGCTGTCGCTGGCGCTGCTGGCCTATCAGGCGTTCTGGGTGGTGGGCCTGACGTTCCTGTTGTGGTTCGCGCTGGTGAAAACCTACTCCGCCAGCAAACTGTCAGCCTTCACCTTCGTCACGCCGCTGTTCGGCGTCGTCGCCAGCTACTTCATCCTGCATGATACGCTGACCATCGCCTTCGGCGTCGCCGCGCTGCTTGTCATCGCCGGGCTCTATCTCGTGAACAAGCCGGACCCGAAGGTCACGCCGGACCCGAACGTGCCGGCGTGATAGGATCCGTTTGAAGTCTGAATTGCCTTCCCGTCATTGCGAGGAGCGATAGCGACGAAGCAATCCATCTTTCCGTGCGGGTGGAAGGATGGATTGCTTCGCTTCGCTCGCAATGACGAGGAGAGAGCGGAGTTTGCGCTCTAACCCGTCTCGATCGGCAGCGACGTATCCTTGGCCCATTCGCCCATCGAGCCGTCGTAGAGCGTGAGGTTGTCGTAGCCGAGCCGGTAGAGCAGGAACAAGTCGATCGTCGCCGAGATGCCGCCGCCGCAATAGGCGACGACACGCTTGTCCTTCGTGATGCCCTGCGCCTTGAATTTTGCTTCGGCCTCGCCAAGCGGGACGAAGGCTTTGGTCTGGGGATCGAGCAGCGTCGCTGCCGACACGTTGCAGCTGCCGGGGACACGGCCGGCCCGGCCGTAGCGGCTGGGCTCAAGGCCCTTGTGGAATTGCGGGCCGAGTGCGTTGACGACGGCGGTGTTGCGGTCGGCGGTGGCGGCGAGCGTCTCGTGCTTGTCGACGAAAAATCCGTCTTTCGGTTTGGCCGTGAATGTGGCCGGCGGATATCCCTTCGCCGGGCCGGTTTCGAGCGGGCGGCCTTCGAGCTTCCATTTGTCGAGCCCGCCGTCGAGCACCGCGACGTTCTCGAAGCCGAGCGATTGGAGCATCCACCAGAACCGCGTCGCCCACATCGGCGTGCCGATGCTGTACAGCACCACCTGGCTGCCGTTCGATACGCCGTGCCGGCCGAACGCCCGCCTCGAGATACGCAACATCCGGCATCATGAAGCGAAGCTCGGTGTTGGGATCGGAGAATTCGCCCTGCAGGTCGAGAAAATCCGCACCCGGAATATGCCCGGCTTCGAACGTGTGACGTCCGGGTACGGCGAGATAGGGCTGGCTGGAGCCTTCGGGCGCGGGTTCGAGGTAGGTGGTGCAGTCGAACAGGCGCAGATCGGCCTGGCCCAGAATATCAGCGAGTTCCGCGGTAGAGATCAGCCCGTTACGCCCCGACATTGTTGGCCTCCCCGTTATTTCAGGGCCGATGCTAGGGCCCGCATCGGGCCATGAAAAGGCGGCCTGGAAGCGCGCTTGCCCTTTCAATTCGGCAATTCCTGTCCAATATAGCTGATAACGGAAGTCGCGGTGTTTCTGCCCTGCTTCCGGTCGCCGTGCCCGGCCTAAGCTATTGAATATACAATGCAAAAATCCGAAGCGTGACGGGGCGCACAGACCCTGCGCCACCCCCTTGGTGTATGTCATCAAAACCTGATATCCGAGGCCCCATGAACAAGCCCGAAATAATCCCGCAAGACGACGTCGCCGGCCCCCGCGCCCGGCATAAAACCACCCAGGTCATGGTCGGCGATGTCGCCGTCGGCGGGGGTGCGCCGATCGTCGTGCAGTCGATGACCAATACCGACACCGCCGATGTCGATGGCACGATCGCGCAGGTCGCGGCGCTGTCGCGCGCCGGATCGGAAATGGTGCGCATCACCGTCGATCGCGATGAGGCCGCCGCCGCCGTTCCGCACATCCGCGACGGCCTGCGCAAGCGCGGCATCACCACGCCCCTGATCGGCGACTTCCACTATATCGGCCACAAGCTGCTCGCCGAATATCCGGCCTGCGCCGAGGCGCTCGACAAATACCGCATCAATCCCGGCAATGTCGGCTTCAAGAACAAGCGCGACACCCAGTTCGCCGACATCATCGAGATCGCCAACAAGAACAACAAGGCGGTCCGTATCGGCGCCAACTGGGGTTCGCTCGACCAGGAACTGCTGACCAAGCTGATGGACGAGAACACGGCTTCCGCCAACCCGCGCGATGCGCGCGCGGTGACCCGCGAAGCCATGGTGCAGTCGGCCTTGCTGTCGGCGGCGCGGGCGCAAGAGCTCGGCATGCCCAAGAACAAGATGATCCTTTCGGCAAAGGTTTCCGCCGTGCAGGACCTGATCGCGGTCTATCAGACGCTCGCCTCGCGTTCGGACTACGCCATCCATCTCGGCCTCACCGAAGCCGGCATGGGATCGAAGGGCATCGTGGCGTCGTCGGCTGCGCTCGGCATCCTGCTGCAGGACGGCATCGGCGACACCATCCGCATTTCGCTGACGCCGGAGCCCGGCGGCGACCGCACGCTGGAAGTTCAGGTCGCGCAGGAACTCTTGCAGACCATGGGCTTCCGCACCTTCGTGCCGCTGGTCGCGGCATGCCCGGGCTGCGGCCGCACCACCTCGACCACGTTCCAGGAACTGGCGCGCTCGATCCAGGATTTCATCCGCGAGGAAATGCCGGGCTGGAAGACGCAATATCCCGGCGTCGAAAGCCTCAACGTCGCGGTGATGGGCTGCATCGTCAACGGCCCCGGCGAGTCCAAGCACGCCAATATCGGCATCTCGCTGCCCGGCACCGGCGAAGCGCCGGCCGCCCCCGTGTTCGTCGACGGCAAGAAATTCCGCACCCTGCGCGGGCCCTCGATCGCCACCGACTTCAAGGCGCTGGTGATCGATTATATCGACCAGCGCTACGGCGCGGGCGCCAAGGCGCCGGAGACGACAGCGGCCGAGTAAGCCGTAGCAGCGTAGCCCGGATGTAGCGGAGCGAAATCCGGGGCCTTTCTCGCGAGTGGATGTACTGATCCCGGATTGCGCTTCGCTCCATCCGGGCTACGATGATCCCAATCAAGAACGATTGGGAGAACGCCCATGTCTTCGTTGTCCGGCAAGCAGGGACCGCGCTATCGGCACATTGCCGGCGAATCCGACCCCTACGAGACCATCAGCGTCGAAAAGCTCACGCCGATCATCGGCGCGGAGATATCCGGCGTCGACATCGGCAAGCTCGTCTCCGACGACGCCCGCTCCAACCGGCAGATGGACGAGATCCATCGCGCGCTCGCCGAAAACCTCGTGATCTTCTTCCGCGACCAGCACATCAGCCCCGACCAGCACCTCGCCTTCGGCCGCAAGTTCGGCGAACTGCATGTCCATCCGGCGGCGCCCAACGAGGGCGACCCGGCGCTGATGAAGATCTATGCCGACAAGGATTCCCCGCGCGCCAATGGCGAGGGCTGGCACACCGACGTGTCCTGCGACGTCGAGCCGCCGATGGGCTCGATCCTCTACATCAAGCAATGCCCGCCGCGCGGCGGCGATACGCTGTTCGCCAACATGTACGCCGCCTATGAGGCGCTGTCGGACCGGATGAAGGCCTATCTCGACGGGCTGACCGCGCTGCATGATGGCGAGCAGACCTATCGCGGGCTCTACGCCAATTACGGCGTCGCCGACAGACGCGAATATCCGCGCGCCGAGCATCCGGTGGTGCGCACCCATCCGGTGACGGGCAACAAGGCGCTCTACGTCAACCGCGGCTTCACCCGCTACATCGTCGGCATCCCCCGCGACGAGAGCGACGCCATGCTGGCCTATCTCTACCAGCACGCGGAAAATCCGCTGTTCCAGTGCCGCTTCCGCTGGACGGAAAACGCCATCGCCTTCTGGGACAATCGCTGCGCCCAGCACCGCGCGATGTGGGACTACTGGCCGCACACAAGGTCCGGCACGCGGGTGACGGTGAAGGGCGAGCGGCCGGTGTAATTTCGTAGGGCGGATTAGCGAAGCGTAATCCGCCAATCATCGCAAAGGCGGCGGATTACGCTACGCTAATCCGCCCTACGATATTGCCATGCAGCTATGACGCATTCGCGTTGACGCCTCGCTTGAGCTGCGCCAAGCTCAGCCAAAAGCAATAAACATTCGGAGGTCGCCCATGCTCCGCGCAGAAGACAACAAATTCCTCACCGAGAGTGGTGCCGGCACCGGCATGGGCGAGTTGCTCCGCCGCTTCTGGATTCCCGTGCTGCTTTCCGAAGAATTGCCCGAGCCCGACGGCACGCCGAAGAAGATCGTCGTCATGGGCGAGGAACTGCTCGCCTTCCGCGACAGCCGCGGCGTCGTCGGCGTCATCGATCAATATTGCCCGCACCGCGGCGCCAATCTCTGGCTTGGGCGCAACGAGGAATGCGGCATCCGCTGCGTCTATCACGGCTGGAAGTTCGATACCGACGGCCGCTGCGTCGACATGCCGACCTCCTATCCCGACCTCAACGCCAAAGACCTGATCCGCATCAAGTCCTATCCGGTGCGCGAATGGGGCGACATGATCTGGGCCTATATGGGTCCGGCGGAGCAGGTGCCCGAATTGCCCGCGCTGGAGATGGCGCTGGTGCCTCCCTCGCACCGTTACGTCTCGAAGAAATGGCAGGACTGCAACTGGGTGCAGGCGCTGGAAGGCTCGATCGACACCGCGCATTTCACCTTCGCGCATCTCTCCTTCGAAAAGGAAGAGAACGAGATCCTCGACATCAAGAAGCACTTTGTGAATCCGCTTGTACGGGTCGCGACCGACCACATGCGATGGATCGCCGAAGACCCGCGCCCCGTGATCAAGATCAATCCGCACGAGGCCGGCCTCACGGTCGCCGGCGGACGGCTCACCGGAACCGACAACATTTACTGGCGCATCGCCCAGTTCCTGATGCCGGTTCACGCCTATGCGCCGAGTTCGATGCCGGGCGAGAATATTTTCGGCCAGAGCTTCATTCCGGTGAACGATACCAGCTGCTGGATCTTCACCTATGCCTGGAATCCGGAGCGCCCGCTGACGCAGGCCGAGCGCGATGGTTATGACCGCGGCAACGGCGTGATGTCGGAGGTCGACGAGAATTACATTCCGCTGCGCAACAAGTCGAACGACTATCTGATCGATCGCAAGCTGCAGAAGACCAACAGCTACACCGGCATCAAGGGCGTGTCCGAACAGGACGCCGCCGTGCAGGACAGCCAGGGCCCGATCGCCGACCGTACCCGCGAACATCTCGGCCCGACCGATCTCGGCATCATGCATTTCCGGAAACTGGTGATGGATGCCGCCCGCGCGCTGCAGAAGGGTGAAGCGCCGCCGCATCTCAAGCATCAGGACCGCTACGCCGTGCGATCCGGCGCCTGCGTCACCAGCAAGGCCAAGGATCTTGCCGCGGTCATGATCGAGCGGTTCGGCGACGCGGCGGGCTATGTGGGGCAGGGGCGGAACGCGGCGGCGGAGTAGGGATCTGCCGGCCGGCGGGGCATGTCGACCGAGAACCTAATTCCATCCCCTCGTCATTGCGAGCGAAGCGAAGCAATCCATAGCGCGGCAAGCGGAGAGGTGGATTGCTTCGCTTCGCTCGCAATGACGACTTCTACAACGGTATCTTCCGATACTCCCGATTGCTCAAGCTCGCTTCCTCCAGATCGAGGTCGCGTTCGATCCGCCGCCTGGTTTCGTCGGTGATCTTGCCGTCGCGCAGCATGACGTGGATGAATTTCCGTTCGGCTGCGATCAACTCGCGCGTTAGCGCAGTACCGGCCGCCGAGACATCGTGGGCGTCGGGATCGAGCACGTCAGGGAGCTGGTTGCTGCGGACCTCGTGCCGGGCGCGCAGCAGTTTGACGACTTCGTCGGAAAGTTCGCGGTCGTCGGTGATGGCATCCAGCGATTTCAGCGCCGCGTCCAGCGCCTCGCGCCGCGCCGCGATCTCCGCTTCGTGCTCCGCGACATGCTCCTTGCGGCCGTCCTTGGTGACCCCCAGCCATCGCACCACGACCGGCAAACCCGACCCAAGTCCGACCAGCGTGATGAAGATGACGCCGAAGGCGACGAACAGGATCATGTCGCGGTGGGGAAAGCCTTCACCGCTCGGCAGCGCCAACGGCAACGCCAGCGCTGCTGCGAGCGACACCGCGCCGCGCACGCCCGGTGAAGGCAACGACGAACGTTGTTTGCCAGGACGGAGCGGGATCCCGTTCGCGGATTTGCTTGCTGATCAGGCGCGGCAGATAGGTTGCAGGGTAAACCCAGGCAAAGCGCGCGACGATGATGATGACGGCGACCAGCGCGGTGGCGAACAGGATCTCCTCAAGCGGAAACGCCTTGGATTTCTCGAACAGCAGGCGCATCTGGAATCCCGTCAGCAGGAACAACAGGCCCTCGACCAGAAAGATCACGAGGTCCCAGAAGAAGATGCCCTGCAGGCGCGTCGCCGAAGAGATCAAAAGCGGCCCGTTCCAACTGATGTAGAGTCCGCAGGCGACGGTCGCGATCACGCCGGAGCCGCCGAGATGGTGGGGGATCCAGAAGGCGAGGTAGGGGGTGATCAGCGACAGCGTGATCTCGATCTGCGGATCCCGCGCGCGGTGCCGTGCGCGCAGGGAGAGCCAGCCGATCGCCGCGCCGAACAGGAGCTCGCTGACGACAATGACAGCGAAGGTGCCGGTCGCCTTCGGCAACGAGAACAGTCCGGTCGAAATTGCCGCGACCGCAAACCGGTAGAGGATCAACGCGGTGGCGTCGTTGGCAAGCCCTTCGCCCTCGAGCACCACGAGGATGCGGCGCGGCATGCCCAGTTTTCGGGCAATCGCCAGCGGCGCCACCACGTCCGGCGGCGCGACGATCGCCCCCAGCAGGAAGCCGACGCCCCAGGGCAGGCCGATCAGGTAATGCGTCGCGGCGGCAACCGCAAAGGCGGTGAAGATCACGCAGCCGACCGACAGCAGGATGATCGGGCGGAGGTTGGATTTGAATTCGCGCCAGCTCATGGCGACGCTCGCCGAATAGATCAGCGGCGGCAACACCACCAGCAGCACCAGTTCGGGCGGCAATTCCACCGCCGGCATGCCCGGCACGAAGGCGAGGGCAATGCCGGTGAGCATCAGCAGGATGGCCGGCGCGATATTGATTCGCCGCGCCAGCAGCGTGGTGCCGGCCAGCACCGCGAGCAGGATCAAAAAGATCTGAAAGTTGGCTTCCATGATGGCCCCCATTCGCAGGGAAAAACCGCGAGGTCAATGCGCAACGCGCGTGCGCTCACGGAGGAAGTGCGAAGGGGTTTCAGGCCATCCCTGACAAATTTGTGACCTCGCGCATCAGAACCCGCCCGATCACTCCCCCGTACCAGCGAAGACCCTGCGGGCTGCAGGCGAAGCGGGTCGGGAGTATTGCGATGAAACATATTGGTCAGCATGCCATTGTGATCGGCGCCAGCATGGGCGGCCTCCTGGCCGCTCGCGCGCTGTCGGATTTCTACGCCGTCGTCACCGTGCTGGAGCGCGATGCGTTTCCGCAGTCGGATATTCCGCGCAAGGGCGTGCCGCAGGGCCGCCATGCGCATGGCCTGCTGGCGCGCGGCCGCAACGTGATCGAGAATTTCTTCCCGGGCTGGACCAACGAGGTCGTCGCCAGCGGCGGTGTCAGGGGCGACATTGCCGGCGACGTCAACTGGATCGGCCATGGCGTCACGATCAAATCGGCTCCGAGCAATCTGGTCGGGTTGCTGGCCCCCCGTCCGGTGCTGGAAGGCCATGTGCGCCGCCGCCTGATGGCCCTGTCGAATGTGCGCGTGATCGAGAATTGCGCCGTGCAGGAGTTGATCG
The DNA here is from genome assembly GCA_963790735.1 of uncultured Alphaproteobacteria bacterium. Classification (GTDB taxonomy): domain Bacteria; phylum Pseudomonadota; class Alphaproteobacteria; order Rhizobiales; family Xanthobacteraceae; genus Bradyrhizobium. Next base: position 20,579 of record CAWBQP010000007.1, on the reverse strand, counting down.
CCGACGATAGCAGGGCGGCGATCAAGGGCGTGCGCGTCAGGATCGGTAACGGCGACGAGCACCGCATCACGGCCGATCTCGTGGTCGATGCGTCCGGCCGCGGCTCGTCGAGCCCGGCCTGGCTCGAGAGTCTTGGTTTCGCCAAGCCGGAAGAGGAGCGGATCGAGATCGGGATCGGCTACACCACGCGCCACTATCGCCGCCGCCCAACCGATCTCGACGGCAAGCTCGCGGTCGTGATTGCCGGCAGCGGGCCGAACTGGCGCAACGGCGTGGTGCTGTACCAGGCCGAGGACCGCTGGATCGTCTCGATCGGCGGCTATTTCGGCGACCATGCCCCCGACGACGACCAGTTGTTCGCCGCCTATGCCGGCTCATTGCCGACATCTGACATCTACGACATCGTTGCCCATGCCGAGCCGCTCGGCGATTTCGTCCGCTATCGCTATCCGGCCAACTTGAGGCGGCGCTACGAGCGGCTGGCGGAATTTCCAAAAGGCTATCTGGTGCTCGGCGACGCCTTGTGCAGCTTCAATCCGGTCTACGGCCAGGGCATGACGGTGGCGGCGCAGGAAGCGATGCTGTTGCGCGAATGCCTCGATGCCGGCGCGGCCGATCTGGCGCGGCGCTTCTTCGCTGGCGCCGCTGATGTGATCGATACGCCCTGGGACATCGCCGTCGGCAATGATTTGCGGCATCCGAAGGTCGAGGGACCGCGCCCGGCGAAGGTACGCTTCATCAACTGGTATATCGGCAAGCTGCACTTGGCCGCGCGTCACGACGCAAAGCTGGCGACCGCCTTTCTCGAGGTCGCCAATCTGGAGGCGCCGCCGACACGGCTGCTGCAACCGGCCGTCGTGATGCGTGTGATCCGCGGCAACCTTGGCCGCCGCAGCGGCGGCACGGAGGCCGCGCCGGCAGGCGTGCAAGCCTGAGTGGATTACTCGCGCAGATCGTAGCGGTAGGATTTCGAGACGATCTTCCAGCCGTCGCGCAGTTTCATCGCCACCAGATAATCGGTGAAATAGCGCGGCGGCAACTGGCAGCGCACCTTGATGAAGGCGGTCTGATCATCGGAGCGGTCGATCGTGACGATGAAATCCTCGCGCGGCTTGCCTTCGGCCTTGGCGGAGGGGCGCTTGCGCACGCGATCGAGCCAGTCCGGTACGGTCAGCACCTGCAACTCGCCCTTCTCCAGCCAGCGCAGATCGGCGGTGGGGTCGAATATCGCGCCGAGCTTGTCGGCATCGCCTTCATACAGGCCATCGAAATAATTCTTGACCACGGCTTCCACGGTAGATCGGTCGTGACTCACGGCAGTTCCTCCCGGCGAAAAGAAATTTGTTCGAACTGAATTAAGCCACGAACCGCTTCATTGCGCTAGGCTGACTTCATCACGGTTGCGAGGAGTTGCAGGTGGCGGGTTCAGCAAAATCGAATGCTCGCATTCTTGCCGGAGAATGCTTTTGCCGCGCGGTCGGCTACGCCGTGGCTGACGAATTCGGCTACGCCTTGAATTGCCATTGCTCGAATTGCCGGCGCACCACCGGTGCGGCGTTCAAGCCGTTCGCCGGCATCGCGCGCGAGAAATTCAGCGTCACCAAGGGCGAGGACGATCTCATGATCTATGGCGACGAGGCCGGCCACGACGCGCATTGCGGGAAATGCGGCTCGTTGCTCTATTCGGTGGTGCGTGAAGGCGCTTTCGTCCATGTCGCCATGGGCACGCTGGTCGACGATCCCTCGATCCGCCCGACCGCTCACATCTTTGTCGGCTCCAAGGCATCGTGGTTCGCGATCACGGACGACCTGCCGCAATACCGGGAGCATATCGTGCCGCGTTGAGCGGCTGCTCCGGGAATACATGCTCGTCACCGGAGGTTTATATCTGGACGGGAACCCGGCGGAATAAGGTGATCGGCCATGGCCGAACCGACGGGGCGCTGGCCCGACTAAGGGTAAGAGGGGCGCGATTCACGTTGCCGTGGTTCGTGACTTAACTCACAAAGCCGGGCTGTGGCTTCTGGTACGCAGGCCGGTGTGGTAAAAAGTACAAGGCTCCGGAGGAGTCATGATGATGTCTGGATCGCTAAAATTGTGCCGATGGGCACTTGCAGCCGCCACCTTCCTGCTGGTGAGCGAGCCGGCGTTTGCCGAAAAGCGCGTGGCGCTGGTGCTGGGCAATTCCGCCTACCGGAATGTCGCACCGCTGGCCAATCCCGTTAACGACAGCGCCAGGATCGCGTCGACGTTGAAAGAGGCGGGCTTCGATGTCGTCGATTCCCGCCGCGATCTCTCCGCCGCCGACACCCGGCGCGCACTGCGCGATTTTGCCGACCGCTCTCGCGATGCCGATATCGCAGTCGTCTATTATGCCGGCCACGGCATCGAGGTGGACGGCGGAAACTACCTGATTCCGGTCGATGCGCGGCTGGAACGCGACACCGACGTCTATGACGAAGCTCTGTCGCTCGACCGCGTCCTGGTCGCTATCGAGCCGGCCAAGAAGCTGCGGCTTGTGATTCTCGACGCCTGCCGCGACAATCCGTTTTCCAGGTCCATGAAGCGGACCGTGGCTTCGCGGGCGATCGGGCAGGGTCTCGCCAAGGTCGAGCCGACCAGCCCGAACGTCCTGATCGCCTATTCGGCCAAGGCCGGTTCCACCGCGGCCGATGGCGACGGCAAGAACAGCCCGTTCACGGCGGCGCTGTCGCACCATTTGACCAAGCCCGGGCTCGACGTGCGCCGCGCGTTCGGCTTTGTCCGCGACGAGGTGCTCAAGACCACGGGCAACAAGCAGGAACCCTTTGTGTATGGTTCGCTCGGCGGCGAAGACGTGCCGTTGGTGCCGGCCCGCCCGGCGCCCGCGGCGGCCGCCCCTGCGACACCTGCTCCGAGCGCGCAGGCCGAAGCCCGCCGCGATTACGAACTCGCGCTGCAGATCGGCAACAAGAGCGCGCTCAACGCCTTCCTCGCGCAATATCCCGATGGCTTCTACGCCAGCCTTGCCAAGCTTCAGCTCGACAAGATCGCCGCCGAGGAAACCCGCGTCGCGGCGACCGAAAAAGCGCGGCAGGCCGAGCAGGAGCGGTCACGGCTCGCCGCCGAGGGCGCCCAGAAGTCGCAACAGGCAAAGGCCGACGCGGAAGCCAAAGCCGCCGAGCAGGCGCGCGTCGCGGCTGAAAAGGCCAAGCAGATGGCGCAGGATCAGGCGGCTGCGGCCGAACAGAAGCGCGTCGCCGCCGAAAGCGCCGCCGCCGACAAGGCGCCGGCTCCGGCATCGGCCGCACAAGGACAAGGCCGTGAACGTTGCCGCCCTCGCCGCGGGACCGCCGCAAGCCGACGTCACCAAGTCGGTGCAGGCTGAACTGCGCCGCGTCGGCTGCCTGACCGGCAACGCCGATGGCAACTGGAACAACGCCTCGCAGCGGTCGCTGACGCAGTTCAACCGCTACGCCGGAACCAGGCTCGACACCAAGGTCGCCAGCGTCGATACGCTCGATACGATCAAGCTGAAGTCGTCGCGGGTGTGCCCGCTGGTCTGCGAACACGGCTTCCAGGCCGATGGCGACCGCTGCACCAAAATCACCTGCGCCGAAGGCTCGTTCCTCAACGACGACAATGAATGCGAGAAGCGTCGCGCCAAGAAGCCGGTGGCAACGCGCGACAGGCCGGAATCACGGCGCGTTCCCGAAGCAAGGCGAGTTCCGGAATCCACAAAGAGAGTTTATATCACGCGCTCTCAAACACCTGGTGGTGCAGGGATGTCGTCTACAGGCCGGCCGCTTACCGGCCAGGAACGTCAGGTGGGTTGTCACTCCTACGGCGCCATCATGTCGGGCGTGTGCCCCTAGCATCAGGCAGTCGAGGCCGTGACGACGGACCATCTGGTGCCCCGGACGTAAGCGGTGTGAGTGCTTGTGAGCCGGGGCCCATTCTACTTTGCATGGGGTTGTTTTCGCAATTTTGTGTCCGGGCCCCTGCGGTGTCCCGCCGAAGGGTATCTGCACCGCATCTCTGTCCTGACGGCGGGGCCCGGTTCAAGGCCGGGACGGCAGGTGATCAGATCGCGCTTCCCGCGATATTGACCATCAACGCGATCAGCGCGGTGTTGAACACGAACGAGATGATGCCGTGCACGGTCGCGGTGCGGCGGATGACCTTGTCGGTGATGCCGACGTCGGAAACCTGCGCGGTCATGCCGATCACGAACGAGAAATAGACGAAGTCCCAGTAATCAGCCTCGGCATGCGCGTCGCCGCTCGGAAACTGCAGGCCGCCGGGCTTGCTGCCGCGGTAGAATTCGTGCGCGTAGTGCAGCGCGAAGGCGGTGTGAACGGTCGCCCATGACAGCACGATCGTCACCGTGGCCAGGATCAGCCCGGCCGGGTTGCCCTTCGAGGCGCCGAGCTCGAGCACGATGGCGGCGAGGCTCGCGAAGGCGCCGAGCGCGGTCAACAGCAGCAGCAGGAAACGCCCGTCGTCCTGCAACACCGCGCTGCGCCTTATATGGCCGACGTCACAGCGCAGCATCATGATGTAGGCGAGCACGAGATACAGGACGGTAAACACGTCCCAGCCGACGACAAAGCGCGTCGGCAGCCGTATCGTGCCGGGCAGCAGCAGGAACGCGATGACGCCGACCGCGAGCGCGATGAAGGTGCGCGGCCTCCCGTAGACCACGCGGACCGGCAGCGGCAGGTTGCGGAACCGAACAAGGTGCTCTTCGAATTCCTTGCTCATCCGCTGCCCTTAATGCGCGCTAGTTCTTGCGCTCCGCGACGAACCGCGCGGCGGCCCGCAATACGTCGCCCTTCGCCCCGAAGATCGACAGTGCGGAATCGGCCCGCGCCAGCAGATCGCGCACGCGCTGCTTGGCGCCGTCGATGCCAAGCTGGGTGACGAAGGTGGTCTTGCCGAGCGCGGCATCGGCGCCGGCCGGCTTGCCGAGCGCCGCGGCGTCGCCCTCGACGTCGAGCAGGTCGTCGGCGATCTGGAACGCCTCGCCGAGCGCGCGGCCGTAATCGTCGAGCGCCTGATATTCCTGCTCGGCGTGGACTGGCCGAGGATCGCGCCGGCGATGCAGCCATAGCGCAACAGCGCGCCGGTCTTCATCTGCTGCAGCCGCGCCACGTCGACCGGTTCGCGGTCGCCGAACCGGCCTTCGCCGGCGAGGTCCAGGATCTGGCCGCCGACCATGCCGCCGATGCCGGAGGCGCGCGCCAGCGCACGCGTCAGCAGCAGGCGCACCGTGGCGTCCTTGTGGATCTCGTCGCGGGTGACGATGTCGAACGCCAGCGTCAACAGCCCGTCGCCGGCGAGGATCGCGGTGGCGTCGTCGGTCTTCTTGTGCAGCGTGGGCCGGCCGCGGCGCAGGTCGCTGTTGTCCATCGCCGGCAAATCGTCATGGATCAGCGAATAGCAATGGATGCATTCCAGCGCGGCGCCGACCAAAAGGGCAGCTTCGCGCGGAACCCCGAACACGGCCGAACTTTCGACCACCAGAAAGGGCCGCAGCCGCTTTCCGCCGCCGAGGCTGGAATAGCGCATCGCGTCCATCAGCCGCTTCGGCCGGACGATCTCGTCGGGCAACAGCGTATCGGACAACAGCTTCGCCAGCAGGGCTTCGGTGTCTTCAGCGGTCTGGTCCAGTCGTTTGGCAAAATCGGCAGTGGCGGTCGTCATTAAGAATAGCTCCAGATCAATTTGGCCGGACAATCGTTGATGGCAACGGCTTCGTCAATTCCATGACGCCGGTCACAAAAGCGCTGGAAAACGCACGAAATATCATGGAGATGTCACGTGGGTGGGGCCAATTCATCGGCCCCGGGCCGGCCTGGGCTGAACCGGAAGCATCCAATTTGCGCATTGTCCGAATTTTGCTGCTGATCCTGCTTGCGGTGCTGTTGCTGCCTTATCTGGTGACGCCGTTCTACCGAACCGGCCATCCGGTCTCGGCGCTGATGGCCTGGCGCTGGCTCACGGGCGCGCCGGTGTCCCGCCAATGGGTCGATTTCAACGCGATTTCGCCCTCGCTGCCGCGCTCGGTGGTGGGCTCCGAAGACGCCAAATTCTGCAGCCATCGCGGGGTCGATTGGGACGCGTTGCAGGATGCGATCGACGATGCCGAGGATGGCGAGCCCGCCCGCGGCGGTTCGACCATCACCCAGCAGGTGGCCAAGAACCTGTTCCTGTGGCCGGGCCGCAGCGTGATCCGCAAAGGCCTGGAACTGCCGCTTGCGATGTGGATCGATCTGGTGCTGCCCAAGCAGCGGATCCTGGAAATCTACCTCAACATCGCCGAACTCGGCCCGTCCGGGCAGTTCGGGGCAGAGGCCGGGTCGATGTACGCGTTCGGCCGCCCGGCCGCGGCGCTTTCGGCCCGCGAGGCGGCCTTGCTGGCGGCGATCCTGCCCAATCCCGTCAGGCGCAGCGCCCGCAATCCCGGCCCCGGGGTACGCCGTCTGGCGGGAACCTATATGGCGCGGGCCAACGCGGTGCCCCGATGCTGGAGCGAAAATCGTGCTTTTTGAGCCAATTTTCGGCCGCTTTAACCGCAAGCTGGCCTAGCTTTACGCCATCCCATCATCTATAAGCGCGGCCTTATCGGCATCACAGCCCGTGCGCGCAGCGCTGGGCCGTCCGGCTTCGGACGATGCCTCCGACAACACCCCTAGAGGACCGTTATGGCCGTTCCCAGAAGAAAAACATCGCCCTCGCGGCGTGGCATGCGCCGCTCGGCGGACGCGTTGAAGAAGCCGACCTATGCCGAGGACAAGGATTCCGGCGAACTGCGCCGTCCGCACCACCTCGACCTCAAGACCGGCATGTACAAGGGCCGGCAGGTGCTGAAAAAGAAGGAATCCTGATCGGATTCGGGGATAAGGCGCCGCTTCTTGCGGCGTCTGCCCGAATTTGGCCAACGAGTGGGCCAACGGTTCCACAGGGTGAAGCGATGCTTCGCCCGGGGGACATTCCGGTTATCCTAGGAAGGCGCGATACCCATGGTCGGTTTTCCGCTGCTTCTGATTCCGCTCGCGATCTACAACATCATCGTCTTCCTGATGCCCAGCGTATCGTTCACCGATCCGCTGGTGACGCTGACGTTGATGTCAGGTGCAGAATGGACGGTGACGCTGAGCGACGTGCTGCTCACGCTCGCCATCCTGCTGCTGCTCGCCGAAGTCATCAAGGGCGCGCGCCCGGGCGCGAAATATCTGACCGACCATCTGCTGTCGCTGATCGTGTTCGGCGCGGCGGCGGCCGAATTCGTGCTGTGGCCGAAGTTCGGCACCTCGACCTATTTCCTGCTGACGGCACTGTCGCTGGTGGATTTCCTCTCCGGCCTTGCCTTGCGAACGCGGCGCCGTGCCGTCGCGGTAGCGGCGGCGCCTGCGCCTCCACCAAAGGCTGCCGCGCCCGAAAAAGCCGAGGCTCCGCCGGCCGAGCCCCAACCTGCGCCTGCCCCTGCGCCGGCAACGCCACCTCCGCCTGCCGCGCCATCGGTACCGGCGGCAGCCGCTGTCGCCGAATCCGTGCTGCAGGATCATCCCGAACCGAAACCGGTGCAGCCCGCCGTCGCGCCCGAGGCGGCCCCGGTCGTGCCTGAGGTTGCCTCGCCGGCCGCCGCGCCGAAAACGCCTTCCCCTGAAGCCTCGTCACCGGAGATCCCGTCGCCGGGAATACAGCCGGGCAGCGGCCCGCAGCCGCCACCGGACAAGCCGGACACGCCTCAGCGCTGATCCATAGCGTTTTCGAGCGAAGCATGCCCTCGGACTTGATCCGTGGGTGGGTACCGGTTCGCGCTAAGAAAACGCGTCAAAACAAAAATCTGGAGCTTCGGTTCTGATCCAATCAGAACCGAAACTCTAGATGATTTGCCGGGTCCGGAAGCCGGTGTGGCCACGTTGGAGCTGGCTGGCGCCATAGGCCGTCTGCGCATCCGCCAGCGAAGCCCGCCTCAGGCTCCGGGTTTGCGGCGCCTGGTCGGCAGTCGCGATCAGCTGCGCGACGAAGGTTGGATCGGGCCGCGGCGCCCGTCTCGGCGACCAGGGCACGGACTGGGTCACCGGCACGAGCTCGGCGTGGGCCGGCTCGTCGAGGTTGACGAACTCGCCGTCCAAGATTTCGTCTGATCGATCGATATCAAGCATCGCACACCGCAACCGGCTAAACTGTCACGTTTTGGGACGTTACGCCCCTACTGCGATCTCTCCTCGCAAGCCCTATGCCGCTTCCTCCCGATCTGTTCCCGCCGGGCCCGGGAAGTCTGTGAAACATGGTTTCCGGATTATTTATGAACTTCACCTAGCCTGCCGTTCGAAAGAGCCACTATCCTTAAGGCTTGAGGGAATCACCCCACGGTGTCCCGAATCGAGGCGTTCCGATGCCCCCTGTCCCGCAAGCCTCCAGCATCCTTGCCTTGCTAGGTCAGGCGACCTTCATCTGGGACCTGATAGCGGACACCATCGCCTGGAGCGACAATGCCGGCGCGGTATTCACCGATATTCCGGCGGAGGCGCTGGCGAGCGGCTCCGCCTTCGCCAGGCTGATCGAGCCCTCCCGTTCGATCCGCAACGAGGCGCTCGCTCAATCGGCGCCGGCGCGGGGCGGCGAAGGCGTCGCCTACCGGATCGAATATGGCGTTCGCGCCGCGGCCTCGGCGCCCATGATCTGGATCGAGGAGACCGGTTGCTGGTTTGCAGGGCCCGACGGCAAGCCGGTGCGCGCGCAAGGCATCGTCCGCGTCAACAACGAGCGCCATGCCCGCGACGAACAGCTCATGCGGCTTTCGCGGCACGATCCGCTGACCGGTGAACTCAATCGCACGCACCTCGTCGCCTCGCTGGCGGAAACGATCGAAGAAACCATGCGTTTCCGATCGTCCTCCGCCTTCATGCTGATCGGCATCGATCATCTGGCGCGCGTCAACGACGCCTTCGGCTTCGACGTTGCGGACGCCGTGATCGCCGAAGTCGGAAAACGCATCCGCGCCAAGCTGCGCGGCGGCGACGTGCTCGGCCGGTTCTCCGGCAACAAGTTCGGGCTGGTCTTGAGGAACTGCACGGTCGACGACACGAATACCGCGGCCGAACGCTTCCTGGCAGGAATCCGCGACGAGGTGATCCCGACCAAATCCGGCCCCGTCTCGGTGACGGCCTCGATCGGCGCGATCAGCATTCCGCGCTACGCCCGCAATACCGATGAGGCCATCAACCGCGTCCAGGAAACGCTCGACGGCGCGAAGCGCCGCCGCGCCGGATCGTTCTCGCTGTGGCGTCCGAATGTCGAACGCGACGCCCAGCGCCGCGTCAACATCCGCGTCACCGACGAGATCGTCACCGCGCTCAACGAGCGCCGCATTGTCACGGCGTTCGAGCCGGTGGTCGAAGCGCGCTCGCGGCAGCCGGCGTTCTATGAGTGCCTGGTGCGGATGGAGCTGGCGGACGGACAGGCGCTGCTGGCGCCCGATATCGTTCCGGTCGCCGAGCGGTTGGGGCTGATCCGGCTGGTCGACCACCGGGTGCTCGAACTCGCGGTCGCCGAACTTGCGGCGTCGCCGAACGTGCGGCTCAGCCTCAACATCTCGCCCGACACCACCATGGACCCGGACTGGTGGACTTCGATCGAATCGCTGATGCGGGCGCATCCCGGCGCCGGCGAGCGGCTGATCGTCGAAATCACCGAAACGGTCGCGATCCAGGATATCGACGATGTCTGCGGTTTCGTGACCCGCTTGAAGAACTTCGGCAGCCAGATCGCGATCGACGATTTCGGCGCCGGCTACACGTCATTCCGGAATTTGCGCAAGCTCGGCGTCGATATCGTGAAGATCGACGGCGCTTTCGTGCAGAACATCGCGCGCTCCGCGGACGATCGCGCGTTCGTGCATACGCTGATCGATCTGGCGAACCGCCTGCAGATCAAGACGGTGGCGGAATGGGTGCAGGACGAGGAAGCCGCCGTGATGCTGCGCGAATGGGGCTGCGATTACATCCAGGGCCGCCTGATCGGGCTGGCCTCGCCGGAACGGCCGTGGGCTGTGGCGGGTGATGCGGTGCTGCCGGCGGCGGGTTAGTCACGCGTAGCCCGGATGAAGCGAAGCGCAATCCGGGAAAACTCAAGCCGGTTGATAGACTGTCCCGGATTTCGCTTCGCTTCATCCGGGCTACGAGCCCTGAGTAGTTTCAGCAGAGAAGATTACTCTTCCTTCTTCGGCTCTTTCGACATGCGCTCGAGGCGGTCCTGCATGTCCTTCATCTGGCGGCGAAGGTCGTCGATATTGTCTTCGTCGGGCACAGGCTCCGGCGCCTTCTCCGGCTCGGTCGATGTCGATCCGGGGCGCGGCGGCACGAACGGCTTGAACATCGAGAACGTCTGCTGAAACAATTCCATGTTGCGGCGGACATGTTCCTCGAGCGGCGCGAACGGCGTTCCGCTGAAGGTGTTGGTGAGCTGCTTGCGGAATTTTTCCTGTTCGCGCGTCAGCGTGTCGATCGACTGCTCCAGATATTTCGGCACCACCATCTGCATGCTGTCGCCGTAGAACCGGATCAACTGCCGCAGGAAAGTGGTCGGCAACAGATTTTGGCCAGCCTTGTTTTCCTGCTCGAAGATGATCTGCGCCAGCACCGAGCGGGTGATGTCGTCACCGGTCTTGGCGTCATAGACGAGAAAATCCTCGCCATCCTTCACCATCGCCGCGAGATCCTCGAGCGTCACATAGGTGCTGGTGCCGGTATTATAGAGCCGCCGGTTGGCGTATTTCTTGATGGTCGTAGGTTGATCTGACTTTGCCATAAGCTCACACATCGACACCGAGAGCGGGGAACCCGACGGCATCGCCGACGGGCAGACGAGCAACGCAACGCAGCAAAGTAAGCATTTTCAATGCGGTTCGGCTACCGTTTTGTGCGGCACGGTTAATTCCAAGGCATGGACGCTGCTATGGAAACCCTCACCGGGATCAATTTGAATGCGCCGCGGCAGGATTTTGGCCTCTGGCCGATTGACATGGATCAACGAGGTTAAGAGGATGAGGTGAGAGACAGGCACGCCATCCGGCCGCCCGCCGTCGAAGAAACCTCAAGCCCAAGAAACCCCAATAAGGAGATGTCCATGTCAGACGATGTCGTCATCGTCAGCGCCGCCCGCACCCCGGTCGGCAGCTTCAACGGCGCGTTCGCCACCACCCCGGCGCATGACCTCGGCGCCATCGCCATCAAGGCCGCGCTGGAGCGGGCCGGCATCGAGCCGGGCCGCGTCTCCGAAGTCATCATGGGCCAGATCCTGACCGCGGCGCAGGGCCAGAACCCGGCCCGCCAGGCCTCGATCGCCGCCGGTATTCCGGTGGAGAGCCCGGCCTGGGGCGTCAACCAGCTCTGCGGCAGCGGCCTGCGCACAGTGGCGCTGGGCTATCAGGCGCTGCTCAACGGCGATTCCGAAATCGTGGTCGCCGGCGGCCAGGAATCCATGAGCATGGCCCCGCACGCGCAGTATCTGCGCGGCGGCGTCAAGATGGGCGGCCTCGAGCTGGTCGACACCATGATCAAGGACGGCCTGTGGGACGCCTTCAACGGCTACCACATGGGCAACACCGCCGAGAACGTTGCGCGGCAGTATCAGATCACCCGCGCGCAGCAGGACGAGTTCGCGGTTCACTCGCAGAACAAGGCCGAGGCCGCGCAGAAGGCCGGCAAGTTCAAGGACGAGATCGTCCCCGTCACCATCAAGTCCCGCAAGGGCGACATCATCGTGGATACCGATGAGTATCCGCGTCACGGCGCGACCATCGACGCGATGGCCAAGCTGAAGCCCGCCTTTGAGAAGGACGGCACCGTCACCGCCGGCAGCGCGTCCGGTATCAATGACGGCGCCGGCGTGGTGGTGCTGATGACCGCCAAGCAGGCCGCCAAGGAAGGCAAGAAGGTCCTCGGCCGCATCGTGTCGTGGGGCCAGGCCGGCGTCGATCCCAAGATCATGGGCACCGGACCGATTCCGGCTTCGCGCGCCGCGCTGAAGAAGGCCGGCTGGAACATCGCCGATCTCGACCTGATCGAGGCCAACGAGGCGTTCGCGGCGCAGGCCTGTGCCGTCAACAAGGATCTCGGCTGGGATACCTCCAAGGTCAACGTCAACGGCGGCGCGATCGCGATCGGCCATCCGGTCGGCGCCTCCGGCGCGCGCGTGCTGGTGACGCTGCTGCATGAAATGCAGAAGCGCGATGCCAAGAAGGGCCTCGCCACGCTGTGCATCGGCGGCGGCATGGGCATCGCGATGTGCATTGCGCGCGACTGAACTAAAGGCAGAGTGACTGGTTGAATGATGAAAAGATCATCTCGCAACCGCGGCTCGAATTGGTAAGGATGAAATGCCCGGTCTCGCGCCGGGCATTTTCATCTCCGCAAGCGTTTTCAACAACGCTTCAAACCCAAGGCTGAGCTTCGTCAAAAGACCGGGACAATTCCGGCTTATAAAGAAGACCACCAAGGAGGATTACGACATGGCACGTGTTGCATTGGTAACGGGGGGTACGAGGGGCATTGGCGCGGCGATCAGCAAGGCGCTGAAGGCTGCGGGCTACAAGGTCGCGGCGAGCTACGCCGGCAACGACGCGGCCGCCGAGAAATTCAAATCGGAGACGGGCATCCCCGTCTACAAATGGGACGTCAGCTCGTTCGACGCCTGTGCGGCCGGCGTCAAGCAGGTCGAAGCCGACCTCGGTCCGGTCGACGTGCTGATCAACAATGCCGGCATCACCAAGGACGGCGCCTTCCACAAAATGACGCTCGATCAGTGGAACGCGGTCATCAACACCAATCTCGGCTCGCTGTTCAACATGACGCGCCAGGTGATCGAAGGCATGCGCGCCCGCAAATTCGGCCGCGTCATCAACATCTCCTCGATCAACGGCCAGAAGGGCCAGTTCGGCCAGGTCAATTATTCGGCGGCCAAGGCCGGCGACATCGGCTTCACCAAGGCGCTCGCGCTGGAGAACGCCAAGGGCGGCATCACCGTGAACGCGATCTGCCCCGGCTACATCAACACCGAAATGGTGCAGGCGGTGCCGAAGGAGGTGCTGGAGAAGAGCATCCTGCCGCTGATCCCGGTCAACCGCCTCGGCGAGCCCGAGGAAATCGCCCGCGCCGTGGTGTTCCTCTCCGCCGACGAAGCCGGCGGCATCACCGGCTCGACGATGACCATCAACGGCGGGCAGTACATGGTGTGACGCATTCTCCGTCATTTCCTGTGACAGGCGCTTGCGCAAGCGAGCGCTAGCGACGAAGCAATCCAATTCCGCTATGTAAGAAGGATGGATTGCTTCGCTTCGCTCGCAATGACGAAATCATGACTCCCCGTGCCGCTACGCTCATCGGACTTACCGCGATCCTGATGTGGTCGCTGCTGTCGGTGCTGACGGTCGCCACGGGGAAAATTCCCGCGTTCCAGCTCGCCGCCATGACGTTTGCGATCGGCGCGGCGGTGGCGTTCGCGAGCTTCCTGTTCCGGCCCTCCGCCTTCGGCGCATTGAAGCAGCCGCTGGTCGCCTGGGTCGTCGGCGTCGGCGGCCTGTTCGGCTATCACGCGCTGTATTTCCTCGCGCTTCGCTTTGCGCCGCCGGCCGAAGCGGGCCTGCTGAACTACCTCTGGCCGCTCCTGATCGTGCTGTTCTCCTCGCTGCTGCCCGGCGAGCGGCTGGCGCCACATCACATCATCGGTGCGTTGCTCGGGCTCGTCGGAACGGTGCTGCTGTTCGCCGGCAATGGCGCGAGCTTTGCGCCGGGCCAGATGCCGGGACTGGCCGCAGCCTTTGTCGCCGCCTTCGTGTGGGCGGCCTATTCGGTGATGTCGCGCAAGCTCAAGGCGGTGCCGACCGACGCGGTGGCCGGCTTTTGTCTTGCGACCGCGCTGCTGGCCGCGCTCGTCCATGGCATGGTCGAGACCACGGTGTGGCCGGAGACGATCGGGCAGTGGCTTGCCATCATCGCGCTCGGCGTCGGCCCGGTGGGAGCCGCGTTCTTCGTCTGGGACATCGGCATGAAACGCGGTGATATCCGCGTGCTCGGCGCTGCGTCCTACGCGACGCCGCTGCTGTCGACGGCATTTCTGATTCTCGCCGGCTTCGCCCAACCGACCGCGACGATCGCCATCGCCGCGATCCTGATCGCCGGCGGCGGCCTGATCGCGGCGAAGGATATGGTGCGGAGGAAGTCTTAAGCTGCCGGCTTCCAGCCCGGTGGCTTGTACATCGCTTCCGGAATCTGTCCGAGTTCGGAGCGCTGCAGCTTTTCGGGCGTCAGGCCGTAGAACTGCTGAAAGCTCATGATCAGCGGCCGCCATTTGTCGGGATCGATGCGGTTCGCTTCGCCCTCCATCATGATGCCGGGATGCGCATGCACGCGGGTGATGCGCATCTCGATCGCGGCGGCGCCGTGCCAGATTTTTTCCTCCTGCGCCAGCCTATGCACGTGAGCGAGTTTTGCTTCCATTTGCACCGGACATTCCAGCGCCCGCGGCGCGGCGACAGTCTCGCCGGGCAGCGACGTCAGGCCGCTGAGGTCGAATTTTTCGTGCACGTGCCGGTAGCCGCGCTTGATCTTTCCGGCCGGCACCGGCGCGGAGCCGGTGGTCCGCGCTAGGCGGTCGACGGCACCGACCAGATCGGCCGACGCCAGATTGAGCACGCATTCGCCGGAGCGAATGATGTTCGCCGTGGTCTTGGAAGTAGGATCCAGCCCCAGCATGCAGCGCCAGCCAATCCACCACGCCGACGACATCGGCGCGAGATTGAACGAGCCGTCCTCGTTGCTTGAGCCGATCAGGACCACCGGCGTGCCGAAGTAAAGGATAGCCGGTTCGATCTGGATGTTCGGAATTCCAAAAGTGCCGTGCATCTTTCCGCTCCTCTCGATACGAGCGGAATCTATTGATGCGGATGCACGGAACCCACCCGATTCCCGATCGCGATTTTTCAGCGCGGCGGGAACGAATGACGACTAGATCGGCATCCAATCCTTCGGCGCCATCTCGAATTTTGCAAACTCAAACCCGGGCGCCACCGTGCAGCCGACCAGCGTCCAGTCGCCGTTGCTCTCGGCCGCCTGCCAGGCATGCGGCGGCACGATCGCCTGCGGCGCTTCGCCGGCGGCGAGATCCGGCGCCGAGCTTGACGCTGCGCTGCGCCGCTCTCATCAGCGATTTGCAGCGTCAGCGCCGCGCCCGCGTAATAATGCCAGGTCTCCACGGCGTCGATGCGATGCCAGTGCGAGCGTTCGCCGCGCGCCAGCAGGAAATAGATCGCGGTCGATCGCGAGCGTCCATCGGCGTCCACGCTTTTATCGCGAAACGTCTCGCGATAATGCCCGCCTTCGGGATGCGGCTTCAGGTCGAGCCGCGCGATGATCTCGGCGGCTTCTTTCGGCAGCGCCATCAGGACTTGTTCTTGCGTTCGCGGAGTTCACCGAACACTTTGTCAGCGCTGGCGCCCTTCATGTGCAGCTTCGCCGCCACCGACGGTTCGTCGGCGCGCAGGAAGACGTTGGCTTTCTTCTCGTCGCCCAGCAGCACCGGGATTGTCGGCTTGTTCTCGGCACGCAGCCGCGTCACTTCCTCCGCACGCGCCTTCAGCGCGGGATTGTCGGTATCGACTGACAGCGCGAACTTGACGTTCGACGCCGTATACTCGTGGCCGCAATAGAGTTTGAAATCGTCCGGCAGCGCGCGCAGCTTCAGCAGCGAATCCCACATCATGGGATAGGTGCCCTCGAACACCCGGCCGCAGCCGATCGAGAACAGCGTGTCGGCGGCAAACACCGCCTTTTCGGTGTCGAACACGTAGGAGACATGATCGAGCGTATGGCCGGGCGTTTCCAGCACCCGCGCCAGCAGGCTGCCCACCTTGATCACATCGCCATGGGCCGTGCGCAGGTCGACATTGGCGATCTTGGTGGACTTGTCGTTGGGGGCAACGACCCGGCAATTATATTTCTGCTTCAGTTCGGCGACGCCGCCGACATGGTCGTGATGGTGGTGGGTGACGAGAATATCCGTCAGCGTCCAGCCCTCGCGCTCCAGCGCCTTGATGATCGGGGCGGCTTCCGGCGCGTCGATCGATGCGGTGGCCTTGGTCGCGGGATCGTGGATCAAATAGCCGAAATTGTCGCTGAGGCAGGTGAAGGTGCGAATTTCCGCGGCCATGATAGCTCCGTGGTTAAGGCTTTCAGCCCATGAGATCATGATGCGATTTGATGGAATCGCATCATGATCTCATCGCTTTGTTTGAGCATGATCTCCGCGCAAACGCGTTCCGCGTTTGTCGCGAGGGAAAACCGGTTTCCACTTTTCCGGGTCATGCCCCAATTCCCCAGAAATATGGCGTTAACGCTTGCGCGGCAATGCCCATTTTCGGCGCGCCGCAATGAAACACGGTGTGGTAGATTGCGCCCATGACCATCGACGTCATCGATCTCCGCGATTTCTATTCGCAGCGCCTCGGCATCGTGGCGCGGCAGTTGATCAACCGCGGCATCCGGGCGCGCTGGCCCGATGCGGCGGGGCAGCGCGTGCTCGGGCTCGGCTACCCGACGCCCTATCTCGGCCTGTTTCGCGAGGATTCCGAGCGCTGCATCGCCTTCATGCCGGCGGCGCAGGGCGTGCTGAAATGGCCGACGGCGCGGCCCGCGCTGGCGACCCTGATCGACGAATTCTCGATGCCGCTGCCGGACGCCGCGGTGGACCGCATCCTGCTGGTTCACGCGCTGGAAATGTCCGACGATCCGGAGCGCCTGCTGCGCGAGGTGTGGCGGGTGCTGGCGCCGTCCGGGCGGCTGATTGCGGTGATCCCGAACCGGCGCGGCGTATGGACGCGCACCGACAATACGCCGTTCGGTCACGGCCGGCCCTATTCGCGCGCGCAGATCACGCAATTGCTGCGGCAGACCTGGTTTACGCCGGCCTCGTGGGGCGAGGCGCTGTTCCTGCCGCCGGTCGGCAATAGCTGGTTCCTGCGCTCGGCGATGGCGTGGGAGCGTGTCGGCGCGGCGCTGTCGCTGCCGTTCGCCGGCGTCCATATCGTGGAAGCGACCAAGCAGGTCTACCGCGCGATCCCCGCGCACCGCGAACGCACGCGGTTGATTCCGTCGCTGGAGCCGGTGCTGGTGCCGTCGTCGACGGCGACAAGGGATAACGCGTAATCTCTCAACGGGTCGTCCCCGCGAACGCGCGGGACCCATAACCACCGTCGGGATTTGTTTTGGAAAGTCGTTCGTACGCGTGCCTCAAATGAAGGCCGCGGCGTATGGGTCCCCGCGTTCGCGGGGACGACGATATAGCGAGCGTGCCGCTAGTTACTCATTCCCCGGATTGAAATCTTCGCTGGGCCCGGCAGGCGCGGCGATGCCCTCGGGACGCGGACCATGTGGCCGGCGGCGGCGGCGCGGGAAACGATCGCCGCCACGGCCCTCTTCGTACCCGCCGGGCGCGCCATTCACCTGCGGCTGCGGGCCGGTGATGAAGGAGGGCAGGCGATCGACGCCGCCGGTATCGGCAATCACCGGCTGCGGCTGGGGTTGCGGCTGATACTGCGGCTGCGGACGGTGCTCGCGTTCGCGATGATGTTCGCGCGGCTGCTGGAAGGGCTGACCGTCGCCGCGCTGTTCACGCGGATTATTGTCGCGGACATTGTTGTCGCGGACGTAGGGCTGCGGCTGCTGCGGGACGAAGCCCGGCTCCTGGCCGAAATGCGAGAAGCTCTCGCCCTCGTCGTCGCCGTCTTCCGTCGCCGGCTGCATTTCGGTGTCGGCGCGCGGCTGCGGCTGGTTCTGCCGGAACTGCTCCTGCGCGGCTGCGATCAGGCGGAAATAGTGTTCGGCGTGCTGGTAGTAGTTCTCGGCCGCCACCGGATCGCCGGAAGAGCGCGCGTCACGCGCCAGCTGAACGTATTTTTCGGCGACGTGCGAGGCGGTGCCGCGGATCTTGATATCGGGTCCGTTCGATTCGAACACCCGGGTCATCGGGTTTTGACCGCGCCGGTTATTGTTGTTGCTGCTGCTGCTATTGTTGTTGTTGTTCCGGTTACGCATCCGCTTGTTGTTCTGACCGTTTCTCATGTCTCGCCTTTATTCCAGCCCTGAAGTTATGCAGTTGCCGTCGTAGCCTGATCGACCCGGCGCACGCTCATGCGCACCGAATCACGATGCCGTTCAGATTCATGTCGTCGATTTCGCCAACCATCGCGTTCAGCAAAGACGCGTTCCCCAACCGACGGCGTACATTCGCCCGCCGGACCAAATCATTCAGCCTGCCAAAACCAGCCTAACCGTCTTACGTGACGGCTTCGCGGAACCAGCTGTTGCGTAAGTCTTCAAGCGCAATATCAGGCTTTCGTTCGCTTTGCGGTCGAGAGCAGCACAGCTCCAGCTATTGCGCTCAATTCGACCTGCGTTTTGGAACCTTTCACCCGGCGGGCTCTCGTTTCGAGAACTCTGGCCTCACCCGCATCGCCTTGCGGGGCCAGCAACCCTGGACCGATGTTGTGAGCGGAACGTAGTCGCTCCCGGGGAATATTCCAAGGGGTTTTTTTGCGTTCCAAAGGGACTTTATCGGGCCATTTTGTGGCCTGCGACGGCCCGCGGAATGCCCGCCAGGTCGGCTTTGGGGGCGATCACAGGCATTAACCCTGCGGCAGTCATCAAAGCCTGGATCTGGGCGCTTTGACCCTCTCCGGCCTCCACAACAAGGGCTGCGCCCGGGGCGAGGAGGCCTGCCGCCTGGGGGATCAGCGCGCGATAGGCGTCCAGCCCGTCGGCGCCGCCATCGAGCGCAGCCGGCGGATCGTATTTCCTGACATCAACGGCCAGGCCGTGCGATTTCCGCCGTGCGGATATAGGGCGGATTCGAAACGATCAGATCGAACGGGCCGGCCAGGCCGCTGGCATAATCGCACGCGATGAACGTCGTGCGATCCGATAGCCCTGCGCGCGCGGCGTTGGCCCCGGCGGTTTGCAGGGCGGCTTGCGAAATGTCGGTCCCGAATCCTTGCGCCGCCGGCAACTCCGACAACAGCGCCAGCAGGATCGCGCCGGAGCCGGTGCCGAGATCGGCGATGCGCAAGCGACGATCGAGGTTTCCGCCGGCGCGCAGCAGTTCCAGCGCCAGTTCGACCACCGTCTCGGTATCGGGCCGCGGCACCAGTGTCGCGGACGAGAGTTGCAGCGGCAGACCCCAAAACTCCTTCTCGCCGAGAATGCGCGCGACCGGCTCGCCCGCGAGGCGACGGCGGGCGAATTCCTCGAGGCGGGCCGATTCGTCCGGGGTGAGTTGGCGCTGCGCGGCGGAGATCATGCCGGTCAGGTCGAGGCCGAGCGCGTGACCTGTCAGTAGCCGCGCGTCGAGGTCGGCGGAATCGTTTGCGGCGGATTTGAATCTTGCTGCGAGCGCGCGCCGTGCGGCTTCGACGGTTTGTCCGGCGAAGGAGCTCGTCATGCAGCGTCCTCGCCCAAATCCCTCCACGCGTCGTCCCTGCGAACGCAGGGACCCATACCGCGTGATCCATCAATAGGGCAGAACAGCAAACGCCTTTCGCAAAAATCCGGCCGGTGGCTATGGGTCCCTGCGTTCGCAGGGACGACAGCGAGTTTGCCGCTCACGCCGCCGCGCCCTGGGCTGCAAGCTGCGCGGCCTGGTGCTCGGTGGTCAGCGCGTCGATCAATTCACCCAGCGCTTCGCCCGAAATCACCTGCGGCAATTTGTAGAGCGTCAGGTTGATGCGGTGGTCGGTGACGCGGCCTTGCGGGAAATTATAGGTGCGGATGCGCTCGCTGCGGTCGCCGGAGCCGACCTTCTCCTTGCGGTCCGCGGAGCGCACCGCGTCGACGCGCTGGCGCTCGGCGTCATAGATGCGCGAGCGCAGGATGTTCATCGCGGAGGCGCGGTTCTTATGCTGCGAGCGGCTGTCCTGCATCATGACCACGATGCCGGTCGGGATGTGGGTGATCCGGATCGCGGATTCGGTCTTGTTGACGTGCTGGCCGCCGGCGCCTTGCGCGCGCATGGTCTCGATCCGCAAATCGTCGGTCTTGATGTCGACATCGACATCCTCGACCTCGGGCAGCACGGCGACCGTAGCCGCTGAAGTGTGAATGCGCCCCTGTGTTTCGGTGTCGGGCACACGCTGCACCCGGTGCACGCCGGATTCGAATTTCAGCTTGGCGAATGCGCCGCGGCCCTGCACTTCGGCGATGATTTCCTTGTAGCCGCCCATGGTGCCTTCGGAGGCCGAGATCACCTCGACCTTCCAGCCCTGAAGCGCGGCAAACCGCTCATACATCCGGAACAGGTCGCCGGCGAACAGCGAGGCCTCGTCGCCGCCGGTGCCGGCGCGGATTTCCAGCACCACGTTGCGGTCGTCCATGGCGTCCTTGGGCAGCAGCGCCACGCGGATCTTCTGCGATAGTTCGTTGACGCGCGCCTGCAGCGTTTCGAGCTCGGCTTCGGCCATGCTGCGCATTTCGGCATCGGTGGCGGAATCCGCCAGCAGCTGTTCGGCGTCCGCAATCTCGGCCCGCGCCGCGCGATAGGCC
>CAWBQP010000006.1:0-108684 GCA_963790735.1 uncultured Alphaproteobacteria bacterium | reverse complement strand
GCCAAAAAGGCCGGGGGAGCCGCCAGGAAGACCGCGAAGCCGGCGGGCAAAAAGGCTGTCAAAACCGCCGGTAAGGCCGCCAAAGCGGCCCCAAAGGGCAAGAAAGCCGCTTCCAGCAAGGCCGGTCGGAAGGCCGCCCCGGCGACCAGGGGCAGGGTTGCCGGCAAGGCCAAAAAGGCGGTAAAAAAGGCCGCAGGGAAGACCACCGCCAAGGCCTCGAAAAAGGTCACGAAAAAGCGAGCTAAGCGATAGAGGCGGTTGACGAAACCGAGTTGAATCCTTTAATAAGCCCCGCATCCAAGTCGGATAGTTTTTGACGATGCCGGGCCCCGAAGCAGATGAGGGGAAGGGCGTCGTGTTCGCGTTTGCGGAAACCTGCCCGAGATAGCAAGAACTTAAAAGCCGGCCCATGAGGGATCGGCGACAGGAGAGAAGTCCGTGGCCCGTATTGCCGGCGTGAATATCCCGACCAACAAGCGCGTGCTGATCGCGCTCCAGTACATTCATGGCATCGGCCAGAAGAACGCGGCCGAGATCATCGAGAAGGTCAAGATCCCCGTGGATCGTCGCGTCAGCCAGCTGAGCGACCAGGAAGTCCTGCAGATCCGCGAAGTGATCGACCGCGACTATCTCGTCGAAGGCGATCTTCGCCGCGAGACCGGTATCAACATCAAGCGTCTGATGGACCTCGGCTGCTATCGCGGCCTGCGTCATCGCCGCGGCCTGCCGGTGCGCGGCCAGCGCACCCACACCAATGCGCGCACGCGCAAGGGCCCGGCCAAGTCGATCGCCGGCAAGAAGAAGTAATTTTAGCGAATAGCGAATGGGGAGTGGCGAAATTTCCATTCGCTATTCGCCATTCACCGTTCGCTTCTTAGGTGTAGCCGCTGGCAATACGGCGGCGTTTGAGATCACAGGAAGGTTTTGGAATGGGCAAGGAAGCCACCCGCGTACGCCGTCGCGAACGCAAGAACATCGCCTCGGGCATCGCGCACGTCAATTCGTCGTTCAACAACACGACCATCACCATCACCGATGCGCAGGGCAACACCATTGCCTGGTCGTCGGCCGGCACGATGGGCTTCAAGGGCTCGCGCAAGTCGACCCCCTATGCCGCGCAGGTCGCGGCCGAAGACGTTTCCAAGAAGGCGCAGGAACACGGCATGCGCACGCTGGAAGTGGAAGTTGCAGGCCCCGGTTCGGGCCGTGAATTGGCGCTTCGCGCGCTGCAGGCGGCGGGCTTCACCGTGACGTCGATCCGCGACGTGACGACGATCCCGCACAATGGCTGCCGTCCGCGCAAGCGCCGGCGCGTTTGATATCTGGTCGCGGGCGCTGATTCGCGCGCCTCGCGATTGTTTTGGAATTTTGACTGCCGCGGACTGATCCGCGGATCTCCAACGCCGGTGATTTGAAGGCAAATCGACTGGCCGGTCTATTGACCCGAAGGGGTGACAAAGTGACGATCCAGAAAAATTGGCAAGAACTTATTCGACCGAACAAGCTGCAGGTAACGCCGGGCACCGATGCGACCCGGTTTGCCACCGTCGTCGCCGAACCGCTCGAGCGCGGCTTCGGCCAGACGCTCGGTAACGCGCTGCGCCGCATCCTGCTGTCGTCGCTGCAAGGCGCGGCCGTGCAGTCGGTGCACATCGACGGCGTGCTGCACGAGTTCTCCTCGATCGCGGGCGTTCGCGAGGACGTCACCGACATCGTGCTCAACATCAAGGACATCGCGATCAAGATGCAGGGCGAAGGCCCCAAGCGCATGGTCGTCAAGAAGTCCGGCCCGGGCGCCGTCACCGCCGGCGACATCCAGACCGTCGGCGACGTCGTGGTGCTCAATCCCGACCTGCAGATCTGCACGCTGGACGAGGGCGCGGAAATCCGCATGGAGTTCACGGTCGCTTCCGGCAAGGGCTACGTCGCCGCCGAGCGTAACCGGCCCGAGGACGCGCCGATCGGCCTGATCCCGGTCGACAGCCTGTTCTCGCCCGTGCGCAAGGTCTCCTACAAGGTCGAGAACACCCGCGAGGGCCAGATCCTCGACTACGACAAGCTGACCATGACGATCGAGACCAACGGCGCGATCTCGCCGGAAGACGCGGTGGCCTATGCCGCCCGCATCCTGCAGGACCAGCTCAACGTGTTCGTGAACTTCGAAGAGCCGCGCAAGGAAGTGGCGCAGGAGATCATCCCCGATCTCGCGTTCAACCCGGCGTTCCTCAAGAAGGTCGACGAGCTCGAACTGTCGGTGCGTTCGGC
Organism: uncultured Alphaproteobacteria bacterium; assembly: GCA_963790735.1. GTDB lineage: Bacteria > Pseudomonadota > Alphaproteobacteria > Rhizobiales > Xanthobacteraceae > Bradyrhizobium. The sequence goes on along the minus strand of CAWBQP010000006.1, from coordinate 106,419 downwards.
AAACTGCCTGAAGAACGACAACATCGTCTACATCGGCGACCTCGTGCAGAAGTCGGAAGCGGAAATGCTCCGCACCCCGAACTTCGGCCGCAAGTCGCTGAACGAGATCAAGGAAGTGCTGGCCCAGATGGGTCTGCATCTCGGCATGGAAGTGCCGGGCTGGCCGCCGGAGAACATCGACGAGCTCGCCAAGCGCTTCGAGGATCACTACTGATCTGACATCATCGTGATGGCCGGGACTTCCGGCCATCAGCGTTACCGGGCGAACGCAGGAAGCCCACCTGAGCAACATGTCCGACGAACCGTCGCGACGAAGACCAATCAAGGAATAGATCAATGCGTCACGGCAAGGTTCATCGTAAGCTCAACCGCACCGCCGAGCATCGCAAGGCGATGTTCGCCAACATGTGCGCGGCGCTGATCAAGCACGAGCAGATCGTCACCACGCTGCCGAAGGCGAAGGAATTGCGCCCGATCGTCGAGAAGCTGGTCACCCTCGGCAAGAAGGGCGGGCTCGCCATGCGCCGCCAGGCGATCTCCGAGATGCGCGACAAGGATCAGGTCAGCAAGCTGTTCGACGTGCTGGCGACCCGCTACAAGGACCGCCAGGGCGGCTACACCCGCATCATCAAGGCCGGCTTCCGCTACGGCGACAACGCGCCGATGGCCGTGATCGAATTCGTCGACCGCGACGTCGATGCCAAGGGCCTGGATTCCGGCCCGGTGCAGGAAAAGTCCGCCGAAGCGGCGTAACCCTACACATCCCAAGATTTCAAAAGCGGCGCTTCAGGCGCCGCTTTTTTTGTTTGCCGTTCAGCCGGCGCCATGTGCGCCGCTTTTTATTTGCGCATCTGACGCGCGCTGGCTGCAATTGTGGTCGTACCCGCCGCTCCCGATATCGCTGTCATCAACGATGGAGATGACGGATGAAAATCGATCTTTCGGGTATGACGGCGCTGGTGACCGGCTCCACCTCCGGTATCGGCCACGCAATTGCCAAGGGCCTCTTTGCCGCAGGCGCGGACGTGGTGATCAATGGCCGGACGCAAGCCAAGGTCGATGCCGTGGCCGCCGCGCTCGGCAAGACTGCCGATAAGGCCGGCGGCAAGGTGCGGGGCGTTGCCGCCGACGTCTCGACGGCGGCGGGATGCAAGGCCCTGGTTGCGGCGCTGCCTGATGTCGACATCCTCATCAATAACGCCGGCATCTTCGAGCCGAAGCACTTCTTCGATATTCCGGATGAGGACTGGAGCCGCTTTTTCGATGTCAACGTGATGTCCGGCGTCCGTTTGTCGCGCGCCTACATGCCGGGCATGCTGAAGCGCAATTGGGGCCGTATCGTTTTCATCGCCTCGGAGTCGGCGCTGATGATTCCCAAGGAGATGATCCACTACGGCATGACCAAGACGGCGCAGCTCGCCGTTTCGCGCGGCCTTGCCGAATTGACCCGGGGTACCGCTGTTACCGTCAATTCAGTGATGCCGGGGCCGACCATGTCCGAAGGCGTCGAGACTTTCGTCGCCGATCTCGCCAGGCAGAACGGCCAGTCCGAGCAGGATGCGGCCGCGCAGTTCATCAAGCAGCATCGCCCCGGATCGCTGATCCAGCGCTTTGCCAGCGTCGAGGAGATCGCCAATATGGTGATCTACGTCAGTTCGAAAGAGGCTTCCGCCACCAACGGCGCCGCGCTGCGGGCAGAAGGCGGACTGATTTAAACCATCGCGTGAGGCGAGAGATGTCGGCCTATGTTATTTCCGAAGTCGATGTGCGTGACGCGGCGGGCTTTGCGGCCTATCGCACCATCGCCGCCAAATCGATAGCGCACTATGGCGGCCGCTACCTGGTCCGTGGCGGCGCAGCAACCGCGGCCGAAGGCGGCCCGCCGCCGAAGACACTCATCGTCGTCGAGTTTCCGACGATGGAACGTTTGCGCGAATGGTACGCCTCGCCGGAATATGCCGAGGCACTGAAGGTACCGGCGGACAGCGCTCGACCGCCGGCTGATCTTCGTCGAGGGCGTACAGGCAGTTTGAACTAGCGGGGTCGGCAAAGCGCAGCGTGCCTACCAAGCGTCTTCAGAGAGCACGGCCTAAGCTGGTCTTCCTCACTCAACGCTTGAACGTGGGCTCCTTATCGGTAGATTTGAAGCGCATATTTCGTTGCTGGTTTATCGACCGGGCAAGGGTAGATGAACGAACCGCCTAGCTATTCGACAATCGACGAAAACGGCTGGGCATTGGTTTCAGCCGAAGAGCGAGCTGCGGCTGCTCCGGACACATTTCAAATCCCAACCTCGGGTCACGCGCGATTCTTTGTCGCCAGGGGACGCAGCGAAGTTGCTGTTTGACATCGAAACGAGGGAGGGCGGCCACGTTATCGATCGTGGCGTTGATCGAATGTGGGTTATCGTCAAAGCCAGGACGGAAGGAGGCTATATCGGGGTTCTCGACAACAACCCTGGCATTGCTGAGAACCTGCGACTGCGCGAAGGCGACCTGGTTTCCTTTAGACCTGAACATGTGGCCAATATTGGCCAACCGCCACGCGAATATCTCGTCAAGAAGTATGGCGCATCCTTTTTCGAGGGATAACGGATAGATTGTGGGCACGGCGCAAGTACGCCTTTGCCCACGGATTCTACTACCCCTTCAGCACGATCTTGCCCCGGGACTTGCCGAATTCCAAGTAGAGGTAGAGTGGGCAAGGCGCAACGTGCCCACCATTCAAGATAGTGTTCCTAGTAGATGTTTATGCTGATTGATCCCGCTACGCGTACCGTTGTGCACGAAATCTACTGACGGCTCTTGCGAAAACCATCATCGTCGTCGAATTTCCGACGATGGAACGTTTGCGCGAATGGTACGCCTCGCCGGAATACGCCGAGGCGCTGAAGGTGCGGCGGACTGCGCTCGACCGGCGGCTGATCTTCGTTGAGGGCGTCGCGCCGGTTTGAAGCTACGATGGAACGCCGCGCTGAAAGCGTCGCGTCAGCGATATCTTTGGACATTCAATGCGCTGCGGTGCTGAATTCTTCTCGGAACAAGAGCGCGAAAAATCTGTTTTTCCTGCAGCCGCGCTGATGCGGTTTGAGGAGGAACCAGATGAAGAAGCTGTTCATGATTGCGGCCGCCGCGTCGCTGGTTGCGACGATGGCTAACGCCCAGACCACCGTCGAGACGACGACCGGAGCCGCCGGCGCGACGGTCCGGATCGAGCCGGAATATCGCACCCGGATCAAGAGCTACGTCACCGAGCACAAGATCCGCCCGGTGGAAACACGGGAAAGCATCGTGGTGGGCGCCAAGGTGCCGACCGAGGTCGAACTCACGGCAGTGCCTTCGGATTGGGGCCCGTCGGTGACGAAGTATCGCTACGTCTATTCAGGCAACCGCGTGATGCTGGTTGATCCCGCCACGCGCACGGTGGTGCATGAAATCGACTAAGGTGCTCTCGTAGCGCCATGCAAAAAGGGCCGCCAGTCGGGCGGCCCTTTTTCATTTTGCCGGATCACCAGCGACGATAGTAGCCGCGGTAATACCGCGGACCATAGAACCGCGGACCGCCATAGTAGGCGTACGCCGGACGAATTACGCGGCGATAGCGAACCACGGGATAAGGCTCGCTGTAATAGCCGCCGCCATAGTAGGCCGGCGCATAACCGCCGCCATAGTAACCGCCGCCGTAATAGGCCGGGGCGTAGCCGCCGTAATAGCCCGTGACCCATAGTCCGCCATAGTATCCGTAGCCCGGACCGTAGGCGTATGCGTTTGACGCCAGCCCGCCGATCACCGCGCCCGCGATCAGCCCGCCAGCCACCGCCGGGAAAAATCCGCCCCCGCCGCGCCACGGGCTTCCGCGGGCGATGGTGCCGCTACCGCCGTCAAGCCCAGGATTGCCGCAGCAGCCAGAGCCAAAGGTGCCTTCCTCATGGACCACTCCTTTCCGTAAAGACAGACGCCAACCACTTTACATTCGAGCGAAGTTCGTTCTTTCGCAAAACCAGGCACTCGCTAAACACATTCGAGTGAAGTTCGTTGCTAAGTGCCGGCTTCCAGCGGCTTTGGCGGCAGATTTAACTTTCATGAACGTGCGTTCAGGATGGCGGCTTCGAAGGAGCCGCCATAATTGTTTCCGTATGGAACCCTCAATTGTGCGAGCTCGGAATTGGCAATGGCACGGACGAATATCGCCTCAGTCGAAATCCAGAAAACCGGGCCGGGAGGACATCGGCGGCTGACGGCGCAGCCAGGCGAGATCGGGGACGGGACGGGCCGTCTCCGGATTGGCGCCAAGCAGCGCCTCGATCTCGCGGGCAACGGCAAGCGTCGCGACATCGCCGCCGCGCGGGCCGATGATCTGGATGCCGAACGGCAATCCGGCGCCGTCGCGGCCGGCCGGTATCGCCACCACCGGATGCCCGGCATTGGTCACGGCATAGGCCAGCGCCAGCCAGTGGAAATAGCTTTTGGTCGGCGTGCCGTCGATCGTCGGCCGGGTAGAGCTCCGACCACGGCCGCGGGCTGATAGTGACCGTCGGCGCAATGACAAAATCGTGCTCGCCGAAGAATGTCTGCCAGCTCCGGTAGAGCGCGGTCTGCAGCGAGAGGGCACGCGCCACGTCGAGCGCGGAATAGCCGAGCCCCTCGGCCACGTTGTCGCGGATATTGGGGCCCACCTTGTCCGGATACTTCTCGGCAAGCTCACGGTGACGCCCCAGAAATGCGACGGCGCGCAAGACCCGGAACACCTCGTCGGCATGGCTGCAGTCCGGATGGGTCCATTCGAGGCTGCGGAATGCCGATCCGAATGTCGCGAGCTTCTTCCGGAACGTCTCGGCGATGGCGCGCTCCGTCGGCGCAAATCCGAAATCGGATGTCGCTGCGATCCGCAAGCCGGCGAGATCGGTCCTTGGCGGATCGCGGTAGGTCTCGCGCACGGGCGTTCCGCCGGCGTGAAGGATCGCCGACAGCGGATCGCGCGCGTCGCGATCCAGCATGCAGGAAAGCATCAGGCACGCGTCGGATACGGTTCTTGCCATCGGCCCAAGCTGTGAGATCTGCAGCCAGGCCATGTTGCGGCTGTTGCTGGCGATCAGCCCGGGCGAGGGGCGGAAACCGACCACGCCGCAAAACGCGGCGGGGTTCCTGACCGAGCCTCCGGTGTCCGAACCGGTCGCCAGCGGCACCATGCCGGTGGCAAGCGCTACCGCCGATCCGCCGGACGAGCCGGCGGCGGAGCGTTCGGGATCGAACGGGTTGCCGGTGGCGCCATGAAGCGCGTTGCGGGTGTTGCCGCCCGCGCCCCATTCGGGGACGTTGGTCTTGCCGACGACGATGGCGCCGGCGCGCTTGAGCATCGCAACGATAGCTTCATCCTCGGCCGCGATGTTATCGGCGAACAGCACGCTGCCGAAACTCGTCGGCAGTCCCTTGGCGTCGATCAGGTCCTTGACCCCGAGCGGAAGCCCGTGCAGCGGCCCGAGCGCATCGCCGCGCATCACGGCAGCCTCGCTCTCCCGCGCCGTTGCGCGCGCCGACTCGAACGAGCGCGCAATGACCGCATTGACGGCGGGATCGATCTCCTCGATCCGCCGGATGCAACTGTCCATGAGTTCGACCGGCGAAAGCTTGCGCTCGCCGATCAGCGCCCGGGCCGTTACCGCGGGCAGATCGCACGGCTCGCTCATGTCGGAATTACTCTTCCTTGATCCCGCCCTTGCGGGCCAGTTCCTTCATCTCGGCGGTTTCCTTGGCGATGAAATCCCGGCCAGTCCGGATAGCGCTTGAAGGCGGCTTCGTACCCGACCTTCTTGAAGCGTTCGATCACCGAAGGGCTGGCGACCGCCTCTTCCAGCACCGAGGTCAGCCGGTCGCGAATGGCCGGAGGGACTCCCTTGGGCACGACCACGGTACCCCAGGAGACAAGGTCGATATTGGGATAGCCGAGTTCGGCGAGCGTCGGAACGTCGGGAAGGAACGGCGAACGTTTGGCGGAGAACACCGCCAGCGGGCGAACCGTGCCGGCTTCGAGCAACGGCCTGATCGCGATCACGGTGTCGACGTGGTACTCGATATGCTTGCCCATCAGGTCGTTCATCGCCGGCGCGCTGCCCTTGTAGGGCAGGTGCACCATCTTGATGCCGGCACTCGATTTGAACAGCTCGCCGGCGAAATGCGAAATGGTGGCCACGCCGAAGGACGCCAGCGACAGCTTGTCGGGATTGGCCTTCGCGGCTGCGACCAGCGCCGCGACGTCCTTGATCGGATTGTCGCGATGGGTCACCAGCACCATGGTCAGGGTGCCGGTCTGGCCGATCGGCTCGAAATCCTTCGCGCTGTCATATGGCACGTTCTCCTTCACCGCGTTCTGCAGGGTGAAGGTTGAATTCGAGCTGGTGAGCAGGGTGTATCCATCGGGCGCCGCGTTCGCGGCTTCCTTCGCTGCGATCGTGGTACCGCCACCGGGGCGATTGAGCACGATCACGGGCTTGCCCAGGCGCGTCTCGAGCTCGCCGGCAATGATACGCCCGACGACGTCGCCGGCCCCGCCGGCTGGAAAGGGCACGATCAACTGCAGCGGTTTTTCGGGGTAGCTACCTTGCGCCGTTGCGATCGAAGCACAGCCCACCACACAGGCCGACGCGATCGCGGCCCCCAGAAACATCCGTATCATGTCGAAACAGGTCTCCTGTCTTCCGTATTCCCCGGCAATTCGCGCCGGGGCTTTCGGCGACAGCCGTCCCGGATCGATGGAGCAGCGTCCCTTGAATCGAGGTCCCGATCAACCTTGTTGTTGGGCTGGTAGCAGCCCAACAACGGGTTGTTGAGCAGCCGCTACCATCCCTCCAACACGATCTTGCCGCGCGATTTGCCGCTCTCAGCAATGCGTGCGCCCGTTTCAGATTGGCCGCGTTGATTGTCCCAAAGGTCTGGTCGAGGGTGGTGCGCAGCACGCCCTTGTCGATCAGGTCTGCCACATCGTTGAGCAGATGATGCTGCGCGATCATGTCAGCCGTCTGGAACGACGAGCGCGTGAACATCGATTCCCAGTGGATCGAGACCGCCTTGCCCTTGAAGGCACTGACGGTGAATTCCGGGGGATCGTCGATCAGGCCGAACTTGCCCTGCGGCGCCATGAAATCCGCGATCGCCTTGTAGTGCTGGTCGGTGAAGGTGAGGCTCGCGACCAGCGCGACCGGCGGCACTTTCAGTTTTTCGATCTGCTCCTTCATCGGTTGGGAATGATCGATCACGGCATGCGCGCCGAGATCGAGGCACCATTTTTGCGACTCCGGCCGCGTGGCGGTGGCGACGACCGTCAGGCCGGTGAGGCGGCGCGCGAGCTGGATCAGGATCGAGCCGACGCCACCGGCGCCGCCGGTAATCAGCAGCGTGCGCGGATCGACGCTCTTGCCCGGCACGGCGCCGAGCCGGTCGAACAGCAATTCCCATGCGGTGATCGAGGTCAGTGGCAGCGCGGCGGCCTGCGCGAACGAAAGCGACTTCGGCTTGCGGCCGACGATCCGCTCGTCGACCAGGTGAAATTCCGCGTTGGTGCCCTGGCGCAGGATCGAGCCGGCGTAGAACACTTCGTCGCCCGGCTTGAACAGGGTCACGTCGGGGCCGACGGCATCGACGATGCCGGCGGCGTCATAGCCCAGGATTTTGGTCTCGCCCTCGGGCGGGGCGGCACGCTTGCGGACCTTGTAGTCGACCGGGTTGGCCGAGATCGCCTTGACGGCGACTCTGATGTCGCGGCCCTTCGGTTCCGGTTTGGCGGTCTCGAAATCGATCAGCGAATCCGCGTCCTCGATGGGGAGCGATTTTCGGTACCCGACGGCCTTCATGCCCGTTTCTCCTGCTTTGCGTGAGCGTTGGTTGCTTTAACTGTCGCGCTAGCATCCGATTGGCAAGTACTGTAAATTAAGGGAACTAGTCCCTGTTTGGATACTATTGGAAAATTGTCCATGAAACGGCGGAATTTTGCCCATCGGCCGGGCTGCGCGGTCGAGGCGACGCTCGATCTGATCGACGGCAAGTGGAAGGGCGTCATCCTGTTCCACCTGCAGGCCGGCACCCAGCGGTTCGGGGAGTTGCGGCGGCGGATGCCCGGGATTACCCAGCGCATGCTGACCAAGCAGCTTCGGGCGCTCGAGGAGGACAAGCTCGTGACCCGCAAGGTCTATGCCGAGGTGCCGCCGCGGGTCGAATACACGCTGTCGGACATTGGCGAGAGCCTGCGGCCTGTGATCGAGACGCTGCGGGCGTGGGGCGAGGGCCATCAGGAACGGCTATCCTGTGCGCCGGTGCCAGACGCCGTCAAAACGCCCGATCGCGCGGCCTAGAGCCATTTCCGTTCCGATGGAATCGGAACGGGGCTCTGGATTTTTGATTTGACGCGTTTTCTTGACGCGAACCGGTCTCCACTTCGCTCGAAAACGCTCTAACTGCCGGTATTGTGTCCACTTCATCTTCTCTCGTTGCCGCCTCGCATCTATATGTGAGGCGCTGAATTCCAGGATTTTCGCATGAATTTGATCCGCTCCTTGGCCCTGCTGCTGGCCTCCGTCGTCGTTGCAACGCCTGCGCTGGCCCAGGACCGGCGCGTGCCGTCCTCGGGCGCCGAACTGAAACTGTCCTATGCGCCGATCGTGCAGCGCGTGCAGCCGGCGGTGGTCAACGTCTACGCCGCCAAGGTGGTGCAGAACCGCAATCCGCTGCTGGACGACCCGGTCTTCCGCCGCTTCTTCGGCGTGCCCGGCCAGCAGCCCGAACAGATGCAGCGTTCGCTCGGATCGGGCGTGATGGTCGATTCTTCCGGTCTCGTCGTCACCAACAACCACGTCATCGAGGGCGCCGATCAGGTCAAGATTTCGCTCGCCGACAAGCGCGAGTTCGAGGCCGAGATCGTGCTGAAGGACAGCCGCACCGATCTCGCCGTGCTGAAGATCAAGGATGGCAAGGAGAAATTCGCCACGCTGGATTTTGCCAATTCCGATGAACTGCTGGTCGGCGACGTCGTGCTCGCGATCGGCAACCCCTTCGGCGTCGGCCAGACCGTGACCCACGGCATCGTCTCGGCGCTGGCGCGGACCCAGGTCGGCATCACCGACTACCAGTTCTTCATCCAGACCGATGCGGCGATCAATCCCGGCAATTCCGGCGGCGCGCTGGTCGACATGACCGGCAAGCTCGCCGGCATCAACACCGCGATCTTCTCGCGCTCCGGCGGCTCGCAGGGCATCGGCTTTGCGATCCCGGCCAACATGGTGCGCGTGGTGGTGACGTCGGCCAAGAGCGGCGGCAAGGCGGTCAAGCGGCCGTGGCTGGGCGCGAAACTGCAGGCGGTGACGCCTGAAATCGCCGAGACGCTGGGGCTGAAACTGCCGAACGGCGCTTTGGTCGCCAACGTCGCGCCGAACAGTCCGGCCGCCCGCGCCGGCCTGAAGCCGTCCGACCTGATCGTCGCGATTGAAAGCCAGCCGATCGACGCCCCCAACGCGTTCGACTACCGCTTCGCCACGCGGCCGCTCGGCGGCTCAGCCCAGATCGACGTGCAGCGTTCCGGCAAGACCGTGAAATTGACGGTGCCGCTGGAGACGGCGCCCGACACCAACCGCGATGAAATCGTGCTCACCGCGCGCTCGCCGTTCCAGGGCGCCAAGGTCGCCAATATTTCGCCGGCGATTGCCGATGAGCTGCATCTGGATTCCCAGACCGAGGGCGTCGTGGTGATCGACCTCGCCGACGGCGCAACTGCGGCCAGCGTCGGATTCCAGAAGGGCGACATCATCCTGGCGGTCAACAACCAGAAGATCGGCAAGACCAGCGACCTCGACAAGGCCTCGAAAGTATCGTCGAGGCTGTGGCGCATCGTCGTGGTGCGCGGCGGCCAGCAGATCAACGTGACGCTGGGCGGATGAGCCCCAAGCAACCGCGCGAGGCAACCAATCTCTTCGCCGCGGCGGGGATGGAGCAGGACGCGCCGCGCCCGCTGCCCGACCGGCTGCGCCCGCGCTCGCTTTCCGACGTCGTCGGCCAGGATCATATCCTCGGCCCCGACGGCGCGCTGACGCGCATGCTGGCAACGCGCACGCTGGGCTCGCTGGTGTTCTGGGGACCGCCCGGCACCGGCAAGACCACGGTGGCGCGGCTGCTGGCGGACGCCACCGAACTGCATTTCGAGCAGATTTCCGCGGTGTTTTCCGGCGTCGCCGACCTCAAGAAGGTGTTCGACGCGGCGCGCGCCCGGCGCGAGATGGGCAAGGGCACGCTGTTGTTCGTCGACGAGGTGCATCGCTTCAACCGCGCGCAGCAGGATTCGTTTCTGCCCGTGATGGAAGACGGCACCGTGGTGCTGGTCGGCGCCACCACGGAGAACCCGTCGTTCGAACTCAACGCCGCGCTGCTGTCGCGGGCGCGGGTGCTGGTGTTTCACTCGCTCGATGCCGCCGCGATCGAAAAACTCTTTGCGCATGCCGAGAAGGCCGAGGGGAGGAAATTGCCGCTCGATGCCGAGGCGCGCGCCGTGCTGGTGCGGATGGCCGATGGCGACGGCCGCGCCTCGCTGACGTTGGCCGAAGAGGTCTGGCGCGCCGCGCGCAAGGACGAAATCTTCGATGCCGCGCAGTTGCAGGAAATTTTGCAGCGCCGCGCGCCGATCTACGACAAATCCGCCGACGGCCATTACAACCTGATTTCGGCGCTGCATAAATCGGTGCGCGGCTCCGATCCGGATGCGGCGCTGTATTACCTCGCGCGCATGCTGGACGCCGGCGAGGATCCGCTGTTCCTGGCGCGGCGCGTGGTGCGGATGGCGGTCGAGGACATCGGCCTTGCCGATCCGCAGGCGCTGGTGATCTGCAACGCCGCCAAGGACGCCTTCGATTTTCTTGGGTCTCCCGAGGGCGAACTCGCGATCGCGCAGGCCGTGATCTACCTCGCCACCGCGCCGAAATCGAACGCGGCCTACAAGGCCTTCGGAGCGGCGATGCGCACGGCGAAAGAGGGCGGTTCGCTACTGCCGCCCAAGCACATTCTCAATTCGCCGACCAAGCTGATGAAGTCGGAAGGCTATGGTTCCGGTTACGAATACGACCACGACGCGCCGGACGCCTTCTCCGGGCAGGACTACTTTCCGGAAGCATTGGGGCGGCAAACCTTCTACGATCCGCCCGACCGCGGGTTTGAACGCGAAATCCGCAGGCGGCTCGATTATTGGGCCAAGCTGCGCAAGGAGCGAGGCTAGCGCGAATGAGAAGTTTCGGGAAATATCTTGCACAGGCCATTTGGACTGTCGCTTTCGTGGCGCTGGCGTCGACGCTTCCTGCAGCCGCAGAGACCGTCGAGGTGGCGCCGGGCGTGCAAGTGACGAAGCGGACTTATGCCGCGCCGACCAACGAGCAACCCTTCTTCGGATTTGCGGCCAAGAGTGCGGAGCAGAAGGCCGAGGATGAGAAGTTCGTAAGCGCCATGATCGGCGCCGCCGGGTCGCGCGAAAAGGCTTTCGAGGAGGCAACCAAGCGCGCCTGGATAGCGATACAGGCCGGCAAGGTACGGGAAGCCGCGCTCCGGTTTAATCAGGCGTTTCTCGTTTCACCTGAACAGAGCAGCGTCTATCATGGGTTTGCGGTGATTGCTCAGGCTCGCTTCACTGATTTCGATGCCGCCGACGAACTGTTCAAAATCGCGCTCAAGCAGCCCAATCCGGTGAAGGCGCTCAAGGCCGACTATGGACGCCTGCTCCTGATCGCCAAGCGGCCGCGCGATGCGCAGGAGGTGCTGGACCAGGCGGTCAAGGAATCCCCTGACTTCAGCGATGCCTGGACCAATCTCGCCTGGGCGAGATTCCAGAACGGAGATCCGGCGGCGGCCTGCGCCGCGGCGGAGGAGGCCGCCAAAAAGCGTCCGTCGAACAATTCCATCAGCGACCTGACCGCGGTGAGAAGCGCGGCGCAATGCAAGTAGTGCCCGAGGCGCGCTCGCCATAGCGTGAGCGGGGCGCCAGCGCGACCCCGCTCTGTACTGTCAGCCTGCCTTTGCCGGCGAGCCCTCGATACTGTCAGCGTGTGTCGCCGGTATTCACACGCGGTCGAGCTATCAGCTATTTCCCTGTCTTCACGAAATCCAGGATTTCGTCGGTCAGCCGGGTGTCGGCAGTGTTGATCGAATACACTTCCGACATGTGGCTGTGCTGCGGCAGCAGCAAAGTGCGGGCGCATCCGCTGGCGCGTTTGCAACTCGCCTGCTTCGCGAGATCGAATTGCAGGACGAAGCCTTCCGGGTCCAGTTCGGCGGCGGCGATCATCAGCGGGATTTCGGTTGTCGCCAAACCCTTCAACGAGGATTGTTCGGCGTAGCGCTCGGGATCGGTGCCGAAATAGGCGCGCTGGGTCTCGGCGAGCGGCGTCGCGGTCAGGTCGTAAATGCCGGAGACCATGATTGCGCCAGCCAGCCCACCGCCCTTCACCTTGTGAAACTCGGGATGCGCGACATAGCTTGCGACGTGAACCGCGCCCGCGGAGTGCCCCATCAGATAGACGCGCGCGGGATCGCCACCACGCTCGCCGATCTTGTCGGTGACCCACTGAACCGCGGTGGCCATATCCTCAGCGCCCGCCGGCCAGGGCGCCAGGGGCGCGAGGCGGTAGGTGACGTTGACGCCGACAAAGCCGTTCTTTGCCGCCCACAGCATGATGTTGTCATAGAACGGGCTGGTCGGCGTTGTCCGCTTGTTGCCGCCCACGAACGCGCCGCCATGGACAAAGATCAGCACCGGCCGGGGAGGTGCAGCCGTCTCCGGCAAGAAGATATCGAGCAGGTTGCGGTCGGCTGGACCGTATTTGACGTCGCGCTCGACCTTGACGCCCTGATAGGGCTCTTTTTCCTGCAGCGGCGCGTAGAGCTCGGCGGTCTTCGGTGGGTCGATGACGCGGCCGAGTTCCAGGAGCTTCCAGGCGATATCCTCCGGCATCGGGGATTGCTGCGCCCATGCCGCGCTCGCGACCGTTGCCGCAACAATGGTCAAAGCCGATCTTGATAGGGCCATCCGGTCTCCTCCGTTTCCTGGCGATTTAGCCTAACATGGCCGATCCCGCGTGGAATTGTACCGATTTCACCGTGACGATTCGCTGCATTTGCGCTACCCAACCGCTTAACTCCGGAGCCGCAGCAACCATGAGCCGACGCGTCAAAAAACCTCTCCGCCCGGCGGGCGATCGCCCGAAGGGCGCGCGGCCCTATCGGGGCTCGGCAGCCGAGCGGCCGCAGTCGTTTCGTCCGGGCGGCAAGCCCCCGGCGCGGTTTCCGGCATCGCCGCCCCGTGCGGCAAAGCCTTTTGTGCCTGAGCCGGAGAAGGTCGTGCCCGAGCCGCCGCCGCTGCCGACCAAGGTCCAGACCGTCGTCGTCACCGCGGACGAGAACAACATGCGCGTCGACCGCTTTTTCGAGGCGCGCTTTCCCGGCCTGTCGTTCTCCCACATCCAGCGCATCGTTCGCAAAGGCGAGCTGCGCGTCAACGGCAAGCGCGCCGACAGCAAGGACCGGATCGAGGAGGGGCAGAGCATTCGCATTCCGCCGCTCAAGCTCGATACGCCGAAGGGCGCGGGAAATCTCTCGGAAGCCGCGACCAAGACGCTGCAAGCCCTCAAGGACATGATCCTCTTTGAGGACGCCGACGTCATGGTGCTGAACAAGCCCGCGGGGCTTGCCGTGCAGGGCGGCTCCGGCATCACGCGAAATGTCGACGACATGCTGGAAGTGATGCGCGACGCCAAGGGGCAGAAGCCGCGGCTGGTGCACCGGCTGGACCGGGAAACGTCGGGCTGTCTCTTGATCGCAAAAACCCGCTTTGCCGCCACCGCCTTGACCGGCTCGTTCCGCCATCGCTCGGCGCGCAAGATCTACTGGGCGCTGGTGGCCGGCGTGCCGAAGCCGAAGCAGGGCCGCATCTCGACCTACCTCGCCAAGGAGGAGAGCGAGGACGACAGCATCATGCGGGTGGCAAAACACGGCGACGAGGGCGCGAGCCACGCGGTGACCTACTATGCCGTGGTCGAAACCTCGGCGCAGAAGCTCGCCTGGGTATCGCTGAAGCCGGTCACCGGGCGCACCCATCAATTGCGCGCCCATATGGCGCATATCGACCACGCCATCGTCGGCGATCCCAAATATTTCAACAAGGAGAACTGGCAGCTGCCGGGCGGCCTGCAGAACCGGCTGCATCTGCTGGCGCGGCGGATCGTGATCCCGCATCCGCGCGGCGGCGTCATCGATGCCACCGCGCCGCTGCCGCCGCACATGCTGCAATCCTGGAATCTGCTTGGGCTTGAGCACGACCGGTTCGATCCGATCGAGAACGCGCCGGAGGAATAACGCGGGCCGCCTTTGTCAAGCCTCGCGCGCAGCAATATCGATCAAAGCAGCGTCGTGCAGTTGCTGTAGCTTGCGGAATGCAATTGTTCGGAAAGGCTTTGCTCATGATCCGCCATTGGTCCGGCGCCGCGCTTCTTTCCTGTGTTCTTGCTGTTATGCCGGGCGCCGTGGCGAAAGCCCAGACGCTGGTCCTGAAGGGAGGCAGCGTCTACGCCTCGCCTGAAGCGACGCCGATCTCCGACGCCGTCATCGTGACGTCAGCGGGCGTCATCACGGCCGTCGGACGCGCCGGTGAGGTCCAGATTCCGCCCGATGCGCGCGTGATCGATTGCACGGGCAAGACCATCGTCGCCGGCTTCTGGAACAGCCACGTCCATTTCACGGAAGCCGTGTGGAAGGACGCCGGCAACGCGCCGGCCGCACCGCTTACCGCGCATATGCAGGAGATGCTGACGCGATGGGGCTTCACCACCGTGTGGAGTTCTCGGCTCCAACCCTGGCGACTCGCTGGCGCTGCGCCGCCGCGTCAATGCGGATGAAATCCCCGGTCCCAATATTTTCCTCGTCGGCAGCATTTTCCCCAAGGATGGCCGTCCTGCCTATCTGCCGGCCGACGCGCAGCTTCCCGAGGCTGCGACGCCGGAGCGGGCGGCGGAGATGGCGCGGTACTACCTGCAGATCGGCCTCGACGGCATCAAACTGTTCACCGGCTCCTACAAGGGAGAAGACAAGCCGGTCGCCAACATGGACGCGGCCGTGGCCAAGGCCGCGGTCGATATCGCGCACGCGCAAGGCAAGCCGGTGTTCGCGCATCCCCAGAATACGGCCGGTATCGAGGCCGTGATCGCCGCCGGGGTCGACGTGATGGCGCACACGGTCGGGAGGCAGCCGGGCTATCCTCCCGAGCAGCTCGCGCGCTTCAAGCAGCAGGGGATTGCGCTGACCCCGACATTGTCCCTGTTTGCGAAGCTGCCGGTGCCGCCCGAGATCGCCGCGCGCCTCGTCGACAACATTGTCGGCCAGCTCAAGAGCTTCTCGGAAAACGGCGACACGGTTCTGTTCGGAACCGACGTCGGCTACACCCAGCTCTATGACACCACGCTCGAATACGAACTGATGCACCGGGCGCTTTCGGAGCGGCAGGTGCTGGCTTCGCTGACGACCAATCCGGCGAGCTATTTCAAGGCCGCGAACAAGGGCAGGGTGGAGAAGGGGTTCGATGCCGATCTTGCGGTGCTCGACGGCGATCCGATCGCCGACGTTCGCAACCTCGCCAAGGTCGCCTACACGATCCGCGCCGGCAAGGTGATCTACCAGAAGCCGTGAGCTGGAGTTTGTAGGATGGGTGGAGCGAAGCGATACCCATCATCGCATCCGTGACCGCGATGGGTTTCGCTTTGCCCTACCCATCCTACATCATGCCTCTCCGTCATTCCGGGGCGAGCGGAACCCGGCATGCACGGGCGAAATGGCGAGGCCGGCCAGCAGAACCAGCATCGCAACCTGTCGGCCTAACGTCCTCATCGGCTTTATTTGCGCCCACCGGCATCGTATTGTCGGGCCTGGATTATCACCGACCGCCGGAAACCTAATGCGTGAACTCTTCGATGAAGTCGCCGGACATTCTCCATTCGATCCGGAGGAGGCGGTGCGACGCGCCACGCGCACGCCCCGGCGCAAGCGCTTCTACAAGGAGGCCGGCACTGCCGCGGCGGATGGCGGGTTTTCCGTCACGCTGGACGGCAAGCCGATCCGCACCCCTTCCGGCCGCCATGTCGTCGCGCCGGTCAGCGCCATCGCGGAAGCGATCGCCGCCGAATGGAACGCGCAGGGCGAGACGATCAATCCCCTGACCATGCCGCTGACGCGCTTTGCCAACAGCGTCGCCGAGATCACCGATCGCGTCGATGCCGTGGCCGAGGATGTCGCAAAGTACCTCGGCTCGGATTTGCTGTTCTATCGCGCCGGCCATCCCGAGGCGCTGGTCGCCCGGGAGGCCGCGCATTGGGACCCGGTGCTGTCCTGGGCCGCGAACGAACTCGGGGCCCATTTCATCCTGTCCGAGGGGATCGTCCATGTCGCCCAGCCGGCACAGGCGATCAACGCCGCCCGCGGCGTATTCCCGTCCGACCCCTGGACCGTGGCCGCCCTGCACGTGGTGACGACGCTCACGGGCTCGGCGTTGCTGGCGCTGGCGCTGCTGCGCGGCGTCCGCGATCCCGATCAGGTCTGGGCTGCCGCCCATGTCGATGAGGACTGGAACGCCGAAAAATGGGGCGTGGACGAGGAGGTGGCGGCCCGCCGGGCCGCCCGGCTGGTCGATTTCCAGGCCGCGGTGACCATTTTGGACGCCCTGAAGGCCTGAGGCCCGCCATCGGTTAAGGAGAGGTTTACGACGCCGGGGTAGCCTCTAGCCTGGCCGAGACCTCAAGACATGGCGATCTCTATCAATCCCGTTCTCCCGGTGCTTGCCGCCCAAGACGTTGGCGGCGTGGCGCCCGAACTCGTGCTGCAGCCGGGAAGCGTGGTCAACGCACAGGTCCTGAAAGTGCTGTCCGCCGATCTGGTGCGGATTGCGATCGCCAGCCTGTCGATCGACGTGGCCTCGGAAATTCCGTTGCAGCAGGGCCAGAACCTGCAGCTTGCGGTCATGCAGACCAAGGACGGCATTCGCCTCGCCATGGTCGGGCAGGGCGGCGATGCCGCTGGCGCCGCGGCCGATGCCGTGACGCTTTCACCCGATGCGCTGGCCGATGCGGCCGTCAATCGGCCGACCGTCGTGTCACCGAAGAACGTGCTGACGCCGCTGGAGCGCCTGGCCGTCTCCGCAGCCGCGCAAGCCGCGGTCACCGAACAGGACAGCCTGGCGCCGTTGTTTGCCAATCTCGGCGCTGCGGTTTCCTCCAGCAATCTGCCGCCGAAATTGCAGGCGGCGATCGCGCAGGTGCTGGCGCAACAGACCAGCCTCGATCAAAACCTCGGCGGCGGCGACATCAAGACCGCGTTCCAGAAATCCGGAATCTTCCTCGAGGCGTCGCTGGCGGCAGGTTCAGTCCCCGCGGGCGGCGTTCCCGATCTGAAGGCCGCGCTGATCGTGCTTCGCCAGACGCTGCAGTCGGCGCTTGGCAGCAACGCAACAGCCGCGACGCCGGTTACCTGCGCGGCGATGCCGCGGCGCCACACGTCGCCGCCGCGAGCCTTGCGCCGTCTTCGTCTCCCGATCTCGATGTCCAGGAAATCCTGCTGCCGCAGGCACGGTTGCTGGTCGCCGAAAATCTCGCGCTGGCCGGCCAGGCCGCCCGCAGTCCGCTTGCGGCGGCGCTCGACGCCGGACCTTCGGCCGGCGCGACCATGAACCTGCTGCAGGAAGCGCTGCAGGAGCTTGGCAACCCGGCGCGCGCAGCCGCCACGTCGAAAGACGTTCGCGGCGCGGACGCGACCTTTCACACCAACCCGCCGCCGCCGATCCGCGGCGCGCTTCCGGCCGCCCAGCCCATCGCACAGCCCACCATCGCGCCGCATGCGCCGCTCGAGGCAACCGCGCATCATTTGCTCGATGACACGGATGCCGCCATTGCCCGGCAGACCCTGCTGCAGGTGGCGTCCTTGCCTGACCGTGTCGACACTTCGGCGTCGAAGGCCGACATGACGGCGCCGCGCTGGAATTTCGAAATTCCCTTCGCGACGCCGCAGGGCACGGCGATGGCGCAGTTCGAGATTTCCCGCGATGGCGGCAGCGAGGGCGTCGAGGCCGCCAAGCGGGTGTGGCGGGCGCGATTTTCGCTCGACGTCGAGCCGGCCGGTCCGGTTCACGCGCTGATCTCGCTCACAGGCGAGAAGACCTCGGTGCGGATCTGGGCGGAACGGTCTGCTACGGCAGAGCAATTGCGCGCCGGGATGTCCGAGCTGAGCCAGGCGCTCAGCCGGGCCGAGCTGCAGCCCGGCGATATCGTGATCCGCGACGGCGCACCGACACAGGCCGAGCCTGCCGCCCGTGCCGGCCATTTTCTGGACCGCGCGCTATGAGCGTCGATATCAGGAACAAGCTTGCGGTCGCGCTGCACTATGACAAGAGCGGCGCCCCGCGGGTCGTCGCCAAGGGCAAGGGCGTCATCGGCGCCAAAATCATCGAACTCGCCAAGGTCCACGACATCCCGATCGAGGAGAACGAGGTGCTGGCGGGCGCCTTGTCCCATGTCGAAATCGGCGACGAAATTCCGCCGGAACTCTACAAGGCGGTGGCCGAAGTGCTGACCTTCGTGCTGCGGCTGTCGGGGCGGATACGCTGATTGAGAATGATCCGGTGGTTGCGCGGATCGCTACTCGATCCCCCACACGTGAGGGTCGAGAAGTTCTGCCGAGGGATTGATCTCATCGAGGGCGACCGGACGCCGCGTCATGCGGACCGCGGTCCATTCGTGCACCACGCCCGGCTGCCCCTCGAACGCACGCCACTGCCAGTGATCCTTCAACATGACGCCGTCATTCGTCAGGCACCGTGATCGGCTGACGTCCCCCATTGTCATCAGGGAGAACCAACGGCAGGTCTCGCCAAGGATCGTCTCCGAGCGGTTCATATCGTTCCACATTGCGGACGTTGTGGTCGTCGTAGATGCCGGCCGGTTGATGGTGAGCTGCTTGGGTGCGCCGGATTCGTCCCAGGCATATTCAAAGCTCATCCGGCCAGAATCGTGCACGATCTGAAGCCTGCGGCGTGCGCCGCTCACAGTCTCCTCCATAGACCGCCATTGACCGCGCTGGCGCGTCGTTCGAATCGATTTTCCTGCATCAGCGGACTGGTCCGAACGCTCCATGATTGTTTCATCGCCGGGCATTGCCGATGGTGCATCCTGATCCCACCAATCCAGGATCAACAACGAGCGCGGCGGCTTGACCTCGTCGGCCCTGACCGGCCGGCGCTCCACACGCGTTGCCTCGGCGGATGTAATGACGTTGCTTCCGTAGGTGGACTTTTGCCACAACTCAATGCCGTCATCCGTGATGCACCTCAAATCGAAACGGCCCGATCCGCTGGGTGTCTCCCGGCTGGGTCTCGATACCTCCCACACCGTGCAGGTCTCGCCGAGACGCGTCTGCCGTTCCCCGGTATTGCGAGGCCGGTAGTCACGATAGGACAGATCAGAACCACGCGTGAATGACGTGGTTGATACCGAGCGCGGATCATAGACGCTAACGGCGCCATTGACGGAGAAATACGCCAGGTAACGGTAGTCGTCTCCAGTTCGCTCTACACGGGTCCAATCTCCGTGATGAGTTACATTTCGCTTGGCGACCTCTTTGCCATACAAGCTCTCGACCATGGTAACGACATAGTCAGGTTGCCCGGAGATCGGCATAAATGGCGGACTGGCCATCGCAAAGGCGACAGCGGGGATGAAGATCGTCGGTACAAGAAAGATCGTCCGCAAGGCAAACTTCCCAAAGGTGCTGGCAGTATGCGCAGTCATTGCGTGAATCTGCGTCGCGGTCTTGGCGGGTCTTGAAGGCGTGCGCATCCCGCTATTTCGATCGTCATTTTTACCACGATGCTGATCTTCGTGCTGCGGCCGTCGGGCCGGATAAGGTAGCGGCGGCGTCACGATATTTCGTACCTTTATTCGAGGTCCCATGTGCGCGGCTGCAGCAGTTCGGCCGGTGGCTTGACTTCGTCGATCGCGACTGGGCGCCGGACAAAGCGCGTTGCGGTCCACGACGTGCGCAGGGAGCCCCTTGCGTGACGTTCTTCCTTCAGCATGATGCTGTCATCTGTGAAACATGCACTCGTGCCGGCGTCTTGCATTCCGGGAGTCATGTCGAACCAGCGGCAGCGTTCGCCGAGGACGGTATCGTAACGGTCGCTGGGAACGGGCTGGAAGGCGTTGATGGGTGATGCGGGCTCGGGCTTCGCGGGCTCCGGATCGGGCCTCGCGATCGTGAGCTCCTCTTCCTCCTCGCGCCTGCCGCGCTCATACGTCAAGCGCATCCGGATTAAATCATGGGAAATCTCGATCCGCCGCTGTGTGCCTGCGATCACCTCCTTGAATAGCCACGGGCCAGCCCGGCGCGTCGTGCGAACGGTGGGCGAAGCCGGCTTCGATCCGTCCGGACGCGCCCCGCCGTCCGAAAGCTCCATGACCGTCTCATGCTCCGCCGCCGTCGCGCTCGCGGAGTCCTTGCGGTCCCACCAGTTCAGCGCCAGCAGCGCGCGCGGCAGCTGGACCTCCTCGGCTGCAACTGGCCGACGCTCGATCCGGATCGCCTCGGCCGACCAGCTGATGCCTTGGGCGCCGAACCTCCGGTGCCATAACTCGATGCCGTCATCGGTGAAGCAGCTCAGGTCGGTGAAGCGATCGCGGGCGGAGCTATCGGCTTTGCTCCGCGCCGTTTCCCACACCGTGCAGCTTTCACCGAGATGGGTCTGCCGCTCGCCGGTGTTGCGGGCCTGGTGGTCGAACTCGTGTTTGACGTTGCGCCGAAAGTGACTGCTCCATCCGTTGTCAATAACGTAGGCATTGCTGCCATGTCGATAATAGGAGGTCGCGGGCGGGGTGCCCGACGTGCTGTCAATGCGGGTCCATTCGCCATGACGGGTCACGACCCTGGTGCTTCCCTTGCGATAAAGGGATGTTTGTTCCATGGTGACGACGTAGTCGGGCGGGGTGACGCCGGGCGGCACGAACGGCGCGGCGGCGGCTGCACTGGCGGCCAGACAGAAGATCATGGGAAGAAGTATCAAGCCGCATTGCCTGCTCCAGCGCGCGTTCATGTAGCACAATCATAGAGCGAAGTGTGCGCTCCGAATTATGGTCGCAGGCATTGCCTCTGGCATTTTGGTTGTCATTGTTTTACCACGATGGCATCAGCATCGTTTCTGCATTCCTCAACCAGTCTCGGATATCCCCGTGATCAATCGCCGCCATGCGCTCGGTCTTCTCACCGCCGCGAGCATTCTTCCCAACCGCAGTTTCGCCAATGTCTCCTACCAGCGCAGCGAGTTTCGCGACGATCTGGCCAAGCGGTTTTTCGATCTCGGCACGACAGGCACCTTCGTCGCCTACAAGGTGGACGATTACCTGATCATCGCCAGCGACAAGGTGCGCTCGGGCGAGGGCAGGCTGCCGGCCTCGACCTTCAAGATTCCGAATTCGGTCATCGCGCTGGAGACCGGCGTGGTCGAGGACCCCGACAAGGACGTCTTCAAGTGGGACGGGGTGACGCGCAGCATCGAGCCCTGGAACAAGGACCACACGCTGCGTTCGGCGATCGCGGTGTCCGCCGTGCCGGTCTATCAGGAAATCGCCCGGCGCATCGGGGCCGAGCGCATGCAGAAATATGTCGACCTGTTCGACTATGGCAACCGCGACATCGGCGGCGGCATCGACCAGTTCTGGCTGACCGGCAATTTGCGCATCGATCCGGTCCAGCAGATCGATTTCGTCGACCGCCTGCGCCGCGGCGTGCTGCCGGTGTCCAAGCGCAGCCAGGAGCTGACGCGCGATATCCTCACCGTGACCAAGGTCGGCGACGCCACCATCCGCGCCAAGAGCGGCCTGCTGGGCGCGGAAGCGGGCAAGCCGTCATTGGGCTGGATGGTCGGCTGGGTGGAGAAGGGGTCTTCCGTCACCGTGTTCGCCATGAACATGGACTGCAAGGAGCAAAGCCACATCGCCGCCCGCATGACGGTGGTGCAGCAATGCCTCGCCGATATCGTGGCATATTAACCAGACGTAACTTGACGGGCTGGCTTGTGCCCGCGCAGGTTGACGTTGTCATGAGCCCGGTCGGCATCGGTGGCGGGGCATGAACGGCTAACGGAGCTTTGCATGCTGCATCGCCGCTCGGTTCTGCTCGCAGGCCCGGCGCTGCTGCTCGCGCGGGGAAGGGCGCAGGCCCAGTCGATGCAAGTCCCGTCAATGCAAGCCCCGTCAATGCCGAGCAGGACCTCGCCGCCATCCTGAAAGAGCGCGTGGATATCGCCCGCGACACGATGGGGATCGTCGCCGCGACGATCGACAGCGGCCGGCGCAGCGTTACGGCCTATGGGCGTTCCGGCTCCGATCGCCCGCTCGATGCCGACACGGTGTTCGAGATCGGCTCGATCACAAAAGTGTTCACGGCGCTGCTGTTCGCCGACATGGTGCTGCGCGGCGAGGTGGCGGCGGACGACCCCGCGGCTAAGTTTTTGCCCGCCAGTGTCAAGATGCCGGATTTCGAGGGCGCGCCGATCACGCTGATGGACCTCGCGACCTACACGTCGGGCCTGCCGCGGATGCCGTCGAATTTCGCGCCGAAAGACTGGAGCAATCCCTACATCGATTACACCGCCGAGCGGCTCTACGACTATCTCTCGAACCACAAGCTCGGCTTCAAGCCAGGCAAGCACTACGAATATGCCAATCTCGGCTTCGGCCTGCTGGGCCATATCCTCGAGCTGCGCGCCGGCAAGAGTTATGAGGAACTCGTCGTGTCGCGCATCTGCGCGCCGCTTGGCATGGACGACACCCGCATCACCCTCACAAGTTCGATGCAACAGCGCCTGGCGCAGGGCCACAACGCCGGCCTCGCGCCGGTCCCGAATTGGGATTTTTTGGCGCTTGCGGGTGCCGGCGCGTTTCGTTCAACGGCGAACGACCTGTTGAAGTTTCTTCAGATGTGCCTCGATCCCGCCGATACGCCGGTCGCCGCAGCACAGAAGATGGCGCTTTCCGAGCGCCGCCCGCGGGCCGATCAGCGCGACGTGGGCCTCGGCTGGTTCGTCTCCTTGCGGTTCGGCGACGAGCTGATCTGGAAGAGTGGCGGCACCGGCGGCTATGCGACCTTCATCGGCTACTCGACCAAGACCCGGCGAAACTGCGTCCTGCTCTCCAATGCGGCCGACTATGACCCCCATATCGCGCTCGGCACGCATCTCGTGAACGCGGCATACTCGCTTCCAAAACTTCGCCGCGAGGTGCAGGTCGATCCGGCGGTGCTCGCAACCTATGCCGGCCGCTACGAAATATCGCCGGCCCTCATCCTGACGGTACGCCCCGATGGCGGGCGCCTGTACATTCAGGCGACGCAGGGCGAGTTCGAGGTCTATGCCGAGAGCGACACCGAGTTTTTCTATCGCGTGGTCGACGCCCAGGTCAGCTTTGCCCGGCCTGAAGGCGGCGCGGCGCCGTCACTGACGCTGCATCAGAACGGCAAGGATATGCCGGGCAAGCGGCTACCGTAAGCCTCGTGTTCGCAAGGACGAGGATCGCTGCGTCGCGCATCACGGTGACGCAGCAATCCCTCGCGGATATCGTGGCGAGCCGTAGCTAGCGCCGGCTCAGCGCGAGCGAGACGGACGTGATGTTGCCGCCTTGCGGCTGGATGGACACCGTCTGGCGGCCGCCACGCGTGGTCAACGACAGGTTGGCCGAGAAGCTGTCGCCTCTTGCCGCGGCCTCGACATGATCGCCGGCCGCGCGTCCGGAAAGGGTGCCGGATGCGTTGCGGCTTGTTTCGGTCCATGAACCCCTGATCGCGCCGCCGCGGTATTCAACCTCGCTTGCGAGATCGAAATTATAGCTCGCACTGGCGCATCTCAGATTGAGCCGAAGCTGGTCGCCGGCGCCGTCGACGTCATACGATGCGCGGCAACGCAATTGTTCCTGTTGGCCGTCGGTGGTGCTGAGCACGCCGCCACCTGCCCATGTACCCGCCATGGCGATGAAAGGCGAGGCAGGTGCGGCCAGCGCCGCGCCGCCGGCGAGCGACAGCGATGCGAGCAGCAGCGCCGTCCGCGGGAGATTGAATCCAGACATCTTGATGACCTCCGTTTCGGTATGGCCATCAACCGCAAACGGGTTCATCGGTTCCACCGCCGCCCGGCTTGTGCGGCAGGGTTCCACCGCGCCGCTATCCCAATTTGAGCAGCGCCTGCAGGAATTCGCTCACGGCTTTGCGAGCTTCCTGCGCGGTCGCCGGATTGCCGCCGACATGCGGATTGAGCGCGATGCAGGCGTCCTTGTAGGTGAAGGGCTCCTTCGTATCGTCGTTCATCAACACGCCGCCTTCGCCCTCCTTGAGGCGGCAATTGCGTGCGGACTGAGCGTTGGCCGATACGGCGACCGTGCTGAGGCCGAGCAGGCCGGCATCGAAGCCATGTGCGGAATCCGGGTATTCCGTCAGCACCGCGTCGCGCCTGGCTTCCTGCAGGCGGGCGAGATAGGCCTTGCAGCTCGCGACCGGGTTATAGTCGTCAGGCGTGCCGTGGTAGATCCGGATCGGACGCGCCACGGTCTCGGTGTCGGCGGCATAGCTGGTCGAGCAATCCGGATAGAACGGAATGTAGGCGGCGAACTGCGCGCCGGACTTGTTCCACAGCTTGTGGAAGCGATCGAGGCTGGCGTAGAGCGCGGCCTGTCCGCCGCGTGAAAATCCCATCAGCACGATGCGATCAGGATCGACGCGCGGATGCTTGGCGAGGATCTCCAGCGAGCGGTAGATATCGACGATGAAATTGAGCCGGCCGAGCAGCGCCTGGTTGGGGCCGACCGCCGTCAGCCCGCGGCCGCTGAAGCCGTCGATGACGAAGGTCGAAATCCCCATCGCATTGAAATGGCGCACCCATGGGTCCATGCCGGCGCCGACCCCGCTCGATCCATGCATCAGCACCACGACGGGAAGTTTTCCGCTTCCTTGCGCGATACGGAATTCGCCGGCAACCGTGACCTGCTTGCCGTTGGCATCGCCGATGAGGAATTGCTGGTCTGAAATCGTCAGCGACGGGATCGCGTAGATTTCGGTGCGTGCCGCGACGTCCTTCGGCATCGATTGGGCTGATGTTTCGATGCTGGTGAATAATAGCCCCGTGCAGAAAACCGCGGCCGCAGCCGCGACGCGCCAATCCGTCAGCATCCATCCCCCCAAGTGCTTTTTTGTTATCCGCAGAACTAGATCAAGCGGGCGGCGGACTGTCAATTTGCTGCGTCAGTCCCTCGATGCGTCCTGCCTTGCGGCAGCCCCGGAAACCGGGGAAGATGCGATGCGGTTCGGGAGGACATATGGCAATCATTTCAAGGGTGCCAGGCGTCGCTTTGCTCCTGGTCGGATTGACCCTGCTGTCGGGAATCGCGCGTGCGGCCGAGCCGTCCTACGACGACTACGTGGCGCAGGTGAAGGCCGGCAAGCTCGACATCGACTACACCGCGTTTCGCATGGCTTATGCCGCCAGCCCAAAATACGAGCCTTACGGCGCCGCCAGCGTCCTGATCGGCCAGATGAAGAAGGCCTACACCGCCGGCGATTGTTCGGCCGCGATGGCGCATGCAAAGGAGATATTCGAGGTCAACCTCGTTCAGATCGATGCCCACTTTGTAGCCGCCCTTTGCCAAAGGAAGGCGGGCAATGAGGAGGAGGCGCGTCGGGCGCATGCGATGCTCATGGGGTTGGTCAAATCCGTGCTCGGGTCGGGTGATGGAAAGAGCCCGGAAACCGCCTTTGTCGTCATCGGCCTCGACGAAGAGTACAGCGTGATGGCGGCCTTGGCGCTGACGCTGGTCAGGCAGGCGCTGGTGAACCACGGCGGATCCGCCTTCGACCGGATGGAGGTAAAGAAACGAGATTTAGACGAAATCGTAACGCTCTATTTCAACGTCGACCGCCTGCAGGCGCAAATGGCGCGATCGTTACAGAAGAAGCAGTAAAGCTGCAGCCTGGACATCACGCGGCAGCGGCGTTCAACTCACTTCAAGTGTGCCGGCTGCCTTAAGCCTTGGTGGACGGCTTCCCGATCCGCTCCAGATGGGTGAAGCCAAACCCGCCGGCATATTTCAGGCCGTAGCCGAGCGCGCGGTCGAAGCCGATATGGGCCAGCCAGATCATGGCGATCGAGGGAATAAGCGGCGAGAAATTCGCAAACCTCGCCGACATTCCGGACAAAAGCCAATTTTGAAAGCCTTGAAGTTGATCGGTTAGAGAATGGACACGCCCCGGTCCTGCCCCGTAGACTTGCCGGTGACCGCTTGAGGGGATTGGCGTCATGAAGCAGACAGGGCGTTTCCTGATCTACGGCGCGACGGGGTTCACAGGGAAACTGACGGCGCGAACCGCCAAGGAAAGAGGCCTCAAGCCCATACTTTCGGGCCGAAATAGAGCCAAGCTCATGGCGGTTGCGGATCCTCTCGGCTTTCAATACCGCGCGTTTGAGCTCTCCGATCCGCATGCAATCGACGCAGCGCTCGGTGAGGTCGACGTCGTACTGCACATCGCTGGCCCGTTCTCTGCCACCAGCAAACCAATGACTGATGCCTGCCTACGAACGGGCACGCACTATCTCGATATCACCGGTGAGATTGATGTGTTCGAGGGATTGGCGGCGCGTGACGCCGAAGCGAAGAGGGCTGGCATCATGCTGATGCCCGGCGTTGGTTTCGACGTGGTGCCGTCCGACTGTCTGGCTGCGTATTTGAAGCAGCGGTTGCCCGATGCGATCGACCTGAAGATCGACATTGGCGGTCTCAACGCAGTTTCACACGGCACGATGAAATCAATGGTCGAGAGCATACCGAACGGCGCGCGTGTGCGGCGGGACGGACGCATCATCACCGTGTCGCGCCCGAGAGAAACAAGTTGCGATTTTGGAGAAGGCCCGGTTTCCACGCTCGTCCTCCCTTGGGGCGATGTCTCGACTGCCTACTACTCGACCGGCATCAAAAATATCGAAGTCCGCATGGCCGTGACGCCGCCCTTGCGCATTGCGATGAGCCTGCCAGGGTTCGCACGTAAGATATTCGGTATGCCATTCGTACAATCGTTTCTGAAGGCACGAATTGCGCGCATGCCAGAAGGCCCCAGCGATGAGGTATTGCGCACCGGTCGCAGGGTGCTGGTGGGCGTCGTCACCAATACCAACGGTGAGAACGCACGCGCCCGTGTGACCACAGGCCAGGGCAACGTGCTGACGGCTCAGGCCGGCGTGGAGATCGCACGGCGAATCATCGCCGGTGAAGTCAAAGTGGGTTTCCAGACGCCCAGCCTCGTGTACGGCCCGGATTTCATCCTGCAGTTCGAGGGCGCCGCGCGCGAGGAACTGAAATGATTGAGTTCACCCAAAGGTGACCTGAACAGTGCGTCTTGGATGGCACTTCAATAATGAGCAGGCGCGCGTCGTCGCTCATTGTTGGCGAAGCCGGAGGTAGATATGCAGTTGCTCAACGACATACATCACCTGACGTTTATCACCGCCGACATGAACCGATTGATAGGTTTCTACGAACGTATCTTCGGAGCGCGCGTCACGGTCGATCTCGAGGAGGAGGGACTGCGCCACGCCTTCATCGAAGTGGGTCCGCACACTGTCCTGCACCCATTTCAGGTCCCTGGAATTGAACCTCCCGGCCACCAGCCCATGTTCAAGCGCGGGCGCCTCGACCACTTTGCGCTCAATGCCGCAAGCGAGGAGGCGTTCCGGGAAGTACGGCGGCGCCTCGTTGCCGAGGGCGTAAGCGATGGAGCCGTTACAGACATGGGCTCGCTCCTCCTTCTTAGCTTCACTGACCCCGACGGAGGCGGCCACGAGGTAGTTTGGGTCAAGCCTGGCGTTCCTGTCGCGCAAGGGCTCGCGCGCTCCGAGTGGACGAAAGTCCAGCTGGATTAACATGCATGCAAGATGTGTCCCCTGGGTCATTGCCAAGGCGTCTCTTAATGGCACTTTTGAGACGTGGCGCGATGTACGACCCGAGTCCGGAATGTGCACTAAGGCGTGCGTCCGCCGACCAATCTAAATGTGTAAGTTCACGCCCTAATTCGACGGCTTCCCGATCCGCCCCAGATGGGTGAAGCCAAACCCGCTGGCGTATTTCAGGCCATAGCCGAGCGCGCGGTCGAAGCCGATATGGGCCAGCCAGATCATGGCGATCGAGAGAATGAGCGGCTCGGCGGTGGCGAATCCGCCGGTCATGATCGCGACCGGCCCGAGGTAGCTGTGCGCGGTGTTGTAGATAAGGGCGCCGAAACGCGGTCCCGACAGATAGGCCGCAAAGCTGAGATCGGGCACGAAGAACAGGACGGCATAGACCCACCAGTCGCCGTCCCAGATATAGTAAAGCAGCGTCATACCGATAAAGAGCGCTAATCCCTCGAGCCGAAGCACCGTGCGCGGGCCCCCGGTAACGGCGCCCGACGTGTCGGCGCTTGCGGTATCGGTCATTCCATTCCCCTGATCAGGATGGGCATATAGGGCGTTCCGGATGGCGGTACCAGAGGCCGGAACGGGTGTTTCCGGATCGGAAAATGCCGTGTTAGAACCCCCTCAAATCGTTACCCAAAAGGCGGGCGGAAGCAGCATGAAGGACATCCTGGACACCCTCGAAGAACGGCGCGCCGGCGCCAAGCTCGGCGGCGGCGAAAAGCGCATCGAGGCGCAGCACGCCCGCGGCAAGCTGACGGCGCGGGAGCGCATCGAATTGCTGCTCGACAAGGGCTCGTTCGAGGAATTCGACATGTTCGTCGAGCACCGCTCGACCGAATTCGGCATGGAGAAGTCAAAAGTGCCGGGCGACGGCGTCGTCACCGGCTGGGGCACGGTGAACGGCCGCAAGACCTTTGTCTTCGCCAAGGATTTTACCGTGTTCGGCGGCTCGCTGTCCGAGACCCACGCGCTGAAGATCACAAAGCTGCAGGACATGGCGATGAAGGCGAGGGCGCCGATCATCGGCCTCTATGACGCCGGCGGCGCGCGCATCCAGGAGGGCGTGGCCGCGCTCGCGGGCTATTCCTACGTGTTCCGCCGCAACGTCATCGCCTCGGGCGTGATCCCGCAGATCTCCGTCATCATGGGCCCGTGCGCCGGCGGCGACGTCTATTCGCCCGCGATGACCGACTTCATCTTCATGGTGAAGAACACCTCTTACATGTTCGTCACCGGCCCCGACGTGGTGAAGACCGTCACCAACGAGGTGGTCACGGCCGAAGAGCTCGGCGGCGCCTCGGTGCACGCCACGCGCTCCTCGATCGCGGACGGCGCGTTCGAGAACGACGTCGAGACGCTGCTGCAGATGCGCCGGCTGATCGACTTCCTGCCGTCCAACAACACCGACGGCGTGCCGGAATGGCCGAGTTTTGACGACATCGAGCGCGTGGACATGTCGCTGGATACGCTGATCCCCGACAATCCGAACAAGCCCTACGACATGAAGGAGCTGATCAGCAAGGTCGTGGACGAGGGCGACTTCTTCGAAATCTCGGAAACCTTTGCCCGGAACATCGTCACCGGCTTCGGCCGCATCGCCGGCCGCACCGTCGGCTTCGTCGCCAACCAGCCGATGGTGCTGGCGGGCGTGCTCGACAGCGACGCCTCACGCAAGGCCGCGCGCTTCGTCCGCTTCTGTGACGCCTTCAACATCCCGATCGTGACCTTCGTCGACGTCCCGGGCTTCCTGCCGGGCACCGCCCAGGAATATGGCGGCCTGATCAAGCACGGCGCAAAGCTGCTGTTCGCCTATTCGCAATGCACCGTGCCGCTCGTCACCGTCATCACCCGAAAAGCCTATGGCGGCGCCTTCGACGTCATGGCGTCAAAGGAAATCGGCGCCGACATGAACTACGCCTGGCCGACCGCCCAGATCGCCGTGATGGGCGCCAAGGGCGCGGTGGAAATCATCTTCCGCAGCGACATCGGCGACGCCGAAAAAATCGCCGCGCGCACCAAGGAATACGAAGACCGTTTCCTGTCGCCGTTCATCGCCGCCGAGCGCGGCTATCTCGACGACGTCATCATGCCGCATTCGACAAGAAAGCGGATCGCGCGGGCGCTGGCGATGCTGAAAGACAAGAAGGTCGAGATGCCGGCGAAGAAGCACGACAATTTGCCGTTGTGAGACACATACGGTCGACATCAACCAACTTGCAGAGAGTGTTGCAGCGGGTGGCTTGAGCGGAAACAGCTGGCGTCGCTAGCGCCGGTATTTTGTCTCAGAGCCTTGCTAACCTATGCTGCAGCGAAATATTTGGTCGAGCAAGGATATAAGATTGCGGCCGAAGAAGACTTGGGTGCAGGTCGTGCAGACTATCGGAGCCTGTGATCTTGTAGCCCGAAGTACAGATATGAAGGCGAATGGCTTAGCGTTCGAGTTCAAATTTCTAAAGGGCAGAAAATCTGGTGCGCCCACTCAATCCTTCTGAACGTATTTCAAACGATATCCTCAAACTTTGTTGCTTGAGCCAAGACATGGCGCGGGTATCTTGTCCTCGGCTACGCGGCCTCAACGACACTGTACAAGGAGCTGACCAAGGAGCCGTTAAGATTTGCGATTGGCAGTGTTGGATCGGATACACTCAAGCCCCGCAAAACGCTTGAAGGTGTTCTTTCATCAAGCGGCATTTCGGCATGTTCTCTTTTGTGTGAAGGAAAGGCCGACCGGGGCGATATGAGAGTTTCAATCTTTCGGCATTGATGTCCATCACACGTTAACATGATCGCACTTCTTGCTAGCATGAGCTAGCGCGTGGGGCGGGTTAGCGAAGCGTAACCCGCCATCTTTTCGGGACGATGAATGCGGCGGGTTACGGCTGCGCCTGACCCGCCCTGCTGTCTGCCGCAGCGAAATGCGCCATCTGGTCTGCACGTGCCTTCACGAAAGCCGGGCGGGCCGTGGCGCGCGCGATGTAGTCACGGCAGGCGGGATGGCCCGCCAGCCCGTCGAAGCGATCGACGGGGCGCAGCACATCCGACATGAGGATGTCGGCGACGGAGAAGGACCCCGCCAGCCATTCGCGTCCTGCCAACACCGGCTCCAGGTGCTTGAGCCGGATCTTGAGGAACTCGTCCAAAAACTTCGATGCCGGCTCGCCGGTGAACTTGAACATGGACCAGGGCAGGCTCGCCATCTCGACGGAATTGAGCGCGGCGAACACCCACTCCATCGCTTCGCTGCGACCGCGCGGATCGGCAGGCATCAGCGCCGCACTGAGCTGGCCCAGATGAAGCAGGATCGCGCCGCTCTCGAAGATCGAGATGTCGCCATCGGTCAACCACGGCACCTGGCCGAAGGGCTGGTGCGCGAAATGCGCAGGCTTTCGGTCGCCAAACGGCACGCTCTCGACGCGATAGGGCAAGCCGGCTTCTTCCAGCGCCCAACGCACACGCAGGTCGCGCACAAAGCCCCGCGGCGGTTCGGGAACCCAATCGAAGGTGGTCAGCGTCAGGTCGGCCATTCGGCATCTCCGTGTCCTGGTTCAAAGCAAAGGACGCGCGAAGGGCTCGCGTTCCGACATCGGTGACCAGTTTTTTGTCAGAGCAGGCAGAGCGCGTAGGATGGGTGGAGCGAAGCGATACCCATCGACGCCTGTGCGTCGTGACGCAAGTGATGGGTATCGCTTCGCTCCACCCATCCTACGATCGCTTACTGCTCACTGCCCGAGCTTCGCCAGCTTCCCTTGCTTCGCGGCCTCGACGGCACGCTCCGCATCCTCCGGCAACAGCAGCCGCTCGGAGACCTGCCGCGCAGCCTCCCGACGCACCGCGGCGACATAGACGTCGTTATCAGCGTAACGTTCCGCGATCGACGGTCGCGGGTCGTGTATTTCCTTTCGTGCCGCTTCGGTCGGCGCGAACGGCACCACGGCGCCCTGCAACGGATACAGCGTGGTCGGCCCAAAACCTTGCGCACGGGGATTCCACGCCGTGTAGGTCGCGCGCGGCACGGCGAGGGCGAGTTGGCGAATGCCTGATATCGCCATGCCGTCGTCGTCCGCCTTCGGCACGAACACGGGGTAGCGGCCGATCTCCTTCGGCGGCAGCACGCTCTGGTCGGAGAAGGCGGCGAGCGTATGGATGCCCTTGTAGGACAGGCCGGGGATATCGGTGCGCACCGCGCCGTTCGGCTGCGACCAGCGTGCCGTGGGCGCGCATCGGCACGCGGCTTGAGGGCGGCTGGACGCCATCGCTGATCCAGGCATTGAGATCGGTCAGCAGCGCACGCATCGGCGCGCCGGCATGCATCGGATTCTGCGGCAGCGACATCGCCGTCAGGCTCTTGCGCATCACGTCGGTGGGGTCGGCAAAATGCGGCGTGCCCGCGATCATGTAGGCGCGGACATTGTCAGGCAGGTCGAGGTGATTGCCCGCGAGATCGGTCACCAGCAGCGAGGCGCGGGAGGCCCACCATTCATGCTCGCTGTCGGTCTGCATCACCTTGGGGCAGGTCACGGTGAGCGCGCAGCGGCGCAACAGGCCGTCGGTCTTGCCGGAGACCGGATCGCTCAGCGTCGCATAGGTGAACGGGAACAGGTCGGCCTGCCAGGCCGGGTCCTGCGGATGGCGCGGGTTGCGGCCGGGCAGGCCGAAGCGAACATTGGTCGCCATCCGCCGTGTGCCCGCGACATGCGGCATCAGGGCGTCGAACACGACGCGGCCCTGCAGATCCTCGTTGAAGCCGAGATGGAGGAAGTCGCGCAGGAAGCGGCCGGATTGCGAGACGCCGAAGCCGATCGCGCGGCTGACTGACGGATGCAGGCCGTTGCGCAGCGGATTGGCCGGCGTCGCATCGCGGCGCAGGAAGCTTGCGACATCGCGCACCGCGGCAAAGCCCATGCCGAGCGGCACCGGATCGCGCGCCGTGTAGGTGATCTCGTAGAGCGCGCCGGCATCAAAACCGTCGGGCCGCGTGATCTCGACGGTGACGGGATCGACGAGGCGGGCGGAGAGGCCTGATGGCGTCTGGCGCGCGTCGGCCCAGGCGGCGCGAACGGTGATGTTGAGGTTGGCGGGATCGGCCGCGGGCCAGGTCAGTATTGCTCGCGCAGGATTTGTGGTGGTGTCGAAAATGAATTCCTCGCGCATGGGCCCCGTCACGCCTCTTAGCACCGGCGCCGTCAGCGCCATTTGCCCTGGCCTGGAGGGGATGTCGCCCTGCCAGCCGACCCAGACCATCGTGTAGCCCTGGCGGTGCAGGAAGCCGATGCCGGCGTCGTCGGCGCTTTGCGCATTGTTCGCGCCGGGCTGCGATGAATCGTCGAACAGTTGCGGCGCGAGCTTTCGGCCGCGATTGGGCACATCCAGCAGCAGCGTGCCGTTGCCGTGCGTGGGATCGGCGGGACGCAGGATCACGACGTCGGCGGTCGCTTCCACCTTGCCGTCCGGATTGCGCGGCGCTTGCGCGAGATCGGTGATGACGGCGTTGCGGTCGTCGGACGGATTGAGGGCGATGGTGGCACGCGCGGTGATCCGCTCATAGGGGCCGACGTCACCAAAGCTTCGGCCGGCGAAGGCAGGTCCGCGTTCCACGATATCGAAGCGGATGACCTCGGCCCGCAGCGCGACCGGTGAGAGGCAAACTGCCGCGATCGCGCCCGCCAACATCTTGCGCATGGCCGTTCCTTCCCTGTGTGGCGCAAGAGGTTGAAACCCTCTCCGCGCTCGTTTTGTCGCGGCCATCTATAGCATCGCAAGCGAGGGCGCGCGGAGAAATCTCACCGCATTTCAGCACCATGAAATTCGCATGGAATGTCCCCGCCGCCGGCGGGCAGGGTGGGTTAGCTGACCTGTCCGCCGTAGCTCGAGGAGCGAAGGCGGAGGGCGTAACCCACCAGAATCTCGATACGCGGTTGGTGCAGGGTGGGTTGCAGAGCGGGCTACGCTTTCCGCCTTCGCTCTTCCGAGCTTCGGCGGACACATTAACCCGCCCCGCATTATTTTACAGCGAGGGGCGCTAGGCTGCCTTGTTCTGCTGCTTCATGAATTCCGTCGCGCGCTTCTTGAGCTCAGCAGGCGAAACGTCCTCGACGTGGGTGCCGATGTGCCAGTGATTGCCGGCCGGGTCCGTCACGCCGCCGCTGCGGTCGCCATAGAACATGTCCGCAGGCTCCATCACCGACGTGCCGCCAGCCTTCAGCGCTTTCTGGTAAACCGCATCAACATTTGGCACGTAGACGTGCAGCATGGCCGAAGTGGCCTTTGCGTTCTCGGAAGCATCGGAAATCATCACGACGGAATTGCCGATCTTGAGCTCCGCGTGCATGATCTTGCCGTCGGGCCGCATCATCGGCTCGAACACGAATTGTGCGCCGAATGCGTTCTTCATGAACTGGACGACCCTTTCCGCGCCGTCGACGACGAGGTAAGGCGTGAGGGTGTGATATCCGTCAGGAACGGGTTTTACTTGAGTTGCCATCGCTGTCTCCTCTGGTTTGGATGACGCCTGCACGACCCAACATTCCCCCTTGGTCTTTTGGATTTTCACGCGGTTGTTTGTAGAAAGTGTGACGGTCTCATTGCCGCGACGGCGGGTCCGCAGCGCTCGCGCTACGGGGGTTCCGCGTTCCTTCGCGGAACGACAGGAAAACTTCGGTGGACACAATCGCTTGAGCATCCTGCACGAAGTTCGCAACGCAGCGCGATGGTTTGGCGTGCGCGCGCAGGCGCACGCTTCCGCAGATCGCGCTGAGCACTTCTCAACATCATGAAAGCGCGGTCTAACGCGGCACCAGAGGAACAAAATCGTATTCGCCGACCCCTTGCAGAACCAGGAAGGTGAGCGACTTGGTGCCGCCGTTGGTCACCAGATGCGGTCGCGCAGGCCTGACGACATAGACTTCGCCGGGCTTCAAATTCACTTCCTCTTTCGGATCCTGCAGGAACAGCCTCATCTGGCCTTCCAGAATGTAGAAAGTATCTGACACATTGGTGTGGGTGTGCCACGGCACCTTCTGGGTTGCAGAGAGCTGCAACTCCGTGATGCGAAAGCCGGGGCGAGCGGCGTGCTCGGCACGACGCTCGACTTCGTAGAGCTGACTGGCGTCCTTGACTGGCTGCTTCTGGTTCATGACGGCCTCCCTCGGATCATCCGCCCCCATCGCGTAGTGCCGCGCATGATAGCCTTGCTCTGCCATTCGCGAAACGGTCAGGGGAGCGTGGTGGATGGGTGGAGCGAAGCGATACCCATCATTGTCCGCATGCCTGACTGATGGGTATCGCTTCGCTCCACCCATCCTACGAAGCTAACGGCTTCACCCGCGCCGAACGATGCCGTTCACTCCTCATCGTCCCTTATGCGTTGCTCGCCGTCGCGCAGGCGCTGCGCAATCGCCGTTCGTCTTGGGATCAGCGCGGCCTCATCCGCAAGGCGCTGCGCAAGATCGGAGTGATATTGTTGCACGACGTCGAGGATTGTTTCCTTGGCGAGCCGGCGATGGTACTCGGCAAGGAATCTGTGCAGGTCAGCGAGCTGTTCGTCGTCCATGGGATTGCGCCTCAGCCGCAATCCCAAGAATATAGCCCAACCTGTTGATCCCGGGCCAGCTTTCGACGCGCTTAATCGCCTTCCTGAAGCGAAGCCAGATCGGTCATCGCAGCCCCGGGGGCGGCCACATCGGCGGCTCGTCGTCCGCTTCGTTAACCATCTGTTAACCATGCCGGCCTAGCCTGCGGTCATTGCCTGTGATCACTAGCGGATTACCGCCGGTTCGTTCGAGGAGAACAGCCGATGTCCGTTGAAATTCTGACCTATCAAGCCCTCGGGGCCCGCCTGAACATCTCGCCAGTAGCCGCCCGTTCGCTTGCGCGGCGGCTGGGGTTGCCGCGTTCGCTGTCGGAGGATGGCAAGGCCCTGGTGAGCGTCGATCTCGCTGAAATAAGGCACACGCCACAGCCACCGGGCCGGCGCCAGGCAGGCGACGTCGCTCAGTGGACGACAATGGTCGCGGCATTGCACGTGGAGATCGCGCAGCTTGAAGCAAGCGCCGCCGGCCACCGCGCCGATTTCGAGCACGAACGCGAGCGCGCCGATCGGCTGATGGCCGAGCTCAAGCAGGCGACCGCCGAGGCCACGGCCGCCAGGGAGGCGGCTGCACGGCTCGAGGGGGAGGTGGCAGTCCTGCGGACCCGTGCCCTCACGGATAGCTCGATCGACAAGACGGAACGCCGGCTGGGGCAGCTCGCCGCGACCCTGGTGGAATCAGACCGCAAGGCTGCGCGTGGCTAGCTCTCCCTCTCTTCTCATTCCGCCGCCTGGCGGAGCAATCGTGGGGCAACAATGACTGACATCACCGGTATTCGCGAGTTGAGGGCGCGCATCGTCGTGTGTGGGGTCGGCGGCGCCGGCGGCAATGCCGTCAACAACATGATCGAGGCGGGGCTCGAAGGCGTCGACTTCATCGTCGCCAATACCGATGCACAGGCGCTGACCAGTTCGAAGGCCGAGCGCGTCATCCAGATGGGCACGCAGGTGACCGGCGGCCTTGGCGCCGGCGCGCAGCCCGACGTCGGGCGCGCGGCGGCGGAAGAGGCCGTCGAGGCGGTCCGCGAGCAATTGGCCGGCGCACACATGGTGTTCGTTACCGCCGGCATGGGCGGCGGCACCGGCACGGGCGCAGCACCCATTATCGCCAGGACCGCGCGTGAGCTCGGCATCCTCACCATCGGTGTCGTCACCAAGCCGTTCCAGTTCGAGGGCCAGCGCCGCATGCGTTATGCCGAAGCCGGCATCGCGGAGCTGCTGAAGGAGGTGGACACCCTCCTGATCATCCCGAACCAGAACCTGTTCCGGGTGGCCAACGAGAAGACCACATTCGCCGACGCCTTCGCCATGGCCGATCAGGTGCTGTATTCGGGCGTGGCCTGCATCAGCGACCTCATCGTCAAGGAAGGTCTGATCAATCTCGATTTTGCCGACGTTCTCTCGGTCATGCGCGAGAAGGGCAAGGCGATGATGGGCAGGGGCGAGGCTTCCGGCGACAAGCGCGTGCTCAACGCCGCCATCGCTGCGATTTCCAATCCATTGATCGAGGATCCCTCGATCAAGCGCGCCAGCGGCCTGATCGTCTCCATCACCGGCGGCAGGGACCTGACGCTGTTCGAGGTTGACGAAGCTGCGACCCGCATCCGCGACGAGGCCGATCCGGACGCCAACATCATCGTCGGCGCCACTTTCGATGCAAGCCTCGAAGGCGTCGTCCGCGTCTCGGTGGTGGCGACCGGCATCGACAATCTCGGCTCCACGCGCGCGAGCCGGCCGGCGGAAAACTCGCTCACGGACCTCGCCTCCAGGCTGAGCAACGACAGGCGCCGCATCGCCGACCGGATCGAGCACAATGTGCCGCCGCCGCAATTCGCGAGTCCACCGTCGCTGCTCCCGACGGCCCGCCACCTCGAAGGGCGAGCGGCAAGGCCGATCGCGGATGCGCGGCCGGCGGCTCCGCAGCGCCTCGATGCGTTCGGCCGCGCCGCTCCGGTGCGCAACCCGGTCGAGGACAAGGTTCTCGATATCCCGTCCTTCCTGGGCCGCAAGGCCAACTGAGCCGTCGCTGGGAACCAGGGCGGCTCGCTTCCAGGTGTCGGAAGCCGCCGTGACATTTTTCTTTCTCCATCCACGCTGCCGCGGGCCCTGGTCTTCTCCCAGGCGATACCAGAAGGGCTGTCGCCCAAAACCTGCCCTATACTTTCCATCCTCCGGCCTTGCTTTGGTCAAAACGGTGGTAGGGAGTGTCTACAATCCGACGATCGCCCGTTCAGTTGACGGCAAACTGGCAGGAGGCGCCCATGGATTCCGAGGCGAACACCAAGCAAACCGATCCACGCGATGTTAGTCCGGGACTATCCACACAAGACGCCGAGCTGGTCGCGCGCGCCGATGAACGGCTCGTACATGCTTATGAACAGATCGCCCGCGCGGATGAACAGCTTGCGCGTCTCAATGAACAGGTTTTCAAGCTAGATCGCGATGCCCCGCGCCGTTCTTCGGATCCGAAGAGGGCCGTGAAAGGGCTGCTTCATCGGCCATCGCGTGGCAGGCCGGCGCTGCGTGGCTTCATCGGCCTGCTGTTGACAGCGTGCATCTGTATCGCTGCTTTCGCTTCGCAGTCCTATGGCGAGACGGCCAGGCTGATGATCTCCCGGTGGGTACCGCAACTGGCTTCGTCGTTGCCGTCGGCAACACCGAAGCTCGCCGCCCAACAGAACCCGCCTACCGTTCAGGTGGCTGCGGCGGATGCAGCACTTTCGCAATTATCACCTCCGGCTCAGACCGTGCCGCAAGACGCGGCAGCCGCCCCGATCCCACCCGAGGTGACACAGTCGCTCCAGGCGATGGCGCGTGATCTCGCAAACGTGCAGCAGGAGATTGAGCGGCTCAAGGCCAGCCAGGATGAATTGGCCCGCGAAAATGCCAGGACTGCCCAACAGCTCCAGGCGAGCCAGGAACAAATAGCGCGCGCGATCTCCAGCGCCTCCGAGCAGAACCTGCGGCCCAAGACATCTGGCGGCGACATCTGCGGCGGCATCAGCCAATCCGCCACGGCCGGTTGCCAACCCTGCGCGCAAGCCCGCGTCACCGCCTCCGGCCACGCAAGCCAGAGCGCAAGCGCGGACGCCAGTGCAGTTGCAG
Source organism: uncultured Alphaproteobacteria bacterium (assembly GCA_963790735.1). Classification (GTDB taxonomy): domain Bacteria; phylum Pseudomonadota; class Alphaproteobacteria; order Rhizobiales; family Xanthobacteraceae; genus Bradyrhizobium. The sequence goes on along the minus strand of CAWBQP010000006.1, from coordinate 67,697 downwards.
CCCCGACAACAGTAGTTTTCACAAGGGCCGCCGTCCCCCGAAGGCTGTGTCCGCTTTCTTGCCGGGAGAGGGGACGAGCCGCCACCTGGAAGTCGGGCAGAGCATGTCCACTCTGCCCAGGTTAACTGGACAACTTGTTCCATTGAGGTGCGATAGCATCGTTTACTTCCATCCGGCATAGCGAACGATGCCTTCGATTTGTATGGCCGACCGCATGATCAGGAAGATCTTGCTGCTGCTCTTGCCGTCCATGTTGGCCGTCGCGCGGGAAGCCCCCGCACAGGACGCGCAATGCGCCGGCGAGCGCGCCGCCATGGTCGAAACCGTCAGGGCCTACGCCCGTTCCCACGCCAGTCTTGCTGGACAACAGGGTCTCTCGGACAGGGTTCTTGAGGCCATCGGGCGAACGAAACGCCATCTGTTCATCCCTGAGCGGTCTTGCTCCATCGCATACGCGGACATGCCGGTTTCGATCGGCCAGGGCCAGACCATATCGCAGCCGTTCATCGTGGCCTTGATGACGGAGTTGGCCGAGGTCGCGCCCGATCATGTCGTGCTCGAAATCGGCACGGGTTCGGGCTATCAGGCCGCCATCCTTGCGCACCTGGCGCGGAAGGTCTGCACCATCGAGATTGTCCCGGCATTGGCCGAGACTGCCGCGAAAGCACTCAGAGACCTCGCGTATGACAATGTGAGCGTCAGGCTGGGCGACGGCTATGCTGGCTGGCCCGAATGCGGTCCCTTTGACGCCATCGTCGTGACCGCCGCACTCGGCGAGGTGCCGCCGCCGCTGATTGAGCAGCTCAAAGTGGGTGGCCGGCTCGTCATGCCGGTAGGGGCCGCTTACTCCAGCCAGCAGCTCACGGTCGTCGAAAAAACCGCCCCTGACAAGACGACGACACGCGCTGTCGCCCTCGTGCGCTTTGTGCCCTTTACCCGTTCACGAAATTAAGAACCAGTCTGGTTCTTGAAGAGAGCATCGGCCCGTTTACATTAACGCAAACACGAATGGCGATCGAGGGAACGAGACGATGCCGACGACGCCGGAAGTCAAATCCGCGGGCGCGAACATCCGGGAAAGCGCAATCAGCACCATTGTGCTCGGCTTTGCCGCCGACCCGATGGCGCGTTGGGCTTGGCCCGAATTGTCCGAATACCTGAGAATGATGCCTCAGTTCGTCAATGCTATCGGCGGCCGGGCTTTCGAGCATCGCACGGCCTACATCACTGAAGGGGCTCGCGCCGCCGCCCTTTGGCTGCCGCCAGGCGTCGAGCCGGACGAAGCAGAAATGGGCGCAGTCATGGAGCAGTCCCTGCGTTCGGAGATCGCCGCGGACATTGGCGCCGTCATGAAAGGCATGGCCGAACATCATCCCCGTGAGCCGCATTGGTATCTACCCCTTGTTGCCGCCGATCCGAACTGGATCGGGCAAGGGCTCGGCACGTTGCTGATGAAACACGCGCTTCGACGATGCGACGAGGAGGGCGTCGCGGCCTACCTCGAAAGCTCGAATCCGCGTAACATTTCCTTCTATGAACGCCATGGCTTCAAGATTACCGGCAAGATACAAAGCGGCTCTTCTCCCATGATGACACCGATGCTGCGGCCCGCGTCCCGAGCGCTCTGACGAGCTACAGCGAACAGGTCGCCCAGCCTGCGCTCGCGCCGACCGCGTTTAACTCGTATAAAACGTCGCCGCCGGCCAGTCCGTTTTTGATGGGCTGGGGTACGTCCAGGCGGTGGACGCGCTGCGACAACTCCCGTTTCAGGAGGATGGGCATCGCTCGTCGCGCATATTCTCCTGCGCGGAAAAATCGAGTTGCAAATACCGTCATTGCACGCCTGCGAGTCAGGTCAGGAAAGCACGCGCTTGAGCAATGCGCCAATCTGTCCCGGCATTCGCATGTGGCGCCAGCCGGACGATGCGCTAGGCTCCCTGAAAAATTCAGGGAGAGAATCATGTCAGTGAAAATCAATCGCCGTCACTTCATCGCTGCCGGTACGGCAGCCGCCGCGACGCCTTTCCTGTTGCGCGGGGCCTCGGCGCAAGCCGCGTGGCCGTCGCGGAATATCCGTATGGTCTGCAGCTACCCGGCGGGCGGGCAGACCGACCTGCTCGCGCGCGCCTTCGGCGATTTTATCACCAAGCAGGTGGGGCAGACCGTCGTCAACGAAAACAAGGCAGGCGCCTCCGGCTCGATCGGCGCGGCGGACGTCGCGCGCGCGGCGCCGGATGGCCACACGATCCTGTGCTCGATCTCGACCACCTATGTGATGAACCGGGTCATGATGAAGAACCCCGGCTACGACATGGACAAGGACCTGACGCTCGTCAGCATCATCCCGGGCGCCGGGCTGCTGCTGGTCGCGAGCCTGGCCTCCGGCGTCAAGACGCTGGACGATTTCGTCGCGTTCGCGCGCAAGAAGGGCCAGGTGAACTTCGGCACCTATAGCGCGGGCTCGTCCCCGCACATGACGATCAACGAGCTCAACAAGCAGTATGGTCTCAAGATCGAACCGATCCACTACCGGGGCGAAGCGCCGATGTGGACGGGACTGATGGACGGCACGCTCGATGTCGCGATGGGAAGCTACACGGCCGCGCAGTCCGTCCTGCAAAGCAACAACGGCGTTGTGTTCGCGGTGCATTCGAAGAAGGTCGACGCGATCCCTGATATCAAGACCCTGCCCGAACAAGGCGCGACATCGAAGTTCTTCACCATAAGCGGCTTCACGGGCTGGGCGCTGCCGAAGGCGACGCCGCAGCCGATCGTCGATCGGCTGGCGGAACTGTGCGTGGCGGCCAATAGCGATCCGAAGGTGAAGGAAGTTCTCCGCACTTTCGCGCTGGAGCCGGCGATCGGTTTCAAGGAAAGCAATGCCCTGTACCAGCGCGAATTGCCAACCTGGATCGAGAGCGCACAGGCGCTCGGCCTGGAGCCGGTCTAGCGCGAAAGGCCGCTCAGCGTGTAAGGTGGGTAGCTCGCTAACCCACCTTACGAAACCGATACATTGGTGCTCGATCTTGAATTTGACGGCTGAGGACGACCCGACCGACGAGATTTCACTCATCGAGGAGCGGCTTGAGGAGCTTGCCGAAGTCTCGGAGCGATGCCGGAAGATCATTCTGGTGTCCAAGGCGGTCATCGCCGGCGGCGGCGCATTGCTGCTCGTCATGGTGCTCGGCCTGTTCGGCTCCAGTCAGGTTGCCGCCCTCGGCTCGATCGCCGCGGTGCTGGGCGGCATCGTGTCGCTCGGATCGAATGTCAGCACGTTGCGGCAGACCAGCGACGCCATCGGCGCCGCCGAGGCGCTCCGTTCGGATCTGATCAGCAGGATCGATCTCCGGGTGGTTGGTGATAGCCCCATGAAACTGAATTGACGCGTCTGCTCGCACAGGCAGTGCGTAGGGTGGGCAAAGGTCGCACTGCGCCGTGCCCACCATTCTCGTGCGGGTCAAAGTTGGTGGGCACGCCTGCGCTTTGCCCACCCTACGAAGTCACTTCATCCCAGTACAACTCGCATAGAACGTCGTCGTCGCCGGCCAGTCCGAGAACATGCCGCGCACGCCGACCTGTTTTGCCAGCACGTCCAGCACCGTCAGCGTATCGCCGTCGCGATCGACAACCGATCTGATCGACTTGTGATAGAAGCCGCCGCCCTTGTGCAGCGGGCCGTCGCGCTCCAGCGACCAGCCGATCAGGTCGAGGCCGGCGGCCTTCGCGGCCTTGGCGTATTCGGACGGGACGATTTCCTTTTTGTCGTTCAGCGTCAGCATGGTCCAGATTGGCGGTCCGAGGATCGCGACACCTTGCGTCTTCAATTCCGCCATCGAGGGTTTCCAGGTTTCGGGCTTATTGGGATCGAGACCCTGCTTCTCATAGCGTTCTTCGAGATAGACCGCCTGTTTCGCGAATTCCGGCTCGGTCTTCACCCAGTAGAGCACGTCGGCGAGATTAAAACTTTGCGCAAACACATCGCCCGGGGGAATGCCGGCCTTCTTGTAGGCGTCCAGCATTTGCGAAGCGTATTTCTCCTGGCTGTAGTCGCCGTCGAACGGCATCGCCACTTCGGGCGCCTTCAATTCCGGCGTGAACTTGGCGCCCAGGCTCTTGATCAGTGCGATGCTCTCGTCATGCGTCATCAGCGTGCCGGAATTGGCGTAAAGATCGGTGCGCCAGCGCGGCGTGCCGTTCTGGTATTCCGCCGGCGTCTTCGCATCCGGCGTTGAAGCCGTCCATCTTGGCGGTCAATTTGCGGAATTCGGCGAGCGTGATATCGCTGGTGCAGCATTTTGCCGACGCCTTCTTGCCGGTCGCGGGATCGGCCGGGCTGAACGCCTGCGAGCATTTTGCGGCCAACTCCGGCACCGTCAGGATGTTGGTCGTGGTGTGCAGGTCGCATTGCGAGTGGCGGCAGACCAGTTCGCGGTCTTTGGTAAAGGTCACGTCGCATTCGATGATGCCGGCGCCCATCCGGGCGGCCGCGACATAGGACTCCTTCGTATGTTCGGGGAATTCCAGCGCTGCGCCGCGGTGGCCGATGGAAAAGTCGGTCTTGCGAAACGGTCCGGTGCACTGGCTGAGCTGTTGCTTCAGCGGCCCGTCCTTCATCTTGTCGACCAGATAAAACGGCCGCGGCCCGACCTGCGGCTCGCGCGGCAGCATGATTTCGTCGGCAAGGGCGGGAACGGCCGCCGTCAACAGCCAGAGGGCTGCGGCAAGGGCGGAGCGGTGGCGGATGGGCATGGGTGGCACCTCGGATAACGCGTTGCGCGCGGCCTTGATATCACGGAGCATGTGACAGTTTGAATGGTGCGTAGGGTGGGCAAAGCGCAGCGTGCCCGCCATCCATCAACAACAGTGCAAGAAATGGTGGGCACGCTGCGCTTTGCCCACCCTACAAGAACACTTCCAGGGAGAGAAGCATGCCCGCAGCCTTCTTTGTCGTCCGCGCCACCGTATCAGATCCGGCCAGGCGAGAGGCCTTCGACAGCCTGGTATTCGCGCGAACATCTGCCGGATGCGATGAAGTCGTTCGGCGCGTGAAAGCATGGCGCTACTGGAGCGCCACCGATCCGTCGCTGCACCACGCGATGTACCAATTTGCGGACAAAGCCGCGCTGGAGCGCGCGATCGAGGGGCCGGAGCTGAAGCGGCTGGTCGCCGATTTCAACCGCGACTGGCCGGACGTGACGCGCACGCGGGAGGTGCTGGTGCTGGCGGAGGAGCTTGCGGCGTAACACGGTTGTCGTCCGGGCGAAGCAATTTGTCCGGCGTAGCTCACAGAGCGAAGCCGGTTCGTCACACGCGCGCGCGATGCAGAAATACCGCAGCAGCGATAAATGTTCCGCCGTGACCAGCCGCTCGCGAAAATAATTCCGGATCGACTTCGTTCGCAGCAAAGCTGAACGCGCAGTTCACCGCGCATTCATCTCGGCACCTCGAAACTCTCTTTCTCGCACCCAGCAGACGGAGGAGGAGATGTGATGGAACGCCGCCACTTTCTGAAACTCGCCTTTGGATTTGCCGCGGGCGGCATCGCGCTCGCAGCGAGCGCGCAGGCCGCGCCGCTGATGCCGGCGCCGCTCGCCGACGACGCCAAACTGCCCGTCAATCCTGATGCCCAACCCGCCGTCACTTCGGGCGACGAGGTCGATCGCCTCACGCCGGAAGAAGTGCGCTGGGGCCGCGGCCGCGGCCGTCATCGCGGCTGGGGCCGAAGGCGCTGGGGCTGGCGTCGCCGGCACTGGGGCCGCCGCCGCTGGCGTCGCCGGCATTGGGGCTGGCATCGCCGCCGTCGTTGGCGCCGCCGCTACTGGCGTCGTCGTCGCTACTGGTAAGTCCCGCCATGGATTGGTTGGAGAGGGAATAAAAAAAGCCCCGCGCGAGCGGGGCTTTTGTCGTGCTTTGAAAATATCAGTAAACGCGGCAGCGTCCATGGCGCCACACGGTGCCGTAAGGACAACCGCGACCGGGGCGTACCACCACGACCGGAGGGGCCACGACGACCGGACGAACCACAACTGCCCGGCGATTGGGCTGGCAGCCGCCATAGGGGCCACGATGCCAGCCGGGGCCGCATCCGCCCGCGGCTTCCGCGGCGCTGAAGCTGGCAACGGTGCCCAGGGCCAAAACTGCTGCGAAAAGGTATTTCATGTTTTCTCCCGTTTTCGGCCGCAATGGCGGCGCGGTTCGGAACCTATTCACGAACAGCTGAATGGAACATGAATGTCGTGATTGTCATGGGGCTACGGCCAGAAAGCCGAGCACCAGCTCGTTGTACCTGGCCGGCGCCTCCAGGAAGACCAGATGGCCGGTATTCGCCACCACCTCGGCCCGGCCGTTCGCCATCCTGGCGGCGAGCGCCTTGGCCAGTTCGGCATTCTCTCCCATTTTCGCGCGCAGCGCCTCCGGCGCATTCGCTCTTCCCGGCGCGTTGTGATCGTCGGCGCCCATCACGAACAGCGTCGGCTGCGTGATCAGCGGGATCTCGTGCACGACAGGCTCGCGGTAGATCATTTGCGCCGAGCTGACGAAGGCGCGCAGCCAGCGCGGATATTCGGCGCTGCCCTTGATGTTGAAACGCGCATCGATGAACGGCGTGACCTGTTCGGGCGGCAGCTTTAGCGCGTAATTGGCCTCCAGCTGCTTGCGATAGCCGTCGGCGGTGAGCTTGTCCTCGTTCTCCAGGATCTTTTCGGTCGGCGTCGGCGGCACGTAGAGCCGATAATCCTCCAGCCCGATCGGCGCGGTCAGCACCAGATGCGCGATCCGGCCGGGGTAAGCGCGCGCGATCCGCACCCCGAGCATGCCGCCGAGCGAATGCGCCACGATGTCGGCCCTGGCTATTCCGAGATGATCGAGCAGCGCGATCGTGTTGCGCGCCAGCGTATCGAAATGCAGGTCGCCTTGCGGCTTGGAGGATTTGCCGAAGCCGATCTGGTCCGGCACGACCACGCGATAGCCGGCATCGCTCAGTGTCTTGATGACCGGCGCCCAATAGCTCGATGGAAAATTGCGGCCATGCAGCAGCACCACGGTGCGGCCGTTCGGCTGTGCGGGAGCTACGTCCATATAGGCCATCCGCACCTGTTCGCCGTCGTTCACCAGCGGCAGCATGTGGACGGGGTAGGGATAGGCAAAACCTTCGAGCCCGATGCCGTAGGGTTCGCGCGCCGCAGGTTCGGTTTCCGCCGCGGTCGCAGACAACAAGGCATCGCGGCAAGGCGGTGATAGCGCGCCGACGCACATCCCTCGCATCCAAAACTCCTGCTGCAGACAGGGGCGTATTGATGCCGATCGCGCGGTGTAAAGCCTGTGCATTTCACGTTTTGGGGAGATCAGGCTGGCATCATTCGGTCTTCAGCGCGGTGTCGAACTTGCCGCCGGTGTCCGTCGTGTGGAGATGTTTCAACGACCGCCCGCGAGGACGAGCTGGCCGATTTTTGCCATATCGCGCGGTCGCAAGCGCAATCCCCCGCCGGCATCGGTATCCCCTTTGACCCGAATCCACTCGCCGCGGTAATGCCTAGGGCTAGAACAACGCTCGGCGCAAATTCGTCGAGGGGCCTCCGGTCGCCTTGCGGATGATGGCCGACACGAGCGTCAGCGCGCCGGTGTTGTAAAAGAACTCTTGTCCTGCCGGGGCAGTCGCCGGAAGACCGAGGACGTAACGACACGGATCCGACGCCAAATATATGCGGGCCTTATCGTTGTCGTCGATCCGTTGCGGATTGCCTCCAGCCACTTCAGCCCATCGACAGTGAGCGAGGGCAACAGCTGGATGCGAGTCCTTTTCGGGGGTTCGCAAGTCTGCCAATTCGTGGAAGAAGCTGAAGATCGGCTCGTTGATGCTGCGTATCAGCCCGCGATCGTTCGCTATCCCGACTGCGAGGACGCGACGCTCTTCTAAACCGATTTCATATTGTGCAGTGTATCGGCGTCGAAGGTGACTTTCCCGACTCCGGGCGGCCGTCGATCTCGTCGGACCCCCTGAAGTACCGCTCGAACACCAGCTTGCCACCGCGTGCGACCAGCACGGCATGCATGTTGGCATCGCCCGATGCGGCGAGCGATCAGCCATCCCGCACACGCGCAGCGATGGATGAGCTTATCCTCATTGACGTAGGCAACGGGCCAGCCTTCGTCTCGCGCGACCGGAAAAACGCAGTCGGCCGGCGGATCGGCATACCCGGCAACCCGGTGAGCGGTACCAGCGCAGCTCCACCGAGAAATGAAACAAACTGCCGCCGTTTCATTCCATCCTCCCGCTCACCCTCTTGCGACCGCCCAAACATATCAGATGACCTTGCCAGGGGCTATTGCTGGGGGCGGGGCTCCTCAGGATGAGGTCGAAGGGCGGATCCAGGTCTGCTTCATTCGGTCTTCAGCGCGGTGCTGAAATTGCCGCCGGTGTCCATTGTGTACAGATGCTTCAACTGGCCGCGGTCATCGATCAGGTAATAGTGATTGCCGTTGATGCCTTGCTCGTTGCGCTTGCCGCGGAACACGATGAGGCGGCTGTCGGGCCGGCTGATCACCGGGCTCGAAATCATCTGATACTTCGCCCCAGTTGGAGACGGTGAAGAACTGGGTGATCCGGCCTGAGCGGACGTCGAGGAATGTCGGCGCCTGGCTTTCCGAGCCGCAAGGCAGGATGACGACGATGTAACGCCCGCCGGCGTTCACCCTCTTGTCTTCCATCGCCCCGCGGTATGTTTCGCTGCGATCGCGCCAGAACTCGTGGTCGAGGCGCGGCTTCGCGCGCTTGCCGGTGTAGACCTTCACCGTGTGGTCGGCGAATTTGGGCGGCGCTTCTGCGCGGACGGGCAGGGCGTAGCACGCGATCAGCGTCGCGGCGGCAATGGCTTGAAGCGAAACGATTCATGGATGTCTCGGCGAAACACAGGCATCGCTTGGTCTGTGTTCGCGCCCGAAAAGTTCAAACCCTCGGAGTCACTCCGGGCTCGCTTCCGAACAGCGCGGCAAACCGTTTTTCGCCGGTGCGGGTAAAATTCACGACGCGGCTGCCCGGCGCGGGATCGCGCGCGGCCCAGTTCAATTCGGTGAAGCGGTTCATGACGGCTGCGCCCAGCGTGCCGGCGAGGTGATGCCGCCGTTCGCTCCAGTCGAGGCAGGCCTTGCAGACCGGCCGGCGCGGGTGGGCCAGCGCCTCGGTGTCGATCTGCAGCGCCTCGGCCATGAAGCGCTTGCCTTCGCCGGTGAGGTCGATCGACTGTTTTGTTTGCCGGACCAGCCGCTGCTTGCGCATGCTGTCGAGCATCTGCACGCCGAGATCGCCGGCGAGATGGTCGTAGCAGATCCGCGCCCGGCGCAGCGCCGGCTCTTTCGGCCCCGTGCGCACGCGGGTATGGCCGGCGCGCTCCGCCAGGCCCGCAAGGCCTTCGAGCACATGGGCGACATCGGGGCCGGTGAGGCGGTAGTAGCGGTGACGCCCCTGTTTCTCCGGCTCGATCAGGCCGCCGGCCTCGAGCTTGGCCAGATGCGAACTCGCGGTCTGCGGCGTGATGCCGGCCTGGTGCGCCAGCTCGCTCGCGGTCAGCGCGCGGCCGGTCATCAGCGCGGTCAGCATGTTGGAGCGCGCGGGATCGCCGACCAGAGAGGCGACCATGGCGATGTCGGGGCCTGCTTTCATAGTTCGATGATAGCCGAAGCATTGACGTCGATCAAGCGGGTATTCTCCGATCTGAACATACGCTCCGTCATTGCGAGGAGCGAAGCGACGAAGCAATCCATCGCGCGGCAAGCGGCGGCATGGATTGCTTCGCTGCGCTCGCAATGACGGCAAAAATCAGCACCGGAGACTCCTCAATGACCATCACCGTTTTCATCCGCTACCAGCTCGATCCGTTCAAGCGCGCTCATGTTCGAGCAATATTCGAAGAACTGGCTCACCATCATCCCGAAATGCGGCGGCGATCTCATCGGCTACTGGATGCCGCATGAGGGCACCAACAACATCGCGTTTGCGCTGATCTCGTTCGAAAGCCTCGCGGCCTATGAAAGCTACCGCGCGCGGCTGCGCGCCGACAGCGAAGGCATGGCCAATTTCAATTTCGCCGAGGAGAACAAGTTCATCCTCGCTGAGGAGCGGACGTTCCTGCGCAAGGTCGTGGCGTGAGGCGTCTGGCAGAACGGGCGTTGCGCCACTATGCTACGCGGCGCAAACAAACATCGAGGGGAGCGACCATGCTGACACCTGCTGACAAACGCGCCGCATTCAGGAAATTGCACGAGAGCGGATGCTTCATCATCCCCAATCCCTTCGATGTCGGCAGCGCGCGGGCCTTGCAGCATCTCGGCTTCAAGGCGCTGGCTTCCACCAGCGCAGGCTTTGCCTGGACGCATCGCCAAGGCCGACAACCGCGTCACCGTCGACGACGTCTGCGATCATCTCGCCGCGATCTGCGCGGCGGTCGATATTCCCGTCAATGCCGACTTCGAGGACGGCTTTGCGCACGAGCCGGACAAGGTCGGCGTCAATGTCGCGCGCGCCGTGAAGACCGGCGTCGCCGGCCTTTCGATCGAGGATTTTACCGGAGACAACGCAAAACCGCTGTTCGATCGCGCGCTTGCAATCGATCGCATCAAGGCGGCGCGCAAGGCGATCGATGCCGACAACAGCGGCGTCCTGCTCACCGGCCGCTGCGAGGCGTTCCTGCGCGGGCAGAAGGATCTCAAACTCGTGATCGACCGGCTCACCGCCTATGCCGAAGCCGGCGCCGATTGCCTCTATGCGCCGGGCATCTCGACGGCGGAAGAGATTTCGGCGGTGGTGAAGGCGGTCGCGCCAAGACCGGTCAATCTGCTGGTCGGCGCAGCCGGCCCGTCGCTGCAGATCGCGGGCGATCTCGGCGTGCGCCGCATCAGCGTCGGCGGCGCGCTGGCGCGGATGGCATGGACCGGCTTCATGAAGGCATCAAAGGAGATGGCGGAGCAGGGGACGTTCACCGAATTCGCCAACGGCTATCCCGGCGGCGAACTCAACAAGATGTTCAGCTAGCCGCAAATTCAGCCAGCCACAAAAAAGCAGCGGGCCGATGGGCCCGCTGCGCGTTGTTTTCGGATGATGACCGTTACTGCTTGCTGGCCGGCGCGTTGTCGGCCGGCGGCGTGGTCGCCTTGTTCATGTCCGAGCTCGGAGCCGGCGATGTGGTCGACGGCCGCGCCGCGCCCGTGGTCGTGCCCGGCTGGTTGTTGCCGCGGGGCGTCACGTCACGCATGCCCGGAGGCGCCGCAGGATTGGCCGGCTGCGTCTGCGCGGTCTGGCTTTCCGGCGAGGTACCGGCCTGGTTTACGGTCGTATTGTTGAGGCCATAGAACAGGGCGCCCAGCACCACCGCGATGGCGACGGCGAACATGGCGACCTTGCCGCCGCTGGGAGAACCCTCGGCGAGGCCGGGATCGGCTTGCAACTCATTGTCCAGACTGTTGAGGCGGGCCTGATGGCGGATTTCTTCCTCGCTCAGGCCGGCGCGGTAGGGATCGTTCGGATTGGGTTGGTATGCCATGAATGGGTTCCTCCGTTAGCATCCCGCAGTTAAGTGCGAAGACAATGGTTGGCGGGAGCGGATGTTCCGCGCCAATGTTGCAACCCCGTAATGTTGGAACCGGTGATTCCCCCGGGTTCCCGATGTGAGGTTGCCATGTGGAGCCTGCCACCGAGCGATACCGTGCTGCATTTGCTGTCCTATGTGGCGCTGACCGCGCAGGCGATGACCGCCGCACTCGCGGCGGGCCGGCGCAGCATGGACTGGGCCGGCGTCTGCATGCTGGGCTGCATTACCGCGCTCGGCGGCGGCACCATCCGCGACGTGCTGCTCGGGCACTATCCGCTGGTCTGGGTGCAAAACCCGTCCTATCTCGCGCTGACCGCGGTGGCGGCCTTCGCCACCATCCTGATCGCGCGGCACGTGCACCGGCTCAACATGGCGTTTCTGGTGCTCGATGCGATCGGGCTCGTGGTGTTCACCATGGCCGGCTGCGATGTCGCCTGGCAGATGAACGCCTCGCTGCCGATCGTGATCGTGGCGGGCATGATCACCGGCTGCGCCGGCGGCGTGCTGCGCGACATTCTCTGCAACGACGTGCCGCTATTGTTTCGCGCCGAGCTCTACGCCAGCGTCTCCGTCGTGACCGGACTGTTCTACGCCACCGCCTTCGGGCTCAATCTCAATGACCAGCTCTGGACCGCGCTGACCTTCGCGCTCGGTCTCACGCTGCGCCTGCTGGCGATCCGCTACAAATGGGAAATGCCGAAATTCGTGTTCAATGGTGAGCAGCGCTGAGCAGGACGCCGCTGCGCTATTTTAGCCGCCGCGCCTTCGCGACCTGATCCGCCGTCACCAGCGGCGCGGCATTGCCCCAGGCGTTGCGGATGTAGTTCGTCACGTCGGCAATCTGCTGGTCGGTCATCTTCGCGGCATAGGCCGGCATCGATCCCTTGTTGGGCGCGCGTGGCGTCGTCACGGTTTCCGCGCCGTCGAGGATGATGCGCAGCGTGCTCAAGGCGTCGGCGGATTGCAGGTTGGCGTTGCCGGGCAGCGGCGGGTAGATCCGCGGCGCACCCGAGCCATCGTCCTCGTGGCAGGCGATGCAGGCGCCGTTGTAGAGTTTCTTGCCCTCCGCCATTTGCGCCGGCTGGGGCGGGGTGACCTTCGGCTCCGGCGCGCCGGCCGGCAGGTCCTTCAGGTAAACCGCGATGGCGCGGATATCAGCATCGCTCATCTTCGAGGTCGAGTTGACCACGACCTCGGACATCAATTCGCCGGCATGGCTTTTGGCGTTGCGGCCGCTCTGCAGATACTCGGCGATGTCTTCCACGCTCCAGGATTTCAGGCCGCTGCGCATCGCCCCGTCCAGCCGCGGCGCGAACATGCCGGCGACCCGCCCGCCGCCATAGGCCCGGCCGCGCCTGTCCGCGCCAAACATGTTCTTCGGCGTATGGCAGGCGCCGCAATGCGCGACGCCCTCGACCAGATAGCGGCCGCGATTCCACTCCGCGCTCTTCTGCTGGTCCGGCATCAGAATGCCGGGCTTGAAGAACAGCCAGTTCCAGCCGCGCATCACGACGCGATAGTTGAACGGCCAGCGCAGCTCGGGCGCGCGCGGCGCGTTGCTCACCGGCGTCAGCGTCGCCAGATAGGCGCGGATGGCAAAAATGTCCTGGCGCGTCAGCTTGGTGAAATTCGGATAAGGGAAGGCCGGGTAATAGCGCGAGCCGTCGCGCGCCACGCCGAAGCGCAAGGCGCGGTAGAAGTCGTCATCGCTCCAGGCGCCCAAGCCCGTCTCGCGGTCCGGCGTCAGATTGGGCGAATAGATGCCGCCGAACGGGGTATCGATCCGCTTGCCGCCGGCGAACGGTTTGGCGGGATCGGCGGTGTGGCAGCTTGCGCAGTCGCCGGCGTCGGTCAGCGCCTTGCCGCGCGCGATATCCTCAGGCGTCTCTTCACCTTTGGGCTGGGCGTGTGCATCGCCTGTGGCGAGCGCAGTGCACAAAAGCAAGCCGGCGAGAATCGTCCGCATTGTCAGATGTTGTCCCTGCACCCATTGGCCTCTTCGGGCGTTATAGCGCGAAAGCGGGGAGGGTGGCGATGTCACGCCGTTGCGCGCCGAGGCTCCCGGACGACACAAACCGAAAAGCGGTGCCGTTATTCCCGGCACGAAATTGCGATCTTTGAAAGCACGGCTCCGGGAGCGAGATTTGTAGTGCGTCCGCTAAAAGATCCGACATAGACTGGTTCTAACAAGCTCAGATGACTAGCTAAAAACAGTCATCCCGATCAAGGCTCAAGAGGGTGCAATGGGAATCAACCAGGGTCCGATCAGTCTCGATCAGAAATACACCCAAGGCACCGGCCACATCTTCCTGACCGGCATCCAGGCGCTGGTCCGCCTGCCGATGGCGCAGATCCGCCGCGACCGAGCCGCGGGGCTCAACACCGCGGGCTTCATTTCCGGCTACCGCGGCTCGCCGCTCGGCGGCTACGACCAGCAGCTCTTCGCCGCCCGCAAGCACCTCGAACAATACAACATCAAGTTCCAGCCCGGCGTGAACGAGGATCTCGCGGCGACCGCGATCTGGGGCTCGCAGCAGCTCAATTTGTCGCCCGGCGCCAAATATGACGGCGCGGTCGGCATCTGGTACGGCAAGGGCCCCGGCGTCGACCGCTGCGGCGACGTATTCAGGCACGGCAATACCGCGGGCTCGGCCAAGAATGGCGGCGTGCTGTGCCTCGCCGGCGACGACCACGGCGCAAAGTCCTCGACCGTCCCGCATCAGTCGGACCACGCCTTCATCTCCGCGCTGATGCCTTATCTCTATCCCTCCAGCATCCATGAAATCATCGAGATGGGCCTCTTGGGCATCGCGATGTCGCGCTACTCCGGCTGCTGGGTCGGCATGAAGGTGATCACCGAGACGGTGGAGACCACGGCCGAGATCGACCTTACCGACGAGATGACCCCGTTCGCGATCCCGACCGATTTCGAGATGCCGCCCGGCGGCCTCAATCTGCGCTGGCCCGACGATCGCTATCTGCAGGACCTGCGTCTGCAGGACTACAAGGGCTTTGCCGCGATCGCCTTTGCGCGCGCCAACAAGATCAACCGCATCACCATGGATTCGCCGAATGCCCGCTACGGCATCATGGCGTCAGGCAAGAGCTACGAGGACATCCGCCAGGCGCTGCGCGAGCTCGGCATCACCGAGGAGGTCGCCGCCAAGATCGGGCTTCGGCTGTACAAGATCGGCATGCCCTGGCCGCTGGAGCCGGAAGGCGTGCGCAATTTCGCCGTCGGCCTCGAAGAGATCTTCATCATCGAAGAGCGCCGCGAGATCGTCGAAAATCAAGTGAAGCAGGAACTGTTCAACTGGCGCGACGACGTCCGCCCGCGCATCGTCGGCAAGATGGACGATCACGACAAGCGTTTTCTCACTTTTGCCGCCGAACTTAGTGTCGCCTCGCTGGCGAGTTCACTGACCGAACGCCTGCTTCGACTTAATCTCAATCCCGAAATCGCCGCGATGCTCCGCGCCAAGGCCGACTGGTTCAACGGCCGGCAGGCGACCCAGATGCAGGCGGTCGCCCCCGTCACCCGCACCCCGTATTTCTGCTCCGGCTGCCCGCACAACACCTCGACCAAGGTGCCCGAAGGCAGCCGCGCCTTTGCCGGCATCGGCTGTCACTTCATGGCGCTGTGGATGGACCGCTCGACCGAGACCTACACCCACATGGGAGGCGAGGGCGTGCCGTGGGTCGGCGTCGCACCCTTCACCAAGGAAGAGCACGTGTTCGCCAATCTCGGCGACGGCACTTACTTCCACTCCGGCAGCCTCGCGATCCGCCAGGCGATCGCCTCCGGCGCCAACATCACCTACAAGCTCCTCTATAACGACGCGACCGCGATGACCGGCGGCCAGCATGTCGACGGCGATTTGTCGCCGCAGCAGATCACCTTCCAGCTTCATTCGGAAGGCATCCGCAACATCTATCTCGTCTCGGAAAACCCCGACGCCTATCCGGCGTCCGAGATCGCACCCGGCGTCAAGACCGCGCATCGCGACGACCTCGACGCGGTCCAGAGGACCTGCCGCACGCTGAAGGGCACCTCGGCGATCGTCTTCGTGCAAACCTGCGCCGCCGAAAAGCGCCGCCGCCGCAAGCGCGGCCTGATGGAAGATCCGGCGCGCCGCGTCATGATCAATCCGGCCGTGTGCGAAGGCTGCGGCGATTGCTCCGTGCAGTCGAACTGCATCTCGGTCGAGCCGCTCGAAACCGAGATGGGCCGCAAGCGCACCATCAACCAGTCGACCTGCAACAAGGACTATTCCTGCATCAAGGGCTTTTGCCCGTCCTTCGTCACCATCGACGGCGGCAAGCCGCGCCGCCGCGCGCCGGCAAGCCTTGATGGTACAGGCCTCGGCGACATCGGCGATCTGCCCGAGCCGGCCTCGTTCCCCTCGCTGGAGCGGCCCTACAACATCGCCGTCGGCGGCGTCGGTGGCACCGGCGTGCTGACCATCGGCGCGCTGCTCGGCATGGCCGCCCATATCGAGGGCAAGGCCAGCATGATCCTCGACATGTCCGGCCTCGCGCAGAAGGGCGGCGCGGTGCTCAGCCACGTCCGGCTCTCCGAACACACCGCCGACGTCACCTGTTCGCGCATCGTCACCGGCACCGCCGATCTCGTGATGGCCGCCGATGAGGTGGTGGCCGCCGCCAAGGACACCATCACGCTTTGCGAAGCCAGCCGCACCGTCGGTGTCATCAACACCCACGTCATTCCGACCGCCGACTTCATCCTCAACCGCGATTTCAATTTCCAGAGCCGCAAGGTCAACCACGTGCTGGAGACCGAGCTGCGCAAGGATTCTTCTTCTACGATTTCACCAAGCCCGCCGAAGCGCTGCTCGGTGATTCCATCGCCACCAACATCATGATGCTGGGCTACGCCTATCAGAAGGGCCTGCTGCCGCTGTCGGCGAAGGCAATTCTGCAGGCGATCGAGGTCAACGGCGTCTCGATCAAGATGAACGCGCAGGCCTTCCAGCTCGGCCGTCTCGCCGCCGCCGATCCGGCACGGCTTGAGGCCATGATGAAGGGCAAGGACGAGGTCGTTGCGCCGAAGACGCTGGATGCGATGACACTCGACGAGGTCATCGCCCATCGCAGCGCATTCCTGACTGATTATCAAAATGCCGGGCTCGCCGAGCGCTATCGGGGTCTCGTGAAGCGGGTACGCGATGCGGCCACCGATGGCGGCTATGGCGACGCGTTGCCGCGGGCGGTCGCGATCAACTACGCAAAGCTGCTCGCCTACAAGGACGAGTACGAAGTCGCGCGGCTGTTCACCGATGGCCGCTTCGAAAAGCAGCTCCGCGACCAGTTCGAAGGCGACTTCAAGTTCAACTTCAATCTGGCGCCTCCGATCCTCGGCGGCGGCAAGGATGCGCTCGGCCGCCCGAAGAAGCGCGCGTTCGGCGCCTGGATGATGCCGGTGTTCCGGACGCTGGCAAAACTGCGCTTCCTGCGCGGCACGCCGTTCGACATCTTCGGCCACAGCGCCGACCGCAAGCTCGAGCGCGACCTGATCGCAGGCTACGAGAAGGACGTCGCCACCGTGCTCGGCCTGCTGTCGCCGGTCACGCACGATACGGCGGTCGAAATTCTCTCGCTGCCCGACCGCATCCGCGGCTACGGCCCGGTGAAAGAGAAGGCGGTTGCGGACGCCAAGGCGCGCTACGCGCAACTCGCCGCCGACCTCGTCAGCCCGCCGCCGGCGCCACGGCAGATCGCGGCGGAGTAAAGGGCAGAGTAGGGTGGGCAAAGGCGCAAAGCGCCGTGCCCGCCATCTCTTGACCGGGGACAATCTTTCGCGTTGGCTGCCCCTAATTCTGGTCCGCGCGTTCGGCTGCAGGATGGAACCACAGATCCGAGGCGGTCAAATGCCCGCCTTTGTGCACATTCCGGACTTCAACTCTTCGCCCTTTCGGGGGCTCGGAAAGAGAGTTAGACTTCAGTCGATCAGCGCCAGATAGACGTGGCCGAAATCCTGTGATTGAGGGCGACGTCGGTGCCTTCAGCAGCAAGCATTGCGCATTCATTCAACACTGGTTGCACGCGTAATTGTCGCGCAGTGGACCGATGCGTGTGATGCATGGGCACAGAGCAACAAAACGAAACGAAGGATGAGGAGGGGACGGAGAGGTATCTGATCACTCAAGCTTACGGACGATCACTCGCAAGGCTTAAAGGAGACTCACGATGAACGCGAAATCGGGACGAACCTTATTTGCCGCCGGCCTGATCAGTGCGGCGCTCACAAGCGGCGCAATCGGCCAGCAAGACGACAAGCTCGGTAAGGTAACCTTTCGCTACCTCCTGCGACCCCAATGTGCAGGTCGAGTTCGACCGTGGCGTCGCCATGCTTCATTCGTACTGGTTCTTGATTGCCCGCCGGAAATTCGAAGAGATCCTGCAGCAGGACCCCAGTTGCGCCATGGCGTATTGGGGCGTGGCGATGGATCGCCTCGGCAACACCCTTGCAGTTACACCGACGCGAGCCGAGGCGCAGGCAGGTTGGGAGGCAATCGAAAAAGCGCGGGCTACGGGTGCGAAGACGCAGCGCGAGCGCGATTGGATCGATGCCCTTAGCGTCTATTTCCGCGACCATGACAAGGTCGCCGTGGATGTCCGACTGGCAGCCTATAGTGCCGCGATGGAGAGGATGGCGCAAAGCTATCCCGATGACTACGAGGCGCAGGCCTTTTATGCGCTGACGCTTCAAGCCTCGGCACCGAAGAGCGATCTCACCTACGCCAATCAGATCAAGTCCGCGGCGCTGCTGGAGAAACTCTTCGAGCAGAACCCGCAGCATCCGGGCGTGACGCATTACCTCATTCACGCCTACGACTTTGCGCCGCTTGCCGAGAAGGGAATTGCGTCGGCGCGGCGCTATGCCGGCATTGCGCCGGCCGTGCCGCACGCGCGGCACATGCCGTCGCACATCTACTCCATGGTCGGGCTTTGGGAGGAATCCATTGCCTCGAACGCGTCGTCGCTTGAGATCCAGCCCGACTACTATCACGCGTCGGATTTTACGGTCTATGCACATCTGCAACTCGCGCAGGATGCCAAAGCCGAGGCGATGATCAAGAAATCGCTTGCCACCGCCGACCGCGGCGATCGTCCGATCAACTTCGTCAATTTCACCGCCAAAGCCGCGATGCCGGCGCGTTACGTCCTGGAACGGGCGGATTGGGCCGGCGCTGCCGATCTGCCGATGACGGCCACCCAATATCCCATGGCGGATTCGTTGATCCGCTTCACGCGCGGCCTGGGCATGGCCCGCACGGGCGATCTTGCAGGCGCCAAAGACAGAGATCGAAGAAATGAAGGCGTTGCGAACGACACTGCAGCGCGCCGACCAATCCTACTGGGCGGACCGGACCGAAGAGCAGATGCTTGCCGTTTCGGCCTGGATCGCACTGAAGGAAGGCGCGCGCGATCAGGCGCTGAAATTCATGCGAGCAGCGGCCGATGGCGAAGACGGCAGCGTCAAGCATGTGGCGATGGAAAATCGTCTCTATCCGTTCCGCGAATTGCTGGCCGAACTACTCCTTGAGACAGGGCAGCCCGCTGCTGCCCTGAACGAATTCGAGACCGCACTCAAGCAGACGCCCAACCGCTTCCGCGCGTTCTGGGGAGCTGCCCGCGCTGCCGACAGCGCAGGTGACCGCCAGAAGGCCTCCGATTACTTTGGCAAGCTGGCGAACCTGGCCAGCAACGCCGATACGGAGCGGCAGGAAATCCGTGTCGCCCGGGCATACGCGCGTCAGGACGACACGATAGGTGCTGTACGAAAATAACTCCTTGGCTGCCTGGCCCAGCGCCCGGCAGCCATCAGGCTCGAGAAGACAGCGATGATCCGCGCGGTCGCATTGGCAATAATGCTCGGCGTGCTGGTGAGCGGCGTCGCCGCCTATACCATAAGCTCGCCGGGCTGGCGGACCGCGACTGCGCCGCCATTAGTCGGCGGACTCGACCGTCCGGCTGAGACAGCCGCCACGGCCGAAGCCTGGCCGATCTGCACCACCATGGTGTCCGTTGCATCGGAGGCCGACTGGGCGCAACTCGATCCCGATTTCAAGGCCGGCAAGAAGGCGCTGCGCGCAGCGAACTGGAATGGCGCAATCGCGGCGTTCGAGCTCGCCGCGCTGCGCGACCCGACCAATGCCGATATCCAGAACTACATCGGCTACGCCTATCGGCGGCTGCGTCAGATGGGTCCGGCGATTGGCCATTATCAAAAGGCGCTGATGCTGAATTCCCGTCACCGCAGCGCGCATGAGCATCTGGGTGAGGCTTATCTGGTGCTGGGCGAGCCGGCCAAGGCACAGCAACTATTGGCGGCGCTGGAAAATCTCTGCCTGCTTCCCTGCGAGGAATACGACGACCTCAAGCGTGCAATAGCCGCGTACAACATACTGGTGGAGCATTGAGATCGATTCATCAGCCACTCCGGCGCCGCGACAGATCGGGTTAAAGTGAAATCCCTCCGTGTCCCGGACGCGATGCAACGCGCAAGCGCTGGGTAGGGTGGGCAAAGGCGCAAGGCGCCGTGCCCACCGTGATCAACATTGGCGATGCTTGATGGTGGGCACGCTTCGCTTGCCCATCCTACGATGCCAGGGCGTGAACCTATAAATTTTGAGTGCGTCGGCGGACGGCCGCTTTGGTGCACATTGCGGACTCAGATGGAATAGTGCGGTACTTCCGAAAAGTGCCGCCATAAGCCGCTCTTAGATCTAACGCGCTCCCAATCTTATGACTCGGTCCCCACAGGGCCTTTTAAGAGGATTATCCGATCTTCAAAAGATTCTGGTTCGGCAATGGCCCGCCAGGAAATTGTGCCAGCCTTCCGCCAAGCGCGAGTGGACCAAGGTCGATACCGGCGAACCCGAGGTGATCGATCAATGCACCAACCTCGGCCTTTGCGGCCGTATCATCGCCAGAGTAAAAGAGCACGCGACGGCCACCGTCTGCCTTTGGATCGCTTGCCAGCACGTCCGCCCTCAGATGATTGAATGCCTTCACAAGGCGCGCACCGCTCACCAGATCGGCGACAACCTCGCTGGAAATACGGCCCTGCAAATCGACCGGCTTGAACAGCGGGGCTTCGATCGGGTTGTTAGCGTCAATGACGATCCGTCCGCCCCAAGGCGGCAGCCCAGCTACGGCCGACGCCAGTTTCGACCAGTTGACCGCGATCAGGACGACGTCTGCGGCAGCGGCTTGCTCGCGCGTTCCCGGCGCGATGGTCGGGCCCAGAGCAGCAACGGACTCCTTCAGCGACCCGGGCCCGCGGCTGTTGGCGATGGTCGCCGCAATTCCAGCCCGCGACAGCGTCTTTGCGAAAGCTAGGCCAATATTGCCCGCTCCAATAATGCCGATGCTCATGCTCATGTCCTCTCTTGTTCGCTGCTGCTCTTAACGATTGGACGTGCCGGGAAGCGCGCCGAGTTGCTGCATGAGAGAGAATAGATTGGCCACGCCCCAGTGCGCGATGATCTTGCCGTCGCGCACACCCATCACGTCGACCGTCTCAAATTGGATTTTGCGACCGGTTGGCGCGATGCCGAAGAACTCGCCCTTGTGCGTGCCGTGGTACGTCTTGTAGGTCGTCACCCGGTCGCCATCGGCGAGCTGCCAGTGGATGTCGGCGTGAAAGTCCGGAAAGGCAGCGCGCAGAACCTTGTAGAGTTCACGCGCACCAGCCTTGTCAGGCGTGCGCCCCGGCTGCGGCGTATGATCGATAAAATCGTCGGCGAACAATTCCTCGAACACCTCGAAATTCCCGCCGCCTTGGACTTCTTCGGTATTCCGCCGAACAACCGACTTCGCTGCTTCGCTCACGCTGATCTTGGTCATGGATGTCGCTCCAAATTTATGGGCGCTGTGTCGTGTTGGCGCCGTGATTTCAAGCGGCAGCGCCGGCTTTATCGGCCGAGAAGCTGCGCTTCTGCAGTGGATAATGGCGACATATTCGCCTAAGATTAGTCCTGAATTGATGGAATTACTTTCAAGCATTCGTTGAAAGAAATCTTCTGGAAACGCTCGCCAACCTCGAATCCTTCGTCCGCAGCGCCGAAACCGCCAGTTTCTCGGCCGCGGCGCGTCGCCTTGGCCTCACGCCGGCGGCAGTCAGCCGCAACGTGGCGATGCTGGAGCGCAATATCGGCGCACGGTTGTTTCACAGGAGCACCCGCAAGCTGATGCTCACCGACGCTGGAGAGCGATTTCTGCTCGCCATCAAGGACAATCTGGAGGAACTGCAGCAGGCGATCTCGGGGATGTCGACGGATGGAGGAGAGCCGGCGGGCGTGCTCAAGGTAAGCATGGGTCCCAACTTTGGTGCGGATTACATCCTTCCGCTGTTGCCGGCGTTCTTGGCTCGCTATCCAGGCATTCGACCCGACTGGCAATTTACGACGCGTCAGATCGATTTGATCGCCGATGGATATGATGCCGCGATCGGGGGCGGCATTGAATGGACGCCAGGCGCTGTTTCGCGCGTGCTTGCGCCGCTACACCTCATCGCGGTCGCTGCGCCAGAATATCTCAAGGGCCGTAAACTGCCTGTCGACCCCACTGGGCTCGTCGCTTTCGAAGGAATCGCGTGGCGCTCATCGCGCACGGGGCGGATCCGCGAACGAATAATGCGCAATGCGGCGGGCATCGAAATTCCGGTGAAACTGACGGAGACGATTGTCCTCGATGATCCGGAAGCGACCTGCCGGGCAGCCCTGCTTGGCCTCGGTGTGACATTGATCGCGGTGTGCCATGCACTACCGCACTTGGAGCGTGGTGCGCTCGTGCGCCTCGTGCCCCAATGGTACATTGATGGTGGACCGATCTCTATCTATTACGCGAGCCGCACGCTGCTGCCTGCGAAGACACGCGTCTTTGTCGACTTTGTTGTTGAGGCATTCAAGCGTGACAGTCTGGCCGAACGCTTCGCGGGTAGCTTGGGTTAAGGTTCTACAATAATCGGATCAGATACTGCAGGGTATGTCCATTTCGGGTTCCTTCGCGTCGATCTGAGTATGTCCGCATCATGTCTGATTACGGCGTACTCTCGGAAATGCTGTTGTTCGGTTTTCCATTGAAGGCCCCCTTGCTGTTGCCGGTCGCAGTAAGCGTTTCGGTGCGCGACAGCCCGATCCCCGCTAACCCAAACCCCTGAAAAGCGCTGCGCGCAAACACGAATTTCACCCGCCATTTCAATGTGATTTGGGTCGTCCAGATTGCGCGGCGAAAATATTCCGCTTCTCATTTCCCCCAAATCAGCTCCATCTTCGCGCCATCCCGCCTCATCGAAGAGGGGCGTACGCGTCGTCACGATACGTGGAGTGCGGGTTGCGGTGGACGCGATGGCGTTGCGCGCGCGAGGCGTTGCGGGGCGGTCTCAAGCTTGTCTTGGGGCTGTGAGCGATTGATCCGCGCAGGACGAGCGACGTTATTGCGTACGGCAAAAGCGTGTGGTCCTGGCACCCGTGGCTGGTGTCAAGCTGGCGGAGGTTGTTTGAACCCAACCGGGTTCGATCGGCCATCAATCCGGCAGCGATGGAGGCAAGAGGAATTCGTCTCCAGGGAGAGCGCGCCATAAGCCGTCAAACCATTGCGCAGGGAAGGCCGGATGCTCTCCGCTGGACCTGTATGCTCGTGTGCGCACTTCTTCGTGCACATCGCACACGAGACCGCGGGTGCAGCGCGCACCCGGTCTTCCCTGCGCCCTCTCTCATCCCAGAGGGGCCAAGCGGCCAGGTACAACTCGGGCGCGTCGCGCCGCGAGAGCGCTCTGGCATATCCGCCTCTCACGGCCTGATACGATTTCCGCTGATAATCATCCCGAGTTGAGTCTGGTCGCTACCTGTCTCGCCCTGCGGAATATCTCGGCGCTTGCCAAGGCAGCCCTGACAGGTCAGAAAAAAACCCGGAAGAAGAAACGCCAACGGAGAACGATTTGACCATCAAGGGCAAAGCCTACATTGCCGGGATCTACGAGCATCCCACCCGGCACGCACCCGACAAATCTACCGCGCAGTTGCATGCCGAGGTCGCCAAGGGCGCGATCGAGGATGCCGGGCTCACCAAAGCCGACATCGACGGCTATTTCTGCGCCGGCGACGCCCCCGGCGGCCTTTGGCCGATGGTCGATTACCTCGGCCTCAAGGTTCGCCATATGGATTCCACCGATACCGGCGGCTGTTCCTATTTGATCCATGTCGGTCACGCCGCCGAGGCGATCGCGGCCGGCAAGTGCTCGATCGCGCTCATTACCCTGGCGGGCAAGCCGCGCACCGGCCCGATGCCGCCGCGCGCAGCCGGCGCGGAAGCCGATTTCGAGGCGGCCTATGGCGCCACTACCCACAATGCCTACGGCATGTGTGCCATGCGCCATATGCACGACTACGGGACCACCAGCGAACAGCTCGCCTGGATCAAGGTCGCCGCCTCCCACCACGCCCAGTACAACCCGCACGCGATGCTGAAAGACGTCGTCACCGTCGAGGACGTCATCAACTCGCCGATGATTTCGGACCCGTTGCACCGGATGGATTGCTGCGTCGTCACCGACGGCGGCGGCGCGCTGATCGTGACGACGCCGGAAATCGCAAAAAGCCTGAAGAAGCCGCTGGTGCGGCTGATCGGCCATGGCGAGGCGATGAAGGGCCCGCGCGGCGGCAAGGATCTCGACCTCACTTATTCCGCAGGCGTGTGGTCGGGCCCGCGCGCCTTCGAAGAGGCCGGCATCACGCCAAAGGATATCAAATACGCCTCGATCTATGACAGCTTCACCATCACGGTGCTGATGCAGCTCGAGGACCTCGGCTTCTGCAAGAAAGGCGAGGGCGGCAAGTTCGTCTCCGACGGCAATCTCATTTCGGGCGTCGGCAAGCTGCCGTTCAACACCGATGGCGGCGGCCTCTGCAGCAACCACCCGGTCAACCGCGGCGGCATGACCAAAATCCTCGAGGCGGTCCGCCAATTGCGCGGCGAAGCGCATCCGAAGGTGCAGGTGCCGAATTGCGACCTCGCCATTGCCCATGGCACCGGCGGACTTCTCGGCGTGCGTCACGCCGCCTCAACCTGCATTCTGGAGCGCGTGTGATGGCTGAAGCGAAAAAATATCCGGCGCCGGTGACCAATCCGGAGACCGCGCAGTTCTGGGAAGCGGCCAAGGCCGGCAAGTTCATGATCAAGCGCTGCACCGCCTGCGGCGAGCCGCACTATTTTCCGCGCTCGATCTGCCCGTTCTGTTTCTCCGACAAGACGGAGTGGGAGGAAGCTTCCGGCGAGGCCACGATCTACACCTACAGCCTGATGCGCAAATCGCCGACCGGACCGTACGCGATCGCCTATGTGACGCTGAAGGAAGGCCCGTCGCTGCAGACCAACATCGTCGACTGCGATCTAACGAGCCTGAAGATCGGCCAGAAGGTGAAGGTGGTGTTCAAGCCAACCGACGGCGCCCCGCTGCCGTTCTTCACGGCGGCCTGACGGAATTGTCCCTTCTCCCCTTGTGGGAGAAGGTGGCAGCCGAAGGCTGCCGGATGAGGGGTTCTATCCGCGAGCACTGTGTTTGCAGCGCGAACCCCTCACCCAAGTGAGTTTCGCGTGCTGCCGGTGATGCCCTCTCCCACAAGGGGAGAGGGCGCTGCATCTGGCACCGCGGAAGAAAAGTTTCGGGAGAGAAACGAAATGCCGATCAATTACGAACAGCTCATGGCCCTGAAAAATCTCGGCCAGAAATACGCCTATACCGACCGCGAGGTGATGCTCTACGCCTACGGTATCGGCATGGGCGCCGACCCCATGGACGAGAACGAACTCGCCTACGTCAACGAAGGCACCTTCACCCCGCGGCCCCTCAAGGTCGTGCCGACCTTCGCCTCGGTGGCAGCCTGGGGCGCAGGGCCCGGTGAGATGAATCTCAACCGCGTGATGGTGGTCGACGGCGAGCGCGACATCACCTTCCACAAGCCGCTGCCGGGCGCGGCCAAGATCACGGCCGAACTCGACCGTGCTCGACGTCTTCGACAAGGGCAAGGACAAGGGCGCCGTCATCCGGCACCAGACCGTGCTGAAGGACGAGAACGGCGAGAAGCTGGCTACGCTGGTGGCCTCGCGTTTCGCGCGCGGCGACGGCGGCTTCGGCGGACCTTCCGAAGGCCAGCCCGAACCGCACAAGGTGCCGAGCAGGGCTCCGGACAAGATCGTCGATATCACGACGCGCCCGGACCAGGCGCTGGTCTATCGCCTCTGCGGCGACCGCAATCCGCTGCACTCCGATCCGGAGTTTGCCAAGAAGGCCGGTTTCCCGAAGCCGATCCTGCACGGCATGTGCACCTACGGCATCACCTGCCGCGGCGTGCTGCAGACCTATGCCGACTACGATTCATCCGCCTTCAAACAGCACGTCGCGCGCTTTTCCTCGCCGGTCTTTCCCGGCGAGACCGTGACGATGGAGTTGTGGAAGGACGGCAACGTCGTCTCGTTCGAAGCCAAGGTGAAATCGCGTGGCGTCACCGTGATCAAGAGCGGCAAGACGGTGCTGGGCTAAGAGCGGCGAGGGCGGTACTCACTCCCTCGCCCCGCTCTTGCGGGGAGAGGGTCGGGGTGAGGGGCCTCTCCGCGAGTCTGGTGTCGCCGGATAGACCTGTACCCCCTCACCCGGATCGCAAGGGCGATCCGACCTCTCCCCGCAAGCGGGGCGAGGTAAGGAAGAAAGAACAACGGGAGAAAAACACCATGGGATTACTCGACGGCAAGGTCGCGATCATCACCGGTGCGGGCGGCGGGCTCGGTGAGGCCTACGCAAAGCTGTTCGCGCGCGAGGGCGCGGCGGTCGTGGTCAACGACCTCGGCGGTCCCCGCGACGGTTCCGGCGCCGACGTGTCGATGGCGCAGAAGGTGGTCAATGCGATCAAGGAAGAGGGCGGCCGAGCGGTCGCCAACGGCTCCGACATCTCGACCATCGCGGGCGGGCAGTCGGTGTTCGACGACGCCATCAAGAATTTCGGCCGCGCCGATATCCTGGTCAACAATGCCGGCATCCTGCTCGACGAGACTTTTGCCAAGGCCAAGGAAGCCAATTGGGACAGGGTGATCAGGGTGCATCTCAAAGGCACCTTCTGCTGCACCCAGCCGGTGTTCAAATGGATGCGCGAAAACGGCGGCGGCGTCATCGTCAATACGTCCTCGACCTCGGGCCTGATCGGCAATTTCGGCCAGACCAATTACGGCGCCGCCAAGGGCGGTATCTGGGGACTGTCGAACGTGCTGGCGATCGAGGGCCGCAAGTACAACATCCGGATCTGGACGCTGGCCCCGGGCGCGCTGACCCGCATGACCGCAGACCTGCCGCGCTACAAGGAGAACCCCGGCGCGGCGCTGGGCCCGGACGGCATCGCGCCGGCCGTGCTATACATGGTCAGCGACTTGTCGGGCGACCAGACCGGCAAGGTGCTCGGCGTTTCCGGCCCCCGGGGCGTCCGCGAGATGCGGATGATGGAAATGGAAGGCTGGACGCCGCCGTTTACGGGGTGGAAGGCCGAGGATATCGTGACCCACGCCGAGGAAATCTTCTTCTCCGAGGAGGAGATCAAGAAGTCGGCGCGGCGATTCAAATAGCTGTCATTCCGGGGCACGCGAAGCGTGAGCCCGGAATCCATGCTACCACGACAAATGATTCCGGGCCTGCGCCTGCCGGCGCATCCCGGAATGACGAAAGAGGATAGAGGCACGAATGACAAAACTCACCGCCCAGGCCGCAGGCACCTTCGCGATCGCGCCGACGCCGTTCCACGACGACGGCCGCATCGACGAGAAATCTATCGACCGGCTGACCGATTTCTATGCCGAAGTCGGCTGCGACGGCGTCACCGTGCTCGGCATTCTGGGTGAGGCGCCCAAACTCGACGCCGCCGAGGCCGAGCAGGTGGCGGTTCGCTTCGTCAAGCGCGCCAAGAACATGCAGATCATCGTCGGCGTCTCGGCGCCGGGCTTTGCCTCGATGCGCTCGCTGGCCAAAGCGTCGATGGATGCGGGCGCCGCCGGCGTGATGATCGCGCCGCCGCCGCATTTGCGCACCGACGACCAGATCATCAGGCTATTTCAAGCAGGCGCAGGAAGCGATCGGCGACGAGATTCCCTGGGTGCTGCAGGATTATCCGCTGACGCTCAACGTCATCTTCACGCCGGCCGTGATCCGCAAGATCGTGATGGACTCGCCGTCCTGCGTGATGCTCAAGCACGAGGACTGGCCGGGCCTGGAGAAGATTTCCACGCTGCGCGGCTATCAGAAAGATGGCTCGCTGCGGCCGCTGTCCATTCTGGTCGGCAATGGCGGACTGTTCCTCGATTTTGAAATGGAGCGCGGCGCCGATGGCGCCATGACCGGCTACGCCTTCCCGGAATTGCTGATCGATGTCGTGAAGCTGCAAAAGGCCGGCAAGCGCGATGCCGCGCATGATCTGTTCGACGCCCATCTGCCGCTGATCCGCTACGAGCAGCAGCCCGGCGCCGGCCTGTCGGTGCGCAAATACGTGCTGCAGAAGCGCGGCATCATCTCTTCCAGCGCGCAGCGCAAGCCCGGCGCGACGATTACGGCCACCGCCAAGGCCGAGGTCGAGTATCTGTTGTCGCGGGTGGCGCGCGTCGACCGCCGCGCCAATCTGCAACCGCAATCCAGCGCGGCAGGCTAGTCCAATGGCCGAAACCGTCGCCCCGCGTCCCGCATCCACGATCCTGCTGCTGCGCGACAGCGCTGACGCCAAGGAAATCGAGGTCTTCATGATGGTTCGCCATTATGAAATCGACTTCAACTCCGGCGCGCTGGTGTTTCCCGGCGGCAGCGTCGACAAGGGCGACAAGGAGATCATCGCGACGCCCGAACTCTATTCGGGCGGCGAGGGGCTCGACGAGGCCACGCTGAGCTTCCGCATCGCGGCGATCCGCGAAACTTTTGAGGAAAGCGGAATCCTGCTGGCACGGCCGAAAGGCGCGAAGGCGCTGGTCGATGCCAAACGCGCCAGCGAAATCGAGGCCGCGCATCGCGCCGACCTCTGCGATAGCAAGATCAGCTTCCTCAAGGTGCTGACCGATAACGGCATGGTGCTGGCGCTCGACGAGCTCGTGCCCTACGCGCACTGGATCACGCCCGAGGGCATGCCCAAGCGGTTCGACACCTGGTTCTTCCTCGCCGCCGCGCCGCCCGAACAGATCGGCGCCCATGACGGCAAAGAGTCCACCGACTCGATCTGGGTGTCGCCGCGCGAGGCGCTGGAGGGCGGCGAGAGCGGGCGCTTCAAGCTGCCGTTCCCGACCACGCGCAACCTGATCAAGCTCGGCAAGCAAGCAGGCGTGAAGGCTGCGCTGGATGACTCCAGAGGCAAATCCGTCGTCACGGTGACGCCTGTCATGACCAAAAACAACGGCGGCCGCCAGCTCCGCATCCCCCTCGAAGCCGGCTATGACGGCGAGGTGTTCGAGGTCGGCTCGGTCGGTTGACGGATCAGTCGCGCCCGAAGCGAAAGCTGCATCCACACTTCGGCGTATAACGAAGTATCGAGGGGCGTCCGGCTGGTATGTCCGTCCCGGCATTGATCGAGACCGGGAAACACGGACATGGGCGATATCCACCCTCAGCGCGCCAGCATGGCGACCGAGCTGGCGCTATTGCTCACGCTCGCGACGCTCTGGGGTGCGTCCTACACCTTCATCCGGATCGGCGTTGCGACCATCCCGCCGATCACCCTGATCGC
Source organism: uncultured Alphaproteobacteria bacterium (assembly GCA_963790735.1). Taxonomy (GTDB): domain Bacteria; phylum Pseudomonadota; class Alphaproteobacteria; order Rhizobiales; family Xanthobacteraceae; genus Bradyrhizobium. Next base: position 38,344 of record CAWBQP010000006.1, on the reverse strand, counting down.
GTGCCGTACGCTGATTGCCGGATTGCTGCTGCTGGTCATCATGCGCTGGCGCGGCGTGAGAATGCCGGTTGATGCCACGACCTGGCGGCGCTTCCTGTTCCAGGCCTGCCTCAACAGCGTCATCCCGTGGACGATGGTCGCCTGGGGCGCGCAGGCGCTGGATGCGGGGGTGGCAACCATCCTCAACTCCACGGCGCCGATATTCACGTTTTTCCTGACGCTCGCCATCACGCGCCATGAGGCGGTGACGTCACGAAAACTGCTCGGCGTCCTCGCCGGGATGGTCGGCATCTGCCTGATCGTCGGGGTGCAGGCGCTGTCCGGCTTCGGTAAGGAACTGACGGCCCAGATCGCGATGGTGCTTGCCGCGATCGCTTACGCAGGCGCGGCCATCCTTGGCCGGGGATTCAAGGATCTCGATCCGATGGTGCCCGCGGCGGGATCGTTGCTATGCGGCGCGGCGCTCCTGATTCCCGCGAGCCTGGTGCTGGAGCGGCCGTGGGCGCTGCAGCCGTCGACCGGTTCGATGCTGGCGCTGCTCAGCGCTCGCGGTGTTCTCCACCGCACTCGCCTTCGTGATCTATTTCCGCCTGATCCGGACCCTGGGATCGGTCGGCACCACGGCGCAGGCCTATTTGCGCGTGCCGATCGGCGTCGCGGTGGGCGTGGTTTTCCTCGGCGAGCAGTTGAGTTCGACCGCCTGGATCGGGCTCGCCTGTGTCGTCGTCGGTGTCGCCGCGATGACGATTCCGGCGCGGAAGCCGAGACCGATCGGGGAGGCTGTCTGAACGGGCTTCACGTCAGGAAGGCATCGACCAGCGCCTGATCCTGGTCGTAGACCCAGCATTCGGAAAGCAGTCCGTCGCGCACGGCGTACACCAGCAGGCGCTCGACTTCGGCCGTCCTGCCGTCGCGCTCGAAACGCTCGCGGACCAGCAGCGCACCGCGTTCGGGTCCGGCCATGATTTCGACGATGGCGAGCAGCCGGCGATTGGTGCGCCTTGTAACTTCGGCCAGGATGCCAAGCGCGGCGGCCTTGCCGGCGTGGTCGCCGGCCAGCGGGTTGCGACCGAAATAATGCAGCGTGAAGTCGTCATGATAACAGGCGGCGAGCGCCGGACGGTCGCCGGCGAGCCATGCGCTCGCGTAACGGCTGACGGCCAGCCGTGTGCGCTCAATTGCGGCTTGGTGCTCGATCTCAGACCGGTTATTTGCCATCGTTGTCAATCTCGCGGATCGTTGCCATTCCTGACGTTAGATCCGCCTGACAATCCGGGCTTTCAGAAACTGGCTATGCACGCAACGGCAGCAGCGAAACTGATTGGGTGGGGCGGCCGGGTGCTGTATCTGGGCCCGGCCTTCGGGCTGACGCCGCACCGGAACGCGACCGCCGTCCTTGCCGTCGGCCTCGATGCGCCGCTGGAAGTCGCCGACGATCCGGCGGATCGCGCGACGCATTATCGCGCAGCCCGCAGCGTGCTGATCCTGCCCAACAGCCTGCACCATTTGCGCATCGAACGGGGCCGGATGGCATTCCTCTATGTCGATCCGTTGGGGCGCGACCTCAAGGCGCTGATCGCGCGGATGACGAACACAACGCCGCGGGCCGCCTTCGACGTGAAGGAAGAGTCCGGCGTGATCGAAATCATGACCGGCCTGGCCGAAAGCCGGCTAGCGGCGCGGGATGGACGCGCATCGCTCGGCGAACTGCTGGGTGTGGGGACGGGCGGGAAAACCAGCGCGCGCATCGCCGCAGCACTGCAGCATATGCGGGATGAGCCGCAGCGGGCCCACCGGCTGACGACCCTGGCGGCGCGGGCCGGCCTGTCGCCGTCGCGGTTTCTCCATCTGTTCAAGGCCGAGACGGGCGTGCCGCTGCGGCGCTACCGCATCTGGAACCGGATGGGCGCGGCGGTTCGCGCCAGCGGCGAGGGCGCCTCGCTAACGGAAGCGGCCCACGCCGCCGGCTTTGCCAGCTCGGCGCACTTCTCCAGCGCATTTCGCGACATGTTCGGCATGATGCCGTCGGATCTGGCGAGGGCGCTGAGGCCGGGGGCGATCCAAGTGTGACTGGGCTGTGACCGGGCCGCGATCCGTCCGGCCCCGAGGAAGCCGGCCTGTATACCGCCATTAACCAACGGCCGGCATGTTCCCCATGGCCCGAAATACATCGTATATTGCGCCCGGACAGGAGCCCGGCCCGACCAACATGACCGCCGAAACGCCGCCGAATTCGCTGCCGCCGCGATCGTTCTCGCTTTCGATCGGCCAACTGACATTCGGCAGTTTCATGCTGGTGCTGGCGGTGATCATCATCACCTCGACCGCCAGCGTCATCGCCATCCGCCACATCGATTCGACCTTTGCCGAGCTGCAGCGGCTGCAGAGCGTCGGCGACCTTGCCGAGGACATCGACCGCCGCATGAACGAATTGCGGCTCGCCGCGCGGGATTTCGTCACCGACCCCGGCACCCAGTCGGTCCAGGTCGGGGAGGCCGCAAGCTCGCTCAACGAGATCCTGAAGAAGACCCGGCTGGAACTTGCTCCCGAGCAGCAGGACATGATCGACGGCGTCAGCGAGCGCCTGACGACCTACCGCAACGGCATCGAGCGGATTTCCGCGCTGATCAACCGCCGCGCCGAAATGATCGTTGCGTTGCCGCCCCTGCGCGAAAAATTCGACGCCGCGATCGCCGACACGCCCGATCCCCATGTTGCGTCGGCATTGTTCCAGAGCCAGAGCCGGATCGCTTCGGCGCTGCTGGCGCGTAATCCATCCGCTGCCGAAAATGCCGCAGAGGGCATGCGCTCGATGACCATTACGGAGCCGAAACTTCGCGCGGCTGTTGATGGTTATGCCGACGCGATTATCGGCATATCGAGGCGCGAAGGGCAGATATCCGACATCGACAAGGAAGTGCTGGGCGCGGAGGGCCGCCTGATCCAGCGTGTGACGGAATTGCTGCGCGAGGTCAGTGAGCGGCGGGGTCGTGTCCTCGCCCGCGATTTTGCGCGGACGCTGACCGAAGCCAAGTGGCAGAGCATCGTGCTCGGCACCGCCGGTGTCCTGATCGGGCTTTTCGCCTCGCTGCTGGTGGTTCGCCGCACCGTGCGTCCGCTTGCCGCGATCGCAACCTCGATCCGCGCGGTGGCCGGCGGCGAGAAGAGCGCCTCGATCCCGGCGACCGACGTGGACAACGAGATCGGCGACATTGCCCGCGCGGCCGAGGTGTTCCGCCAAACGCTGGTCGACGCCGACGCGGCGCGCGAGGCGGCGGTGCGCGCGCTCGCCGAACAGCGGCTTGCCGAGGAAAGTTACCGCAAGCTGTTCGAGTCCTCGGTCGACGGAATTTACGTCACGACGCCCGGCGGTGCGCTGCTCAACGCCAACCCGGCGCTGGCGCGGATGATGGGCTATGCCACGCCGCAGGATCTGATCAGCGGCATCGGCAGCATCGCGGATACGGTCTATGTCCATCCCGAGGCGCGGGCGGAATACGAGCGGCTGATGCAGCGCGACGGCATGGTCCGTGAATACGAGTATCAGGTTCTCACGCGCAACGGCTCGGTGCTGTGGCTCTCCGACAGCGCGAGCGCCGTGCACAACGAGGCCGGCGTCATCGTCCGCTACGAGGGAACGGTGCGCGACATTACCGACCAGAAGCGCGCCGAGGATGCGATCGCCGAAGGCCGCCGCCTGCTGCAAATGGTGATCGACACCGTGCCCGCGGTCATCAACGTCAAGGACAAGGAACTCCGCTACGTCCTGATGAACCGCTATATGGCCGGCATTTTCGGGGTCGAGCCGGGGGATGCGATCGGCCGCACCACCGCCGAGCTGATGTCGCGCTACGGCGCCGAAAAGACCGACGAGCCCGACAAGCGGGTGCTGGCGGCCGGCAAGGAACTCGGCTTCTACGAGGAGGAATACAAGGATGCGTCCGGCCATATGCGGCAGTGGCTGGTCAACAAGCTGCCGATCCTGGATACGGCCGGCGAGATCGAGAACATCGTTACCGTTGCGCTCGACATCGGCGAGCGCAAGCGCGTCGAATCCGAGATGCGCAAGGCCAAGGACGCGGCGGAGGGCGCGTTGCGGAACTTGCGCGAGACCCAGAATTCGCTGATCGAGGCGGAAAAACTCGCCGCCTTGGGCCGGCTGGTGGCGGGCGTGGCCCACGAGGTCAACAATCCCGTCGGCATCAGCCTGACGGTTGCGTCCGCGCTGGAGCGCAAGACGTCGAACTTTACGGCGGAGGTCGCCCGCGGCGAACTGCGGCGCTCCAGCCTGAACGATTTTCTCGAGACCAGCCGCGATGCATCGTCGCAACTGGTCGCCAACCTCAACCGCGCCGCCGAACTGATCCAGTCGTTCAAGCAGGTCGCCGCCGACCGCAACTATTCCGACCAGCGCTCTTTCGACCTCGGCGATCTCACCGAGCAGGTGGTGATGAGCCTGCGGCCGGGCCTGCGCAAACACAATCTGACGCTCAATGTCGAGTGCCAGCCCAATCTGATAATGAACAGTTATCCCGGGCCCTACGGACAGGTGCTCACCAACCTGTTCCTCAATTCGGTGGCGCATGCGTTCCCGGACGGCAAGCCCGGCACGGTCGATATCCAGGTGCGGGAGTCCGGCAAGGACAATGTCGAGATCATCTTTTCCGACAATGGATGCGGCATGAGCCTCGACGTCCGCCGCCGCGCCTTCGATCCGTTTTTCACCACGCGTCGCGACCAGGGCGGCACCGGGCTCGGCCTGCACATCGTCTACAGCATCGTGACGACACGCCTCGGCGGCCGGCTTGATCTCGATTCGCAGCCGGGCGGCGGCACGCGAATCCAGATGATCCTGCCGCGCACAGCACCGCTGGAGCAGGCGGCGGAGTAGGCGAGGCGGGTCGTCTGCAGGCGGCACCCCTGCAAGAGCGTTGTGTATCCAGCCGGACTGATGCCGACCGCCGCGCTAGGCACCAAACAAACATTAGTAGCCAACCCAAAAAGGGCTTGCGAATTGCATAAGTGTACGCTTATGTGTTGTCATGATCGAGAATGATATTTTCCGAGCTTTGGCCGATCCGACCCGTCGCGCAATCTTCGAAAAGTTGGCGGCAGGCGGCATGAACGCCAGCACCTTGCGCGAGGGCATGGAGATCAGTCAGCCCGCGATGTCTCAGCACCTCGCGGTTCTTCGGAGCGCCAGACTCTGTGAGGGAAGAACGACAGGGGCGATTTGTGAACTACGAGGTCGATCCCGAAGGGCTGGCTCTCATCGCACAATGGTTGGCGAAGTATCGGGCGTATTGGCCTGCGCGCATCGAGGCTCTCAAAGTCTTGTTGAAGGGTATGGATCAATGAATGACGAAAAGACCGAGAAGCAGAAGGACGGCATCGAACTTGAGTATGAACTCAACGAGCCGCCGCAAAAGGTGTGGCGCGCAATCAGCATTCCAGAGTTTCGGGACAGTTGGTTGCCGAAGGAGGCACTAGCCGATCCCGACGCGACCTCCATCACCCCCGGCCGGGAAGTTCGCTACAAGTTGCGCGACAACACTCCGCCATTCCTTGAAAGCACCGTGACGTTCAGGATCGCCCCGAATCCGACCGGCGGAACCAGCTTGCGGATCATCCACGAACTGACTGACGTGAGATTCGACCGGATGACGAGAGCAGCGGCAAACAACAACAGCCCGATCCTCATGCTCGCCGCCTGACGCGGCAGTTTTCCACTAAAACCCGAAAGATTGGAGTTCGCCGATGCGCGAAGCGATGCAACTCGTCCCTATGGTCGTTGAACAATCCAGTAGAGGGGAGCGGTCGTTCGACATCTATTCGCGCCTTCTGCGCGAACGGATCATTTTTCTCAATGGTGAGGTCAACGACACCGTTTCCGCTCTGGTGTGCGCACAATTGCTGTTCCTGGAGGCTGAAAACCCGAAGAAGCCCATCAATCTCTACATCAATTCGCCGGGCGGCGTGGTGACTAGCGGCCTCGCGATGTATGACACCATGCGCTACATCCGTGCGCCGGTGCATACTCTTTGCATGGGAACGGCCCGTTCGATGGGGTCGTTCCTGTTGATGGCAGGTGAACCCGGCGAACGGGCGGCATTGCCCAACGCCAGCATCCTCGTTCATCAGCCGTCCGGTGGTTTCCAGGGGCAGGCTTCGGACATGCTCATCCATGCCGAGGAAATCAAGCGGACCAAGCATCGCATGACACGGCTTTATGCCGAACATTGCGGACGCGCCTATGAGGAATTCGAGCGCGCGATGGACCGTGATCGTTTCATGACGACGGAAGAGGCGCTTGAATGGGGGCTTATCGACCGCATTCTGCATGTTCGAGATCAGAACGCGACCGAGGCCGCGACGATGTAGCGCCAAGACGGAACGGTCCTTAGATGCACCGGCGCAATGGGAAAACCTTTCAATATGAGACGGCGGCCAGAAGTGTCCTTGGATCACGTATTCCTCTTACGTCGCTAATCCAGGCCATAGTCGTCGCCGAGTATCTAAACTTCCGGCACGCAGCCAATGCGCTCGGTGTGGCTCAATCGAGCGGTAGCGCGCGGACCAAGGCGCTGGAGGAAACGCTGGGCGTCCTCCTGTTCGAGCGTCGTCATCGTGGCGTCCGGCTGATCGAATCCGGGTGCCGTTTCGTTGTCGAGGTGTCTGCTGGCATCGACATCTGGACTACGCCATCAAGACGGCGGGCGCGCTTTCATCCGGCGCGGTTGGCCAACTTGGCATTGGCCTCATCGGTCGCTGGTGGCTTTCTCGCAGACCTGCGCATTCGGTTCCGCGAGGACTATCCCGAGTGCGGGAAATCGCCGCACAATCGAAGCCCGGCGCTGAAGAACTTGCTCGCTAATTGATATCCGCCAGCTTGTGCAGGGTGGCGCCGAAGATCTGGCTCGCTTTGCCGACGAGCGCGGTTCCGTTCATGTTGCCGCGGGTGTCCGTGAAGGTTCCGGATACGCCGATGCCGACCGGATTGGGTCCGCCGAACAGCGGATTGTCATTGTCGCGCGGGGTGGTGTGGCGCTGCACCAGGACCTCGCCCTTGAAGGTATCGCCCTTCACGGTGTAGCTGCCGGTATAAAACAGATAAGCGTCGCCGCCGAGGATCTGGCCGTCGCGGAACAGAATGACGCCGCTGCCCTTGCCGGTGCGCCCATCCAGCAGGGTGACGTGAATCGAATAGAGCCCGTTCTTCATGACGTCCCAGATGCCGACCGCCGCGCCCACGGAAGCCGGTCTAGGAGTTATGCCAAAGCGCGGCATGCACCGTCAACGCGTCAGGTTGCCCGCCCATTCCCGTACAGGAAGCAAACGCAAAGCGTACTACTCCGACGTGACGCGGGGATGACTTGCGGTGGAACGACTCAAGTTGGCCCGCGAAATGCATAGCTCGGTTCGGCACCGGCCGGCGGGTGCTGGAGCAAGAGAAACAGGTGACCAACTGGATGATTTCCGGCGGCCGCATGCCGCCGCCATATGCAGAGAATAGCAACCTAGGAACCATCGGCCGTCATCGCGCGGCCCGCTGGAAATGGCCGCTGATCGTCGGCGGGATGTTGCTGATGTTGCCGCTGGCCGCCGATCCCGGTGCGGCCCGCGATTCCGACGGACGTTACGCGAACTCACCGCTGAAGCAGTGGTTCGACAGTCTCAGAAGCGGGAAGGGACCATGCTGTTCCGACGCGGACGGCAGCGCCGTCAGCGACGTCGATTGGGAATCGAAAGGCGGGCACTACCGCGTTCGCATCGACGGCGAGTGGCACGACGTGCCCGAGGATGCCGTCATCACCGAGCCGAACCGGGCAGGGCGAACCATGGTCTGGCCGATCCGCGGCTATCAGGGATTGAGCATCCGCTGCTTCATGCCGGGCAGCATGACATAGCGTGCGAGCGCCGGCGCAGACCGATCGTCATACTCCGCGAGAGTGGCGTCAGGCGTATTTCTTGTCGCGCTCCAGCAGCTCGATCGAGATGCCCTGCGGCCCGCGGATGAAGCAGATGCGCACGCCGGGCCGGATGGTGGTCGGCTCCTTCGTGAACTCGACGCCCTTGGCCTTGATCTCGGCGGCGACCGCGTCGATGTCTTTCACGGTCAGGCCGAAATGGTCGAGACCCTGATAGGGCGTCACCGGCGGGGTGTTGACGCCGTCGCCGGCGGTGACAGGTGCGATGAACACATTGGCGCCGCCGAGCTTGACGTCGATCCGCCCCGGGCCACGGATGATCTCGCCGCCCAGAATGTCTTCCAGCCAGGCCGCGGTCGCTTCGGGATCGGGGCTGCGCAAGTGAACATGATCCCAGATGACGGTCGGCATTTAGGTCTCCCCATTATTGTTGTTGCGGCGCTCAAGGCCGGTTGCGGCGCGGCCAATGTAGCCGCCGCGCATCCGCAATTCCATCCCGGTTGGGCCGCCGCCGCAATATTGTCGAGGTGGCATGAAACCATTTCTGCTCTGGGTGATTGTTGACGGGCGGCGGGATCCGTACAGCGGCGGTCGTGACAGAAGCCGTACGGGAAACGCCCGTATGGCTTTTTTCGTGCGCGGCGCGGCAATCGCCGGTGCTGCCGGGTGAGGGCACGGCTATGAGAATTGCCGGGTGGTCGTTCGGAAAGTCCGAAGCACGGCTCGCCGTGCTGCCGGCCATCGCCATCGCCGGCTGCGCCATATGGTTGATGCTCCCGCAAGCAAGCGATGCCGAGGGCCATTCCACCGCGATGTCGTCTGAAGTTACCCGCGTCACGCAGGATACATCCCGCAATGACGACACGGCCGGGGTCCAGGCGACCCTGTCGGGCCCGGCGCCGTCAGCCGTTTCACCCGACGCCAATCCGGCGGCGGCAGTTGCGCCTCTCGACATCGCGCCGCCGGAAACGGTGGAGCCCGCCAAGTCGCCGCTCGACGGCCTGAAAATTATCTCGCAGTCATGGCGAAGGGGCGGGCTCGGCTCGAAGGCGCTGGTGACCTTCACGCTCCGCAACGCCAATGACTACGCGGTGAGGGATATCGAAATCGCCTGCGCCTTCAAGCGCCGGGACGGCAGCCATCTGACCGACCGCCGGCGTATCATTCCCGATACCGTGAACATGAAGAGCCGGAAGCGATACGCCGGCATGCTGGTCGGGTTCGTCAACGTCAACGCAAATAAGGCGAAATGTTCAGTGGTTACGGCCAGCCGAATTTAACCCTGTCGCGGCCGAACGCGCGTTCCGCCCCCGAAAATGTGATCGCCGCCTTTGAACCTTGCCGGTGGGGTCGGAACTAACTGGTGTATCGCCCGTTAGGCGACTGAACCGCGCGTTGCTCGCGCGGGGGGAGCGAGATCGATGCCAGTAGCGCGTTATTTCCTGTTTGTCGGCGGAGTCCTGCTCGCGCTGTTGTTGGCGATCGATGCGCTCGTCCCACAGCAGACCGTAGTGGCCAGCCAGTCCGCCCCTTCGATCGACAAGACCGTCGTACGCATTCGCTCCGACCAGAAGCCGCCGGAGCGGGTGGTTTACGACACCAGCCTTCCGACCATTGTTCCGCCATCGGCCGTCACGGCCCAGGTAGCTGTCGCGCCATCTGCGGCTCCTGCCTCGGCCGATGCCACCGCCCAGGCCCGTGTGCGGGAGACGTTTGCCCAGTTCGTGCCGGCAGAGGCGAAGAAGCCCGAGGGGCAGCGCAAACGCAAGATCGCCAAGACCCGTCCGGCGGCGCCGATGCAGTTCGCCCAGCCGCGCCAAGTGCGGGTCGCGCAGCAGTCGCAGTTCGGCTTCTTCGGCGGTTCGAACTGGAACAGCACCTGGTAAGGTGCGCCGCCTGATCTGGTTCAGCGCGGCAGTTTCGGAATCTTGTCCGCAAAACCGTTGTAGCAGGTCAGCCGCTCGTCTTCCTCCTTGAGGAAGCGGCAGTCATTGACACCCTTCGCCGCCGGCGCCTTCGGCTTGGGCTGCGGCGCATAAATGGCGTCGTAGCAATTCAGGCGTTCCTTGGTCGCATCGTCGATGTCCTGGCAGGCCTGCAACTTCTGGGCGAGCGACAAGGGCTTTTCTTTTTCTTTCTTGCCCGCCGCTGACTTCTTCGACCCGACCACAACCAGCGGTTTGCCGCCAATGGAGGGAGGATTGGCGGGGGCGGTCCCCTGAGCCAGCGCCGCCGCCGGATACAGGATCGCCAGCGTCAGGATGATCTTTCTCATGTCGAAATGTCCGAATAGCCGTAAGCCGAACGAGCGCGCCTGGAGAGACCAGAACTCCCGACCCTCGGAATCGAAATCCCGCTGCGCGCCTGCGTTCTCTAGCACCATCCCCGAGCGTCTGTCTAACCTGTTGATTTAATAGCCATTCAATTGAGCCTGCGACGGCCCGAGGGTGCTGGCCGGACCTTGCTTGACGTCCGGTTGCCTCGGGGGCGGCTTATGGCCGGCCCCATCCGCCCGCGCCAACTTTGTGGTTTAGTGGACGCTTCTTCGGCGTTCGTGTGGGCGCCGTCGTCGGAGCATTTCGCTGGCCCGAAGGAGAGCATCATGTCCGATCCGCAACGCCGGGAGTTTCTGGCCGCCGCAGGCATTGCCTCGCTGGCAGCGCTGGGCGGGCCCAGCCGGCCGCCGGCGGCGATCCGAGTTTCATGAACAATGTTCCGGACCCAACGCTCGCGGGCAAGGATCTGCCGACTTTCAAATTCGCGCTGGAGAAATCGGACGGCAAGGTCATCGGCAACAGCTACGGCAAGGAGGCGACGGTTACGCAACTGCCGATCTCCAAGGGGATCGCCGGCGTCTCGATGCGGCTCGAGCCCGGCGCGATGCGCGAACTGCACTGGCACGCCACCGCGGCGGAATGGGCGTTCGTTCTCGAGGGCCGCGTCCGCACCACCGTCGTTGACCCAGGCGGCCTCGCCGAGACCAACGATTTCGATCCCGGCGACGTCTGGTACTTCCCGCGCGGCCACGGCCACATGCTGCAATGCCTCGGCGACAAGCCCTGTCACTTCATCCTGATCTTCGACAACGGCTACTTCTCCGAATTCGGCACCTTCAGCATCACCGACTGGGTCGGACATACGCCGCCGGCGCTGCTGGCGAAGAATTTCGGCCTGCCTGAAGCAGCGTTCGCAACGTTTCCAAAGGAGGAAGTGTATTTCGCGCGCGGCACGCCGCCGCCCGCCGAGCCCTCGGTGCCGCTGCAGGGCTGGAAGCTGCCGCCGGAGACCCACAAATACCGCCTGCTGGCGCAGCCGCCGCATGCGACCTATCGGGGCGGCCGCGAGTGGCGCGTCGATTCCAGCCGCTTCCCGATTGCGAAGACGATCACGGGCGTCGTGCTCGATCTCGATCCCGGCGCGCTGCGGACGCTGCATTGGCATCCGAACGCCGACGAGTGGCAGTACGTCGTCGAGGGCGAGGTGAGTGTCACCCTGTTCGGCTCTCACGGCCGCTACCGGATCGAGCGATTGCAGAAGGGCGACGTCGGCTACATCCCGCAAGGCTACGGCCACTCGATCGAGAATGTCGGCAGCGGGCTTGCGCGCATCCTGATCGGGTTCAATGCCGGCATCTACGAGACCATCGACCTGTCGCAATGGATCGCGGCAAATCCCAAGGACGTGCTCGCCACGAATTTTGGCCAGCCGGCGGAAGTGTTCGGAAAATTCCCGGATCGCGACGTGTTCATCGCCGGCAAGGATGGAACCTGATAGGAGAGGGCCGCCAAGCGCGCATTAAAACGTCGACTGGTCTCGCGGCCCAATCCTGTCTGTGTGGTGGCGCCGATCTAGCGCAGGCGATAGGCGTCAAATGCATGGGCCAGGAATACGCCGATGCTGACGAAGATGAGGAATGCCGTCACGACCTCGGTCATAGCCTTCCTCCCTGTATTGTCATGCCGGAAAGGGCACGCTTGATGAAATTCGCGGTAGATGAGGTTGAGCACTGATACCAACATGATCTAACCCCGTTTGTTCCGATTGTCTGACGACCGTAGCGGCTGTTTGTTTCCGGAGCGCTTCGCGGCAGGCAAAAATGGTTTCGTCGCGCCAGCCCGGGATCACGGAATCGCGACGGAACCGGAACAACAACCTATTGCCGTCGTCCGCCCTTTTCTCGCCATCCTAGTTCAGGAGACCTGCGGGGCGCGTTCTGCGAAGGCCGTATTCCCGAAGGTCCTGTGTGATCGTCCGACATCTACTGCAAAACGAGACTCATTGCGTCCCGCCGCGCGTTCCTGCGCGGGATCGTGTCTTCAGCCAGCGTGCTTGCGCTCGGCGGATGCGCCAGCCTGGGCGCGACCGGCGCGCGTTACGATGCTTCGTCGCTTACCGCCGAACCGACATTGCTCGTCGCAACCACGCGCAAGCCGGTGAACGGCGGGCGGACGAAACCCTGGTTCGGGCCGGAGCGCGCGACAAGGATGACGGTCGCCCGGGCGAAGCTGGTGCCGCCTGACGAGAGCCGTTTCTCGCTCGCCGCAGCCGGTACTTGGCGATTGGCGTCTCGATGCGGTCGAGCCGGTGTCGGGAGAGGTCAGCGATCTTCTCGCGCAGGCGCGGCGGCGACGTCCTGATCTACGTGCACGGCTTCAAACAGACATTCGAGACGGCGGCGCTCGATGCCGCGCATCTCGCCGACGGCATCAAATTCCGCGGCCAGACGATGGTCTTCTCCTGGCCGTCCAAGGCGGGACTGTTCGACTACGCCTATGACCGCGACAGTGCGATGTGGTCCCGCGACGACTTCGAACGCGTGCTCCAATCCGTCGTCACGACGCCCGGCGCCGGCCGCGTTCACATCGTTGCGCACAGCATGGGCACCATGCTGACGCTCGAAAGCCTGCGCCAGCTCTATGCGCGATCTGGCGACACCGCTGCGGACAAGATCGGGGCCGTGGTGTTTGCCTCACCTGATATCGACATGGACGTATTCTCGTCGGCGGTTATCCGCATCGGTCCGCTCGGCCGCAAGATCACCGTCGTCACCGCGACGAACGACCGCGCGCTGGCGCTGTCGGGACGATTAGCCGGCGGGATGACACGGGTCGGCGCCGCCGAGAAGGCCGCCATCGAGCGGCTCGGGGTGCGCGTCATCGATGCGTCCGAGGCCGGCTGGGGCATCATCAACCACGATTTGTTCCTGTCCAATGCGGAAGTGCGGCGGGTGATACGCCGCTCGATCGATACCTCAGCCGCATAAAGCGCGCCTCGCGAAGCTGTTTTCGGCGCATTAGCGAACCGTTAACCAGCGGTGCAGCGCCATGGAATCGGCAGGACATCGATTTTAAGATATTTGCGGCACGATCAATGAGGTTGGGTCCTTTTTGGCTGCCTCATGAACAATATTGCGAAGTTATTTCGGATCGATGCCGAGAATCACGAATTGATGGGCGCGCAGCTCGCGGCGTTTTCGCGGCAGGTCCCGTTGCTCTATTTTATCCTGAGCGTGAATTCGATTGCATTGGCGTTTACCCATCTGGGCATCGCGCCGACAAGCCTGACCGTCGTGTTTCCCGGCGTTCTGGTCGGAGCTTGCGCGATCCGTTGCCTGATCTGGCTGCGGCGCCGTGACCGCGTGGTCGAGCCGAAGGCCGCGGCCCGCACCTTGCGGGCGACGGTGGTGCTGGGCGGCGTACTGGGCTTTGCATTCCTGGCGTGGGCGCTCAGCCTGTTTCCGTATGGCGACACCTCCCGCCACGGCCACATCCTGTTCTTCGTCGGCATCACGGTCGTCAGCTGCATCTTCTGCCTGATGCATGTGCGCCCGGCGGCGCTGGTCCTGACCGGCACGGTGATCGCACCGTTCGTGATTTTTCTGCTTGCGAGCGGCGACGTGGTTCATATCGCCATCGGATTGAACCTGTTCCTGGTCACGGTCGCGATGATCTACATCCTGATCATCTGTTCCAGGCAGTTCGCCGCCATGGTCAATGGCCAGGTGGAGACCAGGCGTCTCAGCAACGAGAACTTCCGTCTCGCCAATGTCGACAGTCTCACCGATCTGCCCAACCGGCGCCAGTTCTTCCACCGGCTGTCGGTCCTCGCAGAACGAGCGAGAACGGCGAACCACAAATTCGTCGTCGGCGTGCTCGATCTCGACGGCTTCAAGGCGGTCAACGATCTCTATGGACACGGGGTCGGCGATCGGGTGCTGCAGGAAACCGGCCAGCGCCTGCTGGAGCTTTCCGATGACACGCAATTCATCGCGCGCCTCGGCGGCGACGAGTTCGGAATCATCGTCGATGCGGGCCTCGATCCCGAGGCCGTTCTTGCGGTCGGCTCAAAAGTCTGCTCCGTCTTCGACGCGCCGTTTTCCGTCGCCGGGATCGTCGCCAAGATCGGCGGCTCGGTGGGATTTGCACTTGCGCCGGATGCCGGCACGACGGCGGAACTGCTCTACGAGCGCGCCGACTACGCGCTCTACCACGCCAAGGCCAGATACCGTGGCCAGCCGGTGATCTTCTCCAGGGAGCACGAAGTCGAAATCCGCAAGCTCAGCACCATTGAACACACGTTGCGGAGGATCGATCTCGACGCAGAACTGTCGTTGCACTTTCAGCCGATCGTCAATGTCGGGACGGCGCGGCTGGTCGGCTTCGAAGCGCTCGCGCGATGGCATAATCCCGAACTCGGCGATGTCGCTCCCGACGTCTTCATTTCTGTCGCGGAGCGCACCGAACTGATCGGGACGATCACGCAGGTCCTGTTGCGCAAGGCGCTGGCCGCCGCCAGCTCCTGGCCGGAGGATATCTTCCTGTCCTTCAATCTGTCGATGCGCGACCTGATCTCGCAAGTCACCATCCTGCAGACCGTGGCCCTCATCGAAAGCAGCGGCATCGATCCTCGTCGCATCATCATCGAGGTCACCGAGACGGCGTTGATGCAGGATTACGAGCAGGTGCAGGATTCGCTCAGGATTTTGCGATCGATGGGATTGAAGGTGGCGCTGGACGACTTCGGATCGGGGCAGTCCAGCCTGAGCTATGTCCATCAATTGTCGCTGGACAAGATCAAGATCGACCGGGGCTTCATTCGCAATATCGCGACGCAGGAGAACGCCCGCAACATCGTCAAGACGGTGATCGACCTGTGCCGCAACCTGAAATTCGACTGCGTGGTCGAAGGTGTGGAAACGGCAGAGCAGGTCGAGATCATCAACCGCCTCGGTTGCTCGACGATGCAGGGATATTTCTTTGCGAAGCCGATGCCGCAGTGCGAGGTCGAGACCTTCATCGCCAATTACCGCATGCCGGATAATCCGCGAATGGCCGCCGCGGCCGGGTGAGATTCGACCAGCGCCTGACTCGCCTCCGTTGCCGTTCAGTGCAACGGAATCGCACGGCAACATGACGGCAACAGCCTGTCACCCATCGGGCGGCCGTCGCAATGTCACCACGCCGTCACCCATAATCTCGCCAAATTGACGGAACAATTATTCGTTGCCGGCACGATGGTGCCCGGTCTCGCCTCGAACTGCTCAACGCTTGAACTGCTCAACGTCCGCAACGCCGACCGGTTGTCGGCGCGCGACGCTTTGCGACTCGATCGGGGAGAGCTACGGGCGACGCCGGGCGCTTGCCGGCGATCCGAATTATTCAGTTGTTACAGAGGAATGAGAGTCATGCGTCAAGCAACATCGAAGGCCGCGGCAGGTTCGCAGCGCGAACCGCCGGCAGGTGCTGTCACTCGCGGCGGGCATAGCCTTGCTCGCGGGCGTCACCACGGCTCACGCGCAGAGCACGGGTATCGCCACCTGTGACGACTTCCTGACCAAATACGACGCCTGCGTCGTCTCCAAGGTGCCCGAGGCACAGCGCGCGATGTACAAGACGCAGATCGACCAGACGCGCAAGGCGTGGGTCGACATGGCGAAGAACCCGTCGGCGAAGGCGACCATGGAATCGACCTGCAAGCAGACCCTGGATGCGACGAAGGCCTCGCTCACGGCGCTTTGGCTGCACGTTCTGATCGGCGCCCGCGCCGCTGAAAAGGAGTGGCGCCGAGCGGCGCCATTCCTTGACGGCGGGCGGGGCGAGGCGGGAGGAACAGCCGACGATAACGGCGAGGCGCTCTTCCGGAACTTTGGCCGAAACGACGTGTGCAGCGCCGGCGCACGATTCACGATCCAGCGGCGCGCCGTCAAGGCGCGGTCTGCAAGCCTCTCTTTATCCCATTAACCTCTTGTTAACCATAACGGCCCAGCATTGCCTGATTACAGAGAGTCGCCACGGGCCTCGGTCCGAAGGCGCGATTGATCGTTCATCTTGGGGGCGGGCAGAGGCTCGCGGGGCTCCAAGGAGTAACGTCATGTCGTCATCTGGCGTACGACACCACACAAGTCTGCTTTCCGAATTCGTCCCGGCGATTTTCGGCGCACTTGGCTTGGGTGTCCCGATTGCGGTTGCGATCATCTGGATTTGTTCCTGATCGGTCTGCCGCTTGTTTATGACGGCGCTCGTCTGCGAGGGGCGTGGCGGACCGCGATCCATGAAGATCGGCGTTGTTCGTGTGCGCCGTTCATGCTGCCGCAGCACTGCGCGTGGCAGGCTGCCGCATCTCAGACCGCGGATGCTATCATTCCGACCCTCATATCCTTGGCGAGATATACGCATGCGTCGTCGGCAAACACGCTGCCGTCAGCAATTCCAACAGCCAGCTTGCCGCGCCTTACCTGGCGCATGCTGACCTCGTAGCGCACGCGCTTGATGTCCGGCTTGATGTCTCCCCGGAACTTGACCTCGCCGACGCCGACGGCGCGGCCCTTGCCCGGTGAGCCCGACCAGCCAAGCCAATAGCCGACGATCTGCCACATGGCGTCCAGACCCAGACATCCCGGCATCACCGGATCGCCGGGAAAGTGGCAGTCGAAAAACCAGAGGCCCGGCGCGATATCCAGCTCGGCAATGACGTGGCCCTTGCCGAATTCGCCGCCGTCCAGGCTGATCTCGGTGATGCGGTCAATCATCAGCATGGGCGGTGCCGGCAGCTGGGCATTGCCGGGGCCGAAATAGCCGCCTTCGCTCGATTTGAGCAGATCTTCCTTGGTGTAGGACGATTGCGGAGCGTGAAAGTCGCGAGGGTTGGACAAGACAAACTCCTTCGGCGTTTGGCTGGCGGTTGCGCAACGTCAGGCGACTTTGTCGCGATCGTTTTTTTCGATGCCGGCGCCAGGGGGCAGGCGCAGGGCTCCGGCCATGAAGGCCCAGATTTCATCCGTGAGTTTCTCCGGATCGGGTCGTCGTTCGCTCGTCAGGGCGCCGATAAGGGCCTGGCGAATTCCGCCGATCATCAGCGCAATGGTGAGATGTGGATCGATGTGATCGGGAACGAAGCCGTCACGCTGCGCCGCCTCGATCATGCGCGCGCCGCCGGCGAGCTGCTTGTTTGGTGAAAGCCCGCTCGACATCGAGCACCTCGGGCGCGCGGCTCAAAGCACCGATGACGAGGGGAGCGAAGGGATGGTCGTAGTGGAAGGCGATATAGGAGGCTATTCGCCGTCTCTCTCTGTCTGCCCAGCCTTCCGAGGGCCGGCACGCGTCGTTGAAAACCTCTTCATCGAGGCGGCTGTAGAACGCTTCAACAACGGCGGCGATCAGGCCTGCCTTCGATCCAAAGTGGTGATAGGCCAGCCCGACCGAAACCTTCGCCCGCTTGGCGACAGCCTGCATTTCCAGATGCCCATGACTCCGGATCAGCTCCTCCTGGGCCGCCCGGACCAATCTTTCTCGCGTCGTGATCGGTGTGGTCATCTTCGATCCGGAGGCTGAATTGAATTCAATTCAATATCGATTTCCGAGCCGGGATTCAAGTCGGAACCATCGCGGCGCAGCTCCAGCGGGACGGACTTCACGTCTGCGCTTTGACTTACGCCATCGTTGGGTCCCGCTATGAGGTGTCATGAGGTGTCTCTCTCTCTCTCTCTGCTGGTGCGTCCAGTGCGACAGCGATCGAGCGATGCATCGGCGAGCGATCGGCACGCGGACCAATTGCTCGCTGGCTGACGCGTTGCGGCAAGCCGCTGCGCCGCCACGCTGGCGGAGCATTGCAGACGGCTTTTTCGGCGCCCTGCAATGGCGATCAAATGGCTCGCGGTAAAGAGGCGCTATAGTTGCACTTCACGCGAGGGTGCCGACCATGGACACCGTCGGAAAAGCGATCTGGTTCATCGAAACCCACTTTTCAGGGGACATTTCGCTCGACGACGTCGCGAAGGCAGCGGGGGTGTCGCGCTTCTGCGTGGTGCGCGCCTTCAGCTTCGCGACGGGCCGTTCGGTCATGGGCTACGTGCGCGGGCGCCGCCTGACTGAGGCGGCGCGATCCCTGGCGAACGGCGCGCCGGACATCCTGACCGTGGCCCTCGACGCTGGCTACGGCTCTCACGAAGCATTCACGCGGGCGTTCCGCGATCAGTTCGGACTGACGCCCGAAACGGTCCGGGCGCAACAACATCTTGGCAATCTCGAACTCGTGAACCCCATCAAACTGGACGAGACTCTTATCGGGGACCTCAAACCGGCGCGCTTCGAGAACGGCAAGCCGCTCCTCATCGCCGGCGTGGGAGAGCGTTACACCTGGGAGACCAGCAAAGCCGTCCCAGCGCAATGGCAGAGCTTTGTACCGTATCTAGGGAATATTCCCCGCCAGGTCGGCAGGACGACCTTCGGCGTTTCCTACAACGGCGATGATGTGGGCAATTTCGATTACATCGCCGGCACGGAGGTGACCGATTTCTCCGATCTTCCCGCCACCTTCAGCCGCCTGCGGGTCGGTCCGCAGAGATATGCCGTGTTCGCCCATCGTGAGCACATTTCGGCGATCCGCCGTACGGTCTGTACCATCTGGACGGCGTGGCTGCCGAACTCAGGACATGAGGTCGCCGACGCGCCGAGTTTCGAGCGCTTCGGCGAAGCGTTCGATTTCCGGACCGGAATGGGTGGCCTCGAAATCTGGATACCAATCAAGGGCTGCGCCGGATCCACAAGCAGCATGCGAGGGTAATTCGATGAATGAGACCAGACGCGCATTCATCCTTGCGGCCGGATCGACGGTCGCCGCCATGTCTCTTCCCTCGGGCATCACCCGCGCTGCGGATGATACGGCAAGCCACGACAAGGGAGGCCTTGCCATGGACTATCGGAGTGCGAAGGACCTGGTTGCATTGCTGCGGGCGCGGCAAGTCTCAGCGGTGGAATTGCTCGATCGCGCGATTGCGCGCATCGAAGCGTATGACGGCAAGCTCGATGCGGTGGTGGTACGCGACTTCGCGCGCGCACGCGCCGCCGCCGCCGAAGCGGACAGGGCGCTGGCACGCGGCGAACGCCGCCCGCTGCTGGGCGTGCCGATGACCGTCAAGGAGTGCGTCAACGTCGCCGGCCTGCCGACCACATGGGGCATTCCGGGGACGGAACGTATCCCAGTGCTGGAGGATGCTGTCGCGGTTGCCAGGCTCAAGGCAGCCGGCGCGATCGTATTCGGCAAAACGAACGTGCCGCTGATGCTCGGCGATATGCAAAGCTACAATTCGATCTATGGCACCACCAACAATCCCTGGGATCACGGCCGCACGCCCGGGGGCTCGTCGGGTGGCTCGGCGGCGGCTCTTGCGGCCGGATATGTGTCCCTCGAACTGGGCACCGATCTCGGTGGCTCGCTGCGCGTGCCGGCCAGTTTCTGTGGCATCTTCGCTCACAAGCCGACCCACGGCATCGTGCCGTTGCGGGGCATCGTGCCCCCGGGCGCGCCTTTGCTTTCGGTCCCCCTCCGCGTCGACTTGGCCGTCGCCGGACCGATGGCGAGAAGCGCTGGCGACCTCGCGCTCGCGCTCGACGTCATGGCAGGACCTGACGATGCGGATGCGCTCGGCTACAAACTGGCGCTGCCGCCCTCCCGGCACGCCGATCTCGGGGATTTCCGGGTCCTGGTGCTCAATGAGCATCCGCTGCTGGCGACTGCCGGCACCGTCCGCGCCGCACTCGACGAGATCGCGAACCGTCTCGCAAGACGTGGGGTCAAGGTTGCCCGGACGAGCCCGCTCTTGCCGGACCTCGCGCGCATCGGTCGCGTCTTTACAGAGAAGCTGAGCGCAATTTTCGGCGCCGATTTTCCGGATGACGTCTATGCCCGCCGGCAGTCGATCGCAGCGACCCTTCCAGCTGACGATGTCGGCCTGGCTGCCGTGCGCCTGCGCGGCAGTGTCATAAGCTATCGCGAATGGACCAGGACTGATCGTTTTCGCACCGGTATCGCCGACCGGTGGCACCGGCTGTTCCGCGAATACGACGTGGTATTGTGTCCGGTCATGCCCACGTCAGCCTTCGCGCACGACCATAGCGACATGAACGGGAGGCGCATATCGATCGACGGCACCGAGGTCGCCTACGGGGATCAGGCCATGTGGAATGGCATCGCGACGCTCGCGGGACTGCCGGCGACCGCGATGCCGATCGCCCTTAGCGACCAGGGGCTGCCGATCGGCATGCAGATCATCGGACCCTATCTCGAGGACCGCACGACGATCGCTTTCGCTGAACTGATCGAGCGCGAATTTGGCGGCTTCGTTCCGCCGCCCGCGTTTAAAACTTAGAGTACTCCGGGACGCCGCGAATGCGGGTGCCCGGCAAAGGCCTCGGTGAAGTCGCTGGCTACAAAGCCGGCCGAGGCGGCGCGCAAATGGCCAGCGGTCGGTTGCTTGTCGTGCTCGAGCCAAATGGCGCGCCAGCGTTGATGAAACTGATAACGACGTTTCCGCCGCCACCTTCTGATATTCCGGCCTACCGCATGAGAGAACCGCCGAAAATATCCGCGGCTTGTCATGGCCACTGCGATTGATCGTGCACGTGCGCTCCTCGGGCTTTAGCGGAGCAAGACAAGGTCCGCGTCGGCGCCGCTACCCCCAGGCATTCCCTAACGATCTCTAAAATCTTGACTTTCGCACCATCATGCAACATATGATGTTACATGAGACAAAATAGCAGATTATCGGGGGTGCTCCACGTCCTTCTGCACATGGCAGAGCACGAGGGCCCGCTGACTTCCGAGATGCTGGCAAAGCCACTGGGCACCAATCCCGTGGTGATCCGGCGGATCATGGCCGGCCTGAGGGACCAAGGATACGTCCAGTCAGAAAAGGGCCATGGCGGCGGGTGGACGCTGGCGTGCGACCTATCGAAGGTAACGTTGCGCGACATTTATGCGGCGCTCGGTAGCCCTTCGGTCCTCGCTATAGGCAACAGGAACGAGACGGCCGGCTGCCTCATCGAACAGGCGGTAAATGCCGCCCTGGGCCCAGCATTGCACGATGCAGAAGCCCTGCTGCTTGCGCGCTTCGGCGAAGTGACCCTCGCAATGCTGAGCGCCGATGTTCATGAGCGCCTCATTGCTCGCGCCGGATCTGATCGTTTGGAGATCTGCCATGGCTCCTGAAGCAGAATTTGCCAGGCACTGTGTTGGCTGGGTGGCGGGTGGTGTCTCCGCCGCCATCCAGGTCGCCCGGTCCGAGCCGCGCGGTATTAAAGAACGCCCTGTCGCGCATCACCTGTTCGATCTGGAATCCGGCGAGGTGGCATGATGAGCGATCGGCCGAACCCGTTTTCCGATCCTCAGCTCGTGGCTCGGTACGCCGAAGGCCCGCCACGAATCGTGCCCAGCTTCGACGCCATGCAGCGCATGACGACGTTTCTGCTTGCAGAGCGTGTTCCGGACGATGGCCGAGTGTTGGTTCTCGGAGCCGGTGGCGGGCTGGAATTGAAGACATTTGCGGAGGCCCATCCGGGTTGGACCTTCGACGGCATCGATCCGAGTGCCGAGATGCTAAAACTAGCCAAACGAACCCTGGGATCGCTCGCCGCGCGCGCAACTTTGCATCAGGGCTACACGGAGGACGCGCCGGGCGGGCCGTTCGATGGGGCGACCTCTCTCATGACGTTGCACTTCTTGTCTCTCGAGGAGCGGCAACGCACGACAGCCGAAGTTCACCGCCGTCTGAAGCCTGGCGCGCCCTTCGTCGTCGCGCACTTCTGCATTCCGCAGGGCGACGAGCGCGCAGTTTGGCTGTCGCGATACGCAACATACGCTGGCATCGATCCAGACCAGGCGGCCGCGATCGATTCGCACCTAACCATCCTCTCGCCAGAGCAGGACGAAGCGATCCTGCGTGAAGCCGGCTTCTCGAATGTCAGCCTGTTCTACGCCGGCTTCACATTCCGCGGCTGGGTGGGCTACGCCTGATGCGATCCGATGCAATCATTATCGGGGGAGCTTCGCCGCTGCGGGTGTAGAATCGGCGGCTGCTGGCGTTCGCAATTTTATACCGAAGTGGCGCGCCACGGCCGATGAAGATGGGCACTACTCGTTCGCCGTTGCGCTATGATGCAGGAGCCTGTTGCGCGCTGCGATCGTCAAGACCGCGAGCGGCTGCGATTTCGCACTTCGCCTTCAAGGCCGCCTTGCCCCAATAACCGGACCCGTGGCCAGCGACGGTGAGAACGGCGCTTCCTGGCGATGGTGATGGAGATCTTGATGACGATCGATGAGTTCCTGCAAGCGATCAAGAAGACGGCACCACCCGCACCAACTCACAAGCTGGCTCAGTTGGAGGTCGCGTTGGGCGTTTACTGCCTGACGATTACAGAGGGTTCCTGCAGACATGCAACGGCGGCTGCGTTGGTGGCTCCCTCTGATACAAAGGACCTACTCCACCGAATTCGTGACCGGTCTAAAGCCGACTGCAGACGAATGATCAAGCGGCGTTCAACAGCCAATCCGGCGGGCTACATCGTGCAGTTCTGAACCGAAGTGGCGCGCCGGACGAGATGAAACTGAGAACTGCTATCTCATTGAATTTTAAAAATACAAAAAATCCTATTACGCAGTCTTCGGTGCCTTCGCCCGCGTCAGGTCCTTTAGGAACTGATCCATGAGCGGCTTGTTGCCAAACCGGCGATAAGAGCGCTCTGACTCTAACGAAAATGTCGGTTGGGCCCCTACCAAGTTTGCCATCGTCAGCTGCGCCGCTTCTATATCACCGCGCCCCCCTTGCAGCGCAGCCTGGATTAGCAGGCAGTTGGCATCGCGCGGCGCCCTTACAAGGCATTCGGCGATCACGGTAGCCAACTCATCGCGACGATCAGCGGCGTAAAGAGCCTGGCCATGCACATAGGCGTAATATTCCGGCGCCATGGGATGAAGGCGACGTGCCCGCTCGGCATTGGCAACGGCGTCCGCGTAGTCCCCGAAACGGACTTGCGCTTTTGCCAATGCCATCATGCTATCCGGGTCATTGGGATTCAGTTCGACGGCGCGCTTGGCGGCCTGCAGGCCGCCTGCATAATCGCCCTGCACCGCGAGCCCGAAGCTGATCACCTGATAGCCGAGCGAGAGATTGGGATCGAGGCGCACAGCCTGGCG
This sequence comes from uncultured Alphaproteobacteria bacterium, assembly GCA_963790735.1. Classification (GTDB taxonomy): domain Bacteria; phylum Pseudomonadota; class Alphaproteobacteria; order Rhizobiales; family Xanthobacteraceae; genus Bradyrhizobium. Next base: position 14,948 of record CAWBQP010000006.1, on the reverse strand, counting down.
CGCTTCGCTAAGAGCTAGTTCCAGCTCATGCGCTGTCGCCCGACCATTCGACCTCCTGGCCACATCCGCGATGTAAGTGAGGGCCAAGCCCGCACGGGCGGCGGCATAGGCCGGGTCCATTTCCAGCGCGCGCTGATATATGCCGCGTGCCTCCATAAGTGCTTCCGCATCCTGGGTGCCATGCCGGTATCGATGACGAGCCCGCAGGACAAGATCGTAAGCCTGAAGGTTGTCGGTCGGACGTTGCGCGGCAGCGGTGGCTTCACTTCGGCCGATATACGGCGCGAGCTGGGCGACGATTTCCGTGGTCAGCTCGCTTTGTACGGTGAAGACGTCGGCAACCTGCCTGTCGAAGCTGCGCGACCAAAGGTGCGCGCCCGATTTCACGTCGATCAGCTGCGCCGAGACGCGAAGCCGGTCCCCCTCGCGGCGCGCGCTGCCTTCCACCACGTAGGAAACGCCCAGCTTTACCCCGAGCTTGCGCACATCGCTTTCCTGCCCGCGCACGGCATATGTGGAGTCGCGCGCGATGATCTGAAGCTCGGAATTCCTTGCAAGCGCCGTGGTCACATCCTCGGTCAGCCCGTCTGCAAAGTATGACTGGTCGCCGCTCATGGTCGCAAAGGGCATGACCGCAACTGACGGCCGCGGGTCGGCGCGGGTCTGGTCGAAAGACAGCGCGGCCGGGAGCCGGCTGACCATCGCCGCCAGGGAAAGCGGTTGGATTTGGGTGCCGATGAGGACAAGGGCTACGGCGGCGACGCCATACGACCAGCGCGCAGCGGTACCGCGTAGAACGCGCGGGACTTTCCGCCAGCGAGACCACGAGGATTGCGCGCGCCGTACCCGGTAGACATTAAGAAGCTCGGGAATGTTTTTGGCGCGCCTGCGGCCCACACGCGCGAACACCTCGCCGCGATTGCGGTCTGCGGCCATGACGACAGCGCCGCTGACAAAGATGCTACCGGGGTCGGCCATCGCCTCAAGCCGTGTGGCGACATTAACGCCGTCGCCGTACATATCGCCATTATCCTCGATGACATCACCGAGGTTGATGCCTATGCGCAGCTCAAACGGGGCGTTGTCGAACCCTTGCTGGATAGCAGCGGCCGCATCAACGGCTTCGTTGACGCTTGGAAACATCGCCAGAAAACCGTCCCCGGTCATCTTGAAGATGCGTCCGCCATGCCGCGCGACTGTGGGTTCGATCAGATTATCGAAGACCGTGCGCAGCTCTTTATAGGTGGAGGCCTCGTTTTCGGCCATCATCAGGCTGTAGCCGACGATGTCGGCGGCCATGATCGCGGCGAGCTTGCGTTCCATCAACGGTTTCCCTGTACAGGGGCCAGGCACAAACTGGCATTGCGGACATTTAACGCGCCGCCGGCTTGAGATTAAACCTTCCAACCCGCATGCGGTTATCAACACAGCTCATATATGCGTGAATATTGAGACCGTCGTCCGGCGGCGCGCAGGCGGCGGCACTCCGCTCATATGGCTGATCCTGAGTTTCCCTGCGGGTTCCCGTATGGCCGGGCAGCCTTGAGCCCGGCCCGGAAAGGGCGCGTCGTCACACTTTAGGAGCGGCTTCGACCCCTGACATGACCTCAACAACCTCGGGAAGCCGCGCACCGCACCTTGATGGCAGGCACGGCGGAATTCAGCTCCGCCAGTTCCGCAGGCGTAAACTGCAAGGCCGCGGCGCCGGTGTTCTCAAGCATCTGCGCCATCCGCGACGACGAGATTCGCATTCACGGCCGGCTCGATGTTCTTGAGCGTTTGGTGATGTCGGGCGCGGCGGCGGCAGCAGTCCCCAGATTTGTTCGGAAGTGGCGCACCACGGTCGATGAAGATGGGCACTACTCCTTCGCGTCGCGCTATGATGTGGGAGCCTACGACACGCCGCTCCTAGCTGAAAAAGCGAAGGCCTACGATTAAGCGCTACGCTCCGTCACCGCGATTGCGGGCTCGCACGCAGTCACGGTGTGCCCCATCTGCGATCACGGGCCCGCGCCCACGCCGATGGCGGAAGTACCCCAATAAGCAAGCCCTATTTGCCGCGGAAAGACACGGCGTGCGGAGCAGTTGCCCGGCCCATGCGTTATTTCGACCTGGCGGCTAAGGTAGTGGGCCCTCCGGGGCGAGGCCGCTAGGCGCGCTTGCTACGCTTCGCCGTCTCGCACTGTTTGTTGCAGCCGGCATCGAGCCGCTTGCAGCAATTCCTTTATGCGGCTCGCCATGGCGTCAACCGCGGAATCCAGCGCGGCACATTAGTCCGAAAGCTCTCGTACTCCGTGCCGAATGTTTGCTTGAGCGTCGGTTCTTCGATCATCACCACCCAGACATGAAAAAAAAGCCAGAGTAGCGCGCCGTACCAGAGGAGACGCCAGTCACCAAACAAAAGGGCCTGACCAAAAATGACTGCGACGACCGCGATGTAGATCGGATTTCGCACGTAGCGATAAAGGCCAGTCACTACGAGCTTTTGTGTCGGCGCGATCGGGGCGGGCGTCCCCAGCCCCTCCAGCGCAAAACGGGCAAATGAATCCACAACTCCGGGCACTCCGACGATGATCAATATACCGCCGAGGATGCGGGTTAGATCGACGCCGAAAAAAGCTGGCCGAAATTCCCACTGCGTGACCCACCAAGGGACGAAGCCTGCCAGCACCAACGGCGCAATGACGAAGAACAGAGCGGAGCCCAAGACGGCAATTGCTTTCGACATTGCGTGCTCCCCACGACCCGACAAGAATAGGTTAGCAAATCACTTTCTGCTACGAGCATTGAACGCGGCTCCACAATCAGTTGTCCCGGCCGTCGAGTTCTCTTCACCTCGCTCCTTCCCGTCCTGTCGCAATGTTAATGCAGCCATGTCCGGTCAGCGCGTTCAGCGGTTGAATCGCGACAGGCCTTGCGAAAGCGTCTCGACCAGGCCCACTGTCCAGCACATCGGGCATCCGCGTAGCGCGACGAGGGCGGCAACGCCCGCGCCCAAGGATAGCCAAGGGTGCGCGGTCTGGTGGACGATGGCCCAAGCGAGTAGCGCCGCCGCAGCTGCGCCGCGCATCAGGTGTGCGCTCAGGAAGGCGCTCCCGAACATGCCGACTCCACGGAAGTAATTCATGTGCTCTCTCGTCCGCTGTCCTTTGTGCCGAGCAGGTATTCGCGCACCAGTGCGCGCGCGCGGCGCAGACGGCTTTTGGCCGCTTCGCGCGTCACGCCGAGCCGCCCGGCGATTTCCCCAATCGTCAGATCTTCCAGATCTCGCAGCAGCAGCACTTCGCGATGGGACGGCGAAAGCGACTCGATCGCATTGACCAAGTCTATGCGCAACTCGTCCGGCGGGACCTTTGCGAGCTCGCGTGACGCTTCCAGGCTGGCGAGCTCCTCGACTCCGCGCATCAGCATCAGCGCCGGCAGCATGCAAAGGCGCGCGATGACGGTCAGCAGCCAGCCGGCGAGTGCGGCTGGACTGCGGATCGTGCCCACGCGCCGGTACACGACGATGAGTGCTTCTTGCACCACATCTTCGATGACCGAGGTGCGGTGGCAATGGCGCCGGGCGTAGCGTCGAATGTCCGGCTGCAGCGCCACCAATAGCTGTGTCAGCGCGTGCCGGTCACCCGACTGTGCCGCGAGCAAGAGATCGTCTGATACGCGCGCCAAGGCAGTCACCCCTTCAGTGGCTCGCGCCCGGCGATGGCGCAGGCAGGGCAATAGCCGAACACGCCGGTGACCAGCGTCACGACACCCGCGCCGCTGAGCAGTAGCCCGAGCGGCGAAGCGTGCAGCGCAACCACGCCGCAGATGAGCATCAAGCCCCCGCCGATCAGCCTGGCCGCGCGCTCCCACCCGCCAACGTTCTTCCTATACCACATGGTTCTGTGCTCCGGTTCGTGACGCGCCGCTATGGCGCATTCACCCAGACAAGAGGGCGCAAACCCGGCGCCGGGGTCGCGGCACAAAAAATAATTTTAGGGGGTGGCAGCTTCAGCAGGCTGGCGTGGGCGTCGGGACGCGAAGCCGTGAAAACCTTCGCCAGCCAAGCGCGCAGGCGCGTGCGGACCGAATCCGGCGGCTACCGCCGTGACCATCTCCGCGCCCTGGCCCAGCGCATCGAGGTGGACGCGAAAGAGGTTCGCATCATGGGATCGAAAAGCGTGCTCCTGCGCACGCTTGTCGCGGCGTCCAGCGCAAAATCGGCAGGTTTTGGAGTGCCCAGTTTTGTACCGAAGTGGCGCGCTCGGAGAGATTCGAACTCCCGGCCCTCGGAATCGAAATCCGATGCTCTATCCAGCTGAGCTACGAGCGCGTGCGACGGGTCGATTATCAGACTTGGCCCGGCAGGGCCAGCAGCGGAATGTCAGTAGCAGGGATGCCGGCGGCGGTCCTGGCCGATATAGGCGGCGGCGCCCTGGCGGCAGAGGACGGTGGAGGGACCGTCGTAATAGGCGAAGGTGCCGGGTTGCGGTCCGGGGCCGTAATTGTGCAGGAAGCTGATCGGGTAGGGCAGGCCCCAATTGTGCAGGTGGTGCCGATTGTGGCGGGCGTCGGCCAGGCTTGGGGCCAGGGCCGCGGTGGCGAGGAGGGCGGCGGCAACGAAAAACTTCGCTTTGGTCATTTCGATTCTCCGGAAGTCCCACTGAAACTTTAGCGATTTCGAGCTGAGCGGATAGCCCCCGTGTGAAGAAAGCGCTTCGAAACAACAAGATAGACGCAGAACCTCTGATTCGATGGAAGCCGGCTCATCCTGGCATTTTTGCCGGTCTGATTTCCCATTCTAGGAGGAACGGGTAGAAAAGCTGCGGAAAACAAGCCACAGCGCGCCAAATTTTGGTCTCAAGGGATGCTTAACGAATTCCCAACACAGTCCGGCCAGAGTTCTGCTGTCTTGTCCTCATCTACGGACCGACTATCCCGCGTCTAACCACGGCTATCCGGTTCCCGATCGACCCATGCGCATCACGTCTCTTGCCTTGTTGTTCCTCTCGGTGCTGGTGGCGACGCCGGCGCGCGCCGACCTGCATATCAGGCGCGATCACGGCGGATATGTCGAGGAGTACAAGGCCAAGTACAAGCGCATCCGCGACCGCAAGGAGCGCGTCATCATCGACGGCATCTGCAACTCGGCCTGCACGCTGGTGTTCGGCATCGTGCCGATGAACAAGATCTGCGTGACGCCGAAGGCGAGCGTCGGTTTCCACCAGGCCTATTACGACAAGGCCTTCACCTTCGGCATCAAGGTCACGAGTGCGGAGGGGACGTCGGATCTGATGTCCTATTATCCGAATACCGTGAAGGACTGGATCCGCCGCAATGGCGGGCTCACCACCGAGATGAAGAAGATCAAGAACGGCGGCGAGCTCTGGAAGATCGTCGATCCCTGCCCGGAAGAGTGGTGATCGCGCGTTGATCGCACTGGCCGCCGCCGCTCAGGCGGCGTCCTGCGGGATGACAGCGAATTCTTCACTCACCGCGTGTCGCGGCGATGTTTAATATTGGTTGAGGGCAGCGGTCGCGACGGTCGAATTGCGGGGCGCTCAGGCCTAGAACGTCACCACGCCGCGGATCGACTCGCCGCGCTTCATCAGCTCGAACGCGTTGTTGATCTCGGTCGAGCGGCATCACATGCGTGATCATCGGGTCGATCTGGATCTTGCCCTGCATGTACCAGTCGACGATTTTCGGCACGTCGGTGCGGCCCCTCGCGCCGCCGAAGGCGGTGCCTTTCCAGACCCGGCCGGTGACAAGCTGGAACGGCCGCGTCGAAATCTCGGCGCCTGCCGGCGCCACGCCGATCACGATCGACTGGCCCCAGCCGCGGTGGCAGGCTTCCAGCGCCTGCCGCATCACCGTGACGTTGCCGGTGCAGTCGAACGTATAGTCGGCGCCGCCGATCTGGTCCGCGCCCGATTTCGTCATGTTGACGAGGTGAGGGACGAGGTCCTTGCCGAGCTCCTTCGGGTTGACGAAGTGCGTCATGCCAAAACGCTCGCCCCACGCCTTGCGGTCGTTGTTGATGTCGACGCCGATGATCATGTCGGCGCCGGCGAGCCGCAGGCCCTGCAGCACGTTGAGCCCGATGCCGCCGAGGCCGAACACGATCGCTTTCGCGCCTTGCTCGACCTTGGCGGTGTTGATGACCGCGCCGATGCCGGTCGTGACGCCGCAGCCGATGTAGCAGACCTTGTCGAACGGCGCGTCCTCGCGGATTTTCGCGACCGCGATCTCCGGCAGCACGGTGTAATTCGCAAATGTCGACGTGCCCATGTAGTGATGGATGGGCTTGCCGCCCATCGAAAAGCGCGAGGTGCCGTCGGGCATCAGGCCCTGGCCTTGCGTGGCGCGGATCGCGGTGCAGAGATTGGTCTTGCGCGACAGGCAGGACGGGCACTGGCGGCATTCCGGCGTGTACAGCGGAATGACGTGATCGCCTTTCTTCACGCTGGTGACGCCCTTGCCGATGTCGACCACGACGCCCGCGCCTTCATGACCGAGGATCGCCGGAAACAGTCCTTCCGGATCGGCGCCGGACAACGTGAATTCATCGGTGTGGCAAACGCCGGTGGCCTTGATCTCGACCAGCACTTCGCCCTCGCGCGGCCCCTCGAGCTGAACGGTCGTTACTTCCAGCGGCTTTCCAGCAGCGACGGCGACGGCGGCGCGAACATCCATGGCGTTCCTCGTTCGAGATCTTCGATATGTCTGGCTTCGATATGTGAAATCGCGCAGGTTTCCCCGCGCGATCAGTTCTTGCCGCATAGCATATGATCGGGCAACAGGGGCGGCAAATGACAGAGGATTTTGACAAATTCGCCGCCCGCGCGGCGCCGGCGATTTTCGTCCTGCTGTGGAGCACCGGCTTCATCGGCACCAAGTATGTCGTCAACAATGCCGATCCCTTGACGTATCTGGCGATCCGCATGGCGATTGTGGTTGGCCTGATGGCCGTCATCTGCGCCATCGCCCGGCCGGCATGGCCGAACCGCGTCGAGATCGGGCACAGCGCCGTCGCCGGCATTCTGGTGCATGGAATCTATCTCGGCGGCACGGCGGTCGCGATCTCGCTATCCATTCCCGCGGGCCTTTCGGCGCTGATCCCGGGCTTGCAGCCGATCCTGACGTCCACCATCGCGAACCGCTGGCTCGGCGAGCGCGTGACCGCGATGCAATGGGGCGGGCTGTTGATCGGGCTTGCCGGCGTTGCGCTGATCCTGCACGACCGGCCGATGAGCGGGCAGGCCGGCTGGGGCTGGATTGCGTCAGCGATATCGCTGGTCAGCATCACGCTCGGCACGCTCTACCAGCGGCGCTATTGCAGCCGCATCGACTGGCGCAGCGGCAACCTCGTGCAATATGTCGCGGTGACCGTGTTCTTTACGATCGGCGCCTTCCTGTTCGAAGCGCGCGTGGTGCATTGGACCACCGAATTCATGCTCGCCTTGGCCTGGCTCGCGGTGGCGCTGTCGATCGGCTCGATCGGCTTGCTGTATTGGCTGATCCGGCATCAGGCCGCGACATCGGTGGCGAGCCTGTTCTATCTGGTGCCGGCCGTGACCTCGCTGATGGCCTTCGTGTTGTTCGACGAGCGGCTCGATGCCATCGCGATTGCCGGCATGATTGCCTGCGCCGCCGCCGTGCTGCTGGTCAATCGCAACGCGCCTGCAAAGAGCTAATGGAGTGCGCGCGCGACCGAAAGCCCGTCGCGCTGTCGTCGAGCGTGTAAATGCACGCAACCGATGCGTGCGCATGGGCGGATGCCTGCAGGGGTGAACGGGGAAATACGGAGGTCGCCGCCGGTACCAAACGACGATGACGATGCCCGCATAAGTTCAATCGAATTCCTATGACTTTGCCGAGGGTTGCATCCATTAAGGCGATCGTAAGCAAAACGGGTCAGATTGGGCCCGATTTTGGGGGATTTCTCGTTATGACCACGCGATCGATTGGAAAGTTCCTGCCGGCGCTGAAGCTTCGGCTCGGCACCAAGGCCGTCATCTGCGCTATTTTCCTGATTGCCGTAAATACCGCGCTGGTTGTAGGGGCCGCCCATTGGTCGCTGACCTCCGAGTTCGGCGACAGGGCGCTGCGGGACATCGAGGTCAACCTGCGCACGCTGGGCCTGGCGTTTGCCGAGACCTACAGCGACGCCAAGATCACCATGAAGGACGGGGCCGTCGCCCGCGCCGAAATTCCCAAGATGCCCGAGTTCAAGGACCACGCGATCGTCGATCGCGCGGTCGGCTATACCGGCGGCAACGCGACGCTGTTCGTCTATGACGACGCCAGCAACCAGTTCGTCCGCCGCACCACCAACGTGAAGAAAGAGAACGGCGACCGCGCCGTCGGCACCCAGCTTGCCCCCGACCACCCCGGACAGGCGGTCGTACGCCGCGGCGAGGCCTACAAGGGACCGGCGACGCTGTTCGGCAAGACGTTCATGACGGCCTACTACCCGGTCTTGAACCCGGCCGGAAAGGTGATCGGACTTCTCTATGTCGGAATTCCGATGGCGCACTACGAGACCATGCTGTCGCATGCCATCCAGAACATGGCGATTGCCGCCGGCATCGCTGCGCTGCTCGTGATGATGCTGACCATGCTGATCGTGCGCCGGGTGACCAAGCCGCTGACGTCGGTCACGGCCTCGCTTACCGCGATCGCCAACGGCAACGCCGATGTCGAGATCGATTGCGAAGATCGCATGGACGAGATCGGCGAGATTGCGCGTACCCTTGCCGTCTTCAAGAACAACTCGGTCGAGCGCCGCCGGATGCGCGACGAACAGACCGCGGCTGCCGTGGCCGCCGCCGAGCAGCGCAAGACTGAACTGCGCGGCTTCGTCGACGAGTTCCAGACCAGCGTCGGCAGCATCCTCGACAAGGTGCTGAGCTCTTCCGGCGAATTCGAGCGTGTCGCGCGGCAGCTCACCGAGACCGCGCGGACCACCGCCGGGCTCTCCGGCAAGTCGGCCGGCGCTTCGGAAACCGCATCCGAACATGTCCGCTCCGCGGCGACCGCCTCCGACGAACTCTCCAGCTCGATTGCGGAAATCACCCGCCGGGTCCAGGAATTGAACGGGATCGCGGCCGACGCCGTCAAGCAGGCGGCCGCCACCGACCAGCGCATCAACGAATTGTCGGAAGCCGGCGCCCGGATCGGCGACGTGGTGAAATTGATCACCTCGATTGCCGAGCAGACCAATCTCTTGGCGCTCAACGCCACCATCGAGGCGGCGCGGGCAGGCGACGCCGGCCGCGGCTTTGCCGTGGTGGCGCAGGAGGTCAAGAGCCTCGCCGGCCAGACCGCGAAGGCGACCGAGGAGATCTCCAGCCAGATCGGCAACATGCAGCTTGCGACCGAAGAGTCGGTCAGCGCCATCAAGGCGATCGGCCAGACCATCGAACGCATCAGCGATATCGCCACCTCGATCTCGGCGGCGGTCGAGCAGCAGCGCGGCGCCACCCAGAACATCGCCCAGAGCGTTCGCGCAGCGGCGAGTGGAACGGCCGATGTCGCGGCCAACATCCGCAACGCCGCGCAGGGCGCCGACGAGACCGGCGAGACGTCGAGCCGGATGTTTGCCTCCGCACAGAATCTGTCGAGCGAGAGCCTGCAGCTGAAGGCCGAGGTCGAAAAATTCCTCGACCGCGTCCGCGCCGCCTGACGGAAGCGTCACGGCGGCGGAGCCCGCCGCCCGTGAAACCGGAAGCCTCCGGATTCGTAGTTTGCTCTATACTGCGAATGATTGCCCCTCGTTTCCCGGGCTGGAGGGCTTTGCGTGAACCGATACGCCGCGCTCTATCTGGTGACGCTGTTCGTCATCGTCCCCCTTGATTTTCTGTTCCTTGGCGTCGTCGCCAAGGACTTCTTCACCTCCCAGGTCGGCAACATGCTGGGCGAGATCAAGCTCGCACCCGCGATCCTGTTCTATCTGCTCTATGTCGCCGGCGTCGTGATCTTCGTCAGCGGCGGGCAGGGCGCTACCTGGCAATCGACGCTGCTCTATGGCGCGCTGTTCGGCTTCTTTTGTTATGCGACCTTCGACCTGACCTCGCTGGCGCTGCTCAAGCATTGGAGCTGGCCGGTTGCGATCGTCGATATCACCTGGGGCGCGTTCGTGACGGCGGTCTCATCGACCGCCGGACTTCTCGTGGCGAATTGGGTTGCGGCGAAGGGCTAATCGTTGCGCCGATTCCGTAGGGTGGGCAAAGCGCAGCGTGCCCACCTCTACTTGCGTCGCTCTTGATGGTGGGCACGGCGCGCGCGCCTTTGCCCACCCTACGAAGCGTCCTAACCGTCACTTCGGCTGCGGCACGATCCGGATGTAGGGCTTCGGCGACTTCCAGCCCTGCCGGATAGATCGTCTTCGCCTCATCGTCGCTGACCGAGCCCGCGATGATGACGTCCTCGCCCTGTTTCCAGTCGGCCGGCGTCGCGACGCGATGCTTGGCCGTCATCTGCAGGGAGTTGATCACGCGCAGGATTTCCGCGAAGTTGCGCCCCGTGGTCATCGGATAGACCAGCACCAGCTTGATCTTCTTGTCCGGCCCGATGATGAAGACGTTGCGGACGGTCTGGTTGTCGGCGGGCGTGCGCGTCAGCGGATCGCCCGACGTCGAGGCCGGCAGCATGTCGTAGAGCTTGGAGACGTTGAAATCGGTGTCGCCGATCATCGGATAGTTCGGCGCCGCGCCTTGCGTCTCCTTGATGTCTTCGGACCATTTCGAGTGCCTGTCGACGGGATCGACGCTCAAGCCCATCAGCTTGACGCCGCGCTTGTCGAATTCCGGCTTCAACTTTGCGAGAGCGCCGAGTTCGGTGGTGCAAACCGGCGTGAAGTCCTTCGGATGCGAGAACAAGAGCGCCCAGCTATTGCCGATCCAGTCGTGGAAATTGACTTTTCCCTCGGTGGTCTGGGCTTCGAAATCGGGGGCGACTGCGCCAATCTGGAGTGCCATGGTTCGACCTCATCTTATTCTAGTTACAGGGAAATTCGTCTTCGGGATTATAGGAGTCTGAAGCGGTTAAGTGAACCGGTTCGCGCAAAAGGTGAGATCCTTCTCCGCAAGCCCGGAACTCCTAGCATCTTCTTTTGATCCGCGCCCCTGCGACGAAAAGAACCCGCTTGCTCCGCATTCAAACGGGTTGGGTCAGGCTCTGGCGCCATCTTTTTGTTTGATCGCAATGTTTTCAAAGCTGTTCCACTTTTCTGCCTTCTCTGCCCCGATATTGCCTTTTATCGCCCGCATCACGCCCGGCCGCTTTGCACGGGAGTGCCTTGGGGGGCGCCTTGGCCTGAACCGTGACCGACCTCACAGCGACCAATTGGCAACCATCTAAAAATCTCGGAATGCCAGTTTCGAATCGTTAACCGCCCGTTCATGCCCCGCATGGAAATGCTGGACCTGGAATAGAAATTGAGAAGTGCAATTATGTCTGCCTCGACTGCCAAGATCGCTGACACGGCCGCTGAAACGTCCGACGTCCCCCAACCTTCCTGCCGCCAGACCGCGGCCCACGCGCTCACCATCGTGCGCGACGGCGTGATCACCGGCGAGGGACCGACGACCAAGGGCCGTATCCATTTTTCCCGCGCGCTCGATGCCGACGACGCCGCCTGGTGCGCGCGCTTCCTGACCGTCAGCGCGGTCGAGCATCAGCCGGTGAGCCGCGCCGAAGTCGAGGCGCTGTTTGAAATCAGCGACGCCGCCGCCGAGCGTACCGACGACGGACGTTTCGACGATCTCCTGGCCAAGGCGGTCGCCCATCATGCGGCCTCCGAGTCCGGCCTGCCGGTGCCGCCGCGCACGGTTGCGCTGTCGCCCGATACCGACATCGAGAGCTGGGCGCCGACGCAAGCCGCCAAGATCGATACCAAGGTGCTGGAATGGCTTGCCAGCCAGATGCGCGGCAAGCGCCGCATCAACCATCGCCTCACGGCGCTGGTCGCAACCCTGATCGGCGCCGCAGCGCTGCCGCTCGCGCAGCTGCCGGGCATGCTGGATATGGGGATGCTGTAGGTTCATCCGGCGATCACTGATCTGAGGACGGCGGGGTCATTCCCCGCCGTTTTTGTTTTGTAGTTTTGTAGGATGGGTGGAGCGAAGCGATACCCATCAATACCGACACACGTGACGATGGGTATCGCTGCGCTCCACCCATCCTACGAAGCCATAATTCCGCGTTCTCGCGGCGCATCGCGCCCGAGCTTTGCATCTTCGTTTGCCCTCTTCGAAAGTAGAGGGCGCAGGGAAGACCGGGTGCTTGCTGCACCCGCGGTCCCGCGTGCGATTTGCGCAAACAAAACTGCACACGAGCATACAGGGCAGCGGGAGCATTCCGGCCTTCCCTGCGCAATGGCTTTACGGCTTACTTCGTGCTCTTCCCGGAGAACGGCTCTTTTGCCTCCGTCGTCGCGCGAGATACTTCTGCGCAACTTAGCGCCAGCACCGCGACGCCCGAACCACACGACTTCGCCGTACGCTTCCGGCGCGTACGTCTAGCGCGCCCTCAGCGTCCACCGCATCTCACCGCGCGTTCGTGACGATCGCGACCCGCCCCTCAATTGGGTGAGACGCGCGGAGATATGCGGCTGATTTGCCCGATGGTGGAAGCGGTATATTTTTGCCGCGCAATCTGGACGACCCAAATCGCGTTGAATCGGTTGTTGAAATTCATCTTTACGCGCAGCGCGTTTTGCGGCGTTTTGGACGTGTGCCGAGCGGTCAACGCTTGCTTCAGTGAAAGCCATGACCGAGGAATGTGACTTAAGTCACATTAACCGCTCGGCATTCCTACGTATTGTGACCATCAAATTCGATGCTAGTGTCGGTTTTCATTGCCGATTTGGAATTTTGATGCGCGCGTTTTTGGGGGTGGTCCTGACGGCCTGGCTGATTTTGCTGGCTGGCCAACCCGCGTTTGCCGAGAAGCGCGTGGCGTTGGTGATCGGCAATTCGGCCTACCGGAACGTGGCCAAGCTCAGCAATCCCGCGAACGATGCGGCGGCTGTTGCCGCGATGTTCAAGTCGGCTGGCTTCGACGCTGTCGAATCCAAGCTGAACCTCACCGTCAGCGAATTGCGCAAGACGCTGCGCGACTTCGGCGGCAAGAGCCGGGACGCCGATGTCGCGGTTATTTATTATGCCGGCCACGGCATCGAGCTGGATGGCACCAACTACCTCATCCCGGTCGACGCGACGCTTGAGACCGATACGGATGTGCTGGATGAGACGCTGTCGCTGGACCGTGTGCTGGTTGCGGTCGAACCCGCCAAGCAATTGCGGCTGGTCATCCTCGATGCCTGCCGGGACAATCCGTTTGCCAAAAGCATGAAGCGAACGATCGCGTCACGCGCGATCGGCCGCGGCCTCGCCAAGGTCGAGCCTTCCAGTCCCAACACCATGATCGCCTTTGCCGCGAAGGCCGGATCGACCGCATCGGACGGCGACAGCAAGAACAGTCCGTTCGCGGCCGCGCTGGTCAGTCATCTCACCAAACCGGGCCTCGATCTTCGCAAGGCGTTCGGCTTCGTCCGCGATGATGTCTTGAAGGCGACCGGCAATGCGCAGGAGCCCTTTGTCTATGGTTCGCTGGGCGGCAACGACGTAACGCTGGTGCCCGCTGCGCCTGCCGTTGTCGCCGCGCCGGTCGATCAGGACGCCACGATGCGGCGCGACTATGAATTCGCTGATCGGGTGGGGACGAAACCGGTGTGGGATGCCTTCATCGAGAAGTATCCTTCCGGTTTCTTTACCACGCTCGCCAAAGCGCAGCGTGACAGGCTTGCGGCGGAAGCCACGCGGATCGAAGCAACGAACAAGGCCAAAGCGGCTCAGGAAGAGCAGGCGCGGTTAGCTGCGAAGGCGCCAAGGCCGCTGGGCAGGCTAAAGCTGCCGAGCAGGCCAAGGCCGCGGAGAAAGCCCGTATCGCAGCCGAGCTGGCGAAGAAGGCGGAAGAGGCTAAGGTCGCAGAAGCGGAGCGTGCGAAGGCCGCGGCAGAAGCAAAACTTGCCGAAGCCGAGCGCGCGAAAGCAGCAGCAAAAGCCGCCGAGGAAGCAAAGGCTGCGGAGGCCGCGCGGTTGAAAGCCGCCGAAGTGGAAAAGGACTCCGCTGCGAAGAGGGGCAGCGAAAGCAAGATCGCCGCGCTGACGCCGGCGGCGGACCAATCCGATCAGCCGAAGGCGATCGATCTTCCCCGCTCGCTCCAGGCCGAGTTGCGCCGCGTCGGCTGCAACACCGGCGCGGTGGATGGCAACTGGAATGCGGCGTCACAGCGGTCGCTCGATCTGTTCAACAAGCACGCGGGATTGAAGCTGGAGGTCAAGGTCGCGAGCGTAGACGCACTCGATGTCGTCAAGAGCAAGACGACGCGCGTTTGCCCGCTGATTTGCGATCATGGATTTAAAGCTGATGGTGACCGTTGCACGAAGATTACGTGTCGAGCTGGTTACGAAGTTAGCGACGACAATACGTGCGAAAAGATTGAAGTGAAAAAGCCAGTGGCGAAGCGCGAAGAGCCGAAGGCCGAACGCAAAAAGCCGGAGCGGGCCAAGGCCGAGGATGCTCCGGCTAAGCCGCAGGCTTCCGGCCAAATGATATGCACCCAGCAAGGTTGCCGACAGGTGCAAAAGGGTTGCCGGATCGAGGGGGGCAGGATAGGCCTCAGCATGGGTGGCAGTTCAACCCCATACGCCGAAGTTTGTAACTGAGCGCTCTACGGTTGGGGGCGGCCAATGTCCGCTTCTGTTATTGTTGATTTTCATTGCCGATATGGAAATTGTTCTGATGCGCGCATTTCTAAGCATCGTCCTGACAGCCTGGCTGACTTTGCTGGCTGGCCAACCCGCGTTTGCCGAAAAGCGCGTGGCGCTGGTGATCGGCAATTCGGCCTACCGGAACGTGGCCAAGCTCAGCAATCCCGCGAACGATGCGGCGGCTGTT
>CAWBQP010000005.1:0-66975 GCA_963790735.1 uncultured Alphaproteobacteria bacterium | reverse complement strand
GGCCGGGCTTGTCCCGGCCATCCACGTCTTTGCGCGTGGCAAGAAATCAAAAACGTGGATGCCCGGCACAAGGCCGGGCATGACGAACGAGGGGTTCGCGACCGGGCTGAAAAGCAGGTCGCCGGGGTGAACTGAGAATGGCTTCACTTAAAGACATGCGGGTCCGCATCGCCTCGACCAAGGCGACGCAGAAGATCACCAAGGCGATGCAGATGGTCGCGGCGTCCAAGCTGCGCCGCGCGCAGACCGCTGCCGAAGCGGCGCGGCCCTACGCCGAGAAGATGGACGCGGTGATCTCCAATATCGCGTCCGCCGCCGCCGGTTCGCCCGGCGCGCCGGCGCTGCTGGCCGGCACCGGCAAGGATCAGGTGCATCTGCTGCTGGTCTGCACCGGCGAGCGCGGCCTGTCCGGCGCCTTCAACTCGTCGATCGTGCGTCTGGCCCGCGAGCGCGCGCTAGTCGCTGATCAACCAGGGCAAAGAGGTCAAGATTTTCTGCGTCGGCCGCAAGGGCTACGAGCAGCTCCGCCGCACCTTCGAGAAGAACATCGTCGAGCACGTCGACCTGCGCTCGGTTCGCCAGCTCGGCTTCGTCAATGCCGAGGACATCGCCAAAAAGGTTCTGGCGCGCTTCGACGCCGGCGAGTTCGACGTCTGCACGCTGTTCTATTCGCGCTTCAAGTCCGTGATCTCGCAGATCCCGACCGCCCAGCAGGTCATTCCGCTGGTGGTGGAAGCGCCGGCGGCGAATGCCGGCCCGGCAACGTCCTACGAATACGAGCCGGAAGAAGACGAGATCCTGACGCGCCTGCTGCCGCGCAATCTCGCGGTGCAGATCTTCCGCGCGCTGCTGGAAAACAACGCCTCGTTCTACGGCGCGCAGATGAGCGCGATGGACAACGCCACCCGCAACGCCGGCGACATGATCCGCAAGCAGACCCTGATTTACAACCGAACCCGTCAGGCCATGATCACCAAGGAGCTGATTGAAATCATCTCCGGCGCCGAGGCGATGTAACGGCGACAGGCGCGATCAAACTGACGGTTTCCAGATACCGAATTCGAAGGAGAGAGTTTATGGCCACACCCGCCAACCAGAACGGACGCATCACCCAGGTCATCGGCGCCGTCGTCGACGTGCAGTTCGAGGGACATCTGCCCGCCATTCTGAACGCGATCGAAACCAAGAACGGCGGCAACCGTCTGGTGCTCGAAGTCGCGCAGCATCTCGGCGAATCCACGGTGCGCACCATCGCGATGGACACCACCGAGGGTCTGGTCCGCGGTCAGGAAGTCACCGACACCGGCGCGCCGATCCGCGTCCCGGTCGGCGCCGGCACGCTCGGCCGCATCATGAACGTGATCGGCGAGCCGATCGATGAAGCCGGTCCGGTCGATCGCCGAAGGCATGCGCGCCATCCACCAGGAAGCGCCGACCTATACCGACCAGTCCACCGAAGCTGAAATTCTCGTCACCGGCATCAAGGTCGTCGACCTGCTGGCGCCTTACGCCAAGGGCGGCAAGATCGGCCTGTTCGGCGGCGCCGGCGTCGGCAAGACCGTGCTGATTCAGGAACTGATCAACAACGTCGCCAAGGCCCATGGTGGTTACTCGGTGTTCGCCGGCGTCGGCGAGCGTACCCGCGAAGGCAACGACCTCTATCACGAGTTCATCGAATCCAAGGTCAACGCCGATCCGAAGAATCCCGATCCGAGCGTGAAGTCGAAATGCGCGCTGGTGTTCGGCCAGATGAACGAACCCCCGGGCGCCCGCGCCCGCGTCGGCCTCACCGGCCTGACGGTCGCCGAGCACTTCCGCGACCAGGGCCAGGACGTGCTGTTCTTCGTCGACAACATCTTCCGCTTCACGCAGGCCGGCTCCGAAGTGTCGGCGCTGCTGGGCCGTATTCCTTCGGCCGTGGGTTATCAGCCGACGCTCGCCACCGACATGGGCGCGCTGCAGGAGCGCATCACCACCACGCACAAGGGCTCGATCACCTCGGTGCAGGCGATCTACGTGCCGGCCGACGACTTGACCGACCCGGCGCCCGCGACCTCGTTCGCCCATCTTGGACGCGACCACGGTGCTGAACCGCGCGATCTCGGAAAAGGGCATCTACCCGGCGGTGGACCCGCTCGACTCGACCTCGCGCATGCTCTCCCCGCTGGTCGTCGGCGAGGTGCACTACGAGACCGCGCGCATGGTCCAGCAGGTGCTGCAGAAGTACAAGTCGCTGCAGGACATCATCGCCATTCTCGGCATGGACGAACTGTCCGAAGAGGACAAGATCGCGGTGGCCCGCGCCCGCAAGATCGAGCGCTTCCTGTCGCAGCCGTTCCTCGTCGCCGAAGTCTTCACCGGCTCGCCCGGCAAGTTCGTCGACCTCGCCGACACCATCAAGGGTTTCCGCGCGATCTGCGAAGGCAAGTACGATCACCTGCCGGAAGCCGCCTTCTACATGGTCGGCACCATCGAAGAAGCCGTCGAGAAGGGCAAGAAGCTCGCGGCTGAAGCAGCCTAAGAGAGTCGAATAGCGAATAGGGAGTGGCGAATCGATCGAAGAGCCATTCCTTGCCTTCATGGACCCGCCATTCAGCTACTCGCGTGACTGCGCAAGACGGATTGTCCATGGCCACCTTCCACTTCGATCTCGTCTCGCCCGAAAAGCTCGCCTTCTCCGGCGAGGTCGATCAGGTTGACGTTCCCGGCGTGGAAGGCGATTTCGGCGTGCTCGCCGGACATGCGCCGGTCGTCGCCGCGATCCGCCCGGGCATCCTGACCATCACCGCCGGCGGCACCCATCAGAAGATCATCGTGCTCGGCGGCCTTGCCGAAATGTCGGACAAGGGCCTCACCGTGCTTGCCGACGTCGCCACCTCGACGGACGATCTCGACCGCGCGCAGTTCGCCGAGACGATCGCCGAGATGGAAGCCAAGCTCGCCGAGAAGGAAGGCTCCGAACTCGATCACGCCATCGAGCGGCTGGACCACTACAAGAGCATCCAGCAGGAGCTCAACGTCGACCGCTATGCACTAAGCCCCGGGGCACCGCTCCGGGGCGCAATGAAGGCCCGATAACGCCAGCGCTCGTCACACCGTGACGGGCGCTGAGTTTTGCAGCCGTATTTTCTCTCGCGTCGCGACTCCCAGCGGATGCTCGCCTCGGAATCGCTGATGGTTGCGCCGGGGAACTTCTGGCGGCATTGTGCCGCACGCAGATCGTGGTTCCGGGGCTGCTCTTCGATGAAACGCAAGATCGCGGCGATTTTTGCGGCCGATATTGCCGGCTACTCCAGACTGGTTGCCGAGGACGAAGAGGAGACGCTGCGGCGGCTGGCGTCCTACCGTCAGGTGACCGACGATTTCATCGCCAAGGGCGGCGGCCGCATTTTCAATACCGCAGGCGACGCCGTGCTCGCCGAATTCCCGAGCGCGGTCGAAGCCGTGCGCTGCGCGATCGATATCCAGGAGAGCCTGCGCACCCGCAACATGGCCTATCCGCCGAGCCGGCAGATGTCCTTTCGCATCGGCATCACGATCGGCGACGTGGTCGAGCGCGACGGCGACCTGCTGGGCGACGGCGTCAACATCGCAGCCCGGCTGGAGGGCCTCGCCGAAGTCGGCGGCATCTGCATCTCGCGCGCGGTGCACGAGCAGGTCGCCAACAAGCTGTCGGTGCAGTTCGCCGATATCGGCGCGCAGGAGGTGAAGAACATCCCGACGCCGGTGCACGCCTACATGGTGGCGATGCGCCGCGAGGACGGCACCTACGCAACGCCGCAGGTCAAGAAGCCGGCGAAGGCGCAAGGCGCGGCGCAGCCGAACTGGATGTGGCCGGTCGCGGTCACGGTGGTCAGCCTGGCCGCGATCGGTGTCGGCGGCTTTCTCTATTTCACCAAGCTCGAGACGTCGGCGCGCCAAGGCCGTGGCCTCCGGCAGCACTGCGAGCCCGGCGCCGTCGGCCGTGGCGGCGCCGCCGGCAACGCCCGCTCCAGCGGCAATAGCTGCTTCGCCGCGCCACCGGCGCCCGCTGCAAAGGCTGCGGCGCCCGCGCCGTCTGCATCGCCGCCGATGGTCGTATCGTCAGAAAAATTCGCCGCCGCCAACGTTCCCTTCATCGGCGACAAGGTCCGCGCCACGCTCGCTTCCGACTACGCGCCGGCTGCCGATTTCAAGGCGTTCGCGCTCAATGTCGGCGGGTTCAACGCTTTCGTCACCGCCCAGCCGAGCGAGGAGGCGGCGAAATCGGCCGCGGTGGAGCAATGCCAGAAGCGCGCGGATGCCGCGCAGTCGCCGCGCAAATGCGAATTATACGCGGTCGGCGACACCGTCGTTTACGCGCACGGCAAGCCGCCAATGCCGCCGCTGCCCTGGATCAGGCACGACGCCGCGACCGAGCAGCCTTTCGCCGCCAGGAACGTTCCGCTCACCCGCGAGGGCGGCAAGGCGCGGCTTGAAGCGGTCTATGCGCCGGCGCGAAAGAACAAGGCGGTCGCGCTGGGCCCCGGCGGCGCGCTTTTCTTTCCCATTGCGCTGGACAGTGTCGAGGAAGCCGTGCGGCGGGCCCTGGAGTCATGCGGCGGGATCGCCGGCGTCCCCTGCATGATCGTCGCGCTCAACGACAATTTCGTGGTTCCGATTCCGGCCTCGCTCAAGATAACCGGCTTCTTCAAGGCTGCCGGCAATACGATGATATCAGCCGACGCGCGCGACGATGTCGCGCGCCGGCTCGCGGATGCCTCGAGCGGCTGGAACGCGGTCGCGGTCGGTGCGGCCGGCCGTCCCGGGCTGGGATTGAAGGCGGCCGATCGAGCAGGCTGCGGTCAACGGCGCGCTTGCCGAATGCGCCAAGCGCGACAGCAATTGCCAGGTCATCGCCATCGGCCCGTTTTCGGTCGGGCCTAACTAGACCACGACGTGCTGGCGCCTGAATTCGATTGATCTGGTGTTGGGAAAGTCTCGGAAGTCCTGAAGGCAGTGGACCTCCGGCCGATGGCCAGCAGCATGAACAGGCTCCGGTAACCCTGGTAGCGGGCAGCCGGACGGCTACGTTCGCGCCCGTGCATGATCAGCGTGCCGTTCTGGTGCACCCGCCATTCCCAACTCCGGCGGCGCTTGGCTACAGTCACGTCCATCATGGGAGGCAAGACACCGAATGACGTGGGTTATTTCAAAGCTGAGCCCGTTAGTCTGCGGTCGATACAAAAAGGTTCGCTGACATCAAATCACCGGCGGCATCGGGGCGCCTTCTGCGAGTCGGCCGAAAATATTGAGCGACAAGACGTCGTCAAGCGTCTCGTGCCGCGACCACGCGAGACCATGCAATCTAGCGGGCGAATTCCGCAAATGCCTGCGCCACCATCCGGTACACGTCGCGCCGGAACGGCACCACGAGGTCGGCGACGCGGTCGAGCCGCTCCCAGCGCCACGAATCGAATTCGGCCGGCTGGCCGTTGCGCGGCGTCAGCGGGTCGATCTCGTCGTCGCGGCCGGTGAACCGCAGCGCGAACCATTTCTGCCGCTGGCCGCGGAATTGGGCGAGGCGATGCGTGGACGGTCCGTCATAGGGCGGAAAGTCATATTTTATCCAATCGGTCTCGCCGAGATATTCGGCGCTGACCGCCCCGGTCTCCTCCCAGAGTTCGCGCATGACGGCATCGCGCGGGTTCTCGTCGGCGTCGATGCCGCCCTGCGGCATCTGCCATTCCAGCCCGGGAAGAATGATTTCCGGCCCGTCGTCGCGGAAGCGCCGGCCGATCAGCACCTGGCCCGAGGCGTTGAACAGCGCAATACCCACATTGGGGCGATAGGGTTTGTCGGACATGGTGTTTTAGGGGGTACCGGATAGCGCCGCGGCAGCGCAACTTGAAAAGAGCTAGAGCCAGGATGAGGCCAGATTGGGCCGTGACGACAGACCATTCGGGCCCGGACGCAAGCGGCCTGAGTGCTGCGAGACGAGGCCCATTCTACTTTGCATGGGGTTGTTTTCGCGATTTTGTGTCAGCCGACTCTAACCGATCCGGTTCTAGCCGCCCGCGAGGCTGGAGAATTCCTTGACCACGCGTTCATAGACCGGCCGCTTGAACGGAACGATCAGGTTCGGGAGGTTCTTCATCGGCTCCCAGCGCCAGTTCACGAATTCGGCCTTGTGTCCGCCGCCGCCGGGGCTTGAGACGTTGATTTCGGCGTCCTTGCCGGTAAAGCGCACCGCGTACCATTTCTGCCGCTGCCCGCGGTAGCGGCCCTTCCAGGCGCGGCCGGCCACCGTGCGTGGAATGTCGTAGATCAGCCAATCCGGGACTTCGCCGAGCTTCTCCACCGAGCGGACGCTGGTTTCCTCGTAAAGCTCGCGCTTGGCGGCCTCCCAGGTGTCCTCGCCGGGATCGACGCCGCCCTGCGGCATCTGCCAGACGTGGGTTTCATCGACATGTTCGATGCCGCCGGCGCGGCGGCCAATGAAGACCAGCCCGGTCGCATTGATCAGCATCATGCCGACGCAGGTCCGGTAAGGCAGGTCCTCGTAGCGCGCCATGTCCCTCACGTTTCCTTTGCTTGCATCAAGTCCATCCGCAATCGGTCGGTCCGGCGCAGTCCGGGAAAGTCCGGATCGCCGCCATCAGCTTGATCTCTAGCCTGATTTTGATTTCAGCATCGCCGTTGTCAATGGCACAAGCATGATGCCGCGGCTGTCGAGCGTCTTGATCCAGGCGGCAAGCCGCTCGATCGAAATCGGCAGCGCCGAGGCGACGCCCACGGCCAGCCCGCGCTCCTTGGCGAGCGTCTCCAGCTTGACCAGTGTCCGGTCGATCTCGGCCGAGGTCGGCACGGCATCGATGGTAAAATCGGCCTTGGCGAAGGGCATCGATTGGGCCGCCGTCAGGGACGGCGCGGCGCTGCGCGGCGAGGAGCCGTCATCGAGATAGCCGAGGCCGCGCTTGGCCGCCTCGCGGATGATCGGCAGCATCACGGCGTCGGTGGCCGTGAAACGCGCACCCATGAAATTGGCGATCCCCGCATAGCCCTGGAACCGGCTGAGGTGCCAGTACAGCCGGTCGATGTTCTGCTCCGGCGTCAGCGTCGTGAGCAGGGTCTGCGGGCCGGGGTCATTGTCGGGATAGTCGAACGGCTCCATCGGAACCTGAAGCAGGATCTCGTGGCGCTGCGCACGGGCCCGCTCGGCGAGCTTGGCGGGGTCCGCCCCGTAAGGGGTGAATGCCAGCGTCACGGCCGGCGGCAGCTTCATGATGGCATCGACCGTCTTGGCGGCGCCGACACCGAGCCCGCCGACGACGATGGCGACGACAGGCATCTTGGCGGCCTTGATGCGGTCGGCGTCGGCCGCATAGACCGTAAAGGGCTTCAGGCCGTCGGTAACCACCGGGATCATGCCGTAACGGGACTTTTCCAGCAGCCGCTGATCGATGCCGGCCATTGCCGTCGCCGGCGCCGGCTCGGCGCCGGTCTTGTCGGCGGCATCGCTGCCGATCACGACATCCTGGCGCTTGCCGCTGGAGCCGTCGATGATGGTGACGGTCTTGTTGTCGCCGCTTGGCGCCTGCGGTGCAGATTTCGCAGCCTGTTCGGGGCGGCCGGAGGCGGCTGCGGGCAGCTTTTCGTCCGCCGCCGGCGTGCGCAGCGCGATACGGGCGACCGGCTCGCCGCCGAACGGGTTGTCGGTGAAAAGCGCGACGGCGAGGAAGGCGACCAGGAACAGGCCGAGCAGCACAGCCAGCGCCTGCATCGCAGTGAAGGGCAGCCGGAACCGGCGCTTCTGGCGCTCCGTCTTCTGTCCGAGCGGCGTGCTCAGATCGTCGGTCATTTCCGTCATGGACCTCCCCGAATCACCGGGGCCGACGATACCACGGCGGGGCAGGGCCACGGCAGCTAGAGCGTTTTCCAGCGAAGTGGAGACCGGTTCGCGTCAAGAAAACGCGTCAAAACGAAAATCTGGAGCCCCGTTCCGATTCCATCGGAACGGGGAAGGCTCCAGGTCCTGGTCCGCCTGGCCGAATCGCAGGTGGCGCCTGGCTATTCCGCCGCCCAGCAAAAAGGGCGACCCGAAGGCCGCCCTTTTTTCGAATGCTGGCCGGTGGAGCCGATCAGTTCGCGGCCTTGGTGGCCGGCTTGTCGATCGCCGCCTTGTCGCCGGTTGCGGGCGCCGCGGTCGCGGTCGACTTGATGCCGTGCAGCAGGTCGGCTGCGGTCTTCAGCGCCTTGTCGTCCTTGGCGTCCGGCGGCACGTAGGATTGCGAGCCGGTCTTCTCGTCGCCGTCGTTCTTCAGATGGCCGCGCAGCGAAGCCTCGCCCTTGGTGTCGGTGCGCGACTTCAATTCGTCCGGCACGTCCTGCAGCACTTCGATGTCGGGCACGATGCCCTTGGCCTGGATCGATTTGCCCGACGGCGTGTAATAGCGCGCGGTGGTGAGCCGCAGCGCGCCGTTGCCGCTGCCGAGCGGGATGATGGTCTGCACCGAGCCCTTGCCGAACGAGCGCGTGCCGACCAGCGTGGCCCGCTTGTGGTCCTGCAGTGCGCCGGCGACGATTTCGGAGGCCGAGGCCGAGCCGCCATTGACCAGCACGATGATCGGCTTGCCCTTGGTCAGGTCGCCCGTATGCGCCGCGCGGCGCTGGGTTTCCTCGGCATTGCGGCCGCGGGTCGAGACGATCTCGCCGCGCTCCAGGAAGGCGTCGGAAACGGTGACCGCCTCCTCCAGCAAGCCGCCCGGATTGTTTCGGAGGTCGATGATGTAGCCCTTGAGCTTGTCGCCGATCTGGTTCGAGAGGTTGCCGATCTCGCGCTTCAGGCCTTCGGTGGTCTGCTCGTTGAAGGTGGTGACGCGGATATAGGCGATGTCGTCCTGTTCGACGCGGGCGCGCACCGAGCGGACGCGGATGTTGTCGCGCACCAGGGTGACTTCGATCGGATTGTCCTGGCCCTTGCGGACGATCTTGAGGCGGATCTTGGTGTTGACCGGTCCGCGCATCTTCTCGACCGCCTGATTGAGGGTGAGACCCTGCACGGCTTCGTCGTCGAGATTGGTGATGATGTCGTTGGCCATGATGCCGGCCTTCGACGCCGGGGTGTCGTCGATCGGCGAGACCACCTTGATCAGGCCGTCTTCCATCGTGACCTCGATGCCGAGCCCGCCGAATTCACCGCGGGTCTGCACCTGCATGTCGCGGAAACTCTTCGCGTCCATGTAGCTCGAATGCGGATCGAGGCCGGCCAGCATGCCTGAGATCGCCGATTCGACCAGCTTGGAGTCGTCGGGCTTCTCGACATAGTCGCTGCGCACGCGCTCGAACACGTCGCCGAACAGATTGAGCTGGCGGTAGGTGTCGGAGGTGGCCGCACGCGCACTCGATCCCATCAGTACGGAACGAGGCTGCGTGACGAAGAGCGTCAAAGCCGCACCGGTGGCGGCGCTGAGAAGAATTACAGAAGTCTTGCGCATCATCCGCGAACCTTTTCGCCTTCGTTTGCGGCCCACCATGGGCCTGAATCGATTGGAGTGCCGTCCTTACGGAACTCGACATACAACACCGGCTGGCTCGCGGTCGTCGCGAGTATGGATGCAACCTGGGACGTCGATCCCATGGTCGCGACCGGCTCCCCCGTAAGTACAAACTGGCCGATGTTTACCGAAATGCGCTCCATCCCGGCGATCAGGACATGATACCCGCCCCCGGCATTGAGGATCAAGAGTTGTCCGTAGCTGCGGAAGGGCCCGGCGTAAACAACCCAGCCGTCACACGGTGTTGTGACCTGGGCGCCGGCCTTGGTTGCCAAGGAAATGCCTTTTTCTACGCCACCCGCCCCGTCGGAACCGCCAAAATCGCGAATCTTGCGCCCATTGACCGGAAACGCGAACAGCGCCTTGGCGGAGGCAAAGGCGATCGCCGGGCTCAATCGGGCAGGGTCCTTCAGCGCCCCCAGGTTGGGTTTGCCGCCCGGGGCAGCCGGGGCGCCCTGCAGGCTGGCGGTTGCGGCCGCCTTGGCGGCGCTCTTGAGGTCCTGCTCCATTTTCGTGATCAGACCCTGCAGGCCCTCGACCTGCCTGGACAGGTTGATGGCGCGCGCGCCTTCGGCCTCGACGTCCTTTTCGATGGCGCTCTGCTTGCGCTGCCGCTCTTCCACCAGCGCAGCCAGCCTGACAGAATCGTCCTTCAGCCTGTCGCGGTCCCGCGCCAGCGCATCGCGCTCGGTGGCGATCCTCTTGCGCACGCTCACCAGTTCGCCGAGATCGGCGGCGAGTTTCTCCGCGCGTCCGCGCAGTTCGGGGACGACCGATCCGAGCAGCATGGCGGTGCGCAGCGATTGCAGCGCGTCTTCGGGCCGGACCAGCAGCGCCGGCGGCGTGCGCCGGCCGGCGCGCTGCAACGCCGCCAGCACCTCGACGATTTCGGTGCGGCGTGAATCGAGCGTCGCCCTGACCTGCTGCTCGCGGCTGTCGAGCGGGCGCAGGCCGGCCTCGGTCTCGCCGATGCGGGTCTCGACGCTGCGCACCTGGGTGGCGATGTCGATCAGTTGCTGGTTGAGCTTGGAGCGGTCCTGTCCGATCGCCGCGATATCGGCCTTTAGTTTTTGCTGAAGTTCGGCCGCCTTGCGCTGCTGCTCGCGCGTGGCCCCCAGTTCCTCCTCGCGCTGCTTGATGGCATCGGGGGATGCCGCCGTCGCCTGCTGTGCGGGCGCTGCGGACTGCGCTACCGCCGGCGAAAGCGATGCCGCGGCGAAGCTTGCGGAAAGCAGGAGCAGGGAAAGCAAGACAGCCGAATTCAGCGGCATGCCGCGGCCGGCGGCGTCGAATGAGTGAATGTCCCGCGTTGAATGCATCCGGTCTATTCGGCGTTATCTGTATTCACGTCACCGTGCCTTACGCACGATGATAGGGGTGGCCGGCCAGAATGGTCGCGGCCCGGTAAATCTGTTCAAGAAGCATGACGCGGACCATTTGATGCGGCCAGGTCGCCGAGCCGAACGCAATGCGTAATTTAGCCTTGCGCTGCAAATCGGGCGAAAGTCCGTCCGCGCCTCCGATCGCGAAAATTGTGTTGGCGATCCCCTCATCCCGCCAATGGCCGAGCTGCCGGGCGAAGGTCGCGCTATCGATGCTCTTGCCGTGCTCGTCCAGCGCCACCAGCACGGATTTCTCCGGTATCGCCGCTGCAATCGCCGCGGCTTCCTCCGAGATCCGGGTCGCGGTGTCGCGCGCGCGGCTTTCCGGAATTTCATGGACCGCGAGGCCGCGAAAGCCGAGCTTGCGGCCGATATCCTCGAAGCGCTCGCGATAACGTTCGGCCAGTTCCTGTTCCGGGCCCTGCTTCAGCCGGCCGATTGAGACCACGACAAGGCGCATGACTGCTGTTTCTGGCGTGCACTTTTCGGCACGCGCGCCCTTAAGCGCGCGCAAGCAGACTACATGCGCCTCAGCCGATTCGCACCGGCCAAGAATTCAGATCGCTGCCGCCGCCGGGTTTTGCGCCCACAACCTTTCCAGATTGTAGAATTCGCGCACCTCGGGCCTGAACACGTGCACGACCACATCGCCGGAATCGATCAGCACCCAGTCGCAATTGGGCAAGCCCTCGACATGGATGTTCTTGATGCCGTTTTCCTTCAGGGCTTTCGTGACGTTTTCCGCGATCGCGCCGACATGCCGGTTGGCCCGGCCTGACGTGACGATCATGTAATCGGAAAAGGCGGATTTGCCGCGAAGGTCGATGGTGACCGTTTCTTCCGCCTTCATATCGTCGAGGCGGGAGAGGATCATATTCAGCGTCTTGTCGGCGTCGGGTTGCGCCTTCAAGGCCGCAGCTTTTGTCGATGTTTTACGCGGGGTCTTGGCAGACTTAACAGGAGCCTTGCTGGGAACCTTGGGTAAAACAGACTTGGACTTGGACAATACAGATGTGGCCAGGGACCATTCCTTTCACTGTATCGCGAACGCCGAATCCTGACGTCCGCCGACTATATTAGGCATGTGGGGTTAATGGTTTCAATATTCCAGTGAGCCCCCGTTTGCCGGTTCGAACCAAACTGTCACTTCTTTGCCTTCCAGCTCCCGTCGGAGTTCCGAAGGCCGGTCGACGACAGGTTCAGTTTCATGCCGGTGAGGAAAACCCAGGCGGGCGCCTGCTGATCCGCCAGCCGGGCCGCCTGATTCTCGGGCACGCGGTAGCGCGCCAGCGCCTGCGCGGCCGGTGCGGCAAGCGCCCGAAAGCTCTGCGGCGGACGGTCGATCACGGCGAGCGGCACCTCGGAAGCGATGCGCCGCCAGTGCTTCCAGCGATGGAACTGCGCGAGATTGTCGGCGCCCATGATCCAGACGAAGTGCACGCCGGAAACGCGGCGGCGCAGATGAATGATCGTATCGACAGTGTAGCGGGTGCCGATGACAGCTTCGAGACAGCTGATGTCGATGCGCGGATCGTCGGCGACGTCGAGCGCGGCGCGCGCGCGTTCGGAAAGGTCGTGCAGCCGCCCGTTTTCCTTGAGCGGATTGCCCGGCGTCAGCAGCCACCAGACGCGATCGAGCTTCAGGCGCTTGAGCGCAAACAGGCTGATGGCGCGATGCGCCGCGTGCGGCGGATTGAACGAGCCCCCGAGCAGGCCGATGCGCATGCCGTTGGTATGGAAGGGGATGGCTTGCGCGGCGGATTGCAATTGCATCAGCCGGGACACCGTGTGCGCGGGCTGGCGTTCACGGCCGCGTCTGCCCGGTGCCGTGAACGCGATATTTGAAGCTCGTCAGTTGCTCGGCGCCGACCGGGCCCGCGGGCGTGGAATTTGCCGGTGGCAATCCCGATCTCCGCGCCGAAGCCGAACTCGCCGCCATCGGCGAACTGCGTCGATGCGTTGTGCAGCACGATCGCGGAATCGACCTCGCTGAGGAATTTCCCGGCCGCCTGAGCGTCCTCGGCCACGATCGCATCGGTGTGGCGCGAGCCGTGGTTCTGGATATGCGCGATCGCCCCGTCGACACCGTCGACGACGCGCGCGGCGATGATGGCGTCGAGATATTCGGTGTCCCAGTCGTCGTCGGTTGCCGGCTTCACCCGCGCGTCGATCTTCTGCACGGCGTCGTCGCCGCGCACCTCGCAGCCGGCTTCGATCAGCATCTCGACCAGCGGCTTCAAATTCGTCGCAGCGCCTGCGCGATCGACCAGCAGCGTCTCGGCGGCGCCGCAGACGCCGGTGCGGCGCATCTTGGCGTTCAGCACGATCGACTTGGCCATCTCGAGATTGGCGGATCGATCGACATAGACGTGGTTGACGCCTTCGAGATGCGCGAACACCGGCACGCGCGCTTCCGCCTCGACGCGCGCGACCAGGCTCTTGCCGCCGCGCGGCACGATCACGTCGATACCGCCGCCCAGTCCTCCGAGCATCAGCCCGACCGCCGCGCGGTCGCGCGTCGGCACCAGCGTGATCGCGGCTTCCGGCAAACCCGCCTCGCGCAGGCCCTGCACCAAGGCTTCGTGGATCGCGCGGCAGGAGCGGAAACTGTCGGAGCCGCCGCGCAGGATCACGGCGTTGCCGGACTTCAGGCACAGCACGCCGGCATCAGCGGCGACATTGGGACGGCTCTCGAAGATCACGCCGATCACGCCGAGCGGCACGCGCACGCGCTCGATGGTCATGCCGTTCGGCCGCTGCCAGCTCTCGGTGACGGTGCCGACCGGATCGGGAATGCCGCGCACCGTGGCGACGCCGTCAGCCATGGAATCGATCCGGGCCGGCGTCAGCGTCAGGCGGTCGATGAAGGCGGAGGTCGCGCCGCCGGCGCGGACTTCCGCGACGTCCTCGGCATTGGCCGCGAGGATCTTTGCCGCGTTGGCGCGGATCGCCCGCTCGATGGCCTCCAGCGCGCGATCCTTCTGCTCCGGCGGCGCCAGCGCCAGCACCCGCGCGGCGGCGCGCGCCTGGGTGGCGAGGTCGGTCATCAAAGCGGGCAGATCGGCGGTGCCGTCGATTGCCTTGAGAGGCGCGGTCATGGGAGGCTCGTGGTCTTGATTAAGGCCATGTCCTAGCACGGAAATCCTGCTTTTGCGAGGTCCGGAACCAGCATGGCTGGCGGGCGATATCGGAAACAGGCAGCTCGGCCATTGGCCTAGAGTGCTGAAGCGCAGATCTTGGTCCGCGCTTCACGCGAACCGGTGCCCACTTCGCTTGAAAACGCTCTATTTGGCCGGAATGGCCCCAGCCGGGCCCACCACCAGATCATCGCGGTGGATCATTTCCGCCCGGCCGCTGATGCCCAAGAATCGCCATCACGTCCGGCGAAGAGCGGCCCTTGATCTTCTCGGCATCCTCGGCGTCGTAGGCGACGAGGCCGCGGCCGATCTCGTGGGTGTCGGGGCCGCGCACCACGACCGCATCGCCGCGGGCGAACTGGCCCTCGATCCGGATCACGCCGGCCGGCAGCAGGCTCTTGCCGGCGCGCAGCGCCGCGACCGCGCCGGCATCGATGGTCAGCGTGCCCTTCGGCTCCAGCGAGCCCGCGATCCAGCGTTTTCGCGCGGTGACGGGATTGGCCGGCGTCAGGAACCAGGTGCAGCGGCCGCCATCGGCAATCGCCTGCAGCGGATGCTCGATCTTGCCCGACGCAATCAGCATATGCGTGCCCGACGTCGTCGCGATCTTCGCCGCCTCGATCTTGGTGAACATGCCGCCGCGCGACAATTCGGATTCGGCCGCGCCCGCCATGCCCTCGATTTCCGAGGTGACGGATTCGACGATCGGAATCAGTTTTGCGTTGGGATTGGCGCCGGGCGGCGCGTCATAAAGCCCGTCGATATCGGACAACAGGATCAGCAGATCGGCGCTCGCCATGGTGGCGACGCGCGCGGCGAGGCGATCATTGTCGCCATAGCGGATTTCGTTGGTGGCCACCGTGTCGTTCTCGTTGATCACGGGCACCGCGCGCCATTCCAGCAATTTGCCGATGGTCGAGCGGGCGTTGAGGTAGCGGCGGCGTTCCTCGGTGTCCTGCAGCGTCACCAGAATCTGTCCGGCGCCGATGCCGTGAGCCCCGAGCACTTCCGACCAGATCCGCGCCAGCGCGATCTGTCCCACGGCGGCGGCGCCCTGGCTTTCCTCGAGTTTCAGCGGACCGCGCGGCAGTTTCAGGCGGCTGCGGCCGAGCGCGATCGAGCCGGACGAGACCACCAGAACGTCGCGGCCTTCGCCATGCAGCTTGGCGATATCGGCGGCCAGCGCCGACAGCCACGCCGAGCGAACCTCGCCCGCATGGGAGTCGATCAGGAGCGAGGAGCCGACCTTGACGACGATGCGGCGAAAGTTTTTGAGCGCGGGGCGTTTCATGATGCGGTCGAATGATACGGGTGGTCGGGAAGCAATACGCGCCAGTTTCCGGCTTTGGAAGTGGCGCGGCCGCGGAGGCTTAAGTTTGCATCAGCCCTGCGGCGGTGTCGCCGGCGTCCACGGGTCCTCGGCTGCCCTTGGCCTTGAGCGAAACCGGGGCCTCGCCGATCACCTCGACCAGCGCCTTGAGCGCTTCCGGCACGCCTTCGCCGGTCACGGCGGAGATCAAGAGCGGCGTCTTTTTCGCGGCGCGTTTCAGCCGGTCCTTCTGCTTCTTCAATTCGTCAGGCGTAACCGCGTCGATCTTGTTCAGCGCCACGATCTCGATCTTGTCGGCGAGATGTCCCTCATACGCATCGAGCTCGGTCCGCACGGTCTTGTAGGCATTGCCGGCATGTTCGCAGGTCGCATCGATCAGATGCAGCAGCACGCGGCAGCGCTCGACATGGCCGAGGAATCGATCGCCGAGGCCGGCGCCCTCATGCGCGCCCTCGATCAGGCCGGGAATGTCGGCAAGCACGAATTCGCGGCCCTGCGCGTTCACGACGCCGAGCTGCGGATGCAGCGTCGTGAAGGGATAGTCGGCGATCTTCGGCTTGGCCGCGCTGACGACGGAGAGGAAGGTCGACTTGCCGGCATTGGGCAGGCCGACGAGGCCGGCGTCCGCGATCAGTTTCAGCCGCAGCCAGATCCAGCGCTCCTCGCCTTCCTGGCCGGGATTGGCGTTGCGCGGCGCGCGGTTGGTCGAGGATTTGAAATGCGCGTTGCCGAAGCCGCCATTGCCGCCTTCGGCGAGCACGAATTTTTCGCCGAGCTCGGTGAAGTCATGGATCAGCGTTTCGCGATCCTCATCGAAAATCTGGGTGCCGACCGGCACCTTGAGCACGATCGATTTGCCGTTGGCGCCATGGCGGTCCTTGCCCATGCCGTTGGTGCCCTTCGGCGCCTTGAAGTGCTGCTGGTAGCGATAGTCGATCAGCGTGTTCAGCCCGTCGACGACCTCGACGATGACGTCGCCGCCACGGCCGCCATTGCCGCCGGAGGGCCCGCCGAACTCGATGAATTTTTCGCGGCGGAACGCCACGCAGCCGTTACCGCCGTCGCCGGAGCGGATATAGACCTTTGCCTCGTCAAGGAATTTCATGATGTGCACTAGGTAGGGCAGGGGGGCCCGTGCGGCAACCCTCAAGGGCCGCAACATTGGCGAAAAGCCTTAATTTTCGGGCCTTTTTGCGGGCTCCAAGGGTTCAGTCGCGCGCTTATACGGGCCGCCGCCGGATCAGGAATTTCTGCATCCCTTCCAGCACCAGCTCCTTGCGCTGGTTGAACACGGTCGAGCGCAGCGTCACCACGCCGGTGCGTGCGGCCGGGGACCAGTTCGGTCACTTCGAGCGCGGGATAGATGGTGTCGCCGGCATAGACCGGCTTCAGGAACTTGCTCGATTGTTCGAGGAATCCGACCAGCGATTCCTCGACGATATAGGGAAACAGGCCGGCGCCCGGCGCGGTGTGGACCAGGGTCTGGAACCCATGCGCGAGCAGGTCCGGCATGCCGCGGGCGCGGCAATATTCGACGTCGTAATGGATCGGATGGGTGTCGCCGCTCGCGGTCTGGAACGCGGCGAACACCGCCGAGGTCTGGGTCCGGCTCGGGATCACGAAGCGCTCGCCGAGCACGAAATCCTCGAACCAGCGCTGTTCGCTCACCATGCGATGCTGGGCGGGGTCGAAGTCGGTCATGTCGGTTTCCTGCGATGTCTTGCTATTGCTCCAAATCGTACCGGTATCGCACCAGTTTGGCTGCGGCAATTCGTTCAATTCGTCATGCCCGGGCTTGTCCCGGGCATCCACGTCCTTAAAACAGCGACACAAAGAACGTGGATGGCCGGAACAAGTCCGGCCATGACGAAGAAACGACAGGAAGCGCCGCATCCCCCATGAGCCTGTTCGCCAAACTCTCCACCTATGACGAGCGCTCCGCGCGGCTGGCCGGCATCGGCTTGATGCTGCTGTCGATCTTCATGTTCTCGTTCGGCGATGCGCTCGGGAAATACATGGTCGCGACCTATTCGGTCGGGCAGTTGCTGTGGCTGCGCGCCTGCGCGGCGCTGCTGGTGCTGTTGCCGATGATCTGGCAGCAGCGCGCCGAATTCAGGCGTATCGAACGGCCGTGGCTGCAGCTGCTGCGCGTCGTGCTCTCGACGCTCGAAGTCGCGGCCTTCTTTCTCGCCACCGTCTATCTGCCGCTCGCCGACGTCATCACCTATTATCTGGCCTCGCCGATTTTCGTCACCGCGCTTTCCGGCATCGTGCTCGGCGAGCGGGTCGGCTGGCGGCGCTGGACCGCGATCCTGATCGGTTTCTGCGGCGTGCTGATCGCGCTGCGTCCGTCCACGCAGACCGTGAGCTGGCCGGCGATGATCGCGCTCGGCGGCAGCCTGTCGTTTGCATTCCTGATGCTGATCACGCGCTCGCTGCGGGCGACGCCGGATATCGTGCTGACGACGTCGCAATTCGGCGGCACGTTCCTGCTCGGCGCGCTGATGTCGCCGATCGGCTGGGTGACGCCGACGATCGGCAGCCTGGCTCTGTTTGCCGCGGCGGGGGTTACTTCGGTC
The DNA here is from genome assembly GCA_963790735.1 of uncultured Alphaproteobacteria bacterium. GTDB lineage: Bacteria > Pseudomonadota > Alphaproteobacteria > Rhizobiales > Xanthobacteraceae > Bradyrhizobium. The sequence goes on along the minus strand of CAWBQP010000005.1, from coordinate 49,032 downwards.
GTCGCGCTGTTGTGCATCAACCGTTCGCTGAAACTGGCGCCGGCCAGCGTCGTGGTGCCGTATCAATATTCGATGATCGTGTGGGCGGTGATTTTCGGCTTCGTCGTGTGGGGTGATGTGCCGTCGATCTCGACCTTGATCGGCGCGGCCATCATCATCGGCGCCGGCTTCTATATCTTCCTGCGCGAACAGAAGCTCGGACGCGAGGAAGCGGTGGTCAATCCGCCGGCGTGAAGTCACACACGCAGTTGTCGTCCCCGCTTTCGCGGGACGACAACCGTGGTCTTGGCCAGCTACCGCTCTCTCCGCGTCGACGATCCCCAGTTCTTCAGCGACGACCAGACGCCGCGCGTCAGGCGGAAGCGGTCGACCGGGGTCGAGGATCCCAGCGCCTCGAAGCGGTGCAGCTCGACGCCGCTCCACTGGAAGCCGCATTTCTCCAGGATGTTGCGCGAGGCCGGGTTGGCGACGCGGGCGCCCGAGATCAGGTGCTCGGCATCGAATTCCTCGAAGAAGAAATCGATCACCGCGCGCGCGGCTTCGGTGCCAAAGCCCTGGCCCCAATGTTCGACGCCGAGCCAGTAGCCGAGTTCCGGCGCGTCCGGTTCGCTGCGGTCGATGCCGACCATGCCGACCGGCGAATGGTTCTGTTCGATCAGGAACACGGTCTCGCTGCTGTCGGTGGATGTCGCGCGCACGAATTCGACCGCGTGGTCCTGCAGATAGGGATGCGGCAGGCGGCGGGTGTTTTCCGCAATGCGGCGATCGTTGGCGAGATGCGCAATCGCTTTTACGTCCGCGAGCGTCGGCCGGCGCAACGTCAGCCGTTCGGTCTCGAGGACGCAGCTACTTGCCTCACGCAAGACCGGCGTTGGGATCGGGATGTCCTGCAACATGTCGGGCTCCTGATTGCGAAAATGCGCAAAATAAAAAGGGGAGGCCGGTTTCCCGCCTCCCCTTGGAGCCCTTTTCGACTCCGCCGGTTCAACAGGACCCGGCGGACTCAGATGTGTCCACCGTCTATTCGGCCGCCTCCGCCATCGGAACTACCGATACGAAAGTGCGACCATTGGCTTTTGCACGAAACTCGACATGACCTTCGACCTTGGCAAAGAGAGTATGGTCGGTGCCCATGCCGACATTAAGGCCGGGATGCCAGGTGGTGCCGCGCTGACGCGCGATGATGTTGCCGGGAATCACGCGCTCGCCGCCATAGGCCTTGATGCCCAGGCGCTTGCCCGCTGAATCGCGTCCGTTTCGCGATGAACCGCCTGCTTTTTTGTGAGCCATGGCCCGTCTCCGACTTCGCTAATATTTAGATCAATTCCTTGACGGAATCATTTCACGTTTTGTCACGCTTCAACTTTTCGTTGAAGCGCATCACTTCTCGTCGCTCTTGCCCTTCGCGGCCTTCTTGGCCGGGGCCTTCTTTGCGGCGGGCTTCGCCGCAGCCTTTTTCGCGGGCGCCTTCTTGGCGGCCTTCGGCTCCTCGTCGCCCTCGGCGGCGGGTGCCACAACCTTTTCCCTCTTCGGCCGCGGGCCGATCGAAGGTTTGGCGTTATCGGTCAGGACCTCGGTGATGCGAAGCACCGTGATCTCGTCGCGATAGCCGCGCTTGCGGCGCGAATTCTTGCGGCGGCGCTTCTTGAACGCGATCACCTTGGGGCCGCGCTTGTGATCCAGCACTTCGGCCGCAACGGAAGCGCCTGCCACCGTCGGCGTGCCCAGCACCGGCGTGTCACCGCCGACCAGCAGAACTTCACCAAGCTGCACGATCGTGCCGACATCGCCGGCGATCTTGCCTATCTCGAGCACATCATCCGGAACGACGCGGTATTGCCGGCCGCCGGTTTTGATGACTGCGAACATCGTTTTTTTCCTTCGTGTTCGATCCCGGCCTCGGACATATTCCCAACAGGGTTTGCCCGGGTCGGCTTTTTGGTCAGTCGTTATGGGTACGATTTTCGCGCGGCCAAGGGCGAGCCCCATAGAACAAGGGCGAGCCCCACAAATTCGCGCAAAAACAAGCGGCGCGAGAAATCCCGCGCCGGATGCGGGGACTTATAGCCGCAGAACGCCGTGAGTCAAGGCAAAGAGGGGCGAAAACCGGCCAAAAATGAAGGATTTGGCGCAATTCTCGTCGGCCCGGCCTGCCGCAGCGAGGCGGGACCGCGCCCCTATTGAAACCAATGGGTTCCCTGCCCGTTGTCGCCAGCGAAATCCGGCAGGGGCTTGGGCACATGGCAGAAGACACCGTAACGACCACGGGCATCGCCCGCCACGGCGCCACCCGCCTGCCGTCGGTCGAGGTCGACAGTTTCAATATCGAACTGAAGGACGACGAAGGCTTTCTCGGCGACCGCGCCAGCAAGGGGGCTTTCCGCAAGATTCTGGACGGCCTGCGCAAGCCGCTGAAGGAAGAACGGCGACGATCCCCTCGGCAAAAATCTACCGGCGAGATTCCAAAGGGCGAACTCGATGAGGTGCTGGTCGGCGACGATGTCGGCGCCGCCGCCCTGGTGCATGGCGCGATCGAGGAATTCGCCCAGGAACTGGCCTATGTGACGGGGCGGTTTCTCAAGACCAAGGCGTGGGCCGATACCGAGCGCATCGTGGTCGGCGGCGGCTTTCGGCAGAGCCGGGTCGGCGAGCTCGCGATCGCGCGCACCGACATCATCCTCAAGGCGGAAGACTTCGAGGTCGATCTGGTGCCGATCCGCTTTCATCCCGATGAGGCCGGCCTGATCGGCACGCTGCATCTGGCGCCGTCATGGATCTTCGAGGGCCATGACAGCATCCTCGCGGTCGATATCGGCGGCACCAACATCCGCTGCGGCGTGGTGGAGACGCGCTGGAAGAAGGCGCCCGATCTTTCCAAGGCCGACGGTCTGGAAGTCCGAGCTGTGGCGGCACGCCGACGATGAGCCGACGCGCGAAGGCGCGGTGAAGCGGCTGGTCAAGATGCTGAAGGATCTGATCGCGGCGACCGAGGCCGAAGGCCTGAAGCTCGCGCCCTTCATCGGCATCGCCTGTCCCGGCGTGATCGACGCGGACGGCTCGATCGAAAAGGGCGCGCAGAACCTGCCGGGCAATTGGGAGAGCAGCAAGTTCAACCTGCCGGCAAGCCTGGTGGAGGCGATCCCGCAGATCGGCGATCACGACACCGCCGTGCTGATGCACAATGACGGCGTGGTGCAGGGCCTGTCCGAAGTTCCGTTCATGCAGGACGTCGAGCGCTGGGGCGTGCTGACCATCGGCACCGGGCTTGGCAATGCGCGCTTCACCAACCGGCGGAAGGAAAACGGCAAGGACGAGAAAAAGCCGAAGAAGGGCCGGGACTAGTTCCTGAATTAACGTTTTGCGCGGGTAGTAAGGTTGACTGGTTAGGTTAAAACCGGGTTCGCGTTGCCGTTTCGCGCCGCCTTGCTACCGTCATTTCGTCGCTCCGCTCGGCCGGCGAAGCCGCACTTCCCGGCCGGAATTTCAAAGCAGCGGCACGGGACCGCCAGTGATTTGTCGCGTCTGGCGGTCCCACCCTTTTTCCTCAGCTCCAGCCGATGCGCGTAAAGAACGCCGCGATCTCCGAGGCTGCGCGATCGGGATCCTCGCGATGGGGAAAGTGACCGACATCCCCAAACATCGCGAGATCGAGATTTGTAAAGGTCTCGCCGAGCCGGTCGGTCCATTCATACGGAAACAGCGGATCATGCTCGGCCCAGCGAACACAGGTCGGCACGCCGATCGGCGCTAGCGCCGGCGCTTCACCCTTCAGCATCCTGACCCGGCCGGCATGGGCTGCGCGATAATGCGCGAAGCCACCGGCAAGGTTTCCCGCTTTAAGGAAATTGTCGGTGAAGGCCTCGAGTTGATCGTCGAAGACGTGCTTGCGATGCGACCAGGCCTTGAGGAAATGCCCGATATAGAGCCGGCAGCTTTCGCGGCTCGCGCCGACGAGGGCAGGCGCCATCTCCATCTGGTGAAAGGATTGATACCAGATGTTGTTGAGGCGCTCCGGCTCCGCCATCCGCGACCCGATTCCAGGATAGACGAAATCGAAGAAGAACAGCCCGGCGATGCGCTCGGGCGCCAGCCGCGCCAGCGGCTGCATCAATGCACCGCCGACATCGTGACCGACGATACCGGCCTGCGCGAGGCCAAGCGCATCCATCAACGCCAGCATGTCGGCGGCCTGCTGGTCGGGTCCGAACAGCCCCTCGGGCTTGTCGCTGTCGCCGAAGCCGCGCAGGTCGGGTGCATAGAGCGTGAAGCGATCGGCGAGCCGCGTCATCACCGGCTCCCAGGTCAGCCAGAATTCGGGCCAACCATGCAGCAACAGCAGCGGTCGCCCGGCACCCATGCGGGCCACATGAAGTGCCGCGCCATTGGCCTGAACCGTCAAATGCTCCATTTTAGGCTCCTTTTTTGCTTCCTGGCGCCGGCACGGATTTCTTGGCCCCGTGCCTTGTCTGGCCCGCCATCCTCGCCTAGAACACGGCCGACCGCGGGTCGAGGAATCACCCGTCATGGCGCCTGGAGAGGTGGCAGAGTGGTCGAATGCACCGCACTCGAAATGCGGCATAGGTGCAAGCCTATCGGGGGTTCGAATCCCTCCCTCTCCGCCAGTTTATTTGTCCATCCGCCACTTTTCCGAACTGCAAAAACCCTCGCAAAACAACGCTTCTGGCCTGCCCAAGTGCGTGATGCCGAGGCGGGAGGCGCCGATGGGGGCGATCAAGATCGTCTCGCGTATTGAACGGCCGGCATCCTTGTCGGACAAGGAGGCGGCGTCTACTGGCGTAGCGCAGCGGCCTGAACCGGAGAAAATGTAATGTCAGCGACCATCCGACCGGCCACCATGAAGGGGCCCGCAATTTTTCTGGCGCAGTTCATCGGCGATGCGCCGCCGTTTGACAGCTTCGATGCCATCTGCGGCTGGGCGGCAGGACTAGGGTACAAGGGCGTTCAGGTCCCGACCTCCGATCCACGACTGATCGATATCGACAAGGCCGCGGCCTCTCAGACCTATTGCGATGAAATTGCCGGCGTGGCTGCGAGCCACGGCCTCGTGATCACCGAATTGTCCACCCACCTGCAGGGACAACTCGTCGCGGTTCATCCGGCCTACAACGAAGCCTTCGACGCTTTCGCGCCGCCGGCAGTCAGGGGCAGGTCGAACGAACGTCAGAGCTGGGCGGTGGACCAGATGATGAAAGCCGCGCAGGCGTCTCGCCGCCTCGGCCTCACCGGCAGCGTGAGCTTCACCGGCGCGCTGGCCTGGCCGTTCCTTTATCCCTGGCCGCAGCGGCCGGCGGGCCTGATCGAGACGGCGTTCGACGAACTGGCGCGTCGCTGGCGTCCGATCCTCGATGCATATGAGGAAGCGGGCGTCGACCTCTGCTTCGAGGTCCATCCAGGCGAGGACGTATGCGACGGCATTACCTTCGAGATGTTCTACGAGCGCACCGGCAATCACCCGCGTTGCGCGATCAACTACGATCCGTCCCATTTTGTCCTGCAGCAACTGGATTATCTGGCCTTCATCGACATCTACGCCGAGCGCATCCGCGCCTTCCATGTGAAAGACGCGGAGTTCAATCCGACCGGGCGGCAGGGCGTCTATTCGGGCTTCCAGCCCTGGATCAATCGCGCCGGCCGCTTTCGCTCGCTCGGCGACGGACAGGTTGACTTCAAGGCGATCTTCTCGCGGCTGGCTGCCATCGGATTCGACCGCTGGGCGGTGCTGGAGTGGGAATGCTGTTTGAAGAACGCGGAGGACGGCGCGCGCGAAGGCGCCGCCTTTATCCGCGACCACATCATCCGCGTCACCGAGCGAGCCTTCGACGACTTCGCCGGCGGCAGCAGCGACGAGACGCAGATCCGACGGACATTGGGCCTCATCTGAGCGCCGGAATAAATCGACAGGAGCGCGCGACATGGCTGAGCCACGCATTCGACTAGGAATGGTAGGCGGCGGGGAAGGCGCCTTCATCGGCGCCGTCCACCGGATCGCCGCGCGCCTGGACGATCGTTACGAACTCGTCGCTGGCGCGCTTTCGGCCTCGCCCGATAAAGCGATCCGATCGGCGGCGGCGATCGGCCTCGGGTCCGATCGATCCTATCCTGACTTTCGGGCCATGGCACAGGCCGAGGCCGCGCGAACCGACGGCATCGAAGCGGTTGCGATCGTCACTCCAAACCATATGCACGCGCCTGTCGCCGACGCCTTCCTGGATGCGGGTGTTCATATCATCTGCGACAAGCCGTTGACGACAACCCTTGAGGAGGCGCGCCGCTTGCGCGACAAGGCCCGCACGAGCGGACGGATATTTGCCGTCACCTATAATTATTCCGGTTATCCGCTTGTCCGCCATGCACGCGCTATGGTTCAGGGCGGCGAACTCGGCGCGATCCGGATCGTGCAGGTCGAATACCCGCAGGATTGGTTGGCCGACCCGCTTGAGGCCGCGGGCCAGAAGCAGGCCGACTGGCGTACCGATCCGGCGCGCTCGGGTGCCGGCGGCTGCGTCGGCGACATCGGTACCCATGCATACCAGCTGGCGCACTTTGTCACCGGGATGATGCCTGAGCAGATTCTGGCCGAGACGACCATCTTCGTGCCGGGCCGCCGTGTCGATGACAACGTGCAAATTCTGCTGCGTTATGGAAACGGGGCGCGGGGCGCGTTGTGGGCGAGCCAGGTTGCACCCGGAAACGATAACGGGCTGCGGTTACGGATCTTCGGTGAGAGGGGCGGTCTGGACTGGCGGCAGGAAGAGCCGAACCTTCTCACCTGGTCGCCGCTCGGTGAAGCACCACGATCGATCCGCCGCGGCACAACTTCCATGAACGCCGCTGGTCAGCGCGTCAATCGTATTCCACCCGGCCATCCCGAGGGATACCTGGAAGCGTTCGCGACGATCTATACCGAAGTAGCCGCAGCTATTGTGGCCAGTCGCACCGCTTCCCTTGCCGATCCGGGGCTGACCTTTCCAACGATCGAGGATGGCTTCGCCGGTGTCGCGATGGTGGACGCCGTCCTGCGCTCGAGCGCAGCCGGAGGGGTCTGGATGCCGGTTGAATTGTGAACGCACCGACCACGCCATCGTCGCCGTTGTTCCGCTTATCCGGCCAGGTGAATCCGGACAATGTTTTTCAGGTCGAGGAGCTCACCATCCACCGGCTGTGTCCGGTGCGGGACGTGTTACGAGATCGAAATGATCTCAAGTTCTTGACCGGATGCGCCGACTTCATCCCCAACAGCTTTGCCCATCAGAAGCCGTGCCACCGGGGATACGAAGGAAATAGAACCGGCCTTGGGGTCCGCTTCGTCCTCTCCGACGATACGATATTTCTGCACGCGCCCGTCGCCACGCCTGAAGGTCACCGTGCTCCCAAAGGCAACAATGTGGGTTGAGGTCGGAGTGGTGATGACCTGAGCCGTCCGAACTCTCGCCGTAAAATAGCGCATGTCACGCAACGGGATTGCCGCTTGCCGCCGTCGTTCATTGACGTCTTCGATCTTCTGCGCCGTCTCGTACGCCTCGCGGGCCTGGTGAAGTTGAGATTCAAGAGCCTTCAATCCCGCTTCCGTAACAAGGTTCGGATGAGGCGAAATCGGGCGGTCGGGCAGCAGCGTCTCCGACGCAGTTTCGGCACTATCTTCCTTGGTAAAGGCAACGCTCAAGTCAGGCTCCTTTCAAGCGAGCATAGGCCAGGCCATTTCGTTAGCGCCACCCCAGGGCGGGAGCGACGTGGGTCAGAATCGCTTCGATCACATGCGCGTTGTAGGCAACGCCCAATTGATTGGGGACGGTCAGCAGCAGCGTGTCGGCCTCGGCGATAGCTTCATCTTTCCTGAGCTGCTCGATGAGCACATCCGGCTCGGCGGCATAGCTGCGGCCGAAGATCGCCCGGGTCCTCGCGTCGATGAATCCGATCTGGTCCTCCGTCTCGCGCTCGTGACCGAAATAGGCGCGGTCGCGATCGTCGACCAGCGCGAAGATGCTGCGGCTGACGGAGACCCGTGGCTCACGCGCATGGCCGGCCTCCTTCCAGGCGGCACGGTAGGCCCGGATCTGGGCGGCCTGCTGCACATGGAAGGCCTCGCCTGTTTCGTCGTTCTTGAGCGTCGAGCTCTGCAGGTTCATCCCGAGCTTTGCTGCCCAGATTGCCGTGGCGTTCGAGCCGGCGCCCCACCAGATGCGGTCGCGCAGGCCGTCAGAATAGGGTTCCAGGCGCAGCAGCCCGGGCGGATTTGGAAACATGGGACGCGGATTTGGTTGCGCGAAGCCCTCGCCGCGCAAGAGGTCGAGGAAGACCTCCGCATGACGCCGTCCCATGTCGGCGTCGGTCTGGCCCTCGGCCGGCTGGTAGCCGAAATACCGCCATCCATCGATCACCTGCTCGGGCGAGCCACGGCTGATGCCGAGCTGCAGACGTCCGCCGGCGATGAGATCGGCGGCACCGGCGTCTTCGGCCATGTAGAGCGGGTTCTCGTAGCGCATGTCGATCACGGCCGTGCCGATCTCGATGCGGCTGGTCTTCGCCCCTACCGCCGCCAGGAGAGGGAAGGGCGAGGCGAGCTGGCGCGCGAAATGATGGACCCGGAAATAGGCCCCGTCCGCGCCCAACTGCTCCGCTGCGACGGCGAGCTCGATGGATTGCAGGAGCGTATCCGCGGCCGAGCGGGTCTGCGATTGCGAGGAGGGCGTCCAGTGCCCGAACGAGAGAAAGCCGATCTTCTTCATGCGGGCAATGTAGGGATGCCCGGCGCGGTTTGCGATTGTCGATGTGCGGAATGGTGGAAGGCGTTTACCATTCGGCCGAGTCCGTTTGAGCTGAGCCACCGGCCCCAGTACATGCCGGCGGTACACACAACCTGCCTGGGTTGCCCGGAAAACGCTGCTTTTACTGCCGTTTTCCCGAGCCAGCCATCACCATCGACCTCTCCGCTGAATCTCAACCTACTGTCGCGCTAATGCCGGGAGGATGTGATAGCGGGCGATCTCATGAGAAAACTCGCCGCGGTTCGCCAGCAGAAGCAACCCGATCTTTCTCGCCGGCACCAGTCCCACATAGGCCGACGCATTATTGAGACCGCCCGGTTTGTCGACGATGTCGAGGTCGCCAAGATCTACATTTTCCCAAGCCATCGCTTGTCCGAACTCCTTGTCGATATGGAACACCTCGCGCTGGGTCATTCGCAGGGCCTCGCGCAATTGCGGATCGGCCACGTTGCCGTCGATGCAGGCCGCCATCAAGGTGACGAGGTCCCGTGCCGAGGAGAACATCTGTCCGGTGCCCGGAAAATCGAAAAAGCCCTGCTGGTTTCCGGGAGGACCAATCGGCGTACCCTGGTCGGAATAACCCTGGACGGTTTTCTGTAACAGCTCCGGCGGCATGATCGCACGGTTATCCCGCCCGCGTTCCGGGATCAGCGTCGAATGCATGCCGAGGGGCGTCAGAATACGGTTTTCGACAAGCTGTCCGATCGGAACTCCATAGCGACGCTCAAGTGCGAGCTGGAGCAGGACGTAGCCCGCGTGAGTATAGATGCGCTGCTTGCCGGGCTCTTCGCCGGCGCGCGGCGTCCAGGCGTTCAGCATGTCGACGAATTCGGCCAGGGAATACGAGGCGTTTGGCCACGGCGGATGATCCGTCGGCAGCAAGAGACCCGATGTGTGGGTCACGAGCTGGCCGATGGTTACCCGACTGATATAATCGCCGTGCAATTCGGTGACGTATTTGTTGACGGGGTCGTCCAGCCTCAATTCGCCGCGGAGCACGCCGAGCGCGACCAGTGTAGCCTCGAACAACTTTCGCACCGAAGCGACATTGAACAGCGTGTCCGGCGTGACGGGCCGCCTCTCGGCCTCATCAGCGAACCCGAAATTGAAGAACTGTATCTGACCGGCGACGTAAGCGGCGCCCGCGACGCCGCCTGGTTGGTCGGCCGTCGTCATCGGAGCAAGGTTCTCCGTCACGATCTCTCGTACGTGCGCGTCCATCTCAGGATCCGCAAGAATGGCCCGCGTCCAGCCGAGCAGAAACAGGAGCGAGAGCCATAGACCTGCGCTTGAGCGGCGCCACAATCTCGTTGAACCCGCCGCCATACGAACCTGCATGCGAGATCGCCGAACGCAGGCAAACGAGCCGGCGATCTGAAGGTTGCCTTTCGGAAGCCTGCACATGGCAAGCTAAAAAGTCGCGGCGCGAGATTCTAATCACTTCAACCGGGGACCTGAGCACGATTGTTTGATGAAACCGGGCTTCACACCCTTGTTCCGTCTGTTCCGTCAAACGTGATCCGCTCGAGCTGGTTGCGTCCGGTGCGGCGCCCCAGATTTGTGAGATGGGTCGTTTCGCAACAACCGCCGCACTGTACGAGCAGTTCCGTCCACCTTATTCGCCCGAGTTCTTCCGGGCGGTCGTGGAAAGGCTGAGGCTTGGCAAGCAGCATGCGCTCATCGATCTTGGTACGGGTCCGGGACTCCTCGCCCTCGGCTTTGCCCCGTATGTCGGACGGATCGTTGGTGTGGATCCGGAGCCGGCCATGCTCGAGGTCGCAAGACGGGCCGCCGATCGCGCAGGACATGATCTTGCGCTGATAGAGAGTGCGGCCGAGGCGTTGCCGCGCGAGGTTGGCTCGTTTGACGTCGTCACGATCGGTCGTGCGCTGCACTGGATGGATCGCGACCTGATCGGCTCGCTGCTGGAACGGCTGGTCGCTCCAGGCGGCGTGGTTCTCGTCTGCTCGGCGCGCTCCGCAACCGATGGCCGCAACGGTTGGCTCGAGGCATATAACGAGGCTCGGCGTTATTGGTCCGGAACGACCGACCGCACGAATTATCGCCCGGATCTCGCGGCCGTTCTTGCCGATACACGATTTCACACCGGGGAGACGATCGCGGTAGAAGGCAGTCACGAATTGAGCGCTAGAGATTTGGCCCAACGCATCCTCACGCTCTCGGGTTCTTCACCCGCCATACTCGGCGACAAAGTCGATGCAATGCTGCACGACGTCGAGCAGCGTCTGTTGCCGTTCAGCCGTGCCGGATTGCTCAGGGAAATCGTCATTGCGAATGCAGACGTTGCCAGCGCGCCTGCCCTCTAACGCCAGTCGCCGAGCGCGCTGGCCTTCGATTCCCATCGCCTGGGCTGTCCAGCCCGCAGACCTCGTGTCGAACGAATTGTCGAGGGGCTCAAGGATCAACCTGCCGTCTCGCAAACCAGCTCGCCTCCACGCCGTTCGGTGATCTCGGCGATCTTGCCGTCGACGATGTGGATGCGGCGGTCGGCGCGGGCGGCCAGTGCTGGATCGTGGGTCACCACGATCACGGTCTGGCCCTTGTCCGCGATGTCGCGGAGGATCGAAAACACCTGTTCGGTCGATGCCGTATCGAGTGCGCCCGTCGGCTCATCGGCCACGATGATCTCGGGGCGGTTGGCAAGCGCACGCGCGATGGCGACGCGCTGGCGCTGGCCGCCGGAGAGCTGGTTGGGACGCTTGTTGACGTGCTCGTCAAGTCCAAGCGAGCCCAGCAGCGCAAGGCCGCGCTCGCGCATCTCAGCTTCAGCCATAATGCCCGCCGCCCGCATCGGCAGCAGCACATTGTCGAGCGAGGTGAACTCCGGCAGCAGGAAATGGAATTGGAACACGAAACCGCATTTGGTCAGGCGGACATCGGCCCGGTCCGACTCGGATAATTTCGAGGTCGGCTGGCCGCAGATGATGACCTCGCCTTCGCTGGGCGCATCGAGCAGGCCCAGCAAATAGAGCAGCGACGATTTACCCGATCCCGACGGCCCGGTAATGGCGACGAACTCGCCCTTGTTCACCGCCAGATCGATGCCGTTGACGAGGGTGTGCGTAATGGTCCCCTCGATGCGGCGAACCAGCTCCACCGCCTGCAATGCGACCTCGGTCATGACGCCCCCCTGATGATTTCAACTGGATGGACGCGCGTCGCCTTGCGCGCCGGGAAATAGGCCGCACCTGCGCAGCAGAGCAGGGATATGCCGCCGGCGATGATGTAGTGCATCGCCGAGTAATAGATCTGCAGCGGAACGGTCGTGCCCGTCAGCGGATTGAAGATCGTGATCTTCGACCAGCCGAAGCAGAGCAGGTAACCGAGGACCCACCCGGCCAGGATGCCGACCACGCCGATCATGGCGGCTTCGATGATGAAAATCCGCCGCACCGCGTACTCGCGCATGCCGAGCGATTTCATGATCGCGATGTCCTGCCGCTTCTCATGGGTGATCGTCGAGATGATGTTGTAGGTGGCGAAGGATGACGTCAGCAGCATCGCGCCCATCACGGTGAGCACGATGAAATCGCGCACGGAGAAGGTCGACAGCAGGTCGGCATTGGCTTCCTGCCAGGACACCGACTTGTAGCCGGTCTGCGCTTCGACCTGGGCCGCGACCTTTTGCGCCATCATGGGATCGCTCAGCCGCAGCCGCAGCTGGTTGACGACCCCGCTCTGCCCCATCATGACCTGCGCCGGCCCCATCAGCGAATAGATCTGGCTCTCATCGACGCGCTTCAGGCCGGAGCGAAACAGCCCGGTCACCGTCGAATTCAGCTGGACGCCCTGGCCGCCGACCAGGAGGACGGTATTGCCGGTTTTCAGCCCGAGCTTTTCGGCCAGCGCCTCGCCGATGATGACGCCGTTCGACGCGCGTGAAAGGTCGTCGAGCTTTCCTTCGCGCATTTGCGAGGCGAGTTTCGAGACCTGAAGCTCGCGGCGGGGATCGATGCCGGTCAGGGTAATGCCGATGCGCGCGCCGCCATGATTGATGATCGCGGTGGTCCTCACCGAGGGCGCCACGTCGCCGGGAATCCAGGAGCGCAGCGAGCTCATCACCGATTCCGGATATTTGATGCCGGGACGTTTGCCGACATTGGCGATGTCGGACATTTGTACCGCCCCATATTCCTGCTCGGCGGGCTGCGTCGGCACGGAGCGCCGCTCATCCTCGATCGTGATATGCGGCATGGTGTCGACCAGCTGCCGCAGGAAGTCGATCTGCGAACCCTGCATCAGGCCTGCCATCATGATGGTGAAGCCCACTCCCATGGACACGCCGGCCATCCCGACAAGAGTCTGTCGCACCCGGGAGATGACATGGGTCCATGCGATGTTGAAAATAAGTTTCACGGCGGTTACCGGCTGTTGCTGATGATGTTGCGACGCGCATCATTGATGACGGAGTTGATGTGGGCGGTCATGGCTGCCGAAATCACCGCGTCATCGGGATCCGAAGGCGTTGTGGTGGCCGCAGCGACCACGGTCGCCTCGGGCGTTGCGCCTGGCTGATCGGTCGGCTCACTCGCGGCCGCAGGTTCCACAGCTCTGGTCAAGCTGTTGTCGATGCGAATCCTGGCGCCATCAGCAAGATCCCTGCGTGCGGGCGAAAGCACAGTCGTGCCCTTCGATACGTCGCCGATGATCTCGGTATTGCGGTTGCCGCGGATGCCGACGGTAATGGGCACACGCCGGACCTGGCCGTCATCGACCATCTGAACCCAGTCGCCTGCGACGGCCTCCGCCGGCACCACGATGGCCGCCGGTTTCTCGCGGAAGATGATATTGACCTCGACCGACATGCCGATCCGCAGCTGGGTATCCTGTGGCAACCGCAAATAGACGCGGAAGGTCTTGCGGGTCGGGTCGCCCTTGGGCGTGATCTGGGAGACCGTGGCGCGCAGGGCCCTTCCGGGGAAAGCTTCGCTTCGCAGAAAAGCCTTCTGGCCGGCCGCGATGCGGTTGATCTCCTCCTCGTTGATTTCGGCAACGACCTGCATCGGAGCGGGCGGTCCCACCCAGAACAGGACGTCGGTGGGACCGGCGATCTCACCGACCTCGCCGTCGCGCCGCAGCACCATGCCGTCGAGCGGAGCGCGCAGCAGCAGCGAGTCGAGGTGCACCTTCTGCGCGGCGATCCGCGATTTTGCTTCCTCGAGCCTGGTCCAGCGCTGCTCGTACTCGGTACGCGCGGCGTCGTTCTTGTCGCGATCCTTCTCGGCGCGCGCCAGATCACGTTCGAGCTGGCCGCGATTGATTTCCATCTGGTCGAGCGCGCTACGCTCCTCGGCGTCGTCCTGGCGGCCGAGGACCTGGCCGACCTTGACCACCTGTCCCTCGCATTTGCAGAGCTCGACCAGCCGGCGGCGCTGCAGCGGCACCACCTTGGCCCAGCGTTCGGGCTCGACGGTGCCCGTGCCGTAAACGGCTTCGGAAACCGGCGCGAGGCTCGCAATGCTGGTGGTCACCAACGGCGGATGAAGGAAACGGGAATAGGCGTAGTAGCCAGTCCCTGCCGCGGCGATCGCCAGAACCCCGGTCGCGATGAGATGATGCAATTTCATGGTGCGTCCCCTTAAATCAGAAGCCAAATCGCTTGCGCAGGTTCGGTGGAACCTGGTCGAGCAGTTCACGGGCATCATCTCGCTTTGCGTTCTTCACTGAAGGTACCGACGTGGCCTTGGGAGCTGCCGGCAATACCGTGACGTTGGATGGCGCCGGCTGCGAGACCGCGGGTGACGCCGCGGCTACGGGCGCCGGCTGCACGACCGCGGGTGCAGGTGGGGGCGGCGCAGCCTGCGTGGGTTGGTCCGAGTTCTGCAGCTCTTTCGATATGCGGAGACTTGCCGGCGCCAGCAGTCCGAACGGCGCGCCAGGCTCTTGCGGCCACCACGGCTCGGCCGATCTCGTCGCTCGTCATCCGCTTCATGAGCAGCGACATCAATTGCCGCGCACCGTTGCGGTCCTCGTCGAGTTTGCCCGCCGAAGCGACGATGTAGGCCCAGCTATAGGCCTTCACATTGTCCTTTGTGATGCCGCGCCCGCTCGCATAGAGGCCGGCGACGATCAACATGGCGTGGGAATGCCCCTGATCGGTCGCGCGCGAGAACCAGCGAAATGCTTCCTGGTCGCTCCGCGGGCGGCCGACGCCTGCGGAATAGAGCGCCCCAAGATAGAACTGGGCATCATCATCGCCCGCTTGCGCCGACTGCTCGTAGCGCGTGGCCATTGCCCGATCGGAGGCGGCGTCGGCATGAGCAGGGCGGAGGTCGGTCAGCACAGCGAGGCAGCAAGCCATGACGACAACTGCTCGCGTCATGGTCTGCGAAATCGCGTAGCGAAATGCTGACCGCGATGCTCGGTTTGAGATCGGGTTGATCAATCGGAAATTTGGGATGCGCCGCATTGCTTTTACGCTTTCAGCTGGGTTTCTCAGCAGGAGTTGACGATCGCTTGCTTGTGACGAGCGGCTGACGGACCAAGTCTCCCCACAGCACCTCTCGCGAATTGAAGCCTAGCCCACCTGCGCGCCGACAAATGTGCGACCCATCACACATCCAGTTTGCCGTCGCCGGAACTCGGGCTTTCTTCTGCCAGTTCCGTTCGACGCGCATTGAGCTCGAAGCCAGGGCAAATGCGTTCAAGGATTAGTGCGTTCAAGGACGTGGTTACGGAGCGAGCATTACGGCTCAAGCTCCCATTGAACCCGGGGCTTCGAGGGCCGGCCGATCCTGGTCAGGTCTCGTCGGGATCGGACAGCTGCCGCTAAACGGGCACGGCGCGGAGCCGGCAGATCACCCCAGCCGTCGCGAACGCATTTGGCGCAGCAGGGGGAGCCAGGATGGTGACAAGCAAATGCCTGCCGGTGGTCCGGCAGGCCGATGAGCCTGCAACGAGATGGTTTGTCGTGCCCAGACGATCACGGTGATCATCCTGGAATTGAGAAACTCGCCCGAGCCCCTCGGCCCGGACGAGTTTCTTCTCTTCATCTCGAATCAGTAGCGGTAGCAGACATTGACCGGGCCGTAGGGGCTCCATTTCCAGCAGCTGTTGTAAACGTGGAAATGATGGCGATGGCCGTGATGACCATGCCCATGATGATGACCATGACCATGGCCATGCCCGTGGTGCCCGTGATGGCCGTGACCTCCACCATGCCCACCGTGGCCGCCATGCCCACCGTGACCGTGACCGCCAGCGAAAGCCTGACTTGGGATGGCCAAGGAAGCGGTGGTCAACGCCAGAGCAGCGATCGTGGCCGTAATGATCTTCTTGATCTTCGTCATGGACGTCTCCTGGATTGGGCAGAGCGAGGATCGCCCTGCGATGATCCACTCCTAGAGGCGCTGGCGGCGACGCGATGTGACCAGGGTCACGCAATTGGCAGGGTCGCCCAATTGGTGAGAGCCGGGGGAGTTGGGTATCTTCCTCATGCGTGGCGCGATGAGTTGCCGAACCTGGCCTGGCCGGACTCAAAGCGCTATTCTCAAGGCTGTCACATGCCCATCGGCGAACTCTTCATTCTCGGCTTCTTCGGCAAGACCGTCCCGGTGTGGCTGAAGCAATTCGCCGCCCGCTACGGCCTCGGCGGCGCGATCCTGTTCGACTATTCCTGCCGGACGCAGCAATACGACAACAACATCGAATCGCCCGAACAGGTGCAGCGCCTTTGCAGGGAGATTGCCGCGTTGCCGTCAGGCCCGATGGTGTTCATCGACCAGGAGGGCGGCCTGGTGCGGCGGCTGAAGGAAAGCCGCGGCTTTGCGCCCTTGCCGAGTGCGAAGGAATTCAACCATCTCGCGCCGGATCGCAAGCGCGCGATCCTCGCCGCGAGTTTTGCCGAAATGCGGCGGCTCGGCATCCACTATGATTTCGCGCCGGTGGTCGATGTCGATTACAACCCCGATAATCCCAGTATCGGCAGGATCAAGCGCTCCTTTTCCGCCGATATCGCCGAGGTGGAAGCCAATGCGCTGCTAGCAAGCGAGGCGGCGCGGGCGCAGGGCATCGGCCTGTGCCTGAAGCATTTCCCCGGCATCGGCGGCGCGGTGGTGGATTCGCATCAGGAATTCATGGATATCTCCGATGTCCTTCGGGATGAACAGGTAGAACTGTTCTATTCGCTCGCGCCAAAGATGTTCGGCGATGCGGTGCTGGTCAGCCATGCCATCGTGAAGCAATGGGACCGGGATCGCCCGATGACGCTGTCCGCGGCGGGGGTTGGCCGTTTGCGCGAGCGCCTTCCGGACACGCTGCTGATCACCGACGACCTGCAGATGCAGGGTTTGCAGAAGGCGCTGGGCACCAGGGAGGCCAGCCTGCAATCGCTGAAAGCAGGCATGGACATGCTCTGTATCGGCAACAACCTGTTCGATCAGGAACAGGAGATGGCCGCCACCGCCGAATACGTCGAACAGAGCCTGCGCGACAACACCTTGTCCGGTTCGGCAATAGAGAAATCGATCGCGCGGGTGGCCAAGCGAAAGACGCTCTTGACGGCCTGACGGGTGGAACCCGGGACCATCCCGGTCAAATCCGCCGAACCATCTGTTGCCTTGCGAGGCCGTTGAGACTAAAAGCCTTTTTTCACTGGAAAGACCCGGCGATGGCCCATAACTACGCGATCAATGACGACGTTCATCACCAGCAGCAGGGCCCGCAGGGCCGCGCCACGGCGAAGGAACGCAGCATCTACACCATCGTTACCTGTCTGCCGATCGAGTCCGACGGCCGCCCGCGCTATCGTATCAAGAGCAAGACCGAGAACATCGAGCGCGTCGTGACCGAGGAGCAGATCTCCAGGCTCGGCTGATCTGTCGGGGGCGCATCGGAACTCTTCAGCACCGCCTTACTGCGCCTTCTCGTGCGCGGCGATGCCGATCGCCTTGTAATCATAGGTCGGATAGAACTCGGTGCGGTAGCTGCCCCAGGCGGTGTTCTCGAGGATACGGTTGACTTCGCGCAACCGCGACGCCGGCAGCCGCAGCGTCACCACCTGGCCTACTCCCATCATCACATACCAGCTAACGACCTCGACGCCTTCAGGCGGGAAAGCCTTGTAATATCCCTGGCGCTGGAGCTGCGCGTTGAGCTCGCTCAGCGGCCGCGACTGGTCGTGCTTCAGGAACACCGTCAGCATCACGGCGTTGTCGGCCGTCGGCGCCGCATTCTCTGCCGGTGCCGGTGCGGTTTGTGGCGATGCGGTTTGTGCCGCCGCGCCCGAACTGAACGCCAGGACGCCGGCCAGCACCGCCATTCTCATCCATGATCCCTTTGCTTGCGACATCGTCGTCTCCTTTTTTTGGATTCGTTGCGGGATGATTTGAGCCTTGATCATTGCGAGGCTGCTGGGGCGTGTAAATCTGAATCGCCGAAAAGGGGGCGTCGCCCCCTCGCGTTTTCGCCACCGGTTGTGAAGCAAATCATACGCGCGTGACGGGGCTTGCGCTAATCCGCGGCCAGGCGCGGCCGCCCCAGTCAGCAAGGATGAATCGATGAAAGCGCGGCGGATGGCCTATTGGTGGTTCAGGTTCGTCGTCTCGGGACGGTTTCTCGAAAAATTCCTCAAGCGGCCTCGCCCCTGATCCGTCGCCGCGACGACGGTCGTCCCTGGTCTCACCCGTTTACGCAAACCATCGTGGCCTGACGTCACGCGTCAGGACCGCGCCCGGGGTTCGCCGGCGCGGGCCGCGGCGTTGCGGCAGGGCCGGTGCCAGCGAAGCTGGGAAAGCCGGTGGGGGCGGTTGAGATCCATTAACAAAGCAAATGAAGTAACCGTGAAAATACGGGGCTGACGGGCTGCGGCGTTTACCTTCAGGTCATGCATTTTGATCAAAAACATCCGTTTTTGACCGGTTTTCGAGGTATTTTAAGCCGATTTCGTCCTGCCGGCAGGATGCGCTGACGGGTTCTCCGTAGTCTTACTGGCTCGGAAATTAACCACGAAAAGAAGGTGAATCCGATAAAATAGTTATATGTCAGGACAAGATCATCGCGCCGCTGATTCGCACTTCACGAAGTGGATGGAAAACATCACACCTCTCGAAGAGAATCCTGAGATCGTCCAGCTGTCCGCCGCTCGCTCGCGTGTCGCGGAAGAGACGAGCGCTACGATTGCCCGGCAGTTGAACGGACCCCTGACGGCGCTGCTGCTCTACATGAATGAGATCAAGCAGCACAGCCACCAGTTTTCGCAGGCGCCCGGCAACCGGCTCTACCTGCAACAGGTGGTGGAGAACGCGCTTCAGCAAACCGAGCGCGTCTGCGCGCTGGTGAAGCAGATGTCGGACAATCATCCGGCGCCGGCCTCCGATGCCGCTGGCAAGCAGACAAGCGAGGCCCATGCCCGCCACCCCATGGATGGCGCCCGCAGGCCCGGCCAGATGTTCGCCCCGGAGTCCGGCCGGAAGCCGCTGACCAGGCGTGAGCGCGAGGTGCTGAGCCTGATCAGCGAAGGCTGCTCCAACAAGCAAGGCGCCTTGCGGATGAGTATCAGCCCAAGGACATTCGAGAGCCATCGCGCCGAGGCCATGCGCAAGCTTGGCGCCCGCAACACCGCGGATCTGGTTCGCAAGGCGCTGCTGCAGCCGGCCTGATCTTTCCCGAAAATGATGCTGCGATGCGCCGCTATACGCGCAGCTCCAGGCTATCGATATGCCCTGAGCGGGCAGGCCGGGCGGGCTGCCGGAGCGTTTTCGCGCGAAGCCTGCCCTCGGACCTGATCCGGGGTGGAAACCGGTTCGCATCGAGAAAACGCGTCAACTCAAGAATCCAGGGCTGTGTTTCGATTTCATCGAAACGCAGAAGGCGCCAGATCGCGCGTTCTGCCGTTCAGCACAAGTCTTCCATGAAGGCGCGAGCGCGCGACGCGGGCCGCAACGCGAGCGCCGGCTTGGGCTCTTCCGGGATGATCGTGATGGTCCACGCCGCCGGAACGCTCGACTTGTTTTCCACGATCGATCGAACATGGCCGGTGACGGCCGATCCGGACGAACGCACGGTTGCGGTCCTGCCATTGAACTGGGCGATACGGAAACGCCGCACTTCCTTCAGATCGCTCGATTCAAACGTGAACATGAGGGGGACTCCGTTGGTCCCGGCAACTATCCTCAGTCAACGTTATCCGGAGGTGAAAATCTCAAACCGTAGTAGTACGGCTGGCCCGCATCGACGGCGCGAAGCGCGCCGGTCCGGCTCTCGGAAAAACATCTTGTGAGGTGCGCCGCGCGCAGGTCGTTGCAGCGGCGGACGTGACGGATGTGCGGCATGGCCCTGGAGGCGGCGACGCGCTCCCGGCCGATGTCAGTCGGCTGATCCGGGAAACACCGCTTCCATCTTGGTCTTCAGCGTTGCGGCGTTGAACGGCTTGACGATGTAATTGTTGACGCCGGCCTTCTTCGCGGCAATGACGTTTTCGGTCTTGGATTCAGCCGTAATCATGATGAAAGGCGTCTTGGAGAATTCCGGGCTGGCGCGGACTTCCTTGAGCAGGTCGTAGCCGGTCATCGGCTCCATGTTCCAGTCGGAGATCACGAGGCCGTACCGCTTGGTCTGCAACTTGGCGAGCGCGGCCGATCCGTCGCTGGCATCGTCGACATTCTCGAAGCCGAGCTGCTTTAGAAGGTTGCGGATGATGCGGATCATGGTGCTGTAGTCATCGACCACCAGGATCGGCATCGACAAGTCAAAAGCCATGTCCTTAACTCCGCGCAAATAACAAGCCGCCGAACACAGGTGAATGCGCGTTGTTCGCGAAAAGAATCTCTTGTCTTTACTCGAACCCGCACCCGTCAGCACCGTGACAAGTATCAGGGCTCATTGAACAGCGCGTTAACTCGGCGCCGGCGCGAAACGCCGCAGAGGCCGGGATGGCGGTAATAATACGGTAAGGCGGTAGGGGAATTGCGCAATCCTCGCGCGCAACGACGGCGCGATGCGTATCACAGATCGGGCTGCGCCGCCGTCGATCGCGGCAAGCGGTCATGCGGCCGCGCAGTGGATGCGCGGATGCAGCAGCCTCGTGTACTGGGACTTGACCGTTGCGTAGCACTCGCAGGACGTCTTGATCAGGCCGTCCACGTTGGTGATCTCGATATGCCCGCGGCTGTAGTGAATGAAGTTTGCCTGCTGCAGCGTGTTGGCCACCAGCGAAACGCTGTTGCGGCGCGCGCCGATCATCTGGGCCATCGCTTCCTGGGTCAGGACGAGCTTGTCGCTGCCGGAGAGGTCGCGCGTATGCAACAGGCATCGCGCCAGCCGGGACTCCACCGTGTGCGAGGCGTTGCAGCCGGCAGTCTGCTGGATTTGCGCATAGACGGCGAGGCCGTGCCGCGTCAGCGCGGTACGCAACGTGGCGCTCTGGTCTGCCGCATTGCGAAGCTGATCGAGATCGATCGTCGAGGCGGCGCCGGGCACCAGCACCTCGGCGGTGTTCAGCGCAACGGAGTCGCCGAGCGCGGCGAATGCACCGAAAATGCTGTCGCGGCCGATCATCGCGATCTGGACATGCTCGCCGCGCGCGAGCTTGACGACCAGCGAGATGACGCCTTTGTGCGGAAGGTACGCGCGCTTGAGCGTTTCGTCGACTTCGACCAGCACCATGTCATGGCTGAGATCGGCGGCACGCAGATGCGGACGCATCAATTCGAAGTCGTCCGCGCTCAGCGAAGACAAAAATCCATTCGGAGATCGAGGGGCTGAATCCAAAGCAGTCTCCTGCCTTACGGGCCAAGCCGGTCTCTGGCGTCTAATGCGTGCAATCCGAGATGCAGGGCGATCCTTGCACATTTTCTCGGCAAGCAGAACTGGCAAAATAGACGCACGCCAGTCGGCGCCGCGTCGAGCCGTATGATTATAATAGAGAGGAAAGCGCCCAGCCATGTACCCCGCGGGGCCGCCGACATCGATGATTTCGATTTGCCCACGGCTGTCGCTGGCAAGGCGGTCCTGCTGAAATGCATGCGCCGCGCGTCGGTCATCCGTGCGAGGAATTCCTGGATTGGCGGCAGCGCTTTGCCATCGCACAAATCCCGCGCGGCCAACAACAGGCGCGACAAGCGCGGCTCGATCGGGTGAGACGCGTTAGCCCGCCGCGGATCGCCGGGGCGTTCCATCAACCGGCGCGGCTCATGCCGTGTGAGGTGTTTTCGATGCGCTGCTCTGCTCGGCGGCGGCTCGACAATCTGCGCCGAGGCTGTTTCGACACGCGAGCAGAGACGCGAATGCCAGGACCGGCAACGATCGAGAGGGCACCATGCCGCTTGCATCGAACGCGGCAGATCGAACGTCTCGCATCAAGGATGGCACGGCGCGTCGCGGCGGAACCGAGTATCAATTTCCCGCTCCGCTGGGCGCTAGATTGTGGAACCGGCCTTATGCACGGTAGAGGGCAGACGGACCGGCGATTTGCGGCGGGAATGCCGATATTGACTGATTCGCAAAGCAAAACTGCCCGCGCGATCGGGTGGAAGGTCGTCCTTTGTGGCAGGGATGGCTGGCAAGACAGGTTGAGCGCGTCCGACGCCGCAAGGGAGGCAAGGGAGGCAGGTCATGCGGCGCATTTTGAGGAGGCGACGGAAGTCACCGGCACCGCCCACCAAACCAGAACAACCAGGCAGCCCCATTATGATTGCGACCGAGGAATGATGAACGCACATTATCTGCTTCCGGGGGGCTGACATGACACGCGTTCTCATCGTCGATGATGATCCCATGGTCTGCGCGGCCATCGAGATCTATCTCGATCGTCACGGCTTTGACGTGACGATAGCCGACGGCGGCGAAGCCGGGCTTCGTGCGCTGGAAGATGCCGGCTTCGACCTGATGCTCGTCGACATCTTCATGCCGCACATGCGTGGCTTCGAATCGATCAGGATATTCCACGAGCGTGCGCCGACGGTTCCGCTGATTGCGATGTCGGGATACGCCTTTGCCAACCTCGACTCGCCGGCGCCGGACTTCCTGCGCATGGCGCTCGAACTCGGTGCCACGCGCTGCTTGCGCAAGCCGTTCACGCCGGGAGCGCTGCTGGCGGTCGTTAACGAATGCCTTGCCGAAGCCCGCTCCCGTTTCAGCGGCGTCGTCCAGTCGAACTAGCGATCGGCCCGAAGGGCCGCGTTACGCTGGATGCCGGTTCCTCGCTCAGCGAACGCTTGCGCGGCGATCGTCGATGTGTTCGACTAGCGCCGCATGCGCGCGATCGTCGACAGCCTTCGCTCGCGCCTCCGATCGGCGTCGTTGCTGCGCCGGGAGCGGCGGGCCTGCATCGATAAGACTTTGTTTACCATAACTGACATTGACGAAGGTTTTTTCGGCCTTTCGAATTTTTCGGATCAGCGCGTTAACCTCTGGGTAGCGCTGGCGGACCAGTGTGGCACAGACGCCCAACGAAGTTGCGGCGTTGCGTCAATTGTGTTCATCCAGAAGGATATGAGTTATGTCAGGTATTGTTCTCTCCTCGTCGGTTCGCCAGAACCTTCTCTCGCTGCAGTCGACCGCCGATCTGCTCGCGACCACGCAGAATCGCCTTGCCACCGGCAAGAAGGTCAACACGGCCCTCGATAACCCCACCAACTTCTTCACCGCGCAGTCGCTCGATTCGCGCGCCGGTGACATCAACAATCTCCTCGACGGCATCGGCAACGGCGTGCAGGTGCTGCAGGCCGCCAACACCGGCATCACCTCGCTGCAGAAGCTGGTCGATACCGCCAAGTCGATCGCCAACCAGGCGCTGCAGAGCGCGGTCGGTTACTCCACCAAGTCGAACGTCTCCGCGACGATTGCCGGCGCCACCGCGACCGACCTGCGCGGCACCACGACCTATACCAGCGCAACCGCGACCTCCAACGTGCTGTTCAACGGCACAGCCGGCGGCACCACGGCGGCCACTTCGGCCACGACGCTCGGTGGCGTTTCCGCCTCGCTGGTCGGTACTGCCGCAACGGCCGGTGACGGCGCCGCGGCGCTTACCACCGCCATCACCCTGATCGCGGCCACGGGCACCAGCGCGACCGGCTTGTTGGGCAATGCCCAGCCGACCGATGGCCAGACCTTGACGGTCAACGGCCACACCATCACCTTCAAGTCGGGCTCGGCCCCGGCCGGAACGGCTCTCCCCGCCGGCTCTGGCGTCAGCGGCAACATCGTCACCGACGGCAATGGCAACTCTTCGGTTTACCTCGGGCTCACCGGCGCGCCGACTCGGCACCGTGGGCGACCTCTTGACCGCGATCGACCTTGCCAGCGGCGTTCAGAAGGCCGTGATCAACACGACGAACGGCACGGCGGCAATCGCCAACGCGTCGGGCACCAATGCCGCGATCGCCGGCGGTATCGTCACCTTGACGACCGGTACCGGCGCTGACCTCAGCATCACCGGCGAGGCCGACCTGCTGAATGCCCTGAAACTGACGACTTCGGTTGGCGGCGGCAACGCCACCGTGACCAAGGCGCGGACGACCGCTGCCGCGACGCTCGGCACGCTGATCCAGGACGGCTCGACGCTGAACATCAACGGCAAGACCGTCACCTTCAAGAACGCTGAGGTTCCGCTGGCTGCGAACGTGCCCGCCGGCTCGGGCAACACGTCCGGCAACGTCGTCACCGACGGCAGCGGCAACTCGACCGTCTATCTGCAGGACGCGACGCTCGCCGACACGCTCACCGCGATCGATCTCGCCACCGGCGTCACGACTGCGGCGAACGCCGGCGGCACTGCCACGCTGACCACCGTCGGGACTGCATCCACGATCTCGGCAAGCGGCACGCTCCAGATCTCGACCGGCACGACCGCCGACCTGTCGATCGTCGGCACCGGCAACGCGCTCTCGGCGCTCGGCCTCACCGGCAACACCGGAACGGGCACCAACTTCACCGCGGGTCGCACCGCGGCGGCTGGCAGCCTCTCCGGCAAGACCTTGACCTTCTCCTCCTTCAATGGCGGCACGGCGGTCAACGTCACCTTCGGCGACGGTTCCAACGGCACGGTCAAGACGCTTGACCAGCTCAATGCCGCGCTGTTGGCCAACAACCTGACCTCGACGGTCGACTCGGCCGGCAAGCTGACGATCTCCACCACCAACGACTATGCTTCGTCGACCCTCGGTTCGCCGACGGCAGGCGGTGCGATCGGTGGTACGCTCACCAGTTCGATCACCTTCACGACCGCATCGGCTCCCGTGGTCGACGCGTCGGCGCAGACTATTCGCAGCAACCTGGTGAACCAGTTCAACGGCATCCTGTCGCAGATCACCACCACTTCGCAGGACGCGTCGTTCAACGGCGTCAACCTGCTCGGCGGCGATCAGCTCAAGCTGACGTTCAACGAAACCGGCAAGTCGACCTTGAACATCACCGGTGTGACGTTCAATGCCGCGGGTCTCGGTCTGGCGAACCTGGCGAGCGGTACCGACTTCATCGACAACTCCGCCACCAACAAGGTTATTGCCAACCTGAGCAGCGCCTCGACCCTGCTGCGCACGCAGGCTTCCGCCTTGGGTTCGAACCTGTCGATCGTGCAGATCCGTCAGGACTTCTCGAAGAACCTGATCAACGTGCTGCAGACCGGCTCGTCGAACCTGACGCTGGCCGACACCAACGAGGAAGCGGCGAACAGCCAGGCGCTGTCGACCCGCCAGTCGATCGCGGTGTCCGCGCTGGCGCTGGCCAACCAGTGCGCAGCAGAGCGTGCTGCAGCTCCTGCGCTAAGCGGGACGGCGACGTCAACGATCAAGGCGGCGGGGAAAACCCCGCCGCCACCTTCGATCTAAAATCCCAGAATACTTTATGGCGGCATGTTCGCCGCGCATTTGCACGAACGATGTTTCGTAAACGTCGTGAGCCGCCGCGCTCGCGGGCGTGTTCGAACGGGGGACGATTGTGCCGCTACGTGTTGAACTGAAACCATTTGAACGGATCGTGATCGGCGAAACTGTTCTCGTCAATTCCGGCACGCGCACCTCGTTCCTGATCGACGGCGATGCGCCGATACTGCGCGAGCGGGACACCATCACGGCCGAAACCGCCAACACGCCGGCCAAACGTCTCTATCTCTGCCTTCAGACCATGTATCTGAAGAACGACATTCCGCGTTACCGGACCGCCTATCAAGGCTTCCTCCGCGAACTGCGCGAGGCCAATCCGGGCGCCCGCATCACGATCGATGCCGCCAATGCCCATGTTGCCGACGGCGCGCTCTACAAGGCGCTCAAGGAAATCAGGAAGCTGGTGAAGCGCGAAGACGAGCTGCTCGCGGCCTGACCCGCTCGACCTTCGCCACGCGCAAGTCCTCCAAATCGTTATCCGGCGCTCCAGCCGTTCGCCGTCGAGACTTTCAAATGTCGTCGACCGCGCAACGTCGTCGACCCGCGCCGCCGCGAACGGCCGATGACGACATTTTGTTCACCATATCCGTATTAGCACGGACGCTGAAATTAACGTGGCCGTGAAATCCGAAGGGTTAGCTTGCTGAAGGCCGATATCCATTTTTTTTGAAAGCATGCTCATATGGACGACCTGTTGCGGGAGTTCTTGACGGAGACCGGCGAGAGCCTGGATACGGTCGACAATCAGTTGGTTCGGTTCGAGCAGGACCCGAGCGACGCGAAGATCCTGGATAACATCTTCCGCCTGGTCCACACCATCAAGGGCACCTGCGGCTTCCTCGGGCTGCCGCGGCTGGAAGCGCTGGCCCATGCCGGCGAGACCCTGATGGGCAAATTCCGCGACGGCATGCCGGTCAAGGCCGAGGCCGTGACGCTGATCCTGTCGAGCATCGACCGCATTAAAGAGATTTTGGCGGGCCTCGAAGCCACCGAGACCGAGCCCGAGGGCACCGACGAAGACCTGATCGAGAACTGCACGCGATGGCCGAAGGCGGCAGCGCATGCGGCGGCCGAGGCAGCCTCGCGAACCCGCACCTGTCCCCGTGGTCGCCGCACCCCCGGTGCAGCCCGCGATCACCCAGAAGTTGTCAAGGCACGCTGATCGAACAGGTGCTGGAACGCCCGTTGCGTCCGGGCGAGGTCTCGCTCGACGACCTCGAACGCGCCTTCCGCGAGACCGCGATCGAAGCCGCGCCCACACCCGCTCCCGCCGCCAAGCAGGCCGCACCTGCGCCCGAAGCGGCTGCTGCGCCGAGCGCCGCCAAGGAAGTCGTCAAGGCAAAGCCGGTCAAGAAGGCCGCTGTCGCCGACACCGACGTCCAGGAAGTCGACAAAATCGCCAACCAGTCGATCCGCGTCAACGTGGACACGCTGGAACATCTGATGACCATGGTCTCCGAGCTGGTGCTGACCCGCAACCAGCTGCTGGAGATCTCCCGCCGCAACGAGGACACCGAGTTCAAGGTGCCGCTGCAGCGGCTCTCCAACGTCACCGCCGAACTGCAGGAAGGCGTCATGAAGACGCGGATGCAGCCGATCGGCAATGCCTGGCAGAAGCTGCCCCGCATCGTCCGCGACCTCTCCGGCGAACTCGGCAAGCAGATCGAGCTCGAGATGCACGGCGCCGACACCGAGCTTGATCGGCAAGTGCTCGACCTGATCAAGGATCCGTTGACGCACATGGTGCGCAACTCCGCCGACCACGGCCTGGAGACCCCGGCCGAGCGGCTGGCCAGCGGCAAGGGCGAGCAGGGCACCATCCGCCTCTCCGCCTATCACGAGGGCGGCCACATCATCATCTGCATCGCCGACAACGGCCGCGGCCTGAACACCGAGCGGATCAAGGCCAAGGCGCTCCAGAACGGTCTCGTCTCCGAGGCTGAGCTCGAGAAGATGACCGAGGCCCAGATCCACAAGTTCATCTTTGCGCCGGGTTTCTCCACCGCGGCTGCCGTCACCTCGGTCTCCGGCCGCGGCGTCGGCATGGACGTGGTGCGCACCAATATCGACCAGATCGGCGGCACCATCGACATCAAGTCGGTGGCCGGCGAGGGCTCCTCCGTCACCATCAAGATCCCGCTGACGCTCGCGATCGTCTCGGCCCTGATCGTGGAAGCCGCCGGCGACCGCTTTGCGATCCCGCAGCTCTCCGTGGTCGAGCTGGTGCGGGCGCGCGCCAACTCCGAACACCGCATCGAGCGCATCAAGGACACCGCCGTGCTTCGGCTGCGCAACAAGCTGTTGCCGCTGATGCACCTGAAGAAGCTGCTCAAGATCGACGACGGCTCGTCGTCCGATCCCGAGAACGGCTTCATCGTGGTGACGCAGGTCGGCAGCCAGACCTTTGGCATCGTGGTCGACGGCGTGTTCCACACCGAAGAAATCGTGGTCAAGCCGATGTCGACCAAGCTGCGCCACATCGACATGTTCTCCGGCAATACCATCCTGGGCGATGGCGCCGTGATCATGATCATCGACCCCAACGGCATTGCCAAGGCGCTCGGCGCCTCCGGCGCCTCGGCCCATGAGTTGGCCGACGATGCGTCGGCGGCGCATGCGATCGGCGGCGAACAGCTGACCTCGCTGCTGGTGTTCCGCGCCGGATCGAGCCAGCCCAAGGCGGTCCCGCTCGGCCTCGTCACCCGGCTGGAGGAGATCGCCACCGACAAGATCGAGCTCTCCAACGGCCGCTACATGGTGCAGTACCGCGAGCAGCTGATGCCGCTGGTGCAGATGAACGGGGTCACCGTCCAGACGCAAGGTTCGCAGCCGATCCTGGTGTTCGCCGACGACGGCCGCTCGATGGGGCTCGTGGTCGACGAGATCATCGACATCGTCGAGGAACGGCTGCACATCGAGGTTGCCGGCCAGGCGGACGGCATTCTGGGTTCGGCCGTGATCAAGGGCCAGGCCACCGAAGTGATCGACGTTGGCCACTTCCTGCCGATGGCGTTTGCCGACTGGTTCTCGCGCAAGGAGATGCGGGAGTCGTCGACGGCGCGATCGGTGCTGCTGGTCGACGACTCAGCGCTTCTTCCGCAACATGCTGGCGCCGGTCTTGAAAGCCGCCGGCTACAAGGTGCGGGTCGCCGTCAACGCGCAGGAGGGGTTGTCCGCGCTGCGCTCGGGCCACAACTACGACGTGGTGCTGACCGACATCGAAATGCCGGACATGAACGGCTTCGAGTTCGCCGAGACCATCCGCGCCGACAACAATCTGAGCACGATGCCGATCATCGCTTTGTCCTCGCTGGTGTCGCCGGCGGCGATCGAGCGCGGGCGGCAGGCCGGCTTCCACGATTACGTCGCCAAGTTCGACCGTCCCGGCCTGATCGCGGCGCTGAAGGAACAGACCGCCGAGACCAGGAACGCGGCATGAACAAGCTCAGCCCGACATGAACAAGCTCAGCCGGACGGCCTAAGGAATAGAGCATGATCCGGAAAAGTGGGAACCGATTTTCCGAAAAGATCATGCTCAAACAAGGTAAGTGCACATGACAACCAAGACCGAGACCATCGAGGGCACTGTCACCGAATACGTCACCGCCTTGATCGGCGGGCAATTGTTCGGCCTGCCGATCTCGCGGGTGCAGGACGTGTTCATGCCGCAACGGCTGACGCGGGTGCCGCTGTCGTCGGCCGAGATCGCCGGCGTGCTCAATCTGCGCGGCCGCATCGTCACCGTGGTCGACATGCGCGCCCGCCTCGGGCCTGCCCAAGAACGACGACGGCAAGCCGCCGATGGCGGTCGGCGTCGATCTGCGCGGCGAGTCCTACGGCCTCCTGATCGACCAGATCGGCGAGGTCCTGAAACTCCACGACGACGGCCGCGAGGAAAACCCCGTCAATCTCGATCCCCGCATGGCCAAGCTCGCCGGCGGTGTTCACCGTCTCGACGGCCAGCTCATGGTCGTCCTCGACGTCGATCGCGTTCTCGAAATCGTGCCGAAAGCAGCTCTCGCAGCGTAGCGCTACGCCAAGCAAGGAGGCCTAAAATGAAAACCTGTCTTGTGGTCGACGACTCCAGCGTCGTGCGAAAGATCGCGCGCCGCATCCTGGAAGATATGGATTTTCAGATCGTCGAAGCCGAGGACGGTCAAGAGGCGCTTGAAGTCTGCAAGCGCGCCATGCCCGAAGCGGTTCTGCTCGACTGGAACATGCCCGTCATGGACGGCTACGAATTCCTCGGCAATCTGCGCCGCATGCCCGGCGGCGACGTGCCCAAGGTGGTGTTCTGCACCACCGAGAACAGCATGGATCATATCTCGCGTGCGCTGCATGCCGGCGCCAACGAGTACATCATGAAGCCGTTCGACAAGGACATCGTCGCGACAAAATTCCAGGAAGTCGGTCTGGTCGCCTTCACGGAACAGAGCTCGGTCTAAATCTTATCTGCTTGCCCTTGAGAGGCCCACCGTGACCCCGCCAGACTATGAATATCTGCGTAAGCTCCTGAAGGATCATTCCGGTCTCGACCTGTCCGCAGACAAGCAATATCTGATCGAAAGCCGCCTGCTTCCGCTGTCGCGCAAATGCGGTGTGCCCGGCATCGGCGAACTCGTGCAGAAGATGAAGGCCGGGTCGTCATCGATCATCGCCCAGGTGGTCGAAGCCATGACCACCAACGAGACCTTCTTCTTCCGCGACAAGATACCGTTCGATCATTTCCGCGATACGATCATGCCGGAAATGTTGAAGGCGCGCGCCGGCCGAAAGAGCATCAGGATATGGTGCGCCGCCGGCTCGACCGGCCAGGAGCCGTATTCGCTTGCCATGTCGCTGAAGGAAATGGGCGCGGCGCTTGCCGGATGGCGTGTCGAAATCATCGCGACCGACCTGTCCACGGAAGTGCTGGAGAAATCGAAATCGGGCGTCTACAGCCAGTTCGAGGTCCAGCGTGGCCTTCCGATTCAATTGCTCGTCAAATATTTCAAGCAGAATGGCGAGCTTTGGCAGATCAGCCCGGAGCTGCGCGCCATGGTTCAGCACCGCCAGCTCAACCTGCTGCACGATTTCTCCCAGCTTGGCACCTTTGACATCATCTTCTGCCGCAACGTCCTGATCTATTTCGATCAGGACACCAAGATCAGTATCTTCGGCCGTCTCGCCAAGGCGATGGAAGGCGATGGCTTCCTGGTGCTGGGCGCGGCGGAAACGGTCGTCGGCCTGACGGATGTCTTCAAGCCATTCCCGGACAAGCGCGGTCTCTACCGGCCGAGCGGCGCGCGTGCCGCGTCTCCGCAGGGCGCAACGTTGCTGCCAAAAATTGCGGCGATGGCGGGGCGGTGAGTGATGACAGAGGACAGCAAAGGCGCGGAGCGGGTTACGTTCAGCCGGGGCTATGATGTCTGCATCATGGCGATCGACGGGACCTGGCGCAGGGACTGTCAGCTCAACGCAATCTCGGACAGCGACGCCACGCTGACCGTGGAAGGCTCCATTCAGGGCCTTAATCTCAAGGAGTTCTTCCTGCTGCTGTCGTCGACCGGCCTCGCCTATCGCCGGTGCGAGCTTGTTCGCGTCAACGGTACGGAAATGGACATCCGCTTCCTCAGAGGCAAGCACACCAAGAAACGGTCGACCGCCTCGAAGGCCGAAGAAGTGGTGCACTGAGGCCGATCGCACCGCGGGGCGTGCATCCGACGCGCAGGCGGTCGGGCGCCAGTTTGTACATTTTGACGTAGCGATCGTTCCACAGCAGCAGGCGATTGTCCGGCCCGAACATGCAAAGGCCGTGGCTCATATTGTTGAGCGCCGCGTCGAGCTTCTCCATCGTCGTGGCGGCATCCGGTGCCGACGGTGCGCCTGTGGCATGCCGGATGCCGGGCAGCGATCGCAGCAGGCGCTCAACCGCGCGAGAAAATCCGGGGGAAAATTTGCGGTGGAGGAACATCGTAGGCTCCAGCGGGACGGCGCTGTGCCGGCCTTACGCCCCGATGACCGAAAGCGCCGGCAGGCTTGCGGTACAGGGATCGCTATCGCTGGAATCCAGCAGGGAGCGCAGGGCGATGCCAAGATTGACGTCGCAGGCTTGCAACGCGGCGGCAGCCTTCATGTAGCGGGGAGATACGTCGTCGAGCACGATGATGTTGGTGGAACTTTCGGGGCTGCCGGGCGATATTTCCGGAGAAGTTTCCCTTGCGATCGTCTGTTCGATCAGCCGCAGGCTGTTCTGGATGTGCTCGACCAGGCTGACGAGGTCCGAAACCACGGCGCGGTAGGCAGCATTCTGGTCGTGGGGCGCCTTTGCGACGCCGTCGCCTGCTGCATTCTGCATGGGTGCACTCCTCAGTTACTTTTTTAGGGGCGCGTTGCTACTTGTGCGTTAAGCTGTGGTCCCGTACAAATACGGTCCGGTATGGAGTTCAATACCGTTATCCGAGTGTGCGTCACATTCAACCACGCATGGACGATGGAACATGGCTGAGAAAGCCCCCTCCCGTGGGGAGATCTTCGTAGTCGATGACGACCCTGCCGTTCGCGACACGCTTTCGATGGTCCTGTCGGCAGGCGGCTATCAGGTCATCTGTTTCGCCGACGGCGCGGCATTGCTGGCGATTGCACGAACGCGGACGCCATCCTGCATCCTGCTCGATGTGCATATCCCCGGTAAGTCCGGTCTCGATATTCTGAAAGAGCTTCATGGTGAGGACTACCCTGCGCCGATCTTCATGATCTCGGGGCAGGGCGATATCGCCATGGCGGTCAGCGCCATCAAGAACGGCGCGCTGGACTTTATCGAAAAGCCGTTTCGCGGCAGCGAAATCGTGGCAAGGCTCGATGAGGCGATCGAAGCCTACGCCCGCCGGCAGGCGCAAAATGCGCCATCGCGTATTGCGACCCTGCATTTTCCGGGACGCGAACCGCTCACGCGGCGCGAACGCGAGGTGCTGGAGCAGTTCACCGCCGGCGCGTCCAACAAGGAAGCGGGACGGCATCTCGGGATCAGCCCGCGCACGATCGAGGATCACCGCGCCAATATCATGAAGAAGCTCGGCGCGCGGAATGCGGCTGACCTGGTCCGGATCGTGATGACCACGCAGCGCCAGGGCCAGATCTGATTACAGGCTGGATCGCAGGCAAGCCGGATGCGGGCGCCGCGGCGGCGATCAATCGGCGAGCGCCTTGCGGATCATGATCGCCATATCCGATTTCCGGTAGGGCTTTGCGAGCAGCAATACGCCTTCGTCGAGCCGGCCGTGATGAATGATGGCATTCTCGGTGTAGCCCGAGGTGAACAGTAGCCTCAACCCGGGCCTGACCTTCAATATCTCGTCGGCGAGCTGGCGGCCGTTCATGCCGGGCATGATCACGTCGGTGAACAGCAGGTCGAACGGATGGCCGGTGTGGGCGAGCACCAGCGCATCGGTCGCGTTCGCCGCATCCAGCGTGACGTAACCGAGTGAATGCAGTTGCGTCAGCACATAGTTGCGCACCAGCGTGTCGTCTTCCACGACCAGAATTGTTTCATGGCCGCCCTCGACGGCCGGCGCCGGCACCGGCTCGGCTGCCGGCAAGGCGCCCGTGGCCGGCGGCAGATACATCTTGATCGTCGTGCCATGGCCCTCCTCGCTGTAGATCATGATGTGCCCGGCCGATTGCTTGACGAAGCCGTACACCATGCTCAGCCCAAGGCCGGTGCCCTTGCCGGGGCCCTTCGAGGTGAAGAACGGATTGAATACCTTGTCGAGCATCGCGGCCGGGATGCCGGTTCCGGTATCGCTCACCGCGATCATGGCGTAGCGTCCGGGCCGGACGTCGCTGTGCATCCTCGCATAATTGTCATCGAGAATGACGAAACTGGTCTCGATGATCAGCTTGCCGCCGTCCGGCATGGCGTCGCGGGCGTTGAGGGCCAGATTGAGGATCGCGGTGGCGAGTTGATTGGGATCGACGATCGCCGGGCAGGTCTCGTCTTCGAACACGGATTCGATCTCGACATGCTCGCCGAGCGTCCGCTGCAGCAGTTTCGCGGTGTCGATGATCAGCGTGTTGACGTCGGTTATCTTTGGTTCGAGCGGCTGCTTGCGCGCGAAAGCGAGCAAATGCTGGGTGAGGTCGGCGCCGCGCGACGCGGCCTCGTCGATCATTCGCGTGATGGCGGCAAGCTGCGGTTCGCCCTTGACCGCGTCGGCCAGAATTTCGATCGTTCCCGTGATCACGGTCAGGATATTGTTGAAATCGTGCGCGATGCCGCCGGTGAGCTGGCCGACCGCCTCCATCTTCTCGGCCTGCCGGATCCTGTCCTCGGCCGCGATCTTGTCGGTGAGATCGCGGACGAATGCATTGAACACGAAGCCGCCGCGCGTCCTCAGCGCGGCAATGCTCAGTTCCACCGTGATCTCCTTGCCGTCCCGTCGCCTGATCTGGAGTTCGCGGCGGGGCTGACGGACGACCACTTCGCCGGAAAGCAGGAAAGCTTGCAGGGCCTTCTTGAGAGGTCCTTGCCCGTCCGGCTGGCCCATCAGATCGAACACATTGTTGCCGAGCGCTTCATCGCGCGCCCAGCCGAAGATATTCTCGGCCTGCGCATTCCAGTCCCGGATAAGGCCCTTCTCGTCGACCTGGACGAAGGCGTCGAGCGCGGTGTCGATGATGCCGCGCGCAAGCTGCTCGCTTTCGCGCAACGTCTCCTGCGCCAGCCGGCCCTCGGTCATGTCGCGGCCGACGAAGAAGAAGCGCTTGGCCGGCTCGGACCATGTTCCGAGCCATGACAGCCACACCTCACGCCCGTCCTTGTGAATGCAGCGCGTATCGGCGATTTTCGGACGCTGCCCGCGCCGTGCCGCGCGCATTTCCCGGCGTGAGGTCTCGAGATGGTCGGGATGAATGAAGTCGACCCCGCTGCGGCCGATCATTTCCTCCGGCCGATAGCCCAATATGGCCTCGCAGCTCGGGCTGATCTGAACCAGACCCCCCCGGGAATCCATCACCATGATCAGATCCTGCGAGGTCTCGAAGATGTGGCGAAGCTCCTCGGTCTGCCGCCGCAGCACCTGCCTGGTCTTGTTGGCCTCGGTGATGTCGCGCGCCACCTTCGAGATGCCGATGGTCGCGCCTGAGGGCGACTTGATCGGCGAGATGCTGAGCGAGACCTCGATCCGCTGGCCGCCTTTTCGCAGCCGCTCCGATTCACTGTGCTCGATGCTTTCGCCCCAGCCGATCCGGCGCAGCGCGTCCTGCAGCTCCGGCAGTCGATCTTCGGGTACAATCAGCGTGATGTTCTTGCCCGCGGCTTCCGCCGCGCTGTATCCGAACAGCCGCTCCGCCGCCGAGTTCCAGCCGGTGATGGTGCCGTCGAGCGACGTCGTGATGATGGCGTCGTTGGAGGATTCGACCGCCGCGCTGAACAGCCGTTCCCGCTCGGCATGATGGTCGCGCGCCGCCTCGGTGCGGCGATGCTCCTGAACCTCTTGCTGGAGCGCGGCGGTCTTTGCATTGATTTCCTCGATCGCATGCGCAAACGCGCGCGCGAGCACACCGGTCTCGCCGCCTGCATCGACCGGAATGACGGCCTTGCCTTTGCTGGCGACCCCCTGAACGGCTTCGGTCAGCCGGACGATCGGCCGGGTCAGCGATCTCGCGATCAGCAGCGCCAGCGCGGCGGCCGACAACACCGCGATCGCTCCGACCAGAAGCGAGGTGTTCCTGATGCTTGCAGCCGGCGCCATGATCACGGCGTTAGGGGTGGTCTCGATCACCGCGACCCATTCGGAACCGGCCAGAGCGGCGGGCGCAAACGCGATCCCGTTGGATCGGCCGGCATGGTCCGGTACGATCTCGGCGCTGCCTTGCTTTGCCCCCACCTGCGCCGCCAGATGCGGGAAGTCGGCTTTCCAGTCATTGGGCTTGCCGAGCACCGCGCCGAATTCGCGCGAACGATCCGGATGAATGAGATAGTCGCCGGACCGGTTGACGACATAGATTGTCTCGCCCGGCAACACCGATGACCTGATACGGTCGAACGCGCGCCGCATGTCGAGATTGATCATGAAAATGCCGAACCGTTTGCCGTCGTCCGCGAATATCGGCGTCGCGATGCGAAGCGTCGGCCTGTGCACCTCCTCGATCAGTCCGTTCCGGCGACCCAGATCGAGCGGCGAGACATAGATTTGTCCGGGGCCTAGCCGGTTCGCTTCCGGGAAGTAGCTGCGACTGTTTCTGCTTCAGCAATCCCTCTTCGGGCACGATCCGAACTGTGTCGTTCGGTCCCGCGCGATCGACCCGGACAAGCTCACGGCCATCATCGTCAAGGCCGATAATCCGAAGCATCGCATAGGCGGACTTGGCTTCGAGTTCGGCCGCGAAACGTGTTGCGAGCCGGTCGCGCCAGACCTTTTCGGAGACACCATCGACCGGATCTAAGCCTCCCGATCTGCGGGCGCGGATCAATCCGTGCAGCGCCGCCGCGGAACGAAAGCTCGTGACATCTCCGGTCGCGCTGGCCGCATGATATTCGAGGTCGGTCACGAGCTGTCGCGAATGAGTCTCGATGCGGTCGCGGGCGCGCAGCAGGAGCGCCTGTTCCAGGTTGCGATAGCTCAGCCATCCGACCGCGGAAACCGCGATCGCGACCAGCGCAATCATCGCGATGGCAAGCCTGGTTGTGAGCGTCATGCCAGTGTCGCTCGCCCTCCCGCTCCGGCCCGGCAAGCCGCCGGACGAATCGGATGCTAAGGCGCATTACCGGGAGGAAGCAACACCGCCGGCAGGGCGTGGCGCGCCGCGATCGGCGGCTTCCAGGCAGCCCGTGACGGCGGCCAGCAGGTCCGCTGGCCGGAACGGTTTCTGCAGGCTGGAGATCGCTCCGAGCTTGGTCGCCATGGTCAGGAAGTCAGGGGCGGCGTCCGCCTCCGAAGAGACCGGCCGGCCGGAGATGACGATGATCGGAATCTGCGGCCGGTGCTGGCGAACCATCCGCATGGTTTCGAACCCATCCATTCCCGGCATGAAGATGTCGAGGAACAACAGATCGAAATCTCCGCTCTGGCACAATGCCAGGCCCTTTCGCCCGTCATCGGCCGTGACCACGCTATGGCCGGCGCGCTCCAGCAACAGGCGGATGGTCATCTGGACCGCCGCATCGTCATCCACGACAAGTATTCTTGCCAAAGTAAAAAGTTCTCCGGGTCCCGCTGGAATCAAGTCAACGGCAGGTTGCGAGTTTTGCCGAATTCTCGTGTTGTCGCAACTGCTTCCCCGGCAGGAAGGTTCCGGTTGGGTGGTCAAAAAGCCCGTACAAACGCCGCTATCCGCATGTTGCGGGGCAGACAAATACAAAGCTGCCTGTGCCTGCGAACGTGATTCGCCCGCGCGTGCCAGCGCACGCGGCGAGCGCCGCAAGGGCAGCAAAGATCAGTTGCTGAGATATTCCGGATAGCGCGATCGAATCCGGGCGAGTTCGCTGAGCGTGCCCGACAGATGGGTGCGCAGGTGCTTCTGCGCCTCCTCCGGTTCCCCGGCCATCGATCGCCTTCGCGATCAGTCTGTGATGCCGCACGATATCCTGCGCCTTGCCGGGCGAGGGCAGATGCATCCGGCGCAGCCGGTCGATATGCCCGCTGCGGCTGCGCACCAGCGCCCAGATGTCCTGCTTGTCGGCAGCCGCATAGAGCTGGCTGTGGAACTCGTTATCGGCGGCCATGAATTTTTCGAAGTCGCCGGCCTTGGCATATTGCTGCTGGCGGGCAATCGTCGCGTGAAGTTCGGCGACGAGCGCCTCGTCGTGCTGGATCGCGAGCCCACGCACGATTTCGAGTTCGACCGCCTGCCGCAGGAAATGCGCCTGCTGCGCCAGCCGCACGTCGACCCGGCTGACCACGGTCGCATATTGCGGGAAGACGTCGACGAGGCCTTCCTCCTCGAGCCGCATCAGCGCATCGCGGATCGGCGTCGAGCTGACCCCGAACTGGCCGGCCAGCGCGGCGCGCGACAGCGGCGAACCCGGCGGCAGTTCCAGCGAAATGATCATGCCGCGCAGGCGCTCGAATACCTGCGGCGCGGCCTGGCGATCGCGATCGAGCCGCGCCGGCGGAACGCGGGGCTGCGCGGCGGGGAGCGCTTTGCGGGGGAGCCATCGGGCGACCGGCCGTTTCAGAAGGGACTTGCTTCAAATACACTAATACATTAGTGCATCTCGCCAGAAGCGTCAACGAGACGCCGGAGGAGATGCACAATGAAAAACAGGATGTGGAGCGCCTGCGCGGGCGCCGTTGCGATGCTGATGTTGCTGCCGGGCTCGCAAGCTCGGCCCAGCAGAAGTCGGAGATCACGCTGTCGCGGCAGCCGGGCATTTTCTACATGCCCTCGCACATCATGGAAAAGAACAAGCTGATCGAGAAGCACGCGGCTTCCCTCGGCGTTCCCGGCGTCACCACCAAATGGATCAACTTGAGCGGCGGCGGCGCGCAGACCGATGCGTTGCTGGCCGGCAGCGTCGACATCCTCAACACCGGAACCGGCAATCTGCTGCTGCTGTGGGATCGCACCCGCGGCGGCGTCAAGGGCATCGTCGCCACCTCGGCGCAGCCGATGACGCTGATCAGCCGCGATCCCAACATCAAGTCGATCAAGGATTTCGGCCCGAACGACAAGATCGCGGTGCCGACCGTCAAGGTCTCGACGCAGGCGATCGTGCTGCAGATCGCGGCCGCCGAAGCCTTCGGCGCCGACCAATGGTCGAAGCTCGATGCCAACACCGTGCAGCTCGGCCATCCCGACGCCTATGTGGCGTTGACCAACGCGCAGCACGAGGTGCGCAATCACTTCTCGATCCCGCCGTTCACTTTCCTCGAACTGAAGAACGTCGCCCGGCGCGCATGTGGTGCTGTCGTCGCCCGACGTGATGGGCGGCCCGCTCAGCCAGGCGCAGTTCTTCACCACGACCAAATTCGCCGACGCCAACCCGAAGATCGTGCAGGCGGTGCGCGACGCCACCAAGGAGGCGCACGACCTGATCCGCAGCGACACCAAGGCCGCGGTCGAAATCTACAAGGAGGTCACCGGCGACAAGACCAGCGTCGAGGATCTGCTGGCGTGGCTCAAGGAGCCCGGCATGATGGAATGGAACCTGCAGCCGCAGGGCACCATGAAATTCGCCGCCCATCTGTTCAAGACCGGCACGCTGAAGACCATGCCAAAAGCCTTCACCGACTACTACCTGCCGGTCGCGCACGACCTGAAGGGCAACTGATCGACATGGCCGCGCTTCTCGATGTCAGTGACGTAACGCTGCGCTACAAGACGTCGAGCGCGGTCGTGACCGCGACCGAGCGGGTCAGCTTCACGGTCGATCGTTCCGATCGCTTCGTGCTGCTCGGCCCGTCCGGTTGCGGCAAGTCGACGCTGTTGAAGGCGGTCGGCGGCTACATGAAGCCGAGCGAAGGCAAGATGCGCATCAACGGCCGCGAAATATCCGAGCCCGGCGCCGACCGGATGATGATCTTCCAGGAGTTCGACCAGTTGCTGCCGTGGAAGACGGTGCTGGAAAACGTGATGTTTCCGCTGCTGATGACGCGCCGCCTGCCGCGCAAGGACGCCGAGGTGCGGGCGCGCGCCTATATCGAGAAGGTCAGCCTCACCCGCGTCGTCGACGCCTATCCGCACACGCTGTCCGGCGGCATGAAGCAGCGCGTGGCGATCGCGCGCGGCATGGCGATGGAGCCGGATATCCTGCTGATGGACGAGCCGTTCGCCGCGCTCGACGCGCTGACGCGGCGCACCTGCCAGGACGAGCTGCTGCAGCTCTGGGCGGAAACCAAATTCACCGTGCTGTTCGTCACCCATTCGATCGCGGAAGCGATCAAGATCGGCAACCGCATCCTGCTGCTGTCGCCGCATCCCGGCCGCGTCAAGGCCGAGGTCGTCGATGTCGACCAGGTCTCCAGCGAGGACGGCAGCGCCGCGCGGCTGGAGAAGCAGATCCACGATCTGCTGTTCGCCGACGCCGTCACGGCACATTAGGGGAGCGCACCATGGGTGAAGCAAGAATCCTGCTGCGCGATACCGCTGACCTGAACGCGGCCGTGCCGGCCGAAGTCGAGCGCAAGCTCACCGTGCTGGAGCTGCTGTGGAACGACGGCTTTGTCCGCAAGACGGTGATCATCATCTTTCTCGCGGCCGCCTGGGAGACCTACGGCACCTTCCTCAACAATCCGCTGCTGTTTCCGACCTTTCACGACACGATCTTGACGATGTTCGACAAGGTGCGCGACGGCACCATTCCGATGCGGGCCTGGGCGTCGCTGAAAGTGCTGTTCATGGGCTATGCCGCCGGCATCGCGCTGGCGGCGATCTTCACCATCCTTGCGATCTCGACCCGGATCGGCACCGACTTCCTCGAAACCGTCACCGCGATGTTCAATCCGCTGCCGGCGATCGCGCTGCTGCCGCTGGCGCTGATCTGGTTCGGGCTCGGCAATGGCAGTCTGGTTTTCGTGCTGATCCATTCGGTGCTGTGGCCGGTCGCGCTCAACACCCATTCCGGCTTCAAGAGCGTGTCGAACACGCTGCGCATGGTCGGCCGCAATTACGGCCTGCGCGGCCTGCCTTATGTCGCGCGGATTCTGATCCCGGCGGCGTTCGGCTCGATCCTGACCGGCCTGAAGATCGGCTGGGCGTTCGCCTGGCGCACGCTGATCGCCGCCGAACTCGTATTCGGCGTGTCGTCGGGGCAGGGCGGCCTCGGCTGGTTCATCTTCGAGAACCGCAATCTTCTGGACATTCCCGCGGTGTTCGCCGGCCTGTTGACGGTGATCGTGATCGGCCTGATCGTCGAGAACCTGATCTTCCGCACCATCGAGCGCAACACCGTCCAGAAATGGGGCACGCAGTCATGACGCAAGAACAAGAACCCCGACGACCTCCGCAGCGCGCGCTGGTTCGCGCCCGACGATCTCCGCGCCTTCGGCCACCGCTCGCGCGCGATGCAGATGGGCTACGCGCCGGAGGAGTGGAAGGGCCGGCCGGTCATCGCGATCCTCAACACCTGGTCGGACGCGCAGCCCTGCCACATGCATTTCAAGATCGCGCGTCGACGACGTCAAGCGCGGCATCCTGATGGCGGGCGGTTTTCCGATGGAGCTGCCGGCGCTGTCGCTGTCGGAATCGTTCCTGAAGCCGACCACCATGCTCTACCGCAACATGCTGGCGATGGACGCCGAGGAATTGCTGCGCGGCCATCCCGTCGACGGCGTGGTGCTGATGGGCGGCTGCGACAAGACCACGCCCGGCCTTCTGTTGGGCGCCACCAGCATGGGCCTGCCGACGATCTATCTGCCGGCCGGGCCGATGCTGCGCGGCAACTGGAAGGGCAAGACGCTGGGCTCGGGCTCGGATGC
The DNA here is from genome assembly GCA_963790735.1 of uncultured Alphaproteobacteria bacterium. Classification (GTDB taxonomy): domain Bacteria; phylum Pseudomonadota; class Alphaproteobacteria; order Rhizobiales; family Xanthobacteraceae; genus Bradyrhizobium. The sequence goes on along the minus strand of CAWBQP010000005.1, from coordinate 8,004 downwards.
CTGGAAATACTGGGACGAGCGCCGCGCCGGCAAAATCTCCGACAAGGACTGGGTCGACGTCGAAGCCGGCATCGCGCGCAGCTACGGCACCTGCATGACCATGGGCACGGCCTCCACCATGACGGCGATCGCGGAATCGATCGGCATGACGCTGCCGGGCGCGTCCTCGATTCCCGCCGCCGATGCCGGCCACATCCGCATGGCGTCGGAATGCGGCCGCCGCATCGTCGAGATGGTGTGGGAGGATCTGACGCCGGGCAAGATCCAGACCCGCAAGGCGTTCGAGAACGCGATCACGGTCGCGATGGCGATGGGCTGCTCGACCAATGCGATCATCCATCTGATCGCGCAGGCCCGCCGCGCCGGCCAGGATATCGGGCTCGACGATTTCGAGAACGGCCAGCCGCAAGGTGCCCGTGATCGCCAATGTGCGGCCGAGCGGCGACAAATATCTGATGGAGGATTTCTTCTATGCCGGCGGCCTGCCGGGCCTGATGAGCCGCATCAAGGAGCATCTGCATCTCGACGTCATGACGGTGACCGGCCAGACGCTCGGCGACAACATCGCGCGCGCCGAAGTCTACAATGACGACGTCATTCGCACCGTGAAGGACCCGATCTATGCCGAGGGCGCGCTCGCCGTGCTCAAGGGCAATCTCGCGCCGGACGGCTGCGTGATCAAGCCGAGCGCCTGCGAGCCGCGCTTCCTCAAGCATACCGGCCCGGCGCTGGTGTTCGACGATTATCCCTCGATGAAGAAGGCGATCGACGATCCCAATCTCGATGTCACCGCCGATCACGTGCTGATCCTGCGCAATGCCGGACCGCAGGGTGGGCCCGGCATGCCGGAATGGGGCATGCTGCCGATCCCGACCAAGCTGGTGAAGCAGGGCGTGCGCGACATGGTGCGGCTGTCGGACGCGCGCATGAGCGGCACCAGCTACGGCGCCTGCATCCTGCATGTCTCGCCGGAGTCCTATATCGGCGGGCCGCTGGCGCTGGTGCGCAACGGCGACATGATCTCGCTTGATGTCAACGCCCGCACCATCAACCTCGATGTGCCGGAAGCCGAACTGGCAAAACGCCGCGCCGCATGGAAGGCGCCGGAGCCGCGCTACGAGCGCGGCTATGGCTGGATGTTCACCCGCCACATCAAGCAGGCCAATGAAGGCTGCGACTTCGATTTCCTGGAGACGGGGTTTGGCAAGCCGGTCGACGAGCCGTCGATTTACTGACCGTCGTTCCGGGGCAAGGCGAAGCCTTGAACCCGGAACCTCGGAGATTCCGGGTTCGATGCTCCGCATCGCCCCGGAATGACGGATGAAAGGAATGCAAAGCACCATGACAAAACTGAGCGACGCCACCCGCAACAAACTCAAGACCGTCTCGACCGCCACCGTCGCCACCGCGCTGTTCAAGCGCGGCTTTCCGCATCCAGATGATCCAGGACGTGCACCCGCTCGGCCCCGACCAGCCGGTGCTGGTCGGCGAAGCCTTTACGCTGCGCTACATGCCGGCGCGCGAGGACCTCAACAAGATCGACGTGTTCCGTGATCGCGCCCATCCGCAGCGCAAGGCGATCGAGGATTGCCCGCCCGGCGCGGTGCTGGTGATGGACAGCCGCAAGGACGCGCGCGCCGCGTCCGCCGGCGCCATCCTGGTGACGCGGCTGATGCAGCGCGGCTGCGCCGGCGTGATCACCGACGGCGGTTTTCGCGATTCCGGCTGAAATCGCAGCTCTCGGCTTCCCCGCCTATCACCAACGCCCGAGCGCGCCGACCAACCTGACGCTGCACCAGGCGATCGAGATCAACGTCCCGATCGGCTGCGGCGACGCGCCGGTGTTCCCCGGCGACGTTATTCTCGGCGACAGCGACGGCGTCATCGTGATCCCGGCGCACCTGGCCGACGAAATTGCGGATGAAGCGGTCGAGATGACCGCGTTCGAGGATTTTGTTACAGAGGAAGTGCGCAAGGGCCGCTCGATCCTCGGCCTCTATCCCGCAACCGACGAGCAGACGCCAAAGGATTTTGCGGCTTGGCGCAAGGCAAACGGGCGATAATATGCCGCCGGCTGGCACTGAAGGCGTTTTTCTCTAACAGCGAGTCCACATCATGCTGATGTTCAACAATCTGATCGACGGCGAATGGCTGTCCGATGGCGCCCGCGCGCCCAACGTCAATCCATCCGACACCAAGGACATCGTCGGCGAAGCCGTGCGCGGTACGCGCGCGCAGGCGGAGGCGGCGATTGCCGCCGCAAAGGCGGCATTCCCGGCCTGGTCGCGATCAACGCCGCAAGCGCGCTACGACATCCTGAAGAAGGCATCGGACGAAATCCTGGCACGCAAGGATGAGTTGGGCCGCCTGCTGTCGCGCGAGGAAGGCAAGACGCTGCCGGAAGGCGTCGGCGAGGTCGCGCGCGCCGGACAGATCTTTGCGTTCTTTGCCGGCGAATGTCTGCGGATGGCGGGTGAGAAACTTGCGTCCGTGCGCCCCGGCATCGACATCGAGATCACGCGCGAGGCGCTGGGCGTTGTCGGCCTGATCACGCCGTGGAATTTTCCGATCGCGATCCCGGCCTGGAAGATCGCGCCGGCTTTGGCTTATGGCAATACCGTGGTGATCAAGCCTGCGGACCTCGTACCCGGCTCGACCTGGGCGCTGGTCGATATCCTGCACCGCGCCGGCCTGCCCAAGGGCGTGCTCAACCTCGTGATCGGGCGTGGCTCGGAAGTCGGCGCGGTCCTGCTGGAGCATCCCGACGTCGCCGCCATCAGCTTTACGGGGTCGGTGGCTACCGGCCAGAAGGTCGCGGCGGCCTGCATCGCCTCGCGGCCGATGAAAAAGTTTCAGCTCGAAATGGGCGGCAAAAACCCGCTGGTCGTGCTGGACGATGCGGACCTGAAGGTCGCGGTGGAATGCGCCGCCAACAGCGCGTTCTTTTCCACCGGGCAGCGCTGCACGGCGGCGTCACGGCTGATCGTCACCGCCGGGATCCACGACAAATTCGTCGAGGCCCTGACCGAGCGGATGCGCGGCCTGAAGGTCGATGACGCCGTCAAGGCCGGCACCGATATCGGCCCCGTCGTCGATCAGAGCCAGCTCGATCAGGATCTCAAATATATCGCGATCGGCAAGGACGAAGGCGCCAAGCTCGCCTTCGGCGGCGAGCGGCTCAACCGCGAGGCGCCCGGCTTCTATCTGCAGCCGGCGCTTTTCACCGATGTGAGCAACAAGATGCGGATCGCGCGCGAGGAGATCTTTGGGCCGGTGGCGGCGGTCATCCGGGTCAAGGATTATGCCGAAGCGCTGGCGACCGCGAACGACACCGAGTTCGGCCTGTCATCCGGCATCTGCACCACCAGCCTGAAATACGCCAGCGACTACAAGCGCAATTCCGAAGCGGGCATGGTGATGGTGAACCTGCCGATCGCCGGCGTCGATTACCATGTGCCGTTCGGCGGCCGAAAGGGCTCCAGCTTCGGTGCCCGCGAACAGGGCCGCTACGCCGCCGAGTTCTATACGACGGTCAAGACCGCCTACACGTTGCCGTAACGGGTAATCGCCGTCATGGCCGGGCATAGGCGAGCGTAAGCGACGCCGTCCTTCAGACGGCTACGCCCGGCCATGATAATAATCACTCGGCCGGAGTATGCGCGATATTTCCGACCGATGCCTCGCCATGCTGCGTCAGCGGCCGGTTGCCGGCCAAGGCACGCAGCAGCACGTAGAACATCGGCGTGAAGAAGATGCCGAATGCCGTGACGCCGATCATGCCTGAAAACACCGCAACTCCCATCGCATGACGCATCTCGGAACCTGCGCCGGTGGAGATCACCAGCGGTACCACGCCCATGACGAAGGCCAGCGACGTCATCAGGATCGGCCGCAGCCGCAACCGGCTGGCTTCGATCGCGGCCTGCACCGGCGTGCGCCCGGCGAATTCCAGCTCGCGCGCAAACTCCACGATCAGGATGGCATTCTTGGCCGACAGTCCCACCAGAACGATCAAGCCAATCTGGGTGAACACGTTGTTGTCGCCCTTGGTCAGCCAGACGCCGAGCATCGCCGCCAGCAATCCCATCGGCACGATCATGATGATCGACAGCGGCAGCGTCAGGCTCTCGTATTGCGCGGCGAGCACCAGGAAGACCAGCAGCAGCGCCACCGGAAACACCACCAGCGACGAATTGCCCGCAATGATTTCCTGATACGTCAGGTCGGTCCACTCGAACGCGATGCCCTTTGGAAAGGTCTCTGCCGCGATCTTCTCCACCGCGTCCTGGGCCTGCCCGGTCGAATAGCCGGGCGCCGCACCGCCATTGAGGTCGGCGGTGAGGAAGCCGTTGTAGCGCATGGCGCGCTCCGGCCCGGCGCTTTCCTTGATCTTCAGCAGTGCCGACAGCGGCACCATCTCGCCGGTGTCGGAGCGCACCTTCAACAGCCCGACATCGTCGGCGCGGGCGCGGAATTTCGCATCCGCCTGCACCCGCACCGAATAGGTGCGGCCGAACTTGTTGAAGTCGTTGACGTAGAGCGAGCCGAGATAGATCTGCATGGTATCGAACACGCTGGTCACGGGCACGCTGAGCTGCCGCGCCCGGGTGCGGTCGATATCGGCATAAAGCTGCGGCACGTTGACCTGATAGCTGGAGAACAGCCCGGCCAGTTGTGGCGCAGCCTGAGCCTTGGCGATGAACGCCTTGGTGGCGTCGTTGAGCGCTTCATAGCCAAGCCCGGCGCGATCCTCGATTTGCAGCTTGAAGCCGCCGATGGTGCCGAGCCCCGCCACCGGAGGCGGCGGGAACATCGCAATGAAGGCTTCCTGGATTGCGGAAAATTTGCCGTTGAGCTGGGCAGCGATGGCGCCCGCGCTGAGACTGGCCGCCTTGCGCTCTTCGAAAGGCTTCAACGTGACGAACACGATCCCCGAGTTCGAGCTGTTGGTGAAGCCGTTGATCGAGAGGCCGGGAAACGCCACGGCGCTTTCGACGCCCGGCAGCTTCAAGGCGATATCACCCATGCGGCGGATCACCTCTTCGGTGCGGTCGAGCGTCGCCCCGTCGGGCAGTTGCGCGAAGCCGACCAGATATTGCTTGTCCTGGCCGGGGACAAAGCCACCGGGCACCGCCTTGAACAGCCCAAAGGTGACGCCGATCAGTGCGACATAGCCGACCATCACGATGGCCCGGCGCGAGATCACCCGTTTGACGCCGTGCCCGTAGGCTTCGGAACTGCGGTGAAAGAAGCGGTTAAAGCGCAGGAAGAACCAGCCGAGCACGCGATCCATGCCGCGGGTCAGCGCGTCCTTTGGTGCGTCGTGGGATTTCAGCAGCACGGCCGCCAGCGCCGGCGACAGCGTCAGCGAATTGAACGCGGAAATCACCGTCGAGATCGCCACCGTCAGCGCGAACTGCTTGTAGAACTGGCCGGTCAATCCGGTAATGAACGCCAGCGGCACGAACACCGCGATCAGCACCAGCGCGATCGCGATGATCGGCCCGGTGACTTCCTGCATCGCTTGATAGGCCGCCTCCTTTGGCGTCAGCCCCTGCTCGATGTTGCGCTCGACGTTCTCGACCACGACGATGGCGTCATCGACGACGATGCCGATCGCCAGCACCAGCCCGAACAGGGTCAGCGCGTTGATCGAGAAGCCAAACACATGCATGACGGCAAAGGTGCCGATGATGGAAACCGGCACCGCGATCAGCGGAATGATCGACGCGCGCCAGGTCTGCAGGAACAGGATGACCACCAGCACGACCAGGGCCACGGCTTCCAGCAACGTGTGCACCACCGCCTCGATCGAGGCGCGAACGAATTGCGTGGGGTCGTAGACGATGCTGTAGTCCATGCCGTCCGGCATGTTCGCCTTCAGCTCGACCATCATCTTGCGGACGCTGTCGGAAATCTTGATCGCATTGGAGCCCGGCGACTGGAAGATCGGCACCGCGACCGCTGATTTGTTGTCCAGCAGCGAGCGCAGCGAATAGTCCGCGGCGCCAAGCTCGATCCGGGCGATATCGCGCAGCCTTGTGACTTCGCCATTGGCGCCGTTCTTGACGATGATTTCGCCGAACTCCTGCTCGGTCTGCAGCCGCCCCTGCGCGTTGATGGAGAGTTGCAAGTCGAGCCCGGCCTCGCTTGGCGAAGCCCCGACGACACCCGCCGCCGCCTGGACGTTCTGGGCCCGGATCTCGCGCACCACGTCGGCGGCCGAAAGCCCGCGCTCGGCGACCTTCTGCGGATCGAGCCAGACCCGCATCGAATAGTCGCCGGAGCCGAACAACTGCACCTGGCCGACGCCTTCGATGCGCGCCAGCCGGTCCTTGACGTTGAGCACGGCATAGTTGCGCAAATAGGTCATGTCGTAGCGACCGTTCGGCGACAGCAGATGCACCACCATGGTGAGGTCGGGCGCGCTCTTGATCGTGGTGATGCCGAGGGTGCGGACCTCGCTCGGCAATCGCGGCTCGGCCTGCGCCACCCGATTTTGCACCAGTTGCTGGGCCTTGTCCGGATCGGTGCCGAGCCGGAACGTCACGTTGAGCGTCATCAATCCGTCGGTGGTGGCCTGGCTGCTCATATAGAGCATGCCTTCGACCCCGTTGATCTGCTCCTCGATCGGCGTCGATACCGTCTCGGCGATCACCTTGGGGTTGGCGCCCGGATATTGCGCGCGCACCACCACCGTCGGCGGCGCCACTTCCGGATATTCCGAGATCGGCAGCGCCGGCAGCGACAGCAGTCCCGCCACGAAGATCAGGGTCGACAGCACGCCCGCGAAGATCGGCCGATCGATGAAAAATCTGGAAAAGTTCATGACACTGTCTCGCTGATATCAGGACTGCGAAGCGCAAGGGTCCCGGTGCGGCCGCCCGTGGTCGGCCGCACTAATTTAAACTTTGTCGTTTTTGATTATTTGTCCGGTGCTCTCGTAAGAGCACCGGGATCGGATGGCTAGCGCTGCGCCACCTCGGTCGCGGAAGACGCAAAACCCATCGCCACCATCTCAGGTGCGACCAGCGCGCCGGGACGCACACGCTGCAGTCCCTTGACCACGATGCGTTCGCCGGCGTTTAGCCCGCCGGTCACCACGCGCATGCCTTCGATCGATCCGCCGAGCGCAACTTCGCGATATTGCGCCTTGCTGTCCTTGTCGACGACCATCACGAATTTCTTGTTCTGGTCGGTGCCGACGGCGCGTTCGCTGATCAGCAACACCGGCTCGGCTTTGGGCTGTCCCATCAGCAGCCGCGCGAACTGGCCCGGCATCAGCCTGCCGTCGGCGTTGTCGAACACCGCACGCACCCGCACGGTGCCGCTGCGCGCGTCGACCTGGTTGTCGATCAGCTGCATCTTCCCCTTGTACGGGGTGCCGTCGGTGGTGCCGGTCCCCATCTGGACCGGGATGCGTCCGATATCGGACGGCGCCGATTCATCCGCCAGCGTCCGCAATGCCCGCGTCACCACCTGCTCATCGGCATTGAAGCTGGCATAAATCGGATTGACCGAGACCAGCGTGGTCAAAACGGGCGTGCCAGGTCCGGCGGCGATCAGGTTGCCGACGGTGATCTCCAGCTTGCCGACCCGTCCGGCGACCGGCGCCCGTACTTCGGTATAGCCGAGATTGAGTTGTGCCGTTTGCAGCGCTGCCTCGGCCGCCTTCAGATTGGCTTCGGCCTCGCGGTAGGCGTTGACGCGACCGTCAAAGTCGCGTTGCGAGATCGTGCGCGAATCCGTCAATTGCTGGCCGCGATCGAAATCGCTCTTGGTCAGGATCAGGCGCGCCTTGGCCGCGGCCACCTGGCCTTCGGCGCGCGCCACATCCGCCGCATACAGCGAGGGATCGATCAGGATCAACAGGTCGCCCTGTTTGACAAGCGCACCTTCCGTGAAATGAATTTCCTGAATCGCGCCTGCGACCCGGGAGCGGATTTCGACCCGTTCGACGGCCTCGAGCCGGCCGGAAAACTCGTCCCACGGCACGGTCTGCCG
>CAWBQP010000004.1:0-132375 GCA_963790735.1 uncultured Alphaproteobacteria bacterium | reverse complement strand
ACATGAACGGGTCTGGCTGCCGCCCGAAGACCGCGAGGTCGCACGCGAGATGCGCATGCGCGCGGCGGCGTCAGGATTGCGCGCGCCGGTGCAGGTGATGGAAGGCAATTACAAGCTGATGTCGGGCACGTGCGCGTGGTGGGACGGGGTGCGCGAGAAGAGTTAGCGGTAAGAACAAGATAGCGCACAACAATCGGTGTCGTCCCTGCTTAGTGCGCAATTGCGCACGGGCGCAGGGACCCATAACCACAGGGAGTTGTTGTTGCGCGAAACCGTCGAACAGCATTTCCTAAAACGTTAGGCCGCGGCGTATGGGTCCCTGCTTTCGCAGGGACGACGGGAAACCTATTGCCGATAACATCCCTGCTCGATCTCTTCGATCAATCCGCGCGCGTTCGGCTGCCAGCCAAGTCTGCCGCGCGCGCTTCGCGCGCACTCTGCTGTTGGATGCCATCGTATCCTCTGTCGTTCCCTCGCCCCATTCGGCGGCGGCTTCTGCCATCGACATCGCCATCGGCGGTCCCGCAAAACCCAGCATGCGGTTGATCGCCTCGCAGGCTTCGCGCATCGAATTCTCGCCGTTCTCGGCGAAATAGAAGCTGCCTGCCGGCGCCTTCTCGATCGCAAGCGCGTAGAGCGTCACGAGATCGTCGATATGCACATTCGACCAGATGTTCTCGCCCGGTCCGGCATGGGCCGCATTGCCGCGCTTCCGGGCGAGCTTGATCAGCAACGGCACCTGCACGCTGTCCGGATTGGCGCCAAGGCCGAGGCCGTAGATCAGGCTCGGGCAGATGATGACCGGCCGGCAACCCTTGTCGCGGTGTGAGAGAATGAACTCGTTCAACGCGACCCGCGCCACGCGCGCAGCCGATGGCGTGATCGGCGTGTCTTCGTCGAAGATCGCATCTGACCGTTCGCCTTTGGCGCGCGTGCCGACAATGCTCGATCCCGATGTGTGGATGAACGCTTTGCCGCTTCCGGCGAGCGCACCAAGCAGGCTCTCGACCGCGCCTTTGTGATCGGCGCTCGCCGCGTTGACGACGACGTCGGCGGCCTGCGCCGCCTGCGCCAGAATTTTCCCGTCATCGAGCGTGCCCAACACAGGCTGGATGCCTCGCGCGCGAACCGCCTCGGCTTTCTCGGGAGAGCGCACCAGGCCGGTCACTTGATGTCCGGCGGCGATGAGATGGGCTGCAACCGATCCACCGATATAGCCCGACGCGCCCGTGCAAAAGATTTTCATTCTCATTCCTCAGTCGGCCATGCCGCACAGCGAGTTGTCAGCAAACCCAGAAGCCTGCCGTCGCGATGAAGCCGGCGATGGCCGGCGCATCCAGGACATAAGACCATATCGTGCCGATCCACACCATGCGCCAGCCCTTGGCGGGCTCGCGCAGCTTGCGATCGTAGAACAGCCAGATCAGGAGCCACCATTCGGCTATCCGCACCGGCAACAGGCCTGCGAGATAGAGAAGCGGGAACCCGCCGTGTATCCCGCCCGGCGCATGCCCCGTGCGTTGCATCAGGTACCACAGCCCGAAATAGCCGCCCCCTGCCACCATACCGATCAACGTGCGGACTGCGCCGACCTTCCAGGAGGCGAGGTCGTCGCGGTTGTAGCTCATCGACAGGAAATGCGCCGCGGCCGTGTAGCCTGCGAACTTGATCGCGCAAAACGTCGCGTAGCCGAGACCGGGGTGGCTGATGCCGGCCGGCATCGCCTACTCCCCTGTCATTGCCCGCGACAAACGCGAAGCGTTTGCGCAAGGGAGCGAAGCGACGAAGCAATCCATCTCGCCGCAAGTGAAAACATGGATTGCTTCGCTGCGCTCGCAATGACGAGGAAACATCTCAGCCCAGATGCTTCTTGAAAAATTCCGTCGCCCTGCCCCAGGCCAGTTCGGCGGCCTGCCGGTCATGCACGGATTGCCGCTGCTCGTTGACGAAGGCGTGCTCGGCGTCATAGCGGAAAAGCTCGAGCGACTTGCCGGCGGCCTTCATGCCCTGCTCAAAGGCATCGACCACCTGCGGCGTGCACCAGTCGTCCTTGTTGGCGAAATGGGCCTGCAGCGGAATCTTCACATCCGCGGGCTTGGCCGCCTGCTCCGGCGGAATGCCGTAGAACACCACGCCGGCCGCGAGCTCCGGAATTTTGGTGGCGCCGATGATGGTCACCGCGCCGCCGAGGCAGAAGCCGGTCAACCCGACCTTGGCGCCGTTGCGCGACAGATATTGTGCGGCGCCGCGCACGGTCTGCGTGGTGGCGTCCATGAAATCCAGCGAGTTCATCTCTTTGCCGGCCGCATCCGTGTCGTGATACGGCACCACCGTGCCGTTGTAGAGATCGGGCGCCAGCGCGTCGAAGCCCGCCACCGCGAAGCGGTCGCACAGGCCCTTGATCTGGTCCTGCAGCCCCCACCATTCCTGGATCACGACCACGCCCGGCGCATTGCCGCGCGCTGCATTGGCGAGATAGCCGCTGGCATCCTTGCCGTCCGGCCGCTTGAAGATGATGCTGGTACCCATGGGTTCCTCCGCAATGATTTCTGGCTGGTTGGCGTCTATTTTGGCCGCGCAGCGCGCGGGAAGCAATCGGTTGCTTCTCCCGCCCTCGCGCTCATTCAGGCAACAAAAAAGCCCCCGCAGGGGCTTTTCCGAAATTCACAAGACGCGGGATCAGTGGGCGTTGGCCCAGATCTTCTTCTTGGTGAAGTACAGCAGGCCGGTGAGCAGGATCAGGAACACGAACACCTGCAGGCCGAGCTGCTTGCGCGCCTCCATGTGCGGCTCCGCGGCCCACATCAGGAACGTGGTGACGTCCTTGGCGTATTGCGCGATGGTTGCCGGCGAGCCGTCATCATAGGTGACCTGGCCGTCGTTGAGCGGCTTCGGCATCTTGATGGCGTGGCCGGGGAAATACCTGTTGTAGTAGGAGCCTTCCGGCAGATTGAAGCCGGCCGGCGGCTTGTCCTCATAGCCCTGCAGCAGCGCAGCCACGTAGTCCGGGCCCTGCTCCTGATACTGGGTGAAGAAGTCGATCAGGAACAGCGGGAAGCCGCGGCCGTAGGAACGCGCCTTGGTGATCAGCGACAGGTCCGGCGGAAAGGCGCCGCCATTGGCCACGCGCGCCGCCTGCTCGTTCGGGAACGGCGACGGGAAATAGTCGGCGGGCCGGCCCGGCCGCTCGAACATATCGCCCTGATCGTTCGGGCCGTCCTTGACCTTGTATTCGGAGGCGAACGCCGCAGCCTGCGCCACGGAATAACCGGGACCGCCGGGTTCGGCGAGGTTGCGGAACGCGACAAAGGACAGGCCGTGGCAGGAAGAGCAGACTTCCTTGTAGACCTTCAGGCCGCGCTGCAATGCGCCACGGTCGAACTTGCCGACGGGGCCGGCGAACGACCATTTCTGCGCCGGCGGTTTGGGGCCACCTTCGGCAGCGCGGGCGCTCTCGGCGCCGCCCAACAGCAAGCCGCCGGCGACCATCAGGGCAATCACGCTCGATACCATCGGCGCAGCCTTGCCGCCCGACTTCGCGAGCACGTCGTCGGCGATCGAGTTAGGCACCGGACGCGGCGTCTCGATCCGGGAGAGCAGCGGCAACAGGATCAGGAAGTAGGCGAAGTAGAGGAAGGTCAGGATGCGGCCCACGATGACGTAGATGCCTTCCGGCGGCTGGGCGCCGAGATAGCCGAGCCCGATGCAGACCACGACGAAGACCCAGAAGAACTGCTTGGCCAGCGGACGATACTTCGATGAGCGCGTCTTGGCGCTATCGAGCCAGGGCAGGAACGCCAGAATGAGGATCGCGCCAAACATCGCGACGACGCCGGCGAGTTTGTTCGGGATCGAGCGCAGGATCGCGTAGAACGGCAGATAGTACCATTCCGGCACGATGTGCGCGGGCGTTACAGCGGGGTTGGCCGGAATGTAGTTCTCGGCGTCGCCGAGATAGTTCGGCATATAGAAGATGAACCATGCGAAGAACAGCATGAAGCAGGAGACGCCGAACATGTCCTTCATGGTCGCGTAAGGCGTGAACGGCACCGTGTCCTTTTCGGTCTTCGGCTCGACGCCGGCCGGATTGTTCTGGCCCGCGACGTGCAGCGCCCAGATGTGCAGCACGACGACGCCCGCGATCACGAACGGCAGCAGGTAATGCAGCGAGAAGAAGCGGTTCAGCGTCGGATTGCCGACGGAATAGCCTCCCCACAGCAGCGTCACGATGCTCTCGCCGAAATACGGCACGGCCGAGAACAGGTTGGTGATGACGGTCGCGCCCCAGAAGCTCATCTGGCCCCACGGCAGCACATAGCCCATGAAGCCGGTCGCCATCATCAGGAGATAGATGATGACGCCAAGGATCCACAGCACTTCACGCGGCTCCTTGTACGACCCGTAATAGAGGCCGCGGAACATGTGGATGTAGACGGCGAAGAAGAACATCGAGGCGCCGCAGGCGTGGATGTTGCGCAGCAGCCAGCCGTAGTTGACGTCGCGGACGATCAGTTCGACCGATTTGAACGCGAGATCGGCGTGCGGCGTGTAGTGCATCGCCAGGATCACGCCGGTCAGGATCTGTACCCCCAGCATCATCGAAAGGATGGCGCCGAAGGTCCACCAGTAGTTCAGGTTACGCGGCGTCGGATACGCCACGAACGAGGAGTGCATGAGTCCCATGATCGGGAGGCGCCGTTCGATCCACTTCAAGGCGGGATTGGTCGGCTGGAAATCGGATGGTCCGCTCATTGATGCGATCCTGAGGAAGTAAAACGACGCGACGGATTAAGAGGTCTCGGACGGGCGTCCGAGCCCTTAGCCGATCTGGATTTTGGTGTCGGAAACGAATGCGTAGGGCGGCACCGGCAGGTTGCTCGGCGCGGGTCCCTGACGGATGCGGCCCGAGGTGTCGTACACCGAACCGTGGCAGGGGCAGAAGAAGCCGTCGTAAGCGCCCTCATGGGCGATCGGGATACAGCCGAGATGCGTGCAAATGCCGACTACGACCAGCCACTGATCATGGCCCGGCTTGACGCGCGCCTCGTCGCTCTGCGGATCGGGCAGGCTCGCTACCGGCACCTTGCGGGCCTCATCGATCTGCTTCTTGGTCCGGTGGCTGATGTAGATCGGCTTGCCGCGCCAGAACACCTTGATGTCCTGTCCTTCGGCGATCGGGGTCAGGTCGACCTCGATCGGCGCGCCGGCCGCGATCGTCGAGGCATCCGGGTTCATCTGGGAAACCAGCGGCCATACCGTGGCAGCCGCGCCTACGGCGGCGACGGCTCCCGTTGCAACAAAAAGGAAATCACGGCGTGTCGGATGGTCCGCCGAAGACGCTGTCGTCACGATTCCAAGCCCTTTCTTATCTGCAGCCAGCGGAACCGCCCCGGAGGCGCCAAAAGCGCGACCTGAAGAGGCTGCCGGCGCCCGCGGCCCCCGCGGCGGCAGAAAAACCGCTTTTCCTCCCCCAATCCGGCGGAACAAGCAGTCCAGAATCGTTCTATTGGCACCCTTGCCGTAAGAGCGCAAGCCCGCTATCGGCTCGCAAGCGTGCAATGCACTAAATCCGCGCCCGGCCGTGATTTATTCAATACATTTCACCCGCGTTTCCGAAGCCTCGACACCATGCACATCGCCCTTTTCCAGCCTGATATCCCCCAGAACACCGGGACGATTCTGCGCCTGTGCGCGTGCCTGGGCGCGGCCGCCCATATCATCGAGCCGGCTGGCTTTCCGATCTCGGACCGGCATTTCCGCCGGGCGGGAATGGACTACCTCGATCACGTGGCTATTACCCGCCATGACTCATGGTCAAAATTCCAGCAATGGCGTAACGAAACCGGGTCCCGGCTGGTGCTGTTTACGACCAAGGGGGCCGGCTCCTATCTGGATTTCCGCTACCAGAGCGACGATGTCCTGCTGTTCGGCCGCGAATCGGCAGGGGTTACCGATGAGGTCGCATCCGTCGCCGATGCGCGGCTGGTAATCCCGATCAGGCCGGGCTTGCGCTCGCTCAATGTGGCCATGGCGGCCGCTATGGCATTGGGAGAAGCGCTGCGGCAGACGGATCACCCGATGGCGGGCGAGATTGGTTCCAAGGAGAAGGTGTGAGCTACGCGGTCAAAGAGATATTCCTGACCTTGCAGGGCGAAGGCGCGCATGCCGGCCGCGCGGCGGTGTTTTGCCGTTTTTCCGGCTGCAACCTCTGGAGCGGCCGCGAACAGGACCGCGCCGGCGCCACCTGCAAGTTCTGCGATACCGACTTTGTCGGTACCGACGGCACGCTGGGCGGCCGCTACGCCACGGCGGACGAACTCGCCGAAATCATCGCCGGGCAATGGACCGGCGAGAATACCAACCGCTATGTGGTCCTGACCGGCGGCGAGCCCCTGCTGCAGGTCGATCCCCCCTTCATCGATGCGCTGCATGCGCGCGGCTTCGCCATCGGCATCGAGACCAACGGGACGATCGAACCGCCCGGCGGGATGGACTGGGTCTGCGTCAGCCCGAAGGCCGGCGCCGGGCTTGTGGTGCGCCGCGGCCACGAATTGAAGCTGGTCTATCCGCAGGCCGGCGCCGCGCCGGAAGATTTTGCGGGGCTCGATTTCGAACGTTTTTCGCTGCAGCCGATGGACGGACCCGACGTGATCGAAAACACCGCGCGCACGGTCGACTATTGCCTGCGCCATCCGCAATGGCGGCTCAGCCTGCAGACACACAAGACACTCGGCATCAGATAGGAACCAGATTTTCAAGATGTGGGAACTGACGAAATCATTTCGCTTCGAAGCCGCGCATTCGCTGAAGGGGACGACCTTCGGCGCGGACAGCGAGGAAATTCACGGCCACTCGTTTCGCGCCGAGGTGAGCGTGCGCGGCACGCCCGATCCCGCCACCGGCATGGTGCTGGATCTCGGCCTGCTCGAACGCAGCATGGAAGAGGTCCGCAAGACCCTCGACCACAAGTTCCTGAACAAGGTCGAGGCGCTGGGAGCGCCGACGCTGGAAAATATCTCGCGCTACATCTTCGAACGGGTCCAGCCCGCCGGCAAGATCACCCGCGTCAGCGTTCACCGCGACAGTTGCAACGAGAGCTGCACGTATTTCGGGCCGCAGGGCTAAGAATACATCTTACCGTCATTGCGAGGAGCGAAGCGACGAAGCAATCCATTCTTTTTGTGGCACGATGGATTGCTTCGCTTCGCTCGCAATGACGAAAAGTAACGTCAGGGAATGCCCATGGATATGTCCGTCATCGAAGACCGCAAGACGCGCGCGAGAGCCTGGTTCGAAGCCTTGCGCAACGACATCTGCGCGGCGTTCGAGCGGCTGGAAGACGATGCGCCGGCTTCGCTCTATCCCGGCGACGCCGGACGCTTCGTGCGCACGCCCTGGGACCGCACCGACCACACCGGCAAGCCCGGCGGCGGCGGCGTGATGTCGATAATGCGTGGGCGGCTGTTCGAAAAGGTCGGCGTGCACTGTTCCACCGTGCATGGCGAGTTCGCGCCCGAATTCCGTGCGCAAATTCCGGGCGCGGCCGACGATCCCCGGTTCTGGGCGTCAGGCATTTCGCTGATCGCTCACCTGCGGAATCCGCATGTACCGGCCGTGCATATGAACACCCGCTTCGTCGTCACCACCAAGGCATGGTTCGGCGGCGGGGCTGACCTGACGCCGGTGCTGGACCGGCGGCGCACCCAGGAGGACCCGGACACGCAGGCTTTCCATCAGGCGATGAAGGAAGCCTGCGGGGGATCGAACCATGTGGCCGACTACGACAAATACAAAAAATGGTGCGACGAATATTTCCACTTGCCGCATCGCAAGGAAGCGCGCGGCATCGGCGGCATTTTCTACGACTGGCACGATTCCGGCGACTGGGATGCCGACCTCGCCTTCACGCAGGACGTCGGCCGCGCCTTCCTGAAAATCTATCCCGAACTCGTCCGGCGCAATTTCGCCCTCCCCTGGAACGCCGCCGACCGCGAGGAGCAACTGATCCGGCGCGGACGCTATGTCGAATTCAACCTGCTCTACGACCGCGGCACCATCTTCGGGCTGAAAACCGGCGGCAATGTGGATTCCATCCTCTCGTCGATGCCACCGGAGGTAAAGTGGCCATGATTGGACTGTCATGATCGGCTTGTCATGACCGATCGCTAGGATGCGAATCACGTCATGCATTACATGCATTACAAGGAGCAGATCATGGATTTGAAACCAGGCGACGTCGTCATGCTGAAGTCGGGCGGCCATCCGCTTAGCGTGGTGGAAGTCAAGGACGGGAATGTCGTGTGCGTGTGGATGGGCAATGAAGGCGATCTCTTTCGCGAGACGCTGCCATTGGCGGTACTTGACCTCGCCGAGCACGATACGGATGACGAAGAGGAAGACGACGAAGAAGAAGACGACGAGGACGAAGAGGAAGAGGGCGAGCACCACAAGGCCTCCTGAGCGAATTTCGACGTCGCCCGGCATCCACAGCCCGGCGACGTCGTTTCCTGGAATTGGACCCCGTGCGGGAGATCTGATATTCGCGGCAGATCGACCACGGCCCGCCGCGGTCGACAGCGCTGGAAGCGAAATGGCCGTGAAACGATGACCCACCTGCCCCGTGCCATGCTGATCGACATGGACGACACCATCCTGTCGGCCTATGGCCGCCCCGAGATCGCCTGGCACAACGTCGCCGCGGAATTCGCCGCCGAGTTCGGGCCGTTGACCTCGCAACAGGTTGCCACCGCAGTTCTGGATTCCGCGCGCAAATTCTGGGCGGTCGCCGGAGCCGAATGGCGGCTGAAGCTGGATGAGGCGCGGCGCATAACCGTCACGGGCGGATTTGCCGCCCTTGCCGCAGGCGGCCACACGTTGCCCGAGGATCTTGCGGTACGGCTCGCCGACCGCTTCACCGCCTACCGCGAAGAGGAAATGTTCGTCTTCCCCGGCGCGCACGACGCCATCGACGAATTGAAGGCGCGCGGCGTCAAGCTGGCGCTGGTGACCAACGGCGCCGCCGGCGCCCAGCGCGCCAAGGTCGAACGCTTTGCGCTGTCCGACCGTTTCGATCACATCCAGATCGAGGGCGAGCACGGGTTCGGCAAGCCGGACGACCGCGCCTATCTCCACGCCATGCAGACGCTGGGCGTCACCGCATCCGAGACCTGGATGATCGGCGACAATCTGGAATGGGAGGTCGTGGCGCCGCAGCGGCTCGGCATCTACGCCATCTGGATCGACGTGCATGGCGACGGCCTGCCCGCGGACTCCACCGTGAAGCCCGATCGCATCATCCGCTCGCTGACGGAACTGTTGCCCCGCGAGCGCTGATAGAGCGGCTGAAGTTCCATTGTCGGCATAGAGCGTTTTCCAGCGAAGTGGCGACCGGTTCGCGTCAAGAAAACGCGTCAAATCAAAAATCTGGAGCCCCGTTCCGATTCCATCGGAACGGGGCTCCAGGCGAGCCATCACACGATCGCGTGTAATGTGAGTTGCCTCACAGTGCGGAGGCCGGCAATCCCAGATTGTGTCGACGTTGGTCCAAGGTTGAAGTCCAGGCTGGGAGTTCACCGATGCCGAACGACGACACGCACAAGCCGCCGCCAGAGGCGGACGACAATGCACCGAACCCCGCCCCGCTGCGGTGGCTCTGGAAGTTCAATCACGGGCTCGACGTCGTCAAAGGGCTGTCGATGGTCACCGTGCTGAGCAGCCTTGCGGTCGGCTATTTTCAGTACCTCAACGCCTATCAGGACAAGGTTGGCAGCCAGGCCAAGGAAGACATGGCGGCGGCGACCACCACGTTCACGGATATCTCACGGGCCTTCTCCGAAGTGCAGGCCCTGCAGCAAGCCCTGTATTCCGATTTCACGCGCGCCGTCCGGGACAGGTCGGACGAAAGCGACAAGGCGCTCGTCACCAAGAACGCGCGCGCGATTTCCGAGCGTTATGAAAAGGCGCAGATCTCACTGCGCGAAAATATCGACGTGCTGACGCGAAAGGCGGAAGTCTATATCGACTGGGCGAGCGACACGTATCGCGATCCGGCCGAAAAACATAATGTCGATGGCGATCCGCTGTCACGACAGGTGCTGCGCGACTATGCCTTCGACTGTTCCGACAAGTACAATTTTCCGGCGTTCGGAAACGTGCATGCCGAGGACGACGACACGCCCGCAAAGGAAATTGCCGACAGCGAATATTGCGCAATCGCCGAGAAACGGGGTGTTGACGACAAGACCAAGCCGAAAGATGCATTCATCCGGCTCTGCGCCGGTCCCAACAGCAAGGACGCCAAGCGGATCTATTGGTACAGCGCCAAGCACCACGTCCTGACGATGCACTACTGCTTCGAGGCCGCGCACAACAAGCTGGCGGCCGCGCGGCAATGGGCCTCCCGGAGCGACCGGGACGCCGCGAAGGAAAGGGAAATCGTCGAGCGCGAGAAAGAGATCAACGCCCAACTGGATGATCTGGCCGGGCGGGTCAGCGCGTTCAGCAGCCTGACGCTGCATCAGATGGAGCGCATCCGGGTGAAATATCGCCCCGTCGGCTTTTCGTGCAGCGTGCCGCTCGTCCGCAACATACCGAGCCTGAACTGCTTCCCGATCCGCACGGCGTCGATCGCTCATTGAGCCGACTATAGCGTTTTCGAGCGAGGTGGGTACCAGTTCGCGTGAAGAAAACGCGTCAAACAAGAATCCAGAGCTTCGGTTCTGATTCAATCAGAACCGAAGCTCTAGTGCCGCAGCGCCGCCGTGATCATGACCACGCCGCCGACCATCACGGCGGCGTCGAGGATCGCGGTGTGGATATGCACCGGCATGCGCTCGACGAAGGCTTTTGCGAGGAACGCGCCGGGAATAGCGATCGCGCCGATCAGGAGGGCAAAGGCCAGCACCTGCGCGGTGACGACGCCGGCCAGGCCGAATACCGAAATCTTGATGAGGCCGGTCGCGACCGAGATCACGGCGTCGGTGGCAATCACCGCCGCTCCCTCGAGCCCCGACGCCATCAACAGCGACAGCAGGATCACACCGGAACCTGATGTGCCCCCGACCAGCACGCCATACCCAACCGCGCTCGCACCGAGGCCGGTGTCGCCAATCCTGATCTCGCGCTTCTTGGCCAACCGGCGCAGCGGCACGCTCAGGATCAGCATGCTGCCGATCACCAGCGCCGCGCCCGCACCGGTGAGCCGCGTGTAACCGTAGGCGCCGAGCGCGGTGGTCAGCGCCGCGGCCCCGATCACGATCAGCGCGCGCCGCCGGTCGGCGTAGCGGAAATAGGCCACGAAGCGGCTGATATTGGTGAAGATCGCTGATATCGCGATGATCGGCACCACGGGCTCGGCGCCGACCAGCGGCACCAGCACCAGCGGCATCAAGGCGCCGGTGCCATAGCCGGCAAGGCCGCCGACGATGGAGGCCAGCAGCGCCATGCCGCCAACCAGCACGAGTTGGCCGAGCGAAATGTCGGCGAAGCCGGCCAGAATATTCACAGCCGGTGATCGCGGGTGAAACGCGCGGCAGTCTGATCGGCGATCGCGGCAACCGCGGATGCATCCAGCGGAAAATCCGCGGCCAGCCAGGCGTCTTCCGCAAGCGTCAGCACATGACCGAGCGCGGGGCCCTCGGCAATGCCGCGGGAGATGAAATCGGCCGCCCGCAGCGGAAACTTCGGCGCGCTCCAGCGCTGCGGCAACGTTGCGAGGTCATGCCAGCGCGCGGCGCCATTGCCGACGCCGCCTGCGCGCGCCCATGCCAGCATCAGCCGGTCGCGGTAGGGATCCTCGCCGAGCCGATAGAGAAGCTGCCGCGCCCGCGCGTCGTCCTTGCTGGCGAGCCGCCACCAGCGATGGCCCATCGAGTCGAGGGCCTTTGCTTCCGCGTTGGACAGACGAAGCCGGGCCGCGACGCGTTTGGCATCCTCGGTGACCGCGACCGAAAGCGCGGCCAGCCGGCGCACGGCGTTCGGCGGCAGCCCCAGCGCGCGTTCGACCGCGATCATGGCTGCGAAAGCTCCGGTATAGGCGACGCCGCCGAAGATCGGCAGCAGCAGCCCGGCCTCCGACATTGCTTGCACCGCGACCGCGGCGCCTTCCGCGATCAACAGCTTCAACATTTCCATGCGCACGCGTTCGGCGGAAAGGCTCGAAAGTCCTGCGCGCCCGTCGATGCAGGCGAGATATCCGGCGCGATCGGGTTCGCCCGCCCCATAGGCGGCATGCATGCGGAAGAAGCGCAGGATGCGCAGATAATCCTCGGCGATGCGCGCCTTGGCATCGCCGATGAAGCGCACGCGCTTGGCTTCGATATCGGCAAGCCCGCCGACATGGTCGTGCACGATGCCGTCGGCATCGACGGAAAGCCCGTTGATGGTGAAGTCGCGCCGTTCCGCATCGCGGACCCAGTCGCGCCCGAACGCAACCCTGGCCTTGCGGCCAAAGGTCTCGGTATCCTCGCGCAAGGTCGTGACCTCGAACGGATGCGATTCGACGACCAGCGTGACCGTGCCGTGATCGATGCCCGTCGGCACGCATTTGATGCCGGCCGCCTTGGCGCGGCGGACGACCTCGTCGGGCAGCGCCGTGGTTGCGATATCGATGTCGCCGAGAGGAATATTCAGCAACGCATTGCGCACCGCGCCGCCGACCACGCGGGCTTCCTCGCCATCGCCATTGAGCAACGCGAGCACGCGCGCGGCCGGACCTGATCTGAGCCAGGGCGCGTCCGACAGCACGCGGGCCTCGCTCATTTCTCGACTCCGGGAACCAGCTTGCCGTCTTCGAGATGCGCGGGAACGTAGGTCGAATCCGGCGGCGCGCCGGAGAATTGCGCGAGCAGGACGAAGCTGATCACGACCAGCAGCAGCGATCCCAGCACCAGCTTGGCGACCAGATGCGCCGGCCATGACGAAGACGCGAACACGCCGGCACGGGTGGCCATCAGAAACAGCGCATAGGCCGCGAACGGGATCAGGAAAATCGCGAGTTCGGTCAGGACCGGACGGATCATGCGAGATAAATCCGCTCATACAATACGCGCAGGATGCCTGCCGTCGCGCCCCAGATGTAACGCTCGGCGAACGGCATGGCGTAGTAGGAGCGCTCCATGCCGCGGAATTCCTTGGAATGGATCTGATGGTTCTCGGGATTCATCAGGAACGCCAGCGGCACCTCGAAGGCGTCGACCACCTCGCCTTCGTTGATCGTCAGCTTGAAGCCGGGCTTGACCCGCGCCACCGTCGGCAGGATGCGAAACCCGAAGGCGGTTCCATAGAGGTCGAGATAGCCGATCGGCTCGATGAACTCGCGCTTGAGGCCGACTTCCTCCTCCGCCTCGCGCAAGGCGGCGTCGAGCGGGGACGCATCGGTTGCGTCGATCTTGCCGCCCGGAAAGGAAATCTGGCCGGCGTGGCTGGACAGATGCGGCGAGCGCTGCGTCAGCAACACGGTCGGCTCGCGGTGATCGACCACCGGGATCAGCACCGCCGCGGGCCGTACCGGCTGCTCGCGCGCCACGATCTCGAGCATGCGGTCGTTGCCCTCATCGCCGGTCTTGGGAACGATGTTGGGATCGACCAGGCCGGGCGGCACGTCGAAGTTCAAACGTGCCTGGCTCCGCGCGAAGAATTCCGCCGAGTTGATCGGCGCCGCCTCCATCTTTTTCAGCATCGGCTCGTTCAAACCGCGTCCCTCACCTGCTTCGCGTCCGCCATCGTAAAGAACTCGCCGCCGGACTCGATGCCGAACATCGGCTGACCATCGACCACTCGCTCTTCCCCCATGTCAACCAGATCGTAATAGAGCGCGCGGGTCACTTTCGCCCACAGATCGGCGCGGACATGCAGGTAGGGCGTCAGTCCGCCATCGGCGGCCATCTCGAATCGCAGGCGGTGTCCGGAATCGCATGGCACCCAGTCGTCGACATTGGTGCGAAAGCGCAATAGCCGCCCGCGCTCATCAGCCTCCTTTTGCATCTCCACCGCGAGGAAAGGCGCGTCGTCGACTCGAATGCCGACCTTCTCGACCGGGGTCACGAGAAAGTGCTTGCCGTCTTCGCGCTTCAGGATGGTCGAGAACAGCCGCACCAGCGCCGGCCGCCCGATCGGCGTGCCCAAATAGAACCACGTACCGTCGCCGGCGATTCGCATGTCGAGATCGCCGCAGAATGGCGGATTCCACAGATGTACCGGCGGCAGTCCCTTGCCGGCCGGAGCGGCGTTGGCGGCTTCCCTCGCAGCGACAGTTAGTCCTTCGAGGCCCTGAGCGCCGGTTTGCCCTTGCTTCGCCATTGTTTGCCCTGACTCTAGCGCTCGATCTGGCACGATTGGTGCACGTATACCGAGATATGTGTTCCCGACGATTTGCTTCCGTACTATTGCGGATCAGGTCGCCACATCGTGATGCCGTTCATACCCCGAAATGCCGATAATGTGGGGATAGTTTAATTGAACGAATACATGGCCTTTGCACAGGTTTAGCATGAGGTTGGTGGCATGACGACGCAACCAGCGGGTCATGAAGCGGTTAGACGGTTGAAGGAGAAGGACATGGCGGGAGCAGACGGTGTCGAGAAACTCGAGGACGCGATCGTCCGGTCGGCCGAACAGGTCGCCGGCCAGATCCGCGCCGCGAAGGAAGCGATCTCCACCGTCATCTTCGGCCAGGAGCGGGTGATCGAAAACACCCTGGTGACGATCCTGTCCGGCGGTCATGCGCTGCTGATCGGGGTGCCCGGCCTCGCCAAGACCAAGCTCGTCGAAACGTTGGGCATCACGCTCGGACTGGACGCCAAGCGCATCCAGTTCACGCCGGACCTGATGCCCTCGGATATTCTGGGCGCCGAAGTGCTGGACGAGAGCAATTCCGGCAAGCGGTCGTTCCGCTTCATCTCCGGACCGGTGTTCGCCCAGCTGCTGATGGCCGACGAAATCAACCGCGCCAGCCCGCGTACGCAATCGGCGCTGCTGCAAGCCATGCAGGAACAGCACATCACCGTTGCAGGCGCGCGGCATGACCTCCCAAAGCCGTTCCACGTGCTCGCCACGCAAAACCCGCTGGAGCAGGAAGGCACCTATCCGCTCCCCGAAGCGCAGCTCGACCGCTTCCTGATGGAGATCGACGTCGATTATCCCGATCGCGACGCCGAACGCCGCATCCTGTTCGAAACCACGGGCGCGGATGAGACGCTCGCCAAGGTCTCGATGAACGCGGAAATCCTGATCGCGGCGCAGCGGCTGGTGCGGCGCCTGCCGGTCGGCGACAGCGTCGTCGAGGCGATCCTGTCGCTGGTGCGCGCCGCGCGGCCCGATCCTGACGGCGGCGACAAGCTGATCGCCTGGGGACCAGGCCCGCGCGCCAGCCAGTCGCTGATGCTGGCGGTCCGTGCCCGCGCGCTGCTCGACGGCCGCCTCGCGCCGTCGATCGACGACGTGCTCGATCTCGCCGAACCCATTCTCAAGCACCGCATGGCGCTGACCTTCTCGGCGCGCGCGGAAGGCCGCACCATCCCCGACGTGATCAGACAATTGAAGACGCGGATCGGTTGATGGCCGCAGAGACCAGCCACGAGGCCAGGGAGATTTTAGCAATACGACGGGCCGATGGTGAAAGCCGAACGCTCGCCGCATCGCTGCCCCGTCTCGTGCTCGAAGCCCGCCGCATCGCCGCCAACGTCATCCATGGCCTGCACGGCAGGCGCCGCGCCGGCGCCGGCGAGAGCTTTTGGCAGTATCGCCGGTTTGTCTCCGGCGAGCCGTCGCAGAACGTCGACTGGCGGCGCTCGGCGCGCGACGATCATCTCTATGTCCGCGAGCAGGAATGGGAGGCCGCCCATACCGTGTGGCTGTGGCCCGACCGCTCGCCCTCGATGGTGTTTGCTTCCAAGGGTGCGCGCGACTCCAAGCTGGAGCGTGGGCTGATCGTTACGTTTGCACTCGCCGAACTATTGGTTTCGGGCGGCGAACGCGTCGGCATTCCCGGCCTGATGAATCCGACCTCAAGCCGCAACGTGATCGACAAGATGGCACAGGCGATGCTGCATGACGACGCGGCACGCTCGAGCCTGCCGCCGTCCTTTGTCCCGTCGGCGCTGGCCGAAATTGTCGTGCTGTCCGATTTGTGGTCGCCGATGAGCGAGATCAGGTTGATGCTCGCAGGGCTTTCGGCCTCCGGAGCCCATGGTTCTCTGATCCAGGTGGTCGATCCCGCCGAAGAAACCTTTCCCTACGCCGGCCGGGTCGAATTCGTCGAGCCGGAAGGATTTGGCGTCATCACCGCCGGCCGCGCCGAGAGCTGGGCCAGCGACTATGTGGCGCGCGTCGCACTGCATCGCGACGAGATCCGCAGCGAGACCAACAAGCTCGACTGGTTGTTCTCGACCCACACCACCAGCCGTTCCGCCGCCGAACTCCTGCTGTTCCTGCATTCGGGCATGATGGCGGCCAAGGGAAGCGCGCGCGGCTCAACCGTCAAGGCGGGGCGCAGCGCATGATCGCGGGGCTTCCCCTCACCTTTGCGCAACCGCTGCTGCTGCTGGGCCTGTTGAGCCTGCCGGTGTTGTGGTGGCTGCTGCGCGTCATGCCGCCGCGGCCGAGGCGGATCGAGTTTCCGCCGACGCGGCTGTTGTTCGACATCAGGCCGAAAGAAGAAACCCCGTCGCGGACACCGTGGTGGCTGACGGCGCTGCGCCTCGCCGCCGCCGCACTGGTCATCCTTGCCGCCGCCGGCCCGATCTGGAATCCGCAGACCGCGGTCGGCGGCAGCAACGCGCCATTGGTGATCCTGCTCGACGACGGCTGGAGCGCGGCTGCAAGCTGGGACACGCGGGTCAAGGCCGCGGACGAGCTGATCGCCAACGCCGACAACGACCGCCGCGGCGTTGCATTGGTTCCGCTCTCTGAGACCGCGCGCGACATCACGCTGATGCCGGCGGGCACCGCGCGGGTCGCGCTGCGTCAGATTGCGCCAAAGCCCTATTCGGTCGACCGCGTCGACACGCTCGGCTCGCTCGACCGCTTCCTGAAGAGCACCGGAGATGCCGAGATCGCGTGGCTGTCCGACGGCATCGACACCGGGCGCGGCGCCGAATTTGTCGAAAATCTCGGCAAGACCATCGGCGAGCGCAAGCTGATGGTGTTCGAGGGCGGCGCGGCCCCGGCGCAGGCGCTGGTCGCGGCTGAAAACGCCGCGGCGAAGATGACGGTCAAGGTGCTGCGCACCACCGGCGGCGTCGCAGCGGGCGTGGTCCGCGCGATCGACGCCAAGGGCTCGCCGATCGGCGAGGCGCGCTACGCTTTTGGCATGCAGGATCGCGAGAGCGAAGCGGCGTTCGATCTGCCCGTCGAACTGCGCAACGACATTTCGCGGCTGGAAATATCGGGCGAACGATCGGCCGGCGCCGTGCAACTGCTCGACAAAAGATGGCGGCGGCGCGCCGTCGGCGTCGTCACCGGCGCGACCAGCGACACCGCCCAGCCGCTATTGGCGTCAACCTTCTACCTCACCCGCGCGCTGTCGCCCTTCGCCGACATACGGCTGGGCGACCGCGGCGCGGCGCAACAGGTGATCGCGCAATTCCTCGATCAGCGGTTGCCGATGATCGTGCTCGCCGATGTCGGCACGCTGTCGCCGGAAATCCGCGAGCGGCTGAACGCATGGATCGATCAGGGCGGCGTGCTGGTGCGTTTCGCAGGTCCCCGTCTGGCGCAGGCCGATGACGATCTGGTGCCGGTGAAACTGCGTCGCGGCGGCCGCGTCCTCGGCGGCAGCCTGACCTGGGAAAAGCCGCAGCATCTGGCTTCCTTCGCCGCCGACGGTCCGTTCGCGGGACTTGCCGTGCCCAAGGACGTCACCGTGAACCGGCAGGTGCTGGCCGAGCCGGATGCGGTGCTCGCCACCAAGACCTGGGCGTCGCTGGAAGACGGCACGCCGCTGGTGACCGGCGAGCATCGCGGCAAGGGCATCGTCAGCCTGTTCCATATCGGCGCCGACTCGCGCTGGTCGGACCTGCCGATGTCCGGCAGCTTCGTCGAGATGCTGCGGCGGCTGGTCGACATGTCCGGCTACACCTCAAAGCCCGGTGCGGGCGTGGCAAGCGAGACGGCCAATGTCGAGACCGTGGCGCCGCTGCGCACCCTCGACGGCTTCGGCGCATTCGGACCGCCGCCCTCGACCGCCAAGCCGATGCCGGCGGATTATCGCGACCGCGCCACGTCCGATCATCCGCCGGGCTTCTACGGCCCGGCCGATGGCCCGATCGCGGTCAACACGCTGGCCCCGGCCGATCGCATCGCGCCGCTCGATACATCCTCCCTGCGCGCGCAGCGCGCCAGCTACACCAATGCCGAACCGCGCGATTTGCGCGGCATCCTGCTGTCGTCGTCGCTGGCGCTGTTCCTGATCGATGCGATCGTGGTCGCAGTGCTGGGCGCGGGCCTGGCCGCCTTGTGGCGGCGGCGCACGGCGACTGCCAGCATCGTGCTGGCCGTGATCCTCGCCGCGGCCCCGATCGCACCTTCGCCGACGCGTGCCCAGAGCAACGATGAGTTCGCCATCAAGTCGGTGTCGCAGACGCGCCTTGCCTATGTCGTCACGGGAAATGCCGACGTCGATTCCATCGTCAAGGCCGGCATGGCGGGACTGACGCTGTTCCTGGCGCAGCGCACGGCGCTGGAAGCCGGCGATCCCGTCGGCGTCGATCCCGCGCGCGACGAACTGGCGTTCTTTCCGCTGATCTACTGGCCGGTGGTGCCGGGCGCACCGAAGCCGCCGCAGGATGCCATCAATCGCATCGACGCCTACATGAAGCAGGGCGGCACGGTTCTGTTCGATACCCGCGACGCCGTCGAGGCGCCGCCGGGCGAGAACGGTGCGTCGCAGACGCCGGGCATGCGCACCTTGCGCGAAATTCTCTCCTCCCTCGACGTGCCTGAACTGGAGCCGGTGCCGCGCGAGCACGTGCTGACCAAGACGTTTTACCTGCTGCGCGACTTCCCCGGCCGCTTCAACTCGGGCCAGACCTGGGTCGAGACCTTGCCGCGCGAGGATGACGACGACGCAGCCTCGCGCCCGGCGCGCGGCGGCGACGGCGTCTCGCCCATCATCATCACCTCGAACGATCTCGCCGGCGCCTGGGCGCACCGCCCGGACGGGCAGCCGATGCTGCCGCTGACGCCAGGCGAGCCGCGCCAGCGCGAATTCGCCTTCCGCTCCGGCGTCAACATCGTGTTGTACACCCTGACCGGCAACTACAAGGCCGATCTGGTGCACGCGCCGGCGCTGATCGAGCGGTTGGGGCAATAGGCCATGCAGTACGGCATCGCGTTCACCCCCCTCGTTCCGACGCTCGTGCTGTGGATCGCGCTGGCCGCGATCGCCGCGATCTCGGTGCTGCTGCTGCTCGGGCGGTCGCGCGGTGCCGCCGTGCGCGTCGCGGCGCTGGCGCTGATCCTGCTGGCGCTCGCCAATCCCTCCTTCACCCGCGAGGACCGCGAACCGTTATCCTCGGTCGCGGCCGTCGTGATCGACAAGAGCCCGAGCCAGAACTTTGGCACGCGCAACCAGGAGACGGCCAAGGCGCAGGAAGCGCTCGTCGACACGCTGAAGAAGATCAAGGGGCTGGAAGTCCGCGTCGTCGAGGCCGGACAGGCCGACGGCGAAACCGACGGCACCAAACTGTTCGGTGCGCTGTCCTCGGCGCTGTCGGACGTTCCGGTCGACCGCGTCGCCGGCGCGTTCCTGATCACCGACGGCCGGGTGCATGACATTCCCGCCAACGCCGCCGCCCTCGGATTCCAGGCGCCGGTGCACGCGCTCGTCACCGGTCGCAAGGACGAGCGCGACCGCCGCATCGCGATTTCGGCCGCGCCGCGTTTCGGCATCGTCGGACAGCCCCAGACCATCACCTACCGGCTCGACGACCAGGGCGTCTCCGGCCAGCGCGCCAGGATCGTGGTGCGCCGCGACGGCGAGGTGATCAGCGAGCGCACGCTCGTGAGCGGCCAGACCTCCAATGTCGAAGTCGACATCAAGCATGCCGGGGCGAACATCGTCGAGATCGAAGCCTCGCCGCTCGAGAACGAGCTGACGCTGGTGAACAATCGCGCCGTGGTCGCGATCGAAGGCGTGCGCGACAAGCTGCGCGTGCTGCTGGTGTCCGGCGAGCCGCATTCCGGCGAACGCACCTGGCGCAATTTGCTGAAGTCCGACGCCAGCATCGACCTCGTGCATTTCACGATTCTGCGCCCGCCGGAGAAGCAGGACGGCACGCCGATCAACGAATTGTCGCTGATCGCGTTTCCGACGCGCGAACTGTTCCAGCAGAAGATCCACGAATTCCAGCTGATCATCTTCGACCGCTACGCCCGCCAGGGCGTGCTTCCGATCGCCTATTTCGACAACATCGCGCGCTATGTCCGCGCCGGCGGCGCGATGCTGGTGTCGGCCGGGCCTGACTACGCCTCCACCACCAGCATCTGGCGCACGCCGCTGGACACGGTGTTGCCGGCCGAACCGGTCGGCGTCACTGAAAAACCGTTCTATGCGCATTTGAGCGACGCCGGCAAACGCCATCCGGTGACGCGCGGCCTCGAAGGCTCCGCCAGCGAGCCGCCGCGCTGGAGCCGCTTCTTCCGCACCGTGGATACGCGCAACGCGATCGGCGCGCCCGTGATGACCGGCGCCGACGGCAAGCCGCTGCTGCTGCTGTCGCGCTACGGCGAAGGCCGCGTCGCGCTGTTGCTGTCGGACCACATCTGGCTGTGGGCGCGCGGCTATGAAGGCGGCGGGCCGCATCTGGATCTGCTGCGGCGGACGTCGCACTGGCTGATGAAGCAGCCCGATCTGGACGAAGAGGCGCTGCGCCTGCAGATCCAGGGCAAGGACCTCGTGGTGCTGCGCCAGACCATGGCCGACAACGTGCCGCCGGTGACCGTGACGTCGCCGAGCGGCGCCACGAAAGAACTCACGCTGACCGCCAGCGAACCCGGCACCTGGCGCTCCACCCTCCCCGCCAACGAACTCGGGCTGTGGCAGGCGACCGACGGCGCGCTGAAAGCGCTGATCAATGTCGGGCCGACCAACCCGAAGGAATTTTCCGAAGTCACCTCGACCACCGAGCTTGCTGAAGCCGCTGGCGCAGGCGACCGGCGGCGACGCGCGGCGCGTGGCCGACGGCGGCAGCATCGATCTGCCGCGCGTGGTGCCGGTGCGCGCCTCCGGCATCTTCCACGGCGACGGCTGGATGGGCGTGAAGATGCGCGACGCCAGCGTCGTGAAGGGCGTCGGCGTGCTGCCGATGTTCGCGGGGCTGGTCGGGCTGTTGCTGCTGCTCGGCGCGTTCGCGGCGACCTGGGTGCGCGAGGGGCGCTGAGGCGCGCGCGTTGTCGATCTACGAGCCTCGTAGCCCGATGAAGCGGAGCGCAATCCGGAATCCATCTATCCAGTCGAGAGCGCCGGATTACGCGCGCTTCATCCGGGTCGACACTCGGCCGTTGCACCAATCACATAACGTTGACGGATCGCGACGGCTCGCTGGACGGTTGACATCAGCCTTCCCTTCGATGTTATAATATAACATTGGGACGAAGACCCGGATGAACTGGTTCCGAAAACACGTGAAAACCGGCTCGCGGCTGGCGCTGTTTGCGCTCGCGATCCAGTTTGCGCTGTCGTTCGGGCATTTCCACGGGGAATCGCCGCGCCGCGCCGGCCATTCAGACCGGGCTGGCCGATGCCGGACCTCGCCATTGCCGCTGCCTGGCCGCGCAAGGCGGCGCACTCCGAAGCCGCAGCAGCAGCCTGCCAACCACGATACCGACCAGCAACCGTCGTGACTGCGCGATCTGCGCCGTCCTCTCGCTGGCCAACAATTTCCTGTTCGCGACACCGCCGCTGCTGGAGCTGCCGCAGGCGGTCGAACTTCTGCACCTCGACCACCGGTGCCGAGTTCGCGCATCTCGGCTCGCTCCATCCCGCGTTCCAGTCCCGCGCGCCTCCCGTCTCCTGACCTCGATTGATTGACGCACTTCTCCGAGGGGATCGCCGCGCCACGCGGCCGATCCCCCGAGGGAAAATCGGAATCGATCCGTCGCACCATCGACGGGATCAGGATCGGGACAATGACATTCAAGAAGAAACGAGCGTTCCATTTCGGTGGAGCAAGCTGGCTATTGCTGTGCGCGATGGCCGACGGGGCGATGGCGCAGGACGCGCCGCGCCGCATCCTCGACCCAACTGCCCGAAATCACCGTGACGGCGCCAAGCCCGATCGTGCGGCGACAAGCCGGTCGTGCCGTTCGCGAACACCGGCGCGCGTCGCGCGGGCAGCGCCCGGCCAGAACCGCGAACCGGCGCCAGAGCCGCAGGCCGCACCGGCCGCCGCCGCGCCCCAACAGGGCGTGCTGCCCGTCGTCACCGATCAGTTCGCGACCGTCACGGTCGTGCCGAACGAGGAAATCCGCCGCTCCGGCAGCGCGCACGCTCGGCGATCTGCTGTTCTCAAAACCCGGCATCACCGGCTCCAGCTTTGCGCCCGGCGCCTCCAGCCGGCCGATCATCCGCGGCCTCGACGTCAACCGCGTCGGCATCGTCGAGAACGGCATCGGCGGCGACGGCGCCTCCGATCTCGGCGAGGATCATTTCGTGCCGATCGATCCGCTTGCGACCAACCAGGTCGAAGTCATCCGCGGACCGGCGGCGTTGCGCTACGGCTCGACCTCGATCGGCGGCGTCGTCAGCGCCACCAACAACCGCATTCCGGACGCCCTGCCCTCCTGCGCGGCGGCGCCGTTCCAGAGCTACGGCCTGCCGGTCAAGGCGCCGCTGGCGAATGCGCAATCGCCGTCCTGCGTCACCGCCGAGACGCGCACCGCGG
The DNA here is from genome assembly GCA_963790735.1 of uncultured Alphaproteobacteria bacterium. Taxonomy (GTDB): domain Bacteria; phylum Pseudomonadota; class Alphaproteobacteria; order Rhizobiales; family Xanthobacteraceae; genus Bradyrhizobium. The sequence continues at coordinate 109,495 of CAWBQP010000004.1, read as the reverse complement.
TCAGTTCGGTCGATCGCGGCGTCGAAGGCGGCATCCTGCTCGATGCCGGCGGCGGCAATTTTGCCGTCCATGCCGACGCCTATGGCCGCAAGGCCGGCGACTACAGCATTCCCGGCTATCCCTATCTGTTCGACCAGACGCGGCCGGTGAACGGACGGCAGCCGAATTCGGCGGCGCAGGCCGACGGCGCGTCGATCGGCGGCTCCTACATCTTCCATGGCGGCTTCATCGGCGCTGCGATCACGCAGAACAATTCGCTGTACCACATCCCCGGCATCGACGGCGCCGATCACCAGACCCGGATCGACGCGCACCAGACCAAGTTCACCGCCAAGGGCGAATACCGGCCGGATGCGGCGGCGATCGACGCCATCCGGTTCTGGGCCGGCGCGACCGACTACAAGCACAACGAGATCGGCCTTGCCGATCCGGCCGACCTCTCGTCGCTCGGCGTGCGGCAGACCTTTACCAACAAGGAGCAGGAAGGCCGCGTCGAGGTGCAGATGGCGCCGTTCAACGCGCGCTTTGCCGCGGTGACGACCGCGTTCGGCCTGCAGGCCAGCCACCAGGAACTGACCGCGCCGAGCCCGGACGATCCCGGCAGCCCGCTCAACGGATTGTGGGATCCGAACAAGAACACCAAGGTCGCCGGTTACGTCTTCAACGAACTCAAGTTCAGCGAAACCACCAAGGCGCAGATCGCCGGCCGCATCGAGCATGTCAATCTCAGCGGAACGACGCCGGCCTTCATTCCGGACCTGTTCGACCTCAACGCCGATCCGGCCGACATCGGCCCGCCGATCGCGCGCAACCTGAACTTCACGCCGAAGAGCGCGAGCATCGGCCTGATCCAGAATCTTCCGGGCGATCTGGTCGCCAGCATCACCGCTCAATATGTCGAGCGCGCGCCGAAGCCGGCGGAACTGTTTTCGCGCGGCGGACACGATGCCACCGTCACCTTCGACATCGGCAATCCCAATCTCGGCATCGAAACCGCCAAGATCGATCGAGATCGGATTGCGGCAAGGCGACCGGGCCGTTCAGGTTCGAAGCAACCGCCTACTACACCAAGTTCAACGGCTTCATTTACCGCCGCCTGACCGGCAACACCTGCGAGGATGTCGCCTGTGTCAGTCCTGCCGATCCGGCGGCTCCGCTCGAGCTGAACCAGGCGATCTATTCGCAACGCGACGCCACCTTCCGCGGCGGCGAATTCCAGAGCCAGTTGGACGTCGGCGCCGCTCAACGGCGGCATCTGGGGCATCGAGAACCAGTTCGACGTCGTGCGCGCGACCTTCAGCGACGGCACCAACGTGCCGCGCATCCCGCCGGTGCGCGCTCGGCGGCGGCCTGTTCTGGCGCGATGCCAACTGGCTGACGCGGATCAACCTGCTGCACGCCTTCGCGCAGAACGACATCGCCCCGATCGGCGAGACGCCGACCGCGGGCTACAATCTGCTGAAGGCCGAGGTCAGCTACAGGACGAAGCTCGATCCGTCCTGGTTCGGCGCGCGCGAGATGACGGTCGGCCTCGTCGGCAACAACCTGCTGAACGAGAACATCCGCAATTCGGTGTCCTACACCAAGGACCAGGTTCTGATGCCGGGCATCGGCGTGCGCGCGTTCGCCAATCTGAAGTTCTAGAGCTGGCGTGCCGATGGGTGGCGTTAGCTGGTGGTACCAGCTAACGTCGGCATGGATGACGGTGGATACCGGATTTCGGATATCGCACCGTTCAGGACATGCCTTGCCGGACGCGGCTGACGAACACGGATAGATGACTTCGCCGATCAACATTCACGTCTACAGCGACGCGCTCGTCCTGCTCGGCACTGCGGGCATCGTCATTCCATTGGTGCGCCGGTTCGGCTTCAATCCCGTCCTCGGCTATCTCGGAGCCGGCGCGATCCTCGGCCCGCTCGGGCTCGGCTCGTTCATCGGCGAATTCCCGTTCCTGTACTGGTTCACCGTGGTCGACGCCAAGAACGTCGCCGGCATCGCCGACCTCGGCATCGTGTTCCTGCTGTTCCTGATCGGCATGGAACTGTCCTATGAGCGATTGAAGACGATGCGCCGCCTGATTTTCGGACTGGGCAGCCTGCAGATCGTGCTCTCCGCAGCCGCGATCGGCGCAGCCGCGATCCTTGCGGGCGGCAAGCCGCCGGTGCCGCTCATCCTCGGCGCGTGCCTGGCGCTGTCGTCGACCGCCATCGTCATCGAGGTGCTTTCCAGGCAGGGACGGCTGAACACGAGCGCGGGCCGGGCCAGTTTCGCGATCCTGCTGGCGCAGGACCTGGCGGTGGCGCCGCTGCTGCTGTTCATCTCGATTTTCGGCGCCGGCGAATCCGGTTCGGTTGCCGGCGCTCTCATGCTGGCGCTCGCCAACGCCGCCGTCGCGCTCGGCGTGATCGTCGTCGGCGGCCGCGTGGTGATGCGGCCGCTGTTCCGTCTGGTCGCATCCGTCGGCATGAGCGACCTGTTCGTGGCCACCACGCTGTTCGTGATCGTCGCAACCGGCGTGGCCGCCGCCGTGGCCGGCTTCTCCATGGCGCTTGGCGCCTTCGTCGCCGGCCTGCTGCTCGCCGAGACCGAATTCCGCAAGGCGATCGAGACCGCCATCGATCCTTTCAAGGGACTCCTGCTCGGCCTGTTCTTTTTTACGGTCGGCATGAACATCGATTTCCGCGAGCTTGCCCGCGATCCGGTTTGGCTGCTTGGAAGCGCCGTCGGGCTCATTGCCGTGAAATCCATCATCCTCATCGCCCTCGCCCGGCTGTTTCGCCTTTCCTGGCGCGCGTCCATCGAAACGGGCCTGCTGCTCGGCCCGGGCGGCGAGTTCGCCTTCGTCGGCATCGGCATGGCGACAACGCTCGGCCTGATCGATGCCAAGGTGTCGAGCTTCACGGTCGCACTGACGTCGCTGACCATGCTGCTCATTCCCGCGCTTTCCCATGTCGCGCGGCGGCTGGCGCCGATGGTGCGCGAAGACAAGCCGCTCGATCCCGAACTGGCCGTTGCGCCGAGCGGCGGCAGCGACCATGCCATTGTCATCGGACATGGCCGGGTCGGACAGGTCGTCTGCACGATGCTCGATCGGCACCAGTTCAAATACATTGCCGTCGACAATGACGCTGCGGCCGTGCCGGAGCAGCGCCGGCAGGGACGCACCGTCTATTACGGTGACGCGACCAATCCGGAGTTTTTGAAGAGTTGCGGCCTCATGGAGGCCGCGGCCGTCATCGTCACCATCAGCGAAGCCAAAGGCATCGACGAAATCGTCGCGCAGGTTCGCGCGCTCAGGGAAGACATGCTGGTGGTGTCGCGCGCCCGCGACGCGGACCATGCGCGGCATCTTTATCAGATCGGCGTTACCGACGCCGTGCCCGAGACCATCGAAGCAAGCCTGCTGTTGTCCGAAGCGGCCCTGATCGGCCTCGGCGTGGCGATGGGGCTGGTCGTCGCGTCCATCCACGAAAAGCGCGACGAATTCCGGCACGAATTGCAGCAGGCCGCGGGAGGTACCCGGCCTGCCGGAGAGACGACCGGCGTCAGAAAGAAACCATCTCGCTGACTTGGCTCATGCTCGAACGACGCCCGGCGGCTCGACCGTCCCGGCCGATGCGCAATGCTACCGCGCCTTGCTCCAGTCCGGCCGGATATCGCCGGAGACACCTTCGAAGGCGCCCTCGACCAGTTCCGCTACCAGCAGGCGGCTGTAATCGACCGGACCCGGCATGATCGCGCGCCCCTTCGGTATGACCTTGAAGCCGACGCGGCCGTAATAGGGTTCGTCGCCGACCAGAATGACCAGGCGATGGCCCTTGGCCCTGGCGTCCTGCAGCGAGCGGTCGAGCAGCATGCGGCCGACGCCGCGGCTTTCGGAACGGCGGCTCGACCGTCAACGGCCCGAGCATCAGGGCCGGCGTGTCGCCGATGCAGATCGGCAATTGCCGCACGGAGCCGACCAGCAATGTGCCGATCCGCGCCGTGAACGAGAGGTCGAGCAGATGATCGACATGCTCGCGCAGGCGGTAGGCGCTCAGCACGAAACGGCCGGGACCGAATGTGCGCTCGTGCAGGCGTTCGATCGCCTGCGCGTCTTTTGGTGTTTCGGCCAGGATGGTGACGTCAAGTTCGCTCATGATGGGGCGCGAGATAGCATCTGGCGGCGGCGCGGTCCATTGCCGGAGGCGGCAATCCCCGTATTGCCTTAATCCCGTTTGATGGCCGGCTGGGACAGATAGGCCAAAAGCTTCATCTCCCGGCGGCCGCGCGTCACCGTATCCAGCACCAGCCCCGAGGTTACCGACAGCACCGCCACGATCATCAGGCCCATCGACAGCACCGCGGTCGGCAGCCGCGGCACGAGGCCTTCCTCGAGATAGGTGATGATCACGGGGATCGCGAGGCCGATCGAGACCAGCATCAGGAACACGCCGATGACCGTGAAGAACCGCAGCGGCTTTTCCGACCGGTACAGCTTCAGGATGGTGCCGAGAATCCGGAAACCGTCGCGCCAGGTGTTCAGCTTGCTGAACGATCCTTCGGGCCGGGCATAATAAGGCGTCTCGATTTCCACCACCGGCAGCGCCAGTTCGAGCGCATGCACGCTGAGCTCGGTTTCGATCTCGAAACCGTCCGACAGCACCGGAAAGGATTTGACGAAGCGGCGCGAGAACACGCGGTAGCCGGAAAGGATATCCTTGAACGCCTGGCCGAACACCGCGGAAAGGAAGCTCGTCAGCATCCAGTTGCCGGTGCGGTGACCGGGACGGTAGGCGGCGACCGACTGGTCGACGCGAAAGCCCACCACCATATCGAGATGATCGTTGACCAGCGCATCGATCATGCGCGGGGCGCTCGGCGCGTCATAGGTCGCGTCGCCATCGACCAGCACATAGATGTCGGCATCGACATCGGCGAACATGCGCCGGACCACGTGCCCCTTGCCCTGGCGGCGCTCGCTGCGCACGATGGCGCCGGCCGCGCGCGCCACCTCGACGGTGCGGTCCCTGGAATTATTGTCGTAGACGAAAATCTCGGCCGTCGGCAGCGCCTTGCGGAAGTCGGAGACCACGGTGGCGACCGCGGCTTCCTCGTTGAAGCACGGCACCAGAACCGCAATCCGCAGCGCCGGTCCCGTCATCGCACGCTCACCGAATTAAGTCCGTCCATGGCGCGTCATACCGCAATCAGGCGTTGGCCGGTTGAGGGAAGGCCGCACTTTCGGCGACCCGTTCGCCGCGCAGATCGAGCGTTGCGAACAGCAAAGTCCAGAGCGAGAGCATGTCGATCGGAATGATATAATATGGCGTAAATATCGGATGGGTCATGAAGAAAATCAGGTTTACCGCGAGGTTTACGGCGACCAGGATTGCGACCTGCCGGGCGCGGCCCTGATCGGCGCGCCATAGCCAGGCGGTCCAGATCGCCGAGATCGCCAGCAAGGTGAACTGAACGTCAACGAGATAGCTTAACAGGACGCTGGCGTTCAGCTCGGGCGGCGCGACGTCGACGCTGCCATAGGTCGTCGCAGAACGGACTACCCGCATTTATCGCATTCGCGATCAGCGTCGGCGTCGATCCCGATCAGGAAAGCGATGCCGAACGCGAGGCCCCCTGCAGGAATGTCTCCTTGCTTCGCGCCAGCAGGAACGCGCCGGCAAGGTACAGGCAATAACCCGCCGCCAGAAACATATTGGGCAGGCGGAAATTGACGGAGAGGCCGATCAGCAGCCCGATCAGGGTGATCAGCAAGCAGCCGCTGTCGCGACTGTGCCACGAAAAACGCCGCAGTCAGATAACCCCACGGCCGCGCAAACCATCATGGTCGGCGGCACCGAATAGCTCGCCTTGCTCGGGTTGATCATCAGGTAAAGCGCCGCAAGCCCGAACGCCGCGGCCAGCGCGAGCGATGCCGGTTCGCGCGCGCGGAACAATGCAAACAGCGCAAAGGCGAAGATCGTGACATTCGCCAGCACATAGAGCGGGACCGACCTGAAATCCAGCGGGAAACAGCGAGAGGACGAAGCCGGTCCCCGGCGGATACTGCAGCACATACTTGCCCGCCGCCGGAATGAAGGTGTGGCAGGGAGTCGCGCTTCACGTCATGCCATTCCGCGTAGCCGATCGCCTTCAGCTTGTTCTTGAGATAGTCATCGTCGTCGAAGGCGATGTTCGTATCGATGCCGCCGAGGCCGAACCTCTCGAACAGATGCGCCTGCCGCAGATAGCAGATGTCGTCATAGACGCCGCGGCTCTCGCTCCAGCGCGAGATGTTCCAGACGTTGCTCGCCAGCACCAGCAGCAAGCCGAGACCGCAGAGCAGCCTGAATAGTTGCAATTTTCCCATGTCGAACCGACTATTGGCTGAATCCCTCGCTTCTAGGCGCTGTGCCGGCCGCACGCAACCAGCCGGCACCGCAGGGTCAACGCCAGGTCGCGATCGGCTCTGCGCCGTCAAGCACTTCGGCGATCCGCAGCCGCGTGCCCCTGGTCGTCTCCGCCGGCAGCGCACCTGCCGCATAGAACCCGCACTCGACGATCTCGTGGTTGGGCTTCGGCAGGCGGTCCTGCCGGAACTGCCTGACGACGTAGACCGCGACATGGTCGCGGCGGGAGACGTGGCCGTTGAAGAACAGGCCGTGCAGGACCGGCTCCCCGGTCAGTTCGATCCGCCCCTCTTCCGAAAGCTCCCGCCGCAGCGCCTCGAGAAACGTCTCGCCGACCTCGACCCCGCCGCCCGGCAGATGCCAGCCGGCGACATAGCTGTGCCTGACCAGAAACACCTTGTCGTCGCCATCGAGCACGACGCCGCGGACCCCCAGCGTCATGCCGCGGGCCACCCGCCAATAGAGGTGGAAGGCCCGCCGCAATTGCGGTTCGAGGCGTTTTCGCAAGTGCTGCAGCGCCGTCACGCAAACCTCGGATGGACAGCTATCACGTTTGATCCTTATATCGCCGACATGATCGTGCGACGGCTCTATATCACAGGGAATGCGGCAGAGCGCGAATGACCGATACTTTCACGCTGGCGCATCTGTCCGATCCGCATCTGCCGCCGCTGCCCGCGGCGCGGCTTCGCGATCTCGCGGGCAAGCGTGCGCTCGGTTATCTCAACTGGACCCGCAACCGCCACAAATATCATCGCCGCGAGGTGCTGGACGCGCTGGTCGCCGACATGCAGGCGCAGCGGCCGGACCACATCGCGGTGACCGGCGATCTCGTCAATTTGGCGCTGGAGGCGGAATTCACCCCGGCCCAGGCCTGGCTCGAAAGCGTCGGCACGCCGCAACGGGTCACGGTCATTCCCGGCAATCACGACGCCTATGTCCGCGCCACGCGGCATCATTTCGCTGATACGTTCGAGAAGTATCTGAGCTGCGACGTCGCCGAGGCGGACGGCATGCCGTTTCCGTTCGTGCGCCGGCGCGGGCCGCTGGCGCTGATCGGCGTCTCCTCGGCGGTGCCGACGCTGCCGCTGATGGCCACCGGCCGGCTTGGCCGCGCGCAGCTCGATGCGCTCGATCGCCATCTGGCGCAGATGTCCGCCGATGAGGCCTTCCGGGTGCTGCTGGTGCATCATCCCCTGCACTCGAGTTCGCGGATGAAGCGGCTGACCGATTCGAAGGCGCTCCGCGCCGTGCTGAAGCGGCGCGGCGTGGAGCTGGTCCTGCACGGCCACGACCACATCCATTCGACGATGTGGCTCGAAGGCGCCGACCGCCAGATCCCCGCGGTCGGCGTGCCGTCGGCGTCGGCGCTGGCGCACCGGCATTATCCGGCCGCGGCGTATAATCTGTTTTCGATCGCGCGCGACGGCGAAAAATGGCGCTGCGTGCAGACCGTGCGCGCCATCGACGCCGACTTCCGCGTCAAGCAGATCAAGCAGGTGACGCTGCTCTAGATTCTTGTTTTGACGCGTTTTCTTCACGCGAACCGGTATCCACTTCGCTCGAAAACGCTATGGCCTGTGCGCGCGCAATGCCGCGAAGCCCTCAATCCCCGCCGCCGCCGCAGCCGCCGCCCCCGTCGCCACCACCACCGCCGTCGCCGCCGCTATCACCGCTTGCGTCGCTGCCGGTATCGCCAAACCCGTCCGAACTGCCGTCGAACGACGTATCTGCGAAATCGCCGCCGCAATACGCGGCACCGCTGCCGTTCTTGCGCAGCTCTTCACAGTCGGGGCGATAGACGAACCCGTTTGCGATATTGAGCTTGCTGTCGAGCGCAAACAACAGCGGCAGGCGCGTCGGGCTGACCGGATCGATGTTCTCGTATTTGCAGCAATACCACCAGACACGGCGCAGGCCTTCGTTGCTCTTGCGATGCTCGCTGAGGACGACGGCGGGGGTGTGGTGGAGGAAGCCGCCGAAGGCGCGGCGGCAGAACGCGTCGTATTCGCGCGTATACAGGATGAATTCGTGCCAGAGATCGTCGGCGACTTGCGAGGGCATCGAGACGTGGCGCTTGCCGCTCATCAGATAGGCGAGGAAAAATTGCCGCAGGCCCCGCGAGACCAGCGCGCTGTCCTTGCGCTCAAAGCCGGGGTGATGCTTCTCCAGCCGCTTGAGCAGCCCGCTCGGCCAGCGGAAGGTGCGGATGAATTCGGCGCGGCGCAGCTGAAGCCACCGCGGGACTATCGCGACCAATAAGACCGCGCCGACACCCATCAGTGCGATCGCTACAACGGGAGACACCAGGGGCTGCTCCGGTCCAGGCTAACTACAGGCCACGCATCGCGGCATACAGCGCCAATCCGAACAGCGCCACCGCGCCGAGCAGGAAGCCGAGCACGAACATGCCGAAGCCGCGGCGGCGCGGCTTTGTTTCCACGGCCGGCTCGTCCACGGGCGTTGCCACCATCGCATGCTCGCGCTCGATCATGCGGCGCGCGACATAGCCGGTGACGGCATCGACGATGACAGGCACGTCATGCGACTCGGCGATCACGATGCGGCCGAAGCGCGTATCCTGCACCAGGCGATAGATGCGCTTGTCGCGCCCCATCACCACATGCGCCACCACATCGATCCACAGCCTCGGCGTCTCGCCCTGGCTGACGCCGCGATCGAACAGGTCGATCTGCTCGGGCACCTCGGCGAACAGCGGATCGAGCGCCTCGTTCAGGATCTCGAGCCGGGCGACTTCGGCATCGCGCAGCTCGACCACGACGCCGGTGCGGTCGGCGGCCTCGATGCGGGCCTGGCGGAGCGCGTCGCGCAACCGCGTCGGTCGCATGTCGCGGGCCTCGTTGCCGGTATTTTGCGCTTCTGCCATCGGTAGCCGCCTTTATCCTGAAGGGTATGGGCCCGGTTAACCTATCAGTAACTATGTTGCGCGCAATGGCTGTTTATTTGCAATGGGTTAGCGATCCACCGGCTTCTGAGTCGGAGGCGGCGGCCCTCGCCCGGCCCTCCCGGAGCGAGCTGCGGCTCGTCGTCCCCCGGAGCGAGCGCGGCTCGTCTCCACGCCGCTTTCAGAACGCAAACGGCCCCACCCGGATTTCCGGATGGGGCCGCTTGTCCTTGGGCCGTTTCTTAAGTTTTATCAGGCCGAGACGCGGGAGGGCTCTTCGACGATCGAAAAGCGCACGCCGGCCTTGTGGCGGTTCTCTTCCGAGACCGCGCGCCAGGCATCCTCGGCCTCCTGGCGGGTCTTGAACGGTCCCTGTACCTGAGCCGAGCCTTCCACGAGCTTGTGGAAGTTCATCGATCCGAACTCGCCGCCAATCACCCAGAAATTGCTCTTCGTCATGACTAGTCTCCTGCTGTTGACCGGCTGTTACTCAGCCGCCTGAATTCCACATTTAGCCGAACTGGTTCATCGTGTTGTGGGCGCCGCCCGCCTTCAGCGCGGCTTCACCGGCGAAATATTCCTTGTGATCGTCGCCGATATCGGAGCCGGCCATGTTCTGATGCTTGGCGCAGGCGATGCCCTGACGGATCTCCTGACGCTGAACATTCTTCACATAGCCCAGCATGCCCTGCTCGCCGAAATACTCCCTCGCGAGATTGTCAGTCGACAGAGCTGCCGTGTGATAGGTCGGCAACGTGATCAGATGGTGGAAGATGCCGGCGCGCTTTGCTGAATTGGCCTGGAAGGTGCGGATGCGCTCGTCGGCTTCAATGGCCAGCGGCGTATCGTCGTATTCCAGCTTCATCAGTTCGGCGCGATTGTACTTGCTGACATCCTTGCCGGCTTCCTTCATCGCGTCGTACACCTGCCAACGGAAGTTGAGCGTCCAGTTGAACGACGGCGAGTTGTTGTAGGCCAGCTTCGCGTTCGGAATGACCTCGCGAATGCGGTCGACCATCTTGGCGATCTGCTCGATATGCGGCTTCTCGGTCTCGATCCACAGCAGGTCGGCGCCGTTCTGCAGCGAGGTGATGCTGTCGAGCACGCAGCGATCTTCGCCCGTGCCGGCACGGAACTGGTAGAGGTTGCTGGCAAGCCGCTTCGGACGCAGCATCTTGCCGTTGCGGTTGATGATGACATCGCCGTTCCTGGCGTTGGCGGCCGTCACTTCCTCGCAATCCAGGAAGCTGTTGTACTGATCGCCGAGGTCGCCGGGCTTGTGGCTGACAGCGATCTGCTGCGTGAGACCGGCGCCCAGCGAGTCGGTACGGGTCACGATGACGCCGTCTTCGACGCCCAGTTCGAGGAAGGCATGGCGGCAGGCCCGGATCTTCGCCAGGAACACCTCGTGCGGCACCGTCACCTTGCCGTCCTGGTGGCCGCACTGCTTTTCGTCGGAGACCTGATTTTCGATCTGCAGCGCGCACGCACCTGCTTCAATCATCTTCTTGGCGAGCAGATAGGTCGCCTCCGCATTGCCGAAACCGGCGTCGATGTCGGCGATGACGGGCACGACATGGGTCTGGAAGTTGTCGATCTTTTCGATCAACGCCTTTTCCTTCGCCTGGTCGCCTGCCTTGCGGGCGGCGTCGAGGGCGCGGAAGGTATCGTTGAGCTCGCGGGAGTCCGCCTGACGGAGGAAGGTGTACAACTCTTCGATCAGCGCCGGCACCGAGGTCTTCTCGTGCATCGACTGATCGGGAAGCGGCCCGAACTCGGAGCGAAGTGCGGCGATCATCCAGCCGGAGAGATACAGATAGCGGCGATCGGTCTTGCCGAAATGCTTCTTGACCGAAATCAGCTTCTGCTGCGCGATGAAGCCATGCCAGCAACCGAGCGACTGGGTGTACTTGGTGGGATCGGCGTCATAGGCAGCCATATCGCTGCGCATCAGCGCCGCGGTGTAGCGGGCGATGTCCAGGCCGGTCTTGAAGCGGTTCTGCAGGCGCATGCGCGCCACGGCTTCGGCGGTGACGCCGTTCCAGGTCGGCTGGGTCTTGAGCAGCGCCTCGGCAGCGCCAAGCTCGCTCAGATAGGAAGCCGGTCCCTGGATAGCCGGGTCGCTGATCCCTCGTGGCTGGTAGTTCATGTGCGTGATCCTTTCTCAATCGACATTCGTGACAGTGCATTGCGAAACGTGGCTGAGAGCTAAACGCTAAACTTCCTAATTCGTATAGATAGCTTGATTTCGAATGGTGATGTCATGTAACATCTAAACTTGTCATAGATGTCATTTTGTAAATTTTGTCACAATTTGGGTCAGAGGAACCTGCCATGGCCACCGACTCCGGAAAGAAGCTCTTCGTCGGCCCCCGCTTCCGGCGGATCCGCCAGCAGCTCGGGCTGTCGCAGACCCAGATCGCCGAGGGCTTGGGCATTTCTCCGAGCTATATCAACCTGATAGAGCGGAACCAGCGCCCGGTGACGGCGCAGATATTGCTCCGGCTGGCCGAGACCTATGACCTCGATCTGCGCGACCTCGCCACCGCCGACGAGGACCGCTTCTTTGCCGAGCTGAACGAGATCTTCTCCGATCCGCTGTTCCGGCAGATCGACCTGCCCAAGCAGGAACTGCGCGACCTCGCCGAACTCTGCCCCGGCGTCACACACTCCCTGCAGCGGCTCTACGCCGCCTATACCGAGGCCCGCCGCGGCGAAACGCTGGTCGCCGCCCAAATGGCCGACCGCGACGAGGGCACCCGCTTCGAGACCAACCCGATCGAGCGCGTGCGCGACCTGATCGAAGCCAACCGCAACTATTTTCCGGAGCTCGAGCAGGCCGCGGAGAATTTGCGTGACGAGCTGAACGTCGCTGCGGAAGAACTGTTCGCAGCACTCGTCGCGCGGCTGCGCGAAAAGCATTCGATCGTCACCCGCATCATGCCGGTCGACGTGATGCGCGAGACGCTGCGGCGGTTCGACCGCCATCGCCGGCAGCTTCTGATCTCCGAACTGGTCGACGGCTCGGGCCGCGCCTTCCAGTTGGCGCTGCAGATCGGCCTGACCGAATGCGGCGCTGCCATCGACGCCATCGTCAATCGCGGAGGTCCCCTCGACGACACCCCGCGCCGGCTCTACCGCATTACGCTGGCGAATTACTTCGCCGCCGCCGTGATGATGCCCTATCAGCCGTTCCATACCGCGGCGGAAGCGCTGAACTACGACGTGCACGTGCTGGCGCAGCGCTTCAATGCCGGCTTCGAGCAGGTCTGCCATCGCCTCACCACGCTGCAGCGGCCGAACGCGCGTGGCGTGCCGTTCTTCCTGCTGCGCGTCGACAATGCCGGCAACGTCTCCAAGCGGTTTTCCTCCGGCACGTTTCCGTTCTCGAAATTCGGCGGCACCTGCCCGCTGTGGAACGTGCATTCGACCTTCGACACGCCGGACCGCCTGCTCAAGCAGGTGATCGAGCTGCCCGACGGCACGCGCTATTTTTCGATCGCGCAGATGGTGCGCCGGCCGGTGGCGCCGCACCCGCAGCCGCAGCCGCGCTTTGCCATCGGCCTGGGCTGCGAAATCCGCCATGCGGCAAAACTCGTCTATGCCGCCGGGATGGATCTGGAGAAAGCCGAGGGCACGCCGATCGGCGTCAACTGCCGGCTCTGCGAACGCGAAAACTGCAGCCAGCGCGCCGAACCGCCGATCACGCGGACGCTGATTTTGGATGAGAACACGCGGCGGGTGATCGTCGTTCGCGTTTTCGAATGCACGGGAGTTGTGAGGGCCGCACTCTCTCAACACGTCGTCCCTGCCTAGTGCGCAATTGCGCACGTGGCGCAGGGACCCATACGCCGCGGCCGTTGTTGTTGAAACACGATGGAGCGATGAGCGAGCAAAAATACTGCTCCCTGTGGTTATGGGTCCCTGCGTTCGCAGGGACGACGGCGATAGTTGGTAGCCGTCATTGCGAGGAGCGAAGCGACGAAGCAATCCACTCTTCCTTTGTGCGGCGCGATGGATTGCTTCGCTGCGCTCGCAATGACGGCTGCATACAGCTTCGCATCCCCGCGGCGCGTTGCGCCCGGGTTGTGCTTGAACTCTCAGCCCCCAAAAAATCAGAGGGCGCAGGGAAGGCCGGGTGCTGGCTGGCACCCGCGGTCTCGTGTGCAATAGGCGCAAGGAAAAACGCACACGAGCATACAGGTATCAGCCGGGGCATCCGGCCTTCCCTGCGCAATGGTTTGACGGCTTATGGCGCGCTCTCCCTGGAGACGAATTCGTCTTGCCTCCATCGCCGGCGAATTGACGGCTCGCATCGCCCGGTTGGGCTTTGCAAACCTTCGCCGGCTTGACACCAGCCACGGGTGCCAGGACCACACGGTTTTGCCGTACGCAAATGCGCCGTTCGTCTGACACGCGCCGATCGCTCACGGGAAAACCCGCCCTGCGAACCGCATCACGCGCCCGGCGCTTTCGCGTCCACCGCAGCCCGGCCCAACGTTCGTGACGATCGCGATACGCCCCTCTTGCGGGCCGGGATGGCGCGAGTTCTAGGACTGATTTGGGTCTCGCGCGAAGGAATTTCTTTGTTCGCGCGAGACTGGACAGGGCAAATCAGCTTGAAATGACTTGGAAATTTTTTGTTTACGCGCAACGCCCGTAGGGTCGGTTAGCGACAGCGTAACCCACCCTCTCGCGAGCACGCGGCGGATGGCGCTGTTGTCGAGCCGCGCCTTGCGAGTCGCGCCACCTGAACACAAAATTTCGGCGCGAAGATGAAGGCCGGTTCATCGACGTGACATCGGACCCGCAACCGCAATCGGGAAAAAGTGGAACATCGCTGCGAGCGAGACGTTTTCCTGGTTGCCTGCAACAGGAGGGACCAATGCTGAAAACGTTGCTTACCGTTTCAACCGTGCTGCTCACGACCGCGGCGTTTGCGCAGGGCACCACGAAGTCTCCGGGTTCGTCCGAGTACGCCCCGGGACAGAAGATGCAGAAGAGCAAGACTTCGAAAGCGCCGGGCGCGTCGGAATATGCGCCGGGACATCAGAAGAACACGGCCAAGGGCCCCGGCCATTCGGAAAGCGCGCCGGGTCAGCAGACCACCGGATCGGCGGCGAAGAAGAAGTACTAGTTCTCCAACGCGCGGCCCGGCATCGATGCCGGGCCGTTGCGCGTGCGCATGTCCACAGGTTCGATGTTTCTGCAGGTCCCTCGCGTCATTGGCGCAGTGCGATGCATCAATGGACCGCCTTCTCCCCGCCAGAAAGCCGCCTCTGTGTCCCGCTGGTGACGATCACATTTAAAACGTGGGTATTCCGCAATTTTGCGATGGAACGGCCAAGCCGATTCGCTAGTTTTGAAAGCAGCGATTCTCAGAACTCGCGGATGGATACAGGATGTTGCGACGCGTCAAGCTGATGAACCCGTTCGAAATCGTCCAGGACCGGGCCACTCAAGACCGGATCACCCCGGATCGGCCGCAGCCGATCGAGCTGAAGGTGACGAGCCGGGCCGCCCGTTCCACGCCGGTCTGCGACGCCTGCGGTTCCGACGACATCATCTGCCACGCCACGGCGCAATGGAGCAACGAGGCGCAGGAATGGCAGCTCGCCAATACCTTCAACCAGCCGGCGCACTGCAATACCTGCAACCACGACGGCAATCTGGTGTGGCTGACGCTGAACTGAGCGCGGTTGCGCCTGGAGTAGCCCGGATGGAGCGCAGCGAAATCCGGGGACCATCTCTCCGCTGAGCGACCTGCCCCGGATTGCGCTGCGCTCCATCCGGGCTCTACGGTTCTCGCCCGCGTCAAATCTCCGCATACACCTCCAGCAGGTTTCCGTCGGGATCCCTGAAGAACAGCGTGCGATGGCCGAACGGCTGGTTCGTCGGCGGTTCGAGCAGATCGACGCCGTGCCGCACCAGCTCGTCGGCGCAGCGATCGACGTCATCAACCGCGACCTTGAACGCGAGCTGCAGCGAAGCGCTGCCTGTCGGCGTCGGCGCATCCTTCGCCGTCCGGCCCGGCCGCGACAGCGCGAGCGTGTTGCCGCCGATCTGATATTCGATCCATCCCGCCGACAGCTCGCGCGTCAGCGGAAAGCGGAGGATCCCTTCATAGAAGCGGCGCATCGCCGCCATGTCGCGCACGAAGATGACGGTGTAGTCGATGGCGCGGATGGACTGGAAGGGGGAAGTGGAAGGAGGATTTTGATCGTTCACGGTTGCATCTCCACTTGGCCCGCCATCATCGACGCGCTTATCACGACGTTAATTCTACCTAAAATAGGCTGCCCGATCGTTTGACGAACAGAGTGATACGCAGTGGATTTGCTCGGAAGGTGTCTTACGTCTCTCTCGGCCTGATCTTTGGTTGGCTGTCGTGGCCGCTAGGCGTCTTCCGCCGCTGGCTGGACCGCCAGCCGGATCGCGATCCCTCGCAGATTTCATCGCTGGAGAAGTTTGGGCGGCTTGTGCTTGGGGTCACGTTGATGCTCTGCGTCCTGATCCCGCTGGGTTGGCTGATCTTCAGGTGAAGACGATAACAGTTGGCCCGCATGAGCCAACGGGTCCCGAACGCCCCCGCCCGGGCATCGCGGTGTTGCCATGAGCGACCGATCGGGTTCATCATGGCCGGATACGAGCCCATATCCGCCCCCGGGATGTGCGATGCGCCGCAGCCAAAACGCTCTATCGCTCCTGGCGCTCTTTGCGTTGCCCGTCCTCTATCTATTCGCCACCGCATTTTTCCTGGGAACGACGGCGTCCGGCGCGGCAGCAGCCGAGCCCAGGCGCGTCCTGATGCTGCATTCGTTTGGTCCCCGCTTCAGACCCTGGAGCGATTACGCCGAGACCATTCGTTCGGAGATTAACCGGCAGTCGCGCAAGTCCGTGGATTTTGTGGACCACTCGCTCGTGAATGCGCGCGTCAGCGACGTACAGTCAGAAGCACCGTTCGTGGACTATCTGAGCGCGCTTTACGCCGGGCACCCGCTCGACCTGATCATCGCCTTCGGCGGACCGGCAGCGACCTTCGTCCAGCAGCATCGCCAGCAGCTCTTTCCAAGGGTACCGATGGTCATTACCGCCGTGGACCACCGCCGGGTCCAATACGAAAAACTGACCGAGAACGACACTGTCGTGCCAATTACGAATGATATTCCCGCCGTTTTCGAGAATATCCTGCACGTCCTGCCCCGCACGAAAACCATCGCAATTCTAATCGGCGCTTCTCCAATTGAACGGTTTTGGACGGAGGCAATACGCCGGGAACTCGCGCCATTGACGAACCGGGTCGAACTAAGATGGTACAACGAACTTTCATTTGAAGACATTCTGAAGGATGTAGAAAGTCTTCCGCCCGATAGCGCGATCTTCTCGGTACTCATGAATGTTGATGCGGCCGGGGTCGTGCATGAGACCGGTAATGCTCTCAACAAGGTCGCTTCCAGGGCCAACGCGCCGATTTTCACTTACGATGATTCCTATTTTGACGGAGCGATCGTCGGCGGCCCAATGTTCTCCATGCTTGAGGGAAGCCGAACAGCGGCGACCGTCGCGACCCGAATCCTCGACGGTGAAAAAGCAAGTGACATCAAAACCCCACCTATGAAATACGCATCGCCGAAATTTGACTGGCGGCAAATGCAGCGTTGGGGAATCAGCGAGAGCAACCTTCCGCCTGGGAGCAGCATCCATTTCAGGCCGCGCACCGCCTGGGAAACCTATCGCTGGCAGATTGTGGCGGTCTGCGCGGTGGCTGCACTTCAAGGCGTTCTCATTGGGCTGCTTCTGTTCGAGCGGCGGCGGCGTCATTTGGCAGAAATGGACTCCAGGCAGCGGGTGGTGGAACTGGCCCATGTCAATCGCTTTTCGACAGCGGGCGAATTGTCCGCATCGATCGCCCACGAAATCAATCAACCGTTGGGCGCGATTTTGACCAATACTGAAACTGCCCGGCTCATTCTCCAGTCGCCGTCTCCCGACCTTGTCGAAATAAAAGAGATTCTCGCCGATATCTGGCGCGACAATCGAAGAGCCAGCGAAGTCGTTCGGCGCCTGCGCAGCTTTGTCAGCAAGGCTCCCTTTCAAAGGCAGGAGTTCGACGTGAAAGATGTGGTTGTCGAATTCGGTCAAATTCCTGTCGGCGCAAGCCAGGTCGTGCGAGATCACGATGCGAAGCGAGCCGACGAGGATGCCGCTCCAAATCAATGGCGATCCGATTCAGTTACAACAGGTCATATCCAACGTGATTCTCAATGCGATGGATGCCGTTCTGGATACGCCACGCGCTCAACGCGCCGTGACGGTGACGACAACGCTAGACCGGCGGTTTGCCGAGATCTGTGTCGCGGACACGGGACCAGGCGTGCCCCCGGAAATCGCGACAAAGATATTTGAACCATTTTTTTCAACCAAGGCCCACGGCATGGGCATGGGTCTTTCGATCGCACGCACGATCGTCGCGGCGCACAACGGGCAGATAGATGTCGAGAACCGAAATGGAGCGGTTTTTCGAATCAGGCTGCCATTGATTGCGTAGGGCTCCGTCGCCCCGGATATCGCTTTGCTCATCCGGGCTACGGTTGCTCAGGTCTTGGTGTCCGACCCGCCCCAGATCCTCTCTTCCGTCCACCCCAGTTCCGCGAATTCCGCCGCCCGCAACGGCGCTTCACCCACCGAGAAAAACTCATCGAGCTGAGGCGGGCTCACCGACGTGCCGCTGAGCATGGCATGCGCCTGGCCGCGATGGTGCACCTGATGCTGGAACAGATGCAGGAGCAAGCGGTCCATCCGCTCGCGCTGGATGGAGGTGCCGCGATGCACGGAGACGATGCGCTGCAGTCCGGCGCCGTCGAGCGCTTCGACGACCTTGAGCAAACGCCGATCGACTGCGGCCTGGGCTTCCTTCAGCGCGGCGACCGTTGCGCAAGGCTCCTGATCCGCAAAGGCTGCCGGCCCCAGCGTGCCGCCTTCCATCGCATCGACGTAAAAATGGTCGATGATCAGGATGTGATTGAGCGTGGCGCGCAGGCTTGGAAAGAAGCCGGTTCGCTTCGCGGTGAATTCGTCCGGCGACAGCCGCGCGACAGGCGGTGAGCAGCCGGTGGTTTGCCCAAGCGTTGTTGTACGCCATGGTGCGATAGGGAAGCAGATCATTCATTGACGCCGTCATCTCTCTCCCGCCCCTCCCGTATGAGCGTAGCGGCATAGGGGGAGAGCTGCAAAGTCCGGGATGTCGCAGGTTTTGCGGCGCCGTTGCGGCGGATCGCGTTCCGACCTACGGCGTGAACGAGGGATTGGAAATCGCAAACGCCAGCATCATCGCCGAGAAATGCGCGGCCACAAGCGTCAGTGCGGCAGGCTTGAACCGCCCCGTGGCGCGGGCGCAATCGAGAATGATTCCGTAGACCGGATACTGCGCGATGCCCACCACGATGAAGGGCTGCGTGATCGATTTGGTGACAGCGGTGGACATCATGGTCCAGGGGAAGAGCGCCTTCGCCAGCCCGTAGGTCCCGTGTCCCCCGCCGGCCGCGAGGACGACCATGAACAACAGCAGCGGCGTGGCGAGCACGCTGAGAAACGTGGCCAGGCCGCGAAATGATTTTCCCGGCCGCTCGCCCACGTCATTGGGCGTGGACGGGTCATGCTCCTGCTGATCCGTCACGCTCATCGCTTACTCCGCCGCTTGCTGCGTCGGCGCCTCCAGCACTTCCAGCACCTTCGGCGGCGACATCGGCAGCGCGTAGAAGCGTTTCCGAGCGCGTTGTAGATGGCGTTGGCGACCGCCGCCATCACCGGCACCAGCGGCACTTCGCCGACGCCCTTGACGCCTTGCGGATGTTTCGGGTTCGGCACTTCGACCATGATGCAGTCGAGCATCGGCAGGTCCGAGCAGACCGGCATGCGGTAGTCGAGGAAGCCGGGGTTATCGACCTTGCCTTCCTTGGTGTAGATGTATTCCTCGTTCAGCGCCCAGCCGATGCCTTGCGCGACGCCGCCCTGGAGCTGGCCCTCGACATAGCCGGGGTGAATGGCGCGGCCGACATCCTGCACGGCGGTGTAGCGGATGACGCGCGCGATGCCGAGATCGACATCGACCTCGACGTCGCAGACATGCGTGCCGAAGCCGCCGTCGGCGCCCGTGGTGTTGAGCTGCACGCCGGCCCCAATGGGTCCGCCCATCGCGGGCGCCTTCTCGGCGAGCTCCTGCAGCGTCAGCGGCTCGAACTGGCCGGCGTTCGGGCTCACCGGATGCGCCGCGCCCTGCTCCCACTTCACCGCTTCGGGATCGATCTCCCAGATCTTTGCCGCGCGCTCGCGCAGCGTCTGGATGATCTTTTCGGTCGACTGCGTCACCACCATCGACGAGGCGAACAGCACGCGGCTGCCGCCGGTCAGGTTGGAGAAGCCGATCGTCTGCGTGTCGCCGATGATGACGGAGATGCGGCGGTAATCAATACCGAGCAGTTCGGCGCAGATGTTGGCGATGCCCGCGCGCGAGCCGCCAATGTCAGGATGGCCTGTGGTGACGACGACGTTGCCGTCCTCGGTGATGTTGACTTGCGCGGAGGATTCGCCGCCGGCGTTGAACCAGAAGCCGGAAGCGACGCCCCTGCCCTGAAGCTTGCCGAGCGGCGCCTTGTAGTGATCGGAATTCTTCGCCGCTTCCACCGTCTCGATATAGCCGATGCGCGGAAACACCGGGCCGTGCGCGGCCTTCGTGCCTTCCTTCGCGGCGTTCTTCAGGCGGAAGTCGAGCGGGTCCATCTTCAGCGCTTCTGCGACTTCGTCCATCACGCATTCGACGGCATAGGCGCCGATCGGCGCGCCCGGCGCGCGATAGGCCGCGACCTTCGAGCGGTTGGAGCAGACGTCAAAACCCTCGGAGAGCAGGTTCGGGATGTCGTAGGGCGTGAAGCTGCAGCCCGCGGCACCGCGGATCGGCGAGCCCGGGAAGGCGCCGGCCTGCAGATAGAAGGTGCCTTGGGCGGCGACGATCTTGCCGTCTTTGGTGGCGCCGATCTTCACCGTGCTCTTCGAGCCCGAGGTGGGGCCGGTCGCGCGCATCACTTCCTCGCGCGTCATCACCATCTTCACCGGGCGGCCGGATTTTTTCGCAAGCAAGGTCGCGAGCGGTTCGAGATAGACGATGGTCTTGCCGCCAAAGCCGCCGCCGATCTCGGCGGGGATGGCGCGGATGTCGCTCTGCGGGATGCCGGTGAGATGGGCCGTCATCGCGCGCACCATGAACTGGCCCTGGCTCGAGCTCCAGATCGTGGTCTTGCCGTCAGGCGCCACCGAGATCAGGCAGGCATGCGGCTCGATATAGCCCTGGTGAACGGGACGCGTGGTGAAGGTGCGCTCGATGACGACATCGGCCTTCTTGAAGCCTTCCGCAAGGTCGCCCTTCTTGTGCTCGATGCGGCCGGCGATGTTGGAGGGCTTGCCGTCGAACTTGTTGAACTCGTGCAGGATGGGCGCATCGGGCTTGATCGCGTCGTCGATCTCGATCGACCACGGCAGCACTTCGTAATCGACCTCGATCAGCTTGCAGGCTTCGGCGGCGATCGCTTCCGTGGTCGCGGCCACGGCGGCGATGGGGTGGCCGGGGAACAGCGCCTTGTCGCGCGCCATCACGTTGCGGCACATCCAGCGCATGTCCTGGATGCCCAGCAGGACAACGCCTTTCTCGATCGGGAAATCGACGATGTCCTTCGAAGTGACGACGGCTTTTACGCCCGGCAGCTTTTCCGCCTTCGAGGTGTCGATCGATTTGATGCGCGCATGCGGATGCGGGCTGCGCAAGACCTTGCCCCAGATCATGCCGGGCATGGTGGTGTCGGCGGCGAACTGGGCGCGGCCGGTGACCTTGTCCATGCCGTCGGGACGGATGGTGCGCTGGCCGATCCACTTGTTGTCGGTGACGAGGTTCATTGGGTTGTCTCCCGCAATCTATTGTGCGCGCATTTCGGCGGCGGTTTCCATCACCGCGCGGACGATCTTGTCATAGCCGGTGCACCGGCAGAGGTTGCCGGCGAGCCAGAAGCGGACTTCCTCCTCGCTCGGCTCCGGGTTCTTCTTGAGCAGCGCGTCGGAGGCGACCAGCATGCCCGAGGTGCAGATGCCGCATTGCAGCGCGGCCACTTCGAGGAATTTTTGCTGCAAGCGGATGCAGCTTGTCGCCCTGCGCCATGCCCTCGATGGTGCGGATCTCGTGGTCTTGCGCTTCGACCGCGAGCATCAGGCAGGAGCAGATCAGGCGATCGTCGAGCGTGATCGAGCAGGCGCCGCAATCGCCGGAGGCGCAGCCTTCCTTGGAGCCGGTCAAGGCCAGCGGCCCGCGCAGCGCGTCGAGCATGGTGTCTGATGGCTCGCAGAGGAATTCCATCGGCTCGCCGTTGATGGACGTGGTGACGTGAACTTTGGCCATGAAGCTTATTTCCCGATTCAGTTCTTCTGGGTCGCGCGTTGGGCGGCGATTGCGGCGGTGCGCTTGAGCAGCACGCCGGCCACCTTGGTGCGATAGACGATGGTGCCGCGCTTGTCGTCGATCGGACGGCAAGCGGCCGAACAGGCGCTGGCTGCTTTCGCCAGCGCGGCGTCGTCGAGCTTTGAGCCGATCAGCGCCTTGGCGGCGTCTTCGACCAGCAGCACGGTGGGCGCCACCGCGCCGAGGCCGACGCGGGCTGATGTGACGGTGCCGTCCTTCATGGTGAGGCTGACGCCGACGCCGACGACGGCGATGTCCATTTCGGTGCGCGGGAT
The DNA here is from genome assembly GCA_963790735.1 of uncultured Alphaproteobacteria bacterium. GTDB lineage: Bacteria > Pseudomonadota > Alphaproteobacteria > Rhizobiales > Xanthobacteraceae > Bradyrhizobium. The sequence continues at coordinate 87,421 of CAWBQP010000004.1, read as the reverse complement.
CATGCGCAGGTAAGCGTCACTGGAGCCGGCCGGACGCGGCGGCAGGGTGAAGCTCACGAGAATCTCGCCGGGTTTCAGATTGGTGCGGCCGGGACCGGCGGGGAAGTCTTCCACTTTCATCTCGCGGCGGCCGTTCGGGCCCTGCACGGTGACGATGGCGCCGGCCGCGACCATCGCGGGCACGCTGTCGCCGGCGGGCGAGCCGTTGCAGAGATTGCCGCCGGCGGACGCGCGGCCCTGCACCTGCTTGGAACCGATCAGGTTGACGGCCTCGAGCACGCCGGGCCAGACCTTGCCAAAGCTCTTGTGTTCCGCGAGCGCCATGCCGGAGACGGCGGCGCCGACGCGAAAGCCGCCATCGGCGGTCTGCTCGATTCCCATCATCTCGGGGATTTTCTTGATGTCGACGATCACGCCGGGCGTCAGCACGCCGGATCGCATCTGCACCAGCAAATCCGTTCCGCCGGCCAGGATGCGCGCGGCGCTGCCGGCTTTCGCAAATGCGCCGATCGCTTCGTCAAGCGTATCAGGCGCCAGATATCGGAGTTCCGTCATGGTCTTCCCGCCATCTCCCTTTTGCCTGCCCGCCCCATATGGGCGATGGCCTTATATCGGCCCGGCAGTGCGGTAAGCCTACACGGCGGGAGGCGGTTGGAACAGCCTGTGAGATCAGGTTGATACGGCAGGCTCCTATGCGCGCGGCGGGGCTTGCGGGCCGGATTGCTCCGAGGCGGGAGGTCTGCAGGGTGGGCAAAGGCGCACTTGCGCCGTGCCCGCCGAATTGATTGACGTTGTAGAATTCCCGCGAAATGGTGGGCATCCGCCTTCGCTCTCCGAGCTACGGCGGACAGGCGCTTCAACCCCTCCCTGTCCCGAGCCGGTGATATTGATGCCGTTTCCCAGACTTATCGTTGCTGTCACGGCCTCGCTGACATTTTCGTCCCTCGCAATGGCGCAACCCGCGCCGGCTCCCTGTCCGCCCCGCACCGGCCCGACCGGCGGCAGTGCAACCGAGACCACCGGCCGCAAGCGTTCCCGGCCAGCCGGTCGCGAGGGCCCCCTCGCCCCGTGCCGCGGCCTGCCACAACGGCATGTCGTTCGACCGTTTCCTCGCCGACCTCAAGCAGCAGGCGGTGGCGGAAGGCGTGTCGCAGCGCGCGCTGGCCGAGGCCGCGCCCTACCTCGTCTACGACCAAAGCATCGTCAACCGCGACCGCGGCCAGCGCGTATTCGGCCAGGTGTTCAACGAATTCGCACGGAACAGGGCGTCCGAAGGTGCTGCAAAAAATGCGCAGGCGCAGAGTCAAGATGCATGCGGCGGCGTTCGCGCGCGCGGAAAAGGAATATGGCGTGCCGCCGGCGGTGATCGCCGCGTTCTGGGGGCTGGAGAGCAGTTTTGGCGCCGAGTTGGGCAAGCTGCATACGCTGCCGTCGCTGGTGTCGCTGGCCTATGATTGCCGCCGCTCGGAGATGTTCCAGAAGGAAACCATCGCCGCGCTTGAAGATCATCGACCGCGGCGATCTCACGGCAGCGGAGATGATCGGCTCATGGGCCGGCGAACTCGGCCAGACGCAATTCCTGCCGACGCATTATTTCAACTATGCGGTGGACTATGACGGCGACGGCCACCGCAACATGCTGCGCAGCGTGCCCGACGTGATCGGCTCGACCGCCAACTACATCGCCAACGGATTGAAGTGGCGGCGCGGCGAGCCGTGGCTGCAGGAAGTGCGCGCGCCGCCAAATTTCCCGTGGGATCAGGCCGACCTCACCGTCAAACTGCCGCGCGCAAAGTTCGCGCAGCTCGGCGTCACCTATCCCGACGGCCGCGCGCTTCCGAACGACGACATGCCGGCCTCGCTGCTGCTGCCGATGGGCCGCACCGGGCCAGCGTTTCTGGCCTACGCGAATTTCGCCGCCTACACCGAGTGGAACAATTCGCTGATCTATTCGACCACCGCGGGCTATCTCGCGTCCCGCATCGCCGGCGCCCCGCCGATGCGGCAGCCATCCACGCCGGTCGCGCAACTGCCGCTCAACGAGCTGAAAGAGCTGCAGCAGCTGTTGGTGCGCGCGGGCTTCAATGTCGGCAAGGTCGACGGCGTGATGGGGCAGTTGAGCCGCACGGCGGTGAAGGCGATGCAGGTGAAGTACGGCCTGCCCGCGGATTCCTGGCCGACGGCGGAGCTGTTGGCGCGGATGCGCGGCCCCGGTGTCCAGGCGCAGCCCGCCGGCATGGTGATGCCGGCGGCGCGGTAGAGCTTTTCTTCTCCCTCTCCCCGTTCTTACGGGGAGAGGGTCGGGGTGAGGGGCCTCTCTCCGCGAGCTCATCTCCATCGATAGACCTGTACCCCCTCACCCGGATTGCTTCGCAATCCGACCTCTCCCCGCAAGCGGGGCGAGGTTGAGCAGCATCATGCGCCTGGAATATTTCGCTCGCATCGACGCACCGAAAGAGTTGTATTTCCTTCACAGCTCCCCATGTCGAACAGCGCCTCATCCCCACGAGGCCTAATTCCACATCACGAAAAGAGCATCATATGTCTTTCCACGACGCAACCGTGCCCGCCTTCCTGCAGATTCTCGGCAGCCTTTCCGGCCTGCTCACCAAAGCGGAAGCGCATTGCAAGGCGAAGAACATCCAGCCGGACGTGCTGCTCAATGCGCGGCTTTACCCGGACATGTATCCGCTGACGCGGCAGGTGCAGACGGCCTGCGATTTCGCCATGAAAACCTGCGCGCGCCTCACCGGCGTCGAGGTGCCCTCGACGCCCGACACCGAAAAGAGTTTTGAGGAGTTGCAGCAGCGGATCGCGAAAGCGATCGACTATGTGAAGGCGTTCAAGCCGGCACAGTTCGACGGCGGCGACACGCGCGAGGTAACCTTCCCGATCGGCCCGAGCAACACCATGACGATGAAGGGCCAGCAATATCTCGTCAATTATGCATTTCCGAATTTCTATTTCCACGCCGTCACCGCGCACGGCATTTTGCGGCACAACGGCGTCGAGATCGGCAAGCGGGATTTCCTCGGGGTGAGGTAATCACAGCCGTCGTCGCGCGCATCGCATGCCGCGGCGACGTCAGCTCAACGAAGCCAGTTCGCGCGCGAGGTTTTCGCGGGCCTGCCGGTCATATCTCGCGGCGAAGGCCGTATCAGGAAAGATGACCGGCCGCGCGGCGAACTGGCCGACGGCGGAATTGCTGGCGCGGATGCGCGGCCCCGGCGCGCAAGCGCAGCCGGCCGGCATGGTGATGCCGGCGGCGCGGTAGGATGCCGTCATTCCCCGCGAAGGCGGGGAATCCAGTACGCCGCGGCCTGTCGATCAATCGCAAACGGCTCTGGAATACTGGATCGCCCGCCTTCGCGGGCGATGACAGCGAGAGGATAGTCAAACGCGATTATCGCGCTGCAGGCGTTGTATTTCCTTCACAGCTCCCCATGTCGAGCAGCGCCTCATCCCCACGAGGCCTAATTCCACATCACGAAAAGAGCTTCACATGTCTTTTCACGAGGCCACTGTGCCCGCCTTCCTGCAAATTCTTGGCAGCCTTTCCGGCCTGCTCACCAAAGCGGAAGCGCATTGCAAGGCGAAGAACATCCAGCCGGACGTGCTGCTCAATGCGCGGCTTTACCCGGACATGTATCCGCTGACGCGGCAGGTGCAGACCGTCTGCGGTCTCGCCGTGAAAACCTGCGCGCGCCTCACCGGCAACGAGGTGCCACAGACGCCGGATACCGAAAAGAGTTTTGAGGAGCTGCAGCAGCGGATCGCGAAAGCGACCGACTATGTGAAATCGTTCAAGCCGGCGCAGTTCGACGGCGGCGATACGCGCGAGGTGACCTTCCCGATCGGCGGGAATAACACCACGATGAAGGGCCAGCAATATCTCGTCAGTTTTGCCTTTCCGAATTTCTATTTCCATGCCGCCACCGCGTACGGCATTTTGCGGCACAACGGCGTGGAGATCGGCAAGCTGGATTTCCTCGGGGTGAGGTAACCATAGCCGTCATCGCGGGCGCACGGCTTGCCCGGCGACGGCGCGATCAGCGCAAGGAAGCCAGTTCGCGCGCGAGGTTTTCGCGGGCCTGCCGGTCATATCTCGCGGCGAAGGCCGTATCGGGAAAGATGACCGGCCGCGCGGCGAACTGGCCGAGCACTTTGGCGCGGCCGGCGCGATAGTCGCGCTCCGGAACGTGGATGAACTCCTGCCGGATCGCCGCGGCATAAGCGTCGTATCGCGCGGGCTCCACGCCCAAAATGCTGAGGTCGATCGAAATCAGGATGGCGCCGAGGCGATCACCGGGCTGGACGTCATGTGTTTTGGTCAGGCGGATCAGGCGGCCGACTTCCTGACGAAGATCTTCGCGAACGTGCTGCTCGGCCAGCTGCGCGCTGAGCTCTTCATTGTCCGCCCGGGTCGCGTCGTAGACGACATCGTGCCACCAGATCGCCTCGGACAGGATTTCGCGATCGGCGGCCGAAAGATTTTCCACGCGCGCGAGCGCATCGAGGCAGTCTTCGATATGCGCGAGGTTGTGATAGTGGCGGCCTGGGGCCGTGTAGGCGGCAACCAACTCTTCGCGGTTCATCGGCGGGGTGCCCACCATTTCGATCAGCTGCAGGGTGGGCAAAGCGCAGCGTGCCCACCATTGCGTTCGAGGTGTTAGTTGGTGGGCACGGCGCTTCGCGCCTTTGCCCACCCTACAAAGCTACTGCAGCGTGATCGCGAGGCCGCTGAGATCGGCGTTCGCCATCAATCCGACCTGGTGCCCGGTCAATTCCAGCACCGCGCCCTTCTGGTTGGTCAGCACGATCGCGCGCGCGCCGCGGCCCACCGCAATGCCCGCGCCGGCCGCGCCGTAGACGCCGGCGACGTCGGAGGGGCGAAAGATGTTGCTGACGCGGCCGCGCAGCTCCGTCTTCGAGCCGCCGAACACGAAGCCGTAGTCCAGCCCGCCGGTCGAAAGCCGGTATCGCCGTCCGCGGAAATCCAGCACGCCATTGCCGCCGGAGCCGCCGATCACCCAGCCCGCCTTGTAGATCGTGAGCCGCACAAAGCCCTCGTCGGCATGCGCGGCAGAGGACAGCGCGACGCCGGTCAGGGCCGCAAACGCAAGCACGGTGGCGCGAATGACGGATGGCATTTTCATGGATCGTATCTCCGGAGGTCTTGCAAATCGGAAAAGTGTCGGGCGGGCTTTACGGCACAGATTGAGTCGCAACTATCGGATTGTAACCGATCGGCGCAAGGGGCAAAGTGTATTCGGCGCCTTACGCCACGCACGGCGCACGCGCCGCGTATCCGACACAATTTTATCACGATTGCGCGAACAAAAAAAGCCGGACCTGTGAACTGCATTACTTCGACGGGGCGCGTGTCGCGCTATTTCGTGCCGCGGCGAATTGTACTGACGGGCGGGACCTTCAAAACCTATCGGCGGGTCGTAAGCGCCGCGCCGCTGCCTTTCCAGCGAGGCAGCGGCGCGTTAGGCTTAGGGCATCGAACCGTTCATGAAGGTGTCCCATGCCCCCGATCCAGCATTTTGCGCCGCCCGCCGGCGTCAAGTCCCCGCCGCTCTCGTTCGCCGCGCGCACCGGCGACCTGCTGTTCGTCTCGGGCATTCCGGGCTTTGACGACAAGGGCGCGCTGGCTGATGGTTTCGAGGCGCAGTTCGGCTTCGTCGTCGCCAACATCAAGCGCGTGCTGGACGAAGCAGGCGCGACATTTCGCGATCTCGTCAAGGTCAACGTGCTGCTGACGCGCGCCTCCGACGTCGCCACGATGAATGTGCTGTATGCCTCCGCCTTCGGCCCCGCGCCCTACCCCGCCCGCACCACCTGCGTGGTGCAGGCGCTGCCCGATCCGAAGATGCTGATCGAGATCGAATGCGTGGCGTCACTGGCCAAGGCGTAGGATGGGTGGAGCGAAGCGATACCCATCATGCCTCCGCGAGATGATTGATGGGTTTCGCTGCGCTCTACCCATCCTGACCTCGGATCCCTCACGGCTTCGGCATCGTTTCCTTCAGCGTATCGCTGACGAAATTGGCGGCATGGCGATAGGCGGCATCGTTGTCGCCGCGGAACGTCACCGTTCGCCGCATCAACAATTTCTCGGCTTCGAGATCGAGCAGCTGGACTTCGCCCCATTGGATCAGCGTGCTCATCTTGCGGATGCCGCCATAGACCACGAGCCGCGCGCCGGCCCGGCGGACGGCGGCGATGAAGACGTCCTGCGACATGCTGGTGGCGGTGCAGGGATGATCGGGGCATTCGATCGTCACCACGCGATAATCGCTTTGGGCCGCCAGATTGTCGCGCAGCAATTTTGCAAACGACGCCACGCGGGCGCGATGCTCCGCGCTCTGGTCCACGACCTCTCCGGAAGTGTCGAAATAATCGAAATCCGCCACCGCCACCGCGATCGGCGCGGCGGCCGGCGATCCGCCCGATTGCAACGACAGCGCGGTGACCGCGCACAGCATGGTCAGCACGGCGCTTGCGCGGCTGCGCAGGCCTGGCGCGCGCCATCGGGTTGCTGCCTGCATCATGCTTCGCTCTCCTTCAACCCTGACTTGGCATCGGCCCGCTGCCGGGCCTGAATCATAACAGCGCGCGGGGATTTCGCTAAGCCATTCCACCTGGCGTCTGCCTTTGAACCTTCTCGCCTTGCCCGCTACTCACTCGGTACCCGGGCGCGAGAGCCCCGTGTTCCAAACAGGAGATTGAAGATGCGTCGTATTTTTTCCCTCTGCGCCGTTGCCGGTATCGGCTTCACCGCACTTGCCGCGTCGAGCCCGGCGCAGGCCTCGTATCATCTGATCCGCTGGCAGGATTCCGGCTTCTGCCAGATCTGGGACCAGAGCATCCCGACCACGCCGTATCCCGGGAATTACACCGTGATCGTAGGCAGTGAAGTGCCGACCTTCGGCGACGCGCTGGTCTTCAAGGATGGTCTGCTGCGTAACGGCACCTGCTCGTTCTGATTTCTTTCGTAGCCCGGATGGAGCGCAGCGCAATCCGGGGAAACCTGTCCGAATGTGAGGCCGGTCCCCGGATTTCGCTGCGCTCCATCCGGGCTACATAACGGATCGAGGCCGGCGAGCGGATGACCCGCCGGCCTTTTTCAGTTGTGCATTTGAACCAATTACGAAACCGTCGCCTTCCCACCTTGTACGCGCCGGCACGCTTGCTATCCTCCGCCAAAACCAAAAGCAGAGGAACGCCGCATGCCCCTTCTCCAAAATCACATCGCCGTCATCACCGGCGCCGGCTCCGGCATCGGGCGCGCCATCGCGAACGGTTATGCCCGGGAGGGTGCGCGGGTCGTGCTGCTCGACAGGGACGAGAAGGCGGCGGCTGAAGCGGCGACGGAGATCCGCGACGCCGGCGCCAAAGCCGAAAGCTTTCCGCTCGATGTCGCCAGACGCGACGACTGCGTCGCGATGGCAAAACAGATCGCCGACAAGGTTGGACAGGTCTCGATCCTCGTCAACAATGCCGGCATCGTCCGCCGCAACGGCATGCTGGGCGCGGCGGATGACGTGATCAAGGATTGGGAAGACATCATCGCGATCAACCTCACCGGTGTCTTCAACGTGACGCATGCGTTCCTCGCGCCCTTGCGCGCCAGCAAGGGACGCATCGTCAATATCGGCTCGATCCAGTCGTTCGTGCATGTGCGCACGCCGAGTTCGCCGGCCTATACCGCCTCCAAGCACGGCGTGCTCGGTTTCACCAAGGCGCTCGCCGCCGAACTCGGCAAGGAAGGCGTCCGCGTCAACGCGATCGGCCCGGGCTTCATCGCGACGCCGCTCAACGCCAACGCCCGCGCCAACAATCCGGACCTGGTGAAGACATTCATGGATCACACCCCGCTGGGGCGCGCCGGCACTGCGGAAGACATCGTTGGGCCTGCGATCTTCCTCGCGTCCGATCTTTCGGCCTACGTCTCCGGATCGATCGTGATGGTCGACGGCGGTTACCGGGCGGTGTGATCGCAGCTTCCACCGTATCGCCATCGTTCCGTCCCGATCCACCGCGCTTGCGCTCCCGCAAGTCCCCCTGCCGGACCTTCGCACCATCCTGCGCAGGTCACAGCTGTTCGCGACGCCGTGTCTGATCGCTGAAAATTGAACGGCACAATGTGAAATCCAAGATTGCACACGATTATACCTGCAATTAGCGTATGTGAGCGTTTCCTGAGCCGATAATTCACGAGATCATTTTCCAGAGCTTCGCCCGGCAACCGAAGGCGAATCGTCAGATCGAGAACATCAACCCGGAAAATCGTTACCGATTTTCCGAAAAAATGCTGCTCGGACAAAATAGTAGAGCTGGATGAGGATTCGAGCAGAAGCCACCTCATCAGGCTGCAGTGCATATTGCCGCGCGAAAGCGGCCAGGAGACGGACCTCAACGCATTTTTCTTACCAACCCCATAGGAGAGAAACATGGCGAGGCGAAGCACTCCGAAATCCGATGCCGCAGCACAACAATCCATCACCGCAACTGCGGATGATCTGCTGCTTGCAATTCTCAATCAGGGTGGCGACACGACGAAAACCGGACGCTTCCTGATGACTTTCAAGGAAGGCGCCACGGCCGCCGGAATGAAATCGTTGCAGTCAAAGAGAGGCCTGCGCGTTGCGAACGCGCGCGATTTCAAGGATCAGGCCGTCGATCTGGCAGAAGCCGGAGACGCCCATGCCATGGTTTTCCCGGAGATCGGCGTGGCCCTGGTCGGCGGCGCCGCCGCCGTCGAGCACGGCATCATGGCTGCCGAGCTTCGTCGCCGAGGACAGCGCCAGCGCACTCGGTCGATCCCGAATATTTCATGTTCTCGTCGCAGATAAATCCGGGCGATTATCTGAGGGGCGTGCTGCGCACCGCGGAGATGATCTACCAGGATCTGGGCTCGTTAACCGGCGCGGAGGTGCTTGGCGACGTATCCGCAACGGCGATCGGCGCGACATGGGGGCTCAGGGCCTGCAAGGTGCCACCAAGCAATTTCGACGGCAACGGAATCAAGGTTGCCGTTCTCGATACCGGTTTTGATCTCGGGCATCCCGAATTCGCCGGCCGCCCCATCGTCAGCAACACATTCGTCGGGCAACCGGTGCAGGATCTCAACGGTCACGGAACGCATACCGCCGGCACGGCGTGCGGGCCGCAATCGCCTCCCGGATCTCTCCAGAGGTACGGAATCGCGTTCCGTGCGCGGATGTTCATCGGAAAGGTGCTTACCAATTCCGGCTCCGGAACGCAGGCAGGGGTCCTTGCCGGAATGAACTGGGCCATTGCAAACCGGTGTGAGGTGATCTCGATGTCGCTTGGCGCGCAAATACCGCCCCAGCCGTCCTATACGGCTGCCGGCGCAGCGGCCCTCGGCGCCGGGTGTCTGATCGTCGCCGCGGCGGGCAATGCAAGCTCGCGTCCAGGCAACATCCAGTCCGCCGGCGCGCCGGCGAACTCACCGACCATCGTTTCGGTCGGTGCGCTCGACAGCTCTCTCCGGGTGGCGTCGTTCTCGAACGGCGGCAAGATTGACATCGCCGGTCCCGGCGTGAATACGTTTTCGTCGTGGCCGCGCCCGCAATTGCATAACACCATCAGCGGCACCAGCATGGCTACGCCGCATGTCGCGGGCTGTGCCGCCTTGTGGGCTCAGAGCAATGCAAGCCTGCGGGGAATTGCATTGCGCGCCAAGCTGACGTCGACGGCCAGACACCTGCCGTTGCCCGCAACCGACGTCGGCGCCGGTCTCGTGCAGGCTCCGTAATCACCTTGCGCATCCCGCACCGGAGCCTATGCTCCGGTGCGGGATATGCCCGATGGCATCCAGACCCGCTTGCCGCGCCGAAGCGCGTTCAGATAACGGCATGACCGCACCTGCCGCCACACTGAAGATCATTCCATTGGTCCCAAGCCTGGCGCTGCCGCGCGCCGCGTCTGCGCGCACGCGGGCGTCCGTTCCGCCGGGTTACGGCGTCCAGGAGCAATGCCTGCCGTTCACGGCGGCCAGCGCACTCGGCGTCGTCATTCCCTCGCCTATCCGCTTCGGCTTCTGCATCATCGAAGAACTTCCGGCCGGATGCCGCGCGTTTCGCTCGCCCGCGAACAAACCCGGCGCCGACGGCAGCTACGCCGAGCCGCGAGTCTTTTACGTCTTCGACAATCCGGACTGCCGCTTCGCCGGCAACGCCTACGAGTTCGTGGGGGTTGCGTCCGCCGGCTCATCGTCGCGCGGCGTCCAGGAGCCCGGGCTGAGCTTTTTCGACCGTGACGACCAATCGAATCTGATCAAGCTGCATCTGCCCTACATCTGGCGGACGCCCGAGTCCGTCGACACGCTGTTTCTCCCGCTGGTGAACCGGACAGGTCCCGGGTTTGAGGTGAAGAGCGGTCTGGTCGAAACCGACTGGTACGCAAGCCCGGTCAATCTGGTGATCGGCATGCCGTCAGGCCCCGTTCACGTCCGGATCGGAGATCCGGTGGCGCAGGCCATCTTCGTTCCGCGTCCCCTGAGGCAGCCATCACTTGAATTTGTCGACGAGCAGGACCAGTTGAGTTTGAAGGCACGCGACGGCCTGGCAGATTGGGACAAACGGCATGCCGAAGATCGCAGCCTGTACAAGGTGCTGGCGCGTAGCGCGGCCGGGCGGGTCGAATGAGACGCGTCGCCGGGAAACGAGGAACAACCGATCGGGTTGCCTCGGCTTACCGAACGGGGTCTGATGTCTGGCGCAGACAGGCTTGCGGATTGCGCCTGGGCAGAAGCGGTCTGACCCGCCGCGCGGCATTTCGATTATGGAGAGCACCATGGCGAAGAAGCAGAAAGCGGCCTTTGTGGTCACGGTTGCCGCGGATCACCCGATTCACGAGGTCGCACGCGGCCTCAAGGCGAAAGGATTCGAGGTGGACCAGGTTCTGGATGCGATCGGCGTCGTTACCGGCTCGGCCCTCCCCGCCAGCGTCGCAAAGATGCGCAAGGTTCCGGGCGTAAAGGACGTTTCCTCGGATTATCCGGTCGACATCGGTCCGCCCGGCGCACCCGTGTCCTAGGAGTACGGCGGCTGGAGCGGCCTGGCCTCGGCAGCATCCCCGGCGCGATGGCGAGCATTTGACGGCGGGCATTTGACAGTTTTGCGGCACTTGGTCACCTTGCGCCAACCCGAGCAAACCAGAACGCGCCAGCCCATGTCCAACGCCCCGCATTTCGACATCGACGTACCGAGCTTCTGGGCCGATCCCTATCCTGCTCTTGCGAGGATGCGGAAGGAGACGCCGATCGCCTTCGTGCCGCAGCTCGGCTCCACCGTGTTCACCCGCCGCGACGACATCTTCACGCAGGAGAAGCGCATCGACGTGTTCTCCTCGCATCAGCCGGCGGGGCTGATGAACGTGCTGATGGGCCACAACATGATGCGCAAGGATGGCGAAGCGCACATGACGGAGCGGCAGGCGATGTTTCCCGCCGTATCGCCGCGCACGGTGCGCGACACCTGGGTCCGGCAGTTTCAGGCCCATGCCGACCGCATCCTCGATGAGCTCGAGCCGCAAGGTGCAGCCGACCTCTGCAAGGCGTTTGCGCTGCCGCTGTCGGCCGAATGCCTGAAGGACGTCACCGGGCTCGCCAACATGCGCTACCAGGACATGGACGCGTGGTCGCAGGCGATGATCGACGGCATTGCCAATTACACCGGCAACAAGGAAGTCGAGGCGCGCTGCCACGCGGCGACATCAGGCATCGATGCCGCGATCGACGACATGATCCCCGTGGTGAAGCAGCACCCGAACACCTCGATCCTCAGTGTGCTGCTGGCTTCAGGCCAGAACATGGAAAGCATCCGCGCCAACATCAAGCTTGCGATTTCGGGCGGCCAGAACGAGCCGCGCGATGCGATTGCCGGCGCGACCTGGGCGCTATTGACGCATCCCGAGCAGCTCGCGCTGGTGCGCGACGGAAAAGCAAAGTGGATCGACGTGTTCGAGGAATATGCGCGCTGGATTGCGCCGATCCAGATGTCGCCGCGCCGCGTCGCAAAACCGTGGAGCTATGGCGGCATCGACTTCGAGCCGGAAGACCGCGTGTTCTTCATGTTCGGCTCGGCCAACCGCGACGAGGCCTGCTTTGCCGAGCCCGACCGGTTCGACATCACCCGCGACACCCAGAAGAGCATCGCCTTCGGCGCCGGCCCGCATTATTGCGCCGGCGCGTTCGCCTCCCGCGCCATGGTGGCCGACGTCGCGCTGCCGAGCGCATTCGCGCGGCTGAAAGGCCTGCGGCTGGACGAAAGCGAGCGGGTGCGGATCGGCGGCTGGGCGTTTCGCGGCCTGCTCAATCTGCCGGTGAAGTGGGATGCAGGCTGATCGTTGCAGATTGCCACAAAAGCTATTTCTATTTCGGCGCGCGCGAAAGCCCGGCGAGTGTGCCGGGCGAACGCAAATATACGCTTGAGAATAGAAAGCGGCATTCTGGGTCAATGCTTCACAGCCGTCCATCCGGGCAACTACGGTGAGGTTTCCACAGAACTCAGCTCGCGCTAGCATCCCTATTGGTTGCGAGGATGCAAAGTTGCGATTTTAGGGCGGTAGCTCCTCTCGCAAACGGGCGAGAATTTCCTTCTACCTTTTCGGCCATCGCGTCATCCGGCAATTCGCCGGCCGCCTTCATCTGCTACCGCTTTTGAGTCAACAAGATCGAAGTGGCAGCGAGGCATCGGCGCAGCTTCAACGATGGGCAAGTTCTTTCCGAACCGCCGCAGCCGAATTGCCGACTTTATCGACGATCTTCTGTAACTCCGCCCGGGATATACCAAGCTCTCTGGTCCAGTATTTCACCTCCCAACTTTCGTGCATGTTGATCTTGCTTCGGTCGGGTGTATCTCGCTTCGTCAAATTATCCATTGCTACACCATCAAATATCTTCGTGGATCGGCAAATCCGCACGAAGGCGTGGTCCGTCGGTAGAGTTCTGGAAAATCTGGCGACGCTTCGCTCTCAACTCCGCTTCCGATGGGAACGGGACGCCAAGCTCGCGTGCTTTCAGTTTGGTGACCGACAGCGAACGCTTCAAAGCTACCGAAGCGCGTAATGCCGAAGCCCCCGACGCAATGAGCCCCCTTAACCGCTCCGCATCGCTTTCTGACCATACCCTCTTCCTGGTTACCACGTCCCGCTCCTACGCCAGTCGCGCGGGATCAAGAACGCGCGAAATGTTCTGCTGGTTCCTGGAGCGGAGGTCAGGCCGGCCGTTGCTTCGTTATCTCTTTGAGCGCGCTATGTGCGACGGTCCTCAATCCGCCCAGGGTGGTGTTTCCCTTCTTCGCACTGAGCTTCAATTTCCGCGCGATGTAGCGACGGCGTTCGTGGTCGCCGCCGTTAGGAAAGACGCGGCAGGTTTCTTCCAGGACGAAATCCAGGTTTGCAATCGTCCGATCATCCAATCTGGTCATGGCGCTACCTCTCCGGGCGCATAGGCTAGAACAACACCTTCTACGAGCGACTAGGACGGTCCGATCATAGCAAATTCGGGAAAAAGCGGCATAATAACTGGAACCGCTGCGCTCGACGGCACTTGAATCGCGTTAGTGCAGGATGCGCGTACATGCCAACGAGCAGCTGGTCACCCGGTATGGTACCCTACGGGGCGGATGAAACCGTCTACCTCGTAATAGATAGTTTTGGGACCAACGGCACGGTTTACCGGGAAACCGAAATCGAAAAAGCCGACGTTGAAACCATCGTCGGCGATCTGCTGTCCGGCCAATACAACAGCCCTGTCCGCATCGTTGCGTTCAACACGCTGGAGCACTGGTCCCAAGACGTATCTTCAGACGTCGCGGCTGAAATCCAGACGCGCTGCGACATGAATGGTGTGCCGGTGCCAGAGCATTTGACCGACTTCGTGCAAACTCATGTGCAACCTGTGCGCCAGTCAGCGCTTCGGCTTGTCTGATGCCTGGACCAACTGCCGGCGCCACAGCGCGCTTACCTCAACGGAAGGGATCTTCGGTAACTATCGATGCATAAGCGGAAGGGGAGCATCTACCGCAAAATTTCGAAGCTTCTACTGGCGCGGGCATTCCCGGTAGCCGAACCGGTCGATGATCGTGCTGCCCGGAATAGTGTGAAATTCCAGCGTCTCCATGTAGCGGTTGTCGACGAGATATTTGCGCAGTTTCGCGTTGTAGGCGCTCAGCATCCGCTGCGTGGAGCCCGCATGGATATTGCGCTGGCGGTCGTGACCGGCGTGGAACAGCAGCGTGGCGCCACGCTCGACGCAGACATTGCGCACGCCCAGGAATAGCGTGCAGAGCGACTGGCAGTGACCCGTGATGCGAAACAGTTCGCCGCTGGAATTGGCGCGCTCGATCTCGGGCCGGAAATCCTTGTACCAGCCGCCTCGGCTGAATCTTTCGGAAGTGGCGGCAAAGGAGGTGGAGGAGATCAGGACGAGTACAAGAACGGCGAGAGCCCGCATGGCCAACCTGCCCGGTTCATCATGTCGGAGGGAAAATAGCAGCGATCGACGAAGGCGTCATCACGGCGTCTCCCTGCCGTGATCGCCGTTCAGCGGAAGCAGGTGCAGGAGTTGAAACGCCCAGCGCATGCCGAGGTACCAGAGGTAGCCCGCTATCGTACCGCAGACGACAAGAATGATGATGTTGGCGGGTTGGTACTCGCCGCTCCACCCCAGCATCCCGCCGGTCCAGAAAACCGTGAACGCGATGGCGCTCAATTTCAACCGCTTGGCCTGATCCATGACAGTGCTCCGATGGCGGACATCCGATGCCATCATGGACGCTAGTGCCGCACTGCACCGTGAGGGGCATCACGCTGCGCCGGAAGCGGGCGGCTATGAACCCATAAATCCAGAGTGGCTGGCGGACTTCCGCCTTGATGTGCATTCCCGACGCACGTCGAACATCGCGTAAGGCGGCCGCAAGGCGCCGACACAAAACTACACGTTTGGCGGCGCTGGTTACGGAAGCGGAAACCTCTCGCCCTCTTTAAGCGCCACGATCACGGTAAATGGCCTTCCGCTGGCGTTACCTGTTGGAAGCTGGATTGGGAATATTACCGGTAAAAATAACGGCAGCAGCTTTAGCCAGCAGAGCCATTATGCGTTCTTTTACAATCCGGCAGGGGGTGCCTCCGTCAACAACCTGCTTGAAAATTACATCAACAATAACGGCACATTGCTTACAGCGTCGATCACAACACCGTTCTCCTACACGGTTGGTCCAGGTGACTTCGCTTACGCCAATTTCCAGTTTTACACTTATGACTCCAGTATCGGTCAGCAGACGGACTACACCTATGGTTCGGCAATTCTGTCCAACCTGACCGTGGAAGTCGCGGGCATTTCGGCTGTCCCCGAACCCTCCACCTGGGCCATGATGATCCTCGGCTTTGCAGGCGTCGGCTTCATGGCGTATCGGCGAAAATCAAAGCCGGCCTTGATGGCCGCCTGATCCAATCACAGAAATAATTCAGGAGCTCAGGAGCCGCCTTCGGGCGGCTTCTACCTTTATACAATCCGTATCACACTATC
This sequence comes from uncultured Alphaproteobacteria bacterium, assembly GCA_963790735.1. Lineage (GTDB taxonomy): Bacteria > Pseudomonadota > Alphaproteobacteria > Rhizobiales > Xanthobacteraceae > Bradyrhizobium. The sequence goes on along the minus strand of CAWBQP010000004.1, from coordinate 71,856 downwards.
GCCGTTGATCTCGTTTCATGAGTACACGCCCTAGCCATCGAGAAAGAATTTCTTGATCAGCACTTCGTCGGTGCGGGTGATGTCGGAAATATTCTTCAGATCGTTGAGATGAGTGATGTCGTCCAGGGCAAGCGCCTTGCCGAGTTTCGGATTGATCCTGAGATAGTTGTTCGGAAGGAGGTATCTGGCCTGCACGTCGGCAACGGCGGATTGGCTTTCGAACATCACATCCGAAATATGTTGCGCCCACTTCAGCAGTCCGGCCTCCGCCAGATCGTTTGCATCGTACGGCATGCCCGGCTGCTCTCCGGTACCTATCGATACCAGCACGATGTCCGAAAGACCTGCCGGCTTCACGCCATTTGTCATGCTCGGCCGCTCGAAATTCAGCGCATCGACGATCGCCACGACCGAGGGATTGTTGGCACAGATTCCGCCGTCGATGATCTTCTCCGAGAACTTCAGATTGTGTGCCTTGAAATAGGTCGGCGCGGCCGAAGTCGCCATGGCGATATCGGCCAGGCTTTCCTTCTCCCGGCCCATGTTTGCCGCCTGATACAGACTCTTGTGAAACCTGGGCTTCCCGCTCTGCAGCGCGACACCCGTGATGCAGACATCGGTCTTGACGTTTTCGAGGGTTGCGCTCCTGAAAAGTTCATCCAGCACCTTTCTCAGATGCTGGCTTTCATATTTCGGGGCGCTGACCCGCGCCGCCAGGCTGCGTTGTCTCTTGTCGTCAAAGACCGAAGGCACGAGCTTCTCGTAGAAGGTCGCGATCTCCGCCGCGGTCCGGCCGGTTGCGAGCCCGAGCGCGATGATGCCGCCGGTGGATGTCCCGGCGATAAAGTCGAAGCGCTGGCCGAGCGGCATTTGGGTCTTGGTAGCGCGGTCGAGATAGAGTTCGAGATTGGCAAGAATCCGCGCGGACAGATAGCCGCGCGCGCCGCCGCCATCCAGCGAGAGGATTTTGAATTTCGGCTTCTTCTCACTCGGTGGAGGCAGGATTTCGTTTGCGGCTTGCGACGGACCGGCCGTCGCACCAACAGCCGAGATGACGGCAGCCCGCAGCACATTTCGGCGGCTAAGCCTTTTCCGATCAGCCATGGCAATATCACAAAGTAAGAAGGTTCTTTGAACTATCTCAGGTTGTCTACCACCCGCAGCCTCGCCGGGCAATTGGACTGTTAGCCAAATCGTGCCCGCGAGCGCTCCCTCGCCTTCTCGCCTCGACCTCGCGGTCGCGCGTTGATCAATTTCGTCTCCGGCAATCCGGACCGTCAGCGCGAGAACTGTGGTCCGGCGGGAGGCGGCAGGCGAGAGTCGATCTTGGGCTGTGGAGGTTTGGGCTGCGGGATCGAGGCGGCCTGCTGGGCTGGAGCTGGGGCCGGGGCGGCCGGAGGCGTGGACGACATCCTCTGTCTGACGTTCTCCTCAGCAGTCCGGAGTGCCGCAATGTTCTGGGCCATCTGTTCTTGCCTGGCAGCGAGTTGTTCGACGCTGCGCCGCACGGCATCGAGCGTGGATGCCAGGGGCGCAAACTGCCGCGTCGTATCAGTGGACGTCGCAGCCATGACCGGCGACTTCGTCGTCGAGACGGGTAACAGCAAGCCCAGCGCCGGAGCCTGGGCTACCAGCATCTCCTTTGCTTCATCACCGTAGGACTGCCAGCCTAGCGTGCCGCCGATACCGATGAGAACCGCAATAGAGAACCGGACAAGGGTGCGAAACATTCGCTTGCCAATCGACGGCCGGCCGCTCGCCGGCTGCCCTTCCCCGAAGCGGTAGGGATAGGGAGAATCGACCGACGGCTTCACGCGCCGCCTACCCGTGTGCTGGTCGGATCGGACGTCCGGATCACGCGCATGCCCGCCGAACAAAGTTTCTTCGGCCGTCAGTGGCGGGCTTTGCGAGTATAACATGGGTACCTCCACCGACGGTTCTTCCAACTTCTTGAGAGGAAGAGGCTATCCCGGTTTGACGGAAGGGAGGCAGGGGCGCAGCAGCCCTGGGGCGTTTGTGAGGTCGTCGCACGATAGCAGGCGATCGACACATCCGCTGTGAGCCCTAACCGAACCTCGCCCGCGAGCGCTCCCTCGCCTTCTCGGCCTCGACCTCGCGGTCGCGCGGCGCGGCGTTGGTCTGCAGCGAGGCCAGCAGGCGCCGCGCGCTGTCGGACACTTCGGAAACCGCGCGGTTGAACGCCTCGGCGTTCGCCTGCGACGGCGAATTGAAGCCGGAAAGCTTGCGCACGAATTGCAGCGCGGAAGCATGGATTTCGGCGTGGGTAGCCGGGGGATCGAAATTGAACAGGGTCTTGATGTTGCGGCACATGGCTCTCTCCTCTGCACCCATCGTCGATCAAGGACGAACGGCCAGTGCAAAATCCGACGGCGTGGCCTATTCTGTCATGAATCACGCGGCGCGTTCACCCCTGTCGGCACCTGCAACCAGCGAGTTCCCGATGACCCATGTGACCTACAAGATCGTCGAGCATGACGGCGGCTGGGCCTACACCGTCAATGGCGTGTTTTCCGAACCATTTCCGAACCGCGCCGCGGCGCTGGCAGCCGCCCGGCGCGCGGCGGCCGAGCAGCGGGTGCCGGGCCGCACCGAGATGATCGAATACGAAACCCCGGACGGACGATGGCACTCAGAGACCGCCGCCGGCAATGACCGGCCGGAAACCGAAGTCGAGGGCTAGCGAGACGATCTGGTGACGGTGTGATAAGGTTCCCCGCAAGCGGCGCACAAGACAGCCGCGGCCCCTGGGGAGACCATCATGAATTTGTTGCGCGCAGCCTTGTCGGCGGCCTTCGCCTTGACATCCATTACGGCCTTCGCGGCCGACTATCCCGCACCCAAACAGGGCGAGTGGATCGCCAGGGATTTCAAATTCCACACCGGCGAGACGATGCCGGAGCTGCGGCTGCACTACACCACGATCGGCGAGCCGACCGGACAGCCGGTGCTGGTGCTGCACGGCTCGGGCGGCTCGGCCGCCAGCATGCTGACGGCGGGCTTCGGCGGCGAAATGTTCGGCCCCGGCCAGCCGCTGGACGCCGCAAAATACTACATCATCATTCCCGACAGTGTCGGCCACGGCAAATCGTCAAAGCCCTCCGACGGCATGAAGACCGCGTTTCCTAAATACAATTACGAGGACATGGTCGACGCGCAGTATCGCCTGGTCAAGGAAGGGCTCGGCGTAAAGCATCTGCGGCTCGTCATCGGCAATTCGATGGGCGGCATGCACACCTGGATCTGGGGCGGCAAGTATCCGCAATTCATGGACGCGCTGGTGCCGATGGCCTCGCAGCCGACCGAGATGGCGGCGCGCAACTGGATGCTGCGGCGGATGATGCTGGAGACCATCACGCAACGACCCCGACTACAATCGCGGCAACTACATCACCCAGCCGCGCATGATGAAATACGCCATCAACGCCTATGGCATCGCGACCGGCGGCGGCACGCTGGCCTATCAGGCGCTGGCGCCGACGGCCGCGAAAGCCGACAAGATGGTCGATGACCGGCTGGCCACCGCCATCACCGCCGATGCCAACGACTTCATCTACCAGTGGGAAGCCTCGCACGATTACAATCCCGCGCCCTCGCTCGAGAAGATCGAAGCCACACTGCTCTTGATCAATGCCGCCGACGACGAGCGCAATCCGCCGGAAACCGGCGTCACGGATGCCGCGCTGAAGCGCGTCAAGAACGGCCGCCTGTTCCTGATACCCGCTTCCAGCGAGACGCGCGGCCATCTCACGACCGGCAATGCGAAGTTCTACAAGAAGCAGGTGGAAGAACTGCTGCAGACCGCGCCGCAGCGGGCGATGTGAACCGGCACGAACATTGAAGCGAGCGCGCGATGTCGGTCAGTCATTTTCGCCGCGCAGCGCTCGCTCTCCCCGGAGCGGCCGAAGGCGCGCATCAGCGCACCGCCGATTTCCGCGTCGGCAAACGTATCTTCGCCACCCTCGGCTATCCCGATGATGCCTGGGGCATGGTGAAATTGACACAAGAGCAGCAATCGATGCTGGTCGAGGCCGAGCCGGATATCTTCCGCCCGGTGCCGGGCGGATGGGGCAAGCAGGGCTACACCAATGTGCGGCTCGCAAAGGCCGATGCGACGACGCTGAAGAGCGCACTCACCATGGCGTGGAAGAACGTCGCGCCGAAATCGCGAGTGAAGGCGCGCGATCAGGCCAGCACCCGCGACACCAAGAAGCCCTGATTTCGCGCCGCATCAATTTGCGATTCCGCGGTGCTATCCGTTGCTCAATCCAATCGTCCCTTATCTTCGAAACTCGGGACAGCTACCCCATGGGACGTTGCGCGCACGGTTTTTGTCGGTGGTACCACCTTTCAGCCCGGCGTGCAGAACGTTCACTGCCTGCAGCTCGTATCGGTCGGTGGCGAGGTCATGAGAAAAGATCACGTCAATGGTCGTGTACCACCATATCAGGCAAAGAACACACGCAGGCGCGAAACGCACCTGTGGCAAGAAGTATGTGAAATGAACGCGCGAACCGGTGCGATCCCGGAGCATGTCCGGCACTTCCTGAGTTTGGACGTATTCTGCGCCCGTGCTGCGCATCACGGCATGGGCGGCGGCCAGTTGACGATTGGCGGACGGATCGGATCCAGCAAGCTCTCTGATATGGGAGAGAAGCTGATCATTTATGTTGCTTCTGAAGGATGCCGTCGGGCCTCGAAAGCCATTGTCCGACGGCCAGAACACCCCATTCGACAGACCAGGCCATACCGTCCAGCGTTGCTCGCCGGCCCGAGACAGGATGCGTTGGTATTCATCACCGCTAATCGAACCGATGCCGCATTTCTCCAGCCCGAAGCGTTCGGTAAAGCTGAAGGCCCACAGCAAGACGGGGAGCGCAAACAGCAATCCCACAGGCGAAAGCAGGCCTATCGCAATCTTCGGGTTCGTGCCCAAGGCGTTTTCCAATCGTGGTGATGACCGTGGAGCGGCTCCTTCCACCAACCACGGACGGCGAGACCGGGTGTTGCGGCTTGCTGCGCCCGGCAGTTCACCACAAATTCTCACGCAAGATCGATAGCACGTTCGTGCTGCCCCAATTTCAAGGCAGCAATCAGTCGGTGCGATCGATGAGCCTGCGGTAGTTCGCATCAACCGTGTACCGGCCCGAAGTCCTGATTTCGCACCGCATCAATTCGGGAACGGCCGCATCGCATATTATTTGAGCGCGCATCCGCAAGCGGACTCCGGTTGAATTGTCCGCGATACGATTCGTGGGTGGCATGCCCGCGAGGACAACACAGCGGAGGATCGGATGCGGAGGCTCGCGCAATTCGTTTTGATCGCTTTTCTACCGATGCTGGCCAGCACGGCGCTCGCCGTCGACAGGGGCCAGTTCGGTCACGTGCCGCCTGACATCCGCGCCTGGTTCAAGAGCGTGATCGCGCCGAACGGCGTGCCCTGCTGCGATGAGTTGGACGGACATCGCACCACCTATGACGTTCGCGCCGGCGCCTATTGGGTTCCGATCGAGGGCCAATGGATGCAGGTGCCCGAGCGCGCGGTCATTCGCGATCAGGGCAACCCGATCGGCGAAGCCGTGGTGTGGTACGTGCATCACCGCGGCAGCATCATCATCAGCTGCTTCGTGCCGGCGGACGCGGTCTAGACCGTCATTGCGAGCAAGAACCTCTCCAACGTGGGGATGACGCAAAAGCGCCGGGATGATAATCTGGCGCGAAAACCGGAGGAGCCGCCTGTGACCGATTTTTCCGCGGACGACCTCGCCACGATCTATCCCGCGCCCTCGCCGCGCGTGATCGCCAAGGCGCGGCCGGAGATCGACATCCATGCGAAGAAATTCATCGGCATGTCGCCGTTCTGCGTGCTGGCCACCTCAGGCGCGGACGGCAGCGTCGATGCATCGCCGCGCGGCGGCAATCCCGGCTTCATCCATGTCGCGGGGCCGAACCTGCTGTTGATGCCGGATCGCTCGGGCAACAACCGCATCGACAGTTTTCGCAACATCGTCGAGGGATCGGGCTTCGTGCAGCTGATCTTCTTCGTCCCCGGCATCGACGAGACGCTGCGCGTCGGCGGCACGGGCAAAGTATCTGTCGACCCGGAGCTGATGGCGTCGATGATCGAGTTCGGCAAGCCGCCGCGCGCGGTGCTGCGCATCGACGTCAGGGAAGTCTATTTCCACTGCGGCAAGGCGCTGATGCGCTCAAAACTGTGGGCGGGTGAGCGGGTCGAGCGCTCGGTGATGCCGAGCATCGGCGAAGTGATCCACGACCAGACCGGCCTCGGCGAGCGCGAAAGCCAGGACGTGATTTACGAGCGCTACAAGACGCAGTTGTAGCGAAGATATCTTTGCTGTCCTGGCCGTCATACCCCGCGAAGGCGGGGTATCCAGTACGCCGTGGCTTCTCGGTTTATTCACTAACGTCTCTGGAATACTGGATCACCCGCCCCAGTGCGCAATTGCGCACAAGGCGGGTGATGACAGTTCGAGCGTTCCGCGACTGCCGCTTCAGTCCCCGCTCTCCAGCCCGCCGACATGCTTTTGCGTGTAGAGTTCAAGCCCGATGCGCCCGATCAGGTCGAGCTGGGTTTCGAGGAAATCGATGTGATGTTCCTCGTCCTTCATCAGCTGTTCGAACAGGTCGCGCGAGACGTAGTCCTTGACGCTGTGGCAGTGGGTTGCGGCTTCCTGGTAGAGCGTGCGCGCTGAGATCTCGGAGGCGAGATCGCATTCGATGATTTCCTTGACGTTCTGGCCGATGCGCAAGGGATCGAGCACCTGCATGTTGGGGAAGCCGTCGAGGAACAGAATCCGGTCGGTGAACTTGTCGGCGTGCTCCATCTCCTCGATGGATTCCTTGCGCCAGACCTTGGCCATTTCCAGAAGGCCCCAATTGTTCAGGAGCCGGTAATGCAGCCAGTACTGGTTGATCGCGGTGAGCTCGCTGCGCAGGCCCTTGTTGAGATAGTCGATGACTTTGGGATCGCCCTGCATGGTCCACTCCGATTTCTCAAGGCCAAAGGCGGCCTGATACTGTATTTAGAATGCTTCTAAATCAGTTTGGAGCCGAGAGCAACCGCTCCGCGAAAAAAGCGGTGGGAACGGCAGAAATCAGTGGGATTCGAAGGGGTTTTCAGCAGGCCGCGAGCGCGAAGGCCGGGGCAGCTTCCTGCGCGGGCTCGTCGTTGGCGGCGTGGCGGCTGTGCGGGCAGCCGGAGCAGCATTCCTTGGCGCAGGCGCCGAGCGCTTCGTCGATGATGGTCTTGATGGTGCGCGCGCAGCGGCCGCATTCGGCGCTGCAGCCGAGGCAACCGTAAATCTGTTTGGGATTCCGCGGCAGGTCCGAAGCTGCACTTACGGCACTACGGACATCGTGGTCGCTCAAAACGTTGCAGGAACAGACAATCATGAAACCGCTAGAACCCTCGATGATGCGACCTCATCGATATTTAAGAGCGCGACGAGATGCAAAAGGAAAAGCCGCATTTTCAAGCAATTCCAAACTGATGCCGGGGAAACACTGGAATGAATCTAAAAAGGCGTCGTTGCGGTAAATCACGCTGGCGCTGATATTCGCGGGTGTTTTCAGTCGTCAATCGCCGCCACCACCGCCGCCGCCGCCGTCGCCACCGCCTCCTCCGCTGTCCCCGCTGGAATCGCTGGACGAGCGTGGAATTATCCGACGAAGAACTGTCGCTGCCGAACCAGGAAAACAGGTTCCAGCCGTCACCGCCGGAGCTGCCGCCCGAACTTGTGCCGGAAGCGTCGCCACCTGCGCTCTCGCGCCGGTCCTTGCGGTTTTGCACCCGGTTCATCAGCAGGTAGCAGATCAGCGACGTCCCGCCGACCGCCACCATGAATGCCGCCATCCCGCTCATCATGCTGCCCTTCGTTCAAGCGCCGAGGAAGAACCTTTGGTATCCTTGCACCGCAATCGGCCGCGCCGTCCCATTTCCGTCGCTCCGGGAGCGCGGCGCCGTTCATTGATCATTCAAGTGAAATATGGAACTTTCTGCTGGGACGAACTTAACGTTCCCTGCTTCCCACGAGAAAGGTGAGGCCATGAAGAAGACATTGATGGCGCTCGGCGCCGCCGCCGCATTGACCGTTTCCGCCGTGGCGATCCCGGCTCCCGCCCATGCGCAGCGCGGCGTCGCGGCGGGCGTCGCCGCCGGCTTGCTCGGCGGCGCCATTGTCGGCGGCGCGATTGCTTCGCAGAACGGCTATTATTACGGCCCGGGCCATTATGCGCCCGGCTATGGCGGCCCGGCCTATGTGGTCGATCCCGGCTACGGCGAATCCTGCATCTGGCAGCGGCAGCGGTTCTGGGATGGTTATGGCTGGCGGGTCCGCAACGTCAGGGTTTGCGACTAGCCGTTCATCTTCATTAAATTGCGCCCAACATCCCGGAAAGGCGCCGCTTTCCGGGATAGGTGTCGTTTCCGGCCCGAAAAAGACCGTTTTTTCCGGCCACGCTTTGGGAACGTTTACTTTCGATTGACCCATGTGCGCTTTTTTAGCGAAGCGGCAGTTCGAAAACGGCGTGTGAGTCATCCCTAAACCCGGCGCCCGAAGGCGTCACTCCAGGAGAGCCCAGGACATGAAGAAGACATTTGCTGCCTTGGTCGCGGTCGCAACGATTGCCGGTTCGCTCGCAGCGACGCCCGCAAGCGCACAGCGTGGCGTTGCCGCAGGCGTGGCGGCCGGCTTGCTCGGCGGCGCGATCATCGGTGGCGCGATCGCCTCCAGCCGCCCGGCCTATGGCGGTCCGGTGTACGTGGAAGAAGCGCCCTACCCGGCGTGCCGCATGGTTCGCGAGCGCTTCTGGGACGGCTATGACTGGCGCTATCGCCGCGTCGAGGTCTGCAACTGATCTGATCGATTGGCGCGCGAGCGCACAGCGACTGAAAACCCGGCCTCGCGGCCGGGCTTTTTCTTGGGGTGAAGCTGCCGGTGTCCGCCGATAGGCTAGCCCCGTTCGAACTGGTGCGGCAAATCTGCGAGCCGCCAGGCCGCGAGGCTCTTGTCCGCCCAGCCACCATCGCCTTCGGTGCATCCCTCTACGAGCAGCTTCGCCGGAGGGCCCCAGTTGAACGGCGCAAGCGCGAGGTTGAGCGCACGCCAATCTCCGTCCTCGCAATCGATATTCGTCCTCAGTTCCGGAAACGTCGTCGTGACCAGCCATGTCGCCGCCCGAGCGCCTGAAATTGGCAACCGCGGCGGCGATGTTGGCGAACGACAGATGCACCAGACAGTCACGACACAGGATCGCGTCGGCGCGCGGCAAGGGATCGCGCGTGATGTCGGCGAGAAGGTAGTTGCGCGGAATTCCGCCGCGTTCCGGCCGGCTGCGCAGATCATCGATCAACTCCGGCACGACATCGACCCCGGTATAGGGCATGCCGATATCCAGATCCGAAATCCAGCCGCCATCCCCGCACGGGGCGTCAAGAAGTGACGTTGCGCCCAGTTCACGCAGCAACCCCGGAAGCCGTTGCCGCAGGTTTGCCGTCGCATCGTCTTCTGATCCAAGTCCCGACACCGAGCCGGCGGCGCCCCAGAGGTTGGTCCGGTGGATGTGACGAAACCGCCCGGCGAGATCGAGCCCGGAAAACGCCGATCGCTCGGCCGCGAACCGCAAATGCGCGAGAACCGGAGGGCGATCGTCGTCTCGATCTGTGCTCAAGGTCGCCTGCTTTCATTGTCCATCGCAGAAATCCTTCGACGTCAAACGACGCCCACCCTGCCCTTCAGCAACTCGTATTGCTGCCGGGAGCAATCGCCCAGCGCCTCGTCCCGGCTGCTCGGGACATCGTCATAGCTTATGGGGCTGTCGAATTGGCTCATCGTGAAGTCGACGCGCTTTCCATCGATCCGGTTGTAGAAATGCCAGGCGCCGTTGACATCGGTCTTCAGGACTTCGCCGCCGAATTTGTCATGAACGACGAGCGCCGTCACGCCGCACTGGCCGGATGCCGGATTGCCAGGCTGCCAGCCGCTGCTGGTCTCGATCGACCACGACCGCCGGAGTTGCTGATAGAAGTCGACGAGGAACGCGTTCCCTGCGGTCATTGACGCCTCGAATTCGGTCGGCCCTGTTCGTGAACGATACGCTTCGTGAAAGATATGCGCTATCCATGTAGCCCGGGTGGAGCGAAGCGAAACCCGGGATTCCATCCGATGCCGCGAAAATCCCGGATTGCGCTTCGCTCCATCCGGGCTACAAGGTCCACGAAATAGTCAGCGCCCCGCGCTCATCGAGCGCAGCACCGCTTCGCTCGGCCAGCAGTCGACCTTGAGGCCGGCGGACTTCTGATACGCCCCCAGCGCCGCGCGGGTCTGCATGCCCGCCTTGCCGTCGAGCTTGTCCTTGTAGAGGCCGATGCGCGTCAAATGACGCTGCATGGCTTCGACATCCGCCGAGCGCAGCTGCGTCGAGGCGGACCATGGCGTGGCGAACGGCTGCGGGCTCGTCATGCGGTCGGCGAGATGGCCGACGAACAGCACATACAGGTCGGAGAAATTGTATTCCTTGATGACGAAGTAGTTCTTCGTGGTCAGGAACGCCGGGCCGTAGATGCCCTCCACCTGCAGCAGCGAGGCCGGCTGCGCCTGCTCGGCCGCGCTCAGTTTTTGTCCGCGCACCGGCACAAAACCCGCGCGCAGCCATTCGGCGATCGGCTTCGTCACCTCGGGCACGCCCATGGTGCAATCGACATTGGCGGGCGCCTTCACCTCATAGGCCCAGCGCACGCCGGGCTGCCAGCCCTTGTTGACGAGTTGCTGCGCGGCGGAGGCCAGCGCGTCCGGCACCGAATTCCAGATGTCGACTTTGCCGTCGCCGTCGAGATCGACGCCGTGCTTGTAATACTCGGACGGCAGAAATTGCGTGAGGCCCGGTCGCGCCGGCCCAGGACGAGCGAAAATCCTTGCGCGCCACCGCGCCCTCGCCGAGAAGCTTCAGCGCGAGAATGAATTCGCCGCGGTACTGGTCCTTGCGCCGGCCGACATAGGCCTGCGTCGCCACCACGCGCAGCGTGTCGTAAGGCAGCCGGTAGCGGCCATAGTCCGTCTCGCGGCCCCAGATCGCGAGCACGATGCTTGAAGGAACGCCGAAACGCTTTTCGATCTCGCTGAGCGCCGCGCGATGCTTCTGCATCAGCTTCTGCCCCTCCGCCGCCAGCCGCGCGATGGAGGCTTCCTTGACGTAATCGGCCGGCACCTGCACGAACTCGGCCTGCGACGGCGCGCCGGTGGCGGGCCGGCCCGGCAGCAGGAGATCGGGCAATTTGTAGTCGGGCTCGAGCCCCTTCGTCTCGGCATCGAACGTCGCGCGCGACACGCCGGCCGCCTGCGCCTCCGGCCACAGCGAGGCGATGAACTGGGTGAAGGCGGCGTCGGCGGCGTGAACCGGGCGCACCGCGCCCGGCATCATCGCTGCCAGTATCAGAACCGCGGCTATCAACCTCTGTCGCAAACCGGAATCCTGTCGATCGACACGTCACCCATCAATGCGGGACGGCCTGTTTGGCATGTTCGGCGGAATCATTCGACAGCTTGTCGACATAGGCAATGCCGATCGCCGACAGAATGAAAACCGTGTGGATGATGGTCTGCCACATCACGCCGGTTTCGGTGTAGCCGCCTTGCCCGAGGCCAGGCTTCCGGCCTCGATGAAGGTGCGCAACAGATGGATCGACGAGATGCCGATGATGGCCATCGCGAGCTTGATCTTGAGCACGCTGGCGTTGACGTGGCTGAGCCATTCCGGCTGATCGGGATGTCCTTCCAGATTGAGACGGGAGACGAACGTCTCGTAGCCGCCGACGATGACCATCACCAGCAGGTTGGAAATCATCACCACGTCGATCAGGCCCAGCACCGCCAGCATGATCTGCTGCTCGCTGAAATCGAAGGCGTGGGCGAACAGGTGCCACAACTCCTTCAGAAACAGCACCACATAGACGCCCTGCGCGACGATCAGGCCGATATAAAGCGGCAGCTGCAGCCAGCGGGAGCTGAAGATCAGCAGCGGGATCGGACGCAATGCCTTCCTCTGAGCTGGGGGCGGCAAGGGTGTTTCGGGAGTAAGGGACATCAGGAGGGCTCGCTTGCGGGGATTCGAATTGCGGAAGGAGGCCTATATCTACGCAATGTCACTGCCGTGTGAAGCGACAACTGGCCGCAGCACTGGCGCTGCGGCCGATCACGCAAACGCCGCTATTCCGCTCACCGCGTCAGCTTCTTGTACTTCACGCGGTGCGGAATGATGCTGTCCTGCCCGAGCCGGCGCATCTTGTCCTTTTCATAGTCCTGGAAGTTGCCTTCGAACCATTCGACATGGCTGTCGCCTTCGAAGGACAGGATGTGGGTGGCGATGCGGTCGAGGAACCAGCGATCATGGCTGATGATGACGGCGCAGCCGGCGAAATCCTCCAGCGCCTCTTCCAGCGCGCGCAGCGTATCGACGTCGAGGTCGTTGGTCGGTTCGTCGAGCAGCAGCACGTTGGCGCCGGATTTGAGCATCTTGGCCAGATGCACGCGGTTGCGCTCGCCGCCTGACAGCGCGCCGACCTTCTTCTGCTGGTCGGCGCCCTTGAAGTTGAACGAGGAGCAATAGCCGCGCGAATTGACCTCGCGCTTGCCGAGCAGGATCAATTCGTTGCCGCCGGAAATCTCTTCCCAAACGTTCTTCTTGCCGTCGAGATCGTCGCGCGACTGGTCGACGTAGCCGAGGTGCACGCTCTCGCCGACGGTGATGGTGCCCTGGTCCGGCTTCTCCTGCCCGGTGATCATCCGGAACAGCGTGGTCTTGCCGGCGCCGTTGGCGCCGATCACGCCGACGATGCCGCCCGGCGGCAGCTTGAAGGTGAGATCGTCGATCAGCACGCGGTCGCCGAAGCTCTTGCTGAGGCCTTCGAAGTCGACGACGTTCTGGCCGAGGCGCTCGGCCACGGGAATCGTGATCTGCGCGGTCTGGCTCTGCTTCTCGCTCGCCTGCTTCAACAGATCTTCATAGCGCTGGTAGCGCGCCTTGGACTTGGCCTGGCGCGCCTTCGGCGAGGACGCGATCCACTCCTGCTCGCGGGCGAGCGTCTTCTGGTGCGCGGCATCCTCGCGGCCTTCCTGCTCGAGGCGCTTCTGCTTCTGCACCAGCCAGGACGAGTAATTGCCCTCGTAGGGAATGCCCTTGCCGCGGTCGAGCTCGAGAATCCAGCTCGTCACATTGTCGAGGAAGTAGCGGTCGTGGGTCACGATCAGGATCGCGCCGGGATAGTTGCGCAGATGGCCTTCCAGCCACGACACCGACTCGGCGTCGAGATGGTTGGTCGGCTCGTCCAGCAGCAGCAGCTCCGGCTGGTCGAGCAGCAGCTTGCACAGCGCGACGCGGCGGCGCTCGCCGCCCGAAAGCTTTGTCACGTCGGAATCGTCGGGCGGGCAGCGCAGCGCGTCCATCGCCTGGTCGACCTTGCTGTCGAGATCCCAGAGGCCCGCGGCCTCGATCTCGTCCTGCAATTTGGTCATCTCGTCGGCGGTCTCTTCCGAATAGTTCATCGCCAGTTCGTTGTAGCGATCGAGGATCGCCTTCTGCTTGGCGACGCCCTCCATGACGTTCTCGCGCACCGACTTGGAGGCATCGAGATGCGGCTCCTGCTCGAGATAGCCGACGCGGGCGCCCTCGGCGACCCAGGCCTCGCCGTTATACTCCTTGTCGATGCCGGCCATGATCCGCAGCAGCGTCGACTTGCCGGAGCCGTTGACGCCGAGCACGCCGATCTTGGCGTCGGGGTAGAACGACAGATGGACGTTATCGAGCACCTTCCGGGTCGGGTAGCTCTTGGTCAAACCCTGCATGAAATAGACGAACTGGCGCGCCATCGCGATCCCTGGAAATGGTTGGATTTTACGGAAATTTGCTGCCGCTGATGTAGCGGCGCGGCCGCCAAAGGGCAACCGCGGGAACCCGTTTTCCATCCGTTCACCACGGATGAATACGGGATGGTCACCATGTGGGCCGAGATCCCGACAATTGAAACCATCTTTTAATAAATCAGGCGAAAACTCGTTTTCAGCGCCGAAAAAGGCGTTTTGAAAACAAGGGCCCGCGTCATGGCTACGATCAGTTCGGCATCCCTTCACGCCCCGGCGAACAGCCGCGACGGACTGGCAAAACCGCTTGGCAGAACTCCGCGCCTTCTGGCGCCAGTTCATCGCCAAGGCGTTCAACCCCTACCGCCCGGAACTGCACTATATGCGCGGCCCGGGACCTGCCTGGCACGCCAAGCATCCCGGCCGTTCGAACTGAGCTTCCCGGTTATTTCGGAGCCTGCCCCGCGTTTAAGTCCGCTTGCGCCATCCCTGATTGCGCGCAACCATGGCGACCTCCCCGACGGCCGCTTCCGGCCGTCATCCTCGCCACCAACGGACCTCCCATGACGCGGCTGCGCTGTGCAATCCTCGACGACTATCTCAATGTGGCGCTCTCGGTCGCCGACTGGTCCAAGGTCTCCGGACCGCGTCGACGTCACGGTGTTCAACCAGCCGTTTGCGACCGCGGAAGCCGCGGCCATCGCCCTGAAGGATTTCGAGATCATCTGCGCGATGCGCGAACGCACCCCGTTCCCGCGCACGCATGTTCGCAGCGCCTGCCCAACCTGAAGCTCCTGATCACCTCGGGCATGCGCAATGCCGCCATCGACATGGAAGCCGCCAAGGACCACAAGGTGACGCTGTGCGGCACGCAATGGGGCCGCGACCCGACCGCGCCCTTGACCATGGGCCTGATCCTGGAACTGACCCGCAATATCGGCCGCGAGAACGCCCGCATGCATGCCGGCGAGCCGTTGCAGAAATTCGTCGGCATGGAGATCGAGGGCCGCACGCTCGGCGTCATCGGCCTCGGCAAGCTCGGCACCAAGGTATCGAAGCTGGCGCAGGCCTTCGGCATGAACGTGATCGCCTGGAGCCCGAATTTGACGCCGGAGAAGTGCAAGGAAGCCGGCGTCACCTACGCCAGCAAGGAAGAGCTGTTCTCGACCGCCGACATCGTCACCATCCATGTGGTGCTGAGCCAGCGCTCGCGCGGGCTGGTCGGGCGTGATGACCTCGCGCGGATGAAGCCGACCGCCTACCTCGTCAACACCGCGCGCGGGCCGATCGTCGACGAAGGCGCGCTATTGGAAGCGCTGACGCAAAAGAAGATCGCGGGCGCCGGCGTCGACGTGTTTTCGGTCGAGCCGCTGCCGGTCGACCATCCCTTCCGCAAGCTCGACAACATGGTGCTGACGCCGCATCTCGGCTACGTCACCGGGGACAGCTTTCGAAACCACTATCAGCAGATGGTCGAGGGCATCGACGCCTGGTTCAAGGGCGAGCCGAAGCAGCGGCTGGCGTAGAGACTATCGGTTCCGATTGAATCAGAACCGATAGTCTGGATTCTTGTTTTGACGCGTTTTCTTCACGCGAACCGTTATCCACTTCGCTCGAAAACGCTATAACTCAGGCCGCGTGCTGCGTGGCGGCCCGGCTCGCGATCTCCGCAAATCCCTGGCGCCACGACGGATGCGCCGGCCGCCAGCCCAGTTCCTGCCTGGCCTTGGCGTTGGAGCCTGCCCCTACCTCGGTCATCATCGAAACCAGGTGCTCGCCGGCGAACAGCCGGCCAAGCCAGGCCGGCACGCGAATCGGCGGCCTGGCGCCGACCATGGCGGCAAGGGCGGGCAGCCATTCGCTGACTTCCGCCGGTTCATCGTCGACGATGTTGTAGATATCGCCGGGCTTGCCACGCTCGACGGCCGCAACGGTAGCGGCAGCCGCATCCTCGACGTGGATGAACGACCACCGTCCGCCGCCGCCGCCGATCAGCGGCACGCGGCGGCGGCGCAACTGATCGATCATCGCGCGCGAGAGCATTCCGGTGTCCGGGCCGTAGAATGATCCATATCGCAAGACAATCCCTTCAGGGTTCGCCGAGCCGGTGACGGCGTCCTCCAGATGCTGGATCGCCTGCAGCGTGCGGCGCAGTTCCTGCGGCGGATCGGGATCCAGCGCGTCGGCCTCCGTCTTGATCGATTCGCCGCCGCGGCCGTAGGTCCAGCCGCAGAAGCTCTGGGCGATGAAGCGCCTCGCACCGGCTTCGCGGGCGGCCGCCAGCAGGAAATCGGTGCCCTGCGTGCGCAACCGGTTGGTGGCGGCGAAGGCGCGATCGAAATGCCGGAGATCCGTGACATCAGCCAGATCGGTCATCTGATCGATGACGATATCGGGCTTCGCCGCGATCACGGCGGCGCGAATGGACGGCGCGTCGAGCCCATCGGCGATCGCAGGTTCCGCGCCCATCCGCTTGATGATTTCGGCCTTCGCCGCCGTTCGCGTCGTGCCGACAACGGAATGACCGGCCGCAATCAGCTGCGGAACGAGCTCAAGGCCGATGGCGCCAGTGGCACCCGCAACAAGAATTCGCATGGTGTGCTCCTCATATTCGTTGCGACCGAGCGGCAGGTAGTCGAAGCGAATGTGAATTCAAGCGTGCGAATGTGGCGGCGGCGGAAAACTGTGCAAGCCGCGGAACTCAGATCAAGCCGGGGCCGATGATCCAGACCTCATCGGCCTTGAAATGTTCCAGTGCCGATTGCACCCCATGACCCAACAAAAAAGGCGCGCCCTCGGCGCGCCTCAAATGTTTTGCTGACAACGATCCGCTTAGCGAATCGTGACGGGCGCGGGCAGCGGCGGCACCGTCGTCGGCTGCGCGCCGGGAACGGGCGCCAGTTGGGCCTGTGAAGCCTGTCCCGGGGCTGCTGCGGCAGCCGGGCCAGCGGACGGCGGCGGGGCGGCCGAGGCACTTGCGGTGTTGGCGGGCGGCGCGCCGCCCGGCAATACCACCACGCGGGTGCCGACCTTGGCGCGATCGAACAGATCCGAGACGTCCTCGTTCAGCATGCCGATGCAGCCCGAGGAGACGAACTTGCCGATCGTCGAGGGCTGGTTGGTGCCGTGAATGCGGTAGATGGTCGAGCCGAGATACATGGCGCGCGCGCCGAGCGGATTGCCGGGACCGCCGGCCATGAAGCGCGGCAGATAGGGCTGACGCTCGATCATCTCGGTCGGCGGATGCCAATCCGGCCACTCGGCCTTGCGGGTGACCTTCTGCACGCCGGTCCAGGTGAAGCCGTCGCGGCCGACGCGGACGCCGTAGCGGATCGCGCGTCCGCCACCGAGCACGTAATAGAGGTGGGTGTTGGAGGTATCGACGACGATGGTGCCCGCGGGCTCCTTGGTCGCGAAGGACACTTCCTGACGGCGCAGGTGCGGCGGAAGCTGCGCAGGGCCGACTTCCGGCTGCTCTTCCGGCGGCAGCGCGGCGAGTTGCACCGGCCTGCCGTCGGCGCCGACGGCGGGTTGCTGCGGTTGCGGCAGTGCGCCGGTAGCGCCGGGCGCTAGCGCCGACCGCCCCGGGCGGGCGCAGGCCAGCGCGGTCGTCGTTCGGATAGACGATGCCGGCGCCGGGAATGCGGCTATCGCCGCGATCCGAATAGGCCGGCTGCTGCGAACCACCGGGCGGGCGGTCCCCATAGATCACCGGCGGCGGACCGGCCGGACGGCCGTAACGCGGATCGTCGGGGGAAAGGATCGGACCCGTCGGCATCGGGGCGCCACGGTCCGAATAAACCGGGGCACCGGCCGGGCGGCCATAGCGCGGATCGTCGGGGGAAAGGATCGGACCCGTCGGCGTCGGAGCGCCACGGTCTGAATAAACCGGGGCACCGGCCGGGCGGCCATAACGGGGATCGCTGGGCGACATCACCGGGCCGGGCGGCGGCAACGCGGCCGCGTTCTGGCCGTTCGGCGCCTCGTCATCGTCCAGTGCGTCGAAATCGGGTTCGCCGGGGCCGCGGCGTTCATCCGTCGCATAGCCACCTTGCACGTACGGTCCCGGAGCCGTCGAATAGACTTGGCCGGGGGGTGCCGGATAGCCCTGCTGCGCATGGGCGAGCGAAGTTCCCGCCATGCCAGCGGCAATGGCAGCACAAATCGTCAGAATGCGGTTATTCATCATCGCCTTTGTATAGACCCCAAGCCCCACCGGACGGTTAACGGCAGATGACGGAAGATAGCGGCACATTCAAGACAAGTCCGCGAAATTCGGCCCGTGCCAGCCATTTGTGATCGCTGCCAGACTGCGGCAAAGATGCCTCAGAGCGCCGGAAATCGCCATTGCTGGATGGTGAGCGACTCCAGATCGCAGATTTTGTAACAAAAAGCCGCCGGGCGCTGAGATACTCTCAAATCGGCCTGATTCGCGCGCACGCGCGCACCTCACGAATCACGCCACACAGTGGTCACCGCGTTCCCCTGGCATCAATAACCCTCCAGAGATCAAGGAGGGAGGAACTCGAGTCCATGCTTCCCGGCTTTCGTTTCCTGTTCACCGCGATCGTCCTGTCGATGTCGATCCTGGTTTTTGGGCTTGGCGCCGCCGCCCTGTTGCGTGCCGCGCATGAGGAATTTGCCAACCTTCCCTCGCGACGGGCGACGCCCGAGCCGATGTTTGCCCGCCTGAATGACGGCCCGCCGCCGACGCTGGCGCTGCTGCGCGTCGATCCGCCGGTCGCGGAGAAGCCGGCGGAGAATGTCCCGGCCGCCGCTTCCGGAAACAGCCCCTGACATCCCGGCGCCGGCCGGGCAGGCCCCGGACGCCAGTCCGGCCGAGCCGGAGAAACTGGCGGCGCTGACGCCGGCAGAGCCGATGCAGGTCGAAGCGGCCAAGCCGGAAACCCCGGCCAAGGAGGCAAGCGCGGAGACGCCGGCCGCTCCGCCCCTGCGGCCGGAACCGAGGCGCCCGTGGCCAATGCGGAAGTGAAGATCGCCGCCATCGCCGCAACGCCGGAACCTGCCGCGGCCACTCCGCCTGCAACTTCGCCGGAGCCGGCAGCGGATATCCCGTCGTTCGAAGGCAATATCGCCACGACCCTGATCGCGACGCTCGGCGGTCCCGCCGTCTTCATCGATGAAAAGACATCGACCACGGAAGCGAAGCCGGACCGCAGCGCCGTCAAGAAGAGGGCCGCGGAGCGGGCCCGGGAACGGCGGCGGATTGCTGCAGCACGGCGCGCGCGCCTGCGCGTGAGGCAACGCTGACCCTGCAGCAGCAACAACCCAATCCGTTCTTACCGCTCCCGGTGACGCGCGCGACGACGGTAGCGGTCTGGATCTTGGATCAGGCCGGGCCGGTCGCGACCGGCGGGCCGTCGGCTGCGCCCCACTCCGTCCACGAGCCGTCATACAGCGCCGGGTTCTCGACGCCGAGGCGATAGAGCGCCAGCGTCAGCACGGCGGCGCTGACGCCGGAGCCGCAACTCGTCACGATGGGCGCATCGAGCTTCACGCCGGCGCCCGAGAACGCCGCCCGCAATTCGTCGAGCGATTTCATCGTGCCGGTCGCGGCATCGAACAGGTTGTTGTAGGGCAGGCTGAGGCTGCCCGGGATATGGCCGGAGCGAAGGCCCGGCCGCGGCTCGGCCACCTTGCCCTGATAGCGCTCGTTGGCGCGCGCATCGATCACCTGCTCGGCCCGGCTGGCGAGATTGGCGACCAGCTGCTGCATGCTGCGCGTGCGCCGCGCATCGAACGCCGCCCTGAACGTGGCCGGCTTCGGCGTCACCTCGCCCTTCTCGACCTTGCGGCCTTCCGCGACCCACTTCTTCAGGCCGCCATTGAGGATGCGCACGTCCTTGCCGAACGACAGGAACATCCACCACACCCGGGGTGCGGCGACCCAGCCGCCGGAATCGTAGAGCACGACGGTGTCGTCATTGCCGATCCCGAGCCCGCCGACATCGCGGCCGAATTGCTCGGCGGACGGAAACATGTGCGGCAGCGGGTTGGAATGGTCGGACACCGCGTCGACGTCGAAGAACACCGCGCCGGGAAGATGCGAGGCGAGATAATCGTCCTTCGGCAGCGGCAGCACGCCCGGCATCTTGAACGAGGCGTCGATCACCTTGACGTTGGGATCGTTCGAGATGCGCGGCGAGCCATTCGGTGGAGACGAGCGGGTCAGTGGTGGCGGGCATGGAATATTCCTTTCGATGCTCGTCATTGCCGGGCTTGTCCCGGCCATCCACGTCTTCTACGTGCCGCTGCAAAGACGTGGATGCCCGGGACATCTAGCGCGAAGACGCGCTTCGCGCTTTTGCCCGGCATGACGGTGATGCGCGTAGGCATCAGCCTACCCCTTCTTCTTCGGCTCCCACTTCTCGACCGGGCCGCCGGCGTCGCGCCAGGCGGCGAAACCGCCGCCCATATGGGCGACCGGCTTCAGGCCCATGTCCTGCGCGGTCTTGGCCGCGAGCGCCGAGCGAAGTCCGCCGGCGCAGTGGAAGATGAATTTCTTGTCCTCCTGGAAGATCGGCTTGGCGTAGGGGCTTTGCGGATCGATCCAGAATTCCAGCATGCCGCGGGTGCAGGAGAACGCGCCGGGGATCTTGCCCTCGCGTTCGATCTCGCGGGGGTCGCGGATGTCGACGATCACGACGTCGGGATCCTGCGCGGCCTTGATGGCGTCAGCGGCGCTGACGGTCTCGATCGCGGCGTTGGCTTCGTCGATCAGGGATTTGATGCCGCGGTGGATGGTCTGGGGCATTGATTGCGCCTTTCGTTGTTCCGATCGTCGGGCCGGCGCGATGCGACACGAATCGAGATTCTCATGCATTCCGGTTCGATGCTGCGCACGCCGGAATGACGAGACGATTTACCGCACCAGTTCCTTCATCGCGCCTTCGAGGCCTTCGATCGTGATCGGGTACATGCGCTCCGAAAACAGCCGGCGGATGATGGTGGTGGATTCCGAATAGTCCCAGTGCTTCTGCGCCACCGGATTGAGCCACACCGCATGCGGATAGGTGCGCGTGATGCGATCGAGCCAGACCGAGCCGGCCTCCTCGTTGACATGCTCGACCGAGCCGCCGGGCACCATGATCTCGTAAGGCGACATCGAGGCGTCGCCGACGAACACCACCTTGTAGTCGTGCGGATATTTATGCAGCACGTCCCAGGTCGGCGTGCGGTCGGTGAAGCGGCGCTTGTTCTGCTTCCAGACGCCTTCATAGAGGCAGTTGTGGAAGTAGAAATACTCCATGTGCTTGAACTCGGACTTCGCCGCCGAGAACAGCTCCTCGACCTGCTCGATATGCGAATCCATCGAGCCGCCGATGTCGAAGAACACCAGAACCTTGACCGCGTTGCGGCGCTCGGGCCGCATGTGGACGTCGAGATAGCCGTGGTTGGCGGTTTCCCGGATCGTGGTGTCGAGATCGAGTTCGTCGGGCGCGCCGGTGCGGGCGAACTTGCGCAAGCGGCGCAGCGCGATCTTGATGTTGCGGATGCCGAGCTCGACATTGCCGTCGAGATCCCTGAACTCGCGCTTGTCCCACACCTTCACGGCGCGGTTGTTGCGGTTCTTCTCCTGCCCGATCCGAACGCCTTCCGGATTGTAGCCATGGGCGCCGAACGGCGAGGTGCCGGCGGTGCCGATCCACTTGTTGCCGCCCTGGTGGCGGCCCTGCTGTTCCTTCAGGCGCTGGCGAAGCGTCTCCATGAGCTTGTCCCAGCCCATCGCCTCGATCTGCTTCTTCTCTTCCTCGGTGAGGTATTTTTCGGCGAGCTTCTTCAGCCATTCGGCGGGAATGTCCGCCTTCTCCATGGCGTCCAGCAGGCTTTCCAGCCCCTTGAACACGGTGCCGAAGACGCGGTCGAACTTGTCGAGGTTGCGCTCGTCCTTCACCAGGGCGGCGCGGGACAGATAGTAGAAATTCTCGACCGTCTGATCGGCGAGGTCGGCGTCGAGCGCCTCCATCAGCGTCAGATATTCGCGCAGGGTCACCGGGACCTGCGCGTCGCGCAGCGATGTGAAGAATTGCAGGAACATGGGATACAGATTGCCCGCCGGACCGCGCCCGTCAAGAGCCTGCGCATGCCAAAGGCCGGCGCATAGCTGTCAGGCCTAGACCGGGAGGCTTTTTCAATTACAATTGAGCCATAAACGGCTTATTCCGGCAGGGGAAATTCAATGGGCATCATTGCGGCGCTGATCATTGGCGGTATCGCGGGCTGGCTTGCCGGGCTGATCGTGCGCGGCGCAGGGTTCGGCCTGCTCGGCAACATCGTGATCGGCATCATCGGCGCGCTGCTGGCGAGCTGGCTGTTGCCGCAACTGGGCGTCAGCCTCGGCGGCAGCTGGGTCCGCGATATCATCAACGCCACCATCGGCGCGGTGATCATCCTGGTGATCCTGTCGCTGATCAAACGCTGAGGATAGCGCCTCAACTCCAATCGCGACCGCCGGACCGGCGGTCGTTTACTGTTCAGGCCGCGAGCGGCCCAAGAACGAGCTACACAGAACGAACAACAAGGCAAACGGATAGATGAAATTTACCGGCACCAAGGACTATGTCGCCACCGACGACCTCAAGGTCGCCGTCAACGCCTCGATCGTGCTCGAGCGCCCGCTGCTGATCAAGGGCGAGCCCGGCACCGGCAAGACCGTGCTGGCGGAGGAAGTCGCCAAGGCGCTCGGCGCGCCGCTTCTGACCTGGCACATCAAGTCCACCACCAAGGCGCAGCAGGGCCTGTACGAATACGACGCGGTGTCGCGCCTGCGCGACAGCCAGCTCGGCGATGCCAGGGTTTCGGATATCTCGAACTACATCAAGCGCGGCAAATTGTGGGAAGCCTTCACCCACGACAAGCGCCCGGTGCTGCTGATCGACGAGATCGACAAGGCCGACATCGAATTTCCCAACGACCTGCTGCTCGAACTCGATCGCATGGAGTTCTTCGTCTACGAGACCGGCGAGAACATCAAGGCGAGCCTGCGCCCGATCGTGATGATCACCTCGAACAACGAGAAGGAATTGCCGGACGCCTTCCTGCGCCGCTGCTTCTTCCACTACATCAAGTTCCCCGACGCCGACACCATGGGCCGGATCGTCGACGTGCACTTCCCCAACATCAAGAAGCGCCTGGTGGAAGAAGCCTTGCGCATCTTCTTCGAGGTGCGCGAAGTGCCGGGCCTGAAGAAGAAGCCTTCGACCTCGGAGCTGCTCGACTGGCTCAAGCTGCTGCTGAACGAGGACATCACCCCGGAAATGCTGCAGGGAGCGCGACCCGCGCAAGCTGATCCCGCCGCTGCACGGCGCGCTGCTCAAGAACGAACAGGACGTGCACCTGTTCGAGCGGCTGGCCTTCCTCAGCCGACGCGAAGTGTAATTCGCTGACGACGACGGCGCCAGAACCCCGGGGTTCTGGCGTTTTGCTTTTCAGAACAACAAACGAAAAAAGAACAGGGCAGATGAACGTTCAAACCCAGATCGACAAGGCGTCGCCCCGCACGACGGAGCATTTCGACGTCCTGATCGCCGGCGCCGGCATTTCCGGCGTGGGCGCCGCCTACCACCTCACCACGCAATGCCCGGGAACGAGCTTCGTCGCGCTGGAAGCCCAGAAGACGTTCGGCGGCACCTGGACCACCCACCGCTATCCCGGCATCCGCTCCGACAGCGACCTGCACACCTTCGGCTACCGCTTCAAGCCGTGGACGACAGCGCCGATCGCGAGCGCTGCAGGAAATCCTGAAATACATGGGCGATGTGATCGAGGAGAACGATCTCGCGCCTCACATCCGCTATCAGCACACCATCACCTCGGCGAAATGGTCGAGCGAGGAAAACCTCTGGACCATCGAGGCCACGCGCACCGACACCGGCGAGCAGCTGCGCTTCACCACCAATTTCTTCTGGATGTGCCAGGGCTATTACCGCCACACCGAGGGCTATACGCCGGAGTGGAAGGACATGGCCAAGTTCAAGGGGCCGATCGTCCATCCGCAGAAATGGCCCGAAGACCTCGACTACAAGAACAAGCGCGTCATCGTGATCGGCTCGGGCGCTACCGCCGCGACGCTGATCCCGGCGATGGCGAACGATTGCGCGCATGTCACCATGCTGCAGCGTTCGCCGACCTATTTCCGCACCGGGCGCAACGCGATCGAAATCGCCGAGGAACTGCGGAAGCTGCAGGTCGACGAGACCTGGATCCACGAGATCACCCGGCGCAAGATCCTGTTCGACCAGGACGCCTTCACCCGCAAGACCTTTGAGGAGCCGGAAGCGGCCAAGAAGGATTTGCTGTCGGCGGTCGAAGCCTATCTCGGCAAGGACTACGACATCGCGACCCATTTCACGCCAAAGTACCGGCCGTGGCGGCAGCGCATCGCGTTCATTCCCGATGGCGACCTGTTCCAGGGCATCAAGTCCGGCAAGGCCTCCGTCGTCACCGACGAGATCGACCGCTTCACCGAAAAGGGCATCCTGCTGAAGTCCGGCAAGGAGCTGGAGGCCGACATCATCGTCACCGCGACCGGCTTCAACCTCTGCGCCAATGGCGACATCGAATTCGCCGTCGACGGCAAGCCGCTCGATTTCGCCGACACCGTGACCTATCGCGGCATGATGTTCACCGGCGTGCCGAACCTGGTCTGGGTGTTCGGCTATTTCCGCGCCAGCTGGACGCTGCGCGTCGACCTCGTCGCCGACTTCGTCTGCCGGATGCTCAATCACATGAAAGCAACCGGCGCGAAAAAGGTGACGCCGGAATTGCGTCCCGAAGACCACAACATGCCGCTGCTGCCCTGGATCGATCCGGAAAACTTCAATCCCGGCTACATGATGCGCGGCATGCATTTGCTGCCCAAGCGCGGCGAAAAGCCGGAATGGCAGCACAACCAGGATTACTGGGCCGAGAAGGACGAATTTCCGACGATCGACCTCAAGGACAAGGCGTTCGTTTACGGCTGAGGCCGGTCGGCTGTTGGTATCTGAGCGACGGGTGACATCCCGTCGCTCGACAGTGTCAGCGGGGGCGAGCCTCAATCACGTTGAAGCGGCCGGCTGGATAGACCGCAGCCAGATCGAAGCCGCTTTGCTCGAGCAATTCGCGGTACTGTTCCTTGGTGCGCTCGCACCCGCCGGGCCCGCGGAGCATGTTCAGGTCGCTCATTGCGTGCGCCTTGTCGGCGTCGGTCATATCAGGCGCTTCCGGCATCAGCCGTTCGGCCAACAACAACTTGCCGCCTTTCGGGAGCGCCTGGTGACAGTTGCGCAGGATCGAGATGCTGCGCGCATCATTCCAGTCATGAATCACGCTCTTGAGGATGATCGCGTCCGCGATCGCCGGAACTGATTTGAAGAAATCTCCCGCGACAAATTCGACACGATCGCTGATACCGATTTGCCGAAGATGTCTGCTTGCGGCGTCGGCGCATCTCGGAAGGTCGAAAACAGTTCCGCGCAGTTTCCGGTTTTGCTGCGCGACTGCGCCGAGCAATTCGCCGGATCCGCCGCCGACGTCCATCAGATGGGATATTCCGCTGAAATCGTAGGAGCGAAGTATATCCGGCGTGACGAGCCGCGTGAGCTCCGTCATCGCGGCGTTGAACTTGTCGACGATCTCAGGTGTTCGGCCCATCAGTTCGAAACTGTTGGCAAGCCCTTGCAATTCCGCCGCCGTCTTGCCGGTCATCACAGATTCAAGCATTCCGCTCCAGCTTTTCGAAAGCATCTCGGCTTCAAGGATTGCCCAGCTCTTGAATGACTGCTCCGCTTCGCCGTCGAGGCCGGCACCCACCTCCGTCAATGCGTAGGAACCTTCGCCAGTCCTTTTGCACATGCCGATGGTGGAGAGCGCGGTGAGCAGACGCCCAAGCGCCCGCTGATCGGCGCCGGTTGCTTTTGCGAGTTCACCAAGCGCCCGCGGTCCCTCCCGCAACAGCTCGGCAATCCCGAGTCTGGCCGCGACATAGATCACCGCCGTAACACGGTGCGACTGAATCAAATCGAAAAGCCTGAGGGCCGATACTTGCGATGACATCGTGCCTCCTTTCACCGCGTGCATTATTGCGGATTCCGGATATCGATTAATTTGGCGAGTTCGCTCATGGCCGCTCGCTGAGTTTCGATCCCCGCCTTCAGTTCCTCGGTCGTGCCACTCAGCACATTGTGCCCGCTTACCTCCAGTTTGCGGCGAATATCTGTGTCGCGGCAAATGGCGGCAACGTCCGCGGCAATGCGGTTTCGCACCGCCTCTGACATGATTTTGCTGCCGAAAATTCCCGCCAGTCCCTGGATTTCAAGCTCGGGGTACCCCAATTCGCGAACGGTCTTGACGTCGGGCAGCGCGGCGGCGCGACTTGGGTTCGCGACGGCAAGAAAGCGCGCCTTTCCGGCTTGAACGGGCGAGGACGACGCCGTCAATGAGGTCAGAAGCGCCTGTATCCGGCCCTCGCCAAGATCAGCCTGAGGCTGGGAGGCGTCGCGATAACTGACGAAGTTCATCTTCAGATCGTGCTGCTTCAGGAACGCCGAAAATATGTACCGCGGCAAAGTCGGTCCGGACGTCCAGGAATATTTCTCCGGGCTAGCCCGCAACGCCGCGATCAGTTCCGGGATGCTGTTGACGGATAGCTGATTGCTGACTGCCAGCGTCAAGACGATCGCTGTGGTGGCAGAAATCGGCACCAGATCGCGGTTGACGTCGTATGGCAGCTTCTCGACGAGCATTGGCGCCACGGTGATCGAGCCGGCCACCGTATACAACAGCGTATGATCATCCTGGCTCGCGACGAACGAGCCGACGCCGATCGTGCCCTCGGCGCCGGGCCGATCCTCCACGACGACCGGCTTCCCCCATTTCTTGCCAAGCGCGTCGGCGAAAATCCGGGCCGCGGCATCGTTGGCGCTTCCGGGCGGAAAGGTCACGATCAGCTTGACCTGCCGTTCGGGCCAATCAGCGCTCGCGGACACTGGCGCAACAAGGGCCACGGCGAAAGCCGCGACAGCGAGAGAGCGTAGCCACCGCGCGTTGCGGCGGGTGCATTTTCCCGAGCGATGAGCCGACCGTGTTGGACCATCCGTCACCTGCGAGACCATTGTCATGACCGCCTCCCATTCGTCACTGGATTGGATTTGCGTTGCGGCTTTCGTCGACCGTTTCCCGGACGGGCGTAGGAATCATTTGCCTCGATGACGCGCACGAGCATGGCGAGGAGCGCAGTCCGCTCATCAGGAGATAGCGGAGCCAGCAGGCGCTCCTGAGCGGCCAGCAAGCTTGGACGCAAGCGGCGGCGCAAGGCAGCGCCCCGTTCGGTCACGTACAGCTTGCGCGCGCGCCGGTCGTCGGGGTCGATCTTCCGCTCAACGAGGCCCTTGCCTTCCAGTTCGTCGATCATCTGGCCAAAATTGACCGCATCGACGCCCATGCGGTCCGCCACCTGTTTCTGGCCTCTCCCAGGCTCTTCCAGGACCGCCGCGAGCACGCCAAAGAGCAGCGGCGTCAAACCTTCGCCGTTCAGAATCTCGGCCGTGACACCCAGGCAGATTTGATTGAAGCGGCGCGCCAAATGAGCCGGCACCCGGTGCGAAGGCAAAACTTCTGGCGAAACGTGCGGCTCAGACATCAGTTGCCCATAAGATAAGAATTCTAATAATAAGAATTATAATGTAATATGTCAAGCCGCACTGATAATCTTAGATAGTATACCAATAAGGTATTATAGAACCTTATATTCGAGAAATTTGCGTCACCATCGGCTATAATGTATACATACTGCATTCTCTTGGACCGAGGAGCAAAGCCATGCCGTCATCGTTCCCGCTCAATGCCTGGTACGCCGCCGCCTGGGATGTCGACCTCAAGCACGCGCTGTTTCCCCGCACGATCTGCGGCAAGCATGTCGTGATGTACCGCCAGTCCAACGGACAGGTGTGCGCGCTGGAAGACGCCTGCTGGCACCGGCTGGTGCCGCTGTCGAAGGGACGGCTCGACGGCGACACCGTCGTCTGCGGCTATCACGGGCTGAAGTTCAACGCTCAGGGCCGCTGCACCTACATGCCCTCGCAGGACACCATCAATCCTTCGGCCTGCGTGCGTTCCTATC
Organism: uncultured Alphaproteobacteria bacterium; assembly: GCA_963790735.1. Classification (GTDB taxonomy): domain Bacteria; phylum Pseudomonadota; class Alphaproteobacteria; order Rhizobiales; family Xanthobacteraceae; genus Bradyrhizobium. The sequence goes on along the minus strand of CAWBQP010000004.1, from coordinate 43,842 downwards.
CCGTGGTCGAACGCCATCGTTTCATCTGGCTGTGGATGGGCGATCCGGCGCTGGCCGATCCTGCGCTGGTGCCCGACATGCACTGGAACGACGATCCGGCCTGGGCCGGCGACGGCAAGACCATTCATGTGAAGTGCGACTACCGCCTCGTGGTCGACAATCTGATGGACCTGACCCACGAGGCTTTCGTGCACGGCTCCAGCATCGGCAATGACCACGTCGCCGAAGCCCCGTTCGACGTTACCCATGGCGACAAGACCGTGACCGTGACGCGCTGGATGCACGGCATCGACGCCCCGCCGTTCTGGGCGGCGCAGTTGCAGAAGCCGGGCGCGGTCGACCGCTGGCAGATCATAAACTTCCAGGCGCCCGGCACCGTCAATATCGATGTCGGCGTCGCACCCGCCGGCACCGGCGCGCCGGAGGGCGACCGCTCGCAGGGCGTCAACGGTTTTGTGCTCAACACCATGACGCCGGAAACCGACACCACCTGTCACTATTTCTGGGCCTTCGTCCGCAATTACCGGACCACCGAGCAGAAGCTGACCACCGAAATCCGCGACGGCGTTGCCGGCATCTTCCACGAGGATGAAATCATCCTCGAAGCGCAGCAGCGCGCCATGAACGAGAATCCGGACCGCACCTTCTACAACCTCAACATCGATGCCGGCGCGATGTGGGCGCGGCGCGTGATCGACCGCATGGTGGCGCGCGAGACCGCGCCGCAGACCGTCCAGGCCGCGGAGTGAAATCATGAGCGAACGCGACGCCGAGCGCTCCGTATCGCAGACCGTGCGCGCGCAACTCGCGCTGCGCGACATGATCCTCTCGGCGCAGTTGCGCCCGGGCGAACGCATCTCCGAACTGCAGGCGGTCGAAATCACGGGCGTTTCGCGGACGCCGGTGCGGCTGGCGCTGGTGCGGCTGGAGGATGAAGGCCTGCTGCAGGCGATCCCCTCCGGCGGCTTCATGGTGAAGGCGTTTACCGAACGCGACATCCTGGACTCGATCGAACTGCGCGGCACGCTGGAAGGCCTCGCGGCACGCTTTGCGGCCGAGCGCGGCGTCAGCGCGCGCAGCCTCGAACCGCTCAAGGAATGCCTCGCCGATCTCGACCAACTGGTCCGGCAGGATCCGATTTCGGTCGAAGCCTTTTCCGCCTATGTGACCATGAACGCGCGCTTTCACGCCCTGCTCAATGAACTATCCGCGAGCGCGCCGCTGATCCGGGAGATCGACCGCGTCTCCGCGCTGCCGTTCGCCTCGCCAAGCGCGTTCGTGATGGCGCAGTCGGCGTTGCCGGAAGCGCATCAGATCCTGCTGCTCGGGCAGGATCATCATCGCATCGTGGTCGATGCCATCGAGAACCGCGAGGGCGCGCGAGCCGAGGCCGTGATGCGCGAGCATTCGCGCCTTGCCGCGCGCAATCTGCGGCTCGCGATCCGAAACCGCACGCATCTCGAACTGATGCCTGCGCTCGCCTTGCTTAAATCGTCAGCCGAATAGGAAAGCGCCCATGCGTTTTACCGAGCAATGGAGCTGGTGCACCGTCGAAACGGTCCGCGACGTGACGCCCACGATCCGCGAATTCAAACTGCGCCCCGAGAATGGCCACGTGGCGCCCTACCCGGCCGGCAGCCATATCGGCGTTACCGTGCTGATCGACGGACAGCCCGCACGGCGTTCCTATTCGCTGGTGGAGAACAGCGATGCCGGCACCTACCGGATCGCCGTGCGGCTGGCGCCGGACAGCCGCGGCGGCTCGCGCGGCATGTGGAGCTTGACGCCGGGCGCGCGGATCGAGACTTCAAATCCGGCGTCCTTGCTCGAAATCGATTGGACGAGAAAGAACTATTGCCTGATTGCCGGCGGCATCGGCATCACGCCGATCACAGGTATCGCAGCCTCCTTACGCCGCCGGAATATCGACGCCCCCCTGCACTACGCCGTCAAATCGCGCGGCGATGCCGCCTTCCTCGACGAGCTCTCGGCGCTGCTCGGCGATCGGCTCGATCGTGCACGCCTCCGACGAAGGCGCGCGGCTGGATCTGGACGCCACCTTCCGCGCTCTGCCGGATGACGCCATCGCCATCATGTGCGGACCGATGCGGATGCTGGAGGCGGCGCGGCGCGCCTGGAATGATGGGGGACGCGCGCCCGCCGATCTGCGCTATGAGACCTTCGGCTCCAGCGGGCTAAAGCCGACCGCGGAATTCCGCGTGCGCCTGAAGGGTTCGGATACCGAACTCGTGGTGCCGCAGAACAGCTCGATGCTGGACGCGCTGAACGGCGCCGGCTTCGAGGTGATATCGGACTGCCAGCGCGGCGAATGCGGCGTTTGCGCCGTCGATGTCGTTGCCGTCGAGGGCGAGATCGATCATCGCGACGTGTTCTTCAGCGATCAGCAGAAACAGCGACAACCGCAAGATCTGCCCCTGCGTGTCGCGCGCGATCGGCGTCGTCACCATCGACACGCTGTACCGGCCGGAAGTGGCGCATCGTTAAGCGAACATCATCAGCATGCCGAATGCACGCTCTGCGCCCAGAAGCGGACATTGCCGCGAGGTCAGCTTTTGACCCGCGCGGTCATAGGTCAGACACGTGCTCCTACTCACGACCTGGCCAAGAGATTCTATCCAGTCATGTTGCTGACGCAATTTCTGTCTTAGTCGATGAGAACTAAGAACACCTGTGCGAGGACCACACTGGTTCCCACAACGGTTCCACTGCCAGGATTGGCACGTATCCGCAAAAATTGGCGCGAGTTCGTCAACGCATCCGCGTTCGCTTGACCATTTTTTGCGGCATCGGGAACCGAGCGTTCTAGAAAATCAATCAAGGAGTTATGATGTTGTTTCGCTCGCGCGCCGCAATATGCGGCGCCGTACTTGCGCTTGCGTGCTCTGTTACCGTTGCACGAAGTGAAATCGGTGCAGTTCATTCAAGTGCCGTCGTCGATGAAGCTTCTGGGGATGCGATCGTTGGCGCTGCATCCACGTACAATCCGTTCCGGCCCGGATGGCGGGAGGGTGGCCCGAACACAGCCTCCGGCGAGCGCTATGATCCCTCTGTTTGGACGGCTGCCATCAAGACGAGCTTGCGCCAGAAATTTGGTGGGGTCCGATATGGCGAGAGGCCGAAATATGCCCTCGTTGAAGCTGTAGGCAAGAAGATCATCGTCAAGATAAATGACGTGGGGCCACTAACGCCTGGCCGCATCATTGACCTCAATGAGCGGGCGATGCGCTATTTCGATCCGAGCCTGCAACTCGGGGTAATTTATAGCGTAATAGTCAGGCCGCTTTTCGGCGACTATTGGATCCCCGGCCCGGTCGGCTGAACATCGCACGACCGGCAGCAGTGACAGGACGATAGCAATCGACAGAAACACGAGGCGCGACATCAGCGCACCATAGCCGGCCGGCCGTTGCGAGGCGATTCGCATCTGAGTGCACGGTGCAGCGCAATTGCTTCCGGTTCGCTTGCGAAACGACCGCTTCGAGGTCGCACTCCTCAAGAAGTACTTGAGACGCCCGAAGCTCGGCGATGTTCGAGCGTGAAAAGGTGGATCTGTTCATTTCTTACGCGAGGACGATGCATTTCCATCTTGGCTGTTCCAAAAATCAACCAGCCGCGAATGACGATCGCGTCGCAATGGCGTCCACATGGGCGGCAGGTCAATCCCTATACCTTGGTATGCCCGATAGCGGGAAGAAGAAATTTTTTCAACCCTCAGTCGCTTTTTGGACCGATTCCACGCGCTTGAGTCAGTGCCAGGAAACAGGGCGCCTCTGGAACAAGAACAATAAGAAAAATTTCCAGCACCGCCCCAATCGTTGCGTAGAGTATTTGGGGAGCGTCAACATGGTGGACCAAACACCGCGTTACCGACCGTACGATCTCGACGTCGATATACACGACAAAACCCTGACCGATCGCCGAGTGGCGCCTTACAAGTTCGAACTATCAGTCCGAACCGATTCGCACACGGAAGATCCCGTCCCCGCGTTTCTTTCCGATTACGACGGTGAGCCGGATCCGAGTGAATACGTGACGCCCCTGCGCAAACACGGCAGACGTTCCGTCTCGGCACGAATTCTGGCGGGCATTTTGGCGACTGCGGCCGCGGCAATTCTATTCGCGATGTTTTCTTCGGATGCCACACGCGCCATCATCGTCAATGCGAAGGCTTCAATTGCGGCTTCCCTTCCGGCCTATGCAGCGGTGCAGCCTGATCCTGCGCAATTGACGGCACATGACCCGCAGTTGAGGAATCCCAATGATGCCGCGCGGCTATCGGCGCCAGCAAAGACCCCCGGCGTTCGAGCCCTCACAACGGCCGCGGTGGCGCCGACACGTGAGGAAATCACGACAGCCTACCAGAGTGCGATACCGGACGTCCGCGCGCCCGCCGCCACACCGCTAGCCGCACCGCCGGCCGCGGCACCGGTTGCCGCTCTGCCGCCGGCGCCTGTCCCGGAGCCCTTGATCCCGGGAGATGCGATCCACCGCCTCGATCCTAATGAAATCGCCTCGTCGCTCAAGCGAGCGGATGATTTGATTGCGAGCGGCGATCTCGCCGCGGCTCGCCTCGTGCTGCGGCGCGCGGCTAACGCCGGAGATGCGCGCGCTGCCCTGACACTCGCCGGAACTTACGATCCAGTGATTCTGGAGAAGCTGGGCGTCCATGGCTTCGTGCCGGACGTAGCCATGGCGCGAGCCTGGTACGAGAAAGCCAAAAAATTCGGATCGGCGGAGGCGCCTCGGCGGCTCGAACTGCTCGCAAGCAAGCGGCAATAATCGGCGCGCCGTATGACAGTTTTCAAAACCGTTTACTGCCGATGGATGTTCGCCGCAAACCGAATACACCGGGTCTAACCCGAATTTCGGACGCGACCCTCACTTCGCGGCACGCACTTGATGGGCCGCAGATCACAGCAAAGGGAAAAGCTATGGGCGTCTTCACCGCGACTGCTAGAAATCTCTTCGCGTACTTGTCGTTCTTCTTGTTTCTTGCATCCTTAGCTGTCCCCTTGGGTCCTGTTTTGGCTCAAAGCCAAAAGCCGGCGGTCAGTAACGATGAGAAAAAGCCGGCGGTCAGCTACGATGAAAAAAAGCGTCAGGCCAACGATATCGCCGTAACGGTCGTGGTGTCCGGCATCTCATGCACGTGCGCCAGGTTCACTGAGGACATCCGGAACGTCGTGAACGATTTGGGGCCGGACGGGATACGCGTTCTGCCGGTTCTTGGGATCGGTGGACTTCAAAACGTGAAAGATGTGCTGTTTCTCAAGAACATCGACATGGCTGTCGTCGACGAGGACAATCTCCGACTCCTGAAGAAGAAGGATCCGGTGCTGTATGCCAATGTCGAGCAGCGCGTTCAATATATCACGAAGCTCTACAATTCCGAGTTTCATGTTCTCGCGCGAAACGAAATCAAGTCCTATGACGATCTGAAGGGAAAGAAGGTCAACTTCAACCTGAAGGACAGCCAGACCGAAGTGACCGCCGACACCGTTTTCAATGCTCTCAATATACCCGTGCAGCGCTCTTACTACGACAACGATGAAGCACTAAAGAGACTGACGTCGGGAGAAATCTCGGCAATGATCATCCTCAGCGGAGCGCCGCAGGCCACCCTGTCGAAGGTGAAGAAGGAAGACGGCGTGCATTTCCTCCCGCTCGATCAGGAAAGCCTGCAAAATCATGACCTGCGCGAATTGTTCGCAAATTATCTTCCCGCAGAGATCACCCATCAAAACTATCCGAACCTGATTGCCGAGGGGACCACTGTCCCGACCATTGCGAACCGGGCATTGCTTGTCGCCTATACTTGGCCGGAGAATTCCCCGCGGTACAAGAAGGTCGCCAAATTCATCGACGCGTTTTTCGGCAAGATCAATCAATTCAACACCCCGTCGAGGCATCCCAAGTGGCGCGAGGTTAATCTTTCGGCCGAAATGCCTGGTTGGGTGCGATTTAAGCCCGCGGCCGAATGGCTTGCCGCCCACCGAAATCAAGCCGTATCCGCGAAGCCAGACACGCTCGACCAATCCTCTCCCGAACTGAGGGTGGCATTCGAGAAATTTATGCAGAACTACGCCCCTTCGTCCGGTCGGAACACGCTCTCCACCAAAGAACGGGAAATTCTTTTCGCCAAATTCATGAAAATTCTCGGCCGAGTCCAAGGCGGAACAGGCGGCGGCACGTTAGACGTCGCAAGAATGTCGGCAGAAAAGATATCCGCTCTGTGGCCCGATCTTCCGCCTCGACGCACGTCTCGCTGCCGGTATCGGGACTCCTTAGGGCAGAGACGAACGGGGAGCCGGCGGCTGGAGCTCATGCGAAGTCGACGGCGAGCCCCGGGGACGGTGCTCGCCCGTTCGCGCGTCGATGCCTGTCGGGTTCCCATCCGCCGGAGCGCGGGGACGTTTGACGAAGTGTCCTGATCACGGATGGCATCTTGCCTCGGGCTTGCGGCACGGCAGCAAAGTGCAATTCAGATCAATTTGAGAGTCGTTGCGAAAGTCCGGTCAAAAAAACCACAACACCGGGCAATAAAGGGAGGAATATCATGGCGCGCGAAACCGGGCAGAACGGCGGGAACAGCTTCAACTTCAACCGTCGCGGATTTCTGGGCAGCACGGGTTTGGCTGCGATGGGAGCGATCGTTGGGAGCACCATGCCGCTATCCGGTAACAGCGCCGGAATTCCGAGCGCCCACGCACAGGCGGGTCCAGCTGCCGCGCCCGCCCCGGAGAAGGGACCGCAATACCTGAAATTCCCTGGCAAGAATGAAGGCCTCGTGGTGCTCGGCGAAAAGCCGCTGGTCGCCGAGACGCCGGAAAGCCTGCTCGATGACGACACCACGCCGATCGAGAAATTCTACATTCGCAACAACGGGCAGATACCCCAGGAGACAAAAAATCCCGACGCCTGGAAGATCACCATCGACGGCGAAGTCAACAACAGAATCGAGATCACGCTCGGCGAACTGAAATCGAAGTACAAGGCGGTGACGCAGCGCATGGTGCTGGAGTGCGGCGGCAACGGCCGCGCGGCGTTCTCGCCGCCGGCGCGCGGCAACCAGTGGACCAATGGCGGCGCCGGCTGCGCGGAATGGACCGGCGTGCCGCTCGCCGATCTGCTCAAGGCGGCGGGCCTGAAGCCAAGTGCGAAATACACCGCGCATTATGCGGCCGATCTGCATCTGTCGGGCGACGCCACCAAGCCGACCATCTCGCGCGGCGTGCGCATTGAAAAGGCGATGGACCCGAACACGATGATCGTGTGGGCCATGAACGGCAAGCCGCTGCCGAACATCCATGGCGGGCCGGTGCGCCTGGTCGTGCCGGGCTGGGCCGGCTCGGCCTCGCAGAAATGGCTGACGCGCATCACTATCCGCGACAAGGAGCATGACGGCCCCGGCATGACGGAATTTTCCTATCGCACGGCGATCAAGCCGATGGTGCCCGGGGGCAAGGCCGATCCGGCGAATTTCCGCATCCTGGAATCGATGCCGGTGCGCTCCATCATCACCAATCCGGCGAACGGCGCGAAATTCGCGGCCGGCACCAAGGAGCTGAAACTGCGCGGCGCCTCCTGGGCCGGAGATCTCACCGTCAAGCAGGTGGATGTATCGACCGATTTCGGCGCGAGCTGGCAGCGCGCCACGCTGGAAAAGCCGAAGAACAAATATGACTGGCAGCGCTGGACCGCGACCATCAAGCTGCCGACCGACGGCTATTTCGAAATCTGGGCGCGCGCCACCGATTCCAGGGGCGCGATGCAGCCGCATCAGGCTGGCTTCTGGAATCCGCAAGGCTATGGCGGCAACGCCATGCAGCGCATCGCCGTGCTGGTGGGATAATCGCTGCACGACGAAAGCCCGCAGGATTTTCCTGCGGGTCTGGCCGCGATGAAACGTTCTATGCCGGCACCGGAAACCTCACCGCCTCCAGCGCGGTCTTGCCGCGGATCATGTCGGAGGCCTTGTCGGCGATCATCAGCGTCGAGGCGTTGAGATTGGCCGAGATCATCCGCGGCATGATCGAGGCGTCGACGACGCGCAATCCCTGCAGCCCGTGCACGCGCAGCTGGTCGTCGACCACGGCCCATTTGGCGTCCGCCGGTCCCATGCGGCAGGTGCAGCCGGGATGGAACGTGGTGGTGCCGCGCTCGGTGGCGGCGGCCAAAAATTCGTCGTCGCTCTGCACCTTGGGTCCGGGGAAATCCTCATAGGCGTAATACGGCGCGAGCGGCGCGGACGAGAGCAGCCGGCGCGCCAGCTTCATGCCGGCGACGACGACGCGGCGGTCGATCTCCTCGACCAGATAATTGGTCTGGATGACCGGTGGCGCAAATGGATCGGCGGAGCGGATGCGGACGTAGCCGCGGCTCTCGGGGCGCTGCTGCCATGACGCAACCGTCATGCCGGGCTCGTCCTCGAGCTGGCCCTGCACGCCTTCCTTGTAGCTCGCGGGTGTAAACGTGAGCTGCAGGTCGGAGCTTTCGGTGGTCTCGCCGGAGTGCCAGAAGCAATAGACCATGGTCGGCGACAGCGAGAGCAGCCCGCGCCGTGTCGTCGCCCATTTCAGCGCCTCGACCCACAGGCTAAGCCCGCGACGCATTTCATTGATGGTCCTGATGTTCTTGACGCGCGCGACCGAGCGCGGCGCGTAGTGATCCTGCAGGCCTTCGCCGACGCCCGGCAGCGCGTGACGGACCTCGATGCCGTGCGATTGCAGCAATTCCGGCGAACCGACGCCGGACAATTGCAGCACCTGCGGCGAATTATACGTGCCGCCGGAAAGGATGACTTCCTTGCTGGCGCGCACCTCGACCGGTGTGCCGCCCTTGCCGCCTTTTAGATAACGCACGCCGACGGCGCGCTTGCCCTCGAAGATGATGTTGGTGACATGTGCATGCGTGCGCACATCGACATTGCCCCGCTTGCGCGCCGGATGCAGGAACGCCTTCGCGGCGCTCATGCGCAGGCCCTTCTCGATGGTGCGCTGGCAGTAGGACACGCCCTCCTGGATCGCGCCGTTGTAATCGGGGTTGCGCGGAATCCCGAGGCTCATGGCGCCTTCCATGAAGGCCTCGCAGAGCGGATCCTGCCAGTCCATGGTGGTGACGGTCAGGCTGCCGTCGCGCCCGCGATAGGTCTCGTCGCCCTCGCCGACCCGCCGCTCCAGCCGCTTGAAATAGGGCAGGATGTCCGGATAGCCCCAGCCGCGATTGCCGAGTTGCGCCCAGGTGTCGAAATCCTGGCGCTGGCCGCGGTTGTAGATATGGCCGTTGATCGATGACGATCCGCCCAGCGTCTTGCCGCGCGGCGCATAGATGCTGCGCCCGCCGGTCCACGGGCCCGGCTCCTGGCTGTAGCCCCAGTTGACGCTCTTCATGTGGAACGTCTTGATGAAGCCGGCCGGCAGATGGATGTAGGGATGCCAGTCCGTCGGCCCCGCTTCCAGCACGCAGACGCGGCTCGCAGGGTCTTCGCTAAGACGGTTGGCGAGCACGCTGCCTGCGGAGCCCGCGCCGATAATCACGTAGTCGAACGTTTCCATTGTCTCGCTTCTGGCGCGGCTTGGTTACCGCGGTTTTTCGTTGAGTTGATAGGTGAGATGCGCCTTCACCGTCGGCCATTCGCTGGCGATGATGCTGTAAACCACGGTGTCGCGCAACGTGCCGTTCGGCGCGATCTGGTGGCTTCGCAGGATACCGTCCTGCTTGGCGCCCAGACGCTCGATGCCGCGCCGGCTCTGGTGATTGAAGAAGTGCGTGCGGAACTCGACCGCAATGCAATCGAGTTGCTCGAAGGCGTGCGCCAGCAGCAGCAATTTGCACTGCGTGTTGAGCGCGCTGCGCTGCACGCGCCTGGCATACCAGGTGGAGCCGATCTCGACGCGGCGGTTGGCGGCATCGACGTTCATATAGGTCGTCATGCCCGCGATCTTGCCGTCGGCGTCGTACACCGTGAACGGCAGCATCGAGCCGGCCGCGAACAGGCCGAGGCGGCGGTCGATTTCCTTTTTCATGTTTTCGGCGGTCGGGATGAAGGTGTACCAGAGCTTCCACAGTTCGCCGTCGCTCACGGCTTCCACGAGTCCGTCGATGTGATCGTGCGACAGCGGCTCCAGCCGCGCGTGCGCGCCTTGAAGGGTAACCGGTTCAAGAAAGGCCATTCAAAACTCCGTTCTCTCCTCGTCATTGCGAGCGCAGCGAAGCAATCCATCTATCCGCGTGTGGCAGCATGGATTGCTTCGCTGCGCTCGCAATGACGGGTCGTTCCATCACTTGTTCAAAAAATTCAGCGCCAGCCCCGGCCGCGCCCAGTCCATCGCGATCAGTTCGCCCTTGCCCGACAGCGTGATGTAGGCCGTCTTCAGCTCAGGCCCGCCGAAGGCGATATTGGTGGTGACGCGGTCGCCGGTCGGCACCTGCTCGACCAGCGTGCCGTCGGGCGCGATCACCGAGATGCAGCCCGAGACCAGCGTCGCCACGCAGACATTGCCGCCCGCCTCCACCGCCATCGAATCGAACATCTGGTAGCCGCCCAGCCCCGCGATCGGCTTGCCGCGCTCGCCGCGATAGATCACGTCGCGCGGCTTGATGGTGCCGGGCTCGGCGATTTCATAGGCCCACAGCCGCGCGGTCGGGGTCTCCGCGATGTAGACCGTCTTCTCGTCCGGCGACAGGCCGATGCCGTTGGCGGGCAGCACGCCGTGCACGGCCTCGACGATCTCCTTCATGCCGGGCTTGAGATAGTAGAACGCGCCGACATCCATCTCGCGGGCGCGGCGCTTGCCGAGATCGGAGAACCAGAGCCCGCCGTGCCTGTCGAACACCAGGTCGTTCGGCCCGCGCAGCGCGTGCTCGCCGCATTTGTCGACGACGGTCTCGACCTTGCCGCTTTGCAGATCGATCCGCTGGATCGAGCCACCCTGATAGTCGTCGGGCTGCGGCCCCGGCATGATCATCTTGCCGGTGGGAATCCAGCTGAAGCCGCCATTGTTGCAGATGTACATTTTGCCGTCGGGGCCGAGGGCTGCGCCATTGGGGCCGCCGGGAATCTGCGCGACCACCTCTTTCCGCCCGTCGGGATAAACCCGCGTCAGCCGCTTGCCGCGGATTTCGACCAGCACCACCGAGCCGTCGGACATAACGACCGGGCCTTCCGGAAACTCCAGATCGGTGGCGAGAACGCGGATATCGGCCATGAATCCTCCCGGCTTGCTTTGGCTGCAGGCGGATTTTGGCTCGATCCCGCACGCGCAACAATTCGTTGCGCCATGTTATGGCAAAGTCGCTATCGCTTGCCAAGCAACCGCGGGCAATCCCGCGGCGCAGAGCAGCATTGCGGCAGGTTGGAGACGCCGCCGTAGGATGGGTAGAGCGTAGCGAAACCCATCACCATCGCGACCAGAAACCGATGGGTATCGCTTCGCTCCACCCATCCTACGCACCCTATTCCCTCACCGGCACCCAGATCTCCAGCCCGCCATTGCCGGTGGCCGGATCGAATTTTTCGTCGTACCGCTCGAAACTCGGCGCGTCGGCGGCCTTCATGCCTGAAATCGGCAGCCAGTGATTCCAGATCGTGTTGACGGTGCGGCGGATGGTCGAGATGTGCTCGGCGTGGGTGAACACCGCGTATTTCTGTTCGGGAATCCGCACGCGCGCGAATTCGCGCGGCAGGTCGGAGAAGTCGGCGACCTCGACGCCGGCGATGTAGTCGAAATTTCCGGCATCGTCGCCGTTGCAGCAGACGCCATAGGCGACCTTGCCGATCCGCGCGGGAATGCCGTCGACTTTCTGGTGAAATTGCTGCCACTGGTTCGGAATACCGGCGCCGCCGTTTTCATGGGTGCAACGTTCGGCGATGCCGGCGACGAGCAACGGCTTGGAGGTTTCGAAACGCGGGGGCTTGAGGTTTTCGAGCAGGGTTGAATCCATGACGATGGGCTCCTGAAGCTTGAGACGATCGAGGCACGTTGCGGCGCGGACCGCTTCGGGCGTGACGCCGAAATGGTCGCGGAACGCGCGGGTGAAAGCTTCGTGAGAGCTGTAGTCCGCATCCAGCGCGAGGCTGAGGATGTCGGGCGCGCCGGCCGCGAGCGCCTGCGCAGCTTTGCTAAGCCGCCGGGCACGCACATAGCGCATCACCGAAAACCCGGTGGCGGCGGCAAACGCCCGCACCAGATGGAAGCGCGAGACGCCGGCAACGCCGGCGACGTCGTCGAGCGTCAGCGGCGCGGCGAGATGGCTTTCGATGTACCAGAGCGCTTTCTGGGCTGGATTCATGGCTCACAGCTTTCATGCGAAGCGTCCGCATTATGATCGGTTGCGGCGCGCTTCATTTGACAATCCTTGCTCTCCGTTCCTGCCGCTGACAATGTATTCGCAGCGCGATTGGAGGGAACCATGCTGATCACCAATGTCCGGGCGCACCATATCCGCATTCCCTATGACGCCGGGGTCGCGAGCTTCAAGCAAGGCGCGTCTGCCATCGCGGCGCTGGAAATCGTCATGGTCGAGGTTTCCACCGATGCCGGGATCACCGGCTGGGGCGACGCCTTTGCCTATGTCTGCCCGCGCACCACCTGCACCGCCATCGAGGAAATGATTGCGCCGCAGGCGCAAGGCCTCGAAGTTCCCGACGCGGCTGATATTCCCGCCTTCATGGAACAGATCCAGCGCAACCTGCATCTGTTCGGCCGCTATGGCATCACGATGTTTGCGATATCGGCGCTCGATATCGCGCTTGTGGGACCTTGCCGCGAAAGTGAAGGGCGTGCCGTTGCATCGCCTGATCGGCGAGGCCAGGCGCACGCGGATTCCCGCCTATGCAAGCCTGCTGCGGATCGGCAAACCCGAATTGATCGCAAACGAATGCGAGACCGCGCTGCGGCTGGGTTACAAGGCGATCAAACTGCATGAGACGACGACGCCTGCAGTATTTGCCGCGCGGCAGGCGATCGGCGCCGGCATTCCGCTGATGGTCGACATGAACTGCCCGCTGAATGGCGAGGCCGCGATCGCGTTCGCGCATTCCTGCCGCGACGCCGCGCCGATGTTCATCGAGGAGCCGGTCTGGCCGCCGGAGGATTTTGCAACGCTCGCCGAAGTGCGAACCAAAGGCGGGCTCAACATTGCAGCCGGCGAGAATGCCTGCACGGTTCATCAGTTCAGGCAGATGATGAATGCCGGCGCGGTAAGCCATGCGCAACCCTCCGTCATCAAGGTCGGCGGCATCACTGAATATCTGAAGGTCGCAGCGCTCGCCGACGAACTCGGCGTCAGGCTTGCGCCGCATTCACCGTATTTCGGGCCGGGCTTGCTGGCGACGCTGCAGTTGATGTCGCTGCGCGACGACGCCACGTTCGTCGAGGTGTTCTACATGAAGCGCGCCGCATGCCTGTGGCGCGGCCGCATCGACGTCGATGCCAACGGCGATGTCGAGGTCCCCCAAGGGCCCGGCCTTGGGCTTGAACCGGACAAGGCCGTCATGGAGCAGTACCGCGTGTCCTGACCGCGGGATGGCCGCTACTTCGTGCCTTCCTTAGTCGGCGCAGCGTCCTTTGCCGCAGGCGCGGCATCCTTCGCGGCAGGCGCTGCAGCCTTCTTCGCATCTTCCGCCGCCTTGTTCTGCGCCGCCTGCTCGCTCACGAGCTTCTGCAAGCCAATGACCGCGCCTTTCAGCGCCTCGATCTGCCGGTTGGCGGCATCCAACTTCTGCTGATGGTCCGTCGTCAGCTTGTTGATCGTCTTCTGCAGGAAGTCGACATTGCTCTGCAGGCACGAGGTCCGCCGCTCCATCGTCTTTTCGACGGTGCAGATCTCGATGCCGGGAACGTCCTGCGCGTGAACGGTCGCCGGCCATGCAGCCGTCAGCAGCGCGAAGGCGACGAAGGTAATCCTGGCCATCGGAGCAATCATCCAAATCCTCGTTTCAAAAGCGTCTGGCGCACGGGGAACGTCCATCACGGCAATTTGCACGAAGCAAACCCCCGACCCCAGTGATACCATACTGATACCTCATTCAGGCGTTGTGCTTCACCCCGTTAACGGTGGATGGATTTAGCCGCGAACCTCAAGCCGGTGTTTGCCGGCCGCGGCAGTGGAGATTGATTGTATGGCAACGCGTGAAAAACGGCTGGCGCAGTTCGACGGCAGCGGGGATCCGCCGACGGACAAGCCGGTGGAAGTTCTTTGCGAGGATCACAGCGGAACCTATCAACTGCCCTTCGCCTGCCGCTGGATCGATGGTCAATGGCGCAATGACAGGACCGGCGGCATGGTCGAGGCCACAGTGGTCGGCTGGCGGCTGCCACGCTCCAGCGCGATGTGAACCTTGGCGCAACAAGTTGGTGCAACAGGACTTGGCGCAACCAAAAAAGGCCCGCGCATTGTGCCAGAATGCGACGGAACCGCGCGTGATCTTTACGTTCGGAACGGCGATGGAACGAATCGCGCCCGAATCACTGATTTAGCGCCGTACTCCGTTGTTCACGGCTAGATGTCGTCCGCATTCCGAGGCGCCGCACAACATCCAGCATCACAACAATCGGCCGCAACCAGCGGCCGACGACAAAGGTTAATTCCTCGGGGACGAATGGCGGTCACTTCCAGGGGGTCGGCGGCGGCACGTTGTCGACGGCTGGCGGCACGTCGACGGTCTTGAAATCGGCCGGGCTGACGATCTCCAGGTACTCCATGTCCTCCGAGTAGTCGTAGAGGTAATGCGTGATGCCGGGCCGCTGGTGGACGACGTCGCCTGCCTGCACCAGGGTCGACTTGTCCTCATACATGAAGCGCGCCCAGCCCTTGGTCATGATCACGATCTGGAATTCGCATTCGTGCTTGTGCCAGCCGGTGCCCTCCTCGGGCGGCAGGTCGGGATTGGCCTTGACCAGATGGCAGATCACCTGCCCGCCGGTGGCATCGGCAATGCCGAGATCGCGATACAGGAAGAAGTCGCGCAGACCCCCGCCCTTGAATTCGGTATCGCCGGGTTTGACGTGAGAGAATTTGCTGACGACAGCCTGCTTGTTCATTGAAGCCTCCACGGTTCGCGTTGCGAGATCGCGACCAGGCGAAGTGCGTCCAAATTTTCGGCAGCGTCGCATCGTCGCGTTCACGGCTGCATGTTGCTATGCGAAATCCACGCCAGTCGTATTGCGCTGCGGCGATTGCAGTGGCGCAGCGCATCGAACCGCTTGGCTGGAGACAGGAATCCGGTTTCAGGACCCAGCGGAAAATGGCCAACGAAGCGGCCTCACGCCGCCCACGGCTGGCACCGGCTTGAGCAAGGCCTGCCCGTTGCCTGAGCCCTTCAAGCGGGCAAGGCCGCGCCAGGCCTGCCTAATATTCGACCTCGAGCTCTTCGATATCGGCGGGCTCGGCCTTGGCGGCTTCGATCCATTCCTGCATCTCGGGCATCGCCATGATGGTGCTGGCGTAGGCCGCCAGCGCAGGTTCGAGCTTCACGTCATAGGTCATGAAACGGGTGACGACGGGCGCGTACATCGCATCCGCCATGCTGCGCTCGCCGAACAGGAACGGGCCGCCTGACTCCGCGAGGCATTCGCGCCAGATGGTGCAGACCCGGTCGATATCGGCCTGCGCACGCGACCAGATCTTGAAGCCCGGGAAATGGCCCTTCAGGTTGACCGGCAGCGAGGCCCGCAGCGTGGTGAAGCCCGAATGGATTTCACCGCAGATCGAGCGGCAATGCGCGCGATGGATGCGGTCGGCGGGCAACAGGCCGGCGTCCGGCATGACCTCGTTGAGGTATTCCCCGATCGCCAGCGTATCCCAGATGGTGGCGCCGTCATGGCGCAGGCACGGCACCAGGATCGACGACGACAGCAACAGGATTTCCGCCCGCGCCGACGCATCGTCGGGAGCGGTGATGACCTCCTCGAACTCGATGCCTGAGAATTTCGCCAACAGCCAGCCGCGCAGCGACCAGGACGAGTAATTCTTGCTGGAGATGGTCAGTGTGGTCTTCGCCATATGGCCTTCCCTCGAACCCCCAAAACGTCTCCGCCCAGGCAAGGACGGCCGACCGCGCCGCCGCCCAATGCCTGTGCGCCGGGCATTTGCGCAGCAAGCCACGTGCCAGTTTTAGAGGCGGCCAGCCCAGCTCTGGCGTCGATATTGCATGGCCCCCCGGGACAGGGGCTGATGTGAATGATGTCAATGATGTACCAAGCCTACCAGAACCACATGGACCTGACGTCGCCATGGCGGACCGGGGCCGCGGCGGGGCTGAAATATCTCAATCTGGTGCCGCAGGGCGTCTCCGACAAACTGTTTGGCCGGCTCGCCGCCTCGCTCGAACTGATCTCGCGCTCTTCCCTCACCTATCACCGGCCTGCCTACGGCATCGACCGGGTACTGGTCGGCAATCAGGAGCTGGAGGTAACCGAGGAAGTCACCTTCGCCACCCCGTTCGGCTCGCTCCTCCACTTCAAGAAGGAGAATTCGCCGGAGCAGCCGCGGCTGTTGCTGGTGGCGCCGATGTCCGGCCATTTCGCCACCCTGTTGCGCGGCACCGTGAAGACGCTGCTGCAGGACCACGACGTCTACATCACCGACTGGCATAATCCGCGCGACATTCCGCTTCATGCCGGCCGCTTCGGGCTGGAGGATTACACCGACCATTTGATCACCTTCCTCGACAAGATCGGCCCGCGCGCGCACATGGTGGCGATCTGCCAGCCGTCGGTATCGGCGCTGGCCGCCGCCGCCGTCATGTCGGAGGAAAACCATCCCGCCCGCCCGGCGACGCTGACCCTGATGGCCGGGCCGATCGACACGCGGATCCAGCCGACCAAGGTCAACGAATTCGCCAAGAGCAAGCCGATCAGCTGGTTCGAAAAGAACCTGATCAATTACGTGCCGGTGCAGTGCAAGGGCGCGTTCCGAAAAGTCTATCCCGGCTTCGTGCAGCTCACCGCCTTCGTGTCGATGAATCTCGAGCGCCACATCAAGCAGCACATCGACCTCGCCAATCATTTGGCGAAGGGCGAGAAAGAGAAGGCAGCCCTCATCAAGACCTTCTACGACGAATATTTCGCCGTGATGGACTTGTCCGCCGAATTCTACATCGAGACCGTGCGCGACGTGTTTCAGGAGCATCTGCTGCCGCAAGGCAAACTGATGCATCGCGGCCGGCCGGTGAACCCGGCCTCGATCAGGCGCATGGGCCTGATGACGGTCGAGGGCGAAAAGGACGACATCTGCTCGATCGGCCAGACGCTGGCGGCGCAGGACCTCTGCACCGGCGTGCGCGCCTATCGCAAGGTCCACCACATGCAGGCCGGCGTCGGCCATTACGGCGTGTTTTCCGGCAAGCGCTGGAACAACGAGATCTATCCGCTGCTGCGGGATTTCGTGCACGTGAATTCGTGAGGCGAGAACCCTCGGCCGCTCCACACACACAACTGTCTTCACCCGCCACCGGGTCTCGCCTCCGGCGAGCCCGATGACAGGCTCCGGCGGGTGATCCAGTACGCCGCGGCCCATCGTTTCAATCATTGCTGTCTCTGGAATACTGTATCGTCCGCCTTCGCGGACGATGACAGCTGCGACCGGCCCTATTCAGCCTTGATGCCTGCGAACTTGATCACCCTCGCCCACTTTTCGGTGGCATCCGAGAGGATCGTTCCGAATGCCGCAGGCGAGCCCCCGAGCACTGTGCCGCCCAGCTCGACAATCCGGGCTTTAATTTTGCTGTCGGCGAGGCCGGCATTGAGCTCCTTATTCAGCATATCGATGATTTCGGCCGGGGTGTTCCTGGGCGCGCCAATGCCCGCAAAACCGCTGGCCTCATAACCAGGCACGAATTCCGCCACCGTTGGAACGTCCGGTAGCACGTCCAAACGGGTCGCGGTCGTTACCGCCAGGGCGCGCAGCTTGCCGGCCTTGATGTGTTCGATCGACTCCGACACCGGAGCAAAAATCACATGCAGGTGGCCGCCGACCAGATCGGTCGTCGCAGGCGCGCCGCCCCGATAAGGGACGTGGACCAGATTCACCCCGGCCATCATCTTGAAGAGTTCGCAAGCAATGTTTTGCGGGGTGCCTGGGCCGGCCGATCCGTAGTTGATCTTGCCCGGGTTGGCCTTGGCGTATGCGATGAATTCAGGGATCGTCGTGGCGGGGACCGACGGATGCACCACGACGACGTATGCCAGCCGCGCGGCGCAGACAACCGGCGCGATATCCCGGATGAAGTCGAAATTGAGATTGTCGTAGAGCGCGGCATTGATCGCGTGCGGGGTCACGATTTGTAGCAGCGTGTAGCCATCCGCGGGCGCTTTGGCCACCGCCTCGGTTCCGATGTTGCCGCTGGCGCCGGCGCGGTTCTCAATGATGAATTGCTGACCGAGACGATCCGACAGCCATTGACCCATCAGGCGCGCCTGGATGTCGGTCGCTCCGCCGGCGGCAAAGCCGACGACGATGCGCACCGGCCGAGACGGATAGGCTTGCGCCCGCGATATGCGGGGCACGGCCGGCAACGCAGCAGCACCCACGGCCAGATGCAAGAATGTACGGCGAGGAAATTTCATGATGCTCCCTCCACAGTCTGCGCTGCGTTGCGGACATGCAATCCAATCGGGCGGCTGCGAGAACAGACTACACCCGTCTTGCAAGGAGGTGGAAGGGGTCAACGCCTCCTTTTGACCCTTGGCCGACATCATCCCCTTGTCGAACGTCCGCTTTGCGCCTGAAGAAGCGATCGTTCACCATGGGAGAGTAACAGGAGAAAACGATGATGCAGCCAGCTGTTGAGCGCCTTGTCCAAATCGGCCCATTGCCTGGCTCAAGTGTTGCCACCGTGCAGGTTTTGCAGGAGGTGGAGGCGTTGCTTGCCAAAGTTCAAACACCGATTACTGATGATGAGGCAAGGGCTATGGTGCGGCTGTTTGGACCAGATGACTGCTTCGGGCTTGCTTGGTCGCTGCTTTACTTAATCGAGACTTCACCCGGCTGGCCAATTGAGGATGCTCTCCATGACCTCCACGGCGAATGGATTGACAGGCTGAGGGAGCGCGCTGCGTAGTTGCCGCAAAAGGGGACACAGATGTTCCGCCACCTTGCACCGGCAGAGGAAATCATTCCGGAGTTACCGTGACAGTGCTGTCACCGCAACCACGAGCACAGTATGGGCGCGCGGCCGGAGCGGCGAATTACGCCGTCGGCTCAATCCGCCCTAGGGACCTAGCCGCCCTACACTTCGCGCGCTAACATCCTGCCAAGGCCGACCGTTCAAGAGTCGCCTCGGGAGGAATCATCATGCGTCTATCGGTCCATTTCCGCGCTACTGCACTCGCTATCCTCAGCGTCTTCCTGCTGACCGTCACGGCCGGTGCCGCCGAAGTGCGGGTGATGATCTCGGGCGGGCTAACGGCCGCCTACAAGGCGCTGGTTCCCGAATTCGAGCGTGCCACGGGCCACAAGGTGCTGACCGCCTACGGGCCGTCGATGGGCACGACGACCAACGCTATTCCTGTGCGGCTCGATCGGGGCGAACCTGCCGATGTCCTGATCATGGTCGGTTATGCGCTCGACGATCTCGTCAAGAACGGAAAGGCGACCGCCGACAGCAAAGTCGATCTCGTCAAATCGCCGATCGCGGTTGCCGTGAAGTCGGGCACGCCAAAGCCGGACATCAGTACACCCGATGCGCTCAAGCGCGCCCTGCTGGCGGTGAAGACCGTCGCCTATTCCGACAGCGCCAGCGGCGTCTATGTCTCGACCGAGATGTTCGGAAAGCTCGGCATCGCCGACGAAATGAAGGACAAGGCGAGGAAGATTCCGGCTACGCCTGTCGGCGAGATCGTCGCGCGCGGCGATGCCGAAATCGGATTCCAGCAGATGAGCGAATTGAAGCCCGTGGAAGGCATCGACATCGTCGGCCCGCTGCCCGACGAGTTGCAGAAGATCACGATATTTTCCGCAGGCATTGCCACCGTTTCGAAAGAGCCTGACGCCGGCAAGGCGCTGATCAAGTTCCTCGCCTCCCCCGCCGCGCGCGGCGAAATCGTCAAGAGCGGCATGGATCCGATTCCGGTGGGGGCAACGAACTAGGCGGTTGCGACGAAGTCGTCATCGCCCGGCTTGACCGGGCGATCCAGTACGCCGCGGCGTCAACTGTGAAACAAACTGGCGACACGGTGTACTGGATGCCCTGCCAGAGCCTGTCATCGGGCGGCGCTTCGCGTCGACCCCGTGGCGAGTCATGACGAAAACTACCGATGCATGCCGTGCTGCAGGGCGAGCAGCACGATCACAGCGAGCGCCAGCACGACGGTGGTGCTTTTCCAGAACAGCAGCGGATTGCGCTCGATCAGCGGCGTCGATGACGTTGAGAGATAGTTCGCGTTGGGATGACGCAGGTCGAACAAAAATTCCGAGAAGCTATCATAGCGCTTGTAGGGATTGGGATGCACGGCCTTCTCGAGCGTGCCGTCGATCCATTGCGGCACGTCGCGGTCGCCATGCGACGCCGGACGGTAGACCAGCCTGTTGAACTGCGATCGCGTCCGCGCGTTCGCGATCTGCCCACCGTAGGGCAGTCTTCCCGTCAGCATCTGATAGGTGATGACACCGAGCGAGAACAGGTCGGAGCGCGACGTCGCCGGCTCGCCGAGAAAATATTCGGGCGCGGTGAATTGCTGCGTGCCGAGAATGTCGTTGCGGGTGCCGGAGGGTTCGGCCTCGATGACGCCGGTGATCCTGGTCGAACCGAAATCGATGATCTTCACCGTGCCCGTGGCGTCGATCATGATGTTGTCGGGCCTGATATCCTGATGCAGCATTTCCTTGCGGTGGAAGGCGCGCAGGCCCTTGGCGATCTGCTCGACGATGCCGCGCACGGTTTCCAGGCTGGGTTTTGGATTGTCGATCATCCATTGCGTCAGCGTCTGGCCGTCGATGTATTCGGTCGCGACATACAGGAAATTGCGCTTGCGCTGCAGCAGGCAGGGTTTCAGCACATGCGGGCTGTCGATGCGTCGCGCCACCCACTCCTCCATCATGAACCGCTTGAGATAGGCGGGATCGTCGCGCAGATCGATCGACGGAATCTTGATGGTGACCACGGCGTCGGTTTCGATATCGACGGCGAGATAGATGTGGCTCCGGCTGGAGCCGTGCAGCTCGCGGACGATCCGGTATCCGTCGAACACCGCCCGCGCCTCCAGCAGCGGCGGCAGCGGCAGTTCATGCGGCTGCGCGAACACTTCGCTGGCGGCGCCGTCTGGCACCTCGTCGACGCGGACGATCTGGACGGTGAGATTGTCCTTGCTGCCGAGATCGAACGCCATTTCAACGATCGACTTCGCGGCCTGGTCCAGATCGCCGCGCTGTCCTTGATCGCTCTTGCAATGACGCGGTCGCCGACATGCTCGTAGATGCCGTCGGTGACCAGCACGAAGGTGTCGCCCTTCTCGACCTTGAACGTCAGATAATCGATTTCGACCTGCGGATTCACGCCCAGCGCACGGCCGAGATAGCTCTGTTCCGACGAGATGACGACGCGGTGGTCGTTGGTCAGCTGCTCAAGCGAATTGCCGGAAAGGCGGTAGATGCGGGTGTCGCCGATATGAAAGATGTGCCCGGTGGTCGACTTGAGGACCATGGCACTCAGCGTGCAGACATAACCCCTGTCCTTGTCATAGGAGTACTGGCTGCGCCGCGTCTGCGAATGCAGCCAGGAATTGGTCGCCTCCAGCACGCGCTGCGCCGAGGTCCGCACCGACCAGGATTCCGACGTGCAGTAATAGTCGGTCGAGAAATCCCTTGACCGCCGATTCCGCTGGCGACCCGGCTGACATTGCTGCTGCTGATCCCGTCGGCCAGCGCGACGGCGATGCCCTTGAGGCTCAGCAGCGGCTCATCCGGAATCAGAACGCCGTGAAAATCCTGATTGGTCTCCTTGCGTCCCTTGTCGGAATATTGCCCGACCGATATTTTCAGTTCGCGCGGCATGTTCACGACCGTGAGCAGGGCCTCGACTAGACGAGCGAGGCCCGTCGTCAAGTCAATCGCGAGCGGTCAAGCCGCGGCGCGCTTCGGCGCCGTCTTGACGTGCGTGGCGTACAGCGTCAGGCCGGTGAAGGCGAGCCGCCGACGAGATTGCCGACCACCGTCGGGATCTCGTTCCAGATCAGGTAATCCATGACGGTGAACTTGCCGCCGAGCAGCAGACCCGACGGGAACAGGAACATGTTCACGATCGAATGCTCGAAGGTCATGAAGAAGAACAGCATGATCGGCATCCACATCGCGATCACCTTGCCGCTGACGGTGGTCGAAATCATCGCACCGACGACGCCGGCCGAAACCATCCAGTTGCAGAGCATGCCGCGGATGAACAGCGTCAGCATGCCGGCCGCAGCCATGCGACGCGTAGCCGACGGTGCGGCCCTCGCCGATCTGTGCCGATCACCTGGCCGACCTTGTCGGGCGGCTGAGTGAAGCCGAAGGTGAAGACGATCGCCATCATCACGGCCACCGTGAAGGCGCCGGCGAAGTTGCCGATGAACACCAGGCTCCAGTTGCGCAGCACGCCGCCGATCGTCACGCCCGGACGCTTGTCGATCAAGGCCAGCGGGCAAAGCACGAACACGCCGGTCAAGAGGTCGAAGCCGAACAGATACAGCATGCAGAAGCCGACCGGAAACAGCGCCGCACCGACGATCGGAACGCCGGTCGACACGTTGACCGTGACCGCAAAGGCCGCAGCCAGCGCCAGAATGGCTCCCGCCATGTAGGCGCGGATCACCGTGTCGCGCGTCGACATGAAGATTTTCGATTCTCCGGCATCGACCATCTTGGTCACGAATTCCGAAGGCACGAGATAGGCCATTACAGTTCCCCTTGTTTCACAAAAGGATTCAAAGCAGCGCCGGCAACCACAGCCGCGCCGATGTAAAGTGAGCCAAGCCGTCCTCGCGCGCGTGCCGGATGCCCGCCTCAGCAGAACCAACAAAGTTCTGCCTTGGCACCGCGGATGACACGGTCACGCTCGATCAGAAACAGAGATGCGCAAGCTTTCGTGGGAATGGTCCCGATGACTGCTCCAGCGCCTCGGTGAGGTCGCTTGATCCCTGCGCCTTCGCCAACGCTGGCCTTGGCAATCCGTAGGACGGCAGTCGTCATTGACTGAGAAGCAATTAAGCAATCGATGTGCCAACCCGGATTTCCGGGGATTGGCTCGAAATACCTCGTGATTTACGGGTTTATTCCGCTGTTTGCGCGCGTCAGACAGAGATCGAATGCCTTGTATTTGTGCAGTTGCACAGATGTTGGCGCCTTCCGCGCCACCCGCCCAACCGTCATTCCGCCTCTGCACGCAGCGTGAGAAATGCGATCCTTCTGACGTGCAATTGCACATCAGAGCTCGCGCTTCGCGCGCCCTAGGTCGCAGATTGCGCACCGACCCGAATGACGCGGAGACAGGCCTCGCGCCTTACTTCGTCTGCGTCCGCACCGGCCGATCCTTCAGGCCGTTATTGTCATAGGCCTTGCGCAGCGTACCGTTGGCGATCGCCTCGGTCAGAAACTTGGCCGCAAACGCCAGCGACAGCGGATGATTGGGCGGCACCGCCACCGCCGTCACCGTCTGCTTGAAGGTTTCGTCCAGCACGCGGGTGCCCGGGATCTGTTTTGCCATGGCGTTGAGCTGGTCGCGCGACAGCGCGAACGCGTCGATCTCGCCGCCTTTGAGCAGGCCGAAGATCTCGTCGTAGGTCTGGTAGCCCGTGACCTTGGCGTTCTTCAGATGCGCGATCGCGCCGCGCATCGTGGTCGTGTTGTTGACGGCGGCGACCTTGATGCCGGGCTGATCGAGCGTTGCGAAATTCGTGACCTGTCGAACCCGGCTTGACGATGTAGGTCGCGTCCGCAACCTCATAGATCGGCCCGAACGACATCCTGCCCTCACGTTCCGGATCTTTCGGCAGGAAGGTGATGTCCCAGGTGCCTTTCGACGCCGCATCGACGATCTGCCCGGAATTGTTGTGCGCGACATATTCGACGGGGACGCCGAGTTGCTCCGCCATCGCCTTGCCGAGATCGACCGGCACGCCGGCATAACCGGTTTCGGTCTTGGTCGACCAGAACGCGCCGCCGGCCGGACTGATCGCAATCGCCACCCGCAGCTTGCCGGTCGGCGCGATCTCGTCCTTCAAGGCATCGGCGGCGGCGGGCGTCGTCATCATCATTGTTAATCCCAGCAAGAGGCCGGCCATTCCCGGCGAGGGTTGATTGAACATCGACTGCTCCTCCCCCAGCCGGCGGCTGGCGTCGCGCTCACCCCTTATCACGGGGTGATCAGCGCTTCTTTTTCTTTGCCGCAGCTGGGCCTTTTGGCGCCGCCGCAGCCGGCGTTGCCGGATCGGCCGTTTCAAACTTGCCGACCGCAATGATCTGGACGCGCGCATTGGCAGGCGAAGCCGGACGATTGACATCCTGCAACTGTTCCTCGCCCAGGCCAAGCGCCTGAAGCCGTTTCGGCGACACCTTGAAGGTGTTCACCAGGACATCCCGGATCGAATTCGGCGCGCCGCTGGCTCAGGATCAGATTGTGGTCGCGCCGGCCGGCGGATTCGACATGATCGACGATCAGATAGCGGTAGGGCCGCAATTTCGGATCGGTCAATGCATCGGCGATGCTGCCGATCGTCTGGTAGGAGGCCGGCCGGATCAGGGAAGAGTCCTGGTCGAACACGACGTCGAAACGGATTTGCGGCAGTTTCGTCAGTTGGGGCGCGATCGGCGGCCGCTTCTGCGGCTGGGCATCCGCTCTCGCCTTGATGCGATCGGCAGCCTGCTGTTTCAAGGCGGCCAGATCGATATCCGACTCGGCTTCAACGGCGAGTTTCTCGATGATGTCGCCGCTCGACATCGGCCGTTTGCGCGCGCGCCGCCGCCGTCGGCAAGGCAAACAGCGGCCAAGGCGCCCAGCAAGAGACCGATGCCGCGCAGCTTATTCCCCCAGGAGCATCAGCGATACCCCGCCGCGCTGATCGCCTTGTTGCAGTTCGGGGTCGCCTTCTTGGTCGAGTCCAACAGGCATTGCAGACCCTTGACGGGATCCTCCCGGACCTCGCCGCACAGATGTTTCAATTCCCAATTGCACAATTTTACAAGCGAGGTGCGCGCGGTGATGCGCTGCTGGATGGCGCCCGAGGGCCTGGGGATAATCGGTCTTGCACTTCGCCGACACCACGTCCTGGTTGCGGCCCAGGCACTCCTTCAGGCGCGTCGCGTCGAAATTGACGCCGCGGCAATTGTCGTCGATGTCCTTGCCGCAGCTCGCGGCCAGCATGGCCGCGGCCTCCTCGAATTTCATGGACTGCTGCGCCGCCGCCAGCGAAGGCGCCAATATCGCAATTATGAACAGGAAAAGCCGGATTCGGGTCATGCCCTCACCTCACACAAGGAGGGTAGCGATGGTCAAGTGTTCTGTTTGATATGGCTACGTTACCCCCGAGCTATTGCGCCGCAGCAAATCGTCGCGGGTAGCCCCGGACGCCCGCCCCGATATGCAATACCCCCTGCCCCAGCCGCCTGCATCATGACAGGGTGATGACGCCATGAGTTCGACCGCCGCGTTTCTGGCTTCGCTGAAAGCCCGCATCATTCGAGCCTATCCAGACCATCCGCCGGCCACTATCCTCTGCGGCAAAAGCAGATCGGGAGCGAGACGTCTTGATGGGTAAATCCGGTTTTGATGCGGAATTCGATGTCGTCGTGGTCGGCGGCGGTTCTGCCGGCTGTGTGCTGTCGGCGCGACTGACGGAAAATCCAAAAGTGTCGCTTTGCGTCATCGAGGCCGGCGGACGCGATCGCAATCCCTGGATTCACATTCCGATGGGTTTCGGCAAGCTGGTCCCGAACCCGAAGATGAACTGGGGTTACGAAACCGAACCCGAACCGGGTCTCGGCGGCCGAACCGTGATCTGGCCGCGCGGCAAGGTGTTGGGCGGCTCCGGCTCCATCAACGGCCTCGTCTTCCTGCGCGGCGCACCCAGCGATTATGACGAATGGCAGCGCCTCGGCGCGCGTGGCTGGAGCTACAACGACGTGCTGCCCTATTTCAAGCGGATGGAGCACTGCGTCGATGGCGCCAACGCGTGGCGCGGCACCGGCGGCCCGATGACGGTGTCGAACATCAAACGCCCCTCGACGGCAGCAAGGGCATTCGTGGAGGCCTGCGAGCGACTGCAGTACCAGCGCAACCCCGATTTCAACGGCGAGCGCATTGACGGCGTCGGCTTCGCGCCGCTCAACGTCCACAATGGCTGGCGCCGCTCGACGGCGGTCGGATATCTCAAGCCGAACCTGAGCCGAAAAAATCTCGAGCTGATGACGAAAACCCGGGTCCGCCGCATCCTGTTCGACGGAAACCGCGCCATCGGCGTGGAGATCGAGCGTGACGGCCAGATCCAGCGCATCGGCGCGCGGCGCGAGCTGATCATTTCGGGCGGCGCGATCAATTCTCCGGTGCTGTTGCTCGCCTCCGGCATCGGCCCGGCCGCAGAACTGGCCAGGCTTGGCATTGACGTGAAACGCGATCTTCCCGGCGTCGGCAAGAATTTGCAGGACCATTATCAGTCGAGTTTCACGTTCAAGACCAACGCGACCGATACGTTGAACGAAGCCGTGATGAGCCCGGCCAAGTCGGTAAAACTCGCACTCGAATGGCTGCTCAGGGGATCGGGACAACTCTCGGTCGGCGCGACCGAAGCGACGCTGTTTGCCAAATCAGCCCCCTCCGAGCCGGTACCCGACATCCAGTACCAGTGCCTCAATTTTTCGACCGACGGGTTCAAGACCGGCCTGCATCGCTGGCCGGGATTTACCTTCATCTTCAGTGTCTGCCGGCCGAAGAGCCGCGGTGAAATCACGCTGCGCGACGCGGAAGCGCGCACGCCACCGCGCATCCAGGCGAATTACCTGACCGATCCCGATGACATGCGCATCATGCTGGCGGCCTTTCGCATTGCCCGGCAAATCGTCGCGACCGAACCCTTCCGCTCGCTGGTGACCGAACAGATCAGGCCCGCTTCGGAGATCACGAGCGACGAACAGATAGCCGATTACGTCCGGAAGTTCGGCTCCACCGTCTATCATCCCTGCGGCACCTGCCGGATGGGCGAGGACGACGGCGCCGTCGTCGATAGCCAGCTCCGCGTCCGAGGCATCGATGGCCTGCGGGTGGTCGACGCCTCCGTCATGCCGGCGATGCCATCGCCGAACATTCACCCGGCGACGATCATGGTCGCAGAGAAGAGCTCCGATATCATCGCCAGGACGCTGGCGAGCTGACCGTCGCGAAACTCACGATCAGTTCGTCTGCGCCGCCGGCACCTTGATCTCCTGCGGCAGGATCAGCGCCGCCACGATCACCAGCAGGCAGAGCGCGCCGAACGTCTGCAGCATGGTGACGAAGCCGCCCCGCTCGTAGAGCCACGCCACCAGGCCGACGGACGCGCCCGCCGCGGTGAAGCCGATGAAGTAGCGCACCGAATAGGCGCGCGAGCGCCATTCCTCGCTGGTATATTTGCCGACCATGGCGTCGTTGACGGTGACCTGGCCGAACGCGCCCATCACGATGCCGATGGAGGCGATGATCAGCGGCAGGTTCGACAGCGTCGCCGCGAAATACATGAACGGCGCCAGCAAAAACGACAGCGGCAGCATCACGGTCTTCAGCGAATAATGGTCGATCAACTTGCCGATGGTATACTGCGTCATCGCGCCGAAGACATAGACGCCGGCCGCGATGACCCCGAGCAACGCCGGGCTGCTGGTCATGCCGGCCAGCCGCTCGGCGAACAGTTTCGGCATCGCCACGGTGATGGCGTTGAACGTGGTGGATATCGCGATCACCACGATCAGCAGCGCCAGCAACACCCGCCACATGTCCTGCTTGGCCACCCGCGCCTGCGCCGCCGCCTGCCTGGTGCCGCTTCGGTCCTCGTGCACCACCATCAGCGCAAAGGCCACGCCGATCAGCATGGTGACGACGCCCGGGACGATAAAAGCCCAGCGCCAGCCGAGATACTGCCCGATCACGCCGGTGACCAGCGCCGAGGACGCCACGCCGAGATTGCCCCAGACGCCGTTCAGGCCCATCTCGCGGCCGAGCTTGTCGGCATAGGACACGATCATCGCGGTGCCGACGGGATGATAGATCGAGGCGAACAGGCCGATCGCCAGCAGCGCCGCGCCGAGCTGCAGCGGCGTCTGCACGAAGCCGACCGCGATCATCGACGCGCCGATGCCGGCAAAGAAGATCACCATCATGTGGCGGCGGCTCCAGCGGTCGCCGAGCCAGCCGGTGATCAGCGAGCCCGCGCCGAAGGCGACGAAGCCGGGGGTGGCGTAAGGCAATAGTTCCGAATAGGCCATGCCGAGCGCCGGCCCCATGATGATGACGGCGGCGGCGAAGATCAGCATCGCATAATGGTCGATGAAATGGGCGGCGTTGACGAAAGTGATCACCCGGCTGGGGCTGTTCATGGTCGATTCCCGAATCCCGCAATTTTCCGAAATAGGTTATACGGGGTTGTCCTGACGGGATGTCGCCAATGAATATCGCCGAAAAGCCAATTGCCGCCATTATCGGACGCCTGACCTCGACCGGCGACGGCATCCACATGATTGCCAACAGCTACCGGAAGGGCTTCCGGATCCACACCCACATGCACCGCGAGGCGCAGCTCGTTTACGCGGCCAAAGGCACGATGCAGGTGACGACGCCGAAAGGCCGCTGGCTGGTGCCGCCGGACCGCGCGGTCTGGGTGCCTGCGCTGTCGGAACATGCGATCGACGTGCTCGCCGATATCGAGATGCGGACGCTCTATTTCGAGCTCGATTGGCTGCAGCGCGAAGCGCGCAGCCACAGCCTGGATGCGGAATTCGTGGTGCGGGTGTCGCCGCTCCTGCATCAGACGATCCTCGCCCTGTTCGACGATCGCGGCGACCGCGAGCGAACCGCGCTTCTGCTGCGGCTGGCGATGATGGAATTGGACCAGGCGGAGGATTCCGCGACCTTCATCCCGCTGCCGCGCGAGCCGCGCTGCCGGCGCGCCGCCGACATCGTGCTATCCGACCCGACCGCCGACCACGAGATCGAGAGCCTGGCGCACGAGGTCGGCACCTCGGTGCGGACGCTGTCGCGGCTGTTCTCGTCGGAGACGCAATTGAGCTTCAAGAGCTGGTGCCAGCGCGCCCGGATCGCAGCCGCCATCGAGAAGCTCTCGACGGATGCCGGCGTCTCGGTCAAGCAGCTTGCCTCGGATTTGGGCTATGCCAGCGTGCCAGCGTTTTCCCATGCCTTCCGGCAGGTCACCGGAAAAACGCCGACGGAATTTGCCGGGAAGGAGTAAAGCGATGACATTGTATTGTCGTCATTATCAGAGAAAGCGGGTAATCTAGTATTCCCGAGCCGGTAATGACCAGTCGATAGGCCGCGGCGTACGGGATGCCCGGCATACGCGGGGCATGACGATTTGGTGATCTTGATTATGATCGGCACAATTATAAATTCCGTCTAAGGTTCGCAAACCCCTGGATTCGACCCACCGCATGGCCAACGCCTTTTTTTCCGACCTTCTCTCGACGATATCAGAACGGGGCCGCACGCTGCTTCGGCGGGGCGAGCCGTCCGTCGCCCGCCAGGACGCCTCCGAACTGCTTGAGCTATGCAAGGCGCTGCTGTCCGGCCGGGGCGAAGCTTCCGGCACCGCGATGGCGCGCGACGTGCTCGACCGCTACCACGACCTCGACGCCGCCGGTCAGCTTACCTTCTTCGAAACGCTGGCGAGAGACTTCGGCCCCGACCGCGAAAAGCTGTCGCAGGCGATCGAGAGCTGGCGCAGCCAGCCGAACGACAGCGATGCCAGCGACCTTCACTTTGCTTCCGAGCCGCAGCGGCAGGAGCTGATCCGCCGGCTCAACCGTGCGCCGGGCGGCACCAGCGACCTGGTGGCGATGCGCGCCGACCTGCTTGCCCTGATGAAGGGCAACAAGGATCTGGCCGCGCTCGACCGCGATGTGGTGCATTTGCTGTCTTCTTGGTTCAACAGGGGATTTCTCGTGCTACGCAGGATCGACTGGTCGACGCCAGCGAATATTCTGGAACAGATCATCCGTTATGAGGCCGTGCACGAAATCCGCGACTGGAACGATTTGCGCCGCCGCATCGATCCCGTAGACCGCCGCTGCTACGCCTTCTTCCATCCCCAGCTCAACGACGAACCGCTGATCTTCGTCGAGGTCGCGCTGACCGAGACGATTCCGACCGCGATCGCGCCACTGCTCGCCGCGGAGCGTCAGTTGGTGCCGATCGAACGCGCACGCACCGCGGTGTTCTACTCGATCTCGAATACGCAAAAGGGGCTTGGCGGCATTTCCTTCGGCAGCTTCCTGATCAAGCAGGTGGTCGAGGAGTTGCGGCGCGAATTGCCGAAGCTGGACACGTTCATCACGCTGTCACCGGTGCCGGGCTTCATGCAATGGCTGAAGCAGGTCGACGACGTGCCGGTCAGCGACGAGGAGCGGACGCTGCTGGAGAGCCCTCGACAGGCCGGACTGGTTCGAGGATGCCGAGCTGACCGCGCAACTGCGCGCCGTGCTGGAGCCGCTGGCTGCGCATTATTTCCTCAAGGCCCGCACGTCAAAAGGCCGGCTGATCGATTCGGTGGCGCGCTTCCACATCGGCAACGGCGCGCGGCTGGAGAAGATCGACTGGCTCGGCGACCTCTCGCCGAAGGGCCTGCGCGAATCCGCCGGCGTCATGGTCAATTACCTCTACCGGCTCGAGGACATCGAGAAGAACCACGAAGCCTACGCCAACCAGGGCGACATCGCAGCATCGAGCGCGGTAAAGAAACTGCTCAAGACCGAGGGGCGGCGGTTGCTGGATATGCGGCTGTCGTAGAGCGGCCGCGGCATTCGCTCGCCGCGCGATTGGAAATCATATTGCAATGGCTTCCGATGGCGCCGCATCTCCCCGGCCGATAAGCCCCACGGAGCGGATCGACGCCATCGACGTGTTGCGGGGCGTTGCCTTGCTCGGCGTTCTCGCGATCAACGTCGTGACCATATTTCGCGTTTCGATCTTCGAGCGTTTTTTTCCCCAGACCCCGCCGGCGTCGCCGATCGACAGAGCCGTCGATACCATCCTGATGCTGGCCGTCGACCTGAAGGCGCTTGCGCTGTTTTCGCTGCTGTTCGGCGCAGGCCTTGCCATCCAGTTCGAGCGGCTTGCGAACAGCGAGCGCCGCACGTCGCTCCTCCTGCGCCGGCTCGTCGTGTTGCTGGCGTTCGGGCTCATCCACCTTTGCCTGATCTGGAACGGCGATATTCTCACCGAATATGCGCTCGCCGGCCTGATCGTCCTGCCGTTCCTGTTCGGTCCGCGCTGGCTGCTGGCGGTCGCCGCGCTGGCGTCTCTTGGGTTGTACCTTGAGATGCAGGTCTTTCCGCCGTCCGGATGGTGGCCCAGCGCGACCGCGCTGAGGCGGGATGTCACGGAGGCGTATCGCATCTATGCGACGGGCGGCTTCCTCGACGTGCTGGCGTTCCGGCTGCGCGAGCTTCCCCTTTTCGCTTCCCTGCACGCCTTTATCTTTCCGCGCACGATCGGATTGTTTCTTCTCGGCGCGTTCGCCTGGCGCACCGGCATTCTGAAAAACCCGCCTCTCCATCTGCTGTTCTCGATCGCTGCTGCCTGTATCGGACTTGGCGCAGCATTGATCCTTTGCCATGCCGGCGGCTTTATCGCGGCCGGCCGGACCCGCGCCCTGGCGGAACCGCTCGGCACCATCCTGCTGGCGCTCGGTTATGGCGCCGGTATCATCGGCATCGCCAATCTCGGGAGCGGAAAGAAGCTGCTTGGCTGGGCCGCGCCGCTGGGACGCATGGCGTTCACCAACTACCTCGCGCAATCCGTGATCTTCGGCTGGATCTTTTACGGCTATGGTCTCGGCCTGTTCGGCCGCCTCGGCGTTACCCATGCGCTGGCCATCGGCGTCGCCGTCTACATCGGACAGGTGTTTTTCAGCGCCTGGTGGCTGCGCCGTTACCGGTACGGCCCGGTCGAATGGCTGTGGCGCACGCTGATGTATGGCGCGGCGCAGCCGATGCGGCAGACAGCGTAGCGCCCCGGCTCAGATCTTGTATTCGTAGAGCAATCGGGCGCGAATGGTGCCCTCCAGAGCCCGGATGTCCGCAAGCACACGCTGGCCGTCGGCTGCGGAGGCATCGGCGTCGAGAACCACATAGCCTACGTCGTGGTCGGTCTCGTAATATTGAGCGGCGATGTTGACGGCGTGGCGCGCGAGCACTTCATTCAAGCGCCCCAGCATGCCCGGCAGATTGCGCTGCACCTGAATGAACCGCGTCCCCGATGGCCGCGGCGGTAGCTGGACCTGCGGGAAATTGACAGCACCCATCGTCGCACCGGAATCGCTGTAATCGATGAGCTTGCGCGCAACTTCGGCACCGATGCGTTCTTGCGCCTCTTCGGTCGAGCCGCCGATGTGTGGCGTCAGAATAACATTCTCCAGACCCTGAAGCGGCGATACGAACCGGTCCGCGTTCGAACGCGGCTCGACCGGAAAAACGTCAACCGCGGCGCCACGAAGCCTGCCTTCGCGCAGCGCGTCGGCGAGCGCCTCGAGATCAACGACCGTACCGCGACTGTTGTTGATGAAATACGCACCAGGCTTGATCGCCGCCAATCTCCTCGCGCCCGATCATCCCATGCGTGGCTGATGTTTCCGGCACGTGCAACGTCACGACGTCGCTTTGTGCCAGCAGCTCACGCAAGCTCGCGGTCGGCTCGGTGTTGCCATGACGAAGCTTGTCGGTGTGATCGTAGAAGATGACCCGCATTCCCAGCGCTTCCGCGAGATTCGAGAGCTGCGAGCCGATATTGCCGTAGCCGATGATGCCGAGCGTCTTGCCCCTCACCTCATAGCTGTCGTTTGCGGACTTGTCCCAGCGTCCCTGATGGGCTGCGTTGGAACGCGCGACGATCCGGCGCAGCAGGATGACGATCTCGCCGATCACCAGCTCTGCCACGCTTCGCGTGTTGGAAAACGGTGCGTTGAACACGGGAATGCCGCTTCGGCGAGCGGCGTCAGTATCCACCTGATTGGTACCGACGCTGAAGCAGCCGATCGCGATGAGCCGGTCCGCGGCCTCAAGAACGTCGGTGGTGATCTGCGTGCGCGAGCGGATGCCCAGCAGGTGCACGCCTTTGATGGCTTCCTTGAGCGCATCGCCCTCAAGCGCCTTCGACAAGCGCGTCATGTTGGAATAGCCCGCAGCCTCGATCATCTGCACGGCGCTGTCGTTGACCCCTTCGAGAAGCAAGACCCGGATCTTGTCCTTCGAGAGCGAGAGTTGGGGAAGTTGACTGGGCAAGATCGCGGTATCCTTCAGAGTTCGATGATCGGTAGATTGATGGCCTGGAAAACCACCATCCTCACGCCGCCAGCGCCTTCATCTCCTTGTACAGATCGGATTTTCCCTCAAATCCGATGCCCGGCAGGTCCGGCATGGTGATGTGGCCGTTCTCGACACGAACGCCGTCCGGGAAGCCGCCATAGGGCTGGAATAGATCAGGATAGCTTTCATTGCCGCCGAGGCCGAGACCGGCCGCGATGTTGAGCGACATCTGGTGGCCGCCATGCGGGATGCAGCGGCTCGGCGACCAGCCGTGGGTCTTCAACACCGCCAGCGTGCGCTGGTATTCGCACAGACCATAGGACAGCGCGCAATCGAATTGCAGCCAGTCGCGGTCCGGCCGCATGCCGCCATAGCGGATCAGGTTCTTTGCATCCTGATGGCTGAACAGATTCTCGCCGGTCGCCATGGCTGCGGGATAGAATTCGGCCAAGCGCCGCCTGCAGCGCGAAGTCGAGGGGATCGCCGGCCTCCTCGTACCAGAACAGCGGATACTCCCGCAGCATTTTTGCATACGCGATCGCGGTCTCCAGATCGAAGCGGCCATTGGCGTCGACGGCGAGCTGCGCGTCCTTGCCGATCTCCTTCAGCACGGCTTCGATGCGCTCGCGATCTTCCGCGATCGGCGCGCCGCCGATCTTCATCTTCACGACGTTGTAGCCGCGGTCGAGATAGCCGCGCATTTCGCCGCGCAGCGCCGACAGATCCTTGCCGGGATAATAGTAGCCGCCGGCGGCATAGACGAACACGCGCGGATTGGCCTTGAGGCCGTGACGCTCGGCCAGCAACCGGAACAACGGCTTGCCCGATATCTTCGCCACCGCATCCCACACCGCCATGTCGATGGTGCCGACGGCGACCGAGCGCTCGCCGTGGCCGCCGGGTTTTTCGTTCGACATCAGCGTGGCCCAGACCTTGTCCGGATCGAGATTGTCACCGCTGGCATCGAGCAGGCTCTTCGGATCGGCCTCCTTCAGCCGCGGCGCAAAGCGTTCGCGGATCAGGCCGCCCTGCCCGTAGCGGCCGTTGGAATTGAAGCCGTAGCCGACGACGCGTTTGCCATCACGCACGGCGTCGGTGACGACGGCGACAAGGCTCGTCGTCATCTTGGTGAAGTCGATATAGGCGTTGCGGATCGGCGAGGAGATCGGTTTTGTGATTTCGCAGACGTCGACGATACGGACGGACATGGGCTTGGCTTTCAGTCTCTGTCGTCATTGCGAGCGAAGCGAAGCAATCCATAGCGCGACATGCGGAGGCATGGATTGCTTCGTCGCTTCGCTCCCTTGCGCAAACGCTTCGCGTTTGTCGCAGGCAATGACGGTCAGGTGGAGGGTTTGTCCCGGAAATACGGCTCGACCGGGCCATGCACCTTGATCGTCAGCGGGTTGCCGTAACGGTCCTTGGCGTTGCCCGCGGTGACGCGGACCCAGCCCTCGCTGATGCAATACTCCTCGACATTGGTCTTCTCGACGCCCTTGAAGCGGATGCCGACGTCACGCGCGAGGATGTCGGCGTTGTAATACGGGCTGTCCGGATCGACCGAGAGGCGGTCGGGAAATTGGTCGTTCATCGCTTTGTTGGTCTCGCTCACAGCAGTGCCTCGATTTCTCTTCGTAGTCCCTCAGGGGTCACGGTCGGGGCATAGCGCCCGACCACCTTGCCCGTTCGGTCGACCAGGAATTTGGTGAAATTCCATTTGATCGACGAGCCGAGCAGTCCCGATTTCTCGTTCTTCAGATGGTTGAACAACGGATGCGCATGGCTGCCGTTGACGTCGATCTTGGCGAACATCGGAAACGTCACGTCATACTTGGTTTCGCAGAACGTCTCGATCTGTTTGGCGTCGCCCGGCTCCTGTCCGCCGAACTGGTTGCAGGGAAAGCCGAGCACGGCAAAGCCGCGCGGCGAAAGTTCGCGCTGCAATTGCTCCAGGCCCTTGTATTGCGGCGTGAACCCGCAGGCGCTCGCGGTGTTGACGATCAGGAGCACCTGACCTTCAAACCGCTTCAGCGGAACCTCTTCGCCGGCGAGCGAACTCGCCGTGAAATCATAAACGCCTGGCATCGTGTTCTCTCGAAGTTAACCCGCAGGGTCGATCGCCGCCGACGGTGTTCCGCCGGCTTCGATCGCCTCGCCGGCAGCAAGGCATAAATCCTCGCGGTAACGCCCGGAAACCAGTTGCACGCCGACGGGCACGCGTCCGACCAGTCCGGTCGAAACCGTTAGCCCGGGCAGCCCCATGAAGGGAATGGCGATCTGCGGCAATTGCGCATGCCAGACGCGCGCAAACGACGCCTCGTCCTTGCGGTCGAGCTGATCGGGGAACGGCAATTCGCCGGATACCGGCATCAGCAGCACGGCATATTTTTCGAAGAACGCCAGCCATTCGCGCGTCAGCGTCAGGCGCCGCGTCAGCGCCTTCGACAGGTCGAACGGATGCACCTTTGCGCGGTTGCCGCGCAGGCAGGCCAGCGCGCCGGGATCGCCTTCGCGCTCGGCGGCTTCCAGTTGCGCCTCGTAGCCGTCGCCGAGCCAGAGCTTTGTCTGCAGATCGGCGGCCTCGCGCAGCGGCGGCGTGTTGGCGATTTCCTCGACGATCCAGCCGGCGCGCTCCAGCCGCTTGCCGGCGTCGGCAACGGCCGCCTTCACTTCGGGGACGGGATCGAGACCGTCAGGGTTGAGGCACATCGCGACGCGCTTGGGCATTGCCGGCCCTTCGAGCGGCGCCGGCACCCACCAGGGATCGCGATAATCCCTGCGCCGACATCGCAGCCAGCGCGAGCCTGATATCGCCGATGGTGCGGGCCAGCGGGCCTGAGACGGCGCTGATCTGCGGCCCGATCGGCCGTTCGGGGAGCGCCGCGTTGAACGCCGCGATGCGGCCCATGGTCGGCCGCAGGCCGTGCACGCCGCAGGCGTAAGCCGGATAGCGGATCGATCCCGCGATGTCGGTGCCGTGCGCGATATGGCCGATGCCGGCAGCGACCGCCGCCCCCGCCCCACCCGACGAGCCGCCCGGGCGTGATGGAGGGATCGCGTGGGTTCTTGGTGTCGCCATGAATGAGATTGGTGGTGAACCAGCGATAGGAGAACGCCGGGCAGTTGGTGCGCCCGAGAATGACGGCGCCGGATTTGCGCAGATTGTCGATCACCGGGTTGTTGCTTTTTGCGATGGCGTCGCGCTGCAGCTTCAGCCCGTTGGTGGTGGCAAAGCCTTCCTGGTCGATATTGACCTTCACCGTGACAGGCACGCCGCCAAGGGGACCTGCGTCTTCGCCGCGCCCGATGGCGGCGTCGACGGCGGAAGCCTGCGCCAGCACGTCCTCAGGCCTGTGGTCGACGACGGCATTGATTTTGGGGTTGACCGCGTCCAGCCGCGCCAGCGCCGCGGTCGCCGCCTCCTTGGCCGAGACTTTTTTCGCCCTGATCAGCGCGGCCATTTCCGCAGCCGACAGGCGCCATAGATCCTGCATGCAAAACTCCATATCGATTGGCGCCCTTTTAGAGCGTTTTCCAGCGAAGTGGAAACCGGTTCGCGCCAAGAAAACGCGTCAAACCAAAAGCCCAGCGCCGGGCGCAGGGCAATGCCAGCGGGCCAGCGGGCCCTCCCGCCGTGAGCCCGGAATTACCCTAGCGCAAGCGCGGGCGACCTCTCCCCGCAAGCGGGCGAGGTGAAACTGCGCACGCGGGCGATGAAATAGGCGAGATCGGCAATCTGCTCAGGCGTGATCGGACCCATCACGTCGGCCATGCTGCCGTCATAGCCGTGGCGGCTGTTATCCTTGTATTCGGCAAGGGTCTTGGCGAGATAGTCCTCGCGCTGGTTGGCGATGCGCGGGACGTTCTCCTTCCCCGACAAATCGGGATTGTGGCAGGTATCGCAGCGGTGCTGTTGCACCAGCGCCTGGCCCCGCTGCAGCCGCGCTGGCTCGCCGGCGTCGGCCGGCGACTGCGGGCTTCGGGATCTTGGCGATGTAGTCCGAGAACAGGCGAAGATCGTCGTCGGTCAGCGGCTTCGCCATCTCGTTCATCGGCTCGAAGGTGCGCAGCTTCTCGCGGAACATGAAAAGCTGGATCAGCGTGTAAGGCGCCTGCTGGCCGCCGAGCGAGGGCGTGTTCTCGGTTTCCGATTGGCCCTTCTCGCCGTGACAGGCGAGGCACGGCACGATGCGTTGTTCGATGGTTTCGGCGTTGGCGGAAAAGACGATAGTGGCGAACGCCAGGGCCAGGATCGGTTTACGCATCGGTTTATTCCAACAAGGGCAATTCACGAGATGATCCCGTCATTGCCTGCGACAAACGTGAAGCGTTTGCGCAAGGGAGCAACGCGACGAAGCAATCCATGTCTGCGCAAGTGGCGGAATGGATTGCTTCGCTTCGCTCGCAATGACGATGAGGCTATTGCTTCCCCGCCACCTTCTGCTTGCCGTAGGTGATGCGGTAGACGGCGCCGTTCCAGTCGTCGGAGACCAGCAGCGAGCCATCC
This sequence comes from uncultured Alphaproteobacteria bacterium, assembly GCA_963790735.1. Lineage (GTDB taxonomy): Bacteria > Pseudomonadota > Alphaproteobacteria > Rhizobiales > Xanthobacteraceae > Bradyrhizobium. The sequence goes on along the minus strand of CAWBQP010000004.1, from coordinate 5,840 downwards.
TTCATCGGCAACACATCGACCGGGCGGCCGATATACTTGTTGTCTTCCACGAAGCCGGTGAGGAACGGCTCCATCGACTTCATCGTGCCATCCTTGTTCAGCTTGGCGATGACAAGGTCGCCGCCGACCTTCTTGGAGCGGTTCCAGGAGCCGTGCCGGGCGATGATGGCTACGTTCTTGTAGCTCTTCGGGAACATGCTGCCGGTGTAGAACCGCATGCCGAGCGCTGCGGAATGCGGGCCCAGCAGGCCAACCGGGGCAGTGTATTCGCTGCAGGATTTGCCCCAGCCGAATTCGGGGTCGACGATGTTGCCCTGCAGGCAGAACGGCGCGCCGAAATGTTCGCCGACCTTGGTGATACGGTTCAGTTCGTCCTCCGGCACGTCTTCCGACATCCAGTCGCGGCCATTGTCGGTGAAGTAGAGCTGCTTGGTCTCCGGATGCCAGTCGAAGCCGACGGTGTTGCGAACGCCCCGCGCGATCACTTCCGCGCCCGAGCCGTCGAGATTCATCCGCCGGATCAGGCCATGCTCGTCGTCGTTGAGCACGTTGTTGCCGGGCTGGCCGACCGGAACGTAGAGCTTGCCGTCAGGCCCGATGCCGATGAACTTCCAGCCATGGGCTTCGTCCTTGGGCAGCTTGTCGAAGATCACGGTCGGCTTCGGCGGGTTGTCCAGGACGTCCTCGACCTTCTCGATCTTGGAGACCTTCGACAGCTCGGCGATGTAGAGCGTGCCGTCCTTGAAGGCGAGACCGTTCGGCCGGTAGAGGCCGGAGGCCAGCACCTTGACCTCCCGTTTGCCGTCCTTGTTGACGATGGCATAGACCTTGTCGACCAGACGGCTGCCGACGAACACCGTGCCCTTGTCGCCCATGGCGAGCGAGCGCGCGTTCGCCATGCCCGCGGCATAGACCTCGATGTTGAAGCCGGCCGGCACCTTCAGCTTCGCCGTCGGCAGCTTGTCCGGCGCCGCGGGTATCGGCGGCGGCGCATTCGGCGCGAGCTTGGCGGCGGCTTCGTTGCCGGCGGGGCGCCCGATCAACGGCGACCCCGGTGGAAGCGCGGGCGCAGCCGCAGGCGGTGCGCCGGCAGCGGGCGGTGCGGCAGGCTGTTGGGCCGCGGCGGTTAGCGTGAATGCACTGAGGAAGACACCGGCCAGCAACAGGCTGCGCGGCGTCGACGGATGACTTATCATGGGCGTTTCTCCCTTGGCGGAAGCCTGTTCTCTACACGCGGCACATGAGGGTGCCGACGCCGGTGGCTTTCCGGACGGCAATCTCCAATATTTTTCTGTCGAAGCGCAACCGGAAACATGCGTCACGGAAACCGCGCCGGCCGAATGGCCGGCTCGACGCCGACCGGCTTCATCGCGCGTCAGTGCTTCGTAACCGAGCCGCCGGGGGCATCGAGGATCGCTTCCGCGAACGGAAACTCCAGCACGATCTCGCCGTCGTCGTCGGTCACCTCGATGATCGCGCTCAACAGCGCGCCATCGGCGCCGTCGGTCTTGAGCAGCTCCCGGATCATGGCGCGCGCCATTTCCCAGGCGCGATCGGGATCGACAAGCACTTCGCCGTCAGGATCGGAAATCAGCTCATCGCCGATACGGGTGTTGAAGTAATATCGCGGCATCGGCGGAAACCTGGCTCCGGTTGAGGCCCCGCAACCGGGGGCCGTCCCTACTCTCACAAGTTCTTTATCCGGAGCCGGTAGCGCCCCGTCGCACCCAGAATTGCCATTCGCGGCGGTGCGAACAACCGCGAAACGCTTGATCCCACGCTGTTTTGAGCAAGCCCTATGCACAACTCCGTGAAATCCCTTTGCAGCGCAGCATAAACAAACGGAGTTCCAGGCAAAAGATTTAACTGGCGAACTTTTTGATCCGCAGTACCTTAACCTGCAAGGACGGAATTCGTCCTGTAGCAAACGGAGAGCCAAATGGCCTGGAAAGCGCCGAAAATCGTCGAAGTATCGGTCGGAATGGAAATCAACATGTATATGTGCGCCACCCGCAAGTAAGCGGCAGCGCATTTTCTATCTCACGCAGGTGGACTTCCGGGTCTGACACGTTCCCGATAGTGGAATTGTGTCCGAGGCCGGTGTCCACCTCGTGGCGTTTGTAACTTAGTTCGTATCTTCAAGTCTGGAAGCTCCAGGAGACGGATTATGCTTCGCGTCGTCGTCCTGGGCGCCGCGGCAGGCGGTGGCGTTCCGCAGTGGAACTGCGGATGTCCGGTGTGCCGGAAAGCACGAAGCGAAAATCCCGAACTGCGCAGCACCCAGGCCTCGATCGCGGTCAGCGCCGATGGCGCGCACTGGTATCTCGTCAACGCCTCGCCCGACCTGCGCCAGCAGCTTATTGCGACGCCGCAGCTTCATCCCAAAGCCGGACAGCTCCGGCACAGCCCGATCGCCGGCGTGATCCTGACCAATGGCGAAGTCGACGCGGTCGCAGGGCTGCTGTCGATGCGCGAGGGCTCACCCTTCACGCTCTATGCGCATGAGCGGGTCCTTGCGATCTTGCGATCCAACAGCATCTTTAACGTGCTGGGCGAAAACAACGTGAAGCGGCGGCCGATCGAGGCCGACAGGGCGTTTGAGCCGGCCCTGCCCGACGGCTCGCCATCCGGCATGGAAATCCTTCCCTTCGCGGTTCCCGGCAAGGGCGCGTGGTATCTCGAAGGCAAGGCGCATCCGGCCGGCGGCGACGGCGCGGGCGATACGCTCGGCCTTCGGATTCTGGACAAGACAAGCGGCAAGTACTTCTATTTCCTGGCCGCCTGCGCTGACGTGACCGACGATCTCAAATCGCGGCTGGCGGGCGCCGCGCTGGTGTTCTTCGACGGCACCGTGTGGCGCGACGACGAATTGATCGTGCAGGGCCTCGGCACCAAGACGGGACAAGGGATGGGCCATATTTCAATGTCGGGCGAACATGGCGCGATCGAGAGCCTTGCCGGCCTCGATATCGGCCGCAGGATGTTCCTGCATATCAACAACTCCAACCCTGCCCTGCTCTCCGGCTCGGACGAGCGAAAGGCATTGGAACAGGCGGGCTGGCAGATTCCAGCCGACGGAACGGAGATCACGCTGTGAATGTCATGGCCAAGGGGAAATGACCGCGGAAATGACCGCCCTGTCGATCGGCAAGGGCATCACGCTCAACAATGCCGATGAACTCGAAGCGATGCTCCGCCACATCGGCGCGACGCGCTATCACAATCTGCATCCGTTCCACCGGCTGCTGCATGGCGGCAAGCTCAACAAGGGACAGGTGCAGGCCTGGGCGCTGAACCGCTATTTCTACCAGAGCACGATCCCGCTCAAGGACGCGATGGTGATCTCCCGGTTCCGCGACCGCGCCACACGGATCGAATGGCGGCACCGGATCGAGGATCACGACGGCGATATCGGCAGCGAAGGCGGTATCGAGCGCTGGCTGAAGCTGACCGAGGGCCTCGGGCTCGACAGCGCCTATGTGGAATCGACCGAAGGCATTTTGCCCGCGACGCGGTTTGCGGTGGAGGCCTATGTGCATTTCTGCCGCGACAAGACCCCGCTGGAGGCCATCGCCTCCTCGCTCACGGAACTGTTCGCGCCGAACCTGCATGAGGAGCGCATCTCCGGCATGCTGCAGCACTATGATTTCGTCAATCCTGACATCATGAGCTATTTCAGCCGCCGCCTGACGCAGGCGCCCGCGCGACGCGGGCTTCGCGCTGGAATACGTCAAGGCGCACGCGAAGACGCCCGCAGAGCGCGAGGCGGTCTGCAATGCGCTGATCTTCAAGACCAATGTGCTTTGGGTTCAGCTCGACGCGCTGTATCATGCCTATGTCGAGGGCCACATACCGCCCGGGGCATTCGTGCCCAAAGGGGACTAGCGATCGATGGCTATGAGCCGCAACATCAGTGTCAGCGAGGCGAGCCGGCCGAAATTGCCGCGGCACGCCCGGCTGAAATTCGATGAGACGCGGCAGGTCTGGGTGATCCTGGCGCCGGAGCGCGTGCTGGCGCCGGACGAGATCGCGGTGGAAGTGCTGCAGCTCTGCGACGGCGTGCGCAGCGTCGGCGATATGGCCGATCAGCTCGCCGCCAAATACGCCGCACCGCGCGAGGCGATCCTGACCGACGTCATCGGGATGCTGCAGGATCTCGCCGACAAGGGTTTTCTGACCGAAGCGCGTGAGAAGACGTCATGAGCGACATTCTCGCCGATGGCAAAACAGCCGGCGCCGCGCCCAGCGACGGGCTCGCGGTTCTGGAATCGCAGCGTTCGACCGCGGAGACGTTCGGCATTCCGCTTGCCGTGCTCGCCGAGCTTACGCACCGCTGCCCGCTGCAATGCCCCTATTGCTCCAACCCGATCGAACTCGACCGTGGCGGCAGCGAACTGACGACCGAGGAATGGAAGAAGGTTTTCGAGCGAGCTCGCCGAAATCGGCGTGCTGCAGATCCATTTCTCGGGCGGCGAACCGACCGCGCGCAAGGACCTGGTGGAGCTGGTGCAGCATGCGACCGATGTCGGGCTGTACAGCAACCTCATCACCTCGGCGGTGCTGCTGACCAAGGAAAAACTTTCGGCGCTGGCCGATGCCGGCCTCTGCCATGTGCAGATCAGTTTCCAGGGCAACGAGCCCGGGGTGGCCGACCGCGTCGCCGGGCTGAAGAACGCGCATGAGAAGAAGATCGAGGCCGCGAAATGGACGCGCGAGCTCGATCTGCCGCTGACGGTCAACGCCGTCATGCACCGCCAGAACCTGCACCAGCTCGCCGACATCATTCAGATGGCGGTCGATCTCGACGCCGACCGGCTGGAAGTGGCCAACGTCCAGTACTACGGCTGGGCGCTGAAGAACCGCGCCGCCCTGATGCCGACGATCGAGCAGATCGACGAGACCAGCCGCATCGTCGAGGAAGCCGCCGTGCGGCTGAAGGGCATTCTCGCCATCGACTATGTGGTGCCGGACTATTACGCGCTGCGGCCGAAGAAATGCATGGGCGGCTGGGGCCGGCAGTTCTTCAACATTTCGCCGGCCGGCAAGGTGCTGCCCTGCCACGCCGCGGAGAGCATCACCGGGCTCGAATTCGAATCCGTGCGCTCCAATCATTCGATCGCCTGGATCTGGCAGAATTCCGAAGCCTTCAACCGCTATCGCGGCACCGGCTGGATGAAGGAGCCGTGCAAGAGCTGCGAATTCCGCGAAATCGATTTCGGCGGCTGCCGCTGCCAGGCCTTTGCGCTGACCGGCGACGCCGGCAATACCGATCCGGCCTGCACGCTGTCGCCGATGCACGAGCAGATCTTCAAGCAGGCCGAGCGCGAGGCGGCCGCGCACCAGGACCGCTTCCTCTATCGCAATTTCGCCGGCGGCACGCTGGAGACGGAAGGCGAGCATGGCGCCTGACGCCGACGCCGGCAAATCCGTCAAACCCGCCGATCCGTTTGCGCCGCTGACGTCGGAGCAGCTCGTGGTCAGCGACGGTCACGATATCTATGTCGAAAGCGTCGGCCGCGCCGGCGGCATTGCCGCGGTCTATCTGCATGGCGGGCCCGGCAGCGGCTGCCAGCCGGACCATCGCCGGCTGTTCGATCCCGAACGTTTCCATGCCGTGCTGTTCGACCAGCGCGGCGCCGGCCGCAGCCGCCCCAAGGGCCGCCGCGAAGCCAATACGCTGCCGCATCTGATCGCGGACATGGAGGCGATCCGCGAGAAATTCGGATTTGAGCGCTGGATGATCGTCGGCGGCTCCTGGGGCGCGACGCTGGCGCTGGCCTATGCGCAGGCCCATCCCGACCGCGTCACCGGCATCGTGCTGCGCGCGACCTTCCTCGGCA
>CAWBQP010000003.1:0-81389 GCA_963790735.1 uncultured Alphaproteobacteria bacterium | reverse complement strand
TCTCGTCGCGAAGTCCGACATCGGCCTTGGCCAGTCGGTCAAGCCCGAAGACTGCAATGGCAGACCTGGCCGGCCGACGACCGCCAGCAGCACCTTCATCAAGCGCAGCGAACGCCCCGACGCGACGACGCAGGTCACGGGCTCGATCGCACGCGCCCCCTTCATCGCCGGCGAGCCGATCCGCGAGCAGAAGCTGGTCAAGGCCGACGGCTCCGGCTTCATGGCGGCGATCCTGCCGACCGGCATGCGCGCGGTCTCCACCGAAATTTCGCCGGAAACCGGCGCCGGCGGCTTCATCCTGCCGAACGACCGCGTCGACGTGCTTCTGACCAAGCGCGACAAGAACGCCGACAAGCCGCGGCACCGACATCGTCAATTCCGAAATCATCCTCTCCAACGTGCGCGTGCTCGCGATCGACCAGGCGCCCAAGGAGAAAGACGGCCAGAACGCCGTGGTCGGCAAGACCGTGACGCTGGAACTGAAGCCGGAGCAGGCCGAGACGCTGGCGCGTTCGCGCCAGAGCGGCACGCTGTCGCTGGCGCTGCGCAGCATCGCCGACGTCAATGCCCCCGAGATCAAGCCCGACGACCAGCGCTCCAAGCGCGGCGAAAGCATCAATATCGTTCGTTACGGCATCAACAGCCCGACGACGATGCAGAAGTGACGAGAGGACAGCGATATGCAATGCAGGGGAAATCGACCGACGATGCGGGCCTTGGCGGCCCGCGCCCTGTCGTTCTCGGCGGTCGCTGCGCTGATGTTCAATCAGGCCGTGACGCCGGTGCTGGCGAGCGATTATCGCGCCAACGCCGCGCCGGCCCGGCCGACGGCCAGATGAACGCGCGCTTCCTTTCGCTCGGCATCGGCAAGTCGATCGTGATCGACCTGCCGCGCGACATCAAGGATGTGCTGGTCGCCGATCCCAAGATCGCCAATGCGGTGATCCGCTCGGCGCAACGCGCCTACATCATCGGCGCCGCGGTCGGCCAGACCAATATCGTGTTCTTCGATTCCGCCGGCCAGCAGATCGCCGCCTATGACATCGCGGTCAAGCGCGACCTCAACGGCGTGCGCGCCGCGCTGAAGCAGACGCTGCCGAACGCCGACATCCAGATCGACGGCCTCGGCGACGGCGTGGTGCTGACCGGCACGGCATCGAGCCCGATCGAGGCGCAGCAGGCCGGCGATCTCGCCGCGCGGCTGGCCGGCGGCGCCGACAAGGTCGTCAACTCGATCGTCGTCCGCGGCCGCGACCAGGTGATGCTGAAGGTCACCGTCGCCGAAGTGGCGCGCACCATCATCAAGCAGCTCGGCATCGATCTCTCGCGGCAGCCTGAACTACGGCACCTCGGTCGTGAACTTCAACAACACCAACCCGTTCACGGCCCTCGGCCGCTCGCTGGTCGCCGGCAACAACATCACCGGCGGCTTCGGCAGCGCTCGGCGCCGGCGTCCCGTCCGTGCAGGCCACCATCCGCGCGATGGAAAGCGCCGGCGTGGTCCGCACCCTGGCCGAACCGAACCTGACGGCGATCTCGGGCGAATCCGCGACCTTCATCGCCGGCGGCGAATTTCCCGATTCCGGCAGGCTATTCCTGCGATCCCGACCACGCCGTGTCTGTACCACCCAGATCAGCTTCAAGAAGTTCGGCATCTCGCTCAACTTCACGCCGGTGGTGCTGAGCGAAGGCCGCATCAGCCTGCGCGTGATGACCGAAGTGTCGGAACTGTCGAACGACAACTCGCTGACGATCTCGCAAGCGGTCACCGCCACCCGGCAACTCCGTGACCATCCCCTCGATCAAGACGCGCCGCGCCGAAACCACGCTGGAAATTCCCTCCGGCGGCGCGATGGCGATGGCCGGCCTGATCGCACGACCAGACCAAGCAGGCCGTCAACGGACTGCCGGGCCTGACGCAGCTGCCGATCCTCGGCACGCTGTTCCGCAGCCGCGACTTCGTCAACAACCAGACCGAACTGGTGGTGCTGGTGACGCCCTATATCGTCCGCGCGGTCGGCGCCGAAGGACCTGTCGCGCCCGGATGACGGCTTTGCCAACGCCATCCGATCCGCAGGCCGACCTGCTCGGCAGCATCAATCGCATCTACGGCGTTCCGGGCCGCGTCGAGCCGGCACGGAATTATCGCGGCACCTATGGCTTTATCACGGACTGAGGCGGGACGAGGACAATGACGATGCAAAGCCACAATCACCCGCCGACCGCAGCCGCCGCGCTTCGCATGGCGGGCGCGCTCGTCGGCCTCGCCGTCGCGCTCGGCGCCTGCAAGCATATCGAGGAAGTATCGCCGACGGCGTTCGCGCCCGACGACTACCGCAGCGCCATCCGATCGCGATCACAGGAAGCCAGACCGCTCGATCGTGGTCTTCGTCGGCAACGCCCGCGGCGGCCTGACCGCCGCGCAGCGCGCCGACGTCATGGCGCTGGCGCAGACCTGGCTGCGCGAAGGCACCGGCGCCATCAGCATCGACGTGCCGGTCGGCACGCCGAACGCGCGGCGCGGCCGCGGATTCATTGCGCGAGATCCAGGCGATGTTCGCCGCAGCCGGCGTGCCGCCGCGCGGCATCAACGTCCGCCAGTACCAGCCGGAAGATCCGCGCCACATGGCGGCGATCCGGCTGAACTATCCGAAGATCGCGGCGGCCGCCGGCCCCTGCGGCCTGTGGCCGGAGGACATCGGCCCCGTCGATCAAGAACAAGAGCTATTACGACAACAAGCAGTACTACAATTTCGGCTGCGCCAATCAGCGCAACCTCGCCGCGATGGTCGACAATCCGTGCCGACCTCGTGCAGCCGCGCCCCGAAACGCCGGCCTATACGACACGGCGCACCGCACGGCCTTCGAGAAATATCGCAAGGGCACCCCGACCGCGACCACCTATCCCGAGGCCGACAAGGCCAAACTAAGCGATATAGGCAAATGATCAGCTACGCGCGCCAGAATTCAGAAGCAGCAGCCGGAAGCCACGCCGCCGGCCGCCGACGATCATATCGCGCCGGCGCCGCGGGTGTCGGTGCAGGCCTTTTGCGAGACGGTCGAAACCGCGGCTGCGGTGCAGTCGGCGGGCGAAGATCGCCGTCTCGGCAAGGCCCATCTCAAGATCCAGATGGGCGGCATGGCCGCCGCCATCGAGGCCTATCGCTCCGCGCCGACGCCGAACGTCATCATCCTGGAGACCGAAGCCCGCAACGACATCCTGACCGGCCTCGACCAGCTCGCCACCGTCTGCGACGCCGGCACCCGCGTCGTCGTGATCGGCCGCATCAACGACGTCATGCTGTACCGCGAACTGGTGCGCCGCGGCGTCAGCGACTACGTGCATCGCGCCGGTCGGCGCGATCGACGTGGTGCGCTCGGTCTGCAACCTGTTCTCCGCGCCGGAAGCCAAGGCGGTCGGCCGCATCATCGCCATCGTCGGCGCCAAGGGCGGCGTCGGCGCCTCCACCATCGCGCATAACGTCGCCTGGGCGATCGCCCGCGATCTCGCGCTGGACTCCGTGGTCGCCGATCTCGACCTCGCCTTCGGCACCGCCGGCCTCGACTACAACCAGGATCCGCCGCAGGGCATCGCGGACGCGGTGTTCTCGCCCGACCGCGTCGATACCGCCTTCATCGACCGCCTGCTGTCGAAATGCACCGATCATCTCAGCCTGCTGGCGGCGCCGGCGACGCTCGACCGGGTCTACGATTTCGGCGCCGACGCCTTCGATTCGATCTTCGACACGCTGCGCACCACGATGCCCTGCATCGTGCTCGACGTGCCGCATCAATGGTCGGGCTGGACCAAGCGCGCGCTGATCGCCGCCGACGACATCCTGATCGTCGCCGCGCCCGATCTCGCCAGCCTGCGCAACACCAAGAACCTGTTCGACCTCCTGAAGGCGCAGCGGCCGAACGATCGCGCGCCGCTCTATTGCCTCAACCAGGTCGGCATCCCGAAGCGGCCGGAGATCGCGGCCGCCGAATTCGCCAAGGCGATCGAAAGCCAGCCGATCGCGACGATCCCGTTCGACCCGCAGATGTTCGGCGCGGCCGCCAACAACGGCCAGATGATCGCGGAAATCTCCGCCAATCATCGCACCACCGAGATGTTCCTGCAGATCGCGCAGCGGCTGACCGGCCGCGGCGAGACCAAGAAGCCGAAGAGGCTCGTTCCTGTCACCCCTGATCGAGAAGCTGCGGGCCAAAGTAAGTCACCCGCGTGGAGTACCGTCGTGTTTGGTAAGCGTAGCGGAACAGATAGCGATACGCGGGCCATGCAAAGCCCGCCGCCCAGGCGCCGGAGCCGGCTTCTGCCGGCGCTGGCGGCTTCGCGCGAGATCGCCGCGCCGGCCGTCGCTTCGCCGCCGATCGCGCCGGCAAGACCGGCGCCACCGCCCGCGCCGGCCATGGAAGCGCGGCGCTCGGACAATTATTACCAGGTCAAGGCGACGATCTTCGGCGCCCTGATCGAGGCGATCGACCTTGCCCAGCTCGCCAAGCTCGACGGCGAGTCGGCGCGCGAGGAAATCCGCGACATCGTCAACGAGATCATCGCGATCAAGAACATCGTGATGTCGATCGCCGAGCAGGAAGAGCTGCTCGACGACATCTGCAACGACGTGCTCGGCTACGGCCCGCTGGAGCCGCTGCTGTCGCGCGACGACATCGCCGACATCATGGTCAACGGCGCCGGCACGGTGTTCATCGAAGTCGCCGGCAAGATCCAGAAGACCGGCATCCGCTTCCGCGACAACCAGCAGCTGCTCAACATCTGCCAGCGCATCGTCAGCCAGGTCGGCCGCCGCGTCGACGAATCCTCGCCGATCTGCGACGCCCGCCTCGCCGACGGCTCCCGCGTCAACGCCATCGTGCCGCCGCTGGCGATCGACGGCCCCGCGCTCACCATCCGCAAGTTCAAGAAGGACAAGCTGACGCTCGAGCAGCTGGTCAAGTTCGGCGCGATCTCGCCCGAAGGCGCCGAGATCCTGCAGATCATCGGCCGCGTCCGCTGCAACGTGCTGATCTCCGGCGGCACCGGCTCCGGCAAGACCACGCTGCTGAACTGCCTGACCCAGTTCATCGAGCACGACGAGCGCGTCATCACCTGCGAAGACGCCGCCGAACTGCAGCTGCAGCAGCCGCACGTGGTGCGGCTGGAAACCCGCCCGCCCAACATCGAAGGCGAAGGCCAGGTCACCATGCGCGAACTGGTCCGCAACTGCCTGCGTATGCGTCCCGAACGCATCATCGTCGGCGAAGTCCGCGGACCCGAGGCGTTCGACCTGCTGCAGGCGATGAACACCGGCCATGACGGCTCGATGGGCACGCTGCACGCCAACAATCCCGCGCGAAGCGCTGTCGCGCTGCGAATCCATGATCACGATGGGCGGCTTCTCGCTGCCCTCGCGCACCATCCGCGAGATGATCTGCGCCTCGATCGACGTCATCATCCAGGCCGCGCGCCTGCGCGACGGCTCGCGCCGCATCACCCACATCACCGAGGTGATGGGCATGGAAGGCGACACCATCATCACCCAGGACGTCTTCCTCTACGACATGATCGGCGAGGACGCCAACGGCAAGATCATCGGCCGGCACCGCTCCACCGGCATCGGCCGGCCGCGGTTCTGGGAACGCGCGCGCTATTACGGCGAAGAGAAGCGGCTTGCCGCCGCGCTCGACGCCGCCGAAGTCATCGACGAAGACGTGAGGAGCGGGCCATGAACATGCAAACGCTCGCACTGGCCTTTCTCGCCGCCACCGCCGTCGGCGGCCTGGCCTGGGTATTCATCTATCCGATGCTGTCGGGCGAGAAGAAGGCCGAAGCCCGCCGCGTCTCGATCGCAAAGCCCGAGCCCGCGGCGCGTCAGGCCGAGAAAAGCCAGCGCTCGCGCCGCGAGCAGGTCGAAGGCTCGCTGAAGGAGCTCGAGGCGCGGCGCGCAAGAAGGAGAAGCCGTTCCGCTCACCACCCGCCTCACCCAGGCCGGGCTCGGACTGGACGCACCAGAAATTCTGGATCGCGTCCGGCGTTTCCGGCGCGGTCGGCTTCGTGCGTCGCCTTCGTGATCGGCGGCCAGCCTGCTCGGCGCGGTCGGGCTTGGCTTTGCCGCCGGCCTCGGCCTGCCGCGCTGGGTCCTGAGCTTTCTGAAGAAGCGCCGCGAGAAGGCGTTCCTGAAAGCGCTGCCCGACGCCGTCGACGTCATCGTGCGCGGCATCAAGGCCGGCCTGCCGCTGTTCGAATCCATCAAGGTGGTCGCAGCCGATGCGCCGGAGCCGCTGAGGAGCGAGTTCATCGCCATCATCGAAACCCAGGCGATCGGCATGCCGCTCGGCGAAGCCTGCGCGCGGCTGTACGAGCGGATGCCGCTGCCGGAGGCGAACTTCTTCGGCATCGTGATCGCGATCCAGCAGAAGTCCGGCGGCAACCTGTCGGAAGCGCTTGGCAACCTCTCCAAGGTGCTGCGCGACCGCAAGAAGATGGCGGAGAAGATCCAGGCGATGTCGATGGAAGCCAAGGCTTCCGCCGGCATCATCGGCTCGCTGCCGCCGATCGTGATGATCCTCGTCTATCTCCGACGCCCGACTACATCTCGCTGCTGTGGACCCATCCAGCCGGCCAGTTCATGCTGGTCTGCTGCGTCGTCTGGATGTCGATCGGCATCATGGTGATGAAGAAAATGATCAATTTCGACTTCTGATGGTGCGACCATGGTTGATTTCCTGATCTCCAAAATGCACGACGCGCGCTTCATGACGATGCTGCTCGCCGCCATCGCGGCGAGCGCGACCGCCTATACGCTGGTCATGCCGCTGTTTGCCGGCGAAGGCCTCGCCAAGCGCATGAAGGCGGTTGCCAGCGAGCGCGAACGGCTGCGGCAGCGCGAGCGCGACCGCCTCGCCAAGATCGGAAAAGGTGTCGCTGCGGCAAACGCCGAAGCAGCTCGTCTCCAAGGTGGTGGAAGATTTCAACCTGACCAAATGGCTGGCGCAGGAAGCCGCGCGCGACAAGCTGATCATGGCCGGCTATCGCGGCCACGCGCCCTACGTCACCTTCCTGTTTGCCCGCGCGGTGACGCCGATCGTGCTGTTTATCGGCGCCGTCCTCTACGTGTTCGTGATCTCGCAGATGGACAAATCGCTGCCGGTCAAGATCGGCATCTGCGTCGCCGCCGCCTATCTCGGGCTGCAGGCGCCGATGCTGTTCCTGAAGAACGCCATCAGCAAGCGCCAGCTCTCGATCAAGCGCGCCTTTCCCGACGCGCTCGACCTGCTGCTGATCTGCATCGAGTCCGGCATGTCGGTCGAAGTCGCCTTCCGCAAGGTCGCCGCCGAGATCGTCGGGTCAGTCGATCGCGCTGTCGGAGGAATTCTCGCTGACCACGGCCGAACTGTCCTACCTGCAGGACCGCAAGGTGGCCTACGAGAACCTGGCCAAGCGCACCGGGCTTGAGGGCGTGAAATCGGTCTGCCTGGCGCTGATGCAGTCGGAACGCTACGGCACCCCGCTCGGCCAGAGCCTGCGCGTGATGGCGCAGGAAAACCGCGACATGCGCATGAACGAGGCCGAGAAGAAGGCGGCCGCGCTGCCGCCGAAGCTGACCGTGCCGATGATCCTGTTCTTCCTGCCGTGCTGTTCATCGTCATTCTCGGACCGACCGGCATCAAGATCCAGATGATGCCGTAAGGCGATCGACGCGGGGCCGCTCGACCATCGTCGTCGCGCGGGCTTGCTGCCTCGCCAGGGCTTCAAGCAAGCCAGCGGGGAGGCCCGGGCACAATCCTGGTGCAGAAGTCTTGATGCAAAAGTCTTCGCAGAAGTCTTGGCGCCGCGAGGACAAGGCGTGGCGGTACGCCGCGCCACCGGCGCGATTGCGAACAGATCTGGAGTACTGGATTCCCGCTGGAGCCTGTCATCGGGCGCGCGTTCGCGCGACCGCTTGGCGGGTGACGACGGCTGCGATGCTCAGTCGGGGCGATTGAGGGCTGCGACCGGCACGGTCCTGGCGCCGTTGCGCGGGCTGTCCTTGCGGCTCAGCATTTCCCGCAAATAGGCCACGTTGGCGGTCGCCTCTTCGGCGGGCAGGTCGCCCTTGGCGATGGTCTCGGCTTCCGCGAAGCGGCCCTGCAGGCCGACCACGAGCGCCAGGTTCTGCCGCACCCTTCCGTCGGCGCGGGGATCCGAATAAGCGCGCCGCAGCGTTTCCTCGGCCTAGCGGCAATTCCCGCGTCAGCATGTAGGACAGACCGAGATTGGACAGCACCGAAGGCTCTTCCGGCACGATCTTCAGCGCGGTCGCGTAATAGCGGCGGGCCTCCTCGTGCTTGCCCATCTTGTCGAGCGTGGTGCCCTGCACCGACAGGATGCGCCAGTCGGGATTGGCGGGCGTGTGAGCGCGGGCAAGCACATCGAAGGCCGCCTGCGAGTTGCCGTTGTCGGCGAGCGTGCGACCGTAAGCGGCCAGCAGCGTCTTGTTGCCGGGATGAGCGATGGTGGCCTGTTCGAGCACGGCGGCGGCCTGCGCGCGCTGGCCGGTGGCGCGGAGCGCCTGGCCGTATCCCAATGCCGCCTCGGCATCCTTGGGATTGGCGCGATATCGCTCGCCATACACCTCGACCGCGCGGCGCGGATCGTCGGGAGCGGCTTGCGCCTTTGATGATGACGATGAGGTCAGCGACCCCGTGATGTCGGACATGGTCTGGCAGCCGCCAAGGCCTGCGGCGAGAACCGCTGTCACGGCCGCGGAGGAGAGGAACCGGGCGAGAGACCCGGCAAGAAACCCGGCATGGCTGGACTGTCGACGCATGGCACTTCAACTCACTGGAATGGCTGACGAATGAAGCCGAACGCGCCAGCAATAGACTGTTAACCCTAACGGCCGGTTAATTGGCCGTGCTATGCCCTTCGAGCACCACCCCGTCCGTCCCCTTCTGCGAGACCAGCATGCAATCCCCGTTCGAGACCGCGCCCGACGCCGCTGCCATTCCGATTACTTTCGCCACCAAGACGACCTGGAGCGCGATCGCCAGGGAACTCCCCGAACCGGCCCGGCAATTTGCGGCGGCCAACGATTTCACCGGCAAGCCCGGCAAATGCCTGACGCTGCCCGCGCCCGACGGCAAGATCGCGCAGGTCGTTTTCGGCCTCGAGGACGAGAGCAGCAAATCCCGCGACCTGTTCAGGCCCGGCGCGCTGCCCGGCCTGCTGCCGCCCGGCGTCTATCGCTTTGCCAATGCGCCGCATGATATGCGGCTCGCGACGCTGGCCTTTGCCCTTGGAACCTATCGGTTCGGCCGCTATCGCAAGACGGAACGGCCCGACGTCCGGCTGGTGCCGCCCGACGGCATCGATATTGCCGATATCGCGCGGATGGCGGAGGCGGCAGCACTGGCGCGCGACCTGATCAATACGCCGTCGAACGATATGGGCCCGGAAGAACTGGCAGAAGCCGCGCAGCAATTGGCGGCGCGGTTCGGCGCAGGGTTCAACTGCATCGTCGGCGACGAACTCGTGAAGCAGAACTTTCCGCTGATCCACGCCGTCGGCATGGCCTCGACGCGCGCCCCGCGCCTGATCGATCTGAGCTGGGGCGATCCCGCTAACCCCAAGGTGACTTTGGTCGGCAAGGGCGTCTGCTTCGACACCGGCGGCCTCGACATAAAGCCGTCCAGCGGCATGCTGATCATGAAAAAGGACATGGGCGGCGCCGCCAACGTGCTGGCGCTGGCGCAGATGGTGATGGATGCCAGGCTGAAGGTCCGGCTGCGCGTGCTGATCCCCGCGGTCGAGAACGCGGTGGCCGGCAACGCCTTCCGCCCGCTCGACATCTTCAAATCGCGCAAGGGACCAACGGTCGAAATCGGCAACACCGATGCCGAAGGACGGCTGGTGCTGGCGGATGCGCTGGCGCTGGCCGATGAGGAGAAGCCGGATCTGCTGGTGGATCTGGGCACCCTGACGGGTGCGGCCCGGGTGGCGCTGGGACCGGATTTACCGCCCTTTTACACCCATGATGAGACGCTGGCCGAAAGCGTCGCGGCTCACGCGAAAAGAGAGAACGATCCGTTATGGCGTATGCCGCTGTGGCCGCCTTACGATTCCTGGCTGGATTCGAAAGTCGCCGACATCAACAATGCACCGTCGGGCGGCTTTGCCGGCTCGATCACCTGCGCGCTGTTCCTGCAGCGTTTCGTCACGGACGCAAAGAGCTGGCTGCATGTCGATATCTACGGCTGGACGCCTTCCGCAAAGCCGGCGCGCCCCGAAGGCGGCGAATGCCAGGCTGCGCGCGCCATCTACAAACTGTTGAGCGAACGCTATGGATGATCCGCGCCTGACGCCGGCACGGCCTGATCTCGCCGCGAAATATCTCGAAGGCAAGGTGAAGGCCACCCGCTTTGTCACCGGTGAGGAATTTGACGTGCACGACGCCATCGCGCCGCTGCGCGAGGCGCCGTCGGCAGATGCCATGCTGTCGACGCAGGCGCTGAAAGGCGAGCGCGTCACGATCTATGATCGCAACGGCGAAGGCTTTGCCTGGGGCCAATTGAACGGCGACGGCTATGTCGGATGGATTCCGGATGCCGCGCTGGTCAAGACTGCAGCAGCTCCGACGCACAAGGTCACGGCATTGCGGACGTTCGCGTTCCCGGGCCCGTCGATCAAGCTGCCGCCGGTCGAGACGCTGCCGATGGGCGCGCGCGTCACGGTTGCCCGTGAAGACGGCGCGTTCGCCGTAACGGGCGAAGGCTGGTATCTGCCGCGGCAGCATGTCGGCAGCCTTGAGGCGATGGAAAAGGATTTCGTCGCGGTCGCCGAACGCTTCGTCGGCACGCCCTATCTCTGGGGCGGCAAGAGCTCGCTCGGCATCGATTGCTCCGGCCTCGTCCAGGTGTCGCTGAACGCCGCCGGCACCGGCTGCCCGCGCGACAGCGACATGCAGCAGGATGGCCTCGGGCGGGCACTGAATGCCGCTGAGATGAAGAAATTACAACGCGGCGATCTGATCTTCTGGAAGGGGCATGTCGCGATCGTGCGTGATGCTGACAGCATCGTGCACGCCAATGCGCATCACATGGCGACGGTGGTGGAGAATACGCAGGAAGCGATCGCGCGGATCAAGGCCGCCGGCAGCGACGTGACGGCAATCAAGCGGCTATAGCTTCGCTATCTCCCCGAGCCGAGACGTGGATTGCTTCGCTGCGCTCGCAATGACGTGGAGAAGCCGCGGCGTACTGGATACCCCGCCTTCGCGGGGTATGACGGCTGTTACTTGTGACGGCTGTCACTGCAGGTCCGGCACGGCCTCGATCCGGAACGCGGCGGCGAACAGGGCGCGGGTGTAGTCGCTCTTCGGATTCTTGAACAGTTCCGCGGCGGGCCCCTCCTCCACCACCTTGCCGTGGCGCATCACGATCAGATGGCTCGCCAGCGAAGCCACCACCCGCAAATCGTGCGAGATGAACATGTAGGTCAGGTCGTGCTTGCGCTGCAGTTCGCGCAACAGGTCGACCATCTGGGCCTGGAACAGCATGTCGAGCGCGCTCGTCGGCTCGTCCAGCACGACGAAGTTCGGCTCCAGCACCACCGCGCGCGCGATCGAGATGCGCTGGCGCTGACCGCCGGAGAATTCATGCGGATAGCGGAAGCGCGTTTCCGGATCGAGGCCGACGTCCCGGAGCGCCTTGACGACGCGCGTATCACGCTCTTCATACGACAGCGACTTCTGATGCACGCTTAAGCCCTCGGCGACGATATCGCCGACCGACATGCGCGGGCTCAAGGCGCCGAACGGATCCTGAAACACGATCTGCATGTCGCGGCGGAACGGCAACATGTCCTTGAAGCGCAGGCCCTGGATGTTGCTGCCGAGGAACACGATCGGGCCATCAGAGGAAATCAGCCGCAGCAATGCGAGGCCCAATGTGGTCTTGCCGGAGCCGGACTCGCCGACGACGCCGAGCGTCTCGCCCTTGCGCACCGCAAGGCTGACGCCATCCACCGCCTTGATGTGACCGACGGTCGAGCGCAACAGCCCGCGCTTGATCGGAAACCAGACCTTCAGATTATCCGCCGACATCACCACCGGCGCCTCGGGCCGCGGCGGCGCAGGATCAGGCTTCGGCTCCGCCGCCAGCAGCGCGCGGGTATAGGCATGTTTCGGCGCGGTGAAGACCTCCTCGACCGGCCCCTGCTCGACGATCTTGCCCGAATTCATCACGCAGACGACGTCGGCGATGCGGCGGACGATGCCGAGGTCATGGGTGATGAACAGCATGCTCATGCCGAGCCGCGACCTGATCTCGGCGAGCAGCGCCAGAATCTGGGCCTGCACGGTGACATCGAGCGCGGTGGTCGGCTCGTCCGCGATCAGGAGGTCCGGCTCGTTGGCGAGCGCCATCGCGATCATGACGCGCTGGCGCTGGCCGCCGGACAATTGATGGGGATAGCTCTTCAGCCGGGTTTCGGGATCGGGAATGCCGACCTGCGACAACAGCTCCAGCGTGCGCGCCCGCGCCATCTGCCCGCCGATGCCGCTGTGCAGCGAAAGGATCTCGGCAATCTGCGCCTCGATCGTGTGCAGCGGATTGAGCGAGGTCATCGGCTCCTGGAAGATGATCGAGATGTCGTTGCCGCGGATCTCGCGCATCTCGCTTTCCGCCGCGGTCAACAGCTCGCGGCCACGGAAGCGGATGTGGCCAGAGGGGTGCGAGGCGCTGGGATACGGCAGGAGCTTCAGGATCGACAATGCGCTGACGGATTTTCCGGAGCCGGACTCGCCGACCAGCGCCACGCATTCGCCGCGCTTGACGGAAAACGAGACATGATCGACCGCAAGCGTATTGCCGAACGCCACCGAGAGGTCGCGGACATCGAGCAGGGGCTGATTGATGGCGTCCATGCGGCTGGCCCTACCTGAACGTCTTGCGCGGATCGAAGGCGTCGCGCGCGGCTTCGCCGATGAAGATCAGCAACGACAGCATGATCGCGACCGAGAAGAAGCCGGTGAAGCCGAGCCACGGCGCCTGCACGTTGGCCTTGCCCTGCGACAATAGTTCGCCGAGCGAGGGCGAGCCGGGCGGAAGGCCGAAACCGAGGAAATCGAGCGCGGTTAGCGTCATCACCGAGGACGACACGATGAAGGGCAAAAACGTCATGGTCGCCACCATCGCGTTCGGCAAAAGATGGCGGAACATGATGGTCGCATTGGAAACGCCGAGCGCCCGCGCGGCCTGGATATACTCAAAATTTCGTCCGCGCAGGAATTCGGCGCGCACGAGGCCGACCAGCGACACCCAGGAGAACAGCAGCAGAATGCCGAGCAGGATGAAGAAGCCCGGCGGCAGCACCGCCGATATGATCAGGAGCAGATAGAGCGAAGGGATCGCGGTCCAGATTTCGATAAACCGCTGGAAGCTGAGGTCGATCCAGCCGCCGAAATAACCCTGCACGCCGCCGGCGGCGATGCCGATGATCGAGGAGAGGATGGTGAGCGTCAGTCCGAACAGCACCGAAATGCGGAAACCGTAGATCAGGCGCGCGACCACGTCGCGGCTCTGGTCGTCGGTGCCGAGCCAGTTGTATTCGAGGTCGCGGCAGCTCTTGAGACCCTTCTTCTGCACCACCGCCTGGCACTGCTCTTCCGTCAGCATCCAGGTCGGCTTCGACGGCGCCGGGGTCGGCGGATCGAGATTTTGGGTCTTGTAGGAATAGCGGATCGGCGGCCAGATGATGGTGCCGCCCTTCTCCGCAATCTGCTTCTGCAGATAGGGATCGCGATAGTCGGCGGTGGTTTCGAAATCGCCGCCGAAGGTGGTCTCGGAATAATTGAAGATAACCGGCCAATAAAGACGGCCGTCATATTTGACGACGAGCGGCTGGTCGTTGGCAATGAAATTGGCAAACAGCGAGACCGTGAAAAGCACGAGGAAGATCCAGAACGACCAATAGCCCCTTCGGTTGGCCTTGAAGTTCTGCCAGCGGCGGCGATTGAGCGGCGACGGCGCAAAGGCATGGCGGGTGGCGGGAACGATTTCGCCGAGCGGCGACTGCGTCGTGGTCTCGACCGGCTGGGGGGCGGTGATCGTCATCAGACCTCCCGCGCCTCGAAATCGATCCGCGGATCGATCCACATGTAAGCGAGGTCGGAGATCAGGTTGACCACGAGACCGATCAGCGAAAAGATGAACAGAGTGCCGAACACGACCGGGTAATCGCGGTTCAAGATGCTCTCGAATCCGAGCAGGCCGAGCCCATCGAGCGAGAAGATGGTCTCGATCAGCAGCGAACCGGAGAAGAAGGCGTGAATGAACGCGCTCGGAAAACCCGCGATCACGATCAGCATCGCGTTGCGGAAGATGTGGTTATACAGCACCTGGCGTTCGCTGCAGCCCTTGGCGCGCGCGGTCATCACATACTGCTTGCGGATCTCGTCGAGGAACGAGTTCTTGGTCAGCAGCGTCATGGTGGCGAACGCGCCGAGCGCCATCGACACCAGCGGCAGCGTGATGTGCCAGAAATAGTCGATGATCTTCCAGTACCAGGGAAACTGCGCCCAGCCGTCGGACGTCAGGCCGCGCAGCGGGAAGATGTTGAGGAATGAGCCGCCGGCGAGCAGGATGATCAACAGGATCGCAAACAGGAATCCCGGGATCGCAAAGCCGATGATGATCACCGCCGAGGTCCAGGTGTCGAACTTCGATCCGTCCTGTACGGCCTTGCGGATGCCGAGCGGGATCGAGATCAGATAGGTCAGAAGCATCATCCAGATGCCGAGCGACATCGATACCGGCAGCTTCTCCTTGATCAGCTGGATCACACTGACGTCGCGGAAATAGCTCTTGCCGAAATCGAAGCGCGAGAAATTCCACACCATCAGCGCAAAACGCTCCGGCGCCGGCTTGTCGAAGCCGAACTGCGCTTCCAGCTTCTTGATGAAGTCAGGATCCAGCCCCTGCGCGCCGCGGTATTTCGAGCTGACGGCATCGGCCGACCCGCCGACCTGACCGCGCGGACCGAAATCGCCGCCGCCGCCCGAAACCCGCGAAGTGCCGCCGGTGTCAGCGCCCGAGAGCTGCGCCAGCACGCGCTCAACCGGT
The DNA here is from genome assembly GCA_963790735.1 of uncultured Alphaproteobacteria bacterium. GTDB lineage: Bacteria > Pseudomonadota > Alphaproteobacteria > Rhizobiales > Xanthobacteraceae > Bradyrhizobium. The sequence goes on along the minus strand of CAWBQP010000003.1, from coordinate 66,287 downwards.
CCGCCCGGCGCGAACTGCACGACGATGAAGGAGACGAACAGGATCCCGAGCAACGTCGGGAACATCAGCAGAATGCGGCGGGCGATATAGCCGGTCATGAATTACTTCGCCTGCTCGAGCTTCGCGGACTTGGCGGCGTCATACCACCAATTCTCAGGCGCGCCGGTGCCTTGCGCGTAGCGTGCCGGCTTTGGCGGATGGGCGAACAGGTCCCAATAGGCGATCGGGTGGTTGGTGCGGAACCATTGCGGCACCCAGTAGCGGCCGGCCCGGAACACGCGATCGAGCGCGCGGCAGGCGATCGTCAAATCGGCGCGCGTCTCGGCGCCGATGGCCTTGTCGACTAGCGCGTCGATCGCGGGGCTGGCTACTCCAGCCAGATTGTACGATCCCTTGGTGGCGGCCGCATGCGACGTGAAGTACGGCCGCAGGCTGTCGCCCGGCGTCGGCGACATGCTCAGGCGCATCGTCGTCATGTCGAAATCGAAGGACTCCACCCGCGCGCGGTATTGCACGGCGTCAATCAATCGGATGTCGGCGTCGAAACCGAGCTGGCCGAGATTTTTGATGAAGGTCGCGTGGTGCGGCTTGAACGATGGTTCATCGAGCAGGAACTCGATCGTAAAAATTTCGCCATTCGGCAGTAGTCGCTTGCCGTCCTTGATGGGTAGTTTCGCGTCCTGCAACAATTGCTGCGCCTTGCGCAGCAATGCCCTGTCCTGGCCCGATCCATCCGATACCGGGGGCACGAACGGCTCACCGAACACCTCGTCCGGCACCTGCCCGCGGAACGGCTCGAGCAGCTTCAGCTCTTCGGGCGACGGCAACCCGACAGCCACCATGTCCGAATTCTGAAACGGCGAAACCGTGCGCGCATAGGCGCCGTACATCACGGTCTTGTTGGTCCATTCGAAATCGAACGCATTGATGATCGCTTCGCGCACCTTGGGGTCTTTGAACTTGTCGCGGCGGGTATTGAAGAACCAGCCCTGTCCACCCGACGGCAATTCATCCGGCAGGGTCTCGCGCTTGACGCGGCCGTCCTTGATCGCCGGAAAGTCGTAACGCGTAGCCCAGATCCGCGCGGTGAACTCCTCGCGATAGAGGTAGTTCTTGCCGGTAAAGCCTTCGAATGCGACGTCGCGGTCCCGATAGAACTCGTAACGCACGGTTTCGAAATTGTAGCTGCCGCGGTTGACGGGCAGATCGGCCGCCCACCAATCCTTCACCCGGTCATACTCGACGTAGCGGTTGATTTCGTACTTGCCGACCTTGTATGGCCCCGAGCCGAGCGGAATTTCGACAGTCGATTCCTCAAAAGTCCGGGTCGCATAATAGGCCTTGGAAAAGATCGGCAGGCCCGCGACATAGAGCGGCACGTCACGCGCGCGATTCGGCGCAAAGGTCACGGCCACCGTCGCGTCGTCGAGCACCTCGGCCTTCACCATGTCGCGCAACTGCACCACGATCAGCGGATGGCCCTTTTCCTTCATGGTGTTCAGCGAGAAGGCGACATCATGCGCGGTCATTTTCGAGCCGTCATGAAAGCGGGCCTCCGGCCGCATCGTGAAGCGATAAGTCAGCTTGTCGGGCGAGATCCACACCGACTTGGCGGCAAGACCGTACATCGCGTCGGGCTCGTCGTTGGCGCGCGCCATCAGCGAGGCAAAGGTCAGCTCCATGCCCTTGGCGCCTTCACCCTTGAGGATGAAGGCGTTGAACGAATTGAACGTAAGGAAGGATTGATTATAGAGGCGGGTCGACGGAATCGTGGAGAACAACCCGCCCTTCGGCGCATCCGGATTGACGTAGTCGAAATGCTTGAAGTCAGCCGGGTATTTCAGGTCGCCGAACACCGACATGCCGTGCATCTCGGTGCCGCCATTGTCGGCGGCGGCGGGACGAAATATGCCGGCGCTCAGCGCACCGATGCCGAGACCGAGCGCGTGCCGACGGTTGAGTAGCGCCATGCGCGATTCCTTCAACTGCGCTTGCCGATCTTGGCTGCCTTGTCGGCATCATACCACCACACGGTCGGAAATCCGGAAACGCCGTATTTAGGCAAGGGTTCGGGGTGGCTGAAACGATCCCAGCGCGCATAACGCTGGAATCCGTAACTGAATTGCGTAACGCAATAGAAATTCCAAAGCAGCACGCGGTCCATCGCCTTGCAGGCCGCGACCTGTTCGGCGCGGTTCTTGGCGAAGATGATGCGCTCGATCAGTGCATCCACCGCGGGGTTCTTGATCCCGCCCATATTGCGGGAACCAGGCTTGTCCGCCGCTTGCGAGCCGAAAAATTCGCGCTGTTCGTTGCCGGGCGACAGCGACTGCGGCCAGACGACGGTGGTCATGTCGAAGTCATAGTCACGCGTGCGGTTTTGAAACTGCACGTCATCGACCCGACGTATGTTCACGGTGACGCCGAGCCGCTCCAGGGAGGGCTTGTAGAACAGGGAGATCCGCTCGTTGCCCTCGTCGGGACATAGAATCTCGACGCTGACGGGCTGGCCTGAGGGATCGACCAGCTTGCGGTCGCGGACTTCGAATCCGGCCTCCTTCAACAGCCGCGTCGCTTCGCGCAGATTGCTGCGGACGGCGTCGGGGGTGCCGTTGACGGGATCCTTGTAGGGCGTCGTGAAAACCTCCGGAGGCACCTTGTCGCGCAGCGGCTCCAGCATTTGCAGTTCGAGGCCCTCGGGAAGCCCGGTCGCCATGAAGTCGGGAATGCCGTCGAAATAGCTGCTGTCGCGATGGTACTCGCCGGTCGACAAGGTCCGGTTCATCTCCTCGAAGTCGAACGCGTAGTTGAAGGCGCGGCGCAGCCGGACGTCCTTGAACAGCGGCCGGCGCAGGTTGAACGCCCAGCCCTGCATCCGCCCCGAACTGAGGACCGGAAACCTTTCCTTGATCACCCGCCCGTCATGCACCGCGGCGAAGTCATAGGCCACCGACCATTCCTTGGCGCTGCGTTCGGCATACCAGTCGAACTGGTCGGCCTTGAAGGCCTGGCGTCCGACGACGTCGTCGCGGAAGAATTCGTAGCGGAGTTCGTCGAAATTATCCTGGCCGATGCTGTTGGGCAGATCCTTGCCCCAGTAATCCTTCACCCGTTCGAGCACCAGCGATCGGCCGGCGACGAAGTCCTTGATGCGATAGGGCCCCGACCCCAGCGGCGGCTCCAGCGTGGTTGCGGTCACGTCGCGCTTGCGCCCCTGCGCGTCGGTGCCTTCCCACCAGTGCTTCGGCAACACGTTGAGTTGGCCGGTGATCAGCGGAAGTTCACGATTGCCGGGGCCGTCGAAGAAGAATTTGACGTCGTGGTCGCCGACCTTCTCGGCCTTGACGATATGCTGGTAATAGAAGCGGGCTCTCGGGCTACTCGCCTTCTGCGTTTCAAACGAAAATACCACGTCTTCCGGGGTCACCGGTTTTCCGTCATGCCACCGCGCCGTCGGACGCAGGCGATAGATCACATAGGAGAAATCATCGGGATAGGCGACGAGTTCGGCCAGCGTGCCGTAATAGCTGTCCGGCTCGTCAAGGGCCGAGTCCATCAGCGATTGATAAATTCTTGCGACGCCGGAGGCGACCGATCCCTTCAACCCGGCGACCACGATGTTGAAGCTGTCATAGGTGCCAAGCTCGAACAGGCGGGCGACGCCGCCCTTGGGCGCATCCGGATTGACGTAGTCGAAGCGCTTGAAGTCGGCGGGGTACTTGATGTCGCCAAAGGTGGAGATCGCGTGCCGCCATTTCAGCCCGTCCGGCGCGGCCTGCGCCAGCGCGGGCGTGACAGGGGAAACGCCGGTGGTGAGCCCCAGCACGGGGGCCATCGCGGCTGCGGCAGAGCTTTGCAGAAGATGTCGTCGGGTAATTGCCAAATGCGGAAATCCTGTTGCTTATGGGAGCCAGCCAGCACCCAATATAAGGCAAGGGTTCGACAGATTACGTTGCTTTTTCCTCATGATAGCAGGTTGGGAACAGCACCGCTGCGGCGAAAAGTCCCGGTAACAACTCCGGCAACGGTAATGCGATCCCTCATACGCAAACGGCCAGGCAATGCCTGGCCGTCGTGTCGTCGCAAGGTCCATGCCGGACTGTCGAAATATTACTTCGCCGCGGTCGGCAGCGGAGCCGGGCTGTCCGCAAGGCTGCGCAGATAAGCGATCACGTCGGCGCGCTCGCTGTCCTTCGAGATGCCGGCAAAGCCCATCGCGGTGCCCGGAACAAAGGCCTTGGGATTGGCGAGAAACTTGTTGAGGTCGTCATAGGTCCAGGTGCCGCCCTTGGCCTTCATGGCAGCCGAGAAATTGAACCCGCCGCGGCCCTGGCCTTTCGGCTCGTTCAGGACGCCATAGAGGTTCGGACCGACGCGGTTGGGGCCACCCTTTTCGAACGTATGGCAGGCGGCGCACTTCTTGGCGGCGCCAGTCCCCTTCTCGACGGAGGCGGTCTGCAACAGCTTCTCGATCGGCTCGGAGGGAGCTGCGGCTTCCTTGGCGCCACCGTGTGAGGCGTCTTCCTTCACGGCAATCTCGAAGCCCGGCTTTTCCAGTTTCCCGGGCGTGAAAATCGCCTGGGCGGCAAAGCTCGTCACCAGGAGAACGAGGCAGGTGGCGAGGATGGCGCCGAGAATCTTGTTGAGTTCGAAGGAGTCCATAGTTGGATCAGGCTCCAGGCCGGAAGGTCGACTGAAGGCCGGCAAAACGGCCACGGATGCGCGTCAGGAATCAGCCTTTCGCGCCGCACCCTCAGCAGGGTTGAGATATCGGTTTGCCCGGGCTCTGGCAACCCGTATAAACGCCCCGACTTTCCGCCAATCCCCCATTATTTCCGGCCTGTTTTTGTTGGCCGGCTGACCTCGTTCCGGATGACCGAAACCCGCATTCTGGTGCTAATTCCCGCCCGCATGGCGGCGACCCGCCTGCCCGGCAAGCCGCTGCTCGATATCGGCGGGCTGCCGATGATCGTCCACGTGCTGCGGCGGGCCGAGGAGGCCAAAATCGGCCGGGTGGCGGTCGCCACCGACACGCCCGAGATCGCGGCCGCCGTGAAGGCCGCCGGCGGCGAGGTGGTGATGACCCGTGCCGATCATCCCTCCGGCTCCGACCGGATCCATGAGGCCATGCGGACGATCGATCCCGGTGGCCAGGCCGAGATCGTGGTCAACCTGCAGGGCGACTTTCCCACGATCACGCCGGACACCATCCGTGCCGCGCTGCCGCCGCTCGACGACCCCACCGTCGACATTGCGACGCTGGCCTCGCAGATCCATACCGAGGAAGAGGACCTGGCCCCCAGCGTGGTGAAGGCGGTCGGCTCGCCGATCGGCCCGAACCGGCTGCGTGCGCTCTATTTCACCCGCGCCACGGCGCCCCATGGCGACGGTCCCGCGCTACCACCACATCGGCCTCTACGCCTACCGCCGCGCCGCGCTGGAACGGTTCGTGGCGCTGCCCCCGTCTCCGCTGGAGCAGCAGGAGAAGCTCGAGCAGCTCCGCGCGCTGGAGGCCGGGATGCGGATCGACATCGCCATCGTCGACAGCGTCCCCCGCGGCGTCGACACCCCAGCCGACCTCGAAACCGCCCGGCGGATATTGGAGCCTCGTTCGGGTTGAACGAGGCTCTACCCTTTTGTTTTGACGCGTTTTCTTCACGCGACCCGGCCTCCACTTCGCTCGAAAACGCTATAGCCAAAGCCTGAGCCGCTGCTAAAAGGCCCCGCATGACCAAGAAGCTGAAAATCGCATTCCAGGGCGAGCCTGGCGCCAATTCCCATATCGCCATCGTCGAGGCCTATCCCGACGCCGAGCCGTTGCCGTGCGCGACCTTCGAGGACGCGCTGTCCGCGATCTCCTCCGGCGAGGCCGATCTCGGCATGATCCCGATCGAGAATTCGGTCGCGGGCCGCGTCGCCGACATCCATCATCTGCTGCCGGCCTCCGGCCTGTTCATCGTCGGCGAATGGTTTCTGCCGATCCGGCATCAACTGATGGCGGTCCGCGGCGCCAAGCTGACCGATATCAAGACGGTGGAGAGCCATGTCCACGCGCTCGGCCAATGCCGGCGCATCATCCGCAAGCTCGGCATCAAGCCGATCGTCGCGGCCGATACCGCCGGCAGCGCGCGCGACGTTTCCGAACGCAAGGACAAGCGCGTTGCCGCGATCGCCTCGCGGCTGGCAGCGCAAATCTACGGCCTCGATATCCTGGCCGAGGACGTCGAGGACGAGGCCCACAACACCACCCGCTTCGTGGTGCTGGCGCGCGATCAGAAATGGGCCGCCCAGGGTTCGGGGCCGCTGGTCACGACTTTTGTTTTCCGGGTGCGCAACCTGCCCGCCGCGCTCTACAAGGCGCTCGGCGGCTTCGCCACCAACGGCGTCAACATGACGAAGTTGGAAAGCTACATGGTCGACGGCGAATTCTCCGCCACGCAATTCTATGCCGACGTCGATGGCCATCCCGAGGACAAGGGCCTCGCCTTTGCGCTGGAGGAATTGAAGTTCTTCTCGCGCGAATTCCGCATCGTCGGCGTCTATCCCGGCCATCCGTTCCGGGAGACGTTCAGCGAGAAGGCGGAGTAAATCCATCCGTCGTCCCTGCGAACGCCGGGACGACGAAGTATTTATCCGAACGTCTTGACCACGTCTGACCACAGCTTCCAGATTTCCGGGGTCTGCTCGAGTCCGGTCTGCACCATCACGATTTTTGAAGCCGGATCGACGCAGACGCGCTGGCCGAAATCACCGAACATCGCAAACTGGCGCTGCCCCCAGGGCAGCAGCCACAGCAAATAGCCATAGCCGAAATCGCGATCGGCTTTTCCCGGCGCGAGATAACCGTCTGACGGCCGCACCGTTGTCGCATCAACCATCCACTGCGCCGGAATGATCTGCTGCCCGCCCCACGCGCCGTCATGCGCCAGCAAGCGAGCGAGACGCGCATAGTCGCGCAGGACGGCGTTGAAGCCGAAGTGAGGCAGTTCGAACCCTTCGGCGTCCAGCAGCCATTTGGCATCGGCTTCCGCCCCGATGGGCTGCCAGATTTTTTCCTGCAGGTAGTCGGACAGCGATTTGCCGGTGGCGTTACGCAGGACCATGCCAAGCACATCCGGCTCAATGCTGGCGTAATGGAAGCGGGTACCCGGCGGGGCGATGCGGTGATTGAACTGAATGATGCTGTTGACCGTGCCTTTCCCTGAAATCCAGGCGCCGGCGACCATGTCCTTCCACAACCGGTTGAGATCGCGCCCGCCTTCTGCCTCTTCGCCGAAATCGACGCCCGAAGACATGTGCAGGAGATCGCGGATCGGCGTCCGGCCATATTCGGATCCGCGGAAGCCCGGCACGTAGGTCTCGGTCGTGTCCTCGACCGATTTGATCGCGCCTTCGGAAATCGCGATGCCCATCAACAGGCCGGCGATCGACTTGACCATCGACTGGGAAACAAAGCGGTCGCGGTCGGTCCGGCCGTATTGGTAATGCTCGAACAGGATCTGATCGTCTTTGGCGATCAGGAGGCCGGTGACGGGATTGCGCGCGAGGTAGCCGGTCACTTCAGCCCGAAAGGAATCGGACAATTCCGCCGGCGCACGCTTGAACGTCCAGGGTATGGCAGCGCGCTTCACCTGCCGCGTCGGATAGAGGTCATCGATGTGGGTGAACGCGCCGACGCGATCGCCGGGCTGCCACGGATTGCCCTGCCATCGGGCCTTTGCGGCATTGGGGACAGGATATCCCGCCGCAGCGCCGTAAAGCTCGGCGTTGGGGCCGGTGGCGGAGAAGATCGGCCCCGCCTCCTCTGCGGATGCCTGGCGTATTGGCGTTGCAAGGCCGGCGGCACAGGTCACAGCCAGGCCGGTGAGCACGGCGCGGCGGGAGAGATGCTGTTCGCCCGACATCCGGTGCTCCCTCAGTGGGTCGTCTCCGCGAACGCGGGGACCCATAGCCACCGAACAAGGTTGTCGTTGAAGATTTCAGCCACACTGCCTCATCGACAGATCACGCGGTATGGGTCCCTGCGCCCGTGCGCAATTGCGCACTAGGCAGGGACGACACTGTTTACGCCGCTACTTTCTTGTCCAACCCGAACGCATCCGCCAGCAGGCTATACGACTTCTTGCGCGCGTCGTGGTCGTAGACCGCGGTGATGATCATCAACTCATCCGGCTTGCCTGCCGTGATCATCGGCTCAAGCTTCGCCATGATGGTCGCCGGGCTGCCGACGAACAGCCGCGAGCGGTTGCGCATGACCGAGGCGCGCTCGGCGTCGGAATAGTTATAGGCCAGCGCCTCCTCGACGCTCGGCAGCGGCAGATATTGTCCGCGGTCGCGGCGCAGACGGTTGAGGTCCATCGAGGAAGCGAGCTGTTCGGCTTCCGCATCGGTTTCGGCGGCGACCGCTGCGATGGCGAGAATGCCGTGCGGCGTGGCGCGCCAGCCGGACGGCTTGAAATGGTCGCGGTAGTTGGTCATCGCCTCGATCGCGTCATAGGACGCAAAATGATGCGCGAACGCGAAGCCCATGCCGACCTGGGCGGCCAGCTCCGAACTGTAGTCGCTCGAGCCGAGCAGCCAGATCGGCGGCAGCGGCGTATCGTCCGGCATCGCCACCACATTGTTGTAGGGATGGCCGGGCGGGAAATCGCGGGTCTCCCACAACACCAGTTCACTTAAGCGTTCGAGAAAATCGTCGCCTTCGCGGCGATCGAGCCGGCTGCGCAGCGCGTGCGCCGTCGCGCCATCCGTGCCGGGCGCGCGGCCGAGGCCGAGATCGATGCGGCCGGGAAACAGCGCCTCCAGCATCTTGAAGCGCTCGGCCACCACCAGCGGCGCGTGGTTGGGCAGCATCACGCCGCCGGAGCCGACGCGGATATTCTTCGTCACCGCCGCGATCTGGCCGATCATCAGGTCGGGCGCGGGGCTCGCCACCGAGGCCAGATTGTGGTGCTCGGCAAGCCAGTAGCGGACATAGCCGAGCCCATCGACATGGCGCGCCAGATCGATGCTGTTCTGCAGCGCGGCGGCGGGTCTTGTGCCTGTGGTGACGACGGAGAGGTCGAGGACTGAAAGCGGGATCATGGCGCTAAACTAGTGCGGCAAACGAGGCCGACAAAGGCCTGGCTGGCGCAGGTCAGGCCCGCGCTTCTGCGGAAAGCGGCGGCGGGGGCGCAATACCATGAGTGGGACGCATCGTAACAAATTAGATGGATTTCCACTCTGCCCACAATTAGAGGCACCCAAATCGCAAGGCATACTCTATTTATCTATTTGTTTTTATTATATAAATAGTATTTCTCAATTGCCCACATCATCGCTCAACAGCACTAATATTTTACATTTTTCTACATATATTGGGCTATTTCCCATCCAGGATGGGCTGTTTGGCTGACCCTCGTTTGGCCTATTTTAGCTGACCGCCGCTAGGCCTGATGCCTGTCCATCTCTGTGGAGCTTTTGTGAGTGCCATGACCGAAGTTACGCCCCCCGCTTTCGACGGCCATCGCGCGCTGCATTCGCCCAAGATTTCCTTCGAGTTCTTTCCGCCCAAGACGGAAGAGATGGAGCGGAGCCTGTGGGAGACCATCAACCGGCTGGCGCCGCTGACGCCGAATTTCGTGTCCGTGACCTATGGCGCGGGGGGATCGACCCGCGAGCGCACCCATTCGACCATCGCCCGCATCCTGAAAGAGACCCGCCTGACGCCGGCCGCGCATCTGACCTGCGTCGGCGCGCCGAAGGGCGAGATCGACGACGTGGTGGCGCGCTATCACGAGATCGGCGTCCGCCACATCGTGGCGCTGCGCGGCGATCCGACCACCGGCATCGGCACCGCCTATCATGCCCACCCGGACGGCTATCAGAGTTCGCCCGACCTGATCGAAGGCATCAAGAAGCGCTATCCCGATATCGAAATCTCGGTTTCCGCCTATCCCGAGAAGCACCCCGAGAGCCCCGATCTCGATGCCGATATCGACACGCTGAAGGCCAAGGTCGATGCCGGCGCGGCGCGGGCCATCACGCAGGTGTTCTTCGATAACGACCTCTACTTCCGCTACCTCGATCGCGTCCGCGCCCGCGGCATCGATATTCCGGTCGTGCCCGGCATCATGCCGATGCACAATTTCAAGCAGGCGCGGAACTTCGTGACGCGCGCGGGCACCACGGTGCCGAACTGGCTCGCGGACAAGTTCGAAGGCCTCGACGACGACGCCGAGACGCGCAAGCTGGTCGCCGCCACCGTTGCGGCCGGCCAGGTGCAAAAGCTCGCCAAGCACGGCGTCGATACCTTTCATTTCTACACCATGAACCGCGCGGACCTCGTGTTCGCGATCAGCCATTTGCTGGGCATCCGTCCCAATGGCGCACAGAAAGCCGCCTGATCCGATGACCGCCAAAGTTTCGATAGAGGTTTCGCCCAAGCGAACCGCCCTGCTCGCCGCCGCCCGCGAACGCATTCTGGTGCTCGACGGCGCCATGGGCACCATGATCCAGGGCCTGCAGTACGACGAGGCCGCGTTTCGCGGCGCGCGTTTTGCCGACTTCCATCGCGATGTCCGCGGCAACAACGATCTTCTGATCCTGACCCAGCCGAAGGCGATCGAGGACATCCACGCCGACTATCTGCGCGCCGGCGCCGACATCGTCGCGACCAACACGTTCTCCTCGACCTCGATCGCGCAGGCCGACTACGACATGTCGGACCTCGCCTATGAACTCAACCGCGATGGCGCAAAGCTCGCCCGCGCCGCCGCCGAGCGCGTCACCGCCGAGGACGGCAAGCCGCGTTTCGTCGCCGGCGCGCTGGGCCCGACCAACCGCACCGCTTCGATCTCGCCCGACGTTTCCAACCCCGGCTATCGCGCCGTCACCTTCGACGATCTGCGCAAGTCCTATGGCGAGCAGATCAACGGCCTGCTCGACGGCGGCGCCGATCTGCTGCTGGTCGAAACCATCTTCGACACGCTGAACGCCAAGGCGGCGCTCTACGCGATTTCGGAAATCACCGAAGAACGCGGCATCGACGTGCCCGTGATGATCTCCGGCACCATCACCGACAAGTCCGGCCGGCTGCTGTCGGGGCAATTGCCGGAAGCGTTCTGGAATTCGGTGCGGCACGCCAAACCGATCACCATCGGCTTCAACTGCGCGCTCGGCGCCGAAGACCTGCGCGCCCATATCGCCGACATCGGCCGCGTCGCCGATACGCTCGTTTGCGCCTATCCGAACGCCGGCCTGCCCAACGAGTTCGGCCAGTACGACGAAAGCCCGGAATACATGGCGCGGCTGATCGGCGAGTTTGCCGAAGCCGGCCTCGTCAACATCGTCGGCGGCTGCTGCGGCACCACGCCGGACCATATCGCGGCGATTGCCGCCGCGGTCGCCCCGCACAAGCCGCGCGCCGTGCCTACGATCGAGCCGCGCCTGCGGCTGTCGGGCCTCGAGCCGTTCGAACTGACGCCGGCGATTCCGTTCGTGAATGTCGGCGAGCGCACCAACGTCACGGGCTCGGCGAAATTCCGCAAGCTGGTCACCGCGGGCGATTACACCGCAGCGTTGGCGGTGGCGCGCGACCAGGTCGAGAACGGCGCCCAGATCATCGACGTCAACATGGACGAGGGCCTGCTCGACTCCGAAGCCGCGATGGTGACCTTCCTCAACCTCGTCGCCGCCGAGCCCGACATCGCCCGCGTGCCCGTGATGGTGGACTCCTCGAAATTCGCCGTGATCGAAGCCGGCCTGAAATGCGTTCAGGGCAAGCCGGTGGTGAACTCGATCTCGATGAAGGAAGGCGTGGAGAAGTTCATCCACGAGGCCCAGATCGCGCGCCGCCATGGCGCCGCCGTCGTCGTGATGGCGTTCGACGAGGTCGGACAGGCCGATACGTTCGCGCGCAAGACCGAAATCTGCAAGCGCGCCTACGACATCCTGGTCGACGAGGTCGGCTTTCCGCCTGAAGACATCATCTTCGATCCGAATATCTTTGCGATCGCGACGGGCCTCGAAGAACACAACAATTACGGCGTCGACTTCATCGAGGCGACGCGCTGGATCCGGCAGAACCTGCCGCATGCGCATATTTCCGGCGGCGTCTCGAACCTCTCGTTCTCGTTCCGCGGCAACGAGCCGGTGCGCGAGGCCATGCATTCGGTGTTCCTGTATCACGCCATCAAGGCCGGCATGGACATGGGCATCGTCAATGCCGGGCAGATGATCGTCTATGACGACATCGATCCCGAGCTGCGCCAGGTGTGCGAGGACGTCATCCTCAACCGCGACCCCGGCGCGTCCGAGCGGCTGCTGGCGCTGGCGGAAAAATTCCGCGGCAAGGAGAAGCAGACCAGGGAGCAGGACCTCGCCTGGCGCGAATGGCCGGTCGAGAAGCGGCTGTCCCACGCGCTGGTGCACGGCATCACCGAATTCATCGAAGCCGATACCGAAGCCGTGCGGCTGACGGTGGAGCGGCCGCTGAACGTGATCGAAGGCCCGCTGATGGCCGGCATGAACATCGTCGGCGACCTCTTTGGCGACGGAAAAATGTTCCTGCCGCAGGTGGTGAAGTCGGCGCGCGTGATGAAGCAGGCGGTCGCCTATCTGATGCCGTTCATGGAAGAGGAGAAGGCGCGCAACCTCGCCAATGGCGTACCGGCACCGACGGCCGCAACGCCGCCGGCAAGATCGTGCTCGCCACCGTCAAGGGCGACGTCCACGACATCGGCAAGAACATCGTCGGCATCGTGCTGCAATGTAACAATTTCGAGGTGATCGACCTCGGCGTCATGGTGCCCGCCAGCAAGATCATCGAGACCGCCAAGGCGGAAGGCGCCGACATCATCGGCCTGTCCGGCCTGATCACGCCCTCGCTCGACGAGATGAGCTTTCTGGCCGGCGAAATGGAACGGCAGGGCATGAACATGCCGCTGTTGATCGGCGGCGCCACCACCAGCCGCGTCCATACCGCCGTGAAGATCGACCCGAACTACAAGGGCGGCCCGGTGGTGCACGTCAACGACGCCAGCCGCGCCGTCGGCGTGGCGTCGTCGCTGCTGTCGCCCGAGCGGCGCGAGGCCTATGCCGCCGACATCCGCGCCGAATACGCCAAGATCTCCGCGGCGCATTTCCGCGCCCAGGCCGACAAGAAGCGGCTGAAGCTGGCGGACGCCCGCGCCAACGCGGTCAAGGCCGACTTCGCCAAGACGCCGCCGAAGAAGCCGGCGTTCCTCGGCATCAAGAGCTTTGACGCCTACGACCTTGCGGAGCTGGCCGAATACATCGACTGGACGCCGTTCTTCCAGACCTGGGAATTGACCGGGCGTTTCCCGGCCATCCTCGACGATCCCAAGATCGGCGAAGTCGCGCGTTCGCTCTATGACGACGCGCGCAAGATGCTCGACCTCATCGTCAAGGAAAAATGGTTCAAGGCCCGCGCCACCATCGGCTTCTGGCCGGCCAATGCCGATGGCGACGATATCGCCGTCTATGCCGACGACGCGCGCAAACAAAAAGATCGCGACCTTCCACACGCTGCGCCAGCAACTGGAGAAGCGCGAAGGCCGCTTCAACGCCGCGCTGTCGGATTTCATCGCGCCGGCGTCCTCGGGCGTGCCTGACTATATCGGCGCCTTCGTCGTTACCGCCGGGATCGGCGAGGACGCGGTCGCCGACCGCTTCAAGAACGCCAATGACGATTACTCCTCGATCCTGTGCAAGGCGCTGGCCGACCGTCTGGCGGAAGCTTTTGCCGAGCGGATGCATCAGCGCGTCCGCAAGGAATTCTGGGGCTACGCGCCGGACGAGACGCTGGCCGCGGATCAATTGATCCTCGAACAATATGCCGGCATCCGCCCGGCGCCCGGCTATCCCGCGCAGCCCGATCACACCGAGAAGGCGACGCTGTTCCGCCTGCTCGACGCGGAGAACACTGCCGGCGTGACGCTGACCGAGAGCTTTGCGATGTGGCCGGGCTCGTCGGTGTCGGGGCTTTATTTCTCTCATCCCGAAAGCTTCTATTTCGGCGTCGGCAAGATCGAGCGCGACCAGGTCGAGGACTACGCCGCGCGCAAGGGCATGACGGTGACCGAGACCGAGCGCTGGCTGGCGCCGGTGCTGAACTACATTCCCTCGCAGGTGCAGGCCGCGGCGAAGGAGCCAGTGCCGATCGCGCCGTCCCCGCCAACGACGTCGACCTCGCATCCGCCCGGCTGCACTTGCGCGGTGCATCTGGCCTGGCGCAAGAAGGCGGTGGGGCGCTAGATAGCCACTTCCTTCCCTTCTCCCCTTGTGGGAGAAGGTGGCGCGCACGAAGTGCGTGCCGGATGAGGGGTCTCTCATCCGCGGAGACAGACCCCTCACCCGTCTCAGTCGATGCTTCGCATCGCGATCCACCCTCTCCCACAAGGGGAGAGGGGAAGAGAATGCGGGAGTGCCCCATGAAGTTCTTCTCCTTCTGGCGATCGCTGGCGAGTTTTCGCGTGCGCATCGCGCTCAATCTGAAAAACGTGCCGGCCGAAGTGATCTTCGTCGATCTCGACGCCAACGCCCATCGCGATCCCGAATATCGCCGCATCAATCCGCAGATGGCGTTGCCGGCGCTGGTCGAGGATGACGGCACCACGCTGTTCCAGTCGCTCGCCATCCTCGAATATCTCGACGAGAAATACCCCTCCCCGCCGCTGCTGCCCGCCGATATCAACGGCCGCGCCCGCGTGCGCGCGCTGGCGCTGATGGTGGCCTGCGAGGGCCATCCGCTGCTGATGCCGCGGGTGCGGCGCTATCTCGACCACGAACTGAATTTGCGCGACACCCAGCAGGCGGCGTGGCGGCGGCACTGGACCGTCGAGACGCTGGCGGCGCTGGAGGGGCATCTGGCCGACAACAAGGACACCGGCCGGTTTTGCCATGGCGATGCGCCGACGCTGGCGGATATCTGCATGGTCGGCCATGTCACCGTCGCCGTGACGCAGCAGATCGACCTGAAAATCTATCCGACGGTGAAGCGCATTTTCGAGACGGCACTGGCGCTGCCGGAATTCGCGAGAGCGCATCCGCTGGCGCAGCCGGATACGCCCGAGGCGATGCGGGCGAAGATGTAAGCGCCTGACGACATCATTGCCGGCTTGGCCCGGCGATCCATCCTTTTCGTCGGAACCGTACGCGCCACCATGATGGCCCGCCGACCGCAGCCGCATGGCTACGACTATCCCGTGCGTTTTGGCCGGAACCTTTTTCCTTCATCCCCATCCAATGGGCAGCAAGAGGTCGCCCGATGAAACGCGCGCAATAAAGTCGGAACCCGCAAACACCGGGCGATGCAAGCTAGGCGGAAATGCCTTTCAAACCCCTGGATATGGAGGCACCCAATGGCAAAGGCTCGCTCGATTTCCATGAGCAGACGAACTGTGGTCGCGGGGCTGGCGCTGACTGCCGCCCCGATGACATTGGCGGGGCGTAATGACGCTTACGCACAGGCCCAGCAAACCAAGCCTGACAAGAGCCTGTATGAACGGCTCGGCGGCGTCTTCGCCATCGCGGCAGTCGTGGATCACTTCAGCGACGCCGTCGTGAAGAACCCTGTCGTCGGTCAGAAGTCCAAAAACCCGCGGCTGAAGGAATGGCACACCAAGAACCTGACAAGGCTGCCCGGCCTCAAGTTCCAGCGGACCCTGTGGGTCTGCAACGTTTCAGGCGGACCGTTCCAGTTCACGGCTACCAAACCCGGCACGACGCCGCTTGGTCTCGAGGAAGCTCACCGCGACTTGCGGATCTCGCCGGCAGAATTCGATGAGGTCGCAGCGGAACTCGGACGGTCGCTGGATTTCGCCAAGGTCCCGAAGCGCGAGAAGGCCGAAGTGCTGGCAGCGTTCGCCGCTCACAAGGACGAAGTCACCGCGGGCTACGTCGCGGCCACCAAGCGCGGCTGAGGCCCATGTCCGGACGATCCCGCCAGCCAGCAGCTGAGGCGGGATCGCCAACCGGCCCGCAACGGTGATCGATCAAGCTCGCGTGTCGCTGCGCCACCTCACCCCTTCGGCGGCGCCAGCGGCTGCACGATTTCCTGGAACGGCGGCAGCGCCTCGCAAGCGGCAGAATGCGCCTTCAGCGCCGGATAGCGCGCGTCGAACAGCGCCGGATGCGCTTCGCCGGTGAAGCGCAGCACGCAGGCAACCGCGATATCGGCGTGGCCGATGTTTTCGCCGGACCAATACGGCGTCTTGACCGCGGCGCGCTCCTTTTCCAGCACCTCCAGCACGCCCGCAATCTGCGACTTGCAGCGTTCGACCCAGAGATCGAGCTGCTTCTCCTTGCGCAGCACGCGCTCGTAAAGCAGGCTGACGCCCTTGTCGCCGAGCCCCATCGCCAGCGCGCAAATCCGCAGGTGCCGCCGCCGCGCATCGCCGCCGCGCGCGATCATCGCCTTCTCGGGGCCGACGCGATCGTCGAGATAATCCAGGATCATCGCGCTCTCGATCAGCGCCTCGCCGTCATCGAGCACCAGCGTCGGCACCCGCCGCAGCGGATTATAGGGTGCGATCTTGTCGGCGTCGCCGAAGGTCGACCACGGCTTGTGCTCGAAGGCGATGCCATAGAGCCGCATGGCGATGGCGACGCGGCGGACGAAGGGGGAGTCGAATTGGCCGATCAGGATCATGTTGTTTTCACCACGCTTCGGGGCGGACGGAAGCGCCAGTGTAATGGACTGTCATACCCCGCGAAAGCGGGGTATCCAGTACACCGCGGCCTCGCGGTTTATCACCGCTGGCTCTGGAATACTGGATCACCCGCCCCAGTGCGCAATTGCGCGCAAGGCGGGTGATGATGACTGAGGAGCCAAACACATGCGACATCTGCCGATCCTCATCGGATTGCTGATCATCACTTCACATCCGGCCCATGCGCAAAGCGGCCCGACCGGCTTCCAGTCCCCGTCCAAAAACATCGCCTGCCAGTATTTCGACTACGACAAGCAGAACGTGCTCCGCTGCGACATCAGCGCAATGGAAACCAAGCCGCGACGCCCTGCCGATTGCGAGCTCGACTACGGCGGCGCCTTCGAGATGAACGCCAAAGGCCCCGCCGCGCGCCTTTGCCACGGCGACACCGTGATGGACAAAGCGCTGCCGGTGCTGGGCTATGGCGAGGTGTGGCAGCGTGGCGGGTTTACGTGCAAGTCGGAGCAGGCGGGGATTACCTGCTTCAACGCCGACCGACGCGGGTTTTCGCTGGCGCGGGCGAAGCAGGAGGTGTTTTGAACGAGATGCCCTGACGACGTTCCCAAGCACACGTCGTCATACTCCGCGAAGGCGGAGTATCCAGTACGCCGCGGCGTCTCGGCTTTATCGCAACTGCTCTGGAATACTGGATCCCCGCCTTCGCGGGGATGACGGCGGAGGGTGAGGACGCTTTGGTCCTTCACTCAACGACCGGCACATGCCTCGCCGCACCACGCGGCGCCGTGCCGTCGAGCCTCGGATCATCGGCCACCTCGACCTGCCGCCGGAACGCGCGAAAGCCCGAGCGCTGATAGAACGCCAGCGCTGAGGGATGATCGAAGGTGCAGGTGTGCACCCAGACGCGGCTGACCGGCCGCGACCACGCCAACTCCAGCGCACGGTTCATCAACCAGCGCCCGGCGCCGCTGCCGATCAACTTTGCGGTGACGCCGAAGAAGACGAGTTCGCATTGGCCGGCGTCGCGAAAGTCCAGTTCGAGCAGGCCTTCGTCGCGGCCTTCGTGTTCCAGCGCGTACACTTCCACCAGCGGCGAGTGAATGATCGCGGACAGTTCGGCATCCGGCATTCGTATCCGCGAGAACCACAACCATTCATCGCCGACGCGGCGATAGAGATCGCGAAACCAGTCGAGCGGCGGCGTCTCAACCCGGCGCAGCGACCATGCGCCGGCGGGATCCGGACGCGGCGCGGGGCGCGCGGTCATCTCCAGATGCGTGACGACGGCGGCGATCTTGCCGGCGGGAACGTCGGAATAGCCGTCGGGCAGGATCATCCGGCGCTACTCCCCCTCATCGCTCGCCAGCACGCCCTTCACCGCCCTCGCCCAACCCGCGAGCTTCCGCTCGCGCGTCGCCGCGCTCATCGCCGGCTTGAAGCGGTGTTCCAGCCGCCAGTTGTCGGCGAACTTTGCGGGCTCGGGATAGACGCCGGCCTGTAGCCCGGCGAGATAGGCGGCGCCGAGCGCGGTGGTTTCCTGGATCATCGGGCGATCGACCGGGGCGTCGAGCAGATCGGCGAGGCGCTGCATGGTCCAGTCGGACGCCGTCATGCCGCCGTCGACGCGGAGCACGTTGGCGGCCTTCTCGCCCGGCCAGTCGGCGCGCATCGCTTCGCGGAGATCGAAGGTCTGGTAGCAGACGCTTTCCAGCGCGGCATGCGCGAGTTCGGCGGGGCCGGTGTTGCGGGTGAGGCCGAACAGCGCGCCGCGGACGCGGGGATTCCAGTAGGGGGCGCCGAGGCCGACGAAGGCCGGCACCAGATAGACGCTCTGCATGGAATCGGATTTGTCGGCGAGCGGGCCGGTTTCGGACGCCTGCTTGATGATGCCGAGGCCGTCGCGCAGCCATTGCACGGCGCTGCCTGCGACGAAGATCGAGCCTTCGAGCGCGTAGGTGCGTTTGCCGTTGAGCTGATAGGCGATGGTGGTGAGCAGCTTGTTCTTCGAGGCGACCGGCGTGGTGCCGGTGTTGAGCAGCGCGAAGCAGCCGGTGCCGTAGGTCGACTTGATCATGCCGGGCGTGAAGCAGGCCTGGCCGATGGTCGCGGCCTGCTGGTCGCCGGCGATGCCTGAAATCGCG
Organism: uncultured Alphaproteobacteria bacterium; assembly: GCA_963790735.1. Lineage (GTDB taxonomy): Bacteria > Pseudomonadota > Alphaproteobacteria > Rhizobiales > Xanthobacteraceae > Bradyrhizobium. Next base: position 47,476 of record CAWBQP010000003.1, on the reverse strand, counting down.
ATCGCGCCGCCGAACAGGCTCGGGTCGCTGTCGCCGAACTTGGCGGAGGAGTCTTTCACCTCCGGCAGCATCGAGCGCGGCACGCGCAGGATTTTCAGGAGTTCGTCGTCCCATTCGCCGGTGTGGATGTTGAACAGCAGCGTGCGCGAGGCGTTGGTGGCGTCGGTGGCGTGCACACGGCCGCCGGTCAGCCGCCACAGCAGATAGCAATCGACGGTGCCGAACATCAATTCGCCGCGGCCGGCGCGTTCGCGCGCGCCCGGCACGTGGTCGAGAATCCATGCGACTTTGGTGCCGGAGAAATAGGGATCGATGATCAGGCCGGTCTTGGCCGAAATCGTCGGGCTCGTGGCCTTCAGCTCTTCAGTTTGGCGCAGATGTCTGATGTGCGGCGGTCCTGCCAGACGATGGCGCGGTGCACCGCCTGCCCCGTGGCGCGGTCCCACACCACGGTGGTCTCGCGCTGGTTGGTGATGCCGATCGCGGCGATGTCCTTGGCGTTGAGGCCGGCTTTTTCCAGCGCCTCGCGGCAGACCGTGACCGTCGAGGTCCAGATGTCCTCGGGCTCGTGCTCGACCCAGCCCGAGGCCGGGAAATGCTGCGGGAATTCCTGCTGCGCGGTGGCGGCGATGGAGATGTCGCTGCGGAACACGATGGCGCGCGAGGACGTGGTGCCCTGATCGATGGCCAGAACGAAGGACATGGCGTTGCTTCCCCGGGAGGTTTTGGTTGCGCAAGAGGCAATCCGATTGGGAGGCGAAGGTCAATATGGGGGAGCGGCGCCGTTCTCTTCCCCTCCCCTTGAGGGGGAGGGTCGGCGTGGAGCGCAGCGAAAGTGAGACGGGGTGGGGTGACGGTCTCTCAGCTCGGGCACTGTTCGAGTGGAGAGACCGTCACCCCACCCCGCCGCTCATTTCATGAGCGTCGACCCTCCCCCGCAAGGGGAGAGGGAAGAACAACTACGTCGCCGCGGTCGTCACGCCGCCGTCGACCACGATGGTCTGGCCGGTCATGAAGGTCGAGGCATCTGAGGCGAGATAGGCCACCGCACCGGCGATTTCGTCGGGCTCGCCGATGCGGCGAAGCGGCGTGCCGGCGGTGCGGCGCTTGAGCATTTCCGGATCTTCCCACAGCGCCTTGGCGAAATCGGTCTTGACCAGGCCCGGCGCCACGCAATTGACGCGGACGCCTTTCGGGCCCCATTCGCCGGCGAGGCTGCGGCACAGCGCGAAATCGGCCGCTTTCGAAATGCCGTAGGCGCCGATCACGGTGGAGCCGCGCAAGCCGCCGATGGAGGAGATGATCACCACCGAGCCGTTGCCGCGCTCGGCCATCTGCGGGATCGCCAGCGCGCAGAGCCAGATGTTGCTCTTGACGTTGGAGCCCATGATCTTGTCGAAGGCCTCGTCCTTGATGTCGAGCAGCGGGCCGTAATACGGATTGACCGCGGCGTTGCAGACGAGGATGTCGACCTTGCCGTAATGTTTTGTCGTGCCCGCGATCAGCGCCTCGACTTCCTCGCGGCGCGAGATGTTGCAGGGAATGACATGGGCGTCGCCGCCGGCCTTCTTGATGCCTTCGGCGACTTCGTGGCAGGCGTCCGCCTTGCGGCTGGAGATCACGACCTTTGCGCCGAGTTTGGCCAGCAGTTCGGCGGAGGAACGGCCGATGCCGCGGCTGGAGCCGGTGATGACGGCGACTTTTCCGGTGAGATCGAACGGGGTGTTTTTCATTGTTGTTGCTCCCTATTTCTCGTCCGTCATTGCTGCGTCAGACCGAGCGTTTGCGCAGACGAAGCGACGAGCAATCCATCCGACTTTGCGGCGCTATGGATTGCTTCGCTCGCTCGCAATGACGGGGCACATCGTGCCCCGCAACGACGATGTGCTGTCGTAGCCCGGATGGAGCGAAGCGCAATCCGGGGCGGCGTTAGAGTGGTCCCGGATTTCGCTTCGCTCCATCCGGGCTACGGCAGGGAACTACACCAACCCGCCCGCGTCGGTGACGCGGCGGAGGTGGTAGTCGGTGTCGCCAAAGGTGTTTTCGATCATGGTCAGCCGCTTGAAGTAGTGGCCGATCTTGGCTTCCTGGGTCATGCCGATGCCGCCGTGAAGCTGGATCGACTGCTGGCCGATGAACTTGCCGGACTTGCCGATCTGCACCTTGGCGGCGGCGACCGCGGTGGCGCGCTCCTTGGCGCTGTCGAAATCGGCCGCCATGGTCGCGAACATCGACATGCTGCGGGCCTGCTCGAGCGCCACGAACATGTCGGCGGCGCGGTGCTGCAGGGTCTGGAAGCTGCCGATCGGCACGCCGAACTGTTTTCGCGTTTTGAGATATTCGACGGTGCTCTTCAGCGACTCATCCATCGCGCCGACCGCTTCCGCGCACATCGCGGTGCGGGCTTCGTCCACCACGCGCTCGACCAGGGCGAGGCCGTTCTCGGGATCGCCGATCGCAGCATCGGCACCGACCTCGACGCCGGTGAAGGTGATGTCGGCGGCGTGCAGGCCGTCCTGGGTCGGATAGCCCTTGCGGGTGACGCCCTTGGCGTTCGCCGGCACCAGAAACACGCCGATGCCGCTCTTGTCGCGCTGGCCGCCCTTGGTGCGCGCGGTGACGATCAAGCGTGTCGGCGTTCTCGCCGTTGAGCACGACGAACTTTTCGCCGTCGATGACCCATCCCGCGCCCTTCTTCTTGGCCGTGGTGGCGACGTCGCCGAGATCGTAGCGCGAGTTCTTCTCGAGCTGCGCGAAGGCAAAGGTCTTGCTGCCGTCGATGATGCCGGGAATGTGCGCGGCCTTCTGCTCGGCCGAGCCGCCATGGCGCAGGAAGCCGCCGCCGATCACGACGGTGGCGAGATACGGCTCCAGCACCAGCGCCTTGCCGAGCGCTTCCATCACGATCATGGTCTCGACCGCGCCGGCGCCAAAGCCGCCATCGGCTTCCGCGAACGGCAGGCCGAGCAGGCCCTGCTCGGCGAGCTTGCCCCAGACGGCCTTGCTCCAGCCGCCCTTCTCCTTCTGGTACTTCTTGCGCGCATCGAAATCGTAGGAGTCGGTCAACAGACCGTCGATGCTTTCCTTGAGAAGGCGCTGCTCCTCGGACAAATCAAAATCCATGTTCTTTTACTTTCTCAAGTCATCCCTGGGCATAATGCTAGTAGCGAACGTCCCATCGTCATCCCCCGACTTGCGGCGAGGGATCGCAGCACTCGCGACGGCGTTCAGGGCGTACGAGCCCTGATAGTCCGCTGCGTAGAGAGCCCCTCACCCCAACCCTCTCCCCGCGAAGCGCGGGGCGAGGGAGCAGAAGCTCAAAGCCCCAGCACCGCCTTGGTGATGATGTTGCGCTGGATCTCGTTGGAGCCGCCGTAGATCGAGACCTTGCGGTTGTTGAAGTAGCTCGGCGCGATCTGGGCGGTCCAGTCCATGGTCTCGTTGGAGCCGTCGTCGCCATGCACGTCGTAGGGCGCGGCGAACGGGCCGATCACTTCCATCAAAAGTTCGGTGGTGGTCTGCTGGATTTCCGAACCCTTGATCTTCAGCACCGAGGACGCCGGATTGGGCTTGCCCTTGCCGTGCTTGCCTTCGTCGGCGACGACGCGGAGCTGCGTCAGCTCGAGCGCCTTCAGCTCGATCTCGCAGGCCGCGAGTTTTTCGCGGAAACCCTGGTCCTCGATCACCGGCTTGCCGCCCCTTCTATTCGACCTTGGAGGCGAGCTCCTTGATGCGGCGCAGCCGCTCCTTGGAGACGCCGACGCGGGCGATGCCGGTGCGCTCGTTGCCGAGCAGGAATTTTGCGTAATCCCAGCCCTTGTTCTCCTCGCCGATCAGATTCTCGACCGGCACCTCGACGTCGTCGAAGAACACTTCGTTGACCTCATGGCCGCCGTCGATGGTCTCGATCGGGCGCACGGTGACGCCCTTCGACTTCATGTCGAACACGATGAAGGAGATGCCCATCTGCTTCTTCGCATTGGTGTCGGTGCGGCACAGGCAGAAGATCATGTCGGCGTGCTGGGCGAGCGTGGTCCAGGTCTTCTGGCCGTTGATGATGTACTTGTCGCCCTTGCGCTCGGCCTTGGTCTTCAGCGAGGCGAGGTCGGAGCCGGAGCCGGGCTCCGAAAAGCCCTGGCACCACCAGTCGTCGACATTGGCGATGCGCGGCAGATACTGCTTCTTCTGCTTCTCGTTGCCGAAGGTGTAGATGACCGGGCCGACCATGCTGACGCCGAAGGCGAGCGGCGCCGGCGCCGGATGCATCTGCAGCTCTTCGTTGAAGATGTAGTGCTGCACCGAGGTCCAGCCGGTGCCGCCATATTCCTTCGGCCAGTGCGAGACGCCCCAGCCCTTCTTGTTCAGGATGCGCCACCAGGCGACCATCTCGTCCTTGGAGAGGTGACGGCCCTCCACCATCTTGCGCCGCGTTTCCGGCGGCACGTTGTCCCGGAAGAAGGCCCGCACCTCCTCACGAAACGCGATTTCTTCCTTGCTGAAAGCGAGATCCATCGGATCCTCCTGTGAGCGAATGAATTACACTCTGAGCTAAGCGACGTCTTTCTTGAGCTGTGTGCGCCTGCGGCGACGATTGCTGCATGCGCAATTCGTGGCGCGACAGTTTGCCGACCGGCGTGCGCGGCAGTTCCTCGACGAACTCGACCGCGGCCGGCAATCTCGTGCTTGCCGAGCTTGCCGGCGAGGAAGGCGCGCAATTCGTCCACCGTGAACGGCTTTGCGTCCGCGCGCAGCTTGATGAAGGCTTTTGCGGCCTCGCCGCGATAATCGTCGGGAATGCCGATCACGATCACTTCCTGCACGGACGGATGGGTGTAGATCGCCTGCTCGATCATCTGCGGATAGACGTTGAAGCCGCCGGAGATGATCATGTCCTTCTTGCGGTCGACCAGATAGAAATAGCCGTCGGCGTCCATGTAGCCGATGTCGCCGGTGAGGAAGCGGTCGCCGACGAAGGCTTCCGCGGTTTCCTTCGGCCGGTTCCAGTAGCCCTTGGTGACGTTCGGCCCGCGGATGCGGATTTCGCCGACCTCGCCGACCGGCATCAATTTGGTCGGGATCGTCCAGCGACACCACGTCCATCTCGATGCCGGGCAGCATCAGCCCGATCGAGCCGGGCTTGTCCGGCCCTTCCTTGGGATGCGCGGTGCCGGGCGAGCAGGTCTCGGTCATGCCCCAGCCGCTCTTCAGCTTCATGCCGACCTTGCGCTCGAAAATCTTTGCGACTTCGACCGGCAGCGGCGCGCCGCCGGAGCCGACGCTGACCAGCGACGACAGATCGCGCTTGTCGAGATCGGGCAGTGCCGCGATCGCGATCCACATGGTCGGCACGCCGGGGAACGCGGTGGCGCGCTTGACCTCGATGTCGCGCATCACGGCTTCGACGTCGAAGCGCTGGTGCAGCGAGATCAGATGGCCGCGCCGGATCGCGGAGAGCAGCACCACGGTCAGCGCGAAGATGTGGAACAGCGGCAGCACGCAGATCACGCGCTCGATCGCGTTGCGCTCGGCGCGCGACGGCTTGCCCCAGACGTCGTAGATCGACACCGCCGAGGTCAGATTGCCGTGGCTGAGCATCGCGCCCTTCGGCAGGCCGGTGGTGCCGCCGGTATATTGCAGCAGCGCGACGTCATCGGCGCTGATGGCAGGCCATTGCGCCGGCTTGGTCGCGCCGTCGATGAACTGCCTGTAGGTGATGATCGCGGGATTATCGGGCAGCGCCGTCTGCGGCGTGCCGACCTTGCCCCAGTCGTCGTCCTCGCAGACGATCAGGCGGTCGAGCAGGCCCTTGTCGAGAAATTTCAGCGCGGTCGGCAGCAGCGCCGAGAGGTTGCTGGTGACGAGCACGCGCGCGCCGGAATCCGTGAGCTTGTGCGACAGCGCGATCTCGCCGTCGAGCGGCGACAGATGCACGACGCGGGCGCCCGCCTTCAGCGCGCCGAAGAAATTGACGGGATGATCCGGCGAATTGCCGAGGAACAGCGCGACCGAATGTGTCCTTGCCGTAGCCGGCGCGCAGGAAGGCGCTGGCCGCCGTCTCGACCAGCGCTTCGAGTTCGCTGTAGCTGATCGGCCGGTCGCGGAATTCGATGCGCCGGCCGCGAGCCGAATTCGGCGGCCGCCTGTCGACAACAGATCAGGCAGCGTGCCGCGCGCGATCGGATCGTCCCAGCGGACGCCTTGCGGATAGAACTGCTCGCCGGGATGGGTCATGCGGCCTTCTGCAAAACTCTAGAGGTCGTCATTCCGGGATGGCCCGAAGCGCCAAGCCCGGAATCCGTCAGCCACATCCCGTGGTCAATGGATTCCGGGCTTGCGCCTCGTGGCGCACCCGCGGAATCGCACGCAGTGACGGTGGGAGTGGAGCCCATCAAGCCGCCTTCGACTGCGCGGCCAGCGACGCAAAGGTCTTGCCTTCGGCGGCGAGGCGCTTGAGCAGCGGCGACGGCTCCAGCGAGGGATCGTTGGTCTCCTTGGCGTAATAGGACAGCCGATCGGCGATGTGCTTGAGGCCGACCTGGTCGGCATAGAACATCGGGCCGCCGCGATAGATCGGCCAGCCATAGCCGTAGAGCCAGATCACGTCGATGTCGCTCGGACGCGCCGCGATGCCCTCTTCGAGGATGCGCGCACCCTCGTTGATCATCGGGTACATCATGCGCTCGAGGATCTCGTCGTCGCTGACGACGCGCTTCTTGCGGCCGAGACGCAGCAGCGTCTCGTCGATCAGCTTTTCGACTTCCGGATCGGGCAGCGCCGCGCGGGAGCCGGCTTCATACTTGTAGTAGCCCTTGCCGGTCTTCTGGCCGAAGCGGCCGGCCTCGCACAGCGCGTCGGCGATTTCCGACTTGATGCCGCGGTCCTTGCGCGAACGCCAGCCGATATCGAGGCCGGCGAGATCGCTCATCGCGAACGGGCCCATCGGCATGCCGAACTTCGTCACCACGGCGTCGACCTGCTGCGGCAGCGCGCCTTCGAACAGCAGCTTTTCCGACTGCTTGCCGCGCTGCGCCAGCATGCGGTTGCCGACAAAGCCGTCGCAGACGCCGACCACGGCCGGCACCTTTGCGATCTTGCGCGCGATCGAAACGGCGGTCGTCAGCGCATCCGGCGCGGTCTTGTCGGCGCGCACGATCTCGCACAGCTTCATCACGTTGGCCGGCGAGAAGAAGTGCATGCCGAGCACGTCCTGCGGACGTTTTGTCACCTTCGCGATCTCGTCGATGTTGAGATACGAGGTGTTGGAGGCCAGCACCGCGCCGGGCTTGGCGTACTTGTCGAGCGCCTCGAACACTTCCTTCTTCACCGCCATGGTTTCGAACACGGCTTCGATCACCAGGTCAGCATCCTTGACGTTCTCCAGGCCGACCACGCCCGTGATCAGGCCCATGCGCTTGGCCGGGGCATCCGCGGGGATGCCGCCGCGCGCGGCGGTCGCCTCGTAATTCTTCTGCATCACGCCCATGCCGCGCTTGAGCTGCTCTTCGCCGGTCTCGATCAGCGTCACCGGAATACCGGCATTGGCGAACGACATCGCGATACCGCCGCCCATGGTGCCGGCGCCGATGATGGCGACGCGCTCGACGGGACGCGGCTTGGTGCCCTCGGGCACGCCGGCGATCTTGGCGGCTTCGCGCTCGGAGAAGAACGCGTAGCGCTGCGCCTTGGACTGGTCGCTCGACACCAGCTTGAGGAAACCTTCGCGCTCCTTCTTCAGCCCTTCGTCGAACGGCAGTTCGATGGCGGCGCGCACCGCATCGGCTGCGGCGAACGGCGCTTCGAGCCCGCGCGCCTTCTTGGTCAGGGCTGCGACCGCATTGGTGAAGATCGAAATGTCGGCCTTGGCCGCCGCGAGCTTGGAGTCGTCGTCGCGCAGCTTGCGCAAGGGGCGCTTCTCCGCCAGCACCTTGCGGGCAAAGGCCTCGCCGCCGACGGCCGGGCCTTCGACGATTTCCTCGATCAGGCCGTTCTTGAGCGCTTCCGCCGCGCCGATCGGATCGCCGCTGACGATCATCTTGACCGCGAGTTCGGGGCCGACCGCGCGCGGCAGCCGCTGGGTACCGCCGGCGCCCGGCAGCAGGCCGAGCTTCACTTCGGGCAGGCCGAGCTTGGCTTCCTTGGTCGCGACGCGATAGTGGCATGCCAGCGCGACTTCGAGGCCGCCGCCGAGCGCGGTGCCGTGAATGGCGGCAATGATCGGCTTCGGCGAGTTCTCCATCAGGACAAGCACTTCGGCGAGACCGGGCGGCTTCGGCGGCTTGCCGAATTCGGTGATGTCGGCGCCGGCGATGAAGGTGCGGCCGCCGCAGGTCAGCACGATCGCCTTCACTTCGGCATCGGCAATCGCGCTCTTCATGCATTCGAAGATGCCGCCGCGCACCGCGGCGCTCAGCGCGTTGACCGGAGGACTGTTGACCGTGACGATGGCGATGGCGTCTTGACGTTCGAGTTTTACCACTTCGTTCACGGGACTCTCCCTGGATCGTTTGTTCTCTGGATCGTTTGTTCTTGGATGCCGCTCGACTTGCGTTGAGTAGCTACGGCCGTCTTTTCGTCAATTTCGCACTGCGAAATTTAATTCCACATCTTGACACGGAGGGTTATTTTGAAGCACGTCCCTTGTCAACGAGCTCATCAGCAGTAGCGGGTAATGAAGCGTCCGGGGAAAAAAGTGGCGACCGATCGCAGCTTCGTCGTCGCGCTTTCCCGCGGACTTGATGTGTTGCGCGCATTCCATCCCAACGACGGGCTTCTCGGCAATCAAGAACTTGCCGCCCGTACCAATTTGCCGAAGCCAACCATTTCCCGGCTGACCTACACCCTGACCAAGCTGGGTTATCTTACACCCGTTCCGCGCTTCGAGAAGTATCAGCTTGCGCCATCAGCTATGGCGCTGGGGTATGCCGCCCTGGCCAATCTCGGCGTTCGGCATTTGTCCGAACCCTATCGTGAAGAACTGATGCGCGAGACCGGCGGCGCCGTCGCGGTCGGCGGACGCGACCGTTACAGCATGATCTATTTCGGGCAGAGCCGTAACGGGTTGCTCGGCGTGCAGCTCGACGTCGGTTCGCGAGTACCGATCGCGACCACCGCGATGGGGCGCGCCTTTATCTGGGCGCTGCCCGACGACGAGCGCGCCACTTTGCTGCGCGAATTGCGCGATCATTACGGCAGCCGCTGGTCGCGGATGCGCGATGGCATCGAACGCGCGGGTGAAATGGTTGCGCGTCAGGGATTCACGATCTCCGCCGGCGAATGGCAGGAAGATGTGCACGCGGTGGGTGTGGCGTTGAAGCTTAACGACGGAACCGGACCTTATGCCTTCAATTGTGGCGCGCCCGCTTTCCGTTTTACGGAAGATCGCTTGATCAACGATATTGGACCGCGCCTTGTGACGATGGTAAGGAACATCGAGGCAGCGTTGGGCGGCGCGGGCCCGCAATCCAAAAAAACAGAAAACAAGAAGTTGAAAGCAGGAGGAAAAGTTGCACGTTTGTCCGAGGGGATCAGATAGCTTTCATCGCGACCGGCGAAAATCTTCGCGTAGTCATTCCCGCTCCGTGATCAGCGCGGGCGAGACGAGATGACGCAGGCACAGCTCGCGCAGGGAAATTCTCCCCTGCTCGCGGTTCGCGACGTCAGCGTCGTGTTCGGCGGCATCATCGCGTTGAATGGCGTGTCCTTTGACATGCATAAGGGCGCAATCCTCGGCCTGATCGGACCGAACGGCGCCGGCAAGACGACGCTGTTCAACTGCCTCTCCCGACTTTATCAGCCGAGCTCCGGCGATATCCTGATGGAAGGCGTAAGCATCCTGACGCGTCCGCCGCACCGGATCGCCGAGATCGGCATCGGCCGCACCTTCCAGAACGTCGCGCTGTTTCCCAATCTGTCGGTGCTCGACAACGTTCGCGTCGGCACCCATTGCCGTTCCAACAGCGACATCATCAGCGACTCCTTGCGACTGGGCTGGGTGCGTCGTGGCGAGGCCGAACTCAACAAGCACGTCGACGAGATCGTTACCTATCTCGGCCTCGATGACGTCGCCCACACCATCGTCTCCGGCCTGCCGTTCGGCACCCAAAAACGTGTCGAGCTGGCGCGCGCACTGGCCGCGGATCCCAAGATCCTGCTGCTCGACGAACCCGCCGGCGGCCTCAATCACGAAGAAGTCCACGTGCTTGGCGACCTGATCAAGCGCATTCGCGACGAGCGTCACATGACGGTGCTGCTGGTCGAGCATCACATGGGTCTGGTGATGTCGATCGCCGACCACGTCGTCGCCCTCAACTTCGGCCGCAAGCTCGCCGAGGGAACACCGGCCCAGGTCCAGGCCGACCCGGATGTCATCAAAGCCTATCTGGGGAGCAAGGACCAATGACCGCGATGCTCAACATCAAGGATCTCCGCGCCTATTACGGCCAGGTCCAGGCGCTTCATGGCCTGAGCTTCTCGCTCAACGAGGGCTCGCTGACCACGCTGCTCGGCGCCAACGGCGCCGGCAAGACCACCACCTTGCGCGCGATCTGCAACATGGTGCGCTCCACCGGTGCGATCGAGTTCGAGGGCAAGCCGCTCTCCGGCAAATCCACCGAAAACGTCGTCCGCCTCGGCATCGCGCATGTGCCGCAGGGCCGCGGCACCTTCACCACCATGACGGTGGAGGAAAACCTGCAGCTCGGCGCCATCACCCGCAACGACAAGAAGACCGTGGTGGCCGATATCGAGCGCATGTACGAGCACTTCCCGGTGCTGAAGGAACGGCATACCCAGCAAGCCGGCACGCTCTCGGGCGGCGAGCAGCAGATGCTCGCGGTCGCGCGTGCGCTGATGCTGCGGCCGCGGCTGATGCTGCTGGACGAGCCGTCGTTCGGTCTCGCACCGCTGATCGTGCGCGAGCTGTTCAAGATCCTCGGCAAGATCAACCGCGAGGACAAGGTCACCATTCTGGTGGTGGAGCAGAACGCGCAACTGGCGCTGGAGCTCGCGGACAAGGCCTACGTTATTGAAACCGGACGTATCGTGATGTCGGGAAGCGCTGCCGAAATCGCGAACAACGAAGACGTCCGTAAATCCTATCTCGGTTATTGAGGAACGCAGCCGTGGAACTTTTCATCAACCAAGTCCTGGCTGGCATTGCCACAGGTGCGATCTATGCCTGCATGGCGCTCGCCGTCGTCATGATCTACCAGGCGATCGACCATCTCAATTTCGCCCAGGGCGAAATGGCGATGTTCTCGACATTCATCGCCTGGCAGCTGATGCAGTGGGGGGTGCCGTATTGGTGGGCCTTCCTTCTCACGCTGGCGTTCTCGTTCGCAGGCGGCATCGCCATCGAACGCATGTTGTTCAAGCCGCTTGCCAAGGCGCCGGTCCTGACCAATGTCGCCGGCTTCATCGCATTGTTTGCGATCGTCAACAGCGTCGCCGGGCTGACCTGGGACTTCACGATCAAGCAGTTTCCGACGCCGTTCGGATCCTCGCCCTTTCTCGGCAGTCAGCTGATCTCGACCCATCAGGCCGGCATGATCGGCGTCACCGTGGGACTGTTGATCCTGCTCTATCTGTTCTTTCAATTCACCCGGATCGGCCTTGCGATGCGCGCGGCCGCGGCGATGCCGGAATCGGCACGGCTGGTCGGCATCAACACCTCGTGGATGATCGCGCTTGGCTGGGGCATGGCGTCCGCGATCGGCGCGATCGCCGGCATCCTGATCGCACCTGTCGTATTCCTGGAGCCCAACATGATGGGCGGCGTGCTGATCTACGGGTTTGCGGCGGCCGTCCTCGGCGGCCTGACCAGCCCGCTCGGAGCGGTGGTTGGGGGCTTTCTGGTCGGCGTGTTCGAGAATCTCGCCGGGACCTATATTCCCGGCGTCGGCAATGAACTGAAATTGCCGATCGCGCTGGCGCTTATCATCACCGTATTGGTTCTCAAACCGGCAGGCCTGTTTGGCCGGCCCATCGTGAAGCGAGTTTGATCATGAGCGCAGTTGAGGAAGTCGCAAACGAAGCACCGGCGGTCAAGGCCGTCCCAAAGGGAGCCATGACGCTGGGCTACGGCACCTCGCTCGTGGTGCTGGGGTTGCTGATCATCGCACCGATGTTCTTGAAGAATTTCTTCGTCTTCCAGATGACGATGTTGCTGATCTACGCGCTGGCGGTTCTGGCGCTGAACATCCTGACCGGCGGCAGCGGCCAGTTTTCGCTGGGCCAAAGCGCCTTCTACGCGGTCGGCGCCTACACCTCCGCCATTCTGATGGAGCATATGGGCGTGAACTACGCCCTGACATTGCCCATTGCCGGCATTATCTGCTTTGGCTTCGGGTTCTTGTTCGGTCAGCCGGCGCTGCGCTTGAGCGGCATCTATCTGGCGCTGGCGACCTTTGCGCTGGCGGTGGCCATGCCGCAATTGCTGAAGCTCGGCTTCTTCGAGCACTGGACCGGTGGCGTGCAGGGGCTGGTCGTGACCAAGCCCGATGCGCCGTTTGGCCTGCCGATATCCCAGGACAGGTGGCTGTATTATTTCACGCTCGTGGTCGCGATCGGGATCTACATCGCCTCGGTCAACCTGCTGAAATCGCGCTCGGGCCGCGCCTTCATGGCGATCCGCGACAACGAGATCGCGGCATCCGCGATGGGCGTCGACGTCGCGCTGTACAAGACGCTGGCGTTCGGCGTCTCGGCCGGCATCACCGGCGTTGCCGGCGGTCTCGGCGCCATCGCGGTGCAGTTCGTGGCGCCGGACGGCTACACCATCACGCTCGCGATCTCGCTGTTCCTCGGCATGGTCGTCGGCGGCGTCGGCTGGCTGCCGGGCTCGATCGTCGGGTCCGCCTTCATCATCTTCGTGCCGAATATCGCCGAGCATATCTCGAAGGGCCTCTCCGGCGCCGTATTCGGCGTGCTTCTATTCCTCGTCATCTTCCTCGTGCCGCACGGCGCAAGGCAGGTCGCGATGGTTGCCCAGCAACTCATCGGCAAACTGAAGAAGTAACCGCAATCAGGAGAAACAATGCGTCCCGCAACAATAAGAAGCGCCGCCTTCTGGACGGCGCTCATGACTTTCGCTGCCACAAACGGCAGTGCACTCGCCCAAAAGAAATATGACACCGGTGCGACCGATACCGAAATCAAGATCGGTAACATCGTGCCCTACAGCGGTCCCGCCTCCGCCTATGGCATCATAGGCAAGAGCGAAGAAGCCTACTTCAAGATGATCAACGAGAACGGCGGTATCAACGGCCGCAAGATCAAGTTCATCTCGTATGACGACGCCTACAGCCCGCCGAAGGCCGTCGAACAGGTGCGCAAACTCGTCGAGAGCGACGAGGTGCTGGCGGTCTTCAGTGCCCTCGGCACGCCGTCCAACACCGCGATCCACAAATATCTGAACGCCAAAAAGGTGCCGCAACTGTTCGTCGCCACCGGCGCCACCAAGTGGAACGATCCGACGCACTTTCCGTGGACCATCGGATGGCTGCCCAGCTATCAGAGCGAAGCGCGTATCTACGCGAAATTCCTGATGAAGGAAAAGCCCGACGCCAAGGTCGCCGTGCTCTACCAGAACGACGATTTCGGCAAGGACTACCTCAAGGGCCTGAAGGACGGCTTCGGCGCCAAGGTATCGGCGATCATCGCCGAGGAAAGCTACGAAATCTCGGAACCGACGATCGACAACCATATCGTCAAGCTCAAGGCCAGCGGCGCGGACGTCCTGATCAGCATCACGACGCCGAAATTTGCGGCGCAGACCATCAAGAAGATGGCCGAGATCGACTGGAAGGCGCTCCAGATCGTGGCCAACGTCTCGACGTCGGTAGGCGCGGTCATGAAGCCGGCGGGCTTCGAGAACGGACAAGGCGTCCTTTCGGCGCACTACGCCAAGGACGCCGGCGATGTGCAATGGAAAGACGACCCCGGGATGAAGAAGTTTCTCGCCTTCCTGGACAAGTACTATCCGGACGCCGACCGCACCAACAGCCAGGTGATCTATGGCTATGGCGCAGCCCAGACCCTGACCAAGGTCCTCGAAATGTGCGGCGACGATCTGACCCGCGCCAACATCATGAAACAGGCTGCAAACCTGAAGGACTTCACACCCGACACGCTGCTGCCGGGCGTCAGGATCAACACGTCGGCCACCGACTTCGCGCCGATCGAGCAGCTTCAGATGATGCGCTTCAAGGGCGAGAAGTGGGACCTGTTCGGCGACGTCATCAGCGGTGAGGCCGGCCATTAATTAATATTCCGCGGGACGGTAGTTTCCCGGGGATCAGACTAAATATCGCCCCCCGCGACGCCGTCGCGGGGGGCTTTTTGTTGCTGGACGGAGCCGAAAGGTATTCAATGCGATCCAAGAGCCGCCAAGCGCTCCAAACAAAAAGAAGATGACACATCCATCCTGATCCTAGGGAGATCAAAATGTCCGTTATCAACTCGCGACTGGGAGCCTTTGCGGCTGCCCTCGCATTGCTCGCCGCGACCAGCAGCGGCGCATTGGCACAAAAGAAATACGACACCGGCGCGTCCGACACCGAGATCAAGATCGGCAACATCATGCCTTACAGCGGGCCGGCCTCCGCCTACGGCGTGATCGGAAAAACCGAAGAGGCATATTTCAAGAAGATCAACGCCGAGGGCGGCATCAACGGCCGCAAGATCAACTTCATCAGCTATGACGACGCCTACAGCCCGCCGAAGACGGTGGAGCAAGCGCGCAAGCTGGTCGAGAGTGACGAGGTGCTGCTCGTGTTCAATTCGCTGGGCACCCCGCCGAACACCGCGATCCAGAAATATATGAACACGAAGAAGGTACCGCAATTATTCGTCGCAACCGGCGCAACCAAGTGGAACGACCCCAAGGAGTTCCCCTGGACCATGGGCTGGCAGCCCAACTACCAGAGCGAGTCGCAGATCTACGCCAAGTACATCCTGAAGAACAATCCGAACGCCAAGATCGGCATCCTCTATCAGAACGACGATTACGGTAAGGACTATCTGAAAGGCTTCAAGGACGGACTTGGCGCCAAGGCCGCATCGATGATCGTCCTGGAGGAGAGCTACGAGGTCTCCCAACCGACGATCGACTCCCACATCGTCAAGCTGAAGTCGTCCGGCGCCGACGTCTTCTTCAACATCACCACGCCGAAGTTCGCGGCGCAGGCGATCAAGAAGAACGCCGAGATCGGCTGGAAGCCGCTGCACTTCCTCAACAACGTCTCGGGCTCGATCGGCAGCGTGATGAAGCCGGCCGGCTTCGAGAACGGGCAGGACATCATCTCGTCGCAATACTTCAAGGATCCGACCGACGCGCAGTGGAAGGACGATGCCGGGATGAAGGCCTGGAACGAGTTCCTGGACAAGTATTATCCGGAAGCCAACCGGGCCGATGCGTCGGTGATGTACGCCTATATCGTCGCTCAAGGCCTGGTGCATGTGTTGAAGGCCTGCGGCGACGACCTGACCCGCGCAAACGTCATGAAGCAGGCGGCCAGCATCAAGGACCTCGAACTCGGCGGCCTGCTGCCCGGGGTCAAGGTCAACACGTCAGCGACCGATTTTGCCCCGATCTCGCAATTGCAATTGATGAGGTTCAAGGGCGAGACCTGGGAACGCTTCGGCGAGATTCTCTCGGGCGACGTCGGCGGCTAACGCCGCTCACGCCTGCCTGCTGAAGAAGCAGCCCCTGCGGCCTTGCCGCAGGGGCTTTTTGTTGTGAGGCTTGCGGCAAGATGCTAATCACGACGTCGTCAAAAGAGCTTCGTTGAAGGGGCCTGACGGTTAGATTTAATAAATGAAAAGGGAGAGACAGAAATGTCCACAATGAAAAAACTTGCGGTTGTTTCGACCGCGTTTGGACTACTCGCGGCAACTTCGAGCAGCGTTCTCGCACAGAAGAAATACGACCCCGGCGCGAGCGATACCGAGATCAAGATCGGCAACATCATGCCCTACAGCGGACCGGCTTCCGCCTATGGTGTGATCGGCAAGACCGAAGAGGCCTACTTCAAGAAGGTCAACGCCGAGGGCGGCATCAACGGCCGCAAGATCAACTTCATCAGCTATGACGACGCCTATAGCCCGCCGAAGACGGTGGAACAGGCGCGCAAGCTGGTCGAGAGCGATGAAGTCCTGCTCGTCTTCAACCCGCTCGGTACGCCGCCGAACACGGCGATCCAGAAATACCTGAACACCAAGAAGGTGCCGCAACTGTTCGTCGCGACCGGCGCCACCAAGTGGAACGATCCGAAGACCTTCCCGTGGACGATGGGCTGGCAGCCCAACTACCAGAGCGAAACCATCATCTACGCCAAGTACATCCTGAAGAATTTTCCGAATGCCAAGATCGGCGTGCTCTATCAGAACGACGACTACGGCAAGGACTACCTGAAGGGCTTCAAGGACGGACTCGGCGCCAAGGCCGCGTCGATGATCGTCATCGAGGAAAGCTACGAAGTCTCCGAACCGACCATCGACTCCCACATCGTCAAGATGAAAGCGACCGGCGCCGACGTGTTCATCAACATCACCACGCCGAAATTTGCGGCGCAGGCGATCAAGAAGAACGCCGAGATCGGCTGGAAGCCCACGCACTTCCTCAACAACGTCTCGGCCTCGATTGGCGCCGTCATGAAGCCCGCCGGTTTCGAAGCCAGCCAGGGCATCATCTCCTCCGCCTACCTCAAGGACACGTCCGACCCGCAGTGGAAAGACGACGCCGGCATGAAGGCCTTCGATGAATTCCTGGCGAAGTATTTCCCGGAAGGTAACCGGATCGATGGATCGGTGATGTTTGGTTACACCGTTGCCCAGGGACTTGTTCACGTGCTCAAGGCGTGCGGCGATGATCTGACGCGTGAAAACGTCATGAAACAGGCCGCCAACATCAAGGGGCTCGAGCTCGGCGGCCTGTTGCCCGGCATCAAGGTCAACACCAGCCCGACCGACTTCGCTCCGATCTCGCAGGTCCAACTGCAGAAGTTCAAGGGCGAAGCGTGGGAGCTGTTTGGCGAGATCATGAGCGGAGACGTCGGCGGCTAACTATTCGAAAGACCAATCGGCCCATTCGCGGGCCGGACCGCCCCCGCAGGAACACCCTGCGGGGGTTTTCTTTTGCAGCGTTTGGATGGATAACCAGACCTCCCGTCCCTCTTCGTCCCCGTGCAGACCATGACCGACCGGCGTCCCCTCTTGCGTGCGATCTTCGATGCGGCCGTGGCGGCCGCGCATCCCGACGTCGTGCTGTCGGCGCATCTGCGCCCGGCGCCGAAGGGTAAGGTGATCTGCCTCGCCGCCGGCAAGGGCGCGGCAGCGATGGCCGCTGCGGCCGAGCGGCACTATCTCGATACGCTGGCGCTCGATCCGTCGCGACTGACCGGCCTTGCCACCACGCGGCACGGCCACGGCGTGCCGACGCGGCGGATCAGGGTCGTCGAGGCCGGCCATCCCGTGCCCGACGAAGCCGGGCTGAAAGCCGCCGACGAAACGCTGCGTCTCGCCGCCGAGGCAACCGCTGACGATCTGCTGCTGGTGCTGCTCTCCGGCGGCGGCTCCGCCAACTGGATCGCGCCGGCCGAGGGCGTTTCGTTCGCACAGAAGCAGCAGGTGAACCGCGCCTTGTTGCGTTCGGGCGCGCCGATCGGCGAGATGAATATCGTCCGCAAGCATCTGTCGCGGATCAAGGGCGGCCGGCTGGCCCGCGCCGGACAGCGCGCCGCCGAAATCGTGACGCTCGCGATCTCCGACGTGCCGCATGACGACCCGTCCGCGATCGCATCGGGACCGACGGTGCCGGATCCGAGTACGCTGGCGGACGCCCGCGCGCTGGTGGCGAGGTATAATCTCACGGTCGACGATGCCGTCAGGCGCGCCCTCGAAGACCCCGGCAACGAGAGCTGCAAGCCCGGCGATGGCGCGTTTGCCCGCGCGCAATTCGAGATGATCGCGAAACCGAAGGCTTCGCTCGACGCGGCCATCAAGGTCGCGAAGGACGCCGGCTATGAGGTCATCGGCCTCGGCGCGGACCTCGAAGGCGAGGCGCGCGATGTTGCGGCCGATCATGCGCGCCTGGCGCTGAAGGCACGCAGCGAAGGCAAACGCATCGCGATCCTTTCGGGCGGCGAACTCACGGTGACCGTGCGCGGCAATGGCCGTGGCGGCCCCAACCAGGAATATGCGCTGGCGCTGGCGGATCTTCTGAAGGACAGCCCCGGCATCGTGGCGCTGGCCGCGGACACCGACGGCGCCGACGGCGGCGCCGGCAGCGCAACCGATCCGGCCGGCGCCGTGATCGATCAGGCCACGTTTGCGAAGATGAAGTCGCTCGGCCTCTCGCCTGCGGCCTATCTCGCCAACAACGACGCCACCGCGTTCTTTTCAGCCACCGGCGATCTCCTGCTGACCGGCCCGACGCTCACCAACGTCAATGACGTCAGGGTGATTTTGGTGGACCCCGCCTAGGTTTTCCGAACGGCTGCCGGCATCCTGTACGTGTTAAAACGGCGTTAACGCCCCGTTGAGCAAGTTGCGAAGAACCGGCGCGCATTTGCCCATCCCGAAGAGGCGATTCACCAGCTTGGGCTTCTAATGGCCGTTCTCCTGTCGGGAGGAGAGCCGCCATTGGCGGCTGGGGAAACGCTATATGACGGATCACGGCCAGATAACCGCCCCGCGGTCGGCGCATTTGAGTGCGCGGCTCGAAGAGGCGATCAATCATTTATCGCTCGGAATCGTCATTTTCGACGAGAAACGCGAAGTCGTTTTCTGCAACGAGCGTTACAGGGAAATGTACGGGCTATCGCCTGAACAGGTGAAGCCGGGCACACCGACCAGTGAACTGATCCGGCATCGGCTGGATCTCGGCCTGAAGGTGCAGGTCGCCCCTGATGATTACATCCGTGAGCGCGTCGGCCGCGACATCGCACTCGACACCACGGTGCAGAAGTTCGCTGACGGCCGGATCATCGCCTACACCGTCTACCCGGTGCCCGGCGGCGGCGGCATGGCGACCCATGAGGACATCACCGAGCGTGAAGAGCTCAATGCCCGGCTGAAGAAACAATACGAACTCGGCAAGGAGCAGGAAGAGACGCTGCGCGTCAGGAACTTCCAGTTCGACACCGCCATCAACAACATGTCGCAGGGGCTTTGCTTCTTCGATTCCGACCACCGCCTGATCGTCTGCAACGACCGCTTCGTCGAGATCTATAATATTCCCGCCGACCGCGTCCACCCCGGCATGAAGCTGACCGAGATCGTCGATCTGCGCATCGAAGCCGGCAGCTTTCCGGCCATGACACGAGAAGAATACCTCCGCTGGCGCAACGACGTCGCGGTCTCCAACGAAGCAAAAGACAGCATTGTCGGATTGCAGGACGGGCGCACGATCAAGATCCGCCACCGGCCGATGCCCGGCGGCGGCTGGGTCGCGACGCATGAGGACATCACCGAGCAGCGCCAGTCCGAGGTCAAGATCGAATACATGGCGCACCACGATGCGCTGACCGATTTGCCCAACCGGGTGCTGTTGAACGATCGGCTCGAATACGTGCTGGGCAGGATTCAGCACGGCGAAATGGTAGCCGTCCATCATCTCGACCTCGATCAGTTCAAGGCTGTCAACGATACGTTCGGCCATCCCTGCGGCGACAAGCTGCTCCAGACCGTCGCCGAACGGTTGCGCGGGCTCGTCGGCGACGTCGACACGATCGCGCGGATGGGCGGCGACGAATTCGTGATCGTGCAGGCCGCGATCGCGGACCCCGCCGATGCCACTGCATTGGCGCAGGGCGTCATCGACGCGCTGACCGAGCCCTATGACATCGACGGCCAGCAGGCCGTGATCGGCGTCAGCATCGGCATTTCGGTCGGTCCCGGCGATGGATCGAATCCCGACAAATTGTTGCGCAACGCCGACCTCGCGCTCTACCGCGCCAAGAGCGACGGCCGCGGTACGTTCCGCTTCTTCGAACCCGTGATGGACCTGCAGATGCAGACCCGCCGCATCATGGAACAGGATCTGCGCAAGGCGCTGCCGGCAGGCGAATTCGAGCTGCACTATCAGCCGGTCGTCAACCTGGCGAGCAAGGAAATCAGCGGCTTCGAGGCCCTGATACGCTGGCATCATCCGAGCAAGGGGATGATCTCGCCGGCCGACTTCATTCCGCTGGCCGAAGAGATCGGCTTTATCGTCCCGATGGGCGAGTGGGTCATCCGGCAGGCCTGCGCCACCGCCGCGCAATGGCCCGACGACCTTCATGTCGCCGTCAATATTTCAGCGATCCAGTTTCGCAGTCCCGGCCTGATGCAGGTGATCGTCAGCGCGCTCGCGGCTTCCGGCCTCGCGCCCACGCGGCTGGAGATCGAAATCACCGAGAGCGTGCTGCTCCACAACAAGGAGGCGACGCTCGCGGTGCTGCATCAGTTGCGGGCGCTCGGGATCCGGATCGCGATGGACGATTTCGGCACCGGATATTCGTCGCTGACCTACTTGCAGAGCTTTCCGTTCGACAAGATCAAGATCGACCGCTCGTTCGTCAAGAACATCACCGAGAATTCGAGCTCGCTCAACATCGTGCGGGCGGTTGCCGCGCTCGCCAATGGCATGGGCATGACGGCTACCGCCGAGGGCGTGGAAACCGCCGAGCAGCTCCACAGCATCGCTTCCGAAGGATGCACGGAGATGCAGGGTTTTCTGTTCAGCCGGCCGCTTCCCGCCGCCGAGATCGAGCGGCAATTCCTGTCGGGCCGCGGGCCGCGCGATATTCAAGGCCGTATCGTCGCGGCCTGATCCGCGCCGCTCAGAACTCCGCCGCGATCTTCGACAGCATTTCGAGCAGCGCTACGCGGTTGGCGGGACCCAGCAATTCGTTGAGCCGCGCCTCGTGCTTGCTGGCAACCAGCTTCTTGGCGCGCGCCAGCACCGCCCTTCCCTTGTCGGTCAGAACCAGGATGTGCGAGCGGCGGTCGTTGGTCGAGCGCATCCGGGCGCACAGGCCGCGGCTCTCCAGCGCATCCAGCATCGAGACGAAATTCGGCCTGAGGATGCCGAGCGTGTTGGCGATTTCGGTCTGGTTGCGTCCGGGGTTCCGGTCGAGCAGCAGCAGCACCGAGAATTGCGCCGGCGTCAGTTGCAGCGGCGCGACGCAGCGCAGAAAATCCTCGAACACCTTGAGCTGTGCACGCTTGAGCGAATAGCCGAGCAGTTCGGCCAGCTCGCCCAGTTGCAGCCCGGCATTATCAGCGGTGTCGGCAATTTCCTTGCCGTTGTTGCGCGACGGCTTGACGGCATCGGTCGCTGCCTTGGAAACTGTCATGGCGTGAGGCTCGCACCCGAAAAAAGGCTCGGCCGGCGGCCGGGGCCTTGATGTTATATTTGATAATTGTTATTGAATATATCAAATATCGGCGGCTTTCAACCGCCGAGATATGGGACGGCCGGCGGACCGCACGAGGTCAGGACCGGCGACGCTTTTAGGGGGAGCGCCAGTCTTGAACACGACGATCATGCTGTTCCTGCTGCAGGACGGCATCACCAATGGCGCGATCTATGCGCTGCTCGGGCTTGCGCTGGTGCTGGTGTTTGCCGTCACCCGCGTCATCCTGATCCCGCAGGGCGAATTCGTCACGTTCGGCGCGCTGAGCTACGCCGTGCTGGCGACCGGCAAGGTGCCGGGCACCGCGTGGCTGGCGATGGCGATGGGCCTGGTCGCCTTTGCTCTCGACCTGTTTGACGCGCGGCGATCGCTGCGGCTCAAGCGGGTCGCGCGCTCCCTTGCCCTCAACATCGTCCTGCCGGCCGCGATCCTGGCCCTGACCTACGGCCTTGCCGGGCCCACGACCCCGATCGCGGTCAACATCGCACTGTCGCTTCTGATCGTCGCGGCGATCGGACTGTTCCTTTACCGCATCGCGTTCCAGCCGCTCGCCCATACCTCGGTGCTGGTGCTGCTGATCGCCTCCGTCGGCTGCCATCTCGCTCTTGCAGGGCCTGGGCCTGGTGTTCTTCGGCGCCGAGGGCCTGCGCGGACCGGCGCTGTCGAACACCGCACTCACGATCGGTCCCTTGCGCTTCACCGGCCAGAGCCTTGCGGTCTACGGGCTGACGATCGCCTTCATCATAGCGCTGTGGCTGTTCTTCGGCTTCACGCTGATGGGCAAGGCGTTGCGCGCCACCGCCGTCAACCGGCTCGGCGCCCGCCTCGTCGGCATCCGCACCACGCTGTCGGGACAGATCGCCTTCCTGCTGGCGTCCCTGATCGGCGCGATTTCCGGCATCCTGATCGTGCCGATCACCACGCTCTATTACGACACCGGCTTCCTGATCGGCCTGAAAGGTTTCATCGCCGCGATCATCGGCGGGCTGGTGAGCTATCCGCTGACGGCGGTGGCGGCCTTGATCGTCGGCAGCGTCGAGGCCTTTTCCTCGTTCTACGCCAGTAATTTCAAGGAGGTCATCGTCTTTACGCTGATCCTTCCCGTGCTGGTGCTGCGTTCGCTCGCAGCGCCCGCGGTCGAGGAAGAGAAGGACTGACGGCAATGCATCAGCGGCTTCCTGTCCTCATCTTCGCACTGGTCATGGCGGCGATCCCGTTCATTCCGGGCGTGCCGCCGTTCTGGATCGTGCTGCTCAACAATATCGGCCTCGCAGCCCTGGTGGCGATGGGCCTCGTGCTGCTGACCGGCGTCGGCGGCCTCACCTCATTCGGCCAAGCCGCGTTCTGCGGCTTCGGCGCCTACACCACGGCGGTGCTGACGACGGCCTACGGATTTTCGCCGTGGCTGACGCTGCCGCTCTCGCTGCTGGTCAGCGGCGTCGCCGCCGTCCTGCTCGGCATCGTCACGGTGCGGCTGTCAGGCCACTATCTGCCGCTCGGCACCATCGCCTGGGGCATCGGGCTGTTCTATCTGTTCAGCAAGCTGGAATTCCTCGGCCGCAATGACGGCATCTCGGGCATCCCGCCGCTCTCGATCGGCAATTTCAAAATGCTCGATCCCGGCGCGATCTATTTCGCGATCTGGATCGCCGTGCTGATCTCGGCGCTTTTGACTATGAACTTGCTGGACTCCCGCACCGGCCGCGCGATCCGCGCGCTGCGGCGCGGCCATATCGCCGGCGAAGCGTTTGGCGTGCAGACGCCGCGCGCCAAGCTTCTGGTGTTCATCTATGCCGCCGTGCTGGCCGGCCTGTCCGGCTGGCTCTATGCGCATTTCCAGCGCGCCGCCAACCCGACGCCGTTCGGCGCGCAGGCCGGCATCGAGTATCTGTTCATCGCCGTGGTCGGCGGCGCCGGCTATGTCTGGGGCGCGGTGCTCGGCGCCGGTATCGTCGTGGTCCTGAAAGAGGTGCTGCAGAGCTATCTGCCGTATGTCTTTGGCGGCCAGAGCCAGCTCGAAACCATCGTGTTCGGCATCCTGCTGGTCGTGCTGCTGCAACTGGCGCCGACCGGCGTCTGGCCCTGGCTGATGGCAAGGTTACCGCTCAAGCCGGGCCGCAAGGTGCCCGATACGTCGCTTCCCCTTGCCAAGCGCGAGCGCGCACCGGCCTCTGCTGCCGCGCTGCTGCAGATCGAAAAAGCACGCAAACAGTTCGGCGGCGTGATCGCCGTCAACGACGTCTCCTTCGACGTCCGGGCCCGCGAGATCGTCGCCCTGATCGGCCCCAACGGCGCTGGCAAAAGCACAACCTTCAACCTGATCACGGGGGTGCTGACGACGACCGGCGGCACCATCTCAGTGCTCGGCCACAAGGTCGACAACGCACCGCCGCAGGAAGTTGTAAAACTCGGCGTCGCCCGCACCTTCCAGCACGTCAAGCTGGTGCCCGACATGACCGTGCTGGAGAACGTCGCGATCGGCGCGCATCTGCGAGGGTCTGCCGGCGCGATCGCCAGCATGTTCCGGCTGGACCGGGCCGATGAGGCGAAACTGCTGGCGGAAGCCGCGCGCCAGATCGAGCGCGTCGGCCTCGGCGACCAGATCGACCAGCTGGCGGGAAGCCTGTCGCTCGGCCAGCAGCGCATCGTCGAGATTGCGCGCGCGCTGTGCGTCGATCCATTGCTGCTGCTGCTCGACGAGCCGGCCGCGGGACTGCGCCACATGGAGAAACAGCGGCTCGCCGCCCTGCTCCGTCAATTGCGCGACGGCGGCATGTCGGTGCTGCTGGTCGAGCACGACATGGGATTTGTGATGGATCTCGCCGACCGCATCGTGGTGCTCGATTTCGGCACCAAGATCGCAGAGGGCACGCCGGCTGCGATCAAGACCAATCCCGATGTGATCAAGGCCTATCTCGGAGCTACCGCATGAGCGCGCTGTTATCGGTCTCCGACGCCCATGTTTCCTACGGCAAGGTCGAGGCCGTGCGTTCGGTGTCGCTCGATGTTGCCGACAACGAGATCGTCACCATCATCGGCGCCAACGGCGCCGGCAAGACCACGCTGCTGAACGCCATCATGGGCGTGCTGCCGCTCAAGGGCGGTGCGGCGTTCGCGGGCGAAGACATGGCTCCGCTCGACATCGAGGATCGCGTCGCGGCGGGCTTGTCTCTCGTGCCCGAGCACCGCGAATTGTTCGGCACCATGAATGTCGAAGACAATCTGGAGCTCGGCGCCTTCCGGATTCCGAAGGCCACGGCCGCAAAATCGTTCGAGCGCGTCTATACGCTGTTTCCGCGGCTGAAGGAGCGGCGCAAGCAGCTGGCCGGCACGCTGTCGGGTGGCGAGCAGCAGATGCTGGCGATGGGCCGCGCCTTGATGGGCGCGCCAAAACTGTTGATGCTGGACGAACCGAGCCTCGGCCTTGCCCCGATCATCGTCGCCGACATCTTCCGCACCATCGGCGAACTGCGCGCCGCCGGCGTCTCGGTGCTGCTGGTCGAACAGAACGCGCAGGCCGCCCTGAAGATCGCCGACCGCGCCTATGTCATGGAGCTCGGCGAATTCATCCTGAGCGGATCGGCAAAAGATATCGCCGCCAACCAGCGCGTCGCAGCGAGCTATCTCGGCTTCCAGCACGAGGGCGCGAGCGGGATCTAAAAGGTGAACCCGTAAGTTCAGAGTGGTTGGTTGACGTCCGCTTTGGTGCGCATTCCGGACTCAAGTTGGAAATCGCGTGATGTCCGAAAAGTGCCGATAGTGTTGAAATAGCCCTTTTTGGCTGACGAACGAAATTTTTCAGGACCGCTGATGCGTTTCGCATTCGGCGACGTGAGGGACCGTATCGTTTTGCACAAAAACGATACGGGCCTTCGTAGCGAAGCTACAGAGCGTTGCAGCGATAGAGAAGTCTAAAAATCAACTTGCACGATACCCGGCGCAGCGAACCGCGCGCCCCCTCCGGCGTGAACCGGCGGGCTTCGCCATGCCCTTCCGAAGTCACCCGACCCTCAAATTCTCCGCCGAAGTCTTCCCCTTGTTGGGCACTTCCTCATAGCTGACCTTTGCACCCTCATTGAGTGTGCTGAGCCCAGCTTTCTCGACCGCGGAGATGTGCACGAAAACATCCTTGCTGCCGTTATCGGGCTGAATGAATCCATAGCCCTTTGTCGCGTTGAACCACTTCACCGTTCCAGTTGCCACCTTGATCGTCTCCCGTATCCGATAGGACCTAGAGACAACCTCGTGCCGATCTGGAAGGCAAGCAAAACCCGCTGGGGGTGAGCCGGCGGGGCCCAAATATCCGCGAATTAACTCGCTTTTGAGATCCCTGGAGGCGCATACTCGGACAATCACCGCTCCGCCTCCTGGGCATACCGGTGACAGAGAGTGTTGCGCTCCCGCCTATTCGAGGGAAGCATCATGCCCCAGTCTCAACGCCTGTCGCCCGTCATTCCATTCGTTGCAATTGAGCGCCCCGCTTGTTCGAAGTGCAAGGCCCCGATGATGCTCGTCAGTATCGAGCTAGCAAGCCCGGGCGTCGACTTGCATACCTTTGAATGCGCCATCTGCAACCACGTGCATACGACCCTTGCCGCGTATGAAGACCCTATGAAGTCCAAGTCCCTTGGACGCTGGCTTCAAGGCGATTTGCACCCACCCAGGTAAGGCGCGCCGGAGTGAACCGGCGGATTTTTGTAATACTTGAAGGGCTAGCGCCCGCAAAGCGCCCCCTGATTGATATCGCAATGTCCGCGAACGCGGCGCCAACAATGTCCGGTATGTTCGGCAATGCCGCGAAGGGAATTGCCGAAGTCCGGAAAGACGGCAAACTAAACTTGCCACTAGAGATGGATCTTTCGCCGTAGCCGCTCCTGATTGTTTTTGACAGGTCAAGCCACTCATGCCCGCATCAAGCGTCTTAGTTCTTTCTGGGCGGCGGTTCGTTCGCTACTTCCTCTGCCAGTAGCTTTAAAAACTTCTCCTGCCGCGCGTCAGCTTTCGCTGCCGCCGCTTCCGATGCAGCCAAGAGACTGCGATAGAGCTTAAGATTTTGCCGGCGAATGAAAAATTGATGTTCCATAGCTACCTCCTCTGAGGGCATGGACCGAAGCGCATGGTGCGCTTGAGAATGGTGGATGGGAAGTGTCGAGCACGTATGTCTGCCGGAACGATCGAGGAAGATGACGACATGCTGGGGCAAGCCGTCACCAACATGGCACTGACATCGCTCAAGCGGTTAGTTGGGCGGCAAGCAGTCATTAAGACGGGCACAAGCCGGGATGCCGTCTGGCTTGCCGGCGCTTACGGCGTTGTAAATACGGCCAGCCTTTACGTCGAGCACGGACAGGAGACTTTCATGCTATTCACATCGAAGCGAGCAGTTCGTTTTCGTTAGCGTTGCGGATCTCTTTGTTAGCCGCCGCTCTGCTGGCCGCTCTGGTTTGGATTTTGCGTCTGTTGGTCAGGCGTCTGATTCGGGTTCTGGCCGGACTTGGCGGACTAATCGCCCTGTCGATTCTGCTGACCATACTTGTTGGGATCATTCTGTTTGTCATCCCGTCTCCTTAATGGTCGGGAACATATGACAACCGAGCCTACGGAGGTTCGTTCCGGCAAATCAAAAAAGAAAGCCGTTCAATTCAAATGTGGCAGACCACTTGCTAATTATCGCGACCTTTGCTTTCAGTTGCCCCCTCGTGCTAAGCGGCGCGTCCAACATATGCATATGCGCTTTTGCTGTTGTCGCACCCGGAGTGCGATTTAATGCCTTTGCGATTTTCGTAGCGCCGGCGTTAATGCAGCCGGAATACTCCGTCCACGGCGCGTAATTCGGCAGGCTTGATCAGTTTGGAGTGCGCGACGGTGACCGCAAACAGCGGACCTTCGAGCTTTGTTTCCCAGAACGCGAGGAAATCCTTCAACGCCGGGAAATCCGGAAACATATCGTAGTCCTGCCAGACGTAAGTTTGCAGCAGCCATCGCCGATCCGGACGGCGATAAACGATTTCCGCTGTTGTCAGTCCGTAGCCTAAGACCTGCTTCCTGAAATCCTTGGAAACCACATCTTTCTCGACCATGCCAACCTCCAGCCCAACTGAAGAGTACTGCGTGATTCTCAATTCGCCAAAAAGGAAAACGTTCAATAGGTCATAGCAATCAACGCGCTAGCAGCATGTTACTTCACCTGCTAGCAGTCGCCCCTCCTCCAGAAACTCAAGTCGCAGTCAAACATCGTGGGCCGAAGCCCTTGCGCCCCAGTGTCACAAGCTTATGTGAAGGGCGGCTAGCACTCGCGCATTGCGACTGCCAATCCAGAAAATCACAAAAGCCAAGGAGGACCGCATGAAATTCCGTCCACTCCACGACCGTGTCGTGGTCAAACGCATCGATGCCGAAGATAAAACCGCAGGCGGCATCATCATTCCGGACAGTGCCAAGGAAAAGCCCTCGCAGGGCGAAATCGTCGCCGTGGGCCCGGGTGGCCGCGACGAAGCTGGCAAACTGATCCCGATCGACCTCAAGGTTGGCGACCGCGTGCTGTTCGGCAAATGGTCCGGCACCGAAGTCAAGATCGACGGCCAGGAGCTGTTGATCATGAAGGAAAGCGACATCATGGGCGTCCTAACCGACGTTCCGGCTGTCAAGAAGAAGGCTGCCTAACCACACCCGCTCCCTCATCCTGAGGAGCCGGCGCAGCCGGCATCTCGAAGGATGAGCTCCAAGCTCAACTCACCTCATCCTTCGAGACGCCCTCCGGGCTCCTCCGGATGAGGATCAGTTTCAAACGGAGATCATTATGTCAGCCAAAGAAGTCAAATTCGGCGTCGACGCCCGCGACAGGATGTTGCGCGGCGTTGAAATTCTCAACAACGCGGTCAAGGTGACGCTCGGCCCCAAGGGCCGCAACGTCGTCCTCGACAAGTCGTTCGGCGCGCCCCGCATCACCAAGGACGGCGTCACCGTCGCCAAGGAAATCGAACTCGACGACAAGTTCGAGAACATGGGCGCGCAGATGGTGCGCGAAGTCGCCTCCAAGTCGGCAGACGCTGCCGGCGACGGCACCACCACCGCGACCGTTCTCGCGGCTGCGATCGTCCGAGAAGGCGCCAAGTCGGTTGCCGCCGGCATGAATCCGATGGATCTGAAGCGCGGTATCGACATGGCGGTGGAAGCCGTGGTCGCCGACCTCGTCAAGAACTCCAAGAAGGTCACCTCGAACGAGGAAATCGCCCAGGTCGGCACCATCTCCTCCAACGGCGACGCCGAGATCGGCAAGTTCCTCTCCGACGCCATGAAGAAGGTCGGCAACGAGGGCGTCATCACGGTTGAAGAAGCCAAGTCGCTCGAAACCGAACTCGAGGTCGTCGAGGGCATGCAGTTCGACCGCGGCTACATCTCGCCCTACTTCGTCACCAACGCCGACAAGATGCGCGTTGAAATGGAAGATGCCTACGTCCTCATCAACGAAAAGAAGCTATCTCAGTTGAATGAATTGCTTCCCTTGCTCGAAGCCGTGGTGCAGAGCGGCAAGCCGCTTGTGATTATAGCGGAGGACGTCGAAGGCGAAGCGCTTGCCACCCTCGTCGTCAACCGTCTGCGTGGTGGCCTGAAGGTTGCCGCCGTCAAGGCTCCGGGCTTCGGCGATCGCCGCAAGGCCATGCTGCAGGACATCGCCGTTCTGACCGGTGGTCAGGCGATCTCGGAAGATCTCGGCATCAAGCTCGAGAACGTCACGCTCTCCATGCTCGGCCGCGCCAAGAAGGTGATGATCGACAAGGAAAACACCACCATCGTCAGCGGCGCCGGCAAGAAGGCCGACATCGAGGCGCGCGTGCAACAGATCAAGGCGCAGATCGAGGAAACCACCTCGGACTACGACCGTGAGAAGCTGCAGGAGCGTCTGGCCAAGCTCGCGGGCGGCGTCGCGGTGATCCGCGTCGGCGGCGCGACCGAAGTCGAGGTAAAGGAGCGCAAGGATCGCGTGGATGACGCGATGCATGCGACCCGTGCTGCGGTTGAAGAAGGCATCGTGCCGGGCGGCGGCGTCGCCCTGCTGCGCGCCTCCCAGCATCTCAAGGGACTTCGCACCAAGAACGACGACCAGAAGACCGGCGTCGAAATCGTCCGCAAGGCGTTGTCGTATCCAGCCCGCCAAATCGCCATCAATGCTGGCGAAGACGGTTCGGTGATCGTCGGCAAGATCCTCGAGAAGGATCAATATTCCTACGGCTTCGACTTGCAGACCGGCGAATACGTCAACCTGATCTCAAAGGGCATCATCGACCCGACCAAGGTGGTTCGTGTGGCAATCCAGAACGCAGCGTCCGTCGCCGCTCTCCTGATCACCACGGAAGCCATGGTGGCCGAAGTGCCGAAGAAGAACGCCGGCGGTGGCGGCATGCCTCCGGGCGGCGGCATGGGTGGCATGGGGGGTATGGACTTCTAATTCCAACCGTTCAGAGCACAACAATGGGAAAGGCCCGGCAGCGATGCCGGGCCTTTCTGCATTAGCTACACGTCCATCTCGACGACGATTGCTGCATCGAGGTGACCGCTCTCAAGGGATCGAGTTGCAAGAGCGTTGGAAGAGTGCGAATTTCCAACCATGCCTTTGTCAATTTCGCGAGCCAGGTAATGAGCCCCGCTCCGCACGCTCTATCCACCGGTTGAACCGTACGAAATCGGCTTCGTAGACGTCAGGCGACGGCCACACCGTCTACTACGAACGCTGCGGCAAGCCCGGCGGCAAACCGGCCTTGTTTCTTCACGGCGGTCCGGGCGGTGGCATTTCGCCGGAACATCGCCGATTATTCGATCCCGTCGCGCTACGACGTGATGCTGTTCGATCAGCGCGGCTGCGGGCGCTCGACGCCGCATGCCGAGCTCAATGCCAATACGACGTGGCATCTCGTCGACGACATCGAGCGGCTTGCGTCAAATCGCCGGCGTGGAAAAATGGCTCGTCTTCGGCGGGTCGTGGGGATCGACGCTGGCGCTTGCCTATGCCGAGGCCCATCCGGCGCGGGTGAGCGAACTCATCCTGCGCGGCATTTATACGGTCACCCGGGCCGAGATCGCATGGTATTACCAGTATCGGCGTCTCGGAGATGTTCCCCG
Organism: uncultured Alphaproteobacteria bacterium; assembly: GCA_963790735.1. GTDB lineage: Bacteria > Pseudomonadota > Alphaproteobacteria > Rhizobiales > Xanthobacteraceae > Bradyrhizobium. The sequence continues at coordinate 16,961 of CAWBQP010000003.1, read as the reverse complement.
GAGAAATGGGAGCGCTTCCAGGCGCCGATCCCGCAGGCCGAACGCCACGACATGGTCGCGGCCTATCGGCGGCGGCTGACCAGCGAGGATCCCGCCGCACGGATGGAGGCCGCAAAGGCCTGGAGCGTGTGGGAAGGCGAAACGATCACGCTTCTCCCGAACGCGACGCTGTCGAACGAGCACGCCGAAGATCACTTCGCGCTGGCATTCGCGCGGCTGGAAAACCATTACTTCTCGCATGACTGCTGGCTCGAAGATGGTCAGCTTTTGCGCGATGCCTTCCGGCTCCCGGGATCAAAGGCGCGATTGTGCATGGCCGTTACGACATGCCCTGCCCGGCGCGCTACGCCTATCAGTTCCACAAGGCCTGGCCCGAGGCGGATTTCATCTGATCGAGGGCGCTGGCCACGCCTACACCGAGCCGGGCATTCTCGATGCGCTGATCAGGGCGACAGACCGTTTTGCGCCTCACGTCATCGACGATTGGCGATAAACTACATTCGGTGCAGGATGGTTTTCCGCTGGGTCATTTTCGACTTGGACGAGGTCAGCGTAAAGTCCCGCCATGTCGGCTTGCCCCTGAAAGCGAATTTCGCGTCCCGCCTTCATTAACGAAACCTTAATCATGATACCTGTTCCTGCCCGCCCATAGTGAGTTATACAACTTCCTGAATACTCGCAACCTCCTATCCTTGCTACAACGATAGTCACTTTTCGCCCGATACCGGGCGTCGACGGTGGCTGCCGGGTCACAAGGTCAGACGATGCGCGCCTCCGATTGCCCCACGGTCGACACTCCCGAATTCCTGCTGGCGGCGCTCGAGCAGGCGAGCGAGGCTGTCGTCATCATCGACGGCGACCGGCATGTCAGCCATTTCAACGCTGCGGCGGAATTGATCTGGGGCGTCGCCCGCGAGGACATCCTCGGCCTCGATGCAAGCTGTCTCGGGCTTCACCGACCTCCGGCCGAGTTCTGAAATCACCATCCGGCGCGCCGATGGCAGCCGGCTTCGGGCAGCCGTATCGGCCTCGCGCGTCGAGATCGGCGGCCGAAGCAGCTACATGGTCTTTGTTCGCGACATCACCGCCGAGGTCGAACGCCGCGAGCGGATCGCGCTTCTGAACCTGGTGGCCGACAAGACCACCCGCGCCGTCGTCGTCACCGATCGCAACCTGCGCGTCGTCTATATCAACGCGGCGTTCTCCGGAATGTTCGGATACTCGGCCGCGGAAGCGCAGGGACGGCAGGCCAACCAGTTGCTCGCCGGACCGTTGACCGACCGCAAGACCCTGCTCCGGCTGCGCCGCCGGATCTGCGCCGGCTGCGGCGACGAGGAGGAAATTCTCGCCTACGACAAGAATGGCGACGAGATCTGGGTCTCGGCCACGGTCAAGGCGTTCCGCAACGATCGCGGACGCATCAAATACGTCTTCGCCCTGCTGAGCGATATCAGCGAAAACAAGCAGCTGAGGTCGCTGCAGCAACTGATCATGGGCGCGTTGGCCGACGAACTCCCGATCACCGAGATTTCCGACCAGCTCTGCCGGCGCGTCGAAACCATCGCGCCCGACGTCATCGCTTCGGTGCTGCACGTCGACTCCGACGGATTGATGCATCCATTGGGTGGGCCCAGCCTGCCCGAGGAATACTCCCGCGCACTCGAGGGCGTCGCCATCGGCCCGGACATCGGCTCGTGCGGATCGGCGGCGTATTACGGCAAGGCGGTGCTGGCCGAGGACATCGACAACGATCCGCGCTGGCAGCCGTTCAAGGCGATGCCGCTCGCGGCCGGCCTGAAAGCCTGCTGGTCGACGCCGATCAAGGCCAAGGACGGCCGCGTGATCGGCACCTTCGCCTTCTATTTCAGGGAGTGCCGCGCGCCGAGCCGCTGGCATCAGCGGATCGTCGACGCCTGCGTTCACCTCGGTGCGCTGGCGATCGAGCGCAAGGAGGCGCGGGCCCAGATCGCCCGGCTCGCCTACCATGACATGCTGACCGGGCTGCCGAACCGCGCGCAGTTGCGCCAATTGGTCAACCAGGCGATCGAAGACTGCCCGAGGGCAAGCAGCTCGCCCTGATATTCCTCGATCTCGATCACTTCAAGGACGTCAACGATACGCTCGGACACTCGGCCGGCGACGCGCTGCTGATCGAGTTTACGAAACGGCTGCGCGCCCGCATCCAGCCGTCCGACCTGCTGGGACGCCTGAGCGGCGACGAGTTCGTCATCGTGCTGCCGAACTGCGATCCGGCCCAGCGCCTCGCTGGTCGCCTCCAGCATCACCGAAGCGCTGGCGTCGCCGCTGTGGATCGACAACAGGCAGGTGCCGATCTCCGCCAGCATGGGCATCAGCATCTATCCCGACAACGCCACCGACATCGATACGCTGATGCAGCAGGCCGATGCGGCGATGTACAAGGCCAAGCAGGCGGGCCGCTCCACCCATCGCTTCTTCAGCGCCGACATGAACCGGCTCGCCGAGCAGCGGCTGGTCTACAGCGCGGCGCTGCGCCAGGCCATCGCCAATGACCGGTTGACGCTCGTCTACCAGCCGCAGACCCGAACCGTCGACGGCACCCTCTACGGCGTCGAAGCGCTGGCGCGCTGGCACGATCCCGATCTCGGCGAGGTCCCGCCTCGAAATTCATCCCGCTGGCCGAGGAAGTCGGCCTGATCGAGCAGATCGGCCTTTGGTCGATCCGCGAGGCCTGCCGGCAAATGGCCGCGTGGCGCCAAGCCGGACTGGACGTCCCCTGCGTGGCGGTCAATCTCTCGCCGCTCAATTTCCAGAACGCAAAGCTTGCCGCCGTGGTGGCCGAAACCATCGCGGCCAACGGCCTCCCGCCGGAAGCATTGATGCTCGAGATCACCGAAAGCGTGCTCATGAACGAGCGCTCGGCTGCGATCGAGACCATGAATGCGATACGCAAGCTCGGCGTCGGCCTGTCGCTCGACGATTTCGGCACCGGCTATTCGAGCCTGAGCCGGCTGGCGCATCTGCCGATCCGCGAATTGAAGATCGACCGCAGCTTCATGCGCAACATCGAACGCGACGCCAGTGCGCTCGCGATCGCCACCGCCGTCGTCCGCGTCGGCCAGAGCCTGAAAATGGCCGTCGTCGCCGAAGGCGTCGAAACCGAGGGACAACGCCAGCTGCTGGCCGGGCTCGGCTGCGACGTCGTGCAGGGATATCTCTTCGCGCCGGCGATGTCGCCCGAAGCGTTCGAGCGATGGCTGCTCGACCATGTCGCCGAGCAGGCGCGCGCGATGCTGCGAAGCGTCGAGGAGGCCCGTTCGCAACCGACGCCGTCGTTGCTGATTGCGTCCACCGGTGGTTAGGCGAACCGGCATCGTAGGGTGGGCAAAGGCGCGCTAGCGCCGTGCCCACCATCTCTCCTGTTCGCAGATCCATGGTGGGCACGCTTCGCTTTGCCCACCCTACAGAGCGCGCGGCTACTTCGCCGGAACGTACTTTCCGTCCTTCACCGTCAAAATGATGCGCGAGCGGTCGTCGAGGCCGTAGCGATCCTTTTCGGTGAAGTTGTAGACGCCCTGGCTGGCCGCGATTTCCTTCTCGGACATCAGCGCCTGGCGGATCGCCTCGCGGAATTCCGGCGTGCCCGGCTTCGCCTTCTTCAGCGCCACCGGCACCACGCGCTTCAGCACTTCGAAGGCGTCGTAGGAATGGCCGGCGAACTGGCTGCGGCTGTTGGCGCCGTACTTGGCTTCATAGGCGGTGTTGAGCGCCAGGCCCGGCTTCTTGGTCAGCGCGCTGTCGGGCTGCGTTTCCGGCGACATCACCGGACCCGACGCCATGATCACGCCTTCAGCCGCCGCACCCGCGATGCGGATGAAGTCCATGCTGGCGGCGCCGTGGGTCTGGTAGATCAGGCCCTTGTAGCCGCGCTCGCGCAGCGTGGTCTGCGGCAGCGCCGCGGCGGTGCCGGAGGCGCCGACCAGGACCGCGTCCGGATTGGCGGCGAGGAGCTTCAGCACCTGCCCTGCCACCGACGTATCCGGGCGCGCGAAACGCTCTTCGGTCGGCCAGGGTCATTCCCATCGGAATGGCCTGGGCCTTGAAGTCGTTGACCCAGAGATCGCCGTAGGAATCGGAGTAGCCGATATAGCCGACGGTCTTGATGCCGTGCGCCTTCATGTGCTCGTACAGCACCTTGCCCATGATCGGGATCGGCTGCGGCATGGCGACCGACCATTTGATGCGCGCTTCGTTGATCGGGAACGGCGCCAGGCCGAAATGCGGAATCCCCGCCTCGTTCGCGACGGTCGAGACCGCGATGGTCGGCGGCGTCGTCGACGAGCCCATGATGATGTCGGCCTTGGATTCGGTCACGAACCGCCGCGCGTTGGTGGTCGCTGCGGTCGGATCGCCGCCGTCGTCGAGCACGATGACCTTGATCGGCACGCCGCCGATCTCCTTCGGCACGAACTCCAGCGCGTTGCGTTCGGGAATGCCGAGCGCCGCGGCAGGGCCGGTCGTGACGACGGTGATGCCGATGGTGATCTCGTTGGTCTGCGCCAGGGCCGGCAAGCCCGGCAGCGCGAGCGCCGCCACGACAGCAGCAGCGGACAGAAAAGTCTTCTTCATTCATTCCTCCCTTGATTATCTATTTATGGTTTTAAGCAAAATACCGTGCGGCCTATTCAGCCCCTTCTTTAGGTCATGCGGGGAAGTCAGCCCGATGAAGTCAGCCCCGCATGAATCGCTCGATGATCTCCGGCGGCATCGGTGCCGATTTCAGCTTCGCGGGGTCCTCCGGATGCTTGCCGACCAGCACGCGGGTCTCGAACGCCTCGATCGCCAACGCCTCGCCCTTGAACACGTTGTGGACCACCTCGAAAGAGGATCGCTTGAAACTCTCGATCCGGCTTTCGATCCTGATCCAGTCGCCATGGGTCGAGGGAATGTGGAATTTCGCCCGCGTGTCCACCATGGGAATGCCGACCAGGCCGTATTTGTGGATGATGTCCTGTTTCGAAAAACCGGCGGCTTCGAACATGATCGAGGTCGAAATCGTCGAACATCGCGAAATAGCGCGGGTAGTAAACGATGTTGGCGGGGTCGCAATCGCCCCACTGGATCTGCACGTCGCGCCGGTTGACGAACATGCGATGCTATCCTAGCGCGGCGCCATGCGAAGCGCGGCATCGAGCCGCACCACTTCGCCGTTCAAATATGGGTTGTCGATCATGTGCAGCGCCAGCGAGGCGAACTCGTCGGCCTGACCGAGCCGGCGCGGGAACGGGATCGAGGCAGCAAGCGAATCCTGCGCTTCCTGCGGCAGATTGGCGAGCAGCGGCGTGAGGAACAGGCCGGGCGCGATCGTCAGCACGCGAATGCCGAACTGCGCCAGTTCGCGCGCGATCGGCAGCGTCATGGCGACGATGCCGCCCTTCGAGGCCGAATAGGCCGACTGGCCGATCTGGCCGTCATAGGCGGCGACGGAAGCCGTGGAGATCACGACGCCGCGCTCGCCGGTCGCAAGCGGCTCCAGTTTCGACATGCCTGCCGTCGCCAGCCGCAGCATGTTGAAGGAGCCGATCAGATTGACCTTGATCACCTTGTCGAAATCGCCGAGCGCCATCGGGCCTTCCTTGCCGATCACGCGCTTGGCGACGCCGATGCCGGCGCAGTTCACCAGCACGCGCGCCGGGCCGTGCGCCGCCGCGGCCTTGGCGATCGCGGCTTCCGCCGAAGCCGCATCGGAAACGTCGCAGATCACGGCAACGCCGCCGATCTCGGCGGCAACGGTTTCGGCGAGCTTGGCGTTGAGATCGCAGACCGCGACCTTGGCGCCCTGCGCCGCGAGCCGGCGCGCGGTTGCCGCGCCCAATCCCGATGCGCCGCCGGTGACGATGGCGGCCTGATCCTTCAACTGCATGGTGTTCTCCCTGACAACTCTTGTTCGAATTTACTAAAGCGTGATCACCTGCGCCGGTGGCGCGGGCGAATAAATCTCCTCGATCAGCGCGCTGCGATTCTCCAGCACCGCGCGCTGGTTGATCGAGCCCTTGTCGGTGACCTCGCCGCGATCGATCGACAGCGGCGTATCGAGCAGCACCGCGCGCGTGATCCGGGTCGACGAGCCGGTCGCGTCAGCGACAAACCCCTGGAAGCGCTCGCGGAAGGCCGCAACGATCAGCGGATCGGAGGCCGCAGCGGCGAGATCGTCCGACGGCAGCGTCGGATTGATCAGGCGGCAGCCGTCGAGGTCGAGCACCACCAGCGCCGATATTTCGTCGCGGTTGATGCCGGCAATGACGACGTCGCGCACCAGCGGCGCACAGGCCGCAACGAAGCGCGCGCGCAACGGGCCGACGCTGACCCAGGTGCCGCTGGCGAGCTTGAAATCCTCGCCGATGCGGCCGTCGAAATCGAACCCGGCGTCGAAATTATCGGGATCGGCCGGCTTCAGCGCATCGCCGAATTTGTAGAAGCCCTCTTCGTCGAAGGCCTTCGCGGTCATGTCAGGCTGGCGCCAATAGCCGGGCATGACGTTCGGCCCCTTGGCGCGAACCTCCAGCTTGCCGTTGTTCGGCACGCAGTTTCGCGTCATTGCCCAGCACCGGCAGCCCGACATGGCCGGAGCGGCTGGTGTGCGGATTGACCGACATGAAGAACGGCGCGGTCTCGGTGGCGCCGAGGCCGGTCAGCATCGGCACGCGATAGCCGGTTTCCCGGACCGCAAGTTCGTCGAGGCTGTTCCAGACGAACGGCGACAGCGCGGCACCCGAGAAGAACATCGCATGCAGGCGGGCAAAGAATTTCTTCCGCAACGCCCCGTCGTCGCGCAGATAAGGCAGCAGCGATTCATAGCCCTTGGGCACGTTGAAATAGACCGTCGGCGAAATCTCCTGCAGATTGCGCACGGTCTCCTCGATGCCGCCGGGCATCGGCTTGCCCTCGTCGAGATACATCGAGCCGCCATTGTAGAGCGTCAGCCCGATATTGTGGTTGCCGCCAAAGGTGTGATTCCACGGCAGCCAGTCGACGATGACCGGCGGCTCGTCCTTCAGGAACGCCAGCGTCTCGCGCAGCATCACCTGGTTGGCGCAGATCATGCGCTGGGTGTTGATGACGGCCTTGGGATTGCCGGTCGAGCCCGACGTCAGCAGGAATTTTGCGATCGTGTCGGGGCCGATCGCCTCGTGCACCGCGTCGAGGCGCGGATGCAACGGCGTCGCCATCAGGTCGGCCAGCATGCGTCACGTCGCGGCCGGGCACGGCGCCGTGCGACGCCGCGATCTCGGTGCCGCAGGAACGTTGGCAGCCAGCGCATCGGCGAATTTCGCGGCGTCGTCGGCGAACACGAGGCCCGGCGTCAGCAGCTTCATCAGATAGCCGAGCTTGCCGTAGTCCCGCGACACCAGCGAATAGGCCGGCGATACCGGGCAGAACGGAATGCCGGCATAGAGCGCGCCGAACGCGATCAGCGCATGATCGATCGAATTGCCGGAGAGAATGACGATCGGCCGCTCGGCCGAGAGCCCGCGCGCCAGCAGCGCGGAGGCGATGTGCCGCGATCGACGTCAGCAGCTCCGCATAGGTGATCTGCCGCCAGCCGCCGCGCCGCGTTGCGCTCCGCCATGAAGACGCGATTGGGCTCGGCCGCGGCCCAATGATGCAGGCGGTCGGTGATGCGCACCGGATAGTCGCCGAGCGGCGCTTTCGGGCGCAGATAGATGGTGCCGTCGTCGCGGCGCTCGACATCGACCGCGGGCGTGCCGAACGAGATCGGGCGCAGCGGATGATCGCCGCGCGCGCGGCCGAATCGGTCGAGCGGACATGTTGGGCTTGGCGCTCATGTCAGGTCGGCTTCACCTTGGCGGTCTTGCGGTCGAGAAACGCGCGAATGCGGCGCTTTGCCTCTTTGTCGCTCTGCGCCACCGTCGCCATCAGCGATTCCATCAACAGGCCGGCCTGCGGATTGGCCTCCGCGATCATCGGCAGCGCCTGCAGCACGGCGAAATTGGTCAGCGGCGCATTGGCGGCGACGCGCTCGGCCAGTTCCATCGCCTTCGGCAGCGCGCCGCCGGCTTCGGTGAGATATTGCGAGAAGCCGTAGGCCGCGCCTTCGGTCGCGGAATAGACCCGGCCGGTCAGCATCATGTCGGTCATCCGCGCCACGCCGATCAGCCGCGGCAGCCGCACCGATCCGCCGCCGCCGACGAAAATGCCGCGCTGGCCCTCGGGCAGCGCGAAATAGGCCGAGGGTTCGGCGACGCGGATATGCGCGGCGCAGGCCAGCTCCAGCCCGCCGCCGATCACCGCGCCCTTCAGCGCCGCGATCACGGGCACGCGGCTGTACTGGATGCGGTCGAACACCCGGTGCCACATCTGCGAGTGCCGCAGGCCCTCGGTGGCGTCCTGCTCGGTCAGTTCGGACAGATCGAGGCCGGAGGAGAAATGATCGCCGATGCCATGGATGACCACGGCGCCGATGCCGTCGGGCAGATTGGAGAAGCAATCCTGGATCGCGAGGATGATGCCGTCGTTCAGCGCATTGCGCTTGGCCGGGCGGTTGAGCCCCACGGTCAGCACCGCGCCCGTCTGCTCGATCTTGAGCAGTTCGGATTGACCCGCGGCGGCGGGGGCGGCGTTTCCCATGGGCGTTATTGCTTCCTGTCCAGAATAGTTATATTTTATAACTATTGGGGCGGGAGTCAATATAGGTGCCTACTCGCCCCGGAGGGGGAGGGTCGACGGCATAGGCGAGCGGATGCTCGGCAGAGTGGGGTGATCGCTCAGCTCGGGCACTGCGAGGTGGAAAGATCGCACCGCATCCCGTCGCATTCCGCTGCGCTGCATGCGTAGCGACCCTCCCCCTCCAGGTGAGGGTGAACGCGCTCACAACACCTGATGCACGTCGATGACGACGCGGTCGGCGTGGCGGGCGGCGGAGCCGATGAAGATGTTCTCCATCAGCCAGCGGTATTTTTCGGCCCCGGTCTCGAACCTCGGCACGGTGCGGAAATAGATCAGTTTCGGATCGACCGGCTCGCCGCGCTTGAGCTTCTGCAGCAGCTCGACCGGGCCGAAGCGCATGCCCTTGTTCTCGACATAGACCACCGCGCCGTCGTCGGTCTCGAAGGCGTATTTGGCTTCGAGCTCGATCAGTTCGTTCGGGCGGATGATCTGGAAGTCGGCGCCGAAGGGCAGACCTTGCCGTTGATCCCCTCGCCCTTCACCTCGCCGCCGATGATCGGAATGATCCGGCGCACGCCGGTGCCGATGTCGCCGGCCGTGGTGACCTCGCCGATCCGCGCGGTGATGGTGAAGACGTATCTGGTCTCGAGCTGTGGGTCGGAATCCAAGGTAGTGTCGTCCGAAACCGGTTAGCTATCCGATCATGCTCATGCGCCATCATGCGGGTCGGCAGCCACAGCGCCAGCATCGGAAACGCGATCAGGATCACCAGCCGGATCAGGTCGGTCACCACGAACGGCATCACGCCGCGGAAGATCGTGGAGAACGACACGTCCTTGACCACGCTCTTGATGACAAAGACGTTCATGCCGACCGGCGGATGGATCAGGCCGAGTTCGACCGTCATCACGATGATGACGCCGAACCAGATCGGGTCGAAGCCGAGATGGATGATCACCGGAAAGATGATCGGCACGGTCAGGATGATCATCGCCATCGCGTCCATCAGGCAGCCCAGCACCAGATACATCACCATGATGAGGGCGAGGATGCCGTAGGGACCGAGCCCGAGGCCGGTGAGAAGCTCCGTGACCTTCTGCGGGGTCTGCGTCACCGTCAGGAAATAGCCGAAGATCAGCGCGCCGATCAGCACGGTGAAGACGGCGGCCGCGGTGCGGGTCGCCTGCAGCAGCGAGGCGAGGATCTTTTCCTTGTCGAGCCGGCCGGTGAGCACGCCGATCAGGAACGCGCCGGTGGCGCCGACGCCGCCGGCTTCGGTCGGCGTAAAGCGCGGCAGGAACGGCAGGCCGTAAAGCCCGCCGATCACGAAGATGAACAGCAGCACCGGCGCCCAGATGTTCTTCAGGCCGGCAAAGCGCTCGCGCCACGGGATCTGCGGCCCCGTCGGCAGGAAGCCCGGCCGGAAACAGCCGATCAGCGCGATCGTGAGCATGTACATGGTCATCGCCAGCAGGCCCGGGAATGATGCCGGCGATGAACAGCTTGCCGATGTCCTGCTCGGTGATGATGCCGTAGACCGCGAGCACGGTCGACGGCGGCAGCATGGCGCCCAGCGTGCCGCCGGCCGCGATCACGCCGGTGGCAAAGGATTGCGGATAGCCGAAGCGGCGCATCTCCGGATAGGCGACGGCGGAGAACGTCGCGGCGGTCGCGACCGACGAGCCGCAGATCGCGGCAAAGCCGCCGCAGGCGCCGACGGTGGCAATGCCGAGCCCGCCGCGCAGATGGCCGACAAAGCCGTTGGCGGCGCGGAACAGCTCGCGGCTCATGCCGGAATTGGCTGACGAAGGTGCCCATCAGCAGGAACATCGGGATCACGCCGAAGGTGTAGTCGGTCACCGTGCGCATCGAGGTCTGGCCGACCAGCTTCAGCGCCGGCGTGAAGCCGACCAGATAGCCGAAGCCGGAGACGCCGACGAGGCCCATCGCCATGCCGACCGGCACGCGCAGCAGCATCAGCGCAAACAGCGCGACAAATCCCAGGACGGCGACGGCGTCGGTGCTCATGCCGCCTACTCCACGGCCTTGATCTTGGGTTCTTCCTGCATCTCCTCCGGATGGAAGATCAGGCGATAGGTGCGGATCGCGATCAGCAGCACGGCGGCGACATCGCCGGCCCAGGCGAGCGCGAAGAACGGCCAGGTCGGCATGTGCAGGTCGAAGGTCAGCACGTTGTCGTTGTAGGTGCCGCGCACCTTGTCGAACAGCGTCCAGGTCTGCACCGCCACCACGAACAGCAGCACCAGCGTCGCGAACACGTCGATCATGCGCTGGTATTTCGGGCCGACATTGGCCCAGACCAGATCGACGGTGATGTGGCCGCCGCGATAGCTGGTGGCGGCGATGCCCCAGAAGATCAGGATGCCGAGCAGCATGCGCCCGATATCGAAGGAATCGGGAATGTTGTAGTTGAGCGTGTTGCGCAGGATCACGGCCAGGAAGATGTTCAGCGCGACGATGCCGACAAAGCCGGCCGCGATCCATTCGATGGTGTCGATGAACCGATCCATCCACGCGCGATTCATGTCCGCTCCGAACGGCTGGCAATGGCTGAGGAGAAACGCGCGGCGGAGAACTCGCCGCCGCCGGCGAAGCGTTACGCGCTTCTACTCCGCCAGCGCGTTGTGCTTGTTCAGCGCGGCGCGCAGTTCGGCCAGCGCCGCATCCGGATCGCCGCCGTTCTTCTTGACGCCCTCGCCCCAGGTCTTGACCAGCGGCTCGGCCGCCTTCTTCCACAGCGCGGTCTGCTCCGGCGTCAGCTTGTAGACCTCGTGGCCGGCATCCGCCTTGATCTTGTCGATGCCGGCGTCCTCGAACTTGCCCCAGGGCTCGCCGACGCGGCCGGCGGCCTCGGTGTTGCAGTTGTTGTCGATCGCCTTCTTCTGCTTGTCGGACATCTGGTTGTACTTGTCCTTGTTCATCACGAAGGCGAAGGTCGTGACGTAGAGCGGCGCTTCCATGTGATACTTCGTCACCTTGTCGATGCCGAACAGCACCAGCGACCCCCACGGGAAGGTGACGGCGTCGGCGACGCCGCGCTCGATGATGTCGCGCACTTCAGGCGCCGAGGACTGCACATTGGTGCCGCCGAGCAGCGTGACGAAATTCGCCATGGTGGCGTGCGCGGGGCGGATCTTCATGCCCTTGATGTCGTCGGGCACCACGATCTTCTTGGTGCGGGAGTGGAACGACGACGGCGAATGGATGAAGGCGAGGCAGAACTTGACGTCCTTCATCTCCTTCTCGGCATATTTGCGATACCAGGCGTCGAGCGCCATCGAGCCGCCCTTGGCGTCCGACATCAGGAACGGCAGTTCGCCGGCGCCGATGATCGGGAAGCGGCCGGGCTGGTAGCCGGGATTGACGTAGGTGACGTCGGCGATGCCGTCGCGCGCCATGTCGTAATGGTCGAACGCCTTGCCGAGCTGCTGGGCCGGAAACACCTTGGACTTGATGGTGCCGCCGGAATCCTTCTCGACCGCGGCGCGCCCAGTCTTCCAGCGCCTTCTGCAGCGGATGCGAGGCCGGCACCCAGTGCGAGATCTTCAGTTCGAAGGTCTTTTCCTGCGCCAACGCAGGCGTCACGCTGGCGGCAAGCAGCAGCGCCAAAAACGCTTTTCTCATGGACATTCTCTCCCTTGGATGAGCGGGCCTTTGATGCCCGGTCTCGTTAGTTAACATGTTATCTAGCTCGCCGCGTTTTTCAAGACGGACATGCACGGCGCGCATCAGTCTTCCTTGCGACGTCGCATGCGGCGAACGCGCGCTGTCACCGGTGTTTCGCGCCAACGCGCTTTGCGAAAACTGTTATATGATATAATTATCATTGCAAGTCCGCGGGCGACCGACCGCGGACTGCAGCCAAATCGGGAGAAGCCGGTATTGAGGACAAAAGTAGCCATCATCGGCGCCGGTCCGGCCGGATTGTTGCTTGGGCAACTACTTCACCGCTACGGCATCGACAACGTCATTCTCGAGCGCCAGACGCCCGGAATATGTGCTCGGCCGCATCCGCGCCGGCCTGCTCGAGGAAGGCACGGTGGCGCTGCTCGACGAGGTCGGCGCCGGCGCGCGCGCCCATCGCGAGGGCCTGGTGCATCATGGCGTCGAACTCGCCTTCGGCGGCGCGCGCCACCGCATCGACATGCATGCCGCCACCGGCAAGACCGTCATGATCTACGGCCAGACCGAGGTGACGCTCGACCTGATGAACGCCCGCAAGGCGGCCGGCCTCACCACGGTCTATCAGGCCGCCGACGTCAAACCGCATCGATTTCGATACCGACCGTCCGCGCGTCACCTACGTCAAGGACGGCGTCACCCACGAGATCGACTGCGACTTCATCGCCGGCTGCGACGGCTTTCACGGCGTCAGCCGCGCCAGCGTCAAAGCCGTCGGCGATCCAGACCTATGAGCGGATCTATCCGTTCGGCTGGCTCGGCATCCTGTCGGAGACGCCGCCGGTCAGCCACGAGCTGATCTATGCCAACCATGCGCGCGGCTTTGCGCTCTGCACCATGCGCTCGACCCGGCGCAGCCGCTATTACGTGCAATGCCCGCTCGACGACGATATCGAGCAATGGCCGGACGAGCGGTTCTGGGACGAACTGAAGCGCCGGCTGGACCAGAAGGCGGTCGACGAACTCGTCACCGGCCCCTCGATCGAAAAGAGCATCGCGCCGCTGCGCAGCTTCGTCGCCGAGCCGATGCGGTTCGGCCGGATGTTTCTGGCCGGCGACGCCGCCCACATCGTGCCGCCGACCGGCGCCAAGGGACTGAACCTCGCCGCCAGCGACGTGCATTATCTCTCGCATGCGTTGCGCGAGTATTACGACGAGAAATCCTCCGCCGGCATCGACGGCTATTCGGCGAAGGCGCTGGCGCGGGTCTGGAAGGCGGTGCGCTTCTCCTGGTGGATGACCTCGATGCTGCACAAATTCCCCGACGAGGGCGAATTCGGCGCGCGCATCCAGCTCGCCGAGCTGGATTATCTCGTCAGCTCGAAGGCGGCGTCGGCGTCGCTGTCGGAGAATTATGTGGGGCTGCCGTTTTGAACTGTAGGCCGTCATGGCAAAGGAGCGAAGCGACGTGCCCACCATCTATCACCGAGCACGCGGAGAGATGGAGGGCATCGCTTCGCTTTGCCCACCCTACGCAATGCCACGCCGCCGACCCCGTTTCAAACACCCGCCGAAATCCCGTTTAAAACTTTGTAGGCGGTGACTTCGCGGCTGCGTTGCGTTCAATGACGGCAAATATCGTCACGACGCGAGCCTGCCAATGACAGCCACCGATATTCCCGACGGCTTCGAGCGCCACTCCCGCAGCAGCCCGCTCACCGATCCCTGGGAGCCGCTGTATTCGAAGCGGACCGACAAGGCCGTCATCCTCGGGTTGCGGCTTGCAAAGCCGCACACCAACGGCCGCGGCCTGATCCATGGCGGGCTGATCGCAGCGCTGGCCGACAACGCCATGGGCCATAGCTGCGCCCATGTATGGGCGGGGGTCTCGCTGGTGACGATCGGGCTGGCGGTCGATTTCGTCGGCACCGCCGAAGTCGGCCAATGGCTCGCGGTCGAGAGCGACGTCATCAAGACCGGCAGCACGATCTGCTTCGCGCAGAGCCTGATCAAGGCCGACGGCGCCGTGATCGCGCGCGCCAACGCGACGTTTCGCGTGGTGCCGAAGAAAGCGCCGGTGTCCTAGCCGAAATGCCAGTCGGCGATCTCGGTCACGAGATCGATGAAGGTGCGCACCTTGGCCGACAACAGCCGCGACGTCGGATAGACGATGTGGATCGGCATCGCCGGCTGCTCGAACTTCGCCAGCACGATTTTGAGCCGCCCGGCTTTCAGCGATTCGGCGGCCTGATAGGCCATCACCCGCGTCAGCCCGCCGCCCGCTTCGGCATACTGGATCGCGGCATCGGCGCTGTTGCTGGCGAAGCGCGGCGTGACTGGCGACGCGGATCTCGCGGCCGTCCTCGACGAAGCGCCAGTCGAGCGCCGCCGTCATGGCGCCGAACTGGATGGTGTCATGGGCGGCAATCTCCTGCGGCGTCTTCGGCTCGCCGCGCTGCTTGAGATAGCCGGGCGAGGCCACCACGATCCGCCGCATCTCGCCGACATGGCGCGCCACCAGCGTGGAATCGGGCAGATGGCCGATCCGGACCGCGAGATCGACGCCGTCCTCGACGAGGTTGATCATGCGGTCCGACAGCCGCAGTTCGACGCCGACATCGCGGATAGCGCTTCAGGTAGGCCGTCACGACCGGGCTGACATGCAGCCGGCCGAACCCGACCGGCGCCGAAACCACCAGCCGCCCGCTCCGGCCGGGTGCGCTCGCCCTCGGCGGCGTCCTCGGCCTCCTCGACATCGGCCAAGATCCGCCGGGCGCGCTCCAGATAGCGGGAGCCGGCGTCGGTCAGCGTCACCTGCCGCGTGGTCCGCTGCAGCAGCCGCGCGCCGAGACGCTCCTCCAGCGCCGCGATCAGCCGCGTCACGCCCGAAGGCGACAGCCCAAGCTTGCGCGCCGCCGGGGCAAAGCCCCGCAGGTCGGCGACGGCGACGAAGGCCTGCATGGCATCGATCCGGTCCATCGGATTATTTCATATATTGCAATAGTGAAGTGTCAACTCATCATGATTGTTTTAGTTCTGGGAACGTCCATCTTGTCGGCGAAGGACGACCGTTTTGGCGCCCCATGACGAGAGGCTCCGATGTCAGACGTTCACACCTATTCCAGCGACGTCGCCTTCACCCCGGCGGTGAAGGCGATCCAGACCCGCAAGGGCTCGCGCGACGCCTATGCCCATGTCGAGGAGCGCGGCGGCTGGCGCACCGAGATCGACGAAAATCTCGCAGGCTTCCTCGCCGAGACCAACAGCTTCTATCTCGCGACCGCCGCCGCCGACGGCCAGCCCTATATCCAGCACCGCGGCGGGCCGAAGGGCTTTGTCAAAATCCTCGACAAGAACACGATTGCGTTCGCCGACTACGCGGCAACCGGCAATACATCACGCAGGGCAACCTCTCGGAGAATCCGAAGGCGTATATCTTCGTGATGGACTATGCGCATCGCCGCCGCGTCAAGATCTGGGGCGAGGCGCGCGTGGTCGAGGACGATCCGGCGCTGACGAAATCGCTGATGCCGCAGGGCTACAGGGCGCGGCCCGAGCAGGTGATCCTGTTCAAGATCGCGGCGTGGGACACCAACTGCCCGCAGCACATTCCGCAAAAATTCGACGCGGCCGATGTGGCGCAGGCGCTGGCCGTGCGCGACGCGCGGATTGCCGAACTCGAAGCGGAACTGGCCGCGCTGAAGGGCCAGCCCGCGCCAGCCGGCTGATGAGCTCAGGCAGCCTTGCTTGCTGCACCGGCGCCCAGGCGAATTCCGGATAGTACTGCAGCATCATCCGGTCGACATAGGCGGTGAGGTTGGCGAACTGCTCGGTCCGCTCCCGCAGCGTCGAATCGAAGAACGGCGTCAGGATCCGGCCAGCGCGCCGAACGCGGTGGCATCGGTGCCGCAGGGCGCCTCGCCCATCAGATAGGGCTTGTCGCCGAGCTGTACCGAGAGCGCGAACAGCGAGCGCACGGCAAGATCGACGTCCTCTTCCGGCGCGTGGCGGCCGAGCCCGCTGAGCAGATAATTCTCGGCGACGCGGAACTGGGCATCCTCGCGCAGCTTTTCGCGCAGATGCAGCCGGCACACGTCGAAGAAATGCGCCGGCCCCTTGGCAAAATTCTCGGCATCGACCCAGCGCGCGCCGACCAGCGCCCAATAGACGTGGTGTTCGATCATCCGCTCGAATGCCCAGGCCTGCGCCCGCTGCTGCAGGCTGAGCGGCGCATCGAAATCAAAGCCGTATTTGCCTTCGAGATGGGCGCGGATGAAGGTGGAATCGGCAATGGTCTCGGCCGTCGTCGACGATGTAGGGCAGTTGCCCCTTTGGCGAGGCCGGCGGCATCGCCTTTTCCTTGCGGTAGGAAAGCCCGGCCATCTTGAGCTGGACCTCGGTTTTGGTCACGAACGGGCTGTTTTCCGGCAGGCCGAACCCGGCGCCAAAGCCATAGAGAGTAATCATTTTGGGCTCCCGATCTTTCTGAAACGTGCGGAGGCTAGCGAAAGGCTGCTGCCACCATGCTGTCAGCAGCAGCAATGCCGGCCGCGGCCCTCTTCGGCCTGCGGCGTGCGGACCTTGCGCGCCCACGAGACAAGCTGCCCTTGCGCAAAGGCCCACATTGCTGTGAATGAACGCCACGCAGGCCG
>CAWBQP010000002.1:0-83664 GCA_963790735.1 uncultured Alphaproteobacteria bacterium | reverse complement strand
GACGGCAAGGGTTCGGTCAACCGCCAGGAAGCGCTGCAGAACAACGTCGGCGGTCGAGATGACGCAGGGTGCTGCCGAACGGCAATCTCGTGGTCGAAGGCAAGCAGGAAATCCGCGTCAACTTCGAAATCCGCGAACTGATCGTCGCCGGCATCGTCCGCCCCGAGGACATCCAGAGCGACAACACCATCAATTCCTCGAAGATCGCGCAGGCCCGCATCGCCTATGGCGGCCGCGGCCGAGATCACCGACGTGCAGCAACCCCGCTACGGCCAGCAGGTGATGGACGTGCTGCTGCAGTTCTGAGTTTCATCCCGAGCTCCCACATCTCGCTCGCGAACCTAGGCGCGACGGAGATGTTCTACCCGGCCTCCGTCAGCTCCCCTGGCGGAGGCCGTGGTCGTTTCTAGTAAGTAGGTGACAAAGCCTCGTGCGCGACAGCACCCATACCCCCCCCCCCCCCCCCCCCCCCCCCCCCCCCCCCCCCCCCCCCCCCCCCCCCCCCCCCCCCCCCCCCAAAAAAAAAAAAAAAAAAAAAAGAGAGGACGGCGCGCACAGCTAAGCCGCGATCGCCCGCGAAGAAGTCCGACGCGGCTTCTGACGCACAACAACATCCACCTTGTAATCCAGCCGATCCAGGCACCGAACCAGACGATCGATTGAGAACTTGCCGACCCGGCCCGTGACGAGTGCCGAGACATCCGGCTGCTTGAGCCCGAGCACGGCAGCCGCCTTGGTCTGGGTCAGCTTTCGTCGCTTGATGATCCCGCGGATTTCGCGAACCAGTTTTGCCTTCAGCAGCTCTTCTTCAGGGTTGGCAAAACCCGGATCGGCAAAGACGTTACCGCTGCTCACGGTCACTTTCTTGGCGCTGCTCATGTTTTGCCTCCTTTTCCATAATTTTCCCGGTAGTGAGCTTCAGCCAGCTTGAGCCGGGCCTTGATTACCTCGATGTCGCGCTTCGGTGTCTCAATTCCCTTCTTTGACTTCTTCTGGAAGGCATGAAGGACATAAACAACCCCGGCGAAGCGAACCGTGTAGACCGCCCGGTAGGTATCGCCGTCTTCATCATCGATGACCTCGAGCACACTACGGCCGCCAAACCCCCTTCAACGCCTTGGCACGCGGATGCTCATCGCCATTCTGCGCGTCATTGATCGCGAAACCCATAACTCGGCGAGCTTCGTCCGGGAAAGCCCGAAGGTCTTCTCGAGACGATCCGATTCGTGGGCTTTTGCGCGTTCATGTTCCAAGAAATATAGCAGTACAGCTATAAACAATCCAGCTCCCCTGACGGAGGCCGTGGTCGTTTGCGCGAGGATCGTCATCTCGAGCTTGCGGCGACACGGCGCGTGCTGTCTTCCTTGCGGCCGCTCACGCATGGAACCGAAGCTTCCGCCCGGCGTTCCTGACAGCACAAACCACAGGGAGCCGATCATGGGCCGCGGAATGCCATCGATGACTGCCCTTCTCGGGCTACTCGCCATTGCCGGATATCAGAACCGCGACAAACTGGCAGAACTTCTCAAGGGCGCTGGCGGCGGCCAGCCGAATGCAGGCGCCGGTCAGCAGCCCCTGGGCGGCTTGCTGGGCAATCTGGGCGGGATGTTGGGCGGCGCCGGGGTTGGCGGCCTCCTCAACGGCGGGATCGGCGAACTGCTCGACAGGTTCCAGCAAAACGGCCAGGGCGACAAGGCCGAATCCGGGATCAATCAGGGTCCGAACAAGGATGTCTCGCCGCCGGAATTGAAGCAGGCGATCGGCTCCGACGTTCTGGCACAACTCGAACAGCAGACCGGACTGTCGCAGGAGGAAATCCTTGCGAGATTGTCGCGCGAGCTTCCGGCAGCCGTCGACAAATACACGCCGGACGGCCGTTTGCCCGCAGCATGAAGTGATGGACGTGACGTCGGAGCAATCAGGAACGGAGCATCGAGATGGGCATACTTTGGACGATCATCATTGGTTTCATTGCAGGCGTGATTGCCAAGTTCATTATGCCTGGAGATAACGAGCCCTCAGGCTTCATTCTCACCACCATACTGGGCATCGTCGGCGCCTTCGTGGCGAGTTATCTCGGCCAGGCGCTCGGATGGTACAGGCCCGGAGAAGGCGCGGGTCTGATCGGTGCGGTCGTCGGCGCCATCATTGTGCTCTTTGTCTACGGTTCTTCGCCGGCCGGCAACGGCGATCGATCTAAAGAGCTGGCCCTGATGGTTAGCGTCGAGCCTGGACCGGCGGCCCGATCCTTCGTCCTTTGCCAAGCTGGACGCGACGCGAGTTCTACGGCCTCCGCCGGCTTCCGGCGGAGGCCGCAGTTCATTGCATGGGGACGACGTCAGTTCGAACGATGACGCGTGCGGCTCTTGTCGATGAGTTGGGCTTTGGCGCCGAAGTTGCGATTTTCGGTACAAAAGGCCGTCCGGCCCGAAGCCGCGGCCTGGCACTGCGCGTGGGTCGAGAAGATACATTCACCTGCCCGCCGAAGTCATCACCCTGGATGCAATAAGGGTAATCCTTCGCAGAGGCCGCGCGAAGGCCGGTGAAGAAGACAATTGCTGATATCACGAAGGCAAGAAATATTATACGCATGTTTCCCTCCTACGCTAACAGGGCCTTGGTAGGTCCAGGCTCGTCGTGACCGCATGAGGTATTTCACAGTGCCAGGTCACTGTTAGTTGATGGCGCCAGCACCCGTGGTGGAAACCATGGTCGATTTGAAAATCATTGATCCGGTTTGAAGCCCGAAGCTCTTATGATCGGCCCCCAACGCTCAAAATCTGCCTGCGGTATCTTCGCGAGTTCGACGCTCGAGGTGCCGGTCGGATGCAGGCGGGCGCGTAGACGCCAAACCATATCTGCTTCGATTGGGTAACCTGCCTCGCGAAAGTTGGCACGTCGCTGAGGATCGCAACGAGGTAGCGGGCGTCGGGCTGCAATCAGTATAGACCCGGCAGGATGCGCGCTACTCGGGTAACGGGGGCGTGCGTCGATGCGTAGCCATTCCCCTCCGGAACGTTCTCTCCTACCTTTCGTTTTCCATCCTTCAATCCCAACTGGAGGAAACCCATGTCTCTGGAAGCAAACGAAACCGGCAACCTGATCGGCAGCGACAAGGTCGAGGGAACTGCGGTCTATGGCTCCGATAGCAACAAGATCGGCTCGATCGAGCGCGTCATGATCGACAAGAAGAGCGGCAGGGTGTCTTACGCCGTGCTCTCTTTCGGTGGCTTTCTCGGCATTGGCGACGACCATTACCCGCTGCCCTGGCAATCGCTGAAATACGATACCTCGCTCGGCGGCTACGTCACCGGCGTGACGGAAGCGCAGCTCAAGGGCGCACCGCATTACCGCAACGACAACGCCTGGAACTGGAGCGACCCGACCAGGACCCGCGCCGTCAACGACTATTACGGCGTCGCGATCTGATCTCGTTCACATCTTGATTTCCGAAGGGCCCGCCTCCATGGCGGGCCCTCTGCGAACGCAGGTGCATTCGCCTGTCGGCAGAGAACCATTCCGGCTGCTTTGCGTTGGGATCTGCGGGAGACCGAGCAATGGGAAAATTCTTCTTGATCATTATCGCTATAAGCGTGGCCGTTCTGCTGGCGATGAGCGCGTATGTCATCAGCCTGTGACGGCGATGCGATTGCCAACCGCCCGACCAAAAGCGCCGGCTGAGCGCTTTCGCGTCTCCTCGCCAAGGTCGCTAAAAAGGGCAGGCTCCAGCGTATCTCGGGGGGAAGATTGCGCCGAAGCCTGACAAGGTTACTGCGTGTCTAGCGACACGATTGCATAATTATCCCGATCGAGAATTGTTCCTTCCCGAACGTCACTTCTTCATGGCTCTGCTGTTCCCGCATTCCTCGCAAGGTGGGTGCGCCACGAACGCGCGCAAACGTGCCGCGCCCAGTCCCTGCAGGAGAGACATGCTGCGATCGTCACGGACGAAGCGGTGGGCGCAGCAGCGTCGGCTGCGCAAGTTTGTCGCAGGACGGTATTCCCTGAGCGCCCAAGCGGCGCTCAAACGCCATCGCCAGGACGGTTCGGACTCGTCCAAGACTTGAGTCGGCTGCACATGCCCGCCCGATACGATTGGTTAATGAAGCTGCGGGCGGCAAGATCAGCGCGTCCTGGTATCCGTTATTGGCGCCACGCAGGCGAACCTTCTTCGAGTCCGACCAGATTTTCGATTAACCATTAATTTACTGACGACGGCGCAAGACGAACTCGTCGTCGGCAAGCACGACTTAAGCCGTTAAAACCCTTGCACAGAGAGCGTCGGTTGATCCCGGTACTGTGAACTGGCGAGTGCCTGCGACCAATGCACACGGGCTGCGAGTACTCCGCGACCCGACGCTCGCCCCTGCGCCCTCTTTCTTTTTTGAGGGAACCGGTTAGCATGATCGAGGTGAAGCGAGGCGCGGCAACGCGAACACAGACCCCGTTGTCATTCGTCCGCTCGGGCAGGCGATCGAGTATTCCAGAGACAGCAGTGATGGACACGACAGGTCGCGGCGTACTGGATACCCCGCAAGTGTGGGGTATGACCATCTCCTATGCGACAATACTTCTCCTCCTCGCGATCCTCATCCAGGCCTCGCCTGCGTTCGCCGAGCCGTGCAGCAAGCCGACAGCACGCTCCAAGATTGCCGAGGCGCTCCCGCGCGCCTCGGAGCAGCGGCCGCTCAATATCACATTCCGCACCCACGCCGAGGGTGTGAAGCTATCGATCGGCCTCAAGTCGAAATATCCCGACGACATGACCATCATTCTGCAGAGTGACTTCGAGCAGTTGAACATAAAGGACGACCGCTTCGAGGTCTTGCTGCGACTTATGGGGAATCGGGAACGCCTCTCGGTGCCCTTCGCTGCGATCAAGGCATTCTGGGATAAATCCGAACTGAAGTGCTCCGACGGCTGATGCGTCACTGCGGCGTCGCGCGCCGGATAAGGGCGCAGAGCCCCGTCATGCGCGCGATCGGATGTTCGACGAACAGTCGGCAGGAAGCGAGCGCCCCCTTCAGCGTATCCGGCGGCGTGGCAGGTTTCAGTTGCGACGCGAGAACAGCGCCATGGGCATACCCAAGCGCGCGAGTCGAAAGCGTCAGCGCAATCAGCCGCCCTTCCCGCTGCAACGGCGCCAGCATGGTTCGCAGCAGCGCCAGATAGGCCGGCCAGTAGGCGAGATGCCGGTACATGCTCGCGATCAGCTGCGGCTCGGTGTCTTCGCCGAAGGAATTCAATTCGCCGACCAGCGCCGCCACTTCGGGATCGAGCGCATCCATCGGCGGCAATTCCGGGATCCTGGCACCGGACGGTTTTGGCGCGGTATCGGCGGCCGTCACGGTATCGGCCGGGCGCGGCTCGTAATGCGCCAGCAGCGCCGAAAGCACGACGAGTGCCAGCGCGTTGGTATATTGATAGCTGTCGAGCACGTCACGAATGAGCGCGCGTTCGGTCTCGTCCACGCCGGCGGCAAGTCGCGAATCAGCGCGCGTTCGGTCTCGTCCACGCCGGCGGCAAGCAAGGTGTCGGTGGAAAAGCCGGGCCAGTCCGGCAGCGCGATCGTTTGCCTGACGGCTTCGGCATGCAATGGGGCGTCGCCGAGATAGAGCGGACGGACGGTGGACCACGTCCATTCCAGCGCGCCCGGCATGGTCGCGAGGTTGCGCCAGATCAGGTTGACCACGCTGGTGCCGAGAACTTTTCGAATGTCGGCATAGATGTCGGCGATTTCACCTCGCGCTTCGGATTCGAGAACCGACGGAACGCTTTCTGCCATCACGCAATCACCGATCGTAGGGTGGGCAAAGGCGCGGCTTCGCGCCGTGCCCACCATCTATCAAAATCGTTGTGCTGAAATGGTGGGCACGCTTCGCTTTACCCACCCTGCGAAATCTACGCGAACTTCGCTGCCACCGTGCCCAGCCCGTCCAGCTCCATCTTCACGCTGTCGCCTGCGTCGAGCCAGACGGTTTTCACGAGACTGCCTGTGAGCACGACCTGCCCGGCATGCAGTCCCTTGCCCTCTTCGGCGAGATGATTGGCGAGCCACGCCAGCGCGTTGTGGGGATGGCCGAGCACGTCGGCGCCGGTGCCGTGGCCGACCTCCTTGCCGTTGACGATGGCGCGGCCCTTGACCGTGAGCAGGTCCGGCGCCTCGGTGCGCGCCACCGCCTTGCCGAGCACGCAGCCGGCGGCGAAGAAATCATCGGCAACAAGCGTCGGCGCGCCCATCGCCTCCCATTTGACGTAACGGTCGTCGACGATCTCGATCGCGGGGTGATAGGCCTCGATCGCCTCCATCATCCACTCCGCCGTGAACGGCCCTTCGCCGGGCGACAGGCTGCGCGCCAGCCGCACCGCGATCTCGCATTCGACTCCATCCTCACGGCATCGCCCGCATTGAGCCACACCGTTTTCACAAGACTGCCCGTCAGCACGATCTGCCCGGCATGCAGCCCCTTGCCCTCTTCGGCGAGATGTTGGCGAGCCAGGCCAGCGCGTTGTGGGGATGGCCGAGCACGTCGGCGCCGCTGCCGCGCCGGCCTCCTTGCCGTTGATGATGGCGCGGCCGGTGACCTTCGAGCAGATCGGGCGCGTTGATGCGCGGCACCGCCTTCGCCGAGCACGCAGCCGGCGGCGAAGAAATCATCCGCAACCAGCGTCGGCGCGCCCATCGTCTCCCATTCCACGTAACGGTCGTCGACGATCTCGATCGCGGGTAATAGGCCTCGATCGCCTCCATCACCCACTCCGCCGTGAACGGCGCTTCGCGCGGCGCAAGATTGCGCGCCAGCCGCACCGCGATCTCGCATTCGACGCCGACGCGGACGTAATCGCCAAAGCGCAGTTTCGCGCCGCTGTCATGCACGCCCTTGGCGAACACGCCGCCGCCGCAGGGATGGGGGATGTCGAGATATTGCTGCATCACCGCGCTGGTGCAGCCGATCTTGTAACCGACCAGGCTGCCTGTCTGCGGCAGCAGCAGGTCGTGGACCGCGCGTTGAATGCGATAGCCTTCCGCCTCATCGCCGGGCACGAGCTCAGCGGGAAGCGAGGCCAGCGGCGTGCGGTTGCGGCGGGCAGTAGCGATGGTCTGTGCGGCCGCAAGAATGTTGTCCATCAGCGGCGGCTTTCTCGTTTGCAGCCGCAGCGCTGACCGCACGGCGGTCAGCCATCAGGCATTGCCCTACTCGTCGCGATAAACCTTCTCGCGCTTCTCGTGGCGTTCCTGCGCTTCCACCGACAGCGTCGCAATGGGGCGGGCCTCCAGCCGCTTGAGCGAGATCGGCTCGCCGGTCTCCTCGCAATAGCCGTAGGTGTTGTCCTCGATGCGTTGCAGCGCGGCGTCGATCTTGGAGATCAATTTGCGCTGGCGGTCGCGGGCGCGCAGTTCGATGGCGCGATCGGTTTCGGAAGAGGCGCGATCAGCGAGATCGGGATGATTGACGTTCTCTTCCTGGAGGGTCTGCAGGGTGATCTTCGATTCCCTCAGGATCTCGTCCTTCCACGCCAGCAGCTTGGCGCGAAAATAGTCGCGCTGGCGGTCGTTCATGAAAGGCTCTTTTTCGGAGGGTCGATAATTCTTCAACTTTTCCAAGGTCAGCCCATCTTCACGTGCAAGGCGGGACGGAAAATTGTCCGTCCGCGCGCGCCTTATATAGCGGCGGGTTGTGACAGACAATATCGTCCGTCCCCCGTGGGAGTACCGCCCCCAAGGCCTTGCACAGGCAAAGTTATCGGGGCGGCCGGCCCGTTTAGTAGCCGACCGTGAAACGCTGGCGGATATGGGCCGGGCGCTCGATCTCGTCGGCGAGTGCAACTGCGAAGTCCTCGAAGGAAATCCAGCTTTTGCCGTCGGCAGCGGTCAAAAGCTGGTCGTTCCCGAGGCGGAACTTGCCGGTTCGCTCGCCGGCCACAAACAGGGCCGAGGGCGACAGGAAGGTCCAGTTGAGTTCCTTCTCGGCCCGGAGCAGGTCGAGGAAGGCCGCGCCCTTCTCGGCTTCCGCCTTGTATGCCACGGGAAAGCCCGGGGTGGTCACCAGCCGGACGCCGGGCGCCACCTCGAGGCTGCCGGCGCCGCCGACGACGAGGTAGCGGCCGACCTTCGAATTCCTTGGCCGCGCCGATCAGCTTGGCCGGGTCGCTGGCCAGAAAATGGACCGAGCTGATCGCGGCGTCGTGGCCGGCCAGCAGCCGGGCAAGCCCGGCCTGGTCCATCACGTCGCCCTTGGTCGGCGTGACGTTGGCCACGGCTTGCGATCTTTTCGGGATTGCGGGCGATGGCGGTCACGCTGTGGCCGCGGCGGGCGAGTTCGGCTGATATGCGCGAGCCGGCATTGCCGGACGCGCCGATGACGGCGATTTTCATGGAGGGTCTCCCTTGCGATACGCGAATGTGGTATCCAATAGTGACTAGATAGCGAAAGGGATGTAGGTGTGAAGAGAGCACTTTGGGGTCACCTGATTACGCCGGAGTAACCGCCGTGAAAGCCGCCAATTCGAAAACCCCGAACGCCTATTCGGCCGATTGCCCGACGCGCCAGATCCTCGATCGCGTCGGCGACAAATGGGCGGTGTTGATCCTGCTTCTCGTGCGCGACGAGCCGATGCGTTTCAATGCGTTACGCCGCACGATTGAAGGCATCTCGCAGAAGATGCTCAGCCAGGTTCTCAAATCGCTCGAACGCGACGGACTGATCAGGCGACGCGCGATCGCGACCGTGCCGGTGACGGTGGAGTATTCGATCACGCCGCTCGGCACGACGCTCGCCGGCGCGGTCGATCCGTTGCGGGAATGGGCGGAGGAGAATCTGAAGGAGGTGCTTGAACGCGCAGCGCCGTTACGACGCGGCGCGCAATTCGATAGCGGCGTGAAGCCGTCACTACCGCAGCGCCTCGATCAGTACGCCGCATCTCGGTCAGGCATGGGCGCCTGGAATACGGCGTCAAGCCGGGAACGCTGCCCGGCCTTTGCCAGCTCGACTTCAACGCGCAGCTCGATCTCGGACAATACCGCGTCGAGGCCGGGATCGCCGGAGGAGGACTTCAAATTGGCCGCGGCATCGCGCAGCCGGTTCATCGTCGAGGCATCGAGATTGCCGGAGAGCAGTCCCATCTTGAGTTCGTCGAGCACGTCGAGCGCGCCCCTGCCCCGGGCCACCGAACGCTTGCGGCGCTCGGTCGGATCCTCGACGCCCTGCAGCGCGAGCAGCGCATCGATGTTGCCGGCGGCCTTGGGTGCTGCAGCCGCGCGCGGCTCCTCGGGCAGTCGACGGCGCTTCCGGCAGCGAGAAGCCGGTCGAGCTGGTTCGCCGCGTCTGGCTCGCGGGCGATCCAAGCGTGGTGCCGTTCGGTCCGTAGATGCGCATCGTGGTGATCTCGGCGTGAGAATCGAGCGGACCTTCGCCTCCTTATGGTTAATGACGCGTAAACGGCCCGGCAAAATCTGCCGACGGGCGGCAGTTTCGCCCATCGTGGTGAAGCCGCTCGCGGCATCACGGCTCCGAACAGATTCATTCAGCAATATCAAGGCATTGCCTCGGAAGCGCGACATGGCACTGACCCTCGCATAGTTAATGCGCGGACCGCCGTCATGGGAGTGGCGCCAGCGGTCCCGGTTGAAGACCTCGAGGGGAGCACAGGATGCCCGGCATCCGTTCGGCAAGATTGATTTGGGTGGCCTGCGCCGCGCTGCTGGCGCTGGCGCTGTCGCCCTCGTCCGCGGGCGCGACCTCGCGGATCAAGGATCTCGCCAATATCGAAGGCGTGCGGCAGAACCAGTTGATCGGCTACGGCCTCGTCGTCGGCCTCAACGGCACCGGCGACACGCTCAACAACATCCCCTTCACCAAGCAATCGCTGCAGGCGATGCTCGAGCGCATGGGCGTCAACATCCGCGGCGCCACCATCCGCACCGGCAACGTCGCCGCCGTCATGGTCACCGGCAACCTGCCGGCGTTCGGCACCCAGGGCACGCGGATGGACGTCACCGTCTCCGCGCTCGGCGACGCCAAGAACCTGCAGCGGCGGCACCCTGCTCGTCACCCCCCTGCTCGGCGCCGACGGCAACGTCTATGCGGTCGCGCAGGGCTCGCTCGCGATCTCCGGCTTCCAGGCCGAAGGCGAGGCCGCCAAGATCACCCGCGGCGTGCCGACCGTCGGCCGCATCGCCAACGGCGCCATCATCGAGCGCGAGATCGAATTCGCGCTCAATCGCCTGCCCAATGTCCGGCTGGCGCTGCGCAACGCCGACTTCACCACCGCCAAACGCATCGCGGCGGCCGTCAACGACTTCCTCGGCGTCAAGACCGCCGAGCCGATCGATCCCTCCACGGTGCAGCTGGCGATCCCCGCCGAATTCAAGGGCAACGTCGTCGCCTTCCTGACCGAGATCGAGCAATTGCAGGTCGAGCCGGATCTCGCCGCCAAGATCGTTATCGACGAACGCTCCGGCATCATCGTGATGGGCCGCGACGTCCGCGTCGCCACCGTGGCGGTGGCGCAAGGCAATCTCACCGTGACGATTTCCGAAAGCCCGCAGGTGAGCCAGCCCAATCCGCTGTCGCGCGGCCGCACCGTGGTGACGCCGCGCACCGGGCGTCAGCGTCAGCCGAGGACGGCAAGAAATTCGCGGTCGTGAAAGACGGCGTCTCGCTGCAGCAGCTCGTCGACGGCCTCAACGGCCTCGGCATCGGCCCGCGCGACCTGATCGGCATCCTGCAGGCGATCAAGGCCGCCGGCGCGATCCAGGCCGACATCGAGGTGATGTGATGCAACAGAGCCTGATCAACAGCATCACCGGCGCTACCCGAAGGCCTTCTGCTGATCAACGGCCGCCCGGATCCGCAGCTCGCCGACGCGCTGACCAAAGATTTCGCCGGAGGCGCAGGAAAAGACGCGCGCCAAGGCCGCCACCGACTTCGAGGCGATGTTCCTCAACTCGATGTTTTCGCAGATGACCACCGGCGTCAAAGGCGAAGGGCCGTTCGGCGACACGACCGGCACCGGCGTCTGGCGCTCGATGCTGACGGACAATATTCGAAATCTTCGCCAAGTCCGGCGGCATCGGCATTTCCAACGACGTCTTCCGCACCCTGATCATGCAGCAAGCCAACCGCGCCGGCTGATCCAAAAGGAAACCCGACATGAATTCAGCGTCCTCAGGCCAGCCCCGCGCCAGCACCAGCAAGAGCGATCTCCACGCCGGCGGAAGCGCGCAAGCTCGCGGAAGATCTGATGGACGTGATGAGCGCCCTGCTCGGCATCATCGAACGCGAAACCGAACTGGTTCGCGCCGGCAATGTGCGCGAGGCGATGCGGCTGGAAGAGCAGAAGGGCGAGCTGTCGCGCCGCTACATGGTCGCGGTCGAGAGTCTGAAGAATGCGCAAAAATATCTGGCGCAGGTATCGCCGGAACTGCTGACCACGCTGCGCCGCCATCACGACACCTTCCGCGCGATGCTGCAGATCAATCTCACCGTCCTTGCGACCGCGCATGCGGTGTCCGAAGGCATCGTGCGCGGCGTCAACACCGAGATCCAGCGCAAGAACATGCCGAACACCTATACGGCTTCGGGACAACGCGCGACGCCGGGCCCGCGCAACATCACCCCGCTCTCGGTCAGCCGCTCGCTGTAAGCGATAACTGAGCGTCAGCGAAGCCTGCCCGGACTGATCCGGACGTCCGTCGAAACGCGTCATCAATTTTTCGACATCAAACTCTAGCGCGATCCGCATCAATGCAGCCGCGTCGGCGAATTCAGCGTATTCCCTAACACCGCGTTGAGAGGTGCCGGACTATATTGCGTCGACGAGGGGTTGGGATTTGACTCTGCAGCAAGCCTGGAGGCTGCCATGAGTACAGATTTCAACATCAAACCGGTGGGGGCACCGGTTGCAGCGCCGATCGTTCAGCACGTGAGCGAGGCGGCACAACATGCGGTCGCGACCGTACTGCCGGCGAGCCAGAGCGTCGCGGCGGCCGATGCAGCGCGCGCGCCAGCACCGATTCCGCCGCGGTCCGTGTCTCGCATTTCAAGTGCTTCGGCTGCGGTGTCGAACCAGGTGGTGATCGATCGCGACGCCCGCGCCGTCGTCTATCAGGTCATCGACACCAGGACGAGCCAGGTGGTGAAGCAGTTTCCCGAGGAAGCCGTGCTGCGCCGCCGCGCCTATTTCCACGCGCTCGACCTGACCAAGGACGCCCCCACGCGGCTTAGCGCAACCGACCGCAAGGCCTAAGAAGAGCTGACGTTAACTGGAACGCTTCGCATAGGCCTGGTCGAGATAGGTCTGGCCGCTCGCCGGATCGGTGACGACGTTCTTGATCTGCGCCTTCCCAAGACCGGTCAGCGTGAACTTGGTGTCGCCGATCCGGAACGAATTGTCCTTGATCAGCACTTCCTGGAATTTGTTGGTGCCGCCGCTCTGGTACTGCACCTTGGCGCGAAAGCCGGTGACGTTCGAGACCGTGATCTTGAACGTCTTGTTGTCGGCGTATTTCCCGGTCCAGTCGCCCTCATAGTGCTCGGGATCGACCGCCACATAGGGAGTCTTGGACGGAACGGTCAATCCCGACCGTCTTGTAGTTGGCCGAGATGATGGTCCAGAGGTCAGCCATCTCGGCACACTCGCAACCGGTTAGCCGCGACCGGACAGGCCGGCGGCGAGATTGCAATTGATGTCGATCAGCGACTTCAGTTTGGCCGGATCCGGGTTCATCTGCATGTCGACGGTCTGCTTCATCACGAACACGCCGATGTTGGCGATGTTCTGCCGCACTTCGATCGGCTGAGGATTCTCGTCGCGCCTCGCCGCGCTCATGAAGATCGACCAGAGCCGGCGGTTGAACAGCAACGCGTTGTGCATGGCTGAGTCAGGGCCGCTCCAGTTGGACTGGACTTCCTGGAGTTGCCGTGCGGCCTTCAGCAGCGCCTGCGCTTCGATTTCACGGGGAGACGTCGTCGTTTGCGACGTACGCGCGTAGGCCTGGGCTGCATTAGACATTCACGAACCTCGGTGGGAGCGGTTCGCAAGACCGCGGGACTTCTGAAAACTGCCCAACTTTCATACAGGTTGCGCCTTTAAATATGGTTAGCAAGAGTTACCGATTGTGTCGGCAGTCCGGCAAAAATCCATATTTGCGGCAGCATGCCGGCCATCAAGTTCTGATGGAATTAACATCGAAGCCCAAATTATTCGCTTCGAC
Source organism: uncultured Alphaproteobacteria bacterium (assembly GCA_963790735.1). Lineage (GTDB taxonomy): Bacteria > Pseudomonadota > Alphaproteobacteria > Rhizobiales > Xanthobacteraceae > Bradyrhizobium. The sequence goes on along the minus strand of CAWBQP010000002.1, from coordinate 70,448 downwards.
GCTTTTCTTCATGCTGGCGTCTTTTCTTCTCGAGCCGGACAGTTCTCACTCGAAAAGAAAGGCGGCGGGGTCTCCCCCGCCGCCTTGATCGTTGACGTCGCCGTCCCGCTTAGCGGAGCAGCTGCAGCACGCTCTGCTGCGACTGGTTGGCCAGCGCCAGCGCGGACACCGCGATCGACTGGCGGGTCGACAGCGCCTGGCTGTTCGCCGCTTCCTCGTTGGTGTCGGCCAGCGTCAGGTTCGACGAGCCGGTCTGCAGCACGTTGATCAGGTTCTTCGAGAAGTCCTGACGGATCTGCACGATCGACAGGTTCGAACCCAAGGCGGAAGCCTGCGAGCGCAGCATGCGTCGAAGCGCTGGCCAGGTTGGCGACGACCTTGTTGGTGGCGGCGTTGTCGATGAAGTCGGTGCCGCTGATCGAGATTCGCCAGGCCGAGACCGGCCGCATTGAAGTTGACGCCGGTGATGTTCAGCGTCGACTTGCCGGTTTCGTTGAACGTCAGCTTGAGCTGATCGCCGCCCAGCAGGTTGATGCCGTTGAAGGAGGCGTCCTGCGCGGTGGTGGTGATCTGCGACAGGATGTTGTTGAACTGGCTCACCAGGTTGCTGCGGACCGCTTGCGCCGACGCGTCGACCACCGGAGCCGTCGCGGTCGTGAAGGCAGATCGCCGTGGTCAGCGTGCCGCCGATCGCGCCGCCCGCCTACCGAACCGAGGGTCGACGAAGCATACTCGTTGGTGGTGGTGATCGTCAGCTTGCCGGTCGAGTCGATCGTCGCGCTCAGGTTGTTGGCCAGCAGCGCCGCATTGAGCTGGTCGAGCGTCTTGACCGTGCCGCCGGAGCCGTCGCCGAAGGTGACGTTGACCGCGCGTGCCGCCGTTGAAGGAGGAGAAGGTCAAGGTCTTGCCGGAGAGGCTGCCGGCTGCCGCGGTGCGACCCGCGGTGAAGCGAGGTCGCCGTGCCGGTGTTGCCGCTGAGGCCGAGCGCTGAGAGCGCGTTGCCGGTGCCGATGATCGACGAGGTCGGCGTCGTGCCGGTGGAGATCTGCAGCGCGCCGCTCGCAGTTGATCGAGGAGTTGGTCTGGCCGGACGGTGGTCGCCAGCGTCGCAGCGCCGCTGGCGTTGGCTCGCGGTCGTGACGCCGGTCGCGAGATCGATCGCCGTCGAGCACGTCGGCCAGCGTCGCGCGCCTGCAGGATAGACCGTCGAGTTGCCGTTGCCGTCGGTGACGACGTTGCCGCGACGCCGGAGCCGGCGGGCAACGTACGCAGCGCCGCGGAGTCTGCAGCGTTCCTGAAGGTGATGGTCTTGCCGTTGACGTTCAGCGTCGAGCCGTCCTGGATCAGCGTAGCCGAGCGTGGCAGCGCGGTCGTGCGCGGTGCGCGTCGACGCGTGGTGTTGCCGGCGCCGAGTCGCTGTCGGTCGAGATCCGAGCGCCTTGAGGAGGTCGGCCTTGCCGGTGACGCTCGAGATCGGCGCCGGTCGAGGTCGTCAAGCAGTGACGCTGGCCCGAACCGGTGACCGTGGAAGCGGTCTGCGCCGACGCGTTGGTCGTTGCCGCGTGCCGGTCGCCGGAGGCTGATCGTCGCCGTCGCACGCCGCTGGCGAGGTCGATCGCGCCGCAGAACGTCGCCGACGGTGCCGGCGGCGGTCGTCGAGCTGGCGCCGATATAGACTGATCGAGTTGCCGTTGCCGTCGGTCGCAACGCTGGCCGCACGGCGTCGAGGCCAGAGCCGGCTCGGAGCGGCACCCGCCAGGGGCGCGGCGCCGGCCTTGAAGGTGATGGTGTGGCCGTTGACGGTGAAGGTGTCGCCATCGGCGGCCGTGCATTGGCCGTCAAACCGATGCGTGGTGCCCGTGGGCGCATCGATCAGCAGCGTGGCGGCGGTGATCGCCGTGGGCGCCGGGTCACCGTGGTGTTGGTCGGCAACGCCGGTCAGCGATGCCGGCAATGCCGCCGAGCGTCAGAGCCCGAGGTCGCCGCCGTGGTGCCGCCGGCCGCGCCGGTAGAACAGCACGTTGGATGCCGCGGTCGCGCTGGTGTAGGTCGTGGTGCCGCGCAGGTCGGTTGCGCGTGGCGCCGGGGATCGTGGCCGAGACGTTCGACTTGGTGGAGTAGCCGACCGCGCTCTGCAGCGCCTGGTTGGCGATCGACTTGGCGGTGTCGACCAGCTTCTGCAGCGAGGTGATGCCGGTGTTGGCGGCCTGCAGCACCTGCACGCCGTTGCCGATGCCGTCGAGGAGATTGTTGATGTCACCGGCGCGCGCATCGAGCGACTGCGCGGTGAAGAAGTTGGTGGGGTTATCGAGCGCCGTGTTGACCTTCTTGCCGGTCGACAAGGCGGTTCTGCGTGGTCGCAAGCAGATCGGCGGTCGACTGCAGCGAGAGAAGGTTCTGGCGAACCGAAGCCGAGAGAACAATACCGGACATCTTTCATACCTTTCTGGTGTGAAATTAAAACAAGCCACTATCCCGACCTCTCGATCAGGCGACGGCTCACTCTGGAAGCAAGTCTCTAAGAAAAAATGAATTTGATCGGACAAGTCGCCCGCAAAGACGGTGAATTTGAAATTAATTCGCCGCGTCCGAATCACTCCGTATTCCTACGGATCGTCAGCGAGAAAAGCCCCGCCAAACGGGCACTATTCGCATGTTCACCATTGGTTAACTATCATCGGAAAGGATGCCGAATCTGCCGGCGGGCAATCGACAACGCGCGAAAAGCGTCAAACGGAGAACAGGCATGGCCTTGAAAGTCGAGCTCAAACCGCACGAGCGAATCATCATCGGCGCCTGCGTGGTCACCAATACCGATCAGCGCGCCAGGCTGCTGATCGACGGCGACCGGATTCCGATCCTGCGCGAGAAAGACATCCTCACACCCGAGACCGCCGACACTCCGGCCAAGCTGGTCTATCTCGCCGTGCAGCTCATGTACCTGTCGCCGGATCCGATGGCGCATCATCCGACCTATTTCAGCCTCGTGCGCGACATCCTGACCACGATGCCGAGCGCATGGCCCTTCATCGAAGGGATCAACAACTACATTCTGAACGGCGATCTCTATCACGCGCTGAAGGAATCGAAGAAACTGATCGGCCATGAAGAGCAGATCCTGGAGAGCGCTCGGAAAATGCAATCGCTCGACGAGCCAGATCGCAAATCCGCATAGCGATCGCATCGCTTCAAATGATAAAGGCCTCCGCAAGGAGGCCTTTTCATTTCTGAGCCGACAAGCTTTCGTCAGATCGGCAGGAACTTGGTCAGCGTGGTCTGATAGAGCATCGACGTGGTTTGATACGAGGCCTGCAGGCTGGTCTGCAGCGCCAGGATCTTGGTCGCGACCTCCTCCTGGTTGATGCCCTCGATCTGGTCGAGCATGGTCTGCGCCATTCCCTTGAGCTGGATCTGGCGGTCGGTCGAGGCCTTGATGGCGCTCTGCGCGCCGGCGAACTCCGCCTGCATGTCCTGGATCGATTGCTGGCCGGTCTGCGGCGCCAGGTTTGCCGAAATCCGCTGTTGCAGCGCGTTCACCTGCGCCTTCGAGTTCGGATTGTTGGCATTGGTCGTGACCGCGGAATACACCGCGATGTTCTGCAACTGATAGCGCAACGCCTGCTCGTTGGCGCGCGCGCCGTACTGCACCGTGATCGACTGGTCGATGCGCGCGATCGCGGTGCCGCGCGGCCGGATCGGTACCGACTTCGCCCGTGTACCACGAGACGGTGTTGGCGGATGTGCCGCCGATCAGATTGGTGGCGGTGGCAAACGGCGGACCGTTGACGCGCAACGGCGCCGGATTTGCACTCGCCGTGGCGCTGAAGCCCAGCGCCGCGAACGCGGCCGTGTTCGAACTGGAAACCGTCAGGCTCGCGCCGTCACCACCGTGCAGCGCGATCACGCCGCCGGTGACGGTCGACGGCGTACCGGTGCCGGTGATCGAATCGATCTTTGCCAGCAAGGTCTGCACGCTGTCGGTAATGTTGAGCTGGTTGCCGGTCGCGCCCGATGCGACGAAGGTGATCGGCGTGCCGTTGACCGTAATCGTATCGCCTGCCGCAAAGCTCGCGGCCAGCGAATCCGTTCCCGCAGCGCCCGAGAGCAGCGTAGCGCCGGTGATCGGCGCCGGCACCGCGGCCTGATTGTTGACCGCAGTTCCCGTGACGGTCGCGGACGGATTGAAGAAATTGTCCGATGCGGCGATCGCGGACGCGGCGACCAGCGACGTGTCGCCCAACGTCTGGATCGAAGACGTCAATGCGGCCTGCAGGTTCGCGGTGGTCGCAACCGTGTCGACGCCGATCAGAAACGAGCCCGTCGGCGGCGGATTCGTCGTCGTCGCGGTCAGCACGACCTGCTCGGTGGTGCCGTCGGGCAGGTTGAAGTTGAACGTGATCTTGTCGCCATTGTTCGGATTGACGGCGCCGAGATCGACGGTGACGGCCGGCGGCGCGCCGGTCGGCTGGGTCACGGTCGCTCCCGTCAGCGATGAACTGACCGAACCGAGCTTCAGCCCGAACGATGAACCGTCTTCGGCCAGGCTGGTCACGGTGGTCGTCGACGGCGGCGACGAGACCGTCAGATGCGCCATGTTGCTGACGCCCTGATCGGCCTGGCGGCGCTCGTTGATCAGTTGCTTCAACCCGGCCTGCGTTCCCATGCCGTCGAGCATGACGTCGGCCGACACCGTCGCTGACGTGTCGGTGGTGCGTCCGGAAAACAGATAGCGGTCGCCGGTCTGGCTGTTGAGCAGCGACACTGCATTCGAGAACGCCGCCTGCGCCGTGATCTGGCCGGAGGTTTGACCGTTGTTGTTGAGCACGATGGTCGACGTACTGGCCGCGCTCTTCACCGAAGTGCCAATGTCGGACAATCCCTGCAGCGCAAGGTTGACGACGTTGAGCCTGACATTGACGTTCTTCGCCCGTGTCCGCGATAGGCATCGAGGCCGCTGACCTGCGCACGCAAGCTCAGCGCAAAGCCGCGATTGGCGCCCTGCCCCGCATAGGTCGTCGAGACCCGGCCGCTGGCGAGTTGCTGCGTCAGATCATCGAGTTGCCTGCGGATATTGAGGATCGAGGTCCCGATATAGGATGTTCTGCCACTAACGCCATCGATCGACATGAAACCCTCACATGGCCTGGATCAGCGTGTCGTACATCTGCTTGATGGACGACATCACGCGTGCGTTGGCGGAATAGGCATTCTGCAGCGCGAGCAGATGCGCCATCTCGTCGTCGATATTGACGCCCGAGGTATCGGTCACCTTCTTCTGCAGGGTGTTCAGCACCACGGACTGGCCGTCGGCGAGTTGCTTGGCGGCGGTCGCGGCCTCGCCCTGCTGGCTGATGAACTGCTTGGCGAAGTTGGTCAGCGTGCCGGTGAACGGAGCGCCGGTGGTCCCGATGCCGGTCTGCGGCGAATAGCGATAGTTCCCCGACGTCAGCTGCGTGAGAATGAAGTCGGAACGCGTGGTATCGCCCGCCGCCGTCAACGGGCTGGTGGAAAACACGATGGTGCGCGAGGGATCGCCGAGCAGCCCGAGATTGACGCTGATACGGCCGGCGAGACCGATCTGCTGCGAACCGTTGGCGGTGATCGCACCGGTAAAGAGCCCGCCATTATCGGTGAACAATGGAAGCTGCGCGTTGCCGCTGGTGAGCGAGGACATCGTCGTGGTGACCGACGCCGCCAGCACATCCGAGCGATTCGGCGCGCCGTCATCCAGCACGCGCAAGCGTCGAGCCCGACGGGTTTGAGAACTGGAGATCGACTCGAGCCGAGCGCGGCGTTGAGCTGGGTAACCACCGAAGCCATGCCGCCGGCAAAATTGATGCCGAGCACCTCATCGTTCGGATCGAGCGTCGCGGTATTGCTCAGCGGCAGCACGCTCGGATCGTCGACGCGCACGATCGAGAGATTGTGCGTGACGCCGGTGGTGTTGTCCTTGTAGGTGACGCGAATGACGTTGCCCGACTGCAATCCCGTGAGATCGAGATCGTAACCGGCCTGCGGCAGCACCGACGCCGGCGCGGCTGTACCCGCGGTCGTCTTGTCCGACAGCGCGCTCGACATCGCCGCCGCGAACTGGTCGACCTGCGCCTGCGCCTTCACCAGCGTGTTGTCGCGCAGTTCGAGATAGGCGGCGATCTTGCCCGAACGAATCGAGTTGGTCGACACCAGATCGTAGCTGCCGCCATGCGGGAAATTGATGGTGATGGTGCCGACGTTGCTCTTGGTCGGATCGGAGTTGTACAGCGTGTTGGGCGTTATCGTGCCCTGCGGATTGAAGCTGAGCTGCGCCGCCTCGGTGCCGACCAGTTGCACGCCGGAGTTCGTGAATACGGTCACCTGGTTGAGGTCGTTGACGACCGTTCTGATGTCCATCAAGTTCGGACAACTGAGTGATGTACTGGTCGCGCTGATCCAGAAGCGATGCCGTCGCGGCGTCGGTCTTGCCGCTGGCTGGAGCTGGTTGTTGATGAACGCGATCTGGGCCATCGCGTTGTTCGCGGTGGTGATGGAATCGTTGATGCCCATCTCGGCATTGGCGCGAAGGCTCTGAATCCCTTGCGTCGTCGCATTGAGCGTCTGCGCCATGGTCTGCGCGGCGCTGACGGCGCTGATGCGCGCCGACTGCGAATCCGGGCTGGTCGACAGGCCCTGGAAGGCGGTCAACAACTTGTTGAACGAGTCCTCGATGGTGCCGGTTTCAGCCGGATTTCCGTAGACGTTCTGCAGATTGGCAAGGTAGGTCGAACGGATGTCGGCGTAAGCTGCGCCTGAGGTTTCCGTCCGCAGTTGCGTCTGCAGATACTGATCGAGCTGCCGGTCGACGCCGTTGAGGAGAACGCTCGAGCCGTAGTCGCCGGTCATGCCGGCGACCTGGATGACCGTCTTCCTGACGTAACCCGGCGTTTCCGCGTTGGCGACGTTCGATCCGACCAGCGCGATCGAGGCCTGCGTCGCGCGCAGGCCGGACATTGCGGTGGAGAGAGCTTGACTCAAACCCATGACTAATTGCCCATCTCAAATCGCTTCGCGAACGGCGTCGCGGAATCAGCGCAGTACGTTCAGGAGATCCTGCACCATCGTATTGGAGGTGGTGATGACCTTGGTGTTCGCCGAGTAAGCCTGCTGGGTGACGATCAGCTTGGTGAACTCGTCGGCGATGTCGGTGTTGGATCCTTCCAGCGACGAGCCGACGATGGTTCCGGCCTTGCCGTACAACGCCTGGCCGGATCCGTCGGTTATCTCGAACGCGCCGCCGTTGACGCGCTTGAGGAAGTTGGTGCCGTTGAAGGTCGCGACCGAAATTTCGGCGAGGTCGAGGTTGCGGCCGTTGGAATAGTTGCCGACGATGCGGCCGTTGGTGCCGACGCCGACGGACTGCAACTGGCCGGCCGGGAAACCGTCCTGCTGGATCTGGTTGACCTGAACGTTGCCGTTGGCATCCGCGAACTGGGTGACGCCGCCGGTGCCGAAGTTGATGACGGGGCTACCCAGCGCCACACCGTTGACGACCGCATTGGCGAGCGTGATGTTCGGTACCGCCGGCGACATCTGGCCGGAGGCCGAGAAGGTGAAATTGGTGTTGACGTTCTGCCACGAGACCTGGGTGCCGGTTGCATTGGGATTGATCTGATAGAACAGGTTCCAGGTATCGGTATGGCCGGCGCCGAGCGTGGTGCTGTCGGTCTTGGCCCAGCGGAACTGCAGGTTCACCGGCGCGCCCGACACGTCGTAGGTCGTGACCGCACCGCCCGCCACCGACTCGTTCAGGAATGTCGAGTTGTCGTTGCCGATAACCTGGCCGGTACCGACGCCGCCGCCGCCGCCGCGCGTTGCCGTCACGGTGCCGGTGAAGCCGAGCGCGGCGAACGCCGCGGTGTTGATGCTCGAGACCGAGAGATCGGAGGCCGTGCCGGAATGCAGAGTGATCGAGCCGCCGGTGATCGTGGACGCGGTCGCCGTTCCCGTGATCGAGTCGATCTTGCGCAAGCAAGGTCGCGATGCTGTCGGTGACATTGAGCTGGTTGCCCACGGCGCCCGACGCCATGAAGGTGATGATCTGGGCCGTTGACCGTGATGGTGTCGGCGGCCACGATGAAGTTGGCGGAGACCGAGTTAGCTGGGCGTCACGCCCGCGCCAGAGAGCAGGGTCGCGCCGGTGTTCGCAACCGACGGCGTCGCTTTGTTGCTCTGCGTGGTGCCGCTTCTGGTGGCGTCCGTATAGGGCGCCGCAGGCGTCCCGAGCGCCAGCGGATTATGTCCGACGCTGTATGATCCAGGCGCGATCAATTCCGATCCGGGAACGGAAACGTCATGCTTGGTCGTCAGCGGATAGCTGGCGAGGTTGGCGCGATAGTCGATGCGGGTGGTTTCCTGCGCCGGCAGGAAGTCGTTCTGGAATCTGAGGACCTGCGGCGAACTGCCGGAAGGGTTGCCGGTGGTCGGATCGATCGGCACGCCCTGCAGATAATAGCCGGCGCCGTTGACGAGATAGCCGCTCTTGTCGATCTGGAAGTCGCCGCGGCGGGTATAACGGTCGACGCCGTCGAACACCGGCGTGCCGTCGGTGAAGTTGCCGGGCTTTTGCACCGCGAAGAAACCGTTGCCGTTGATCGCCATGAAGGTCGCAACCGAGGCCGTCTGCACGTCGCCCTGCACCGAGTTGGTGGAGCGGGATTGCGTGGTGACGCCGCCCGCGAGTTGCGCGGTCGCTGAGGTCTGCGGAATGAGATCGAGGAAGGAGGTGTCGACGCGCTTGAACGCCGTGGTCTGCGAGTTGGCGATGTTGCCCGAGACGTTTTCCAGCGCGTAGGAGTTCGCCCGAAGGCCGCCGACCGCGGTGGTGAGAGCGCCGAAGATACCCATGACATTTTCTCCAAATTCGATCCGGGCGGCTCGCCGGTCTCAGAAAACCCAGGCCGCGTCGGGAGAACATGTCGCAAGCGTCGTGCCAAACCATAAAATCAATATAAATCAATGGCTTAATAAAAAATCCCCGGTCCGAAGACCGGGGCACATTTGCCGGGCGGGCAACAATTGCCGGGCTTGAGCGCCTATGAAGCCGACGGACCTGCCGGGTGAAACACCAGCCCAAACCCGTCGATGCAATAGCGCAGGCCGGTCGGCTTCGGCCCGTCGTCAAAGACGTGACCCATATGCCCGCCGCAGCGGCGGCAGTGGACTTCCGTGCGCGTCATCCCGAACGTCGTGTCCTTGGTTTCGCCAATGGCGTTGTCGAGCGGCTTCCAGAAACTCGGCCAGCCGGTGCCGCTCTCGTATTTGGTATCCGAGGAGAACAGCGGCAGGTCGCAACCGGCGCAGGCGAAGATGCCCTTGCGCTTTTCCTTCAGGAGCGGGCTCGAGCCCGGCCGCTCGGTGCCGTGCTTGCGCAGGATTTCATACTGCTGCGGCGTGAGCTGGGCGCGCCATTCGGCGTCGGTCTTTTCCACCTCGAATTTCTCGGCGGCTTGCGCCGGCGTGGTGCGCAGCCAGCGGAAAGCGGCAAGGCCAAACAGGCCGGCGACGGATGCGAGCAGGATACGGCGTTCGATCATGGAAATCTCCGTGCGAGGCGGACGTGACGTTTCACCATCAAGTACGGCCCACGGGCAGCCGAAGTTACACGGATCCGTCCCGGATTTTCTCACTTTCCTGCGAGGGCGCGGCTGATATCCCGCCGTCCTGCGCCCCTGCCGGCCGCGGAGGCTGTGGACGCACCGGGCGTGGCCCAGCCGGCGGACGGCGCGGCGACCTGGTTCCGGCCTGCCGGTTGGCCTCCGCCAATCGCGCCTCGCGCACGCTTTCCCGGGCACGGGCGCCTTCGCGGTAACGGGCCAGCGCGCCGGCCGCGGCGGAATGTCCCCGCCCCCACAGGCCGATCAGGTGGCCGGCGGCGCGGCCGGTGGCGCCGCCCGCCCAGACCAGTTCGAACGGCGAGAACAGTTTCCAGCGTTCCTCGCCCCACAGAATGCTGCGCGCGATGACCTGCCCCGCCATCGCCGAGGTGTTCAGCCCATGGCGGCCGAAGCCGCTGGCGACCCACAATCCTTTGCGCAGCTGGCCGATCTGCGGCATGCCGTGCACGGTCACCCCGACCGCGCCGCCGAACACGTCTGAGATCGCGACCTTGCCGAGTTGGGGAAAGATGGTGGCGATGCGGCGCTGAATAGCGGGTGCAAAGCGGCGTGGCCGCGCCTCCCAGGTGGTTTCCGGGCTGGCCCACATCAGCCGGTCGCCGTCGACGATCCGGAAATGATCGATGCCGTCACTGTCGGCCACCGACCCCTTGAAGGCGATCATCTCGCCCAGCCGCTCGCCGAGCGGCTCCGTTACCGCAGCATAGCGCCAGACCGGCAGCAGCGTCTCCGACAGGCGGCGCAACGGGGCGCCGAGGTGAACGTTGCCGGCCAGCACGATGTGCGATGCGCGCAGCCGCGCCGACGGCGTCACGATGCGCTTGCGAATCCCCGACGGATCGATGCTGACGACAGGCGTATCCTCGAAGATGCGCGCGCCCGCCCGCCGCGCCTGCGCGGCAAGACCGTGGATGTATTTGCGGCCGTCGATCTGGAACGCGCGCGGATAATAGATGCCGTGGAAATAGCGTGCAGTCCCGAGCTGACCGCGAACGCGATCGACCTGCCATCCCTCGACCTCGGTCTCGAAATCCTCGCTCAGCGTCTGCAGCCGGCTGATCAGCGTTTCGCCGGCGTCGACGGTGGAGACCTCCAGCGCGCCCTCGGTCAGTGCAATTCCCGGCATCGCCTCTTCGGTGGCGGCGGCGCGAACGTATTCGGCGCCCTCCTTCGACATCGCCCACAATTCGCGCGCGTCCTCCAGGCCGACGCGCTCGATCAGGTCGCCGATCGGAAGACTGTAGCCCGGCATGACCGTGCCGAGCTGATGGCCGGACGCGTTCCAGCCGACATGCCGGCCCTCGAGCACGGCCACGCTGGCGCCGAGGCGCGCGGCCTCCAGCGCCACCGTGAGGCCGGCAAGTCCGGCTCCGACCACGCAAATGTCAACATCCAGGTCGAATGACAGACGCGAGCGAAAAGGCGCGTCGTCGTCGGGGCCGTTGGTCGCACTTGTGAAAGTCTCGGGCATGGCGTTTCTTACGGACCGCTGCAGCGCTTGTCACCCTGTCCGGGACATGAGCTTGTAGATTAGTCCAGACTAAGACCGAATTGAGATCGCGCCCATGCGCCGTTTGATGCTGCTGCGTCACGCCAAGACCGAACACGACGCGCCTTCGGGCCATGACCAGGACCGCCGTCTCGACGAGCGCGGCCGGCTGGATGCCGCCGCCATCGGAACCTGGATCGCCCGGCATCCGCCCCTTCCCGACGCGGTCCTGGTTTCGACCGCGGTGCGGACGCGGCAGACCTGGGAGATCGCGCGCGATGCGATGAAGGATGCCGTGCGGGAACGGCCTCCGCAGCCACGGGTCGAACTGCTCGACGAACTCTACGGCGCCGAGCCGGCGCAGCTCCTGCGGATCATCCGGTTGGCCGAGGTCACCGATCCCGCGCGCTTGATGCTGATCGGGCACAATCCCGGCATGCATGAGCTGGCGCTGATGCTCGCCGGCAGCGGCGACGCGGCGGCGAAGAAGTCACTCGAAGACAATCTGCCAACCGCTGGCCTTGCCATCCTGGATTTTGCGATCGAGGACTGGAGCGAAGTGGCGTTCCGCCGCGGCAAACTCGTGCGGTTCACCAGCCCGAAATTGCTGAAGCAGGCGCTGGACGATTGAGGCAGGCGGACATCCCTGCCCCGCCATGCTAAGCTCCTCACGACACGGTTTTCGAGCGAATTAAGAACAAGTTCGCGTAAAAGAAAACACGTCAAAACAAAAGGCTAGGGCCCGATCCTGATAAGTCAGGACCAAGCGGCCTCAGGCAGGAGGCGCAGATGTTCAAGTCGATTCTCGTGCCGATCGACCTGACCGATACCGATCTGGCCAAGCCCGCAATCGCAACGGCCGCGACGTTGTCGCAGACCTGGAACGGCTCGGTGCGCCTGCTCAACGTATTGCCGATGACGCCGGTGATGCTGGCGGAATATGTACCGGCCGATTTCGACGCCCAGCAGCGCGCTACCTCGGAAGAAGCGCTCACCATCGTGGCGAAGGAATCCGGCATCGAGGCGTCGCGCATTTCCGCCGCAGTGCGGCAGGGCGGCATCTATCACGAGATCCTCGAAGAGGCGTCGGCGATCAAGGCCGACCTGATCGTGATGACCTCGCACCGGCCGGCGATGCGGACCTATTTCCTCGGCTCCAACGCCGGCCATGTCGTGCGCTACGCCAGATGCTCGGTGCTGGTGGTGCGGCACTGAGACGTAACGGCGCCGCTGAGTCGCGACGCCGGACGCCTCACATGATGCGCCCGAAATCCGGATCGACGTTGCCGCGCACGGCCGATTCAATCCGGCTGCGCTCGATGCCGATGTCGCGGAGCGCGCGATCGTCCAGTTCGCTCAGGGTCTGGATGGCCTGGCGGCGCGCAAGATAGGTGACGATGCCGTTTACCCAGCTTCCGAGGACGCGGAAAAATCCGCCCAGGCACGCTTTGGGGCGCAGGCTGGCCTGCCGTCGAATAGATCGTGGTCATCGCACTTCTCCTTGCTTTCACGCGGCAAGCCGCTGCCGCCGGCGCAAACGCTTGCGAGAGCGCTTGCACCCTAATGGACCGATTGTTTTGCACCCCTCTCAGTGCAATCTCTGGCTTGATAGGTTCAAAATGATCCGATACATTCCTCGGTGCAAGGAAAACATTGCTCTCGGTGCAATTATGTCAAAATTCGAGTACCTGAAGCTTGCCGATACCGTCGCCGCCGAGATCGCCAATGGCGCGCTCAAGCCGGGCGACCGCCTGCCGCCGCAGCGCAGCTTTGCCTATGAGCGGAAGATCGCCGTCTCCACCGCGAGCCGCGTCTACACCGAGCTGTTGCGCCGCGGCCTCGTGGTCGGCGAAGTCGGACGCGGCACGTTCGTTTCGGGCGAGACGCGCCGCGGTATCGCCATGCCGACCGAGCCGCGCGGCGCGCGCATCGATCTGGAAGTGAATTATCCGATCCTGCCGACGCAATCGGCGATGATCGCAAGAAGCCTTGCGGGGCTGGAACGCCCCGAATTGCTCGATCTCGCGCTGCGGCACTCGACCACGGCAGGCACACAGGCGGCACGGACCATTTCCGCCGAGTTTCTCTCCCGCGAGGACTGGTCCCCGGCCCCCGATCAACTCGTCTTCACCGCGAACGGCAGGCAATGCATCGCCGCAGCGCTGGCGGCGATGGTGCCGAGCGGCGGCCGCTGCGGCGTCGAGGCGCTGACCTATCCCTTCATCAAGGACATCGCCGCCAGGCTCGGCGTCACGCTGGTGCCGCTCGCGATGGACGAGAACGGCGTTCGCCCGGACGCGGTGCAGAAGGCGCACCGCGAAGCGCATTTGTCGGCGCTGTACGTTCAGCCGACGATACAAAATCCGCTCGGCATGACCATGCCGCAGGCGCGCCGGGCCGATTTGCTGCGCGTCGTCGAAAAGCTCGGCCTCCCCGTCATCGAGGACACGGTCTATGGCTTTCTCGACGAAGAAACGCCGATGGCCGCGCTCGCGCCGGATAGCTGCATCACGCTCGACAGCCTGTCGAAGAAGGTGGCGCCCGGCCTTGCGCTCGGCTTCATCGTTTCGCCGCCGCGCCTGCGCGAGCGCATCATGGCCGCGGTTCGATCGGGCGGATGGACGGCTTCCGGATTTGCCTTTGCCGCCGGACAACGGCTGATGGCGGATGGCACGGTGGCCGAACTGTCACGCCTGAAACGGATCGACGCGGCGCGGCGCCAGCAGATGGCGGCGAAATACCTCGCCGGCTTCGAAATCCAGGCCAACGCCAAATCCTACCATCTCTGGCTCACTTTGCCCCAGCATTGGCGCTCGCAGACATTCGTCGCAGCCGCCGCCCGGCGCGACATCGCGCTGACCCCCTCGACCACCTTCGCCGTGATCCCCGGCCATGCCCCCAACGCCGTCCGCCTGGCGCTCGGCGCCCCCAGCACCGAACAGCTCGATCTGGCGCTGCGCACGCTCTCGGGAATGCTGACGGCGAAAGAAGACGTCGATACGACCGAATAGATCTATCGGCCGCGTGTTTCGCTCCCCGGCCACTCCGCGATAAAGCCCCTCGCCTTGTACGGCTCGATCTTGTGCCATTCATGGAGCATGCGGCGGCTGAATTCGGCGTCGGTATGCCAGAGCGCCCGCGGCGTCTTGAAACTGTCGACCATGACCAGCATCTTCTCCACTTCCGGCCAGTGCCGATGCAGCGTCATCGGATAGCGGCGCGCCGTCCAGGTATTGCCGAGACAGATCACGCTGCGGATGTTGGCGAGGCCGAGCGCGCGGTCGATGACCGGCAGCGAGAAGATCACGTTCTCGCCGGTGTTCATTGCGCGATCCTCTCTCAGGATGATGTCGGCCGGAACACCGCGCGCGGCCATTGCACCGGCAATGATCTCGCATTCCGACAGATCGGATCCCGGCGTCACGCCGCCGCTCACGATCGCCCAGCGAAAATACCCTTCCCGCCACAGCCGGCAGGCTTCATCGACGCGCGCGTCGACATCCTCACGCGTGCCGAACACGAACAGCAGGTCGGCCGGCCGTAGCGGCGTCTCGATCAGATGCCGCGCATTGATCGCGGCAATCTCGGCTTCCGTCGGCGATCGCGCAGGTGGGATTGTCACGGCAACTCGCCTGTTATCAGGAACGCCGCACAGAGTGCCGCGCCCTGCGGCGCTTCGCGAAATCACATTTCGTGTCGCTTGATTGCGAACGAGGCTACGGCAGCAGCGTCTCGGGAAGCGCGTCGAACGAATAGCTGCGCGGCCGATTGCGCTTGATGAAGCCGCCGATGGTCCAGGCAAACCAGACCGCCATGCCGACCAGAAACAATGCGCCGGTGAATTCGGAAGTCGCAAGCGCCCGGACGAAAAGTCCGATCATGGCGATGGCCAGCAACGCCAGCATTGCAACTGCCACGGCATAGGTCACCGTCCCGATACCGCCGGTCAGGGAAGCCTTGCTGCCTGCCGCCTTCATCCTTCGATGCAACTCGGTGATGAAGGCGCGGTAGCCCTGGTCCTGCGGCGCCATCAGCGAGACGGTTTGCCAGGTCGTCGAAAGGATGGCGATCCGCCCCTCCCCGGCCCTTTCGATATCGGCGCGAAAGCGGCGGGATTGCATCGACATCGGTCGATACGACAGACGGATCGAAGCGATATCGGCATACGGCCACACGCCGGACCGGCGGCCGATCCGCCACGACAATCCGGAATCCGTCAGTTCGAATTGATACGCCGACGAGATCAGTGACGCCTTGTAGACGTAGCTGATCGTGCGCGCCCCCTCGCCTTCGCTGACCTGGTTCGGTAGTGATGTCGGCAATTCAAAATATCCGTGTCGTTTGAAACCGCCTGCTTGCGCGGCGAGCCGGCTTTACCTTACAAGCGGGCCATGGCCGAGACGACTTATTTTCCACGCCGCCTGATCCTGGCCGGCGCGATTGTTTCCGGAGTGCTGCTGGCGCTCGCCGTGCACATGCTGGGCGCGCGGTACGGGCTCGATCTCGGCGGCCTGTGGCGATCCGATACCAGCGAGTTCATGCCGGCGGGCGCTGCGATCGCATGGTGGCTGATCGCGACCGTGGGCTTTTCCGGCGGCTATTTTACCGCCAACCTGATGCACAGCGCGGCCTCGGGCCAAATTCCGCAGCGGATGCGCCAGTTCCTGATCGCCGTCGGGGTGCTGATCCTCGCCGGCGCCGGACAGGCCGCCTCGGCGCCGAGCCCGGTCCCGACCATTTCGGGCGTGCTGGCGGGCCTTGCGGCCTTATGCCTCGGCGCGGCAATGGCGTTCTGCGGCGCGCATTTCGCGTTGCGCAAGGCCTAGGCGGTCAGGCGCTGCCGCGGCTGTATCAGCATGTTCTCCACCTCGGCGGCGGGACGCGGGCGGCTGAACAGATAGCCTTGCGCCTGTGTGCAACCCTCCCGGCGCAAGAGATCGAATTGCGCATCGGTCTCGACACCTTCAGCCGTCGTGACGATCCCGAGGCTCTTGCCGAGGCCCGTCACCGCACGGACGATCGCCATCGAATCGTCGCGCGTCGCCAGTTCGCTCACGAACGAACGGTCGATCTTGATCTTGTCGAACGGGAAGCTGCGCAGGTAGCTCAGCGACGAATATCCCGTTCCGAAGTCGTCGAGCGAAATCTTGACGCCAAAGCCGCGAAGCTCGTGCAGAACCGCCAGCGTTGCCTCGCTGTTCTGCAGCAGCACCGATTCCGTTATCTCCAGTTCGAGCCGCTGCGCCGGAAGGCCGGAAGCCCTCAACGCCTCCTTCACGGCCGATACCAGGCTCGGATTCTTGAACTGCACCGGCGACAGGTTGACGGCAACGCAGACATCCTGCGACCAGCTGGCCGCATCCATGCATGCCTGGCGCAACACCCAATCGCCGAGCCGAACGATCAGGCCGGTTTCTTCCGCCAGCGGAATGAAATTGACCGGAGGGATCATGCCGCGCAACGGATGATTCCAGCGCACCAGGGCTTCGAAGGCGACCACCACGTCTTTGGCAACGTCGCGGATCGGCTGGTAATAGACCTCGAACTCCTCGCGCTTCAGCGCCGCGCGCAAATCGAGTTCCAAAAGCCGCCGCGCCTGCGCGCGCGCGTCCATTCCGGTCTCGAAGAAGCGGTAAGTGCCGCGGCCGTCCTCCTTGGCGCGGTAGAGCGCAAGATCGGCCTTCTTCAGCAGTTCGTCAGGGTTCTTGCCGTCGTCCGGCGCCAGCGAAATACCGATACTGACGCCGATGACGAGCTGGTGCCCGGCGATCTCGTAGGGTGCGGAAACCTTCTCGACCACGTAGCTGGCGAGCATGGCGACCGCGGACGGCTCGCAATCGCTGCAGAACTGCACGATCGCGAATTCGTCGCCGCCGAGCCGCGCCACCGTGTCGTGCTCCGTCACGCATTCGCCGAGACGACGGGCGACCTCCTTCAGCAGCGCGTCGCCGACCGGATGGCCAAGCGAATCGTTGATGTCCTTGAAGTGGTCGAGGTCGAGACACAGCACCGCTAGCTGATCGCTGCGTCTGACGAGCCGCAAGGCCTTTTCGAGCTGTTCGCGGAACAGCGTCCGGTTCGGCAGATTGGTCAGCGCGTCATGGCGCGCCATGTGGGAAATCTGTTCCTGGGCCGCCTGCCATTCGGTGATGTCTTCGAACGTGGCAACCCATCCGCCGCCCTTCATGGGCTGATCGACCACGCGGAGCGAACGTCCGCCGCGACCCATCGTCTTGGTCACGGTCCTGCCGGCTTTGGCGTCCGCCACCACCGCTGCGAAGAACTCATCGGGATCGCCGTCCCATTCGCCGACCGCTTTCACTTCGCGCAGGACGTCAATCAGCAGGCGGCCCTGAAGCGGCATGCCAGACCGGTCCATGAGGTCGACGTAGCGCTGGTTGAACAGGAGGATGCGGCCCTCCGCATCGAACATGCAAAGTCCCTGCGACATGTTTGTGATGGCGGAATCGAGCAGGATCTTTTGTTCATGGAGCTCGCCCTTTGCGGCGCGATCGAACATGGCCGCCAGCAGCGATATGCCCAGAATGGCAAAGGCCCCAATCGAGGTCAGGAACGAAAGCGCGGCCGGAGAAACCGTTAACGCATCGGAGCCGAGCGTCGGATCGGGAACGAGCGTGACGGCGCCCATCGCCGTGAAATGATGTGAAACGATTGCGACTGTCAGCAGGCCGGCGGCAGCCAGGGTATGAACAGTATCGTCGCGACGCACGGCGACGAGCATTGCAATTGCCGCGAATACGCTTCCGAAAACGATCGAGGCCAAAACGGTACCGGGGGCCCAGACGATGTAGGCCGGAAGCTCGAGCGCCGCCATGCCGGTATAGTGCATCGCCGCGACACCGGCGCCGATGATCGCACCGCCGATCGCAACTACCGGCGGGCGCGCGCTGGACAGTGCAACGCAGAGGCCGATGGCGACAATGCATACCGCGAAAAGCAGGGATAAAAGCGTGACGGGTATGCTGTATCCGGCGCTGCCGCCGGGACCGTAAGCCAGCATCGCGACGAAATGGGTAGCCCAGATTCCGCAGCCGCCGACAGCCGCGTCGAGGCAGATCCAGGTCGCGCGCGTCCGGCCATGCGAGGCCCTGGCACGATGAAACAGGCTGATGGCGACCGCACTGGCGAACGAGCAAATGGCGCCTGCCAGCACAACCAGTCGCCAGTCATGCTCGGCGACGAGGCAATTCAGGACTTGGTACATTACAGACCCTCAGTGGTCTGTAATTGCGGTTCCATTGGTGTATTTGGGGTAACCACCGCAGATCAGTTGTGCGGATGGTGAACAAACGCTTTGCCTGGCTTCGGGGCGCTATCCGGAAATGCCGGGAACCAGCTCGCCGCCGGTCTCGACCTTGAGCGAGGAGCCGGCAAAATCGTTTCCGATCGGCTGGTAGCGGCCGCCGAGATGTTTGGCGAGGAATGCCTCGGTCACCCCGTAGAAGGCGAGCCGGTTCTCCGGCCGCACGAAACCATGTCCCTCGTCGGGAAACGTGATGTAAGTGACGGGCACGCCACGTTGTTTGAGGGCGGTCACCATCTGCTCGGATTCCGCGGCCACCACCCGGACGTCCCGCATCCCTTGTGCGATCAGAATCGGCTTGGTCGCGCGATCGAGATGGTTAATCGGCGAGCGCTCGGCAAGAAAGGCGCGACCGGCCTCGGTGGCGGGATCGCCGAGGCGGTTTTTCCAGACGCTGAACCACGGCCCCCAATAGGGCGGAATGGTCGCCATGAAGGTGATGAGATTGGAAATTCCGAAGAGATCGACGATGCAGGCGAACACCTCAGGCGTCTTGGTCGCCGCCATCAACGCGGAATAGCCGCCATAGCTGCCACCGAAGAAGCCGACGCGCTTCGGATCGGCGATGCCCTGCGCCACCGCCCAATCGACCGCATCGATCAGGTCGTCATGCATTCGTCCACCCCATTCGCGATCGGCGGCCTTGACGAACGCCTTGCCGAAGCCGGTCGAGCCCCGGTAGTTGACGCTCAATACCGCATAGCCGCGATTGGCGAGCCATTGATGGGTTGAATTGAAGCCCCAGACGTCGCGGAAATAGGGACCGCCGTGGATCACCAGCACCAGCGGCATCCGGCCACTGCCGGCTTCCGCGGCGGGCAGCGTCAGATAACCGTTGAGGCGCAAGCCGTCGCGGGAGGGAATGATCACCGGCTGCATCTTGCGCAGCGACACGTCGGCAAGCGCCTTGCGCTGGACCATGAGCTTGCGCACCTCGCGCTTCTCGCGGTCGAGCAGCGCAAATTCGCCGCTCTCGCTGTCGCGCTCGAAGAACACGCTCGCCATCCGCCGGTCGGCGCTGGCGCTGAGGAAGTAGACGTCGCCGGGTCCGTGCCGGGCGATATCCGCGAGGTCCTGTTTGGCGCTGGGGTCGATGACATACCAGCGGGAGCGGTCACGGTTCGCCCGGGCGGCGACAGGGCGGCGCTGCTCGTCGAGCGTGGCCTCCACGATATCGGCCTCGTCATCGGCGGCGAGCAATTTTGTCTCGCGCGTCGTCATGTTCATGGAAAACAGCGCGGCCTTGTCGCGTTCGCGCGAGTCGATAAAGTAAAGCGTGTTGCCGTCGACGCCCATGTCGATGAGCCTGAAGGCATCGATATCGCCGATCGGCACCTGGATGAATGGTGTCCATGCGCCATCCGGCCTGCGCTCGAAAATCTCCGTGGTGCCGTCGGCAGCGAGACGCGTCGCCAGCCGCAACTGAAAGTCGCTATCCGTGAACAGGTCGGCATACTCGGTGTTCTCGAACTTCAATTCGCTGGCGCCTGTCACGATGTTGATCCGGAACAGATCGAAGCGGCTCTTGTCGCGCGCATTGTGCCGGAACAGCATCTCTTCCGGACATTTGCGATCGACTTCCTGCAGGAACGACTTCACGCCTTGCTCCGGCGTCAGCGGAACGACCGTCCCGTTCGTGATATCGACGCTCGCGGCGCGCCAGTTCTCGTCGCCGTCGCGTTCCCTGAAGAATACCAGATGACGGCTGGTATACGCCCAGCGGTAATAGCTTCCGATGTTGCGATCAGTCACGCGGGTAACGGGCCGCGCCGCGGCCAGATCGGTCAGCGGCGCCACCCACAGATTGTTCACGCCGTTGAGCGGCGCGATATAGGCGACGTTCTGCCCGTCGGGACTCACCCGCACATTGGTGCAATCGGGATTGTCGAAAAAGACCCGGCGCGGGACCACCGCGGCCGGCTCTGCGCGCGCTTGCCGCGCAAGTCCGGCGACCGGCAGCGCAGTGCCGATCAAGGCCGCACGGCGCAGGAAATCACGGCGATCGATCGGCACGGTGGGCATTGTGGAGCTCCCCCTGGCGGCAACGCACGGTTCCACAGAGGTTAAGCGCCGCGGGACGTCTGCACAAATTACAACCGGTTCATGATTCTTCGTGACCGGCCATGTCGATCGACGACCCCCACCAGATTGCCGCGGCGGCTGCGAGCAGCGCGCCCGCCGAAATGATCAGCGAGGCATGCAGCCCTGTTATGAAAGCACTGGATTGGCCGACCAACGAACCGAACAAGGCGACGCCAAGCACGCTGCCGGTTTGCCGGGTCGCGTTGAGCACGCCTGCCGCGATACCCGAACGTGACTTCTCCACGCTTCCGAGCAAGGTCGATGTCAGTGGCGGCACCAGCAATCCGAGGCCAGTGCTCATCGCGATCAATTGCATGCAGATTGCCCAGTAACTTGTGTTGGCCTCGACGCCGAGCGCCGCAAGGCATCCAACCGCGGAGAGCACCGCGCCGGCCGCTATGGTGGCAGGCGCGCCGATGCGCTCGGCAATGCGGGGCGCGATCAGATTCGCCGGCAAGACCGCGGCCATCATCGGCACAAAGGCCAGCCCGGTCGCAAACGCCGACAATCCATTGACCCGCTGGAAATACAGGCTGAGCACGAAGATCAAGCCGTAGATCGCGACATTGACGAGCAGGCCGACCAGCGACGTTAGTGCGAACATCCGATGCCGGAACAGCGACAGCGACAACATCGGTTGCGGCGCACGCGCCTCCCGCCATACGAACAGCACCGCTGATATCGCAAAGGCTGCGAAGCCCGCGATCACGAACGGATTGTGCCAACCGAGCGAACCGCCCTCGATGATCGCGCCGGCGAGAAAACCGAGCGCTGCGATCGCGGTGATCTGACCGGGCAGGTCGATCTCGCGCTCGCGCGATCGCGTCGTTTCGCCGGCAAAGCGCCAGGCCAGCCAAAGGCCGGCAAGGCCGATCGGCAAATTGACCAGGAAGATCGAGCGCCAGCCGACCAGCGTGATCAGGCCGCCGCCGACGAACGGACCGGCGGTCAGCGCAAGGCTCGCGCCAGCAGCCCAGATACCGACCGCACGGCCGCGGGCCTTTTCGTCGGGATAGGCATGGCTGAGCAGCGCCAGCGAGTTCGGCACCAGAATGGCCGCGGCCAATCCTTGAACGCAGCGCGCCGAGATCAGAAAAGCGGCATTGGGCGCCAACGCGCAGGCGACAGAGGCTGCCGTGAAGATGGCAAAACCCGCCATGAATATCCGCTTGGCGCCGATTCGATCGCCGAGCGCACCCGCGGTCAGAATGAAGGCCGCAAAGGCGATCGTGTAGGCACTCACCACCCATTGCAGTTTGGAAACCCCGCCGCCGAGCGACGATCCGATAGCGTCAAGCGCGGTGTTGACGATGGTGAGATCAAGCTGAACAACGCCGTAGCCGAGGCTCATCCCCGCAAGCGTCAGCGAGGCGGCAAGCCCGGAAGGCCCCGGCCCGGCTTGCGGGCTCGCGGAAAGATTGATCTTCGGAACCGGCTCGAAATTGAGAGAAGCGCTTCGCATGGTTCACCTCTGGCTTTGAGGGCCAACGCGGCGCAAATGCGTCCGTTTCGATCAAACGTTTCGCCAATGATCGAAGTATGGTTGCAATGCCGGTCTCCGCGCGCAAAGGTGCCGGTCTCCGTCGCGAAAACGCCGCGCGAGAATTGCTCTGGGCGCGGCGTTTTGCCTCAACTACGCGACGAAATCAGCTTGCGGCCTTGAGGTTGACCTTGCCTTCCGCCAGCGAGGTCAGCTTCTGGTCGGTGATCTTTTCCTCATCGAGCGTCTTCTGCAGGATGCTGGCGCAATCGTTGCGCCCGAGCTGACGCGCCCATGCGATCAGGCTGCCGTAGCGGGTGATCTCATAGTGCTCGGCGGCCTGCGCGGCGTTGATCAGGGCTGCGTCCAGCACGGCCTTGTCAGCGATCTCGCCCGCGACGTCGTCGGCTTCCTCGATGATGCCGTCGATCGCCGGGCAATCGGCCGCCTTTACCTCGGCGCCGTGCATGCGGAATACCTCCTCAAGGCGCTGCACATGTGTCCTGGTTTCATCGAGATGGGTCAAAAAGCCCTGTTTAAGCTGCTTGTCAGTCGCTTTTTCCGCCATCTTCGGCAGGGCCTTCACGAGTTGTTTCTCGGCGTAATAAATGTCCTGCAATTGATGTACGAACAGGTCGTTCATCGTCTTGATGTCTTTGGTGAAGAGTCCCATTGCGGTCGTCCTTCGTTTGGGAACATGCAGGCGCAGGCCTTTTTTCCGGCCGGACGCGCGTGCTTCATGTTCGATGCTGATGGGGGAGCTAACCGGCTCGCGAAAAGGATGTTCCTAAGGCCTCGAAAACGCCGTGATGGAACGGACGGAACGGCAAAAAGAGCCCGCGGAATGGACCTCGCTGCGACTCAAAATCGTTAATGCGGCGACATATGTAGGGCGTATGACAAGGGTGGCGAACGAAGCCAAAAGGCATGCTTGTCAAGGGCTGCACAACGGCCCGGTTTTGGCTTATGGATTTCGAGCGCGGTGCCTCTGACCGTCGACTGTTGCCGGTGGTGACAGGTCCCATCTTTACGTATTACCCCCGCCGGGAGGATGAATGCATCGGCTGCTGACCGCGCTCGGGCGTGGTTTCAAGGAGAAGATCGGCTGGAAACGGCTAGGGATCGCTGCGAGTCTCCTCATCGTCATCTTTGCGGTCACCACGCTGGTTCGCACCCTGAAAGGGGTGGACACCGGAATTATCCTGACCGCGCTGACGGAGATCGCTCCGCATCGCATCGCGCTGGCCGCGCTGTGCGTGGTGGGGGCGTTTTGCACGCTGACCTTCTATGATTTCTTCGCGTTGCGAACCATTGGCAAGATGCACGTGCCCTATCGCATCGCCGCGCTGTCGAGCTTCACCAGCTACACCATCGGCCACAATATCGGCGCCACCGTCTTTACCGGCGGCGCGATCAGGTTCCGGATCTATTCCGACTACGGCCTGACCGCGATCGATGTCGCAAAGATCTGCTTCCTCTCGGGCCTCACTTTCTGGCTCGGCAATCTGTTCGTGCTCGGCTGCGGCATGGCCTGGCATCCCGAGGCGGCAACGGCGATGGACCTGCTGCCGCCGGCGATGAACCGGCTGATCGCGATCGGCTGCCTTGCCGGCATCGCCGCCTATTTCGTCTGGCTGCTGACGGGCGAGACCCGCCGCGAACTCGGACAGAACGGCTGGAAGGTGGTGTTGCCCTCCGCCCGGCTGACGCTGCTGCAAGTCCTGATCGGCGTCATCGATCTCGGCTTCTGCGCGCTGGCGATGTATCTGTTGATGCCGATGGAGCCGTATATCGATTTCGTTTCGCTCGCGGTGGTGTTCATCCTGGCGACGCTGCTCGGCTTCGCCAGCCACGCGCCCGGCAGCATCGGCGTGTTCGACGCCGCGATGCTGGTGGCGCTGCCGCAGTTCGGCAGGGAAGAGTTGCTGGCGACGCTGGTGGTGTTCCGGATCCTGTACTTCCTGATTCCCTTCGGCATCTCGATCTGGATCATGGGCACACGCGAACTCTGGCTCAGCGTGCTGCAACCCTGGCTGGAACGGCGCCGGCTCGGCGAAGCCTGTACGGCCAAGGCCCGGGTGCGACCACCGATCAAGGGCCGGCAATCCTGAGGCCGGTAACGGCGTCGTTATCTGCGCCGTCTGGTCTTTTGACGCAGAGCGGCCTCATTCTCTTATTTCTGCCTTACCGCTAACGTCAAACGACGCCATGGCTGGAATCCTACGTTCAATACTGTCGGTCGCGCTGGTTGCCGGTGCGCTGGCCGGCATATCCACGTCCGCTGCGCAAGCCCAGACCGCCGGCGGCTATGGGCCGCTGCAGATTTCCTGGGAGGTGCGCAACCGCTTCCGCCTGTTCCGCGAGGAGCGGGATTTCCTGCTGCACGCCGAAACCGGGCGCGGCCGCAGCGTGCTGGCTTCGGAGCAGGCGCTGGCGATCCAGAGCGACGGCCGCGGCTGGGCGCGCAACACGGTGAACCGGCTCTGTATCGATCTCGCCGGCCGCGTCAACGAGCCGTGCACGCGCGACAACGTCAAGGAAAGTTATCTGACGCCGGTCGATCATCCGATCGTGGCCCGGCTGACCGGCCCGGTTCCGGTCGGCGCCACCTGCGCCTGGACGTTCGACGACGGCGACGGCCCGCAAACCTCCGCCTTCGACTGTGCCGAGCCGGTCAATCTCAGGGTCCGCTATGGCCGCACCACGGTTGCCACCGTCGATGTGTCCAGTTCGGATGGCAGTCAGCGCGTTTTCACCGAGATCGCGGTGCGCGACATCCTCATCGCCGGCCTCGGCGACAGTGTCGCTTCCGGCGAGGGCAATCCGGACCGGCCGATTACGCTGGCCGATGAAGGCTTCTGCTTCCGCTCCTATCTCGGATCGGCAGCCGCGCAATATTACCGTCCGAGCCGCGCGGGCTATAAAGGCGGACGCGCCTGCGAGGCGCCCGACACGCTGGCGGTCTGGCAGCGCCAGAGCGCGCTCTGGTTCAACCCTGCCTGCCACCGTTCGCTCTACAGCTATCAGACCCGGACCGCGCTGGCGCTCGCCGTGCGATATCCGCACATCGCGGTGACCTATCTGCCGCTGGCCTGCACCGGCGCCACCATTGCCGACGGGCTGTTCGGTTCGCAGCGCGCCCGCGATTGCCTGCCGTCGAAATCGGGCGGTGCATGCCAGGGCACCGTCAACGGGCAACTGGCCGAACTGCGTGAAGCCCTCACCGGCGCGAAACGCAGGCAACCGGATCGCAAGCTCGACCTGATGCTGCTGTCGGTCGGGGCCAACGACATCTATTTCTCCGGCCTCGTCGCCGACGTGGTCGTGGACACGGCGACCGAACGCGCCCTGTTTCGGCGCAGCGGCGTCATGGCCTCGGTGGACGACGCACGCTCGGCGATGACACGCGACCTGCCGCAGGGATTTGCAAAACTGCGCGAGGCGCTCAAGCCCCTCATCGGCGGCGACCTGTCGCGGGTGGTCTACACCTCCTACGCCAATCCGACGGTGGCGAATGGCGGCGCGCCCTGCCCCGGCGGACGCGCCGGCTTCGACATTCATCCCTCCTTCAACGCCCAGCCGCAGCGGCTGGCCGCTGTGTCGACCTTCGTCGAACGCGAATTCCTGCCGCAGTTGAGAGGACTGGCGCTCTGCGAGGGCGGCATCCTGTGCCGCAATCCGAGCACCGACCGCATGACTTTCGTCGACAGCCATCAGACCAGCTTTGCCAGCCACGGCTTCTGCGCGCGCGCCGAAAGCGACCCCGAATTCGACCGGCAGTGCTTCTCGGCGACCGGCGACAGCTTCGATCCCGATATCGTCACGGCCGCCAGCCAGCCGATGCTGTGCGGCCGCAGCGCCGCCGAGTACCGCGCCTATCTGCCGCGCGCGCGCTGGATCCGCGATGCCAATGACAGCTACTTCGCGGCGATGACCTACCCGCAAGGCCTGCCGACATCGCAGCAGCCATCCGATATCCATGACGCCACCTGGGGCGTCCTGTCGGCGGTCTATGGCGGTGCGGTGCATCCGAGCGCCGAGGGCCACGCCGCGATGGCGGATGCCGCCGTGCCGGCCGCCGCCGCCGTGCTGCAGCTCGATGCGGCGGTGCCTGAAGTCACGTCGCAGCCGGTGGCGCCGATACCGGTTGCGCCGGGCGTGCCGCGGCCACCGGGCAGAACCGGCCTGAACTAGATCGGGATGGGTTGGAGTCGAATCGATTCGCCGTTAGCGCGAAGCACGATCTTCTGTCCCGGACGCAGTGCAGATGCTCTTCGGCGGTACACCGCAGGGCCCGGACACAAAATCGCGAAAACAACCCCATGCAAAGTAGAATGGCCCCGCCCGCAGCACTTTGGCCGCTTGCGTCCGGGGCACGAGATGGTCCGTTGTCACGGCCCAACCTAATCTCATCCTGCTCTAGCGCGCAGGTGCAGGAACTGGTGCTGGCGCGGTGGTCTTCTTGGGCGCTGCGGGGGCCTTTGCCGGAGCGGCTGGCAGCTTCATCGCCGCCGCTTGCGCGGGCAGGTATTTTACGATGATGGGCGGATCGACCTGCGCCAGCGCCGTATCGGGCAGGCGGGTCCAGACCTCATCCTTGCCCAATAGCGAGATGCCGAGATAGCCGCGCATCGTCAACGTCTGCCCATCGGGACTGAGCGTCATCTTGGCCTTGTAGATCTTGCCATCGCGCGGATCGAGCACGTTGCCGTTCTCGTATTTCAGTCCGTCGCGCTTCATGTCCCGGATGAAGGAGAGCCCGAGCCAGGGCGCGTCCTTTCGATCGTCGGCGCATTTCGTGCAGACCGGATTGGGCGGATCGCCGGCCTCGAGAAACAGCTTGGCGAACACGCCTTCGAAGACGCCGCTGTGGTCGACCACCAGGAACCATCCGACCGGCTTGCCCTTCTCGACCTTCTCCCACAGCCCGGCCGCGGAAGGTTCCGCCGGCTGCGCTGCGAGTTCACCGGCAAATGTGAGCCCGATCACGATCGCGAGTATCAGTTGAAATCCCGCCAGCTTGCGCATCGTCATCACCTGATCAATCCCCTAAATCAATGGGCGCAGACTAAGGCCATTTCGCGGACGGTTCCAGTGACGATCGTTCGCGCGCCCGGTAAAGCACCGCGAGTCCAACTGTCATGTTTCGGGATTCAGTTGACCCCGAGCTTCTTCTGCAGGCTCGACGACGAGGTGGTGTACTGGAACACCAGCCGCTTGTCCGGATAGACGTAGCGGTGCGCCTTCTGCGCCATCAGCGCGCCTTCGTGGAATCCGGACAGGATCAACTTGAGCTTGCCGGGATAGGTGTTGATGTCGCCGATCGCGAAGATGCCGGGAACATTGGTCTCGAACGCCGCGGTGTCGACCGGCACCAGATTGTTCTCGAGCGCGACGCCCCAGTTCGCCACCGGGCCGAGCTTCATGGTCAGCCCGAAGAACGGCAGCATCGTATCGCAGTCGATCTTCGAGATCGCGTTGTCGTTGCCTTTCATCACGGCCCCGGAAAGCTTGCCGCCCTCACCTTCCAGCGAGGTGACCTGACCGATCTTCAGATCCATCTTTCCGCCAGCCACCAGCGCGCGCATCTGCTCGACGCTGTGAGGCGCGGCGCGGAAATCGTCGCGCCGGTGCAGCAGCGTCACGCGCTTCGCGATCGGATGCAGATTGAGCGTCCAGTCGAGCGCGGAATTGCCGCCGCCGACGATCAGGATATTCTTGTCGCGGAACTGATCCATCTTGCGCACGGCATAGAATACCGAGGTGCTTTCATAGGCCTCGATGCCCGGCACCGGCGGACGCTTCGGCTGGAACGAACCGCCGCCCGCAGATATCACCACCACCTTGCACTCGAACACCTGGCCGGCATCGGTCGTCACGCGAAAGCCGGGATCGCCGATCTTCTCGATCGTCTCCACCATTTCGTTGAGATGGAAGGTCGGATGAAACGGCTTGATCTGTTCAAGCAGCGCTTCCGTCAGGCCCTGGCCGGTGACGAAGGGAATGCCGGGAATGTCGTAGATCGGTTTTTCCGGATAGAGCTCGGCACACTGGCCGCCGATCTTGTCGAGGATGTCGACCACATGCGCCTTCATGTCCAAGAGGCCCAGTTCGAAGACGGCAAACAGGCCGCACGGGCCCGCGCCAATAATCAGCACATCGGTTTTGATCACTTCGCTCATGTCAGCTTCTTTTCGGTTGAACCTGGCGGGAAGGCCGCATCTGTCTAGCCAACCCGACGGCATCAGGAAAGCCATAATATGGCGTTCGCGACGGCGGCAACCCCTTGCCGTCATTCGACAAGTGGGCTGTAAGGGAACGAGATTTTCGGAGATGAGCCCGTGAACGCCCCCTTGCGTCCCGACGCGCCCCCGCGTCTGGAGGATTTTCCCTATCGCTTGTCGGACAATGTGAGATTTGCCGACCTCGATCCCAACCAGCACGTCAACAACGCGGTTTACGCCACCTATTTCGAAACCGGCCGCGTCACGCTGATGAAGGACCGCAGCTACGGGCTGATGCCGGAGGGGCTGGGCTGGATCATGGTGCGGATCGATATCCATTTCCGCGCCGAGTTGCACTGGCCAGGCAAGATCGAATTGGGCCTCGGCGTCGCAAAGTTCGGCCGCACCTCGGTGAGCTTCGATCAGGTGGTGTTCTCCGAAGGCAAATGCGTCGCATCGGCGCGCGCGATCACCGTCCTGATCGATGAAGTCACGCGCAAGCCGGTGCCGCTGACACCTGAGCTGAAGGCGAAATTTGCGCCGTGGATCCGCCGCGGCGTGGATCCCGGATGAGGCTGGCCGCGCTGCTCGTTCTAGCGTCCGCCGTCGCCGCGCTGCAGCCTGCCGCGGCCGAGCCGTTCTATCGCGAGGATCTGCGTATTCCGATGGAGGCCGCGGGTCCGCGCGGACTTGAAGCGATGCTGTTGCGGCCATCGGGCACGCGCCGCTATCCGCTGGCCTTGATCAGCCACGGCACCCCGCGCGAAGGGTCGGCGCGGGCGCCGATGTCGCCGTATCGATCCTATCGGCAAGCCCTCGAATTCGCCCGGCGCGGCTTTGCGGCACTGGTCTTCATGCGCAGAGGCTACGGCGATTCCGGCGGCCAATATGCCGAGAGCAGCGGCCCGTGCGACAGGCGCGAATATTTGCGTGCGGCATCGCAGTCGGCCAGCGATCTGCGCGCGGCGATCGAGGCCATGAGCAGCCGGACCGATGTTTCGACCAATGGCATGATCGCGGTCGGCGTCTCCGCCGGCGGCTTCGCGTCGTTGGCGCTGACCGCCGATGCGCCGCCGGGGCTCGCCGCCGCGATCAACTTCGCCGGTGGCCGCGGTTCGCGCGCCGACAATGACGTCTGCGACGAGGATGCGCTGGTTCGCGCCTTCGCCACGCTGGGCAAGACGTCACGGATTCCGACGCTGTGGATCTACGCGCAGAACGACAAGTTCTTCGGGCCCGAACTGGTGCGCCGAATGCACACAGCCTTTACCGGCGCCGGCGGGCGGGCCCAATTCGTCGATTTCCCGCCCCATGGCGAGGACGGCCATTCTCTGTTCTCGCGCGGGATACCGCTGTGGACGCCCGTGGTGGATGGCTTCCTGCGCGATCAAAATCTGGGAACGCGCGATATCGCCGCGATGCCGGCGCCACCGCCGATATCGCCACCGCCGCAATTGCGCGACAAGGGGCGCGCGGGATTTGCCGATTATCTCTCCGCGAGCCCGCACAGGGCCTTTGCGGTCTCGCCGAAGGGAGCTTTCGCTTACCGCGGCGGGCGCCGGTCGGCGCGTGAAGCGGCGGAGGCTGCCCTCGCCGCCTGCGCGGAATACGCACCCGATTGCACGCTATATGCGGTCGACGACCATCTCGCGGAGACCGCCAACACCGGATCGCGCTGAATGTTTTCCGGACTTCAGGCCTGCCGTTCCGGCGTCGACACCGTGAGGCCGTCGAGGTCGTCGCTCACCTTGATCTGGCACGACAGGCGCGAGTTCGGCCGCACGTCGAAACCGAAATCCAGCATGTCCTCTTCCATCGGGGTCGGAGCGCCGACCTTCTCGCGCCAGGCTTCGTCGACATAGACGTGGCAGGTCGCGCAGGCGCAGGCGCCGCCGCATTCGGCTTCGATGCCGGGAATGGCGTTGCGAATCGCGGCTTCCATCACGGTCGCGCCGTTCTCGACTTCAATGGTTCGTTTTTCGCCGGTATGGTCGACAAAGTGGATTTTGGCCATGATCGCTCGTGCTGCCGGAATATGTAAGGACGGTCCCGGCAGTCCTATAACGGGTCGATCCGCACAGCGCCAGCGGTCGGGACGAAAACCTTAAGGCGGCATTTTACCGGGATTTTGGCCGATACGGACCGCTTTCCGCTCAGGAACGGCGCAGAACCGCCTCGATCGCCACCCGCGCCTGCGCAACCGCCTCGTCGAGCTCGGCGAGTGCCGCGGACGTATCGAAGCCTCTGGCGATGGCCGCCTCCAGCCGGTCCGCGGCATCCGCGACGGCAAAAGCGCCGATCGCGCGGGCCGAGCCCTTCAGCGTGTGCGCCAGCGCGCTGGCGTCCACAGGCAGGGCAGCGAGCGTGTGCACGAGTGTTGCCGACTGGGCCGACGAACATCGCCAACACTTCCTGCTCGATCGCGGCGTCGCCGAGCGTCATGCGTTGGAGGTGCTCGAAATCGATCGGCCCGTCGCCGGGAGCCAGCGGTGGCGATGGCATCCATTCTATCCGTTCGAGGTGAAGTGGCATGGCCCAAGTCCGGATCGCCCCAACACAGTGATTCTACGGAAGGGCATTTTCCGCCAGCCAACCACGGCAACGGTTAACGGAACGTTCTCAGAATTGCCCCCAATTTTGCCTGATTTTAGCCGGCAATCAGCCTAGATTTGCGATTCGGTTCCAGAAATCTGTGTATCTCTAAGAACTTATGGAACAGAGCTGTTAACGATGATTAAGGATGATTAAGAATGTCTTAATCGCGGCCATTTCATTCGTATCGCTCAACCAATAGGATGTTCGCAGATGTGTGCGGACAAGCGGCCGGCGGGGTACGTTTGCGTCTGCGGGGGGTTATGAATCCAGCTTCGAGCTTGCGGGTTTTTGCGAGAACGGCTGGGTGCGTACAAAGTTAAGAGGGCTCGGCTGACATGGCGAACAATCCGAAGAAGGCCAAAGATCCGACTGAAGTCGCGCTGTCTGCCATTCAGGAAGCGCTCAACATCAGCGATACGAGCGTCGACAACAACCGAAATTCGTCGCTTGGCAACGAGCTCGCCCCTCCGACCAATCCGTCAGCCCCGCCGCCCTATTCCGATATGTCTTTTGACACGCGCGGAAGCGCCGAGCGGCCGGTGTTCGATCCGATCGAGGAGCCGCGCGGCCCCCGTCGCGCCGCCAATGACGATCGCGAAACCATCGGACAGATTCTGCAGGCGATCCAGAAGGGCAGCCCTGCCCGCAGCGTCTACACGCTTGCCTCCGTGTTTGGTGCCGTCTGGGTGATCGGTTGCGGCCTGCTGACGGTCAGCTTCCTGCCCGCGCTGCAGGCGGCGATCGGACAGAGCGGCGGCGTATTGGTGCTCGCCGGCCTTGCCGCGTTGTTCTTTGCGCCGGTGCTGCTGTTCTATTTCCTCGCGAGCCTGGCCTGGCGCGGCCAGGAAATGCGGATGATCGCGCAGTCGATGGCGCAGGTCGCGATCCGCTTCTCCGAGCCCGAGGGCGCCGCCGCCGATTCGATGGTGACCGTAGGGCAAGCGATTCGCCGCGAAGTCGCCGCGATGGGCGACGGCGTCGAGCGCGCGATCGCGCGCGCCGGCGAACTGGAAACGCTGGTCGCCAATGAAGTCGCAGCGCTCGAGCGCGCCTATTCCGACAACGAGGTGCGGATCCGCGCGCTGCTGCAGGACATCGCGCATCAGCGCGACAATCTGGTCGGCCAGGCCGAGCAGGTTCGCAGCGCCATTTCCGGCGTCCAGATCGACCTGCGCCACGACATCGCGCTGATCTCGGACGCGATCGCCTCGCGCGTCGACGAGGTCGCGAAAAGCATCACCGGCGCGCTGGAAGAGCGCGGCCAGCACATCACCAGCGCCCTGAGCCATGCCGGCGACAACATGATCCTCGCGCTCGGCGAGCGCGGCGGCGACCTGCTCGACCGCCTGGAAGAAGCCAGCGCCGAGACCACCCGCGCCGTGCTCGACGCCTCCGAGCGGCTGACCACCAGCCTCAACTTCAAGACCGGCCACGTCCACGACGAGTTCGTCGATCTCGCCGATCGCGTCCACGAGATGCTGAACGAACGTATCGACCGCATCACCGGCGAATTCGAGCAGCGCTCCTCGACCATCGTCGACGGCATCTCCGACCGCACCGAGCAGGTCCACGACTCCCTGAAGAATTCCTCCGACTCGCTGCTGCTCGAACTCGAACTGCGCTCGGGCGATCTCGTCAACAAGATCGACGAAGCCGGCAACCGCCTCGCCAGCCGCATCCTCACCTCCGGCGACAAGGCCAGCGACGCACTGGACGTGACTGTGAACACGCTGGTCGCCAAGGTGATCGGCCAGACCGAAAACGCACATGACAGCCTCGCGCTGCAGATGAACGCCTTCGACGAACTGGTGAAGAACCAGGGCGGCGAGCTTGCGGAAAAATTCGCCCGCGACAGCGGCACGCTCGGCGCGCTGATCACACGCCATATCTCCGAGTTCGATCGCACCGTCAAAACCTTCGGCGGCGACATCGTCGAGCGCATGGGCGCGCGCACCCAGGAGATCAGCGACAGCCTGAAGAATTACGTCGACACTTTCGACACCCGCATGGTCTCGAACAGCGGCGAGATCACCGCTTCGCTCGACCAGCGCCTGCTGCAGTTCGAAACCACGCTCGGCACCCGCGTCAGCAACCTCGACACCTCGCTCGACAGCAAGATCAAGTCGTTCGACGAGACCATCGACAGCCGGCTGAAATCGCTGGAGATCGACCTTCGACTCCCGCGCCAAATCCGTCACCGAAACCATCGACGACCGCCTCGGCACGCTGTCGACCTCATTGACCGACGGCGCGGCGCAGGCAATCCAGTCGATCGACCAGCGGCTTACCCTCCTCACCTCATCGCTGACCGAGGGCACCGCGCAGGCGATTGCGGCGGTCGACCATCGTATTGCCAACGTCACTGAAACCATCGACGGCCGCAGCGCCCATCTGACCGACACCATCCAGGCGCGCTTCCAGGAAATCCACCAGGGCATCGAGACCCGCGTCGGCGACATCGCCAGCGGCGTCGAGACCCGGGTCGGAGCTATCGCCGGCGACATCGACACCCGCGTGACGCAGTTCGAGGATCTGCTCGGTTCGCGCATCGAGGCCGTGGCCGGCCGGATCGAAAGCAGCGGCCGTCAGGCCAGCGAAGATCTGATGTCGCGCGCCGAAATGCTGTCCTCCGGCATCAAGTCTCATGTCGAGGACGCCGAGCGTTCGCTGACCAATCTCGTCGTCAACACCGCAGAGACCATCCAGACCGGCGCGCGCACCGCGCAGCAGGCGCTGCTGACGGTTTCCTCCGATGTCGGCGCACAACTCAAGCTGACGTCGGCCGAGGTCGAAGCCGCCCTCGTCGCGGTCGGCACCGGCGCGGCAAACTCGATCGTGACCAGCGCCCGCGACGCCCAGACGACGCTGGTGTCGGCCTCTTCCGAAGCCGCCACGCAGATCAAGTCGCTCGCAGCAGACGTCGAGCGCACGCTCTCGGCCTCAGGCGACGCCACGGCCGCGTCGGTTCTCGCCGGCGCGCGCGAGGCGCAGACCACGCTGGTGACCGCATCCGCGGACGCCGCCAACCACGTCAAGTCGCTTGCCGCCGACGTCGAGCGTTCGCTGTCGATCGCAGGAACTGCAACTGCCGAGGCCGTCACCGCAGGCGCCCGCGAAGCACAGAACACGCTGGTGACCGCATCCGCGGACGCGGCAAACCACGTCAAGTCGCTTGCCGCCGATGTCGAGCGTTCGCTGTCGATCGCAGGAACTGCAACCGCCGAGGCCGTCACCGCAGGCGCCCGCGAAGCACAGAGCACGCTGGTCGCCGCCTCTACCGAGGCCGCCACTCAGGTCAAGTCGCTCGCAGCCGACGTTCAGCGTTCGCT
This sequence comes from uncultured Alphaproteobacteria bacterium, assembly GCA_963790735.1. Classification (GTDB taxonomy): domain Bacteria; phylum Pseudomonadota; class Alphaproteobacteria; order Rhizobiales; family Xanthobacteraceae; genus Bradyrhizobium. The sequence continues at coordinate 36,275 of CAWBQP010000002.1, read as the reverse complement.
CTCGATCGCCGGAACGGCGACCGCCGAGGCGATCACGGCGGGTGCCCGCGAGGCCCAGAGCACCCTCATGAACACGTCCGCCGACGCATCGAGCCAGATCAAGTCGCTCGCCGCCGACGTGCAGCGTTCGCTCTCGATGGCCGGCAATGCCACCGCCGAGTCGATCACGACGGGCGCGCGCGAAGCGCAGAACACGCTGATCACGGCGTCGACCGAAGCCGCCAACCACGTCAAGTCGCTGGCGGTCGATGTCGAACGCACGCTGACCGCGGTCGGCGCCGACACCGCCGCCTCCATCCTCGGCACCGCGCGCGAAGCCCAGAATTCGTTTTCCGCGACCTCCGCCGACGCCGCGAACCAGATCAAGACAATCGCCGCCGACATGGAGCGTTCGCTCGGCGTCGTCACCGCCAGCACGACCGACACCATCCAGACCACCGCGCAGAACGCGCAGAGCGCCCTGATCGCCGCCACCAACGAGGTCAGTACCAAGGTCAAATCGACCTCGGCCGATATCGAGCGTTCGGTGCTCGCCGCGAGCAGCAATTTCGGCTCGACGATGACCGGCAAGACCGACGAAATCGTCACCTACGTTCAGCAGCAGACCGACCGCCTGGCGCAGATCGTCGACAGCCGCCGCGGTTCGCTGGTCGAGGCGCTCAGCACCCGGACCACGCAGCTGACGACCGACATCGACCGCGTCACCGCCGACGCCCTGAAATCGATCGAGAGCCGCGGTCAGGCCTTCTCGCAATCGATGTCGACCCACGGCTCGGAAGTCGCGCGCACGATCACGTCCGCGGGCGACTTGGCCACCGGCGCGGTGGCCAAGTCGCTGAAGGACCTCGAACAGGCGTCGCGTTCGGCCATCGACCAGTCGCGTCAGGTCTCGATCGCCGCCGTCACCGAAATGCAGGAGACCAGCAAGATCCTGCGCACCGATACGGTGGCGCTGTTCGAACGGCTGCGTGAAGGCAACATCCTGCTGCAGGAAGTGCTCACCGGCGCCCACGACAATCTCAACTCGCTGGAGCGCGCGCTGGTGACCCGCGTGGCCGACTTCGTGTCCGCCATGAACGACGTCACCGCCCGCAACGGGGTCGCCACGCAGACCCTGGAAGACCAGCTCACCGTCTTCAACAGCAAGACCACGAAGGCGCTGGAGGATCTCGGCGCATTGTCGGGCGAGTTCGAGAAGCACGGCAAGGAGCTGATCGAGGCAGCCGGCGTGGTCGAACAGGCCAACCGTTCCACCACGACCTCGGTCGCCGACCGCAAGTCGCAGCTCGAATCGCTGGTGACCACCATCGACCTGCGCACCACCGACCTCGACCAGCGCCTGTCGCGCTTCACCGGCCTGCTCGACGAATCGCTCGCCGCGGCCGAAGAGCGCGCCCGCGATATCGCGCGGGTGGTCGCGGAAACCGCCGGCGCCGGATCGGCTGCGATCAGCCGCCAGTTCGAAGCGGTGCGCACTGCGGCCGAAAACGAGCGGCAGCAGACCCTCCATGCGATGAGCGACCTGTACCAGCAGAGCACCCATGAGACGGATGAGATGTTCAAGCAGTCGACCGAGAAGTTCGGTGCGATGGTGCAGGCCATGAAGCAGATGGCCGCCGAAATGCACAACGAGCTCGAGGCGACCCGCAACGAGCTGCGCCGCGGCGTGCTCGAGATGCCGCAGGAGGCCGCCGACAACACCGCGCAGATGCGCAAGGTGATCGTCGACCAGATCGAGGCGCTCGCCGAACTCAACCGGATCGTCGCCCATCACGGCCGTGGCCTCGACGTCGTGACCGCCGGTCGCGCCAGCGTGCAGCGCCAGGAAGAGCCCGTGATGGCAGCCGCCTCCGGCGGCCGCAACGAGGTACGCCTGCGCGACGCCGGCAGCGCATCGACGCTGCCGCCGCCCGACCTCGGCATGCCGGCGACGCGCCGCGCCGAAGCCCCGCCGGTCTCGCCGGCAAGCCAGGACGCCGGACGCGGCGATGGATGGCTGTCCGACCTGCTCCACCGCACCGATAATGGCGGCGGTGGCGGACGCGAAGCTCCCCGTGGCCGCGCGCCGCAGACACCTGCCAATCCGCTGGAGTTGCTGTCGCTCGACATCGGCCGGCTGATGGATCGCAACCTCGCCTCCGAAATGTGGGACCGCTACCAGCGCGGCGAGAGCAAGGCGTTCTCCAAGCGGCTCTACACGCCGGCCGGCCAGAAAGCGTTCGACGAAGTCGCCCGCAAATACCGCGCCGACCGCAGCTTCAAGCAGACGGTCGACCGCTATATCGCCGAGTTCGAACGGCTGCTCGACGAAGTCGCGCGCGAGGATCGCGGGCCGCAGGCGCTGCGCGGCCACCTCACCTCGGAAACGGGGCTGGTCTACACCCTGCTCGCGCACGCGGCGGGGCGGCTGGGATGAACCGCGAATAGCGAGTGACGAATAGCGAATGGAAAACGGAGGCCTCACGGCCTCCGTTTTTGCGTTCAATCCTTGGGGCCAGAATGCGCTATGTGACAATTGATGGAATGCTCTCAGGAACAGGGATCCGGGATTCCCTCACTGGGAAATATCTCGATCCCAAGGAAGCCGGATTTTCTCCTGAACTCGTCCAAAGGATCGAAAGGTGGGTGATCGACTACGAAACTGCCCACTATCATCAGTTCAATGATGAGGCCGAAAACCAACGATTAGATCAGGAAGGCATCGAAATCGCGCGGCAGGCCCAACTTCAGCTACCGGAAACAAAGGTTGAGTACTTCTCGAACGCACAGATGAAAAAAATCCGCTTCAAATAAGACGTTGCAAGGTGAGGTCGAACAGCCCCTTGTCGATGCCGTCATTGCCTGCGACAAACGCGAAGCGTTTGTGCGAAGCGACGAAGCAATCCATACCGTCCACGCGGAAGCTATGGATTGCTTCCGCCTTCGCTCTTTGAGCTACGGCGGACAAGTCGCCTCGCAATGACGCGGCGAAAGCGCAGCTTCGTGGACGATGACAGGGCGAGGCGATCCATTCGCCATTCGCGACTTACTGCCGCTTCTGCCCGCTCGGCGCTCTCGGCGGAGCTGCTGCGGTTGGCGCCGGCCTAGGGGTTGCAGCGGTTGCCTCCGCCGGCGCGGGGTTGTTGCTTCCACCGAATATCACGCGGCTTGGGTTGCGGTCGAAATTGTTCACGGCGCGGCTGATGTCGCCGAGCGTGCGGCGGCCATCGGCCATCAGCGCGCCCGACCGCTTGTCGAAATCCTCGGCCAGTTCGCGGATCGACTTCACCATCAAATTCAATTCGCCGCCGGCGGCGCCGCCCGCGATCGTGTTCAGCCCGAGCATGAGACTGTCGGCCTTGCCCATCACGCCATCGACCCTGAGCATCACGTTGTCGATCTTCTCGGAATTGCGCGCGAGCGCGCCCGTGAAGGTTTCCAGATTCCGCAGCGAGTTCTTTACCGACTCCTGGTTGTCGGCGACGATCCGGTTGACGTTCTGCAGCGTGGCGCGGATCGACTCGGTCACGTCCTGCAGCGCGCTCGGGTCGGCGGTCAGCATCGGGACGCCATCCTCGTCGAGCGGCACGGCAGACGCGTTTTCCTCGCCGCCCTTCAGCGAAATCGCCGCGACACCGGTCAATCCCTGGAATTCGAGGCCGACCAGCGTGTCCTTGCGGATCGGGGCGTTGTTCTCGACCATCGCCAGTGCGACCACGCGCCGCGGGTTGTCGAGCTTGACCGAGACAACCTCCCCTATCCGGATACCGTTAAAGTTGACACTGCCGCCATTGCGCAGGCCGGATGCCGGGCCTTCGAACACGATGCGGATCGGGCTGCGCTGCTTGGTGGTGTGAAGGCTCTGAAACCACAGCACGAAGCCGAATGCGGCGGCGATCACCGCCAGCGTAAAGGCTCCGATCAGGACGTAATTCGCCCGCGTTTCCATAACTCAAGGTACTCCGAAACCTGGGTCTGTCAGCTTCGCCGATCAGACCCGTCATTTATCGCTTGTTTGAGCATGATCTCATCAAAAACTGGTGCCCGCTTCGTGATCATGCTTCTAGCCCATGACCGCGCGGGCGCGCTTGCCGTGGAAATATTGCCTCAGCCAGGGATGCTGCGAGGCCTGCATGTCGGCAATCGATCCTGCGGCAATGATCTTACCGTTCCCCAAAACGGCGATGCGGTCGCAGGCGGTATAAAGGCTGTCGAGATCGTGGGTTACCATGAAAACGGTCAGGCCCAAAGTGCGCTGCAGGGTGCGCACCAGCTCGTCGAAGTCGCCGGCGCCGATCGGATCGAGCCCTGAGGTCGGCTCGTCCAGGAACACCAGTTCGGGATCGAGCGCGAGCGCGCGCGCCAGCGCCACGCGCTTGATCATGCCGCCGGAGAGTTCGGACGGAAAACGGTCGGCGACCTCGGGCTTCAGGCCGACCATGCCGAGCTTGGCCACCATGATCTCGTCGAGCAGCCGCTGCGAGACCTTGAGATATTCGCGCACCGGAAACTGGATGTTCTGCCGCACGGTGAGCGAGGAAAACAGCGCGCCCTGCTGAAACAGGATGCCCCAGCGGCGCTCGACGCCGCGGCGCTCCGCGGCACTCGCCGCGTCGAGATCGACGCCGAACACCTCGATGCTCCCGCTGACCTTCGGCACGAGGCCGATGATGGTGCGCGTCAGCACCGATTTTCCGGCGCCCGACGGCCCGACAAACCCGAGAATCTCGCCGCGCTTGACGTCGAGGTTGAGCCCGTCGAGCACCCGCGTCTTGCCGAACTGCACGGTGATGTCGCGAACCCGGATGATGGCGTCGGAAATTTCGCCCGCCATGGTCACATTCCGATCGATGCGAAGAAGATGGCGAACACGCCGTCCATCACGATCACGAAGAAGATCCCCTTCACGACCGAGGATGTCGTGTGCTGGCCGAGCGACTCGGCGCTGCCCTGCACGGCCAGCCCCTCGACGCAGGCGACGATGCCGATGACGGCTGCCATCACCGGCGCCTTGATGATGCCGACGATGAAATGGTCGATCGAGATGGCGTCGCGCAGCCGCAGCAGGAAGGCTTCGGGATCGACGCCGCCATAGAGCCACGCCACCAGCCCGCCGCCGTAAAGCGCGGCCATCGCGCCCAGGAACGCCAGGATCGGCAGCGCCAGCACCAGCGCCAGCATCCGCGGCAGGATCAGAACCTCGATCGGGTCGAAGCCCATGGTGCGCAGCGCGTCGATCTCCTCGCGCATCTTCATCGAGCCGAGTTCGGCGGTGTAGGCCGAGCCCGAGCGGCCCGCCACCATGATCGCCACCAGCAGCACGCCGATCTCGCGCAGCACCAGCACGCCCAGCATGTCGACCACGAAGATATCGGCGCCGAACTTGCGGAAATGGAAAATGCCCTGCTGCGAGATGATGCAGCCGATCAGAAACGTGATCAGCACCACGATCGGCACCGCGCGCCAGCACACCTGCTCCAGATGATGGATGGTCGAGGTCAGGCGGAAGCCGCGGGGGCGGATGAGGACGTGGCCGGCGGCGGCGAGCACCGCGCCCAGCATCTCGATCAATCCGACCAACGTGCCGCCGACGCCGGCCACGCTGCGGCCGATCTGTTCCAGCATGCCCGTGATCGTCACCCTGTCGGTTTCGACGACCGGCTCGGCCTTCACCCGGCGCACCTCGTCGACCAGGCTCGAATAATTGGCCGAGAGCCCGGCGATTTGGGTCTCGACACCGCCCTGGGTCAGGCTTCGCCGCAGCCGCTCGATCAGCCAGGCGCCGAACGTGTCGAGCTTCGACACCTGGGAGACGTCGATGAAGATGTTGGGCCGGGTGCCGCCGAGCTTCTCGGCGTCGGCCACCATTCGTTCCAGCACCGGCGCAAAGCGGGCCGTCCACGCGCCGGTCGCGCACAGCGCCAGCCCGTTGCCGCTGGCTATCCGCTCCAATGTCGGGTCGCCGCTCACGATGCCCATCCCTTGGCCGACATGCCCCCGAAAAACGTCAGGTTCCGCACGCCGCCTGCCTTGTAGAATCTGTCCCTAACCAGCCATAGTTGGTTGCAGCGAGCAAGCTTGCGGTTCAGAAAATTGCAGATTTTAAAATGACTTCCAGCCTATCTCGAAAGCTTGCCGTCAGCATCGAACGCTGGCCGATTGCAGGCGCTTTCACCATCAGCCGAGGCGCCAAGACCGAGGCCATCACGGTTGTCGCCACCGTCAGCCATGACGGCCAGACCGGCCGCGGCGAATGCGTGCCCTACCCCCGTTATGGCGAGACCCCGGAAGCAACACTTGAAGCCCTTAACGCGATGCAGGAACCGCTTGCGAGGGGACTGGACCGAACGGCCCTGCAGGCGGCGATGCCCGCAGGCGCCGCCCGCAACGCGCTGGACTGCGCGCTATTGGACCTCGAGGCCAAGAGCTCTGGTCAACGGGTCTGGACCCTGCTCGGCCGGCCGGCGCCACGCCCCTGCACCACCGCGTTCACGATCTCGCTCGGCACGCCGGAAGTCATGGCGTCAGCCACCGCGAAGGCCGCGCGCCGGCCGCTGCTGAAGATCAAGCTCGGCGGGGACGGCGATGACGAGCGGATTGCCGCGGTACGCAAGGCGGCCCCGGAATGCGAACTGATCGTGGACGCCAACGAAGCCTGGACGCCGGACAATCTCGAACACAACCTGGCCGCCTGCGCCAATGCCGGCGTAACGCTGGTCGAGCAGCCGCTGCCGGCCGGACGGGATGAGGCGCTGGCCCGCATCAAGCGCCCGATCGCGGTCTGCGCCGACGAAAGCGTGCATGACCGCAGCTCGCTCGAAGGCCTTCGCGCGCGCTACGACGCCGTCAACATCAAGCTCGACAAGACCGGCGGGCTGACGGAGGCGCTGGCCATGGCCGATGCCGCGCAAGCGCTCGGCTTTGAAGTCATGATCGGCTGCATGGTCGCGACCTCGCTGGCGATGGCGCCGGCCATGCTGCTGGCGCAACAGGCCAGATTCGTCGATCTCGACGGTCCCCTGCTGCTGGCGCGCGACCGCGACGGCGGGCTGCGCTACGACGGCAGTCTGGTCTATCCGCCGGAAGCGGCCTTCTGGGGCTGATGCGAGAGCCGGTCCCGCGCCAGCCAGATCACCAGCCCGCCCAGGGCGGCCATGGCAGCCATCACGTAATAGATGCCCTGCCCCCAGGTCTCGTAGATCGTGCCCGATGCGATCGACGCGAGGCCGGCGACGATGCCGCCGCAGGCGGTCAGATAACCTTGCGCGCGCGCCATCACGTGGCCGGGCACGTGGTGCAGCATCAATCCCATGATGCCCACCTGCGTCAGCCCGAAGCTCAGCGCATGCGCGAGCTGGACGATCGCGAGAACCGCCAGCGGCGGATCCTGCGCCGTTATCGCCCAGCGCGCGGCCGCGCTCAGTGCCGCGATCATCACCAGCATCGACGGCTGCAGGGTGAATCGCGGCGACAGCGCGAACAGCACGATCTCGGCAATCACGCCCAGGACCCACAGGGCTGCAATCGTCAGTCCGTCGTATCCCGCTTGTTGCCAGGCAATCGACGCGAAAATGTAATAGGCGGCATGGCTGCCCTGGATCAGCGCCGAGGCCACGATAACAGCGATAAAGCGGCCGTCGCGCAGCAACGCGCGCGCGCTGCCGGTGCCCGGGCGGGCCGTCCTGGTGTCGTCCAGCGGCTGCAGCGCGAGGCTGGCCAGCGCCCCGATCGCGGCTGAGCCGGCGATGATCCAGATCAGGTTTCGGGCGGCGATGAGGTCGAACAGCACCCCGCAGACCAGCGCGCCGAGGACGAAGGCGGCCGAGCCCCACAGCCGCAACGGTCCGTAGTTGAGGCCATAGCGCTTCACGCCCCGCAACGCATAGGCGTCCGTCAGCGGCACCATGGGCGTCCACAGGCAGCAGGTCAGGGCGTAGATCAGGAACACCAGCACCGGCAAATGCTGGGTGCCGAGGATGAAAAAGCCCAAGGCGGTGGCAAAGGCGGTCACGATGATGCCGCCGCGCAAGGCCTGGCGCCGTTCCGCAAAGCCCGTCACCAGCGGCAGCACCGTAAACCTGGTCACCGGGGGGACGGCCGTGATCAGCCCTATCCAAAACGCATCGATCCCGACCGCCTTCAACCATACCGTGAAAAACGGCAGGTGGGTGCCGGTCATGCCGAACAGCGTGCCGTAGAACAGCGCCACCCGCGTCGCGAATTGCTTCGACGCGGCTTGAGAAGGGATGGGGATTTGTGATTCGCTGTGCATCAATTCAATTGCGATTCGGGCAATATCGTGTTGTTTCGTTATCGCAATGCGCGCTGATTTGCGCGAAGAGTTTGACATGGCCGACGAAGCATTCGCCCTTTCACCGATCTCTGCACGCGCCACGCTGCCGGGCGAGGAAGACTATGCGGCGATCGCCGAAGCCTTCATGGAGACTTCGCGGGGCCGCTGGTTCCTGACCGAATACGCCAAGCGCAACCGCAATGCCGACACCCGCATGGTGCTGGACGCGGTGGCGCGGATCGAGCAAAGCCTCACCGACCAGCGGGAAGAGACCCTGGAGCGGGAGGCAAGCCTCCAGCGGGAGGAAGGCCTTTCGGCGCAGCAGGCCGCGGAGGCCGTCGCCGCGGCGGCCGCGGCGCAGGATCGCCTGACCGAGGCGCTCGCCGCCATCCGCAACTCGGTCGAGGCGGCCGAGGAATCGGCGGTGGAAGCGCTCGACAGCCTCGCGCTGGACCAGCGGCTGGCGCCGGTCCGCAAGGGTGCGCGGGTGCTGCGGGAAATCGCCTGGCGGTTGCGGGAAATCGGCAATGACGGGCGGATCTGCGACCTGATCGATTCGCAGGTCACTGTCATCGAAAAGGGCACCGATCAGTTCTCCTCCGAAGAGGCGAGAGCGGGCTTGCGTGCGGCCTTTGCCGCTCTCCAGGGCCGACTTGTGGAAGTCGGCGACGATCGCTCATTAGCGCCGGTTGCCGAGACCGAAGCGGCTGCGCCCTTCCCGGCCGCGCCGGAATGGACTCCAACAGCGGAGACGGCCGAAGCGATTTTGGCACAGGAAGCTGCCGAGGCACCCTCCGCTTCGCTGGCCATGCCCGCCGAGACCGCACTTGCGGCGGCGGAAGCCGCGCTAACGCAAACGGAAACGCCCCTGGCCGCCGAGGTCGCCGCTGCCGAGGAAGCAGCGGTGCAGGAAATCGCGGTCCAGGAAGCTGCAGACCAGAACGCCGCCCCCCAAGACGCCGACGCCCAGGACGAGGCGGTCCTCGACATGATCGCGATGGAGATGGGCGCGCCGGATCCGATCAGCGACGACGAGATCGCCGAAGCGATAGCCGAACAAGCCCCTCCAGCGGAACCTGCGCCGATCGTCCCCGCGATCGTGGTAAAAGCGCCCGAACCGGTTGCCGCGCCGGCGCCGCCGCCGCCGGTCCAACAGGTGGTTCAACCCCTGCCGCCCGCCGCCGCACCGGCGCCCGTGCCGGCGGTGGAAATGTCGCTCGGCTCGAGCCTCATCGCGAGCGGCATGCTGCGAAAGCCGGTCATGGCGGCCAACGACCCGCTGGCGCCGATCCGGCGCATGAGCCAGGCCGAGAAGATCGCGTTCTTTTCATAAAAGGCCTCCGCGTCGCTGCTCGAAGCTCTCGCAGCTTCCATAACGCGCCTGCAGCATTTGTTGCATCTGCGAATAATTCGCTTTCCGGTTGCTTCACGCCTCCGCCGACGTCAAGCTGGCGCGATTGTCTTCGCAAGCGGGGATCGCCGTGAAAACCAGGATCATCGTCAATCCGATGGCGAACAAGGGCGGTTGCGGCAAGCGCTGGCCGCAGATTCGCGCCGAGCTCGAAAAGCATCTCGGCCCGGTCGATGACGACGACATTGCGATGACCCGCGCGCCCAATCACGCGACGAAGCTGGCGCAGGAAGCCGTCGGTGCCGGTTGCCGGCGCCTGATTTCCGTCGGCGGCGACGGCACCTTCAGCGAGATGATGAACGGCGTGATCTCGGACGATCGGCCGATCGCGCCCGACCTCGTGCTGGCGCAACTGCCGGGCGGCACGTCGAACGAACTCTCCCGTTCCTTCGGCCAGCTCTCGCTCGGCGAGGCCAGCAAGGCCATCGCCATGGGCCACACCCGCGACATCGATGTATTCCGCGCCGACGCCAGGGGCTATGCGGGCAACCAGGTGACGCGCTACGGCTTCGTGCTCGCCATCGTCGGCGCCGCCGCCACGATTTCCTGGCGCGCCCAGCGCGTCCCGCTCCTGAAGCGGCTCGGCCCGATCAGCTACGTCCTGATGACGGCGTTCACGTCGCTGACTTACAACCCACGCAACTACCGCATCAGGATCGACGACGAAGCCGAGCAGAACCTGCCGATGTGGTCCCTGATGCTGTGCAGCTTCGACGGCGCCGGCGAAGGCCTGATGCTCGCGCCGGGCGCCGACCCCGGCGACCGCAAGCTCGACCTGATCATGGTCGGCGACATCGGACATTGGGAGACCCTGACCAAGATCGTCCCCAACCTTGGCGACGGCAGCTATCTGGCGCACCCGAAGGTCTCGCGGCGCCACGCGACGCGGGTCACCATCGACAGCGATCGCATGGTCCGCGCCGACGTCGACGGCGAAAGCATCGGGCAATTGCCGATGTCGGTCACGGTGCTGCCGTTCCACCTCAAGGTGGCGGTCCATCGGCCCTAGGCGAGGTCGCTCCGGTAACGACCACTTTTGCGCAGGCGCAGCAAATGACGCGATGGGCCAAACCCGGAAGTCGGCACGACGCGACTTCCGGGTTCAAATTGGTCGAGCGCCCGGTCTCACTTGTGTAATGGCGACGCCGGAGATCGCGAGCAGTCCACCAACAATCAACTTTGGGGTCATATGGTCGCCAAGGAACAACACGCTCGAAATCACGGCAAACACCGGAAGCAGCAAGCCGAATGGTGCGACGCGGCCCATGGAGCAACGGGCGATCAACCAGAACCAAAGGCCAAACCCAAGGATTCCGCCGATGAAAATTGTGTAGGCGAGTGCCAGCCAACCACGTTGATCCGCCGTGATAAGGCTCGCCAGTTGTCCATGTTCAAGGAGCAGCGACATCAACGTGACTTGCGGCACCGTGAGCAGCGACGACCACCCCATCAACATCAGGGGATCAAAAGGGCCGTAGCGCTTCGTCAAGACGTTGGACATCGCAAACGCGAAGGCTGCCCCGACCACAAGCAGCAGCGGAAGCGCGTTTGCCGTCAGGCCAGGCCCCGCTGCCAACGCGACTACGCCGACGAATGCAATCACCACGCCGGTGGACGTAGTTACAGATGGCCTCTCCGCGAGCAGCGGCCAAGCTAACAGGATGGTAAAGGGCGTCGCGAGTTGATATGCGACGGCCGACATGCTTCCCGAGCCGAGCCCAAGGCCAACATAGAAGAGCCCGAAGTTTAGTCCACCAAGGAAAACCGAAATAGCCGCGATAGGGCCGAACTGTTGACGTGTGGGCCTTTTGACGAACGGAATAAGCAGCAGCGCGATGGCCAGGAAGCGCAGCGCGAGGAAGAAGAGCGGCGGAAACTCCGTAACGCCCACCTTGATGGCCACGAACTGATAACCCCAGAGCAAAGGGACGGCCACGGCGCAGACGATCTGGATGGCAGACATGGCATTCTTTCTTTAAAGACCGATCGGTCTAGATATAGACGTGCTAACGGCGCCGGTGTCCATGGGATTGTCTACTTAATGAAGCGGCCGAGAAGAGCGTCAGCGGTGGCTTGCGATGTGATCCGTGTCGGCGCCGTTTTACCGACCACTCGCAGCCCCTCGACGAAACAGACGAGAATTCGGGCGGCACTTGAAGGCTCAACACCATCGGCCAGCTTGCCCGCCGCCTTCGCACGGGAAAGAGCATCAGCCACCCTGGACTCCATGGCTTTGAAAAAGCTCCCAATGCGAAGATCAACTTCAGCATCACGGCCAGCCAGTTCCATGGCCGTGGCCACCAGCAGGCATCCGCGCCGACCACGAGCACCGCTCGTGCGGTCAACGTAGCCGGCAAGGTAGGCCCGCAGGCCGTCGACCGGCTCTCTGTGGGGGGCGAGTTCGATATCCATCCGTGTCAGGGCATTGGCAACGTAGCGATCGAGCGCACGCAGGAAGAGCGAGTGCTTGTCACCGAAAGCGGCGTAAAGGCTGCCACGCGAGAGCTTCGTCGCACGAAGAAGGTCCGGCAGCGCCGTGGCGTGATAACCGCGCGACCAGAACACACCCATCGCGCGTTCGACAGCGGCTTCCGTGTCGAAGCTTCTGGGGCGGCCACGGGGCAACGGCACTGGGGTTTGGCGGCGCATTGATGATATATTAGACCGATTGGTCTTTAAATCGCAAGTGATCGCTTTGGGTCATTTTCGACGGAATCAGCGGGGGAGTCGGCTGGTTGATGTCCGCTTTGCCTCGAAAGCGCCGAAGCCGGGCCGAGCCAGGAGCGTTGCATTTGGCCGGACACGCGCTCAGTCCGAACGCCGGTCCGCCGAGATCGTAAGACCTCCCCTGAGTGACGTTCGGTTCAGCAAGAAGCCAACATTCGCCGCAGGGAGCGAACGTCGCGGGCTGTTCCGCTACGATTCGCACAGGGCCCGGCAGACCTGCCAACCCTGCGGAATCCAAAAGCCTGCTATGTGCTGCTCGCCGTCCTGGCTCTCGGCAGCCACGCGTAAGCCAGCCAACCGATTCCATGAGAGATCAGATCGACGCCGAGGAGGAATCCGAGGACCCACAACCCCGTCGTCGGAAATCCCGTCAGGATCACGAGACCGGCCAAGACGCCGAATACGCCGGACAGCAGCATGATCCAGCCCGCTTCGCGCCAGTGGCTGATACCGATCACGATACGAACGATCCCGGAAATCAGCAGCAGCAAGCCAAGGACATAGGTGAGGATCAGGGCACTGGCGACCGGCTGCCCCACCAGCACGACGCCAAAGGCCATGTACAGGATGCCGAGAAGCACCTGCCAGACAAACCCACCCCATCCCTTGGTCCAGAACGCGTGGACGATCTCGAAAGCGCCGGCAATGATGGACACCCAGCCGATGAAGATGGTGCTGATCACGGTGACGAGCATGACGTCCCCGAGCACCAGGAATCCCGCCAGGATCATGACGAGCCCAAGCAGCACGCAGACCCAGAAGGGCGGCGAAGGCAATTTGGTGACGCCCATCGGCGAGCTATTGTCATATGTAGTCATGTCGTTCTCCTCAGTTCGGTCTCACTTCGGCCGGTAGCCGTCTTCGCCAGGTGCACACGCGACGGCCGCGGTGCCACCAGCAGACCCGGCGTGGACGACGATGATGATGACGCCAGCGGGGATGGCGAATGGGCCGATGTGGCGGGCGCGTCACCACGGCCTGCGCTTTTTCCGTGAGGTCATCGGCCTTGCTTCCGAGATTCTTCGCCATGGCGAGTGGCATCGCCTCGACCGGGTTTGCCACCAAGCCCGCCCCCAATCCCGCGGCGACAATGCCGCAACGAAGGCTCCGCAGCGCACTGCGTCGATCGATTGCATCCATTGTTCTACTCCTTGCCGGATGCCTCTCTCCTCGCCTCTTCGTATTCGGTCAGCCCGATCTCACCCGGTTACCCGTCGGCGCATCGCTCGGGATCTCGCCCGGCAGGTAGTTCGGAAGCCGGCCCGCCGGGATGATCGCCAGCAGCGCAAGGCCGGCCATGATCAAGAGCCCGATCTTCAGGGCGCGCAACCGCGCTTCCGTATTCACACGCACGGCTGCCTCGACCTGCTGCGGCGTGGCGGTGGTGCCTTCCATCACGCTGCGCAGCCGCTCGTTGCTGACGAAAGTGATATTGTCGAGATCGACTTGACTCTGGATTTCCTTCGGCAGCACCGGGTTCGCCGCGATATGGCTCAGTGCGATCGTGCTCAACAGGCCGACGAGAAGCGCGCCCGCCAGCGCCGTTCCGACCGCCACGGCAAGATTTTGCGTGGTGCCCCGCAGCGAGCCGACGTCGCCTGCCAGTTGCTTGGGCGAGGCCGTGACCAGCACGTTGAACAAGAGCGTCACCAGCGAACCCTGGCCGATGCCGAACAGGACCAGGCCCAACAGCACCGGAACCTCGCTCCAGTCGTTGTCCAAGACAAAGGCGAGCCACACCAGGCCGATAGTGCAGAGAATGAAGCCGTAGCGGCCGATCTGCCGCGGCGTCAGCCGGTCATAGAGACTGACGATCAGCATCGCCATAAAAAATACCGTCAGGTTGAACGGCATCATCGCAATCGCGGTCGCGAGCGGCGAGCGGCCCTGGACGATCTGGATGTAAAGCGGCACCGAGAAATTCAGCGCCGCCTCCAGCGCGACCACGGCAAACAACGCGTAGACCGCGCAACGCTCTTCCGGCGAGTCGACCACCTCGAGCGCCAACAGCGGCGTCTTCCCCGCCGCCTGCCGCCGCCGCGTCCACATCAGGAAAGCCTGGCCGAGCACGATGCCGAGAATGATCATGACCGGCGCCGGCGAAAGACCGAGCAGATCGAACGGCGCATTGGCGGTAGCCAGCAGCAGACCCCATCCGTTCAGACTGTTGCAGCCGAAGCTGATGAGAACGATCGCCGACGCCGCCAGAACGACACCGAGGAAATCGATATGAACATCCGGGCGGCCGTAGTCACGCTTGAGACGGAAGCTCAGCAGGAAAACGATAGCAGAAACCGCGATCAGGATTCCGAACGCCGGACGCCAGCCGACATAGGTGCCGAGCACGCCGCCGATGATGAACGCCAGCACGCCGGCCGCCGCATGCGCGGAGCCGAGCGCGCCCAGGGCGGTTGCCTGATGCCGCCCCGTGTAATTCTCCGCCACCAGCGCCACCAGCGACGGCACGATCACGGCGCCGGCCACGCCGCAAAGCGCCTGCGCCGTCAACATCAACGTTGCCGTGGGGCTGAACGTCATCAATATCTGCGACGCGCAGAACAGAACCACGGCGAAGCGGAACACGTGCAGCGCGCCGAACCGCTGCGCGAGCTTGGCGCCCAGCATGACGAAGCCGGCCACCAGCATCGAATAGGCCACGATCCCGGTGGCGACCGTCGTCGGCGGCACCCCGAAACTCTTGACCATCCCGCTGAGCGCGACCGGCAGCGAGGCGACGTTGAAGGACATGATCATCTGGCCGAGCGCGATCGCGATGATCGGCACCCACGACGCTCGCGCTTGCTCCCGGATTGCTCCGATCGACATCGAGTGCGTCGCCACGGCGTCCTCCCGAGTTGCCCGGTTCCGGATCGACCGAGCCATCGGCTCGATCAAGCCGCTCTTTGCATCTGCGTCAGTTTTCCGGTTGCGAGACGAACAGATCCATTCCCAGCCGCTGCGACAGGAATTTTGCCGCCAATTGTCCCTTCACGCTGTTGCCCGCGGCATCCAGTGGCGGCGCGAAACTCCCAAAGCCGCCTTTGCCCGGAGAAACCGCGACGATGCCGCCGCCGATCCCGCTCTTGCCCGGCAGGCCGATGTCGTAAAGCCAGTCGCCCGAGGTCTCGTACAAGCCGGCTGTTATCATCACGGTCAGCACATAGTGACAGACTGCGGCGTCGACCACGCGCTTCCGCGTAACAGGGTTCACGCCGCCGCCCGCCAGCGTCGCGCCCATCACCGCCAGATCCCTGGCGCTCACGTTCAGCGAGCACTGCCTGGTGTAGAGATCGGTTGCCTGCCTGGCGTCGCAATAGATGCGGTCGTAGCTCTGCAGCAGCCGGGCGATACTGTGGTTACGATAATTCGTCTGCGCCGCCGAGGCGTAAACCTCTTCGTTGAGCGCGAGCTTGCGACCCGCAAACCGCGACAGCCCGTCGTGAATGAACTGCCATTGACCTTCCGCCGTCAGGCCCGGCACGAGGCTGGTGGTCGCGATCGCGCCTGCATTCACCATCGGATTGGTGCGGCCCGCGCCATGCTCGATGGCCGCGAGAGAATTGAACGGCAAGCCCGTGGCATTCGCGCCGAGCCTCGCGCGCGCCTCCTCGGGGCCGAGCATCTCGCACACCAGCGCAAACACGAACGGCTTCGACACGCTCATGATCGAGAACTCGTAGTTCGTGTCTCCGGCCTCGTAGACGCGACCGCTGGTTCCGACAACGCAAATCCCGAACAGTTCTCGCGGAACCCTGGCAAGCGCCGGATAGGCTTGTGAATTCTGCCCCTCGCCGTTCGACCTGAAACGCCGATGGGCGTCGGACACCAATTTCTGCACCAGTTCGGGTTCGGGCAGATGTCCGGTCGAGATGTAAGGCCGCTCTGTTTGTTCTGCGATCGAAGGAAAGTCCATTGGACCCCTCCGTCCGGCTTGAACGATCCCGTGCATGGATGGTCGAGCCGTTCGGCAACACAGGTTGTGCGCTGACAAACGATCACCGTCGACCGCTTCAGCCTCGTTCTGATTTGCGTCGGAACGTAACGCTCCAGAGTGTATGGAGTCAATCACACAACCTTAAAGTAGGTTTGCATGGAGTGTGTTCCGCTACAAAACTTTGTGACAAATCGCGGGGTGCGGCCGACGACGCATCGACAAACCTCGGCGAATTAGAAACCAATTTGATCGAGCGCTGCCACGGTTTTGATGAGAGCGATCAGCGAAGCGTGAACCGTTCGCTCGCGGGTTGTGATATCGTGGAATTGAGCCGCACGGCCACCGAGCGACCCGGCCGCTCGCCGCTGATAGATCGGCGGCTCGGCCGGATCGTCCTCGTCGCCGACGGATTTGCCGGCAACGACGTCGCGCGTTGCGGGCGGAAGGAGTGTTGACCCGTCAATGCCCTCTGTGCGGCCTACGTCACGTCCATCATCGAGTTGGAGGATACGGAGATGTCAGATCTAGTCGCGATCATCTATCCATCCGAGGCAAAGGCCGAAGAAGTGCGGCAGCGGCTGTTCAAGCTGCAGAAGGAATATCTGATCACGATCAGCGATGCCGTGATCGCCGTGAAGACGGAGGCCGGCCCGATCAAGCTGAACCAGCTCGTCAATACGACAGCCATCGGCGCCATGTCGGGCAGCTTCTGGGGGCTCCTGATCGGCGTGATCTTCCTCAATCCCATCCTTGGTGTTGCGCTCGGCGCGGCTTCGGGCGCGCTCGGCGGCGCCCTGTCGGACTACGGCATCGATGACGCCTTCATGAAGGAGCTCTCCACAAGCATGCAGCCCGGCAATGCCGCGCTGTTCGTGCTCATCAAGAACATGACCCCCGACAAGGTGCTGCGGGAGATTCAGGACGCGGGCGGCACCGTGCTCAAGACATCCCTTGACGATACCAAGGAACAGCAACTTCGCGACGCGCTCGCAAAGGCCGGCACCGGGCAACCGGCGGCCAAAACAAACGCCGCTTGAGCGGAGCAACTAAAGTCCACCGGCAATCCGGGACAGCATGCTGATCGATCCGCGCCACGGCGATATCGAGGACGATGCCGCCAGTCCCGGGCAGCGGTCCCTGCTCGCCATCGCCGGCAGCCTGCTGGTCGAAATCAGTTTGCCCAAACTGCTGTTTGCCTGGACCGTGTTGCTGCTGTTGCCGGCAGTGCTGCTGGGTCTGGCGCCGTTGCTGGCGTCCGCCTGGTTTTCGAAATTGTCGGACCGGCTTGCCGCGCTGACCGAGATCGGCACGGCGCTCGCTTTGATCGCGATTATCGCGCTGGGATGGATCGGATGGCGGCCGCTGTTTCGGATTGCCGAGACCAGCTTCTGGTCGCTCAACGCGCTCGCCGTGCAGCCCGGCTACGCGTTCGCCCGCGAAGCGCTGCGTCACCTGACGGAACGGATGTGGGGCAGGAACCTGACCCTCGCCGGCCGGGCGCGATTGCGCAGCGCCAATTCGATCGGAGCAGCCATCGTGCTGTCGACCTGCGCGGTGCTGATCGCGATTGCGGCCTGGCCTGCCTCGCGCTGGACAGGCGGCTGGAACGACCTGGTCTTGCTGCATCGCCTCGCCGTGCCGACGCTCGCCAATGCCGTCGTGCTGGTGTCGGCATATCTGGCGGTGGCATCGCTGGTGTGGGGATTTGCGGATGCCAGCATGCAGCAACCCGTCGACCTCGCCGCGTTCGATACCGTTTCGTCCCGGGGGCGGAACTGGCGCGTTGCGCATCTATCGGACCTGCACGTGATCGGCGAACAATACGGCTTCCGCATCGAAAGCGGACGAGCCGGCCCGCGCGGCAATGGCCGGCTCGATCGGGTGCTGGCGCATCTGGCCGCCATTCATGCGATCGATCCACTCGATCACGTTCTCATCACCGGCGACATGACCGACGCCGGCCGCGCCAGCGAATGGGCCACATTCTTCGACGCAATCGCGCAGCATCCGGAACTTGCCGCGCGCACGGTGATGTTGCCGGGCAACCACGACGTCAACATCGTCGACCGCGCCAATCCGGCCCGGCTCGATCTGCCGTTCAGCCCGGGCAAGCGGCTACGGCAAATCCGCACTTTGTCGGCGATGGCGGCCGTGCAAGGCGATCGCGTGCGCGTGGTCGATGCCTCGGGAAAACCGGCCGTCACGCTGAACGAGGCGCTGGCGCCGCACCGCGATGCGATCGCAGCGCTTGCGGAGCATGGCGGCCTGCGCCGTGCCGCGGCGCTGCGTGGCCTGTTCGACGACCAGTTTCCGATGATCCTGCCGCCGGAGGCGGCAGACGGCCTCGGCATAGCCATCCTGAACTCCAACGCGGAGACCCATTTTTCCTTCACCAACGCGCTCGGGCTGGTATCCGTCGAACAGACGCATCGCTTCGAGGCGGCGACCCGCCATTATCCGGCAGCACGCTGGATCGTCGCGTTGCACCACCATGTGGTGGAGTATCCCATGCCGGTGAAGGCATTCTCGGAACGCATCGGTACGGCGCTGATCAACGGCAGCTGGTTCGTGCGCAGGCTGGAAGCGTTGGCCGGTCGCGCCGTGGTGATGCACGGCCACCGCCATATCGACTGGATCGGCGCATGCGGTTCGTTGAAGATCATCTCCGCGCCCTCGCCGGTGATGAACGCGACCGACGATGCGGCGACCCATTTCTATATTCACACGCTGGCGGCCGGGCCGGATGGACGGCTTGGTCTACTGCCGCCGCAGCGCGTCGAGATTGCCGGCGAGAAAAATTCCTAGGCGTACACTCATAAATTCGGGGATGATGTGCCCGCCCCCTCGTGTCGGCTTTGCCTCCGAAAGCGAACATCCATCAGAGGCGTTTGCACGTCTGCTTTGGGCCAGGGCGGAAAGTTGCCGCGAAGCCCGATGACTTCGCGTCCCGATGTCCCATCCCAACGAGCGTTGATCTAATCAGCTCTGAAGAGTCGGAAAATCTGACGACATCCACTCCGAGAACCAGACTGCAGGCGAGGCGCACTACACGCACAACTCAAACGATCACGTGCAACGCCGACAACGCTCAACGCTCGCGCGCAGATTCGCCTTAAAAATAAGGCTTTGAAGGTGAACGAGCTCACACCAGGAGTTCGAGCGGCAGGTCCATTTTGCTGGCTTGGGACGATCCAGATGCACGACCGAGTTACCATACCCAAGTTAGTGGTCGGCGAGTTGCCGGAGCTGAAAGGCCAAGGCCGCGACCTGCGAATAGATGCCTGCCGAGGCATCGCGCTGTGGTGCATCTTTCTTGACCATGTTCCCAACAACATCGGAACTTGGCTGACGCTGCGGAACTACGGCTTCAGCGATGCCGCGGAAGTGTTCATGTTCGTCTCGGGCGTAACCTGCGCGCTGGCTTACGGCAGGGCATGGCGATGCGAGGGCTGGACCGGAGTGATCAGCCGAACGCTGCGGCGAAGCTGGGACATTTATGTCGCATTTCTGCTGCTCACGCTCGCCTGCGTCATCCTGGTTCACCTCGCAGGCCGTCTTGCTGACGAGAGCAATACGCGTATCTTGTTGGACCATCCCGGCGCGACGCTCGCGCGCGCGGCGATCCTGCAATACCGTCCCGTCAATACCGACGTGTTGGCGGTGTTCGTGCTTCTTCACCTGTTGTTCGCACCGCTGCTGTGGCTGCTGCTGCGAGCGCCGAACGCGACGCTTGGCGCCTCGCTGGCGCTTTATGCGCTGGTGCACGCCTTTGGCTGGACCGTCCCGGCTTGGCCGAACGGCCACTGGGCTTTCAATCCGCTGGCCTGGCAGCTGCTTTTCGTGCTTGGCGCGTGGTGGATGATCGACGAGGACAAGAGGGCCTGGCCGTGGGTGACGTCACGCACGACGCTTATGCTTGCCGTCCTGTATCTGCTCTTCAGCCTGGTCATCGCATTGAGCTGGCGCATCGAACCGCTGAAAGCACTTATCTCGCCGGCGCTGGCTAGACTAGTTTACCCATTGGACAAATCGAATCTCGATCCATTGCGGCTGCTGCATTTTTTGGCCATAGCGGTTTTGACGGCATGGCTCGTGCCTCGCAATTGGCGAGGGTTGACGACGCCGGTAATGCGCGGCGCGATCCGCTGTGGCCAGAACTCGCTGCCAATCTATTGCCTCGGCGTTCTGCTGACGTTCGCCGGCCACGCGGTGCTGCTCGACATTTCAGACGGACTTGCGATGCAGATAGCATTGAGTCTCGCTGGCATCGCAGCGATGATCGCGACCGCAACACTGCTGAACTCGATCAGCATCAAACCCAGGCAGCGATCGTAATATTTGGACACTGCGATCAGCGAGAATGTCTATGAAAGACGAGGAATGCCGTTCTTGCTGAGATCGCTGGCGGCCAGGGCCATGCCTCCGACGGCACGAAGTTTGTCCGCTCGCGGCCTTACAGCGGTTTACCTTGTGCTATAATCCAATCGATCCAATTGTGCGCGCTCACGATTTAAACGGAGCACTGCCTAGCGCTTGCCCGGCTTCATCTGATCCGGTCCGCCGAACAGATCGGCGACCCAGCGGCTTGACGGATGCGCGGCGCAGAAGGTCAGAATGGCCAGCGCGATCGGCACGCCGATGAAGGTGCCGAACAGGCCCCACAGGAACGTCCAGAACAGAATCGCGAACAGCACCACGACCGGCGAAATCGACAACATCGAGCCGGCCACCCGCGGCTCGATGTAGCTGCCGACCGCGAACTGAATGACGTTCAGGCAGACGAAGACGCCGAGGACCGCCGGCCAGCTGTCGAACTGCGTCATCGCCAGCAAGGTCGGAAACAGCGTTGCGACGAAAGGACCAATGAACGGGATATAGTTGAGCACGAAGGCAATCACGCCCCACTCGAGTGCGAACGGCAATCCGGCCACCCACGCAAATGCGCCGACCAACAGGCCGGTCACCGCGCTCATCTTCGTCCGCACCAGCAGATACTTTCGGAATTTCGCCGCGGTCGCCGCACTGCCTTCGAGCAGCACGCGGGCCGCGGTGGGATTATCCAGCCGCTCGATCCTTTGCCTGATGTTCTCGACTTCCAGAAGTCCGAGCATCACGTAAACCAGCACGATCACCCAGAAGCTGAGCGTGGTATTGACGCGGGTCGTAACCTGCTGCGTCGCGCGCAGCAGCCAGCCGACGTTGAAGTGTTCGGCCCACAGCCCCGCGACCGAGACGCCATGGCCGTCCAGCCATGTCACCATCGCCGAATAAAGCGCCTGGTACCGCGGCAAATCGCCGACCACCGATCGGCCGACCCGGCCAAATCCCCACGCCGCGAGAGAGGCAAAGCCGAGACAGACCGCCACGGTCACCACGATCGTGATCGCCAGCGCGGCAAGCTTGGGCATCCAGGACTGCAATTGCTTCTGGACCGGCCATACGATCGCGATGATGAACAGGGCGGCCGCAAGCGGCGCGAACACCCGGCTCGCCTGAGCCAGTGCCGCCGCGACCAGCACCACCGCGATAATTCCTGTCGTGGTCTTTAGCCCGAAGCCCATTTTTGGGTTCCTTCGACCTTTCAGCGACCTGAGATTGTCAGCCGCATCGCGCGACGGCAAGCGTCGAAATACCTCCTGCTGCAAGCGTGATCGCGATCACGTACCGCCATACCGATGCGGTTTAGCGTCCCCAACGCAAATCTCGCCACGCGTTCATTTGAGGAATGCCGCCATGTCCCGTTTCAATTCGACGCTATTGCGCGCCAGTCTACTGGCAAGCCTGTTGAGCTTCGGCACTGGCGCGGCTTTCGCCGAAGCCCCGAATGCCGACATCCGCACCGGCATGCAGACGCCGCCGCCGGCGGACCAGCGCATCGCGCTTGTCATCGGCAATTCGAACTACCAGACCGCACCCAAACTCGCCAATCCCGGCAACGATGCGCAATCGATGTCGCAGCTTTTGAACCAAGCCGGCTTCGAAGTCACCCAGGCGACCGACCTGACACGCAAAGACATGGTCAGGGTCGTGCAGGACTTTACCGCCAAGGTCGCCGAGCGCGGCCCCGGCACCGTCGCCATGGTTTACTATGCCGGTCACGGCGTGCAGGTCGAGGGTGAGAACTATCTGCTTCCGGTCGATGCAAAAATCTCGACGTCGTACGATCTCGACGGCAATTCGCTGCGACTGGTCGACCTGATGGGCACGCTGGACTCCATTTCAAGCCGGATGCGCATCGTCGTGCTCGACGCCTGCCGCAACAATCCGTTCCCGGAGGTCAACGATAAGGGACGGGGCCTGGCCATCGTCGATGCGCCGAACGGCTCGATCGTCGGCTACTCGACCGCACCGGGCATGGAAGCGGCGGATGGCGACGGCAACCACAGCCCGTATACGTCGGCGTTCCTGAATAACGCCCGTAAACCGAACCTGCCGATCGAACAGTTGTTCAAGCAGGTCCGGCTCGAAGTGAACAACGCGACCAGAGGCCGTCAGACGCCGTGGGAAAGCTCGTCGCTGACCTCCGATTTCTATTTCTTCGGCGATACCGCGGTTGCCGCAGGCCGCGCGCCGGATCGCAGCCCGATCGTGCAGATGGCGGCGAACCTGCCCTCGCGTTCGGTACGGCAGGCTTACGACTACGTGGTGTCGGAAGGCTCTCCCGAAAATTACGAGGAGTTCCTCCAACTCTATCCGCGCGATCCGCTAAGCGACGACATCCGCGTGCTGCTTTATAATCTGAAGGTCGCAAAGGCATGGCACAAGGCGGTGCTCGCGAACTCACCCTTTGCCTACAAGACGTTCCATGAAAATTATTCCAACAGCTCCTACGCGCCGGCGGCGCTGAAGCTGTACGGTGCGCCGAAGGCCGTGCCGCTGATGCAGTTCACGCATCTGGCAAAGCAGTCGCCGTCGTACAGGCACGGCAACTTTGGACACTCGTTCGCCCATAACAAGGGCGGAGGCGCGATGGGCCCGATGCAGCACATGCCCGGCCGCGCCGGATCGAAGCCGTTCGGCAACGGCAAGATGGGCCCGCTGTCCGGCAAGGACAGGCACAGCCCCTTCAATGCCGGCAACCGCGGCGGCAACAACGGCAAGTTCTCAAGGTTTTCGAACAGGATGAACAACAATCCGATGCGGACCGGCAACAGGCACATGTTCAACAACGGCCCGCGTCATTTCGGTGGCGGGACGGGCGGCGGACGTTTCAGCCAGCGCTTCTCCTCGGGCCCCTCGCGCATGTCGTTCGCCCGCGGTGGTTTTGGTGGCGGCCGTTCCTTCGGCGGCGGCGGTTTCGGCCGGCGCTGACCGCGCGCTTCAAGCAATACAAAACCGGGCAGAGCACACGCTCTGCCCGGTTTCCGTTTGAGACGGGATGATCAGGCGACCAGCTTGGCGAACAGGTCCGCGTCGACATTGCCGCCGGAGAGCACGATGACGACGTTCTTGCCCCTCGTATCGATGCGGCCGGCCAACAGTGCGGCAAGCCCGACGGCGCCGCCGGGCTCGACCACCAGCTTCAATTCCCGATAGGCATAGGCGACCGCCGCGCCGACTTCCTCGTCGGATGCGATCACGCCACTCGCGAGCAGCTTGTTGTTGATCGAGAAGGTGAGTTCACCCGGAATCGCCGCCATCAGCGCGTCGCAGATGGTGCGGCCGGCGGCGTGATGGGCCTCGCGATGGCCGGCGCGCAGCGACAGGCCGTGGTCGTCATAGTCCTTGGGCTCGGCGACGATGATCTGCGCTTGCGGAAATTTTGCCTTCACCGCCGTCGCAACGCCGGCGATCAGCCCGCCGCCCGATGCCGGCGCCACCACGATATCGGGGACGAGCCCGAGCGCCGCCATGTCCTCGGCGATCTCGCGGCCCGCGGTGCCTTGTCCTGCGATCACGAAGGGATCGTCATAGGGGCGCACCAGCGTCGCGCCGCGCTTGGCCGCAATGCTGTTGGCGATGGCTTCGCGGTCTTCCTTGTCGCGGTCGTAGAGCACCACCTCGGCGCCATAGCCCTTGGTGCGCTCGCGCTTGGTGACAGGAGAGTCCGCAGGCATCACGATGGTGGCCTGCATGCTGAGGATCTGCGCCGCCGCCGCCACGCCCTGGGCATGGTTGCCGGAAGAGAACGCCACCACCCCGCCGCTGCGCTTGTCCTGCGGAATCGAGGCCAGCTTGTTGAAGGCGCCGCGGAACTTGAAAGATCCGGTCCGCTGCAGCATTTCGGGCTTCAGAAAGACTTTGGTCCCGACGCGTTCATTGAGAACGGGGAACGACAATAACGGCGTTCGCACCGCGAACGGCGCAACCACCCGCGCCGCCGCATCGATATCAGAGGCGGCTACTGATGTATTAGGGGCTGGTTCGGTCATTCCCCATTTGTAACGCCTGACCCGACAGAGCGGGCAAGACGCATTCCGGTGAACTCCATAGCGTTTTCGAGCGAAGTGGCCACCGGTTCAAGAAAACGCGTCAAAACAGAATTCAGAGCCCGGTTCTGATTCAATCAGAACCGAAAGGCTCTAGGCGGCGAAATGCGGGTCTTTCGCGCCAAATTCGGCCACCTCGCCTTCCGCCGGCTCGGAGCGGACATTCAGGGCATGTTCGACAAAGACCCGCGCGGAGGCCTGCCAGGTGTGGCCGGCGGCGAATTCGACGCAATCTTGCCGCGAAACCTGCAGCGCCTCCAGGCACGCCTCGCGCAGATCCTCGTTCAGCACGCCGACCGGCGCCGCGCCGATCACGTCGCGCGGACCGGTGACCGGAAAGGCGGCGACCGGCAGGCCGCTGGCCAGCGCCTCGAGCAGCACCAGGCCAAACGTGTCGGTCTTGCTGGGAAACACGAAAATATCGGAGGCCGCGTAGATTTCGGCCAGTTCCTCGCCGTGCCTGGCGCCCAGGAACACGGCGTCAGGATATTTCCGCTCCAGCGCCGTCAGGGCCGGCCCATCGCCGACGACGAGCTTGGTGCCGGGCAGATCGAGGTCGAGAAAGGCTTCGAGATTCTTTTCAACCGCGACGCGCCCGACGCTGAGGAACACCGGCATCGGCAGGCAGAGATCGCGCGCTGCGCGGATGGAACAGCGAGGTATCGACGCCACGCGACCACAGCACCACGTTGCGAAACCCGCGCATGCGCAATTCGGCCGCCAGCGCCGGCGTTGCCGCCATCACCGCCTGGCTCGGCCGGTGGAAGGCGCGCAGCGCCCGCCATACCCAGGATTCCGGGATCGGCGAGCGCGCCGACACATATTCCGGAAAGCGGGTGTGAAAGCTCGTGGTGAACGGCAGGCCCCGCTTGCGGCAATAGCGCCGCACGAACAGCCCGATCGGGCCTTCGGTCGCGATATGAATGCTGTCGGGCTTTGCCGCTGCGATCAGCCGCGCGATTTTTGCTGGATGCGGCAGCGCCAGCCGCAGATCGGGATAGCTTGGCATCGCAAAGGTGCGAAACGATTGCGGCGTCAGGAAACTCACCTCGACGCCAAAACCCCTGGCCGCTTCCGCCATCGCGGTCAGCGTTCGCACCACCCCGTTGACCTGGGGATGCCACGCATCGGTCGCGACCAGGATATGCGTCATGCGGCGCGCGCCGCGACGCGGGGAACGGGTTCTGCCCTTCGCTGCGGATCGGTCCAGGTGATGATCTCGAACCGGCCGTCCTCGTGCTCGGCGAGCGCGGTGCAGCTTTCCACCCAGTCGCCGCAATTCATGTAGCGGATGCCGTGCTCGTCGCGGATGGTGGCGTAGTGGATGTGGCCGCAGATCACGCCGTCGGCGCCGTGCCGCCGCGCTTCGCCGGCCAGGGTCTGCTCGAACGCGCCGATATAGTTCACGGCGTTCTTGACCTTCAGCTTCGCCCATTGCGACAGCGACCAATAGGGCACGCCGAACATGCGCCGGAAGAAATTGACGAGGCGGTTCATCTGAATGGCGAAGTCATAGGCCTTGTCGCCGAGATGGGCGAGCCAGCGCGCGTTCTGCACCACGAGATCGAAGATATCGCCGTGGATGACGAGATAGCGTTTGCCGTCGGCGCCCTCGTGAATGGTGTTTTCCACCACGTCGATGCCTCCGAAATGGGTGCCGTAATAGTTGCGCAGGAACTCGTCGTGATTGCCCGGCACGTAGATGACCTTGGCGCCCTTGCGCGCCTTGCGCAGCATCTTCTGCACGAAGTCGTTGTGCGATTGCGGCCAGTACCAGCTCGACTTCAGCGCCCAGCCATCGACGATATCGCCGACGAGATAGATGGTGTCGGCGTCGTGGCTCTTGAGGAAGTCCAGCAAACGGTCGGCTTGCGAGCCGCGGGCTCCGAGATGGATGTCGGAGATAAACAAGGTGCGAAAACGCCGTTCCGGGCTTTCTTCACTCAAGGAGTCACTACCCATACCTGTCCCCTGACAGATTTTTGTGACAGGGCGATGACTAGTTCACGCGACCGATAGCCCCACGAGAATCAATGCCGCGCCCCGTAGTTTGCGGATAACAGCGCGATGCGACAGGCAAGCGACATGACCGCGGCAAGATCGCAGCGTCAGGGAAGCGATACGCGATCGTAGCCCGGATGCAGCGCAGCGAAATCCGGGGTCCGGGCGGCAAGCGGATGCAATTGTCCAGGATTGCGCTTCGCTCCATCCGGGCTACGCGCTGTCGACGCCGTTCGCAGGAACGCTAGTAAAACTTATGAAAATGATGGATCGGGCCGTGGCCATGCCCGACGCTGAAGCGGTCTGCAGCGGCAATGGCAGCGCTGACGAAGGCCTTGGCCTTGCGCACGGCGCTCTCCATGCCCTCGCCCTTTGCCAGTCCCGCGGCAATCGCCGAGGAGAGCGAGCAGCCGGTGCCGTGGGTATTTTTTGTGGCGATGCGCGGCGCGGCGAGTGCGATGACACCAGAGGAGTCGATCAGATAGTCGATGCTCTCGGCGCCCTCCCCGTGGCCGCCCTTGATCAGCACCGCCTTGCATCCCAGGGCCAGCAATCGCCTGCCTTGTTTCTCGACGGCGACTTCGTCCGCCGCCACGCCTTCGTCGAGCAGCGCTGCGGCTTCCGGCAGATTGGGCGTGATCACCGACGCCAGCGGAATGAGCCTGGTCCGCAGCGCGTCGACGGCTTCAGTCGCAAGCAGCCGGTCGCCCGAGGTTGCGACCATCACGGGATCGAGCACGACGTGCTTCGGCGACCAGCGCCTAAGCCCCGCGACGATGGCGTCGATAACAGGTGGCTGCGCCACCATGCCGATCTTGACCGCACCCACCGCGAGATCGGAAAAAACCGCATCGATCTGCGCGGTCACGAACTCCGCCGGCACCTGGTGGATGCCGCTGACGCCCGTGGTGTTCTGCGCCGTCAGCGCCGTGATCACGGAGGCGCCGTAGACGCCGAACGCGGCAAACGTCTTCAGGTCGGCCTGGATGCCGGCACCGCCAGAGGAATCGGAGCCAGCGATGGTCAGCGCGATCGGCGTCGTCATTAAAAGCCTCGTGAAAATGCTGTGTTCAGGGCCATGGTTTGTCCTAACGCGGCAGGGCACAGGCGGCAAGCTGGCTTGCCATGGGGCGAGGTTTTTGGCCTATTGGGGCCAACATTTTGGAGACGACAGCGATGGTTCCCTTCTTCGTCCAGTTCAAATGCAAGCTCGGCCAGTCCTATGCCGTCGCCAATGCGCTCGCGGAGGCCGAGATCGCCTCGGAGATCTATTCCACCGCCGGCGATTACGATCTGCTGGTCAAATTCTACGTCGATAACGCCACCGACATCGGCCATTTCGTCAACGAGAAGGTCCAGGTGATTCCGGGCATCCAGGACACCCACACCATCATCACCTTCAAGGCGTTCGGCACGGGTTAGCAGCGGCGGCCCCGCCTGCCCGCAATCGCCTTCGACTTCGCCCGCCGCGGCCACGCCTGCGGCCTCAGGGAGCGCCCGTCCTGTCCGAGACATCTGTCACTTTAGGCCGGCTGAAGGCCTTCATTCAGCAGGCCCTCACCGCAGTGGGCTTGCCGGACGCCGATGCCGCGACGGTCGCGGGCCTGATGGCTGCGGCCGACCTGCAGGGGTCGGACGGGCACGGCGTCAGCCGGTTGCCGCAATATGTCAGGCGGATCAAGGCCGGCGGCTTCAACGTCCGGCCGAACATCCATGTCGTGCACGAGCACGCCAGTACCGCCGTCCTGAACGGCGACAACGGCATGGGCCACCTCGTCATGAAACGCGCGGCCGAAATGGCGATCGAAAAGGCGCGCAGCAGCGGAATTGGCTGGGTCAACTCGCAGTTCTCAAACCATGCCGGCCCCGCCTCGCTCTACGCGACGATGCCGCTCGCCCATGACATGATCGGGCTCTACTTCGCGGTCGGCAACGCCAATCACCTTCCGCCCTGGGGCGGCCTCGACATGCTGCTGTCGACCAATCCGATCGCAGCCGCCATTCCGGCCGGCGACGAAAAACCGATCGTGCTCGACATGGCGACGACGGTCGCCGCCTACGGCAAGGTGAAAACCAAGGCGTTGCGCGGCGAGACCATGCCGGAGGGCTGGATGATCGATCGCGAAGGCAAGCCGCTGACCGACCCGAAACGCGCCGACGAAGGCATGCTGCTGCCGCTCGGCGGCATGGAGGCCGGATACAAGGGCTACGGCCTGGCGATGATCATCGGCCTGCTCGCAGGCACGCTCGGCGGCGCCGCGATGGGCCGCGATGTGATCGACTTCAATCACGACGACGACAGCGTCACCAACACCGGACAGGCGATCGCCGCGATCAACATCTCAGCCTTCGGCGACATTGCCGTCTTCAAGCGAAGCGTCGATGCGCTGGTGCGCGATTTCCGCAACAGCCAGCGCATGCCCGGCGTGGACCGCATCTGGGTGCCCGGCGAACGCAGCCATGAAACGCGGCTCAGGCGGACCAGCGTTGGCATTCCCATAGCACCCGCGCTGCTGCGCGGACTGGACCAGGTCGCCGACGAGCTGGGAATAGCGAGACTGGTGAATTAGAGCGTCGCGGCGACCCGCCGCGAAAGGCGACTTTCAGAACATCGGCGGCAGCGCTACCTCGGCCGCCATGGTCTTCGTCGGATGGATGCTCGGCCTGGCCAATGGCCCCATGCGGGCGACCACCTCGTTCGGCACCCCGTAGACCTGTATCACGTGGTCGATCTTGTTGAGACCGCAGGCCTCGCGCTGCACGACGAAGAGCCAGAGCGCATATCCCGCCTGTTCGACGAGGCCGATCGCGAATGTTTCGATTGGAATCGGCCGTCCGTGGGCATGCGGCCAGTGCCGTCAGCGCGGCCTCAAGCCGCCGTCCAAGCCGCCCGAGCGCCGACGCCCTCTCCTCGGCGATTTCGTATTGGAGAGTTGCGTATCCAGAATGAAGTAAATTCATAGCCGCGCTCCGAAACGTGGCCCACCAATTATCTCTCATCTTATTGGTCGGCAGCGAGCCGTTCAAGACAAACGCAGCCGTGCAACGCAGGATGGGTAGAGCGCAGCGAAACCATTGCAGTATGCGAATGGATGATGGGTTTCGCTGCGCTCCAACCATCCTGCGCTCTGACGTGTCGCCGCGTTCGGGTCAGAACACATCGATCGTCGGAAAACGACGGCTCCCCTGCGATGCAGTCCCAAAGGTAAATTGCAAGACCGACGTCGCCGGTCCAAAGGGAATACCGTCCGCGGCCAACGGCGACCTGAGCCCCGCGATATTGGACGATGGCCGCGCCGGAGAAGGCGTCGTCGTTTCCCAGGGTGGTGCCGTTTCCGTGGCCCACCCCGCTCAAGGTCGTCGCCGACGACCAGGCCGTCCAAACGGCCCTCGATTCCACCCTGTCGCCGGGCTTCGTTTCGCTGCAGGGATATCTGTCGGGCCGCCTCGCGGCCGCCGCTCTCGAACTGGCGGGGCCGCATCCGACCCGTGACGGCCTGTTACGACCGGCTGTGATGGGGACCGGGGGGCCTGGAGGCCACCGCGTCTGCCTGCTACCACCCATCAGGCGGTCTCACGGCCGACGTCCGTTAACCATCCCAAGCGATTGGCACGCTTTTGCCATAAGAGGATCATTCTACCGCCTAGATATCTTTGATTATCTAGGGCGTCGTCAATCGGAGGCTCCGCGGCGGGGAACGTCCGAGGGGGAAACAGTCGCGAGTACCACCATGGGGACGCTGTACGATTTGCTCGGGGCGCTTCCGAGCGATGACGCCGAGGGCTTGCGGACTGCATTCCGCAAGGCCGCGAAGGCGACCCATCCCGATATCAACCCCGACAATCCCGATGCCGCGCTGAGGTTCAGGGAGCTTGTGCGCGCCTATGACATCCTGAC
The DNA here is from genome assembly GCA_963790735.1 of uncultured Alphaproteobacteria bacterium. GTDB lineage: Bacteria > Pseudomonadota > Alphaproteobacteria > Rhizobiales > Xanthobacteraceae > Bradyrhizobium. The sequence goes on along the minus strand of CAWBQP010000002.1, from coordinate 5,603 downwards.
CGATGCCGAGCAGCGCTCGACCTACGATCAACTGCTCGCCATTGCGCTTCAGCCGCCGCCGGCCACGAAGGCTGTGCGTACCTATGAGGTTATCGGCAAGGTCGCTTCCAACACGATGGCGGCGACGGTCATTTCGGCGGTGCTGGTCGGAGGCTACGTCCTGTTCGGAATGTTTTCAAAGCCACCTGGCGCAGCGGAAATCGCGCCCGACAGGATCGCCGGCGAACCGCAAATCGTCGCAGCGCTGCAGCCTGACATCACCGCTTCGAATGAACCGCGCGTCCCGCGCGAGGGGGACGCATCGACCGTCGGCGCCGCCGTGACATCGGCGGTTGCGCCCGCAGCGAAAGAGGCAAACGCTGCGGCCATTGGCCGTTTCGAACCTGTCCCAGGGTTTGTCTCATACAATCTGGCGATTCAATATTATCCGCGCTTCGCCACCGCCAGTTTCGACCGCGGCATCGTTCTGTATCGCGCCGGCGATTTCGACCGCCCGTTCGTCGCGCTCGCTCCACCCAAGCCCGCCACGGACTCGCGGCGGCCCAAAGATCGCCACGCCTGCTCTGCGCAGGCCGCTGGCGATCTTGCCTCCTGCGCCCCCTGCGCCGCCAGAGAGGCGAATGCCGATCACCGCAGCCTTGACGCCCTGAGCGCGGGCGGCAACGCGCCGGTCATGACTTCTCGGCGTCCTTTGCCTTCTTCGGCCGCGGCGGCCCCTCGACCGGCGGCAGCGATTTCAGATATTCCGCGATCGCGGCGCGATCCTCCGGCGGCAATTGCGACGTGTTCCTGATCACGCGCACCATCGATCCGCCGGCGGTGTCACCGTCAGGCGTTTGCCCGGTCTCGAGGAAGTAGGCGATATCCTTCGCGCTCCACTCGGCCAGTCCCTTCTGGGTGATGTTGGGCACCCAGCCCTCGCCTTCCGGATTGGGCCCGCCCGCGAAGCGTTGCGCCTCGACGATGCCGCCGAGGAAATTGCGCGGGCTGTGGCACTCGGCGCAATGGCCGAGACCATTGACGAGATAAGCGCCGCGATTCCATGACGCCGAATGCGAGGCGTCCGCCGTGTAAGGCTTGCCGTCCATGAACAGCCATTTCCAGACCCCGACATTGCGGCGGATGTTGAATGGAAACGGCACGTCGTGGTCGCGCAGCTTGCCGGCCACCGGCGCCAGCGTCTTCAGATAGGCAAAGAGATCGCGGACGTCCTCGACCGTCGCATGCTGGTAGGACGCGTAGGGAAAGGCCGGGAAATAATGCTGCGCCGTCCGGCGACGTCCCCTTGAGCACCGCGGTGACGAAATCCGCTTCGCTCCACCGGCCGATACCGTACGTCGGATCGGGCGAGATGTTGGGGACGTAAAACGTCCCGAACGGCGACGGCATCGCAAGCCCGCCGCCCAGCTTCAGCCGATCGGGCTGGTTGGGAACGGCATGGCAGGAGGAACAGCCGCCGGCATTGAACGTTGTGATGCCGTTGGCGAGGTTCGGCGTGTAGGGAGCAAGCGCAGCCGCGGCAACGACCGCCGGGATCGTCAGCCACCAGAAGATCCACGCCGACAGGCCAGCCAGGATCAAGCCAAGGAGAATTCGTCGCAGCATTCACGGATCAGAGCGTCAAGCGAAGAGATATCGTCGCAAGCATTTCACCGATCCGTGCAGGTCCGTTAATCAGGACTAAGCTCAGGTCCAATTCAATGACCAGTATGAACGCACTTTGCGCCATAAGCTTCCATGAAATTTCGGACATTGACGCCGTTTCGGGAATAAATCCGAAAAGTCGTTGTTTTGAGGCTGACATCGCCGTTTGACGTCAACAGGGAGAAACACCATGCCGAACAAGACCATGCTTGCCACGCTTGCGCTGGGGACAGCGATTGCCTTTGCCGGCCCCGCTTTCGCCGACAAGATGAAGGCGACGCTGGACGGCAAGGCCGCAGGTGCCCGCCGAACACCAGCGCCGCCACCGGCACCGCCGACATCGACTACGATCCCGCCACCAAGAAGCTGAGCTGGAAGCTGACCTATTCCGGCCTGTCCGGTCCTGCCACCGCCGCGCATTTCCATGGCCCCGCCGAAGCCGGCAAGAACGCCGGCGTCGCGGTCGCCATTCCCAACGCGACGTCGAGCCCGGTCGAAGGCAGCGCCACGCTGACCGATGCGCAGGCCGCCGACCTCGTCGGCCGGCAAGTACTACGTCAACATTCACACCGCAGCCAATCCGGGCGGCGAAATCCGCGGCCAGGTGACGAAGTAAGCGACTGACGCAGGACGCGAGCAAGTGAAGGCGACAAAGATGCGGCAGACACAAAAGGGGCGAACGCTGTCAGGCGTTCGCCCTCTTTTTGCTGCAGTTCGACGATCAGCGTCAGCCCTTGACGCGGAATGTCTCGTGGCAGCCGCTGCATGCCTTGCCGATGCTCGGGAAAGTCCGCCTTCAGGCTGGTCGACGTCCTTGATCTTCGCCTTGGCCTCGGTCGACGGCCTTGACGAAGGTCGCGATCTTGCGCCTCGAAGCCGGCCTTGCTCCGTCCCATACCTTCGGCGAGTGCTGAAAGTCGCCCTTCGACGGCTTCAGCCCCTTGATGCTCTCCGGGAACATTGTCGGCAAGCGCTTGGCGCGTTCATCGAGTTCTGCCAGCGCCTTGTCGACGGCGGCCTGATCGTAGGGCTTTTCGCCCTTGACCATCTCTCGAAAGCGCCATCGCGCTCGTGCCGGTTGGACTTCATCGCAGCCTGGGTCTTCTTGCGACCTGCTCCTGCTGCGCCAGACGCCGCGCCGGCACCAAGCAATAAAGCTCCGCAGTCAACAACGATGGTTCGCTTCATCGGCAAATCTCCGTTTCCAGCCTCATGGGGTTTATGCGCGGGACTTCGCGATCGCACGCCGCGCCAGCGGCCGACGTCCATCTCTTCAACACCGCGTGCGGTGCTTCATTCCACGGCAGCGGCAAAATATCAGAGAGTATGCCGCTTCTGTGCCTCGCGGATCGCGATCCAGACCCGCTCGGCGGTGGCCGGCATGTCGATGTGGTCGATCTTGTATTCGCGCCACAGCCCCTCGACGATGGCGTTGACCACCGCCGGACAGGAGCCGATCGCGCCGGCCTCGCCCGCGCCCTTCACGCCCAGCGGATTGGTCGTGCAGGGCACGTTGTGGGTCTCGAAGTGGAATGACGGGCCGTCGGCCGCGCGCGGCATCGCATAGTCCATGAAGGTGCCGGTGACGAGCTGGCCGTCGGCTTGCGCTGTAGACCGCCTGCTCCATCAACGCCTGGCCGATCCCCTGCATCGCGCCGCCATGGACCTGGCCGGCGAGCAGCAGCGGATTGAGCGTCACGCCGAAATCGTCGACGATGACGTAGTTGACGATCTTGATGATGCCGGTGGCCGGATCGATCTCGACTTCGGCCAGATGCGTGCCGTTCGGATAGGTGCCGTCGGCCTGCGCGAAGGTCGCGCTCGCATTCAGCTTCGACGGGATCGACGCCCGGACGCTTCGCGAGATCGGCGAAGCTGATCGAGCGGTCGGTGCCGGCGATGCGCACGAGGCCGTTGCTGATCTCGAGGTCGCCGGCGCTGGTCTCCAGCGCCTCCGCCGCGATCTCCTTCAGCTTGTTGCCGAGATCGCGGGTGGCGCGCTCGACGCTGACGCCGCCGGTCGGGATCGAGGCCGAGCCGCCGGTGCCGAGACCGGTGGCGATCTTGTCGGTGTCGCCCTGCAGGACGTGGACGCGCTCCGGCGGCACGCCGAACTGCTCGGCGACGAGTTGCGCATAGGCGGTCTGGTGGCCCTGCCCGCTCGACTGGGTGCCGATCAGGATGGTGATGTCGCCATTGGGATCGAGCGCGACATTGGCGGTCTCCTCGCCCATGGTGCCGCAGACCTCGACATAGCTCGCCAGGCCGATGCCGCGCACCAGGCCCTGCTTCTTCGCCGCCTTGGCGCGCTTGGGAAACTCCTTCCAGTTGGCGACTTCCATCGCGCGCTTCATATGCGCGGTGAAGTCGCCGGAATCGTAGACCTTCCCGGTCGCGGTCTTGTACGGCATCGCCTTCGGCGGGATGAAATTCTTGCGCCGGATCGCATCCGGCGTCATGCCGAGTTTTCGCGCGGCGGCATCGACCAGACGCTCGATCACGTAGGCCGCCTCCGGCCGCCCGGCGCCGCGATAGGCATCGACCGGCACGGTGTTGGTGAAGACGGTGCGGACGCGGCAGTGGAAGGCCTGGATATCGTAGAGCCCGGGCAGCATGCCGGCGCCGCCATGCGGGATGTAGGGCCCGAAGGTCGAGAGATAGGCGCCCATGTCGCCCATCAGATCGACATCCATGCCGAGGAACTTGCCGTCCTCGGCCAGCGCCATCTTCGCGGTGGTGACGTTGTCGCGGCCCTGCGCGTCGCCCATGAAGTGATCGGAGCGATCGGCGGTCCATTTGATGGTCTTGCGCAGTTTCTTCGCGGCGACCGCGATCAGCGCGTATTCGCGATAGGGAAACAGCTTTGTGCCGAAGCCGCCGCCGACGTCGGGGCAGATCACCCGCATCTTTTCCATCGGCATCTTCAGCACCATGCCGCACGAGGATTTCGCGCAGGCGATGGCTGCCCTGGCTGCCGATGGTCAGCGTCAGATGATCGCGCTTGGCGTCGTATTCGGCGACCGCCGCGCGCGTTTCCATGAAGTTGGTGATGACGCGCGGATTGACGATCGATACTTCGGCGACCGCATGCGCCTTGGCAAAGGCGGCCTCGGTCGCCTTCTTGTCGCCGATCGGCACGTCGAACAGCACGTTGCCGGGCTTGTCGGGCCAGACCTGCGGCGCGCCCGGCTTGACGGCGTTGACGAGGCCGGCCACCGCCGGCAGCGGCGTCCATTTGACCTCGATCGCCTCGATCGCGTCGCGGGCCTGGTCGATGGTGTCGGCGACCACGAAGGCCACGGCGTCGCCGACATGGCGGACCTCGTCCTTGGCGAGGATCGGGTAAGGCGGGCCGGTGAACGGATCGGTTTCGAGATTGAACAGGCACGGCAGATCGCCGAGATCCTTGACGTCCTCCGCGGTCAGGATCAGCGCCGACGCCGGGCAGCGCGCGGGCCTTGGCGACGTCGATGGTGAATTTCGCATGCGCATGCGGCGAGCGCAGCATCAGCGCGTGCAGGGCGGCTGCGGCGCATGATCGTCGGTGTAGCGGCCCTTGCCGCGGATCAGCGCGTCGTCTTCCTTGCGGCGCACGCTTTGACCGACGCCGAATTTGATGGGAGCAGCCATCGTATCTCCAATTGTCCGGGAGCACGACGACGCCTCTTCGAACCGTCATCCGCCCATCTTTTTGTTTGAGCATGACCCTTTCGGAAAACCGGTACCCACTTTTCCGGGTCACGCTCTAGAAGCGTTCCATACTGCAGCGGTTCGCGCGCCAGCGCAAACCGCTTTCGGCGGCGACCACTATTCCAGCGGCCGGATTTTCCGCACCTGCACAACAAGAAAACTTGATGATGCCTGGCTCACAATGCCGGCGTTTTTCAGCGGCAGACGCGAACTACGTCAACACGGCCACCGCGCGACTTCTAGAAAATTTCTTTTATTCACAGAAGCTT
>CAWBQP010000001.1:0-104742 GCA_963790735.1 uncultured Alphaproteobacteria bacterium | reverse complement strand
TTAATCCAATTTCACAGGATCCGCTACAATCTCCGATTCTCAATAGCAAACGAGAGCAGCTAGCGCTGCTCTCGTTACTGTTACAGTGCTTTGAAGCCAATCAGAGATTGCGTTAATTGCCCTTGTTGTCAGCGGATGCATTCGGAACATCGCTTACACCTAATTCCAGACTTCTCCAGCATCGTCCCCGACAGCGAATTGAGGCGGTGTATCCTTCGCGCCTTCTCCAAAAACCCATCTGCTATTTCGCTACAGGACCAGAAAATCACGGCTTGTTTTCCAAATGCTTTTCCGAATGACTGCTTGATGACATCGCTCTCTTCTTTCCAGACTTTTTCACCGTCGAATTCGTCTTCCCGAGTGTAAACATCAGTGAGCAAAGCCAATAGCTCTTTGTTTGAGACCAGCCGAAGAGCAAACTGGGCCTGTCTTCTCTTAGTCATCATATCCACCCAATCTTGCGTAGCTTTCTCAGCATTGGTCGGCGGGGTGAACCGCAATCGGCATTTTTCTGAAACCGCCTCCGCTGCTTGGAGGGTCGCGGATATTTGCTTGTCATATAATGCGTTTTCGAGTGGCGTCCGACGCTCCTGCCACAGCACGTAGGCCTGCACTCCCGTTAGAAAAGCGAGTACCACTGTGAGCAAGGTATTGAGAAACTGCGTTAGTAAAATCATGGGTGCCTCCCGCCCGGCGGCGCTTAATAGCTGTTCCCCTCAAACCGATATTTCGCCGGATGGCGCGGTTGCCCACCTGCGATACAGAAGACTATCACTATAGTTGCATCTCTCTACAGAGCATCCTGCAGTCCGCAGGTCCAGCGCTTGCTCTGGTGCTCACTTCTTTAAGCCCCGGCTAGGTGCGGTCGCGGCTGCGGCGATCGCCGGACATTTCGTCGACATCAGGGAATGGCGTTAACGCTTCCTTTGCCTAGATAACGAGGCGTTGCGGAAACGCCTCGTTAAGGCGCCGGGCGCACAATGGTCCCTTGCGAAATCTTCGCGAGGGAGCCTGCCGTGACGGACAAGCCTGAATTTGTCGATTTGATCAGCGAGGCGACGGCCCAGTCGTGTCGCCGGTCGATGCCGCGGATCGTCGATCTCCCGACCGCGCCGAAGGAAACCTCGCGTCTCAGCCATTGGCCGCCGGATCACTGGGAAGCAGTGGCGGATGGAGGCGATGACACCGTGGAAGATCAAGCCGTGGCGCGGCAAGGACTGGGATTGAGCGGCCAGATTCCCGCTCATGAAAACAGGCGCCCCAGCGGGCGCCTGTTCATTTTACCCGCCTCACTAGTAGCGTATCGCGCCAGTGGTGGCGACGCCACGGGCGATATTTGCAGATCTTGCGCGGCCCGTAATAGGTCCAGACCACGCGGCAATAGCGGTGCCGTAACCATGGTAATACGGATAGCCGTAATAGGCCGGCGCGAAATAGATGCGCCGATGGAAATGACGCCGGTGGTGATGGAAATGGGGCCGGTGATAGGCGTGACGATATCCGTGGCGATAGCCGCCGCCGTGAAAGACCGGCGCCGCGCGAAAACCGCCTCCTCGAAACACCGGCGCCGCGCGAAAGCCACCGCCGTGAATCGCACCGCCTCTGAACCCGCCGCCATGGAACGCCGCACCGCCGCCTCTGAATCCGCCGCCATGAAACCCGCCGCCGCGGAAGCCTCCGCCACCACCGCGAAAACCTCCGCCTCCACCGCCGCGGAAACCGCCGCCGCCGTGGCCGCGATGCTGAACTTCGGTCGTCAGCCCGTCGGTTGCAAATTTCGCTGACGGCGCCGTGCCGGGACTTGCAAGTGAGAACGCTTCAGCGCGCTGTTGTGATGCCGCCGAACGCAAACACAGCCGCGGCCGTTACGCCCAGACGGCGGACAAGGCCGCGTCTGGCATCGGATATCGCCATCGATGAACCTCCCTAACCGGCGACGGCGCGCCCGCAACCGCTCGCGGCTGGTCCCCGTCGCGTTTCTTTGCGGTCGCTCCCAACATGAAATTAGAGACAGCCACGTGAACGCGCCATGAATGCATCGGCCGCAAAGATGAATGGCAGAGAAAGAGAGAACGCGCAAAAGAGATTTGCGGCCGACCGAAATTGGCACGCTCACCACCAGACCGGCCCGAACCCGATGCCGAAGGTGAACGGCGCCGGAGCGTAATAGGGATATGGCCGATAGTAGACCGGCCGACTGTAGTAATAGGGACGGTAATAGGGCGGTAGTGCGGACGATAATAGCCGGAATGACGATAGTAGCGCCTGTCATGGCGGTGCGCGCTGAAATCGGTGGCGTCGGATGTGCCGGCACTCTGCGCCTTCGCCTGTGGCGCCGCGGCGACGCGGACTGATCGCAGCCGGTCCGGCAACCACGAGCGCGCCGCGACAAAGGCCGCCCCGATCAAACTCCTCATGACGGACTCCTCCTTGATCCAGATGACAGAGATAACGGGCAGCAATCTCGCCAGTTTCAAGGCAACCCTGCAAATCGAAACAGGCCCGCAATGAACGGGCCTGCTCGACGTTCGCTAGGCTGTCGCGCTCACCAGCGGTGCCAGTGGCGATGGCCATGATGATGGTGGTGGTGACGGTGATGGTGCCAGCGGTGCCAACGATGATGATGGCGGTGGTGCCGCCAATGCACTTCCGTCGTCGCCAGCCTGGCATCTTCCTGAACCGCCGCGGCGGCGCCGGGATTGCTGAGCGACAGCGCATTGGCGCGCTCGGCCGGAGCTGCGAGCGCGAGCAACGCGCCAACGGCGGCGAGCCCCAGAATTTTCGTGAACTGCATGAATGCTCTCCTTGGGTCGGGTGCCACGTCTGCGCCGAATTGCTCGCCGCAACGCTGCACGCAATCTGACGCCAGCGACTTGAATGGGTCCTGAATGAACGCGCCACGAACATGAACGGATGACGGCCGCAGCTCGCCGCAATCCTTGCGCACGCCAACCGGCGCAGAACGCCGTCATAACTTCAGCGTGGAGTGCCCGCAGAGCAGGGTCCGACTCGCGTCAACGAAATGCGCGATAAAAAATGGAGCGGGAAAAACCTAGCCGGGCCGCCAGTAGCAGTTCATGCGCGGGGTGATCACCGTGCCGCTCGGCCGGTACTCCTGCACGTAATGCGCGGTGCAATCGCGCACGGCGTTGGGGCCGGGGTTGTAGCGCGGATAGACGTCGGGCGCCCATTCGCTGCCGATAGATCGGCACGCGCCGCAGCGGCCGCCGGCGCTGCGCGGACACATCCGTGACGGCCGGCTTCGAAGCCTGCGCGACCCGCAGTTCCGGCGATGCCGTCTGCGCCTGCGCCGTCGCACCAGAGAGCAAGAGCCCGGCAAAAGCAGCCCAAATTGCAACCGTCACAATCCGCTTCATCTGAAGTCCACCCACGCCTGATATCCCCGTACGGTCCCCGATTGGCGCGCCGAGGTCAACTCCGCAAAACCAGTACGCGCCCGGGCACAACACACGCTAAATACGTCCTGATGTGGACCGAAGCAAAAGCCCCCTCGCTCGCCGAAATGGAAGCCATGGCGCATGAGGTGTTCGAGCGCCTGCCGAAGGCGTTTCGAACCCTGTGCGAGGGCGTGATCATCCGCGTCGACGATTTTCCGACCGACGAGGTTCTGGACGAGATGCAGGCCCAAACCGAATTCGACCTGCTCGGCCTGTTCCAGGGCGTCGGCCTGCCGCAGCAGAGCAACAGCGACATCGCCCGCCTGCCCAACATGGTCTGGCTCTACCGCCGGCCGATCCTGGATTACTGGGCCGAGCATGAGGAAACGCTGGGCCATATCGTCCGCCACGTCCTGATCCACGAGATCGGGCACCATTTCGGGCTGTCGGACGCCGATATGGAGGCGATCGAGGCGGATGCGGGTAGGCGCGCGCAGGCTAGGATTGCGCAAATTGGCCTTTTGCCGGGGCGATATTCGCGATAAATCAGCGGCCTGTCCCACCCTTCAACCGGGAAGTGCGATCGATGGAAAAGTTCACCACACTGGAAGGCGTAGCTGCGCCCCTGAAGATCATCAATGTCGACACCGACATGATCATCCCGAAGCAGTATTTGAAGACCATCAAGCGCACCGGCCTTGGCAAGGGCCTTTTCTCGGAACAGCGCTACAAGGATGACGGCAGCGAGAACCCGGACTTCGTGCTCAACCAGCCGGCCTATCGCAACGCCAAGGTGCTGGTCGCCGGCGACAATTTCGGCTGCGGCTCGAGCCGCGAGCACGCGCCGTGGGCGCTGCTGGATTTCGGCATCCGCTGCGTGATCTCGACCTCGTTCGGCGACATCTTCTACAACAACTGCTTCAAGAACGGCATCCTGCCGATCCGCGTCACCCAGGACGACCTCGACAAGCTGTTCGACGACGCCGAGCGCGGCGCCAACGCGACGCTGACCATCGATCTCGCCAACCAGGAGATCCGCGGCCCCGACGGCGGCAAGGTGAAGTTCGAGATCGATCCGTTCCGCAAGCACTGCCTGATGAACGGCCTCGACGACATCGGCCTGACCATGGAAAAGAAGTCGTCGATCGACGATTACGAGGCGAAGCTGAAGAAAGAGCGCGCCTGGGCCTGATCGTGTTACCTGATCGTGTTACGAGAGCCCCGATCGCATCGGGGCTCTTTTGTTAAGCGGAGGCGACGCGGATGCGGCCTGACGTCGTCACCTTCTGGCACGGCCGGCTCGACGGGCTGCGGCTGACCTGCCTGCGGTCGCAGGTCGCCGCGGGCCACAAGGTCACCGTCTACAGTTTCGATCCATTGCCGGGCCTGCCCGACGGCGTCGGCAATGCCGAGGCCGAGGCGATCCTGCCGCATTCCTTTTCCGAACGGCTGCGCCCGCCCGAGCCGGACGGCAGCTGGCGCGACTGGACCATTTTGCAGTTCAGCGATTTCTTCCGCATGCGGCTGATGGCCGAGCGCGCCGGACTGTGGCTCGACGCCGACGTGCTGTTGCTGAAGCCGATCGAGATCGATCCGGCAAAGCCCTATTTCGCCTGGGAGCGCCGGCGCCAGCTCGGCAACTCGGTTCTGTACCTGCCGGCGAATGATCCGATCGTGCGGGCGTTCGAGGACCTGATGGAGCAGGAGGATCTGACGCCGGACTGGCTGGCGCTGCGCCATCGCCTCACCTTCATGCTGCGCCAGTTGCGACAGCCGGTCGAGCCGCCTGTCCGACATCCGCGTCGCGATCTACGGCCCGGCCGCGATGACCGCGCTCGCGCGCCGCTCGGGTGAATTGCAGCACGCGCTGTCGAAGCAATCCTTCTACGCGGTCCATGCCGAGCCGAAACTGTTCTTCGAGCCGACGGATTTTTCAGGCCTGCTCGCCGATCCCGAGATCATCGGCCTGCACATCTCGCCAAAAGGCCGCGGCGGCGAAAAGCCGATTCCAGGCAGCCTTTATGCGTGGGCGGCGGAGAAGTTCGGCAAATAGGGGCGCCTTTCTTCCCTTCTCCCCTTGTGGGAGAAGGTGGATCGCTGAGCGAAGCGGCAGCGAGACGGATGAGGGGTCTGTCTCCGCGGAGAGAACCCCTCATCCGGCGCTTCGCGCCACCTTCTCCCACAAGGGGAGAAGGGAAGGACCCCAATTTGATCCAGCGCAACGACCGCGCGCCCGATCTGCGCTCACCTTGGGCCATATCCAGCTACCCCAAGGGAGCCGTGCCATGACCGTTCAGGAAAAGCCCTATCCCGTCGTCAGCCTCGTGGTCGACATCTTCGGCGAATGGCTGAAGCACCGGCGCGAGCTGAAGGAAATGCGCGAGATGGACGCCGCCAATTTCGGCCGGATCGCGAGCGAATTGCGGATGTCTTCCGCCGATCTGGAGGCGCTGGTCCGCCAGGGGCCGCATGCCGCCGACGAACTGCCGAAGATGCTGACCGCACTCGGCATCGACCAGGAAGCTCTGGCGCGGAGCGAGCCCCTCGTGCTGCGCGACATGGAGCGCGTCTGCTCGCTGTGCAACCACAAGCGCCAGTGCGACCGCGATCTCGCCGCCGGCACCGCCGCCGCGCATTATGAAGAATATTGCGGCAATGCCGACACGATCGACGGTCTTGGCCCGCGGGTGAACCAGTAGAGGTCGAGCTTGCGATGACGCGCTCCGTGGCTGCACGTTCGATCGCGTTCTTGCGCGCTGCAGTGCTGTTGTTCCTGCGGGTACGCGCGAGCGGCGCCCCGCTGTCTCCGGAAGCACCGCAGGCGCGAAAGGCCGCGCAAGGATTTCGTCACGATCGCCAACCGGGCCTCGACGACGGCGCTCTCGCTGAAAGTCTTCATGAAGACCAGCCATCACCGGATGCCCAATCTCATCATCGCCCGATCAGGCCGACGATCTCGCGAACTATATCCTGAGCCTGAAGCGCAACTAATGCCCCATCGCCGCGATCGCATCCGCAATCGCGATCGTGCGCTTCGCCATGTCGGCGTGCAGCCGCTCCACCATCCGCCCGTCGAGCTGGATGGCGCCGCGTGAGGCGTTTTCCGGCTTTTCGAATGCCGCGATGATCTTGCGCGCCTGCTCGACCTCTTCGGCCGGCGGCGTGAAGATGGCGTTGCAGGCCTCGATATGGCTCGGATGGATCAGCGTCTTGCCGTCGAAGCCGAGATCGCGGCCCTGCGCGCATTCGGTCGCAAAGCCGTCGATATTGCTGATGTCGCTATAGGGGCCGTCGAGAATTTCGAGCCCGTGCGCGCGCGTCGCCAGGATGCAATGCGTGATCATCGGGATCATCGCCGCGCGGCCCGGCTGCATGCGGATCCGCGTCTCCCGCGAGATATCATTGGGTCCGAACACGAAGCCCGCGAGCCGGGTTTCGGAATCCCTCGACGCCGCCGCGAGCTTGTCGGCATCCAGCACCCCGCGCGCGGTTTCGAGCATGGCCCAGACCCGGATCGACATGTCGGCGTTGATGTCGCTCAGGCGGTTCGCGATGGCGTTGAGATCGGCGACGGTGGAAACCTTGGGAACCAGGATGCCGTCGGGCCTGGCCTTGCCGGCCATGGTGACGTCGTCGACCCACCAGGGCGTATCGAGGCTGTTGACGCGGATCAGCACCTCGCGCTTGCCGAACCCGCCGGCCGCGATCGCCTTGGCGATCTGGTCGCGCGCCATCGCCTTGGCGTCCGGCGCCACCGAATCCTCGAGGTCGAGGATGATGCCGTCGGCGGGCAGGTTGCGCGCCTTTTCCAGCGCCCGCGCGTTCGATCCCGGCATGAACAACAGGCTGCGGCGCGGACGGATCATGGGCTGGTTCCTCTGGGGGCTTCGAACCCCACGCCCTAACATTTCAAACCGGGGTCCGAAAGCCTTGTTCCCGTCATCGGTCTATGGTTAGCCATGCCCGATACAGACAGGACACCATGGCTCCATTCCCGCAACATCTGCTCGACGGCTACCGGGCCTTTACCTCGCAGCGGCTGCCGACCGAACAGACCCGCTACCGGGAACTTTCCGAGCGCGGCCAGTCGCCCGCCGTGATGGTGATCGGCTGCTGCGATTCCCGCGTCTCGCCGGAAGTGATTTTCGATGCCGGCCCCGGCGAACTGTTCGTGGTGCGCAACGTCGCCAACCTGGTGCCGGTCTTCCAGCCCGACGGCGGCGCCCACGGCGTCTCGGCGGCGCTGGAATATGCCGTGAAGGTGCTGCGCATCAAGCACATCGTCGTGCTCGGCCATGCGCAATGCGGCGGCATCCGCGCCTTCATCGACGATATCGATCCGCTGTCGCCGGGCGATTTCATCGGCCGCTGGATGGCGATGTTCATCAAGCCGGGCGAAAAGGTCGGCCAGCGCGAGCACGAGACCCGGCAGGATTTCACCACCCGGATCGAGAAGGCCGCGGTGTTCCGCTCCCTCGAAAACCTGATGACGTTTCCGTTCGTGCGCAGCCGCGTCGAGCGCGGCGAGATGGAATTGCACGGCGCCTATTTCGGCGTCGCCGAGGGCTCGCTGTTCGTGCTCGACCCGGAAGCGAAGGAATTTCGCAGCGTGCAGGGATGCGGCGTAGACCGGCTGCGTAGGGTGGGCAAAGCGCAAGCGTGCCCACCATTCATCGACAACGGTGCAGAGATGGTGGGCACGGCGCAAGCGCGCCTTTGCCCACCCTACGAATTCTCCGTTACGCCGCCTTCTTCTTCGCGCTGATCAGCTTGCGGTTGATCAGGCATTCGGCGATCTGGATCGCGTTCAGCGCGGCGCCCTTGCGCAGATTGTCCGACACGCACCACAGCGACAGGCCGTTCTCGACCGTGTTGTCCTCGCGGATGCGGCTGATATAGGTCGCGTCCTCGCCGGCCGCCTCGTAGGGCGTGACGTAGCCGCCGGGCTCGTGCTTGTCGATCACGAGGCAACCCGGCGCATTGCGCAGGATGTTGCGCGCTTCGTCGGCGGTGATCGGATTCTCGAACTCGATGTTGACGGCTTCGGAATGGCCGACGAACACCGGCACGCGCACGCAGGTCGCGGTCAGCCTGATTTTGGGATCAAGAATCTTCTTGGTCTCCATCATCATCTTCCACTCTTCCTTGGTGTAGCCGTCCTCCATGAACACGTCGATCTCGGGGATGACGTTGAAGGCGATACGCTTGGGGAATTTTTTGTTGATCAGTTCGCTGTTGGTGTAGACCGCCTTGGTCTGCGAGAACAGTTCGTCCATCGCATCCTTGCCGGCGCCGGACACCGATTGATAGGTCGCGACCACGACGCGCTTGATGGTGGCCTTGTCATGCAGCGGCTTCAGCGCGACCACGAGCTGCGCGGTCGAGCAGTTCGGATTGGCGATGATGTTCTTCTTGGCGAAGCCGGCGACCGCATCCGCGTTCACTTCCGGCACGATCAGCGGCACGTCCGGATCCATCCGCCAGGCCGACGAATTGTCGATCACGACCGCGCCGGCGGCGCCGATCTTGGGCGACCATTCCTTCGACACCGCGCCGCCCGCCGACATCAGGCAGATGTCGACGTCGGAAAAATCATAGTGCTCGAGCGCTTTGACCTTCAGGGTACGGTCGCCATAGGAGACCTCGACGCCGACGCTGCGGCGCGAGGCCAGCACCACGACCTCGTCGGCGGGGAATTTGCGCTCGTCGAGAATGTTGAGCATTTCGCGCCCGACATTGCCGGTCGCACCGACGACAGCGACTTTGTAACCCATCGTTCACTCTCCGAGGAAAAATGCCGCCCGGCCGCGTCAAGCGGAAAGGGGGAAGGCAGCGCTTCTATGCGAGAAACGCCGATATGACAACGTTTGACGGCTGTGTTTGGGCGTTTGATGCATTCGTTTCCGGCCGGTTCGGCCAATTCCTACTATACGCTGAGAATCCGGTCGGCGCTGGCAAGCTTCGTGGACGAGGTCTGCGGCACGCTGGCACGGCTCTGCGCCTATCTGATGACGCTGGCGCTGATGGCCATTTGCGGTATCGCGCTATGGGAGCATTTGCCCGACGTTACGGCGATGGAGACGTCGCCCAAAACCTGGAGCCAGGCCGGACGCGCAACACCCGCGTTCGCGGTAAGCCAGCTCATTTACCCAGGTAAGACAGAGGCTTACGAGGTTTTTCGGCACCCTGGAGGGCGGCCGCAAGGACGTGTTCCGCTGGAGCGGCATCGGCGGCACGCCGGTCGCCGAACTCGAAATCTACCGTCCGGGCGAAGAAATCGATCAGGTCGGTTCGGCGGCCGGCTACCTTGCACTAAGGATGGACCCGGCCGGCGTGCGCGAGTTGGAGGCGGCAGGAATCGTCGACAGCAAGTTCGGCGCCGTCACCCTGTTTCGCCGGGTCGGCGGAACGGAGGCGGCCCGCGCCTGCCTTCGATTTTTCAAGCACATCGATGAGCCGAAATTCCGTCTCTCCGGCTGGTCATGCCTGGGCGAGGATTTGCCGGCCCGCCGCACGGCGATCGGCTGCATGCTGAACCGGCTGATCCTGCTGACGGCCGGAAACGATACAAAACTGGCGGAATTGTTCGCCCATGCCGAGGTCAGGCGCAGCGATTGCGCGACATCGGGCGCCCCGGCCTTGTCAGCGGATTGGGTGACAGGCGCCGATAACCCGCATTTGCGCGGCGCGCTGTAATCCGCCGTTGGCGCGGCCTGCTTCCGCAGCCCCTCACAATTGTGGCAACAAGCAGCCAAGACACTGGTTTTCATGAAACTTTTTCGCTTCGCGCTGCATTATTCCGGCGCGGTGTGGCGCAATTGACCTAGCGACGACGGTCCCGCCGTGGCTACAATGCCGGCAATCAGATTTGGCGATCCGCCAGGCCCCCGCAAGGGCGGACAATGACGAGGATGCAATGACCCGAAAATTCCCCGCTGCGAGCAAGCTCGCGATGTTGCTTGCTGCGGCTGCCCTCGTCGCGATCGGCTCGACCTCCGCCAGCGCCCAGTCCAAGCAGCAATACGACCGGGACGGCCGCCCCTATTATGGCGCGAACGGTCCCAACCGCTCCTACCAGCAGGGCCCGCGCACCCGCGTTTACGTCACCACGCGCTCGTGGCTCGATGCCGGCACGGAAGTGTTGCCGGGCGACCGCAAGTTCCAGGACTACGCCTTCCCGCCGGAGATCGGCTATCCGACGTTCGCGCGCGAAAACCTCAACCGCCCGATCGACCGCCAGCCGCTCAACCCGCCGTCGGACATGGGCGGCTATCCGCAGCGCTTCCCGCTGTATTGAGCGCGGTCACTCGATGAGAAAAATGCCCGGTCTCGACCGGGCATTTTTTGTGATTCGCGTGCAGCGCTCTGCGACGGTCGTCGCCCGGATGGAGCGAAGCGCAATCCGGGGTCTATCTCACAAGTGGTTGGATTTCCCGGATTTCGCTTCGCTTCATCCGGGCTACGATTTTCGGCCGGGCGCGAGCGCCGGGTCGTAGCGCTCGCAAAACTGTTCGATCGCCTCGGAGCGGAAATCGCCCAGGCGCTCGAAGATGATCTCATCCGGCCAGTCCCACCAGGCGATGCGGCGCAGGCTTTCCGCGACCGAATCAGGAAAGCGCTTGCGGATCGCGCGCGCGGGAACGCCGCCGACGATCGTGTAGGGCGGCACGTTGCGGCTGACGACGGCGCCCGCGGCAATGACCGCACCGTCGCCGACCGTCACGCCCGGCAGCAGGATGGCGGCGTGGCCGATCCAGCAATCGTTGCCGACGATCACCCGGTCGCTGCGGCGCTCGGCAAAGAAGTCGCGGTCGCGGGTGGCCGTCGCCTCGTAATATTCCGGGCAATAGGTGAAGCGATGCTGCGACGGCCGGCCCATCGGATGGTTCGGCGCGCCGATCCGCACTGAATTGGCGATCGCCGTGAACTTCCCGATCACGGCGTCAGCGACCTCGCAATTTTCCCCGAGATAGGAGTAGTCGCCGAGCGAGGCATATTCGATGCGCGTGTTGCACAGGACTTCGCAGCGCCGGCCGATCTGCGCCTCGCGCAGGCGCACCGTTTCATGGACGATGGTTTCCGCGAGCTTGGGGCGATGCGACGCGTCCATGAACCGGCTCCTAAGGTCGCAGCAGTTAAACCGTAGGATGGGTAGAGCGAAGCGAAACCCATCAATTCATCGCGCGGAGAGATGATGGGTTTCGCTGCGCTCTACCCATCCTACAATTCCCAGTGACGCTACGCGTGCAGCTTCTGCAGCTCCTTCAGGATCGCCTCGCCCATCTGCGTGGTGCTGGCAGCCGTCGTGCCCTCGGACTTGATATCCGCGGTGCGCAAACCGCTGGCGAGCACGGCCGCGATCGCCGCGTCGACCTTGTCGGCCAGCGCGCCCATGTCGAAGGAATAGCGCAGCGCCATCCCGAACGAGGAGATCATCGCGATCGGATTGGCCAGCCCTTGGCCTGCGATATCGGGCGCCGAGCCGTGCACCGGCTCGAACAGCGAGCGGCGCTTTTTGGTCTTGGCGTCGACTTCGCCGAGCGAGGCCGAGGGCAGCATGCCGAGCGAGCCGGTCAGCATCGCCGCGATGTCGGACAGCATGTCGCCGAACAGATTGTCGGTGACGATGACGTCGAACTGCTTCGGCGCCTTCACCAGCATCATGCCGCCGGAATCGGCGAGCTGATGCTCCAGCGTCACGTCCTTGTATTCGCGCGCATGCACCGCCGTCATGACCTCGTTCCAGAGCACGCCCGACTTCATGACGTTGCGCTTTTCCATCGAGGTCACCTTGTTGCGGCGCTTGCGCGCCAGATCGAAGGCGACGCGGCCGATGCGCTCGATCTCGTAGGTGTCGTAAACTTGCGTGTCGATGGCGCGCTTCTGGCCGTTGCCGAGATCGGTGATCGTCTTCGGCTCGCCGAAATAGACGCCGCCGGTCAGTTCGCGCACGATCATGATGTCGAGGCCTTCGACCGCCTCGCGCTTCAGGCTGGAGGCATCCGCCAGCGCCGGATAGCACACCGCGGGGCGCAGATTGGCGAACAGGCCGAGATCCTTGCGCAGCCGCAACAGGCCGGCCTCGGGGCGCACCTCGTAGGGCACGCTGTCCCATTTCGGCCCGCCGACGGCGCCGAAGATGATGGCGTCCGCGGCCACAGCCTTGGCCATGTCGCCTTCCGAGATCGACACCTTGTGGGCGTCATAGGCGGAACCGCCGACCAGACCCTGCTCGGTCTCGAATGACGCGATGCCCTGCTTGTTCAGCCAGTCGATCAGGCGCTGCACCTCCCCCATCACTTCGGGGCCGATGCCGTCGCCGGGGAGAAGCAGCAGTTTATGGGTCGCCATGGTCGTTACCTCCGGTTCGTCAGGGCCGGGCAAAAGCGCAAAGCGCGTCTTCGCCCAAATGTCCCGGCCATCCACGTCTTGTTTTGCGGTTGGCAGTTAGACGTGGATGCCCGGCACAAGGCCGGGCATGACGGAAAACGTGAAATCCGGGCGGAGTGCTAAAGCGCCGGAAGCGGATTGGCAAGGCGCAGAAAAGCGGGCCAGAATGGCCGGGAAAGAGCAACCCGCCGCCCCCCTCAAGAAGGCAGCAAGACGGACCTCATGACATCAGCCATCATCTACGCCTTTGCCTCGGCCTTCTTCCTCGGCGCCGGGGTCGTTCTGGCGCAGCTGGGCCTGCGGACCGTCGATCCGCTGTCGGGGGCCGCGATCAGCGTCCCCTCCTTCACGCTGCTGTTCCTGCTGCTGTCGCCGCTGATCCTCCAGGGCGAGCCGGTCGTCTGGCGCGGCCTGCCGATTTTCATCGCCATCGGCCTGTTCTTCCCGGCCTCGCTGACGCTGTTGACCTTTGCCTCGAACCGGGCGCTCGGGCCTGTGATCACCTCGACGCTCGGCAACCTCGCGCCGCTGTTTGCGGTGGCGACGGCGGTGATCCTGCTGCACGAGCCGCTGCATCCGCCGCAACTCCTCGGCCTCGTCGTTGCCGTCGCCGGTGCGGCCATCATCACGGTGACCCGCCCGCGCGACCTCGGCCATTGGCGGAGCTGGGCGCTGCTCCTGCCGCTGTGCAGCGCGCTGATACGCGGCGTGGTGCCGCCGATCGTCAAGCTCGGGCTGGAGGTCTGGCCAAGCCCGCTCTGGGCCTGCCTGATCGGCTACGTCATGTCGTCGCTGGTGGTGCTGACGGTGCAGCGCGTCCGCAAGGGCAGCTTTCTGGTGCAGGCGCCGCGCGCCGGCCTGTTCTGGTTCGCGATGACGGGGATCAGCAACGGCCTCAGCGCGCTCACGTTGTTTGCCGCGGTCCGTAACGGCCCGATCACGCTGGTGGCGCCGCTGGCCGCGATCTATCCGCTGGTCACGGTGGGGCTGAGCGCCATGGTGCTCAAGCATATCGAGATCACCGCACGCATTGTGGCAGGGGCCGCGCTGACGGTGCTCGGCGTCGTGCTGGTGCTGATCGGCTGATCCCGTTGCACGATTGGCAAGACACCGTTGCTCCCCATGCAGCTGTGCAACGGTCGCTTTGCCTGCCAGAATGACCCCTGCCGGAGAATTTTGTGAAAGCTCCCGACCAACACACCTACGCCCATCCTGCGTGGCTGATCCTGATTCTGTCGCTCGCGCCAACGATCGGTCTCGGAATCGGCCGCTTCGCCTATGCGCTGGTGCTACCCGACATGCGCGACGCGCTCGGTTGGTCCTACTCCGCCGCCGGCTTCATGAACACGATCAACGCCGTCGGTTATCTGGCGGGCGCGTTGCTCGCCTCACGAATGATTCGGCGCTTCGGGCTGCCGCGAACGGTCCGCTGGGGAACGCTTGCCGCCGTTACCTCGCTGGCGCTATGCGCCGTCTCCGCCAATTTTTTCGTGCTGAGCTTTGCGCGATTGCTGGCGGGCGTCGGCGCGGCGGGCGGGTTCGTCGGCGGCGCGGCGCTGGCTGCCACGATCGCGCAAACGCGCCCCGAACGCGCCAACTTCCTGCTCAGCCTGTATTATGCCGGGCCGGGGCTCGGCATTCTCTCATCGGGGCTGGTCGCGCCGTTCGTGCTGCAGGGCTTTGGGCCCGGATCGTGGTGGATCGTGTGGTGGGCCATGACGCTGCTCTGCGCCGTCCTGATCCTGCCGCTGTTGCTGGCGCCGCTCGGCAGCGGTGCTGCGATCGACAGCGCGACGCCGGCCAAATTCTCCATCCGGCCGGTGCTGGTCTATCTGATCGGCTACTTCCTGTTCGGCGCCGGCTACATCGCCTACATGACCTTCATGATCGCCTATGTCCGCGACGCCGGCGGCGGCGCGGTGGCGCAGAGCGCGTTCTGGAGCCTGATCGGGCTGAGCGCATTCGTGACGCCATGGGTGTGGCGGCGCGTGCTCGCGCTCGACCGAGGCGGCCTCGCCACCACGATCATTCTCGGCGTCAATGCGATCGGCGCGGCGCTGCCGATCTTCGGCCAGTCGGTATGGCTGCTGGCGATCTCGGCGCTGGTGTTCGGCGTCGCCTTCTTCGCGGTGGTGGGCTCCACCACCGCTTTCGTGCGCTTCAACTACCCGCCGCAGGCCTGGCCGACGGCGATTGCGGCGATGACGATTTCATTCGGCATCGGCCAGACGCTGGGGCCGATCGTCGTCGGCGCGATCACGGACGCGGTGGGCAGCCTGTCGTTCGCGCTCAATATTTCCGCAGCGATGCTGGCGTTGGGTGCGGTGCTGTCGGCGTTTCAGAAGAAGCTCTGAAGGTGGTAAGGGGTCGCCTGCCCGGCACTGTGCGCTAAGTCGGCACCAAGCCAGGCAGCTGACATCCCGAAGCAATCGGCGACGCAAAAAGGGAGAAGCGATCATGGAGACTGAAGGCAAACGCCACTGACCTATTTTGATCTCGGGCCGTACAGCCGCAAAGTCAGCACGTCGTCGCCTGACGCCCAGCTTTGGTTCGACCGCGGCCTCAACTGGCTGTTTGGGTTCAACCATAACGAAGCGATCAAGTGCTTTCAGAAAGCGCTGAAGCACGATCCCCAATGCGCCATGGCGCACTGGGGCGTAAGCTACGCCTCGGGGCCCAACTATAATCTGCCCTGGGTTCGCTATGACCCGCACGGCCGGCAAATGGCGCTGTCGGCATCCTACGATGCCATGCAGGGAGCGCTCGCGCATGCCGCGAAGGCGAGCCCGGTCGAGCGGGCGATGATCCAGGCCCTCCCCGCGCGCTATCCGCAGCGCGAGGCGATCGAGGATATGGCGCCTTGGGACAAGGCCTACACAAAGGAAATGCGCAAGGTCTTCGACACCTTTCCCGACGATCTCGAGGTCCGCACCGTCTTTGCCGAGTCGATCATGAACGAGACGCCGTGGCAGATGTGGGACCTGCCCTCCGGCAAACCTACCGAGGGAGCGGGCACCGAGGAATGCAGGACGGTGCTGGAATACGCTTTCGACAAATTCCCCGCAGCATGGGATCACCCGGGCCTTTTGCATCTCTATGTCCACCTGATGGAGATGTCGCCCTTTCCGCAGCGCGCGTTGCGGGCCGGTGATCGGTTGCGCGAGATCGTCCCGGACTCCGGTCACCTCATCCACATGCCGACGCATCTCGATGTCTTGTGTGGCCACTACAATGACGTCCTCGTCCACAATCAGAAGGCGTTGGCGACCGACCGCAGGTTCCTCGCCTATTCGGATGATCCCGGTGTCTATCTTGTCTACGTCATCCACGACTTCCACTTTGCGATCTACGGCGCCATGTTCCTAGGCCAGTACACGCCCGCAATCGCGGCGGCCGAGGAGCTGATCGCCACGATCCCCGAGGCGGTATTGCGTATTGAATCGCCACCGATGGCGGATTTCCTCGAGGGCTACCTGACGATGAAGCAGCACGTCCTGGTGCGCTTCGGCAAATGGCGCGAAATCATCGCGCAAGAATTACCGAAAGATCGAGACCTCTATTGCTCGAATGTCGCCATGATCCACTACGCCAAGGCGGTCGCGCATTCGGCGCTTGGCAATGTCGCCGAGGCCGAGATGGAGAAGGCATTATTCACAGCGGCGAAGACCCGCGTGCCCGAGAGCCGCCGCGTCCACAACAATCATGTCGTCGGTCTGCTTGGTGTGGCCGAAGCGATGCTGAATGGCGAGTTGGAATATCGAAAGGGCAACCATGACGCAGCCTTCGCGCATTTGCGCCGGTCGGTCGAACTCAGCGACGGCCTGCCCTATGACGAACCATGGGGATGGATGCAGCCGACCCGCCACGCGTTGGGGGCACTTCTCCTCGAGCAGGGACGGATCGAGGAGGCCGAGGCGGTATACCGCTCTGATCTCGGTCTTGACGGCAAGTTGAGCCGCGCCTGCCAGCATCCCGACAATCTCTGGTCGCTGCACGGGCTGCACGAATGCCTGGTCCGTCGCGGAGAAAAGGTCGAGACGGCCCTGATCAAACAGAGGCTCGACCTGGCGCAGGCGCGGGCGGAGATTCCGATCAAGGCATCCTGCTTCTGCCGTCGGATGGACATGGCGGCCGCGTAGTCGTTTCGCGGCGCCGGTTGGATTTAGCCTTAACCCGAAATAGCCCCCTCACAGCCGCCTTTGACCTCAACGGCCATGCCGGCGCTGTCTTACTCGTTTCGCAGGAGCGTGCTAACGTCCAGAGATTGCAGCACTCGACCAAACACTATTCGTCTTCCCTTTGGGGAGACCAATGAATTTGCGAGTGATTTTTGTAGCATGCGCTATCGCGGGTTTTGGATCGTCAATGATGACATTCGACGCGCTCGGGCAGAAACGACCGTTCAAAGAGCAACTGGTTGGCACTTGGACTCTGCTCTCATGGGAGCAGAAGAATGCTGACGGCACCAAGGCCGAGCGTTACGGGACCAACCCGAAGGGCATCGCCTTCTTTGATGCAGACGGACGATACATCATCACGGTGATGAAGTCCGACCGCGCCAAATATGTGAGCAATACCTTGTGGCAGGGGACCCATCAGGAAAATAAAGAGACGGCCGACGGCACGATAACCTATTTTGGAACATACTCGACAAACGAGATAGATGACAGCATCACAATTCACGTCGAAGGCAGCTCCTTTCCAAACTGGAATGGGTCCGAACAGAAGCGCTTCGTCGCGATTGTGGGAGACCAATTGACGCTGACCGTTCGTCCTCCAAGTGGAGATGTGGTAGACGTGATTTGGAAGCGAGCAAAGTGATTGAGCCCGGCGAGTCCTCTTGTCCAAAGTGGACTCGCAGGTATGTTCGCTTTCGCGCCGGTTTTGGACAACACTCTACAAATGCGCGGGCTAACTCCCGCTGAACGAATTATACCCCTGGTCTTCCCAGAAGCCGCCCTTGTAGTCGTTGGTGACTTCCATCGACATCACGTATTTCGGATTCTTGAAGCCGAGCTTGGTCGGCACCCGGATCTTCATCGGAAAACCATAGGCGCGCGGCAGGATCTCGTCGCCGAACTTGAACGTCATCTGGGTCTGCGCATGCAGCGCGGTCGCCATGTCGAGCGGCGAGTTGTAGCCGTCCTTGTCGGCGCACTGGAACCAGACATATTTCGCGCGGGTATCCGCGCCGATCACTTTGAGGAAATCGCGCAGCGGCGTGCCGGTCCAGCTTCCGATCGCGCTCCAGCCTTCGACGCAGATATGGCGCGTGATCTGCTTGACCTGCGGCAATTGATAGAGCTCTTCCAGCGTCCAGGATTTCTTGTTCTCGACCAGACCGCGCACCTCGAGCTTCCAGCTCTTGCCGTCGACCGTGGGCGCGTCGTCGAGATCGTAATAAGCGTTGAACGGGAACGGTTTTGTAATGGCGCTTTCCGAAAAAGTCGGCGCCATCGCATTGGGATTGAAGATCAACGCCTGCACGCCGTCATTGAATTTGGAGACCTGCTTCAGCATCTCCTCCGCCGAAAAACTGTCCGTCACGTCGCAGCCGGTCAGCAGCGTCAGCGCGCCGAGGCTGGCGCCGCCTGAGATGAAGCGCCGACGCGTGAGATCCGGCATGGTCTTGACGGCGTCTCTGACCAGAAGCGTCTTGTCGACGCCGGGGATGAGAAGGTTGCGCATGCGGCCCATGACCGTGCTCCCTTTAAGTTAGCGGCCGATGATCATGGCGCGCAGGCTCTTCGGCACCAGAAGGGCGAGCGCGACATGAACCACCATGAAGGCGACGATACCAGCCATACAGAAGAAGTGGACGTAGCGGGCGGCCTCATAGCCGCCGAACAGCGCCGTCAGATATTGCAACTGCACCGGCTTCCAGATCGCCAGGCCCGACAGCACGATGAGGATGCCGACGACGATGATTCCGGCGTAAAGCAGCTTTTGCACCTGGTTGTATTTGGTGAGATCGTCATGCGAGAGCTTGCCGGTCAGCGCCGCCTTGGTATCCGAGATCACGCCCTCCGGCGTGATCGGCAGCAGCTTCTTGCGGAAGCGGCCGGTGGCAAGGCCCACCGTCAGGTAGATCAGGCCGTTGACCATCAACAGCCACATCGCGGCGAAATGCCAGAGCAGCGCCCCGCCGAGCCAGCCGCCCAGCGTGATGCTCGAGGAGAAGCGGAAATCGAACAGCGGCGAGGCGTTGTAGATCTGCCATCCCGACATGATCATCAGGACCATCGCAAAGGCGTTGGTCCAATGCAGCGCCCGCACCCAGGCCGGCTGGACGACCTTGGCCTTGGTCGATGTGGCTTGCTCGTCGCTGACTGTGAGGGCCGACATGGTTCTTCCCCGTGGTAGCGTTTTCCAGTGAAGTGGGTACCGGTTCAAACAAAAAGGCAATTCGATATCGGTTATACGCCGGGAACCGGCTTTCCGTTACCGCCGTGACGCGATCAAATCGACGCATGGCGCGTATCGGGTTCACAAAAAAGCGAGCCGGGTTGCCCCGGCTCGCCAATCCACACGCCCTGTTGGGACCAGTCAGGGCGCGCGGGAGCTCAGGACGCCGGCATCAGCACGGTGTCGACCACATGGATCACGCCGTTCGACTGATTGACGTTCGAGATCGTGACCATCGAGGTTCCACCCTTGGCATCGACGATCCAGACCTTGCCGTCCTGGAGCTTGACCGACAGCTGTTCGCCTTCGGCGGTCTTGAGCTTCATGCCGTCCTTCAGGTCGGACGCGGCGAGCTTGCCGGGCACGACATGGTAGGTGAGGATCTTGGTCAGCGTCGCCTTGTTCTCAGGCTTCACCAGCGTCTCGACAGTGCCGGCCGGCAGCTTGCCGAAGGCGGTGTTGGTCGGCGCGAACACCGTGAACGGGCCCTTGCTTTCGAGGGTTTCGACCAGGCCGGCAGCCTTCACCGCGGCAACCAGCGTGGTGTGATCCTTCGAGTTGACGGCGTTCTGGACGATGTTCTTGGAGGGGAACATCGCCGCGCCGCCGACCATCACGGTCTTTTCCTCCGCGCTGGCGGGCGCGGTGATGGTGGCGGTGAAGGCCAGTGCGCTGAACACGGCGGCGGACAGCAGTGCAATACGTTTGGACATGGAATCTTCTCCCGAGGATTGCGATGGCCGGCGGGTTATCCGCCGGTGATGAAAACAACGACGCCAGGTCGATTGACCGGGTTGATTTCGTCGTCGTTGGGCCGAGCTACGGGAGGTTTTTCGGCCGGTTTCGGGGAATAAATTATCGTGATGTCTGAAACTTTTGCAGGCGCGGGCCGTGCGGTGTCCGGGCCGTAGCCCGGATGGAGCGCAGCGCAATCCGGGGTCGTCTCCGATGATGGAGCTGCCCCGGGTTACGCTTCGCTCCACCCGGGCTACGACGACGTCTTTCGCAACAATCTAGACAAATGCTTCCAGCGCCTCCGCAGTCGGCCAATCCGCCAGATCGGATCGCGCCAGGCGCACCGCGATTCCGACTTTGCTGAGCGTATGCGGGATTGGGGGGCTGAACTTGGAGACGCCAACGGTAATGGTCTCGATCAATGCGAAGCGTCGCAGCAGGCCGATCGCAACGGCCTCCCCGAGCGCTTCCAGCGTTTGATATTTCATCCCGCTGGCGAGGCTCACCGCGGCGTCCACCACGGCATCGTAGCGGATCGATGCATCCAATCTGTCGTCCCGGTGCGTCGGAGCCGGATTCAACGTTGCGTCGATGTCGAAGGTGAACTTCTGGCCGAGACTGCGTTCTTCCTCGAACAAGCCGTGGTATCCGAAGGTCTGCAATCCGGCGATCTGGATGGTCGTCAACATTGGGCCGCTCCTTCATGAGAAGGTGGATCGGATTATCCGATTGCCCAGGCGCGCGGCTCAATTCCTCGCGCTTCCCGATGGTGCTCCATCTGCGATCGCCAGTCGCGCGAGATTGCTTGTATAGGGGCACAATCGACGCGACTCAAGGGTGAGCCTGATATTTCCGAGCTGGCTTCGGAGCACTGCAATGAATGTGTACGGCTACCAATAACTGGCAATACTGTGGACGTTCGCAACGGCTTAGTATGGCTGGAGCCCTTGCGATGCCTGGGAGATGACAGATGAAGAACTCGATCTTCGCCGACGGCGCCGGCTATGTCAGGGGGCGCTTCGTCCCGATCGCCGAGGCGACGCTGCCCGTCACCGATTGGGGTTTTACGCGGTCCGATGTCGTCTACGACGTCGTGCATGTGTTCAAGGGCGGCTTCTTCCGGCTTGCCGACCATCTCGATCGTTTCGAGCGCTCGATGGCGAAGCGCCGGATCCGGCCACCGGAAGACCGCGCCGCGATCGAGGCGATCCTGCATCGCTGCGTGGCGCTGACCGGCCTCATCGACGCCTATGTCGCGATGGTGGCCTCGCGCGGACGGCCGCGCGTTGCGGGATCACGCCGGCCGGCCGATTGCGAAAACCACCTGATCGCCTATGCGCTGCCCTGGATCGATGTCGTTCCCAAGGACGTGCAGGCGCGCGGAGCCCATGTCTGGGTCGCCTCGACGCCGCGCGTGCCCGACGCCTCGGTCGATCCCACGGTCAAGAACTATCAGTGGAACGATCTGACCTCCGGCCTGCTGGAGGCGCACGACGCCAATTTCGATACAGCGGTGCTGTGCGACACGCAGGGTTTCCTGACTGAAGGGCCGGGCTTCAACGTCTTCCTCGTGAAGGACGGAAGGGTGACGACATCAGATCGCGGCAGCCTGCACGGCATTACGCGCCGATCGGTGCTGGAGCTCTGCGCCGAACTCGGCATCGAGGCTGCGGTTGAACCGATTCCCCGATCGGCGCTCGACCACGCGGACGAGGTCTTCCTGGCGACGACGGCCGGCGGCGTCATGCCCGCGTCGCGCATCGGCACGCGCATCCTCGGCAACGACCGGCCCGGGCCGATCTCAATGCGGCTCAAGGATACCTACTGGCGCAAGCACGAGGAGGGCTGGCACCGGACGCCGGTCCGCCCCCTGGAGGCCGATGCCGGCGAATGAACGGCTTCACCCACGCGCTGTAGCCCGGATGGAGCGAAGCGCAATCCGGGATTCTTCTCAGCCGAGAGATCTCCCGGGTTGCGCTTCGCTCCACCCGGGCTACGAGGAGTTTAATCCCGGTTATGCGGCGTCTGGATGAACCCGCGATTATGCGTCGGGCTGATCAGGATCTCGTTCATGCATACGCGCGGCGGCATGCTGGCGACGAAGGCGATGGTGCGGCCGCAATCTTCCGGCTGCAGCATTTTCGCCTGCTCCTGCTCCGACGGCACCACCGGGCGCAACTTCAGGATCGGGGTCGCGACCTCGCCGGGCGACAGGCAGCAGGCGCGCAGGCCGTTGACGCATTCGTCCATGTTGAAGGAATGGGTCAACGCCAGCACCGCGTGTTTGGTGGTGGTGTAGGCCGGGCCCGGCATTTTCGAGACGTGACGGCCGGCCCAGGACGCAACGTTGATGATGCAGCCGTCCTGCTGCTTCCGCATCGCCGGCAGCACCGCGCGCATGCAGTAGAGCACGCCGTTCAGATTGATCTCGACGACCTTGTCCCAGCCCTCCAGCTCCATGTCGGCCCAGCTTCGCTTCGGCACGTTGAGGCCGGCGCTGTTGACCAGGAGGTCGATCCGGCCGTGCTTTTCCAGAATCTGGTCGGCGGCCTTGTTGACATCGGCCTTATTGCTGACATCGAGCGCGATCGCCTCGGCCTTGCCGCCCTTTTTGGTGATGCTGGCGACGACGCGTTCGAGTTCTTCCTTGCGGCGGCCCGAAATCACCACCGTCCAGCCGTCGGCCGCCAGAAATTCCGCCCCGGACTCGCCGATTCCGCTGCCACCACCGGTCACCCAGGCCACGCGTTTCCCGTTATTTGACATGCAAACTGTCTCCGTTGCTTTATGAAGGGCGTTCTTGCTATTCCAGCCGGCGAAATTCCGCCGGCCAGCGCCCTTCAGGGAATGTTGCATGAACACGACCGCCAACGCCAACCTGTTTTCCCGCCTGTTCGACACGCTCGACGATCCGAACCGGCTCGCGATCGAAATGCTCGACGGCACGCGCATCAGCTATGGCGATCTGATCGCCCGCGCCGGCCAGATGGCGAATGTGCTGGTTGCGCGCGGCGTCAAGCCCGGCGACCGCGTGGCAGCCCAGACCGAGAAATCGGTGCCGGCGCTGGTGCTGTATCTTGCGACCGTACGCGCGGGCGCGGTGTATCTCCCGCTCAACACCGCCTACACGCTCAACGAACTCGACTACTTCATCTCCGACGCCGAGCCGTCGCTGGTCGTGTGCGACCCTTCGAAGGCGGACGGCATTGGCGCGATCGCGGCCAAGGTGAAGGCAAAAGTCGAAACGCTTGGGCCCGACGGCAAGGGATCGCTGACGGATGCCGCCGCCAAGGCCGATGCGGCGTTTACGACGGTCGCGCGCGCCAATGACGATCTCGCCGCCATCCTCTACACCTCGGGCACCACCGGCCGTTCCAAGGGCGCGATGCTGACGCACGACAATCTGGCGTCGAACTCCTACAGCCTGGTCGACTACTGGCGCTTCACGGACAAGGACGTGCTGATCCACGCGCTGCCGATCTATCACACCCATGGCCTGTTTGTAGCGAGCAACGTCACCCTGTTCGCCCGCGCCTCGATGATCTTCCTGCCGAAACTCGACCCTGAAATGATGATCAAGCTGATGTCGCGCGCCACCGTGATGATGGGCGTGCCGACCTTCTACACGCGGCTGCTGCAGAGCCCGGCGCTGACGAAGGAATCGACCAAGCATATGCGGCTGTTTATTTCGGGCTCCGCGCCGCTGCTCGCCGATACCCATCGCGAATGGGCCGCGCGCACCGGCCACGCCGTGCTCGAACGCTACGGCATGACCGAAACCAACATGAACACCTCCAACCCCTATGACGGCGAGCGCGTCCCCGGCGCCGTCGGCCATCCCCTGCCCGGCGTTTCCGTGCGCGTCACCGATCCCGAAACCGGCAAGGAGATCGCGCGTGACGAGATCGGCATGATCGAGGTCAAGGGCCCGAACGTCTTCAAGGGCTATTGGCGGATGCCGGAAAAGACAAAATCCGAATTCCGCGACGACGGCTTTTTCATCACCGGCGATCTCGGCAAGATCGACGCCAAGGGCTATGTGCACATCCTCGGCCGCGGCAAGGATCTGGTGATCTCAGGCGGCTTCAACGTTTACCCCAAGGAAATCGAGAGCGAGATCGACGCCATGCCCGGCGTGATCGAATCCGCCGTGATCGGCGTGCCGCATGCCGATTTCGGCGAAGGCGTCACCGCGGTGGTGGTCTGCAACAAGGGCGCCGACGTCACCGAAGCGGGCGTGCTGAAAGCGCTCGACGGCAGGCTCGCCAAATTCAAGATGCCGAAGCGCGTGTTCGTGGTCGATGAATTGCCGCGCAACGCCATGGGCAAGGTGCAGAAGAATATTTTGCGGGATATGTATAAGGACATCTATACGAAGAATTAGGAGCGCGAACGAGTCGCGACTTGGAACAATGAACCGCGAGCAGGCTGTCCGAATCCAAAAACATCTACTCGATGCCGACGCCGCATTGAATCATGCGAGAATGGCTATCGCCGGTCTCGGGAAAGCGGAGCGGCTGACCCTCGACGGGTTTCTTCGAGAAGCTGTCGACATCTTGCATTTGGACATGCTCGCGCAAATCTACGACCAGTATCCAGACCTGGAGCCGCCTGCTCGCGATGAGGAAGTCCCGACCGTCAGCAGTGAGGTCACATGGGATCAGGTTCGCTTGCCGCCATCTGTGACAGAAGCGGATCTCGACGGCATCATTTTCTCGTTGTTGCAGCCGCACTGGCAAAAGACCGCGATGGTGGTTATTCGAGCCATGCAACGCTGCCAGGAGCGTGCCCTGCCGATTGGCGATGAGGAAATTGCTGCTCGACTGCAAGCCCTGGCCGGTTCAGATCGCATCGAAGGCATTGGCGATCTCCGCTACTGGCGCCACAGCGAAGTGCGACTGAAGGACTAGGCTGGCGGCGTGTCAGCCGCAGCTTACAACAGGCTGACCACGAACCGGCTGCCGACGATAAAGAGGTAAGCGCCGAACGCCATCTCCAGGTTCCGCTTCGACATCGCATGCGCGGCGCGCACGCCGAGCGGTGCGGTGAGCAGGCTGGTCGGCATCACGAGCACAGCCCCGATCAGCGACACAAAGCCGATCGCAAACGGCAGCTGCAGCGCGGTGACATCGGGAAACCGCGCCGCCGCGGGCCAGCCGGCATAGACGTAGCCGAGCGCGCCGGGGATCGAGATCAGGACGGCGAGCGCCGATGAGGTCGCGACCGCCTGATGGATCGGCCGGCCATAGAACGTCATCAGCAGGTTCGCGAACAGGCCGCCGCCGACACCCATCAGCGTCGAAAGCAGCCCGATGACGAAACCATAGAGCCGCATCAAGGGTCCGGTCGGGATCTTGTCTCCGAGCTTCCAGTTGTCGCGCGCCAGCAGCAGCCGGGCGGCGGCGGACCACGCCACCATCACGAACACGATCTTGAACAGCCGCTCCGGCGCATAGCGCGCGGTGACGCTGCCGGCGATGACGCCGAGCACGATCGGCAACCACCAGCGCCTGAGGATGTCCATGTCGACCGCCCCGCGGGCGTAATGGGCGCGAAACGAGGAGAGCGAGGTCGGGATGATGATCGCCAGCGAAGTACCGATGCAGAGCGGCATCCGCACCTCCAGCGGCACGCCGGCGAGCCGGAAGCATTCGTAGAACACCGGCACCAGGATCGCGCCGCCGCCGATGCCGAACACGCCGGCCAGAAATCCCGACAGCGCCCCGACCGCGATCAGCAGCAAGGCGAGTTCGATGAGCTCCTTGGGATCGAGGCCGGCCACCATGTCTGTGAGCATCCCACGTTCAGAACCAGCGGCCGCGCATCTGCATGGCCGCCCGCGAGACTTAGCTGCTTCAAAGCTGGCCGCAAAATCCGCATATCGGGTCGGCTCTGGATGAATAGCCTCGACGCGCCCGCCGCCGCGGAAAAGGGCGTCGGCATCGTGCGCGTTCCGTCGTGGCAGGCCGAGGTCGATCTGGCCGCCGGCCATCATGTGCGGCTGCTGGCCGATGACGAGCCGGCGCCGGTGCCATTGCACCTGATGTTTCAGCCGTCGCGGCTGGCTTCGCCGAAGATCAGGGCCTTCGTCGAGCGCTGGCGCGACGTCGATCCGCTCGGCGCACATCCCCGCGTCGACCGATAAACAGAATCACTATTCAATTCTTAAACCGTGCCAAATGGCCGTGGTATACCAAGCCGCTGATCGATCGCGTTTCGTAGCCTCCTAGCAATGAACGGCAGTTCGATTCCAAGCGATTTGATCGTTGCGCGGACTGGTGCGACTACGTAAATAGAATTCATCTACCGCGCATCCCCATGGGCCGGCCGCGGTTCCACACAACATAAAGCCGCCGAATGACCGCCAGGATAGAACGACCGCTATCGCCCCATTTGCAGACCTATCGCGTCACCCTGACGATGGCGCTTTCCATCATCCACCGCGCCACGGGAATTGCGCTCTATTTCGGCACGCTGCTGCTCGCCTGGTGGCTGATTGCCGCAGCCTCCGGCCCCGGGGCCTACGCCAACGTCCAGGCCTTCACCGGCAGCATCATCGGCAAGCTGATCCTGTTCGGCTACACGTGGGCGCTGATGCATCATCTGTGTAGCGGTATCCGCTACTTCTTCTGGGACCTCGGCTACGGCTTCAAGCCCAATGAGCGCGAGGCGCTCACCTGGGGCGCGCTGATCGCGGGCATTTCGCTGACCGTCCTGGTCTGGATCATCGCCTACACTGTCGGAGCCGGACGATGAGCGGCCCTCGCTCGATGCGCACGCCGCTCGGCCGCGTCCGCAATCTCGGTTCCTCGCATTCCGGCACCACCGATTTCTGGCGCCAGCGTCTCACGGCGGTAGCGATGGCGCTGCTGATCCTGCCCGTCATCGTGATCATCCTGATGCTGATCGGCCGCAATCAGGCCGGCGCCGCGCAAATCCTCGGCTCGCTGCCGATCGCGATCATCCTGGTCCTCTTCATCGTCGCCAGCACCTGGCACATGCGGATCGGCATGCAGATCGTGATCGAGGACTATGTGCACAACGAGAAGATCAAGCTCGCCAGCGTGATGGCGAATAATTTCTTTTGTATCGCGGTGGCCTTGGCCTCGATTTACGCGATCCTCAAATTGTCATCGGGAGTGTAACCCATGGCTGCTGAAGGTAACGGCAAGGCCACCAACGGCAGTGGCGGAATCGGTAGTAGTCCGGCCACCAACGGAAAATCCTATCCGATCGAGGACCACACCTACGACGTCGTGGTCGTCGGCGCCGGCGGCGCCGGCCTGCGCGCCGTGGTCGGCTGCTCGGAAGCGGGCCTGCGCACCGCCTGCATCACCAAAGTGTTCCCGACCCGCTCGCATACGGTTGCGGCGCAAGGCGGCATTTCGGCCTCCCTCGGCAACATGCATCCGGACGACTGGCGCTGGCACATGTACGACACCGTCAAGGGGTCGGACTGGCTCGGCGACCAGGACGCGATCGAATACATGGTGCGCAACGCGCCCGAGGCCGTCTACGAGCTCGAGCACTGGGGCGTGCCGTTCTCGCGCACCGAGGACGGCAAGATCTACCAGCGCCCGTTCGGCGGCATGACCATGGACTACGGCAAGGGCCAGGCGCAGCGCACCTGCGCCGCCGCCGACCGCACCGGCCACGCCATGCTGCACACGATGTACGGCCAGGCGCTGCGCCATTCGGCCGAATTCTACATCGAGTTCTTCGCCATCGACCTGATCATGGACGACCAGGGCGTCTGCCGCGGCGTCATCGCGCTCAAGCTCGACGACGGCACGCTGCATCGGTTCCGGGCGCAAACCACGATTCTCGCGACCGGCGGCTACGGCCGCGCCTACGCTTCCTGCACCTCGGCGCACACCTGCACCGGCGACGGCGGCGGCATGGTGCTGCGCGCCGGCCTGCCGCTGCAGGACATGGAATTCATCCAGTTCCACCCGACCGGCATCTACGGCTCGGGCTGCCTCGTCACCGAGGGCGCCCGCGGCGAAGGCGGCTATCTCGTCAATTCCGAGGGCGAGCGCTTCATGGAGCGTTACGCGCCCTCCGCCAAGGACCTCGCCTCCCGCGACGTCGTCTCGCGCTCGATGACCATCGAGATCCGCGAAGGCCGCGGCGTCGGCAAGAAGAAGGACCACATCTACCTGCACCTCGATCATCTCGATCCCAAGGTGCTGAACGAGCGGCTGCCGGGCATTTCCGAAATCGGCAAAGATCTTCGCCAATGTCGACGTCACCCGCGAGCCGATCCCGATCGTGCCGACCGTGCATTACAACATGGGCGGCATTCCCACCAATTATCACGCCGAAGTGCTGACCAAGAAGAACGGCGACGACAACGCCGTGGTGCCCGGCCTGATGGCGATCGGCGAAGCCGCCTGCGTGTCCGTGCACGGCGCCAACCGGCTCGGCTCGAATTCGCTGATCGACCTCGTCGTGTTCGGCCGCGCAGCCGCGCTGCGGCTTGCGGAAAAGCTGACGCCGAACGGCAAGCAGCCGGACCTGCCGGCGGGTTCTTCCGATCTGGCGCTCGGCCGGCTCGACCACTATCGCTACGCCTCCGGCGGCACGCCGACCGCGAAACTGCGCGAGGGCATGCAGCACGTGATGCAGAGCAATTGCGCGGTGTTCCGCACCGGCGAAATCCTGCACGAAGGCCAGAACCTGATCCACAAGGTGCATGGCGGCATCGGCGACGTCGCCACCACCGACCGCTCGCTGGTCTGGAATTCCGACCTGATCGAAACGCTCGAATTCGACAATCTGATCGCGCAGGCGGTCGTCACGATGGATTCGGCGGCGAACCGCACCGAAAGCCGCGGCGCGCATGCGCGCGAGGACTTTTCCGAGCGCGACGACAAGAACTGGATGAAGCACACGCTGGCGTGGATCGACAATGGCGGCAACACCACGATCGATTATCGCCCGGTGCACGACTACACGATGACGAACGACGTTCAGTACATCCCGCCGAAGGCGCGGGTGTATTGAGCAATCACAGCCGTCATTCCGGGGCGATGCGAAGCATCGAACCCGGAATCTCGAGATTCCGGGTCTGGTCCTTCGGACCATCCCGGAATGAACGAAAGGTTAGGACAGAATGGCTGAATTCGCGCTTCCGAAAAATTCGAAGATCACCGGCGGCAAGGCCTGGCCGAAGCCGGCCGGCGCGACCGAGACGCGCGAGTTCAGGGTGTATCGCTGGAATCCGGACGACGGCAAGAATCCGAGCGTCGACACCTATCACGTCGACATCAACGACTGCGGGCCGATGGTGCTGGACGGCCTGATCTGGATCAAGAACCACATCGACCCGACGCTGACCTTCCGCCGCTCCTGCCGCGAAGGCGTCTGCGGCTCCTGCGCCATGAACATCGACGGCCAGAACACGCTGGCCTGCACCAAGTCGATGCACGACGTGGCCGCGGGCGGCGCCGTCAAGGTCAACCCGCTGCCGCACCAGCCGGTCGTCAAGGACCTGGTGCCTGATCTGACCAATTTCTACGCGCAATACGCCTCCATCGAGCCGTGGCTGAAGACCACCACGCCGACGCCGCAGAAGGAATGGAAGCAGAGCCACGAGGACCGCGAAAAGCTCGACGGCCTCTACGAGTGCATCCTGTGCGCCTGCTGCTCGACCTCCTGCCCGAGCTATTGGTGGAACAGCGACCGCTTCCTGGGCCCGGCCGCGCTGCTGCAGGCGAACCGCTGGGTGACGGATTCCCGCGATGAGGCCACCGGCGAACGGCTCGACAACCTC
Organism: uncultured Alphaproteobacteria bacterium; assembly: GCA_963790735.1. Classification (GTDB taxonomy): domain Bacteria; phylum Pseudomonadota; class Alphaproteobacteria; order Rhizobiales; family Xanthobacteraceae; genus Bradyrhizobium. The sequence continues at coordinate 75,039 of CAWBQP010000001.1, read as the reverse complement.
GAAGACCCGTTCCGGCTCTACCGCTGCCACACCATCATGAACTGCGCCAAGGCCTGCCCGAAGGGCCTCAACCCGTCCGAAGCCATCGCCGAGCTCAAGCTGAAGATGGTCGAGCGGCAGATCTAGGCCGAGATGCCGTAGCCCGGATGGAGCGAAGCGAAATCCGGGATTCGACGTGCGGATCGGCCTGTCCCGGATTGCGCTGCGCTCCATCCGGGCTACGGGACTGCGAACGGCCAATTTGAAATCGATTATGATCGGTCCGCATTGCCGGCCCCCGCAGCAAGTTCCCCTCCCTCGACGGCTTTGTTCATGGCCAAATTTTGCGTTAAGCTTGGCGCGGAGCCGGAGCGACCGTGCAGACCGCGCAACGCAATTCGCTGAGACTGCTGCAATGGATGATGGTCGCTTCGCTGGCCCTTCCGTTGGCGCTGTTTGTATTTGCATCCGCCGTCTCCTGGGTCTCGATCCGCGAAACCGCCGACCGCGAGATCGAACGCGCGCTGGATGTCGCGCACGAACATGCGCTGAAAGTGTTCGAGACCATCGACCGCAGCCTGTCGGAGATCGCCGAGATCGTCCGCGACGTTCCCGATGCCGACATCGTTGCGCGCGAACAATTGCTGCATCTGCGGCTGAAACAACTGGTCGCCTCCCTGCCGCAGGTGAAATCGGCCTGGATTTTCGACGCCAAGGGCCACGCCCTCGTCAACAGCCTGGTCGTGCCGGCGCCGGAGATCGATTTTTCCGACCGCGACTATTTCAAGGCCCACGTCGGCCAGCGATATCGGAACCTATATCGGTGAAGCGCTGAAGCCGCGGCCGCCCTATCAGGGCGCCGCGTTCTTCGGCGTCAGCAGGCGGCGCCCGAGCGAGGATGGCAGCTTCGCCGGCGTGCTGCAGGCTTCCGTGTTCCCGGAATATTTCGAGAATTACTACGCGCGGATCGGCCGCGAGCCCGGCAGCTACTTCGCGCTCGGCCGGACGGACGGCACCGTGCTGGCGCGTTTCCCCGCCGTCGACCGCGACATCCGTCTCGACCGCAACGGCGCCGATCGGACAAATGATCGCCGCCAGTCCCAAGGCCGGCCTCGTCACCGTGACGTCGCCGACCGACGGCATCGAACGCCGCCTCGGCTACCGGCGGCTCGCCGAATACCCGATCTATGTCGGCGCCGGCCTCGAGACCTCGGCGATCCGCGCGCGCTGGCTGTCCACCATGAGCCAGCATCTGATCTTCGGCGCGCCGGCCACCGCGCTGCTGTTCGCCCTGCTGGGGCTGGCCTTGCGCCGGACGCGCCATCTTTATTTCGAGGCCGAGAAGCGGCGGGTGGCCGAGGAAGCGCTCAAGCACGGCCAGCGGCTGGAAGCGCTGGGCCAGCTCACCGGCGGCGTCGCGCACGACTTCAACAACCTGCTGACGGTGATCCGCGCTTCCGTCGACCTGTTGCGGCGGCCCGACCTGCCGGAGCCGCGGCGGCTGCGCTATATCGAGGCGATCTCGGATACGGTGACCCGCGCCGCCAAGCTGACCGGGCAATTGCTGGCCTTCGCGCGGCGGCAGACGTTGAAGCCGGAGGTGTTCGAGGTCGGGCGAAGCGTGCAGACGCTGAGCGAAATGATCGGCACCCTGATCGGCTCGCGCATCGAGATCGTCATCCTTGGCCCGGAAGAGCCGTGCTTCGTCAACGCCGACGCCGGCCAGTTCGAAACCGCCATCATCAACATGGCCGTGAACGCGCGGGACGCCATGGAGGGCCGCGGACGGCTGACGATTGCAGTGGGCATGGCGGCCAGCCTGCCCAACGCCGCGCCCTTGCCGCAAAATCCCATATGGCTATGTTGCCGTATCCGTCGCCGACACCGGCAGCGGCATTCCGCCGGATCAGTTCGAACGTATCTTCGAACCGTTCTTCACGACCAAGCAGGCCGGCCATGGCACCGGGCTCGGCCTGTCGCAGGTGTTCGGTTTCGCCAAGCAATCCGGCGGCGAGGTAGCGGTCGCCAGCGAAGTCGGCAAAGGCAGTATTTTCACGCTGTATTTGCCGCGCACCGCCAGCAGCGGGAAACCGCGACAGCTGCCGGCGGAAGATGCGCGCGCGCTCGACGGACGGGGAATGTCGGTGCTGGTGGTCGAAGACAACGCCGAGGTCGGGCAATTTGCCACCGACGCGCTGGCCGATCTCGGCTACACCACCCGCCTGGTCAGCAGCGCCGCGCATGCGCTCGAAGAGCTGGCCGCCGGCGCCGATCGCTTCGATGTCGTGTTCACCGACGTTGTGATGCCGGGCATGACCGGCATCGAACTCGCCCAGGAAATCCGCCGCCGCCACGCCGATCTGCCGGTCGTGCTGACCAGCGGTTACAGTCACGTGCTGTCGGAACACGGCAGCTACGGTTTTGAGCTGCTGCAAAAGCCCTATTCCGTCGAGCAGCTCTCGCGCGTGCTGCACCGGGTCGGCCTGCGGAAATTCAAGCAGGCGCCGACAGTCGCGTCATCCTGACGCCGCGATAGCCAGAGCGCTTCCACTCGCGGTATTTTGCAAAGTCCGCGCAATCCGGGAAATGACCAAGAAGAGGGCGAATGGCCACCGAACATCCGATTATCCTCCACCACTTTCCGCAATCGCCGTTCTCGGAAAAGATCCGGCTGATCTTTGGCCTCAAGAAGATTGCATGGACCTCGGTGTGATTACGCGGATCATGCCGCGGCCGGACCTGATGCCGATGACCGGCGGCTATCGGCGTACCCCGGTGATGCAGGTCGGCGCCGACATCTATTGCGACACCCAGTGCATCATCCGTGAACTGGAACGGCGTTTCCCGGAGCCGACGCTGTTTCCGGACGGATGCCAGGGTCTCGCGTCCGCGACGGCGATGTGGACGGACAGAGCATTCTTCCAGAGCACCGTGAATCTCGTCTTTGGCTCGCTGGCAGACAAGGTCCCGCAGGAGTTCATCGCCGATCGCGAGAAGCTGCGCGGCGCCAAATTCGATATTGCGGCCATGACGGCCGCGATCCCGCAGATGCGCGACCAGTTTCGCGCCAATTTGCAATGGATCGAAACTCAACTTGGCGGCGGCCGAACCTGGATGTGCGGCGATCGCGTGAGCCTGTGCGATATCAACGCCTACATGAACGTCTGGTACGTCCGCGCCCACCTTCCTGGCCTCGACGACATGCTCGCCGAATTTCCGGCAACGCGGGCGTGGGAAGCGCGGATGCGCGCGATCGGGCATGGCACGTCCACCGAAATATCGACATCGGCGGCACTGGAGATCGGCACGCACGCGACGCCGGAGACCGCCGAGCTTGCCGATCCCCATGATCCGAACGGCCGCAAGCCGGGCGATCAGGTTCAGGTCATGCCGGACGACTACGGCAAGATCGGCGTTCGCGGTGAAATCGTCGCGCTCTCGTCCCAGCACATCGCGATTCGAAGGACACGATCCCAATCGCCGGCGAGGTGGTCGTGCATTTTCCGCGCGCGGGGTTTCTCGTGCTGCCGGCATAAGCGGGGCGGAACCTGACGGAACCTTTTGATTTGGTTGCCGTTGTGCCGCCATGGGCAAAGCAACCGTCAAATCGTCAGCGAAGAAGTCCGCCGCGAAGAAAACCGCAACGGCAAGCAAGAAACCGGACGCGAGCGCAAACACGCCGGATTCCGAAGAGAAATCGGAATTCGTTGAAGTCACCGCCGAAGGCGGCGATCACGTCGAACCGCCGCCGCCGGAGGTCGTCGAGCCCGATCCGGAATTATCGCCTGAGGAGGCCGAGCAGGCGCGCAAGGATTATCTGCTGACGCGGTTCTGGATCAGCGCGCGCGGCTATTGGGGCAGGAACGGCGACCGGCTGGCATGGCTGTTTACGATCGGGCTCCTGGTCCTGATCGTCGCCAATGTCGGTTTTCAATACGGCATCAATGTCTGGAATCGCGCGATCTTCGACGCTATCGAGAAACGCGATTCCGCCACCGTGTATTATCTCGCCGCGGTGTTTTTTCCGCTCGCGATCGGCAGCGTGCTGCTCGGCGTGGCGCAGGTATTCACCCGCATGGGCATCCAGCGCCGCTGGCGCGCCTGGCTGACGCATGCGGTGATATCGCGCTGGCTGGCCAGCGGCCGTTACTATCAGCTCAACCTCGTCGGCGGCGATCATCAAGAATCCGGAATACCGCATCGCGGAAGATCTGAGGATCGCGACCAACTCGCCGGTGGATTTCGTCGCCGGCGTCACATCGGCATTCCTGTCGGCCGCCACCTTCATCGTCGTGCTCTGGACCATCGGCGGCGCGCTGACGGTGACGCTCGCGGGATCGACGATCACCATTCCCGGCTTTCTCGTCATTGCCGCCGTGCTTTACGCCGCGATCGCCTCGGGCTCGATCATGACGATCGGGCGAAGTTTTGTGCAGGTGTCCGAAGACAAGAACCAGGCCGAGGCCGAATACCGCTATGCGCTGACGCGCGTGCGCGAGAACGGCGAAAGCATTGCGCTGCTCGGCGGCGAGGAGGAAGAGCGCGACGGCATCGACAAGACCTTTACAAAAGTGCTGCGGCAATGGGCGCGGCTCGCCGGCCAGCACATGCGCACCACGCTGGTGTCGCAGGGATCGAGCCTGATCGCGCCCGTGGTTCCGCTGCTTTTGTGCGCACCGAAATTTCTCGACGGCAGCATGAGCCTCGGACAGGTGATGCAGGCGGCTTCCGCCTTCACCATCGTGCAGACCGCGTTCGGCTGGCTGGTCGACAATTATCCGCGGCTCGCCGACTGGAACGCCTGCGCACGCCGCATCGCTTCGCTGATGATGTCGCTCGACGGCCTCGAGCGCGCCGAGCAGGGCGACGGCATCGGCCGCATCAAGCGCGGCGAGACCGAGGGCGACGCCATGCTGAGCCTCAACGATCTCTCGGTCACGCTCGATGACGGCACCGCGGTGGTCGGCGAAACCGAAGTGGTGATAGGGCCCGGCGAGCGCCTGCTGGTGGCCGGCGAATCCGGCACCGGCAAGAGCACGCTGGTCCGTGCGCTGGCGGGGCTATGGCCATGGGGCGGCGGCAGCGTCAATTTCCATCCCGACCGCCGGCTCTTCATGCTGCCGCAGAAGCCTTACATCCCATCCGGCACGCTGCGCCGCGCGATCGCCTATCCCGGCGCCGCTGACGACTGGACGGTCGAGGGGATCGGCGAGGCCCTGCACAAGGTCGGCCTCGATCACCTCAAGGAGAAGATCGAGGAAGAAGGGCCGTGGGACCAGACGCTTTCCGGCGGCGAAAAGCAGCGGCTGGCATTCGCGCGGCTCCTGCTGCACAACCCCGACATCGTGGTGCTGGACGAGGCGACGTCGGCGCTCGACGAAAAGAGCCAGGACAAGATGATGGAGATCGTCATCAGGGAGCTGCCGAAGGCAACCATCGTCAGCGTCGCCCACCGCGTCGAGCTGGAGGCGTTTCACAGCCGCAAGATCGTGCTGGAACGGCGCAAGGGCGGCGCCAAGCTGGTCAGCGACGTCAACCTGATCCCGCGCAAGGGCAAGCGACGCCTGCTCGGCCGCTTCCTGCGCCAACGAAAGGCTGCCAAGAAGGCGGCGTAGTATCTTCCCGTTCCTCCCTCAATGGCGTGCACGATCTCTCCATCCGTCATTGCGAGCGCAGCGAAGCAATCCATCTCTCCACTTGCCGCGCTATGGATTGCTTCGCTGCGCTCGCAATGACGTGGATAGGCCGTGGCGTACTGGACACACCCCATTCGTGGCACGAGAGCAGGCGTAGCCCGGATGGAGCGAAGCGTAATCCGGATTCTTCTCAGCCGAGAGAGATCCCGGGTTACGCTTCGCTTCACCCGGGCTACAGACTGTTTCACCGCCGCAAAACCGGCTATGCATGCGCCGCTTCACCGAGGACCACCGTTTGACGCCCGACAACGATCCTTCGCCCGCGCCGTTCGGCGCATTCGCCCCGAATGCCGCACAGGCTGCGATCATCTCGCTGGCCCACCGCACGCGGCTGAAGCGCGGCGCGTTTCGCCCCTGGCTGTCGCGGCTGGTGAACCTGCTGCGCGCGGGTCCCGTCGACGTGCCATATCAGGGCGCCTCGTTCCGCTTCTACCATCAGGCCAGCGCCACCGAGCGCGGCGCGCTGTTCAATCCCGCCTACAACATCGAGGAGCTGGATTTTTTGCGCGCGCATGTGCCCGCCGGCGGCGTCTTCGTCGATGTCGGCGCCAATGTCGGCACCTATGCGCTGGCGCTGGCGCGGCATGTCGGCGCCGGCGGCAAGGTGATCGCGATCGAGCCGCATCCGGTCACGCATGCGCGGCTCGCCTTCAACAACACCGCCTCCGGCACCATCCAGGTGCGACTGGTCGCGGCCGCCGCCGGCCCTGACGATGGCGAATTGCTGATCGAAACCGACGGCGACAATCTCGGCGCCAGCCACATCGTGTCGGGCGAGGCTTCCGGCAGGGCAATCAAGGTGCCGTCGCTGCGGCTGCAGCGCATCCTCGAAGAGGCCGGCGTCTCGCATGTCGACGCGCTCAAGATCGATGTCGAGGGTTTTGAGGATCGCGTGCTGACCGGCTTCTTCGCCGACGCACCGCAGGCATTGTGGCCCCGCGCGGTCGTGATCGAGCACCTGTCGAAGGACGAGTGGCTGGACGACTGCATCGCCGACATGCGCGCGCGGGGTTATATCGAGACGGGCAAGACCCGCAGCAACACGCTGCTGGCGCGAGGCTGAACTTCCTTAGCCCGGCCATTGCTCAAACCGCAGGAGGGCTTGATGATCGACCATGTCGGATTTCCGGTTTCGGATTACGGGCGCTCCAAGGCCTTCTATCTGAAAGCCCTGGCGCCGCTCGACTACACCCTCGTGATGGAAGTCACGCAGGAACAGCACGGCCACGATCCCGCCGCCGGTTTCGGCGCCAATGGAAAGCCCGACTTCTGGATCGGCGGCGAAGGCGGATTGGACAAGCCGTTGCATGTGGCGATCGTGGCGAAGGACCGTGCCACGGTGGACGCATTCTATAAGGCAGCCATGGCCGCCGGCGGGCGCGACAACGGCGCTCCCGGAATTCGCGCGCACTACCATCCGAACTATTACGGCGCGTTCGTGCTCGATCCCGACGGCCACAATATCGAAGCCGTCTGCCACGCGCCGGCATAACCGGTTCCATTAGCAGGGCGCGCGGGAACTTCGCGCCGGCCTCGCCGTTGTTGTTCCTGGAGTTGAAACTTCGGGAGGCGTGATGCCGATTGAACCGCCGGAAATACCGCCGGCGACACCGGGACAACCGACCGAGCCGCCGCAGGAGAGCCCTCCGGGCAGTCCTCGTCCGGAGGTGCCACCACCACTCCGTGAACCCGGCCAACCACCACAACCGCAGGAGTTGCCGGGCAAGATGCCGGATGAGTTACCGATACGCGGGCCCAACGGCCCCCGCACTCCCAATCCCGCCACCGATCTGAGGACCGCATGAACGCTCCGCCTGAACGCGCAATGAACAATGATGCATGCAACCCATTGCGCCAATGAAATAAAAAGCATCCGACCATTTGTAGGCCGCCACAATCCGGCCTAATGATTAGCCGTTCAATCGACCAACTGACATGCCAATGAAGGCCATTCCGTTGCTGTCAGGCCTATTCCGGGGACCAAGGACATCATGACAAACCTTCGCATCCTGCTGCTCGCTACGACTGCCTTGACGGTGACGCAGCTCGCGACCTCCGCATCGCATGCGCAGACCGCACCGCTTGTCGTGGCGCAAGCCAAGGAAGAGGGTGGCCCTCCGGGCGCCAAGAAGGAGGCGCCGAAGGGTGCCCCGCCGCCGGCCGCCGCGCCGAAGGCGCCGGCTGCTCCACCTCCACCACCCCCGGCCGCAGCACCTCCGCGTCCAGCGGCACCTCCGCCGCCTCCGCCTGCTGCGGCTCCGCCGCCGCGTCCAGCGCCACCCCCGCCACCTCCGGCGGCAGCACCACCCCCGCGCCCGACACCGCCGCCGCCTCCCCCGGCTGCTGCACCGAAGGCGCCGACTCCGCCTCCGCCGCCCCCGGCGGCTGCACCTTCGCGCCCGACGCCGCCGCCGCCTCCTCCGCCGGCAGCCGCGCCTGCGGCGCCGAAGCAACCGGCCGCACCGACTACGCCGCCACCGCCGCCGCCTTCATCTCAGAAGGCGACGCCATCACCTGTGCCGCCGCCGCCTCCCCCGGCTGGCGCCAAGCAGCCGCCGGCACCTGCCACCACGCCGGCTCCAACAGCACCGCCGACGGCCGCCCCGCCACCTGGCGGAAGCACGACGACGGCGCCACCGCCGCGTCCCGGCGCACCGACGCCGCCTCCGAGTGCGGGCGCCCCGACAACCGCGCCGACAACCGCACCACCGGGACGACCCGGCGCGCCGCCTCCGGCTACGCCGGGCGGAACGGCGGCGCCGGCAGCAACCCCTGCGCCGACGACGAGCCCCGCGCCGAGCGCCGGCGGCGCTCCCACGGCTCCGGGCGGCGCTGCTCCCACGGCACCGACCGCCGTGCCGGGCGCGCCGAACGCCACGCCACCGGCCGGCCGGGTACAGAACACCCCACCGACCGTCGCGCCGGCCTTCCGCCAGGCGCCTCAGGTCACCGCGCCGCTGCCAGCGGCCCCGCCGCCGGAAGCCGGCGGGATCAAAGCCATTGCCCCGGGTGCACCACGGTCCGGACCGCAACGCCTTGACGACTTCCGCGGCCAGCGCCGCGAGAGCCAGCAGGGCGGCCGCACCATCATCACCGAGCCCGGCCGAATCATCATTCGCGATCCCGGCGGACAGCAATATGTCCGTCACAACGAAGTGGACCGTTTCCGCTACGGCGCGCGTGACATCCAGACCCAGACCGTCGGCGGCGAGACCCGCACCGTCGTGATCCGGCCTGACGGCACGCAGGTGATCACCGTGGTCGGCCGCGACGGCCAATTGATGCGCCGTATCCGCCGCGATCAGCGCGGCCGCGAGATCATCATCATCGACAACAGCTACCGCGCTCCAGGCGGGGGCGGCGGCTTCTATGTCGCCCTGGCGCCGCCGGTGGTCCGCATTCCCTACAACCGCTACATCGTCGATTCCGAGGAGGCGTCGCCGGAACTGCTCTACGAGACCATGATGGCGCCGCCGGTGGAACGGATCGAACGGCGTTATTCGCTGGACGAAATCCGCTACAGCCCGACCGTGCGCCAGCGGATGCCGAGCATCGACGTCAACACCATCAACTTCGAACTCGGATCGTGGGAAGTTCCTCCCGATCAGGCGGCGAAGCTGCAGGCGATTGCCGACGGCCTCAACCGGGCGATCCAGGAAAATCCGCGCGCGGTGTTCCTGATCGAGGGCCACACCGACGCGGTCGGAAACGATGTCGACAATCTGTCGCTGTCGGATCGCCGTGCCGAATCTGCGGCCACCTTGCTGACGCAGCAGTTCAACGTGCCGTCAGAAAACCTGACCTCGCAAGGTTATGGCGAGCAGTACCTGAAGGAGCCGGTCGACGGGCCGAGTGCGATCAACCGGCGCGTCACCATCCGCAACATCACGCCGCTGCTCAACGGCGGCCAGGCGTCGCTGCCGCCGCCCCCGCCCGGCACCGCGCCGCCGCGCCGATAAGGCAGGTCATCGCAAATGAAAATGGCCGGGAGCAATCCCGGCCATTTTTTTGCGTCAGGCGCTAAGCGCCCGCGGCGGCACGCAGGCATCGCAAATGGCCGCGGCGTGGCGGTGATCGGTGCCGCAGCAGCCGCCGAGAATGCGCATCTTCGGAAATGCGCCCCTGAGGTTCAGGTAACGCCGCCCAAGATCGGCAGGGTCACCTGAATCGAGCGTCTGGGATTCGTCGAGTTCGGCATGGCTCTTCGTCGAGGCGTTGGCCCTGACGCCATGGATACGCTCCGTCCAGGCCTCGCCCGCCTTCAAGGCATCTTCGAAATGCGTTGGATGGGCGCAGTTGATCAGGAAGTATTCGGGCGAACCGTCAGTCTCGCGATCCACGGTCTCGATCGCCTCCCGCAACGTCTCCCCCTTCACCAGGCGGCCGTTGGTCTCCACGGTAAACGAGATGGCGGCTGGTATCCCCAGCGACCTGGCTGCGCGTGCGACGCCGATGGCTTCATTGATGCTGGTGAGCGTATAGGCGGTGACCATGTCGGCGCCGCCCTCGACGAAGGCCGCGATCTGCGCCCGATGATAGGCCTCGGCTTCCGCAGCATCCATGTGGCCTGCCTTGTAGCCGTCACCCCGTGGGCCGATGGCGCCGCTGATGACGCAGGGCGCGCCTGGCCGTTCCCAGCCCGCTCGCAGCTCCTCCAGGAATGCAATCGAACGGACATTGATCGCCTTGAGCGCGGACGCATCGTAACCGAGCTTCGTGCCCCAATCCGGATTGGCGCGCCACGTCGGGCTGTCGAGCACAAAGCCTGTGCCATGGTCGCGCGCGACCGCAAGATAGCTGGCGTAATACTGCTTGAGTTTCTCCCGCCCTTCGGCGCTGTCGAGCAGCACGAAGGCTGCGAAGTGCGGCAGATCGATTCCTTCGTGAAAGATCAGCGTGGTTTCCATGCCGCCGTCGGTCAGGAAAATGCCGCCGTGGCGCTGCGGCAGGGCGTGTCGGTATTTGGCCATTTCAACATCTCCGCAAATAATTCGGGACCTCGATACGTCTCTCCCGCATCGGGCGGGTCCGGCGATGTTGGTGCCTCATAGTGTCGCGGCCTCCTAGACGGCTCGCGGTGCGGATGAACCAGAAGCTGCAAAGCGATACGAAATCAAATGGTTGTGGATTGGGCGGCCGTGCTGCTGCGCTGCCGGAAGTGGAGAAACCGTACCATGAGTGCAGTTCTGGAACCCCGGATGAGCAAGGGCGAAGCCACCCGCGAGCGAATTCTCGAAATCGCGGAAGCCGCCGTTCTCGCCAAGGGATTTGGCGCCACCTCGATCGAGGAAGTGATCGCCGAAGCCGGCCTTACCAAGAGCGGCTTCTTCTATCACTTCAGGGACAAGAACGCGCTCGCGCGCGAAATGCTCCGCCGCTATGTCGCGACCAACGACCGTCTCTTTGACGACATCTTCGCGCGCGGCCGTCAATTGTCCGACGATCCGCTGCAGGCGTTCCTGATTTCACTGAAGCTGCTCGCCGAAACCATGGCCGATCTGCCGAGCGGCCATCCGGGCTGCCTGATCGCGAGCATCTGCTATCAGGAACGGCTGTTCGATCGCGAGGTTCGCGAGCTCACCGCGCAATCCGTGCGCGACTGGAACGCGCGCTTCCGCGGGATTCTCGACGGCATCGCGGCGGTCTATCCACCGAGGGAGCCGGTCGACCTCGACGATGTCGCAGACATGCTGTCCTGCATCGTCGACGGCGCCATCATCATGTCGAAGACGCTGAACGATCCCAGCCGCCTCGAACGGCAGATCCTGATCTTTCGAAGCTGCATCAAACTGATGTTTGCCGCGCCGCCGCTTTCCTGATGCAAGGAGCGCTTGCGCGAAGCTATTGGCCGGACGTTGCGAGGCCGAGCGCGTCCGCCATGATGCGGAATACGTCGGTGTTGTCCATCGAGCCGTGAATGCGTTCGCTGCCCGGGCCGGTCCCCGTCAGGATGACGTCCTCTCCCGAATGCACGCTGGCGCCCATCATCGCCGGCAGATTGCCGAAGCGCAGCACGACGCCCGGGACATCCTTGTACTTGTCATTGGGCTTGAACGCGCCGGGCTCGTCAGCCTTCACGGTTGGTTCGTTGGGATTGTCGAGCTTTGGACGGAAGGTTTCGTAGTGGTCCGGCAGGCTGGCGGAGAAGATCGCGAGCCGCCGGCTGACATCCACGCGCGACGGATAGCCATCCGCATCGGGGGCCGGATAGTTGGGAAATCCGGCTTTCTCGTAGACGCTGACGCGCTCGCGCAGCGGCACGTTGGGCGTCGTACTCATATCGTCGCTAATCGTCCCGACCAGGCTGTTGGGATGGTTGTGGTCCGCAATTACCAGGATCAGCGTATCGTCGCCGCGCGCCTGCGCCCATTTGCGCGCAAGGCCGACCGCGTTGTCGAGCATGATGGTGTCGTAGACCGCGCGCTCCATATCCAGCAGATGCGCGTATTTGTCGATCATCCCGGATTCCACCATCAGGAAGAAGCCGGCATCGTTCTTCGACAGGATGTTCAGCGCGGTTTGCACCTGTTCGGTCAAATCGGGCTGGTCGGGAAATTTCCTGACGCCGCCACCCTTGAGGAATTTGCGGTCCAGCACGCCGTCCATATTTCCCGTGGCGAACAGGCCGAGCAATTGGCGCGTGTCGGATTTGCCGTTAACCGCGTCGAGTTCGGTCTTTGTCGTGGCAACCGAGTAGCCGGCGTCGCGGAATCTGGCGACATAATCGACGTCGTCCTTGCGCTTCGACCCGGGGGCGGTTTGCGGAAGGAAATTCGCAGCTCCGCCGCCCATCAGTACGTCGGGCCTGGCCGCAAAAAACTGTTCGACAATCTCGTCATAGGCGGCGCGGCGGCGGGTGTGCGCCACCATCGCCGCCGGTGTCGCATCCTCGATTTCGGTATTGGTGACAATGCCGATGCCCATGCCGTGCCGTCGCTTCGCCAGACTCGTAATGGTCTCCACCTTCGGGTCATCGAACGGGCTTGCGGTGCGGTCGGCATAGACACCCATGGCATTGACCGCGGTCTTATGGCCGGTGGCGTAGGCGCTCGCGGCGTTCGCCGAAATCCGTGATGATCGAATCCGAGCCTGCGGTCGCCACCAGCGCCATGTGCGGCATGTCGTCGATCGCAAGCTTGCCGAGGCTCTTGCCCTCGGCAATGCCCTTGGAGAGCAGACGGGCAGCCATGCGATGCGCCGGCGAGAGCCCGTCGCCGATGAACAGGATGACGTTCTTCGCCTTGCGCGGCCCGGTATCGTAGACCGTCCACCCGACGGTGCGGCTGCGCGCGCCATCGCTGACTTCCACTGTGACGTTGCCCGGCCTGGTCAGGGTGACGCCGCGAAGCGTTAGCGCCGACTGATCCTTGCCGTCTTCGCGCTCCACGAACGTTCCGGGCTGGCCGAAGGCAGCGGCATGGTCCTCACCGTTCACGGTGACTTTCAATTTTGCGGGATCGATGCGATCCGGAAATTCGACTTTGAAGTCGAAGCGCGCGCCGGCGAGAATCGCCGCGCGGTCGATCGGGTAGACGGTCTGGGCAGCGGCTTGATATCCCGTCAGCAGGACAAGGAAGGTCGCGGCAGCGAAGGGCTTGATCATGAAGTGTGCACCGGGTCGGGGTCGGAACAGGACGCGCCCGGCCGGCGGCCACCGGCCCCGGGCAAGGCATGCGCCCTCTCTATATCCTATCGAGCCCGAATGACGCCCCGGTTACAATCAATGCCGGCAACGACCGCTATGCCCCGCGGTTCAGCCCTTGTCGCTCTTGTCGTTACCAAGCTTGAAGATGTCGGAGCCTTCCCCGCTCGAGAGCAAGCCTGTCTTGCCGTAGAGATCCAGCTTGTCGCGGGTATCGGCGATGTCGAGGTTGCGCATGGTCAGCTGGCCGATCCGGTCCGCCGGTGTGAACGCTGCATCCTCCACCTTCTCCATGCTCAGCCGCTCCGGCTGATAGGTCAGGTTGGGGCTCTCGGTGTTGAGGATCGAATAGTCGTTGCCGCGGCGCAGTTCGAGTGTCACCTCGCCGGTGATGGCGCGCGCCACCCAGCGCTGGGCGGTTTCGCGCAGCATGAGGGCTTGGGAATCGAACCACCGTCCCTGATAGAGCAATCGGCCAAGGCGCATGCCGCTGATCCGGTACTGCTCGATGGTGTCTTCGTTGTGGATGCCGGTGACCAGGCGCTCATAGGCGATGTGCAGCAGCGCCATGCCGGGCGCCTCGTAGATGCCGCGGCTTTTCGCCTCGATGATCCGGTTCTCGATCTGGTCGCTCATGCCAAGGCCATGCCGACCGCCGATGGCGTTGGCCTCGAGGAACAGCGCGACCGGATCGGCGAACGTCTGGCCGTTCAGCGCGACGGGCTGACCTTCCTCAAAACGCACGACGACCTTTTCGGCCTTGACGGCACAGTCGTCGCGCCAGAACGGCACGCCCATGATCGGATTGACGATCTTGATGCCGCTGTCGAGGTGCTCGAGATCCTTGGCCTCGTGGGTGGCGCCGAGCAGATTGCTGTCGGTCGAATACGCCTTCTCGGCACTCATCTTGTAGGCGAAGCCATTGGCGGTCATGAACGCCGACATTTCCGCGCGGCCGCCCAGTTCGTCGATGAACAGCTGGTCGAGCCAGGGCTTGTAGATTCGCAAGCTCGGATTGGTCAGCAGGCCGTAGCGGTAGAACCGCTCGATATCGTTGCCTTTGTAGGTGGAGCCATCACCCCAGATGTTGACGCCGTCTTCCTTCATCGCCGCGACCAGCATCGTGCCGGTGACGGCGCGGCCGAGCGGCGTGGTATTGAAGTAGGCGATGCCGCCGGTCGAGACGTGGAAGGCGCCGGACTGGATGGCGGCAATGCCTTCGTGGACCAGTTGCGTGCGGCAATCGACCAGCCGGGCTTTTTCGCCGCCGAACTCCAGCGCCTTGCGCGGAATCTCGTCGTAGTCGGCCTCGTCAGGCTGGCCGAGATTGGCGGTATAGGCAAAGACGCGCGCGCCTTTTTGCTTCATCCAGAGCAGCGCCGCGCTGGTGTCGAGACCGCCCGAGAAAGCGATGCCGACTTTTTCCCCCTTGGGCAGGCTTTTCAGAATCGTACTCATAGAGCTTCCAATCGGTCGAAATGGCGGATGTCGTTATAGCGTTTTCGAGCGAAGTGGATACCGGTTCGCATGAAGAAAACGCGTCAAAACAAGAATCTAGAGCTTCGGTTCTGATTCAATCAGAACCGACAATGCTCTGGCGGCTTGGGGGCGCGAATATCAAATTTCGCGCTGGGGGGCACGCGTTTAATGACGTCTGGCGGCCGGGATCGGATTACCCGACTTCGCGCCCGCGCCAGCGCTGCAGCAGCCGGTAGCCGGGCCAGCCCCAACGCGCCAGCGTGGTCTCGATTTGCTCATCCGACCGCCGGGTCGACGGCCAGCGGTAAATCCAGGCATGGCAGAGCCAGATCACGAAAAAGCTGACGAGGCCCGCGGCGGCGACGTCGGTAAAGAAATGCCCGCCGAACGCCATCCGCAGCGCGCTGGTGACGACCCCGAACACGGTCGCCGCCACATAGGCCAACGGCCGCCACGACGGCGGCGTCAGGGCTGCGGGCGCATAGGTCCAGAACGCGGTGGCGCCCTCGCCGGAGAAGAACGAGCAGTTGCGCCCGCACTCCCCGCGCGGGTCCCACCACGGCACGAACTGCCAGGGGCCGTTGAACTCCGTCACCACCACCGGCCGCGGCCGTCCCCAGTAGCTCTTGAAGGTGAGATTGGTCAGCACGACGGCGGAGAGCAGGATGGTGACCAGCAGAAACACCGCCGCGCGTCCCGGCATCAGCATCGGCCGGTCCGGCCGCAGCACTTTGGCGACGATGGCGATCAGCGCCGGCAGCGCCAGCGCCCAGGCGATCCACATCGCGCCATCGCGCGCGAAGGCGGCAAGCCCGTTTTGCTTCAACGGAAACGATGCGCTGGTGGGATCGTAGAACAATGCCGCCAGCTTCAGGTCGAGTTCGGGAAATATCCCGAACAGCAGTCCGATGACGAGCGATAGGCCCAACGCGATAACAAGTCCGGTACGGTTCATGGCGCGGGGTTTAGCCGAGGCGGTTGGGGATGAAAACCCCCGTCATTGCGAGCGAAGCGAAGCAATCCATGGTGCGGCATACCGGTCAGATGGATTGCTTCGTCGCTTCAGCGCAAAATTGCTTTGCAATTTTGTCGCGGGCTCCCTTGCGCAAACGCTTCGCGTTTGTCGCAGGCAATGACGGCTGTGCTTTGGTCACGCCTGCGGCCGTGAGTGCGAAGGCAATGGCGGCGGTGGCCGCAAGGGAGGCCTTGGTTCGCGCCAGGCGCCGGCGGATCGGCCCGCGATCATCCAGTAAACGAGCCCTGAAACGATTCCCGCCCCGGTCATGATTTCGAGGTGGCGGTGCACGATGCCGTCGAAACGCATCGTCTCCGGATCGAACGGAACGAGGCCGAGATAGCAGGCCGCCCCGACGATCGCCCCGCCCACCGCGTAAGCGAGCACGCTGCGGATATAGAAGGCCTCGGTGATCAAAACCACGATCAGCGCCGGCAACAGCGCAAAGCCGGACAGGAAGATGAAGCCGAAGCCGAGCACGACGTTGATCGCGCTCTGGTCGATCGGCCCGCCGCCGAGATCGCTGAACTCAGGGTACAGCACCGCGCCGACCACGATCATCCCCGCCACGAAGCAGGCGGCGAGGAAAGCGAACAGGATGACGAAGAAGCGGCCGATCAGGGACATGACTTACGCACCGTCATTGCCTGCGACAAACGCGAAGCGTTTGCGCAAGGGAGCGTAGCGACGACTTGTCCGCCGTAGCTCGAAGAGCGAAGGCGCAAGCAAACCATGCCTCGGCAAGCGGAGGAATGGATTGCTTCGCTTCGCTCGCAATGACGGCGGGACCCATCTCAATCCGTCATCGCCATGGCGCGCAGCGCCTGACGCTCGCGCGCGGACAGTTTTTCGGTCTCCGACTTCAACTGGCCGCAGGCGGCGAGGATGTCGCGGCCACGCGGCGTGCGGACCGGCGAGGAGTAGCCGGCGTTGAAGATGTACTCGGAGAATTTTTCGATCTGCTCCCAGTCCGAACACTCATACTTTGTGCCCGGCCACGGGTTGAACGGAATCAAATTGATCTTCGCCGGAATGCCCTTGAGCAGCTTCACCAGCAGTTTGGCGTCATCCATGAAATCGTTGATGCCCTTGAGCATCACATATTCGAAGGTGATGCGCCGCGCATTCGACGAGCCCGGATAGTCGCGGCAGGCCTGCAATAATTCGGCGATCGGATATTTGCGGTTGAGCGGCACCAGCTCGTTGCGCAACTCGTCGCGCACCGCATGCAGCGAAATCGCCAGCATGACGCCGATTTCGTCGCCGGTGCGGATGATGTTCGGCACCACGCCCGAGGTCGACAGCGTGATGCGGCGGCGGGAAATGCCGATGCCTTCGTTATCTGCGACGATCAGCAGCGCATCGCGCACCGCGTCGAAATTGTAGAGCGGCTCGCCCATGCCCATCATGACGACATTGGTGACGAGGCGGCTGCCGGTCGGCGTCTCGCGATCGGCCCAGTCGTTGAGGCGGTCGCGCGCCACCATGATCTGGCCGACGATTTCGCCCGCCGTGAGATTACGTACCAGCCGCTGCGTGCCGGTGTGGCAGAACGAGCAATTCAACGTGCAGCCGACCTGCGAGGAAACGCAGAGCGTGCCGCGATCGGTTTCCGGAATGTAGACGCACTCGACCTCGTGCGCCTTCTGGAACGCATCGCCGCTCGGCAGGCGCAACAGCCATTTGCGGGTGCCGTCGTTGGAAACCTGCTCGGCCACCACTTCGGGGCGATCGACGGTAAGATGCTGCTCTAGCTGCGCACGCATTTCCTTCGAGATGCTGGTCATCTCGTCGAATGCCCTGGCGCCGCGGACATACATCCAGTGCCAGAGCTGCTGCGTGCGCATCTTGCGCTGCGCGGGCGCAACGCCGATCTCGCCCAGCCGGTCGGCGATCTCGGTGCGCGACAGGCCGATCAGCGAGGGTTTTGCCGGCGGCACGTAGGTTTCGAGCGGAACCTTCTCAAGCGGCGCCACGGAAGATGAAAGCGACATTAATTCACACGGAACGGTTGAAGCGGATGCATAAAGTGGACAAAGCGACCTGTCCGCCGTAGCTCGGCGAGCGAAGGCGGAAGCGTGCCCACCACAAACGTTAATGGTGGGCACGGCGCGACGCGCCTTTGCCCACCCTACGGAGTACATTCAAATAGGCCTTTCAGGCCCCCTAAACAACGTCATTCTGGGCTTAAAAGCGGCCTAGCGCTTGCAATCCTGCGCCAGCCGGTCGAGCGCCTGGGCCAGCCCCTTCAGCGAGAAGACGTCCGTGGTCTCGGTGCCCTTGGCCGAAACGCCCTTGACGGTGACTTCGGCGGATTTGCGCATGGCGCTGACCATCTGCTCCTCCTCCGCGGCGTTCTTGATCCAGAGCCCGTCGCCCTGGGTGTACATCGCATAGGACGAGCCGCCGACCTCGAGTGAGGATTCCGACCCCGGCTTCAGCGCGTATCCGATCATGATCGAAACTTCGTTGACGACTTTTTCCGCCGGACGCGTCGAGACGAAAGCGTAGGCGGGATCGCGCGGGCAATTCGGCGGATTGGTTTTGGATGACGATGGTTTCGCCAACGCAAAGCAAACCTTCCTGCCGTTCGGTGTCGCCGTGTACGCGCCCCAGGTACCGTACTGACCGATCAAGGTGGGCTCCGCACCGCCAGCAGCGGCGGCCGCTGCCGGTTCCCCAGGTTTGGCCGTCGGCTTTGCCGCGGGTGCAGGCGCGGGCTTGGCCGCCGGAGAAGGCGCAGGCTTGGCCGCGTCCTTTGCCAATTCCTTGGCGCCCTTCGGAGCAGCGCTCTGTGCTTGTGCGAGGGATGCCGCCCCACACAACGCCGCAATCGCAACCAGAAATGTCAGTATTCGCAACACGGACAACTGGTTCCCTTATCATTGTGACTGGAAGATGGCCCGAGGGCGCATCGCGCCGCCGAGGGATGGATAGCCGGGAAATGCTTTTTTGGGAAGGCAGTTACGGTGTTGCTCACCGTCGCAGCCGCGCCTTCGTAACAGGTCCCTTTGAGGAATCAAAGCGCGGGCATCGGTTTCAGCCTTTCGGCCGGCGCTCGCGCTGTTTCTGCCACTGCGCGTCGGTCCATTGCAGCAGATCCTCGGCGCCGGAACTGCGCAAATGCGCGCCGCCATCCTGCACGACCATTTCGCCATTGATGTAGCCGGCCTGGTCGGAAATCAGAAAGCTCGCCAGATCAGCAAGTTCGCCATGCTCGCCGGCGCGGCCGAGCGGATTGCGTTGCGCCCAGCTTTCATCGCGGCCCTCGGGGCGGAGCTGACCCGAAGCACCCGGCGTCGGAAACGCGCCGGGCGCGATGGCGACCGTGCGCACACCCTTGGGTCCCCATTCCACCGCAAGGCTCCTGGTCATCGCGAGCACGGCGGATTTCGCCATCGCCGATGGCACCGTGAAGGCGCGGCCGGTGATCGTCGAGGTCGAGAGGATGCTCAGCACCACGCCCCTGTGCTTGCCGTCGATCCAGCGCCTGCCCGCGGCGAGCGTGCAATACATCGTGCCGTGCAGCGTCGGCGCCAGGATCGCGTCGGCTGCCCGCGGCGACAGATGTTCGGTCTGCGCGATGAAGGTCGCGGCGGCGTTATTGACCAGCACATCGATCGGCCCTTCGCGCCATATCTCTTCCATCATGGCGTCGACCGCGGCACTGTTGCGGATATCGCAGCTGATCACGCCAACCTTGCCGCCGGGTTCGCTGCGCATCCGCGCCGCCGTCGCCTCCAGCACTTCGAGCCGGCGGCCGCAAATGATCAGCTCGGCGCCGAGCTCGACGAAGCGGTGCCCCATCGCAGCCCCGAGCCCCGAACCGCCACCGGTGACCAATATCCGCTTTCCCGCCAGCAAGCCCTTTTCAAACATCGTTTGAATCCCCTTCGATCACCACAAGGCCATGGGCCTGAATCGGATTGTAGCGTGCCTTCAAATCCGGCAAGAAGCATCCAGCCTTTATCTTTCTCGGTCCGAAAATCAGGTGCGCCCATGAAAGCCATTCTCTGCTCGCAATATTGCCAACCCGACGACCTCGTGCTGGCCGACGTCCCCGATCCGGTGGCCGAACCGGGACAGGCCGTGATTGCGATCAAGGCCGCGGCGCTGAATTTCTTCGACATCCTGATGATCCAGGGCAAGTACCAGATCAAGCCGCCCTTCCCGTTTTCGCCGGCCGCCGAGGTTGCCGGCGTGATCGAAAGCGTCGGCGCCGGGGTCACCGACCTGAAGGTCGGCGACCGCGTGGTCGCGTCCTGCGGCCATAACGGCGCGCGCGAAAAGATCGCGCTGCCCGCGAACTCTATTGTGAAAATTCCCGACAATCTGGATTTCGATCGCGCCGCCGGGATCATCATCATCTACGGCACGGCGCTGCACGCGCTGGAAGACCGCGCCAGCCCGAAGCCCGGCGAGACGCTTGCGGTGCTGGGCGCTGCCGGCGGCACCGGACTTGCGGCCTGCGAACTCGGCAAGCTGATGGGCCTGAAGGTGATCGCCTGCGCCTCATCGGACGAGAAACTCGAATTTGCCAAGGCGCATGGCGCCGAGCTCACGCTGAACTACAGCAAGGAAGACCTGAAAGAGGGCTTGCGCCGGCTCACGGGGGGCAAGGGCGTCGACATCATCTTCGATCCGGTCGGCGGCACTTACGCCGAAGCCGCATTGCGCTCGATCGCCTGGGAAGGCCGCTTCCTGGTGATCGGCTTCGCCGCCGGCGACATTCCGAAGATGCCGCTCAACCTGGCACTGCTCAAGGGCTGCGATATCCGCGGCGTGTTCTGGGGTGCGTGGACCAGGGTTAATCCGGAGAAGAACCGCGCCAACCTGGAGAAGCTCGTGAGGTGGACTGCGGAAGGCAAGATCTCCTCGCATGTCGATCGCACTTTCCCGCTGGCGCAAACCGCCGAAGCGCTGAAGGTGCTCGCCGGCCGCAAGGCGATGGGCAAGGTAATCCTGCATCCCTGAGAGGAGATGCCGGATTCCATCCACTTGAAGACGCGCAAACGTGCTGTGCGATGCGCGGGCTGATCCCGCGTGCCTCTTGTCACGTTACCGGGATAATTCATCTCACCGAGATCGTTTCTCGGTAACAATGCGTGTTTTCAAATCCCGTTATGCCGCTTCTCTGCCGCAATCTTACCAAAAAATCTCCCCATTCGCAGCTGCCGCCGTCCTTTTTTGAACCCATTCCGTGTGCGACTTTAACCATCAGTTAAGGGGCTCCTGTACGTCAACAAGAGCAAGAAGTAGGTGCATGGGGACGCCCGTCGTTGCGTTCAGAGTGGGGAGCATCAATCATCATGGCGGAGAATACCAGACCGGCCCAGTCAAGAGATCCGTTCGACCGGTTCGACGAAGCCATCAGCGATCCTCGGTTGTATGAAGCTGAGCAATCTCGATACGAGCAGCTACGAGAGCAACTGCGATATGAGCCGCAGCCGCAGTATGAGCCGCCCCAATATGAGCAGCCTCAATACGAGCAGCCCTTTGCGCTGTCGTTTGAGCGGACGGATGTGCTGCCGGAGGAGCTGCCGCCACACGAGCAGGTACCGCTTTTCCTCTCCAACTACGAAGAGGAGGCTCATCAGCAGCTTTCCGAATATGCTTTCGCGAGCGGCAACCGGCGGTTCGGCAGCGGTGGGCTGAAGAAAGCGCGCGCGGGGCGCATCGTAACCGGCGTCGTGGTGGTGTCGGCGATAGCGGCTGTTCTCGCGCTGTTTTCCATCGACTCGACGCGTGCCGTCATCTTCAACGCCTCGCTCGGCGGCGGCGGCGGTGGCAGCCCACCGGCTGCTCAGCTTGCCGCGGCGGTGCCGGAGCCTGCGCAGCCGCAGCGCATTGCCGCTCCGCCGCTGGCCGCCGAACCGACCGGCGCGGAGGTTGCGGCCGCTCGCCGCACGCCGCCCAATGCGTTGGCATCGGCATCGCCGACGCGCGACGAAATCGCCGCCGCCTATCAGAGCGCGCTCAAGGGCAAGGTCGCGGTACCCGAGCCGGTGGCGCGCGACGCTGCCCGCGAGGTCGCGGCGGTAGCGCCGGCGGCCCCGGTGGTCGCGGTTGCTCCGGCCGTTCGTGAGCCCGTTCCGGTGACGCGTGAGGCGGCTCCGGCACGACGCATCGATCCGGACGAGCTTGCGGCGCTGCTGAAGCGGGCGAAGAGCCTGCTTTCGATCGGCGACATCACTTCCGCCCGGCTGCTGCTCGAACGGGCCGCAGACGCGCAGGAGGCGGAAGCGGCGCTGATGCTGGCGGGCACGTATGATCCGCAGGTGCTGGGCAGCCAGGATTTGCGGAGCGTCACACCCGATCCGGCGTCGGCGCGGGTTTGGTATCAGAAGGCCGCCCAGCTCGGTTCGGCGGACGCGAAACGGCGGCTCGGTCAGCTGCAGAATTAGGCACTTACTCAAGACCAGCGCAGAGGTATCCATGCGACATTTGCTCGGAATGGCATTGCTTGCCATGACGATGGCGTGCGGCAACACGGCGGCCCGGGCCGCGGAGACGGAATACGATCCAGCCAAGGTCAGCGAAAGCCTGAAGGCCATTTTTCAGTTCGGCTCGGTTGCGACCAAGCAGGCGCTGAACGCCAACACGGTCACGCTGATCTCGGGAACGATCGGCGGCACCTATGTGCAATTCGGTGCTGACCTCGCTTCCGTGCTCGACGACGGAAACAAGTTGCGCGTACTTCCGATCGTCGGGCGCGGCTCTGTGCAGAGCGTCGCCGACATCCTGTTCCTGCAGGGCGTCGACCTCGGCATCGTGCGCGCCGATACGCTGGACTATCTCGAGAAGAAGGGCTTTGCGAAGGACATCAAGAAGCAGTTCACCTATGTGACCAAGCTTTACAATGAAGAGATGTACGTCCTCGCCTCGAAATCGGTCACCAACATCAGCCAGCTCAATGGCAAGAAGGTCAGTGTCGATCTTCCAAATGGCGGCACCTTCGTCACCGCGGCGGTCGTGTTCGAGCGGCTCGGCATCAAGCCAACCTTCCTCTATCTCGAACAGCGCATCGCGATGGAGAAGATGAGGGCCGGCGAGATCGACGCCGTGATTGCCGTCGGCGGCAAACCGTACAAGTCCGTCGCAGCGTTCCAGGACAACCGCTTCCACCTGGTTCCGGTCGACTATTCAAAGCCGCTGCAGACCGACTATCTGCCGGCCACGCTCACCTCAAAGGATTACCCCAACCTGATTGCGGAAGGCGCGCGCGTCGACACCATCGCGGTGCCTGCGGTGCTCGCCGCCTACAACTGGGCCCCCAACACCGACCGCTATCGCAAACTGGCGCTGTTCGTGGACGCGTTTTTCACGAAGTTTCCGACGTTCCAGAACCCGCCGTTCCACCCGAAGTGGAAGGAGGTCTCGCTGTCGGCGCCGCTGCCCGATTGGCAGCGTCTGCCGGTCGCCGAGCAATGGCTCAAGAGCCACAACGTCGAGGCCGTGTCGCGCGCCAAGTTCGATGAATTCCTGAAACAGAGCCCGGCGACCGCGGCAAACGTCAAGACGGACGCGGACAAGGAAACCCTGTTCAAGCAATTCCAGGCCTGGGAGGCCGAGCGAAGCGCGAGGGCGCAGGTTCCCCAACCGGCGCAGCGCTAGAATTAGAGCGGTTTCCGAGCTGCACAATGACACGTGTCCCGGAACTTCTGATCCGGGGCTGCCCGGACTTGATCCGGAAGCCCCGTTTCGATTCCGTCGGAACGGAAAAGGCTCTGGCCGCCGGCTATTCCGTCACTTCAGCGGTGTCGATCCCGCGCTTCAGCGCAGCGCGGGCGGCATCGCGATGCTCCTGCGTGATGTGGCCCGCGACCATGCGGATCGCGGTGGCCAGGACGGCGGCATCGTCGGTAAAGCCGAGCAACGGCAGCATGTCCGGCATGAAATCGAACGGCAGGATGAAATAGGCGACGGCGCCGAGCAGCGCCGCCTGCACGTGACGCGGCGTCTCCTTGTCGAACGCACAGTAATAGGCTGCGAGCAGGTCTTCGGCGAAGGGAAGTTGCGCCACCACCTGCTTGAACTTGATCCAGAAGCGCCGACGCACGCTTTCACGGTCCTGCCCCAGCCGGTCGGCCGGTTCGAAACCCACGGTGTGATCGGACGATGCCATCGCGGCGCTCCCTCAGGACTCCGGAGCGGCGGATCGCCGCGGCCGGACACATGGTTGAAGAATTGGGGATGTCCGCACCGCCCCGCAAGATCGTGGGTGCACGAACTCAGGTGACGCCCAATTGCTTCGCGATCGCATTCATCGCCTTGGCCAGATCGATGTCGAGCCGGGTCACACCACCGGCGTCGTGGGTCGCCAGCACCACTTCCACCGTCTTGTAGACGTTCTTCCATTCCGGATGATGGTCGCTCTTTTCCGCCACCAGGGCCGCGCGGGACATGAATCCGAAGGCCTCGTTGAAATCCTTGAAGGTGAAGGTCCGCCCGATCGCCTCGCGCCCCTGTGTCTCGGACCAACCCGAAAGTTCCGCCAGCGCCGATTTCCGCGCCTCCGCCGACAGCCGTTCCGCCATGATCGCCTCCCGTTTCAGACCGCTTCCACCCTAACACCGAAGGCCGCATCGGGGATCCATGCCCAAAACAGGCCGCAACCGGCCTCCAATGGCGGTTTGGACCGACCGCCGCTAACCATGACGCAGATGTAACAATGGTTAACCGGGGAAATTTGCTAGGATATCCGCGTAAGCGTGCCGGCGGCACGAAATTGCACCTCGAACGATCGTTTAGGGATTGATGAGCGACGGCCACCTCCTTTCGGAAAAGCCGGCCCCACCCTCGCCCCGCTCAGCGAAACGACGGTTGACCTTCGTCACGCTGGCCGGTGTGCTGGCCATCGTCGGCGCGCTGGCGGCCGGCTATTACTTTGCCATGCGGCCAGTGACCCTGCGGATCGCCGTCGGCCCGGCCAACAGCGACGACCTCAAAGTCGTTCAGAACCTGACGCAGGCCTTCAACACCCAGCGAAACAGCGTGGTCCGGCTGCGCCCGGTGCAGACCGATGGCGCGCTGGCGAGCGCCAATCTGCTCGGCGAGGGCAAGGCCGATCTCGCCATCATCAGGGGCGACCTCGATGTGCCGAAGAATGCGCAGGCCGTGGCGACGCTGCGCAAGAACGTCGTGGTGCTGTGGGTGCCGCCTGCGGCCAAGACCAAGGGAAAGAAGGCTGCACCCGCCATCACGAAAATCGGTCAGCTCGTCGGACGCCGCATCGGCGTCGTCGGCCGCACCCAGGCCAACGTCAATCTGCTCAAGATGATCCTGCGGCAGTACGGCGTCGATCCGGCAAAGGTCGAGATCATCCAGTTCCCCGCCAACGAGGCTGCCGAGGCCATCCGTAACCAGAAGGCAGACGCCTATCTCGCCGCCGGCCCGGTCAACAGCAAGATCACGGCGGACGCGATCACAGCCTCCGTGCGCGACGGCGGCACGCCGAAATTCCTCGCGATCGATTCGGCCGAGGCGATTGCGCAGAACCATCCCGCCTACGAGGCCTCCGCCATCCCGGCCGGAACATTTGGCGGCGCGCCGGGCCGGCCCGAGGAAGAGATCAAGACGATCAGCTTCTCGCACCACATCGTGGCGCGCAGGGGTATTGCGGAATCCACCATCGCGATCTTTACGCGGCAGTTGTTTGCGATCCGCCAGACGCTGAAGAACGAATTTCCGCTGGCCGCCAAGATCGAGACGCCCGATACCGACAAGGACGCCACGATCCCCGTTCATCCCGGCGCCGCCGCCTTTGTCGACGGCGAGGAAAAGACCTTCCTCGACCGCTACAGCGATTACATCTGGTGGGCGTTGATGGCGCTGTCGGCGATGGGTTCCGCCGGCGCCTGGTTCGCCGGATATCTCAAGAAGGATGATCGCAGCGTCAACACCTCGCAGCGCGACCGGCTGCTCGACATGCTGACCGCCGCCCGCCAATGCGATTCGATGGAAGAACTCGACCAGATGCAGTCGGAAGCCGACGCCATTCTGCGCGACACGCTGCAATGCTTCGAGCACGGCGCGATCGAGGAAGGCACGTTGACCGCGTTCAACATCGCGATCGAGCAGTTCCACAACGCGGTGGCCGACCGCAAGGCGCTGTTGATGAGCATGCCGCAAAACCTGCAACGGGCGAGCGCGCAATTCCGCGCGGCCAGCAACGCCTGATAAATTTCGGCAATCGAACCGTCATCAATTCTTTCTAGATCTGGCGAGGCCGGCATTGCATTCTCGCACCGGATCGAAGGAGGTCGCATGACGTTCAGGATTTCTCGCGGACTTTCCCGCCGCCGTTTCCTCGCTCCGCGGCGCCGGCGCAATGGGCGCCCTTGCGATACCCTATCTCAGCCGCGCCGCCGACCGGCCTATCGTTACGTCCGGCGTGCAATCCGGCGACGTCGGCGCCGATGGCGGCGTGGTATGGGCGCGCGCCGACCGACCGTCGCAAATGCTGGTCGATGTGGCGACGACAGAATCCTTTGCCAACGCACGGACCCTGCCGCCGATCGCGGCGCTGCCCGAAAGCGACTTCACCGCGAAAATGCTGCTGGAAAACCTGCCTGCCGGGCAGGATATTTTCTACCGTGTCCGGTTTCGCGACCTCGCGCATACCGGCATCGAAAGCGAGCCGGTGGTCGGACGGTTCCGCACCGCGCCGGCCGATCGGCGCGACGTCAGTTTCGTCTGGGGCGGCGACGTTGCCGGACAGGGCTGGGGCATCAATCCTGACGACGGCGGCATGTTCACCTTTGCCACCATGCGCAAGCATCGCCCGGATTTCCTGCTGCACTCCGGCGACACCGTCTATGCCGACGGACCGATCAAGAGCGAGGTGACGCTTCCCGACGGCAAGGTCTGGAAGAATTTCACGATTCCGGAGAAGGCAAAGGTCGCCGAAACGCTCGACGAATTCCGCGCCGCGCACAAGTACAATTTCATGGACGAGCATTTGCGCGCGTTCAACGCCGAGGTGCCGGTCTTCGTGCAATGGGACGACCACGAAGTCACCAACAACTGGTCGCTCTCGAAAGAATTGCCCGCGGCCTACAAGGAACGCAACATCAGCCTGCTCGCCGCCCGCGCGGCGCGCGCGTTCCACGAAATGTATCCGATGCGCGAAAGCATCGTGGAGCCGGGACGGGTCTATCGCACGCTCAACTATGGACCCCATCTCGACGTGTTCATGCTGGATGAGCGCAGCTATCGCGGCGCCAACGGCCCGAACCAGCAGGACACTTACGGCCCCGAAAGTTTCTTCCTCGGCCCGGAACAGATGGCATGGCTGAAACGGGGGCTGCTGAATTCGCGCGCCACCTGGAAAGTGATCGCATCCGACATGCCGCTCAGCATCATCGTGTATGACGATGCACGCAACAAGCAGGGCTCGGAGGCCGTTGCGCAGGGCGACGGGCCGCCGCGCGGCCGCGAACTGGAGATCGCCGACCTCTTGCGCTTCATCAAGACATCAGGCGTCGTCAACACCGTGTGGCTGACGGCGGATGTGCACTACGCGGCCGCGCACTACTACAATCCCGACAAGGCGCAATTTGGGGAGTTCGACCCGTTCTGGGAGTTCGTCGCCGGGCCGCTGCACGCCGGCACGTTCGGCCCGAACGAACTCGACAACACCTTCGGACCCGAACTGAAGTTCATCAAGGCGCCGGGGCCCGGCAACCAGAACCTGCCGCCATCCGCCGGGATGCAGTTCTTCGGCCACGTCCGGATCGACGGCGCCAGCGGACAGATGACGGTGACCTTGCGCGACCGCGCCGACGTGGCGCTGTGGTCGACAACGCTCGATCCCAAACCCGTGTAGCTGTTGCGACGGCCGCAGCAGCCGCTCAAGGCCTGCTGCCGCAGTTCTTCAGCAGCGCCTGCAACGCGTCGGTCGAATAGGGCTTGGGCAGCCGCGGCTTCGCCGCGAATGCAGCCGGAAGCCGGACGTCGGCGCCATAGCCGGTGACGAAGGCAAATGGAATCTTGAGCGCCTGCAGCCGTTCGGCCACGGCAAAACTCTTCTCGCGAATGAGGCTGACGTCGAGCAATGCGAATTGCGGCGGCCGGTCGGCGATCATATCGAGCGCTTTGGCCACGTTCGCGGCGGTCCGCACCGTCTTCACGCCAAACCCCAAAATCGTGTCTTCGAAATCGAGCGCAATGATTGGATCGTCTTCAACGATCAGGACATCGTTGGGCAGGCCGTCGTAGGAGGCGGGTTCCATTTCTCTCGCCAGTTCAAGGTTCAGCATTTGCTCGGAAGCCCGGCCGAAGCCCCGGAAGTCGCAATGCCAGCCGACGGCCCGTAAAAGCGCATCGCTGGTTCCGGAACTGAAACCACCATATGTACGTTCTACCGTCTGTTCACTAGTGAACATATAAACGGGATTGGATTGATTATTGTGCTCCGGCGGGGAGCAGGAACCTAAATGATTTTGCGACAGGAAGACACGGCCGGCGAGCGGCCGTTCAACAATCTGCTGCGCCGACTGAACGACGCCGATTTTGCGTTGATCGAACCGCACCTCGTCCCGGCCGACGCAGGCCGGAACGATCTGCTCTACAGCCCCGGCGACCACGTCGAGACCGTGCACTTCCCCTGCGGCCCCAGCCTCGTGTCCTACATGGTGACCAACGAGGACGGCCGCGATGTCGAGACCATCCTGATCGGCCGCGAAGGCGCCGTCGGCGGCATCGTCAGCCAGGGCCATCTCCCCGCCTATACCCGCATCACCGTCAAATTCGCAGGTCCCTTCGTGCGGCTGCCGGTCGGCAAGCTCGACGCGGCGAAACTAAAATCACGTACGCTGAGCAACATTTTCGCACGTTACGCCGACTGCATGCTGGCCCAGATCTTCCAGTCCACCGCCTGCAATGCGATCCATTCGATCGAGCAGCGCACGGCGAAATGGATCGTTTCGGCGATGGAACGCGCCGATGGCGACGAGGTCGTGCCGCTGACTCACGAGCAACTGGCGACCCTGCTCGGGGTCGGCCGCTCCTATACCAGCAGGGTCATTCAGACCTTCAAGGCGGAAGGCACGCTGGAGACCCGGCGCGGCTCGATCCTGATCCGCAACCCGGATGCCATGCGAAACCGGTCCTGCCAGTGCAACGAGGCGGTCAAAGCCCATTTCGAGGAGGTCTTGCGGGGGGTCTATCCCGACCCCGAAAAGGGCAATTAAGGCCGGCGACAGGCCCAAAATCGACTAACCAAATGCCAAACAAACCATTGTTTTTTGGCGTTTTCTGAATATATTGCGCCGCAACGCGTAAGGTATTGCCCGGTCCTTTTGGCCGGGCTTCCTTTTTGGGGGAAAAGCGCCCCCGGAGCATGATCCGGAAAAGTGGTTACCGGTTTTCCCTCGGGACAAACGCGGTACGCTTTCCCGGAGATCATGCTCAAACAAAATAGATGGAGCGGGATGACGATTCGAAGAAGCGTCATCACGCGCCAGAATTCCAGGTTTTAGAGCGCGATCCGGAAAAGTGGGTCCCGGTTTTCCGGTGAGATCGCGCATTAACCTTTGCACGACCAGAAGAAGAGCCATGAACCTTCGTAACGTCGCCATCATCGCCCACGTCGACCACGGCAAGACCACCCTCGTCGACCGCCTGCTGCAGCAATCCGGCACCTATCGCGAGAACCAGAAGGTCACTGAGCGCGCGATGGACTCCAACGACCTGGAGCGCGAGCGCGGCATCACCATTCTGGCCAAGGCCGCCTCGGTGCAGTGGAAGGACACCCGCATCAACATCGTCGACACCCCCGGCCACGCCGATTTCGGCGGCGAGGTCGAGCGCATCCTGAACATGGTGGATGGCGCGCTGGTGCTGGTCGACGCGGCCGAAGGCCCGCTGCCGCAAACCAAGTTCGTGGTCTCCAAGGCGCTCAAGGTCGGGCTGAAGCCGATCGTCGTCATCAACAAGGTCGACCGTCCCGACGCCCGCCCGACCGAAGTCATCAACGAAGTGTTCGACCTGTTCGCTGCCCTCGACGCCAGCGAGGAGCAGCTCGATTTCCCGATCCTCTACGGGTCGGCCAAGCAGGGCTGGATGGCCGATAGCCCGGACGGCTCCCACGAAGCCGGCATGCAGCCGCTGTTCGACCTGATCGTGCGCCACGTCGCGCCGCCGACCGTCGAGGAAGGCCCGTTCCGGATGATCGGCACCATTCTCGAAGCCAACCCCTATCTCGGCCGCATCATCACCGGCCGCATCACCTCGGGCTCGATCAAGCCGAACCAGCAGGTGAAGGTGTTAGGGGCCGACGGCAAGACCATCGAAACGGGCCGTATCACCAAGATCCTCGCCTTCCGCGGCATCGAGCGCACCCCGCTCGATGAAGCCGACGCCGGCGACATCGTCGCGATCGCGGGCCTCACCAAGGGCACCGTCGCCGACACCTTCTGCGATCCCTCCATCGAGACGCCGCTGGTGGCGCAGCCGATCGATCCGCCGACGGTGTCGATGTCGTTCATCGTCAACAACTCGCCGCTCGCCGGCACCGAAGGCGACAAGGTGACCTCCCGCATGATCCGCGACCGCCTGCTGCGCGAAGCCGAAGGCAATGTCGCGCTCCGCGTGGTCGAGGCTTCCGACAAGGATGCGATGGAAGTCTCCGGCCGCGGCGAATTGCAGCTCGCGATCCTGATCGAGACCATGCGCCGCGAAGGCTTTGAGCTTTCGGTGTCGCGTCCGCGCGTGGTGCTGCAGAAGGACGAGGCGACCGGCCTGTGGAAGGAGCCGATCGAGGAAGTCGTGATCGACGTCGACGAGGAGCATTCCGGCGTCGTCGTGCAGAAGATGAGCGAGCGCAAGGCCGAGATGATCGAGATGCGCCCGTCCGGCGGCAACCGCCTGCGGCTGGTGTTCTACGCGCCGACCCGCGGCCTGATCGGCTACCAGGGCGAACTGCTGACCGACACCCGCGGCACCGCGATCATGAACCGCCTGTTCCACGGCTACGCGCCCTACAAGGGCGACATCCAGGGCCGCCGCAACGGCGTGCTGATCTCCAACGATCAGGGTGAAGCGGTGGCTTACGCCATGTTCAAGCTGGAAGACCGCGGCCCGATGATGATCGAGCCGGGCTGGAAGGTCTACAAGGGCATGATCGTCGGCGAGCACACCCGCGACAACGACCTCGAGATCAACGTGCTCAAGGGCAAGCAGCTCACCAACATCCGCACCACCTCCAAGGACGAAGCGGTGCGCCTGACGCCGCCGATCCGGATGACGCTGGAAAAGGCGCTGGCCTATATCGAGGACGACGAGCTGGTCGAAGTGACCCCGAAGTCGATCCGCCTGCGCAAGAAGTTCCTGGACGCCAACGACCGCAAGCGCGCGGAAAAGGCCAAGGAAGCGGTGGCGTAGGTTATAGGCCGATTTCGAGCGTAGCCGCTACCGGACTTGAGCCGTCGATACCGCTTCGCGTCAAAACAGGAATTAGGAGCCCGGTCCAAAACCGACCAGGCCCTAACGGCCTTCGTCTTTGTTCGGATCGCAGCCTTCGTCAACAAGGTCGATGGCCAGCGGTATCGGCGAGGTCGATCGCCTTGCGCAGCGCCTCGATATGCGGAGCCTGATGGGTGTCAGGCTTGCGTTCGATGTCCCAATAGGCGGTGTGGGTGAAGAAGTCGTCCCCACCGGCCTTCTTGGTCGATACCGCGAGATCGACGATGTGGGAGCCGAAGATCGGCGACAGCGCGCCGCCGATGGCGTCCCCCCAGAAGATCTGCGCCCGTGGAAAATAGATATTGGTCCATCGGGTCAGCCCGAATAAGGCGCCGTGGTGGACTTGCCGCTCCTCCGTTTTCGGGTTCTTGAAGGTTAGCAGGCCGTCTTCGTCCAGCTGCTTCGGCGGGCAAGTCGGAAACTCTCTTTCCCTGACGCGACGGGCGAAATCGCGCTTGAGACCGATTTCGACGTCGTTCTTAGGATCGCCTTTGCTGCCCGCCTTAGCATCGGCTTCGATGTCGTCGCCGAACTCGGTGCGCTTCTTGTCCAGACACATCAGGAAGTACGCGTGCGTCAGTGCGCTCCCCAGCGTGACAAAGTCGGTCACCAGCCAGCTCTTTTTGCGCTGCCCATCGTGCGGTTGGCTGGCCGCATATTCTATCTTCGCGATTGCCTTCCGCGCCTTCGTCCGTAGCGCCCTCTTGTCCGCGACCGTGGCGTTTCTGTCCTCCGGCTGCCATTTGGCAGCGTCAATATCAGCGAAGTCCTGGCCAAGCTGTGTGACCGACGGCAGATCGCCGGAGACCCTGCTGAAATAGGCGCGTAACATATCGTAAGCGACGACGGTCCCGAGGCTGTGCGCGACGACGACAATCCGATCGTACTGACCGTTGTGCAGGCGCTCCAGCGTATCAACGGCCTCCTTCCTGATCGCCCGGCGCACCGCGACGTTGCCCGGTGAATTGCGGAAGTAGCGCGCGGCATCGCCGAGATACGGCTGCAGGAACGCAGCGTTGACGATCAAATAGAGTCCGATCACCGCCGACGCCGCCGCGACGCTCCACGGCGAGTTCAGCCCCCATACCCAACCCTTTGATCACGGTTAAGACAATGTCCGTCTTCGGATTCCAGATACCGGTCGGCAACGACGATGCGACGAACATGACCAGCGAAATGAAAAGCGCCCAGCAGAACGCGCGCAACCCCTGTTTTCCCATGGCCAGACCGGTCGCGATCAGCGCGATTAGCGTCGGCAGCCCGATGAGGGTCACGAGTTCAGCGCCGTCTGGAATCTCCGAACCGCCCGGAAACCGCCGCCCGACGAGGACGTAGACGGCAGCCAAACCGATTCCAACGCAGAGCGGAACGAGAAGCCATCCGATGAGCCGGAACGCCAACCACCTGCACGCAATACCAAGGCCAACCAGGATGCTCGCGAAAAGCAGCAAAAACGGCGCGACAAGCAGATCTGCGCGCTGCTCCGTGAGAACAGGAAAATGCCGTGCAACGCCAGCAAGGCGAACGATAAATTCATGAGGCAGAGGAAAATGGCCGCGGCCCACCACAGCCCGTTCATTCCGAGCTTCATGATCGGGCCTTTGCGGCAAAGCTCGTACAGCCAGAGCAGCACCGCGACTGCCTTGGTTTCGCTCATCAGGTGAGCCCAGTACAGTTCGTGGAAGTCGACGCGCGTGTCCTCGGTGTCCGGCACCTTGCTGGTCGTCATGACGGACAGGTCGATATCGGCGCCATCCCGTTCCGGGTGCGTCCAGACCTTCTTGCCCTGGTCGTCAGGGTTGTTGCGGTCCAGCCAGACGCCCCGGATCACCCCGCGCATGGTTTCCAGCGCCCGCTGGCTGCCGATGCCGTGAACGACAAGTATCGCTGTTCTTTTGTGTCCGGTGGCGGGATCAAATGCGGCCATGGCAGAATCCCAGATCTGAAATAGATACGCGAGAGAATACCTTATTCAACACAACTACAGAACGAGACGCAAGATGTCTTGTTGCTTTCCCGCGTCGCATCATCCAGCGGTTGTGATCGGCATCTGCATTGGGACCGAGGCACGTACCGTATTGCGGCGACGCACGGCGGCCGACGGCCGGCTTTTTGCCCACGCGCGATCGTGCTAGAGGCTACCGTATGACGTCCCTCCCCTCCTCAGTCGATGTCGCCATCATCGGCGCCGGCGCCGCGGGCCTTGGCGCCGCGAATGCGCTGAAAAATTCCGGTCTCTCCGTCCTCGTGCTGGAAGCGCGCGACCGCGTCGGCGGCCGGGCGCACACCATCATGGCCTCGCCTGACGTCACCTTCGACGTCGGCTGCGGCTGGCTGCATTCGGCGGACCAAAACTCCTTCGTCAAAATTGCCGAAGATCTGAATTTCGAGATCAACAAGGCGCTGCCGCCCTGGCGCGAGCGCGCCTATGGCAAGGCGTTTCCGCAAGACGACCGCGACGACTTTATCCGCGCGCTCGACGCGTTCTACGATCGTGCCGAGCAAGCCGCGCAAGAGGCCGAACGAAGCGGCCGCGACAGCGCCGCCAACCTTTATCTCGAGCCCGGCAACCGCTGGAACCCGATGATCGATGCGATCTCGACCTACATCAATGGCTGCGAGCTCGATCAGGTCTCCATTCTCGATATGGACGCCTATGAAGATACCGACCTCAACTGGCGCATCCGCCGCGGCTACGGCGCGATGATTGCCGCCTATGGCGCGTCATGCCCGCTCGCGCTCAATTGCGCGGTGACGCTGATCGATCATTCGGCAAAGCGCGTCCGCATCGAGACCTCGCAGGGCACGCTGACGGCCGACAAGGTCATCGTCACCGTGCCGACCAACCTGATCGCCGACGAGGCCATCCGCTTTCACCCGCCCCTGCCGGCAAAAGTCGACGCCGCGCGCGGCCTGCCGCTCGGCCTCGCCGACAAGGTGACGCTCGCTCTGGACGAGCCGGAGGCGCTGCCGGAAGAAGGCAATCTGCGCGCCGCCACCATGCGCACCGCCATGGGCACGTATCATTTCCGCCCATTCGGCCAGCCCTGCATCGAAGGTTTTTTCGGCGGCCGTTTTGCGCAATCGCTGGAAGACGCCGGCGAAGGCGCGCTCGCCGCAGCAAGCATCGACGAGATCGTGTCGTTCCTCGGCAACGATTTTCGCCGCAAGCTGAAGCCGCTTGCGGAATCGCGCTGGGCCCATGATCCGTTTGCGCGAGGTTCGTATTCGCACGCGCTGCCGGGTCATGCGGGAGACCGCGAGGTGCTAGCCGCGCCGGTCGACGGGCGGCTGTTCTTTGCGGGTGAAGCGACCTCGCCGGAGTTTTTCTCGACCGCGCATGGAGCGAGAGACAGCGGAGAGCGGGCGGCGGAGGAAGTGCTGGCTTCGCTCGCGAGCGAATAGCTCACGTTCCCGGATCAGCCGCACGCAGCGAGCACGGCGTCCTTGAAGGCGTGATACTCGGTTTTGAGATCAACGCCATAGGCGGCCGAATAGGGTGGTTGCGGCTGGCAGGACAGCGTGACGATGACGACCTTGTTCTTCCGGTTGACGTAGAGCGATTGGCCGGCAAAGCCGACGGCGACCATGGATCCGTCCGGATCGAGCCACCAGCTGTAACCGTATCCCGCCGCCCCGTAGCGATTGGTTGCGGCATCGAGGACGAATGCCGGGCGGCCGGCATGTTCGACCCAATCCGGAGGAAGCACTGGCCGTGCCATCGACGACACCGTTGCGCAGAAGGAAGACGCCGAAGCGGCCAAAATCCCGCAGCGCCATCCCGGCGCGGCTGCCGCCGATCTCCTGCCCGGCCTCGGATTCCAGCGTGTAGAACGCGTCGAACTCCATGCCGAGGCGGGACCAGATCGTCTCGGACATGTAGTCGGCCAGGGTTTTTCCCGTCGCCGCCGATATCAGGCTGCCGAGAACGTAGGTATCGCCGGTATTGTAATTGAATTGACTGCCGGGCCGATGTTCGGCTTTCAAGCTGCGCATCAGCGCCAGAACGCCTCCCGGAACCTTGTCGCCAAGCGATTTGCTGTAACGATTGACGTCTGAATTCCGGTCGGTGTAATCCTCGTTCCAGCGCACACCTGATGACATGGTGATCAGGTTGCGAATGGTGACCGCGTCGTAGGCGCAGCCGCGCAGCGCCGGGATATATCTGGACACCGCGTCGTCCAGGCTCGCGATCGCGCCCTGCTGCAGGGCAGCGCCGACCAACGTCGCCGTCAGCGACTTGATCATCGACATCGATGACCAGCGTGCGCTCTCCTCCAACCCGAGGGAGTAGCGCTCCAGGACGATCTTTTCGTGCCTGATGACGAGCAGCCCCGCGACATTGGCGCGATCCATGTACGCGTCGACGCCATGGACCTCCTGCCCGGCCTGATAGCGGGGCGAAATCTCCTGTCCGCGCGCCAGTTGCAGAACCGAATTGCCTCGGCGGATCGCCCGTGTCGCGAACATCCGATCCACATTCCGGTAGGCGTGGGCCTGCGCCGTCGGCGAAAGCAGCAGAAAATCCTCGCCTTTCGGCACATGCAGTTTTGGATACGCAATGACACCTGTCATACGGCGCTTTCCCCGCGAGAGGAGAATGCTTCATCCGAACATTTGGCAAGATCCATGACGTACCTACTCCATCACCCTCGCCCGCATCTCCGCATCCGGCACGAAGCATTCGTCGTACTTCCCGAAGATCCGATACCGGTTTCGCGCGACGAGGCTGTAGACGGCGTTGCGCACCGGCTTCGGGACAACGAACAGCGCGCGGGTCCATCGCCAGCCGGGCAGTGAACTCAGCACCGTCAGCGCCGCATCGGATTTGAACCAGGCCACGCCGCCATGCACGACGGCGTTGGTATCGGGATCATCGGGATCGATGCCGAACGCCTGCGCCAGCCGCGTCCCGTAGGGCGACTGGATCGCGGTGAAGCGGAATCTTCGCTCGGCGTCGCGGGTGGCGACGAAGCGGACCCAGCGCGAGCAGAAGATGCAGACGCCGTCGTAGAGGATCACGTCATCGTCGGGCCAATGGGTCATAGGTTCGGTCATGGCTTGGATCATCGGTTGTCCAGGGTCAGCAGCGCCACCAGCATCAGCACGACGGCGGGGCCGGTCTTCACCAGCGCGCCGAGCGGCTCGATCCAGAGGTCCGGCGTCAGGATCGCCGCGCCGACCATATAGCCGAGCGACGCGACGATGCCCGCGATCAGGCCAACTGCCGCGGTACGGCGGAACGCGATCAGCACGCCGATGCTCATATCCATCAGGCTTGTGCCAATTGTGACGGGAGCGACGAGCGACGGCGGAAAGCCGTGGCTGCTCAGGATCCCTGCCGCGGCGTCATAGGAAATCACCAGCGCGATGAAGCCCGAGACGACCCAGAACAGCACGAGGCTTGCGATCATCAGCGCCTTGATCGGAAACAGCCGGGCAAACCATTTGTCCTGAATGGTCGCCGGGCGTTTTCCGGCCGTCTGTTCGATGCGCTTCGGCACGATGCCGGTCGCGGCCATCCAGTCGGCGGGATCGCCGCTGACGCCGCGGCGCAGCTCCGCGATCGCGGTGGTTCGCATCGGCGGCATCCAGCCGAGCCGGTTGGCGAGATCGCCGAGCCTGGCGCCGAGATCGAGCAGGAACGCCGGCATCACGATGCGCCACCATCTGCCGGTGCCGAACACCTCGCGGAATTGATCGATCACGTCACCGAGCGTGACCGGCTGCTCCTGCATCAGGTCCCATGTCACGGCGTTCGCCTCGCTGGAATCGCGCTCGGCAAGCCAGGCGACGGTCGCGGCAATGTCCTCCATGGCGACCGGCTGGAATGGCGCGGCCCGCTCAGTGGCCGGAAGATCGAGCGGATACGCCGCCAGCGAGCGCACCATGGCGCTGCCGCCATAGGCCGCAAGCGCCACCACGAAGCCCGGCCGCAGGATCGTGAACGCTACGCCGGATTCGGCGATCAGCCGCTCGGCCACGCGTTTGGTGGTGCTGAAGGCGGTTCGGTCGGTCTCGGTCGTGCCGGGAATCGAGATATGCACCAGCCGGATCGCACGGTCGCTGTCGCGGATCGCCTGCAACAACCGCGCGACGAAATCGCAATGCACGGCGGTCGTGTCGCTGCCGGGGCCGTCCTGCAGCACGCCGAGGCAATTGACGACGACATCGATGCGGTGATCGCGCAGCAGCCGCGCCAGCGTGGCCGCTTCCATCGACATGACAGGCAGTTCGAGATCGAGCGCGCCGCCCTTCTGCGACGCGGACAGTTTGCGGGCGACACCCACCACGGGAAATCCCCGCGCGCGCAGATCGTCGGTGACGAACCGGCCGATCAGGCCGGAGGCGCCGAGCACGAGGATCTTTCGGATGTCGGCGTTCATGCTTGCCTAGATCGGTTTGGCGATCATCAACCAGAGAATAGCCATGACGGAGCCAAAACCGGGAATCCCGAACAGAAACCAGCGGTGGAAAAGTGCGAAATAGCGCGGCGGCAACCCCTGGTTATTCTCAGCCGCCTTGCGCCGCGAGATCGCGCATTTCGATCTGCATGAAGATGACCGGCACCCAGAACAGCCCCGCGACCGCATAGAGCCCGAGCGAGGTCACCATCCAGCGCTCGCTCCACGCGGTCGAGGACAGCCACATCAGCACGCCGCCACTCACCGGCTGCAGCAGCACCGCCGTCAGCGTGAACAGCATGTCGGCGATCACGACGGTTTCAGCCGTACGCGCGATGAAGGCCGCGTCCCGGCTGCGATGGGCCATCAGCATGAAGAACGCGATGCCGGCGCCGGTGCCGAGAATGACGATCGCGCCGATCACATGCAGATATTTGACGAGGAAATACAGCGTCATCGCTTCTTCGCCGAGGTTGCCGGTTCGGGCCTTCAAGGCGCGATCGAGTTCGGGGCCGGCGAGTTTCACCCCGCCCTCGGTTTCCACCAGCCAGTGCCCCTCGCTGCCATGGGCCGGCAGCACGTGAAAATCGGCCTTGCCGCCGGCGCCACGAAACGCGTCGACCAGTTGGCGCGAGAATGCGGGCGAGAAATAGCTGTCATTGGCGGCCACCAGCCAGGTCACCTTCACGCGCGCGGCCTTGCCGAACTCGCCCGCCGCGGCCATCAGCGTATGCGGCGCGCAGACCCGGTTGGGCAAATCATTGGCATGCCCGCCGCGCCCCGGCGCGAACGCGACGATGGCGGCAATTTTTTTCGGATCTTCGCCGGCCAGCGCCAGCGCGCCCCAGGCGCCGGCCGAATGGCCGATCACGACCATGGCCTCGGGACGGATGAAGGACTGCTTGCGCATGAAGCCGGCGGCAGCGGCGATCTCATCCGCCGTGACGCGGCCAGATTTGGCGTAATCGGCCTCGTCGCAGCCGCCTTGATCTTCGAGGTATTTTCCGCCGGTCGCGCCGTGGCCCGGACGTTCGGGGACCAGCACGGCAAAGCCGCGCGCCACCAGCCAGGCGGCGAGCGCGCGGTATTCGGGCTGCGGCATTTGCGCCCGTCGCAACACGTTCTGGGTGGAGGCGTGCGCGATCACGGCGAGCGGAAACGGCCCCTCGCCGGGCGGCCGAAACAGCACCGCATGCGCCGCGGTGACGGGATCGGGAGAAGGTACCAGCCATTGCTGCAGCCGGTGCGGCTCGCCCTCCGCACCTTGCGCGCCAAGGGCGGGCTGCGCGGATGCGGCCTTCATACCGAGCGCGGCCACGAGAACCAGCGCAAAAAGCAGGTTTGGCGGATGCATGAACGGGCCTGACACAGCCGACGGCGGGGCGTATTTTGCGAAGTCACCAACAGAATACCGCCGGCGAATCAAATCCAGCGCATTTTTCCGTGAACGGAATCCGCGCAGGCGTTTCTTTGGCCGATTCTGACAACCATTTCGCCCGCATTCATCGGCAAATACCGGTTAAGGACAGCACCATTGTCCTCTTTCGATACATAAGAGCAGAAAACTGATGCAGAAAATCCACAGGTTAACCGATAATTAACGATGGACCTTGAAGCCGGCCCGCCGACTTGCTTTGATCAGGATATGAGCACAACCCTGATCGAGGTCCGACCGGCCAAGGCTGCAGACGCAGCCGCGGTGGCGTCTACGCATGATGAAGCCTGGCGCTCGGCCTATCAGGGCATCATTCCCGGTGCCGAGCTCGAAAAACTCATCAACCGTCGCGGCCCGCAATGGTGGGACAGCGCGATCCGCAAAGGCAGCCGCGTCAGCGTGCTGGTGTTCGGCGACAAGGTCGCAGGCTACGCCAATTACGGCCGCAACCGCGCCCGCAGCCTGCATTTCGAAGGCGAGATCTACGAGCTCTATCTGCGGCCGGAATTCCAGGGCCTCGGCTTCGGCCGCCGCCTCTTCACCTCCGCCCGGCGCGACCTGATGCAGAGCGGGCTGAAGAGCATGGTGATCTGGGCGCTGTCCGACAACGACCCGGCGACGGAATTCTACCGCGCGCTCGGCGGCCGCATGGTGGCGCGCTCCTCGGAGAAGTTCGGGCCGAAGTCGCTCGACAAGGTCGCTTTCGCCTGGACCAACTAAAGTCCGGTCCAATCTTTGTTTTGAGCATGATCTCCGCGCCGACGCGTGCGTTTGTCGCGCGGGAAAATCGACACCCCTTTTCCGGATCAGGCTCTATTTGAGGCTTCCCCCTGCTGCACTGCGGCGCTAAACCGGCGCTAATGTGCGCCCGGTTCAGGGCGCGTCCCCCAACGCCAAGCGGAGCCTGACATGCGTATTGACGCCATCCCGATCGGAGTAAATCCGCCGCACGACGTCAACGTCATCGTCGAAGTGCCCGTTGGCGGCGAGCCGATCAAATATGAAATGGACAAGGAAGCCGGCACGCTGGTGGTCGACCGCTTCCTCTATACGGCGATGCGCTATCCCGGCAATTACGGCTTCATCCCGCATACGCTGTCCGGCGACGGCGACCCCTGCGACGTGCTGGTCGCCAACACCCGCGCGATCGTGCCGGGCGCCGTGATGAGCGTGCGCCCCGTCGGCGTGTTGCTGATGGAAGACGAGGCCGGCGGCGACGAGAAGATCATCGCGGTGCCGTCCTCGAAGCTGACCCAGCGCTACGACAAGGTCAGGAACTTACAGCGACCTCCCCGATATCACGCTGCAGCAGATCCAGCACTTCTTCGAGCACTACAAGGATCTCGAACCCGGCAAATGGGTGAAGGTGCTGCGCTGGGGCGGCGCCGAGGACGCCCACCGGCTGATCCTGGAAGGCATCGAACGGGCGAAGAAGAAGTAGCCGTCGCGACGGATACCGTCATTGCCTGCGGTAAACGCGAAGCGTTTGCGCAAGGGAGCGTTAGCGACGAAGCAATCCAGAAGCTTGCGCGTGCGGCGCGATTTATGGATTGCTTCGCTTCGCTCGCAATGACGGGGAGAGAGCAACACCATGCGCCGGCTGATCCGCATCACCCGCAACATCCTGCTGCTCGCGGTTCTGGCCATCGTCATCCTCGCCGGCGCGCTGGCGTTCAACACCCTCACCCACGGTTCGCGGCAGCTTCAGGTGACGGCGGTGCCGCGCGCCGAGGTCGATGCACAGGCCGCGGCCAGGCGCTTGGCCGAAGCGATCCGCTTCCGCACCATTTCAAGTTACGAAAAGCCCGACCAGCACGCCGAAGCGCTGCACGGCATGCACGCGCATATCGAAAAGAGCTTTCCGGCCTTTCATGCCGCGGCCAAACGCGAAATCGTCGCCGGCTACAGCCTGCTCTACACCTGGGAGGGCTCGGAGGCGAAGGCGCAGCCGATCGCATTGCTCGCGCATCAGGACGTGGTGCCGGTGGCGCCGGGCACCGAGAAGGATTGGCAACAGCCGCCCTATGACGGCGTGATAGCCGACGGCTTCATCTGGGGCCGCGGCTCCTGGGACGACAAGGGCAACCTCTATTCCATGCTGGAGGCCGCCGAAGCCATGGCCAAGGCCGGCTTCCGCCCCAAACGCACGATCTATTTCGCGTTCGGCCATGACGAGGAGACGGCCGGCACCGCGGGCGCCAAATCGATCGCAGCGCTGCTCGCCTCGCGCGGCGTCCGTCTCGACTTCGTGATCGACGAGGGCCTGCTGATCACCGAAGGCATCATGAAGGGCCTCGACAAGCCGGCCGCGCTGATCGGCGTCGCCGAGAAGGGTTATGCCACGCTGGTGCTGAACGCGCAGGCCACGCCCGGCCATTCGTCGATGCCGCCGCGCGACACCGCGATCGGCATGATGAGCGCGGCGCTGGCGCGGCTGGAAGATCATCGCCTGCCGATGCAGATCCGCTCTACCGTCGCGGAGATGTTCGACACGCTGGCGCCGGAGATGTCCGGCTTCAACCGCGTGGTGCTGTCGAACCTCTGGCTGTTCAGGCCGCTGTTGCTGCGGGAATTCGCAAAGAGCGGGCCGACAGAGGCGATGGTGCGCACCACCACGGCGCTGACGATCTTCAACGCCGGCGACAAGGACAATGTGCTGCCCGGCAATGCCGAGGCGACCGTCAACTTCCGCCTGATCCCCGGCGACACGCAAGGCAGCGTGATCGATCATGTGCGCAGCACGATCGCCAACGACCGTATTTCCATCAAGCCGTTTCCCGGCAATACCGACCCGCCGCCGGTGACGGCAACCGCAAGTCCGTCGTTCCAGCTGCTCAACCGCACCATCCGGGAAATCTATCCGGACGTGATCGTAGCACCGGGCCTGATGGTGGCCGCCACCAACTCGCGCCACTACACTGGCATCACCGACAAGATTTTCCGCTTCTCGCCGGTGCGCGCCAATTCGGAAGATTTGAAGCGCTTCCACGGCACCAACGAACGCCTCCCTGTCGAAGGCTATGCCGACATGATCCGGTTCTATCGGCGGCTGATCGAGAATTGCGGCGGGGTAGCTATTTCCGCCGTCATTGCGAGCGAAGCGAAGCAATCCACGCCTCGGCGCGGGGACAGATGGATTGCTTCGCTTCGCTCGCAATGACGTGGAGAGAGCGCCGGCTCACACCGCAGGCTTCGGCAGCCCGTGAATCCCGCAGGCCGCGCGCAGCGTATTCACCAGCAGGCACGCCACCGTCATCTGCCCGACGCCGCCGGGCACCGGCGTGATCGCGCCGGCCACCTCGGCCACTTCCTTGAAGGCAACGTCGCCGACCAGCCGGGTCTTGCCGTCGGCCAAAGGCAGGCGATTGATGCCGACATCGATCACGGTGGCGCCCGGCTTGATCCAGTCGGCGCGGACCATCTCGGGCTTGCCGACGGCGGCATAGACCAGATCGGCACGGGCGCAGAGTTGCGGCAGATCCTTTGAGCGCGAATGCGCAATCGTCACCGTCGCGTTCTCGTTAAGCAGCAATTGCACCAGGGGCCGGCCGACCAGATTGGAGCGTCCGATCACGATCGCATTCATGCCTTCCAGCGAGGCATGCACGCTCTTGCTCAAAATGATGCAACCGAGCGGCGTGCATGGCGACAGCGCGGCAAAGCCGCCGGCCAGCCGGCCGGCATTGTTGGGATGCAAGCCGTCGACATCCTTGGCGGGATCGATCGCGTTGATGACCGTTTCGGTGTGGATCGATTTCGGCAGCGGCAATTGCACGAGAATGCCGTGCACGGCGGGATCGCCGTTGAGTTTTGCGATCAGCGCCAGCAGATCGGCCTGCGCCACATCGGCGGGCAGTTTGTGCTCGAACGAGGCCATGCCGGCGGCCTGCGTCTGCGTGTGCTTGCTGCGGACATAGACCTCGCTCGCGGGGTCGTTGCCGACCAGCACCACGGCAAGGCCCGGCGTGAGCTGATGCTCGCGTTTGACCCGGGCGACCTCTTCGGCGACACGGGCGCGAAGCTCCGCCGCAATGACTTTTCCGTCGATAATGCGTGCCGTCATCTCAATCCTTCGTCTTCGGTTTTACGCATGATCTTTTCGGAAAACCGGTTCCCACTTTTCCTATTTCCGGATCATGCTTATTCCGGCCTGGCGGCGGCTGCCTTTCGCAGCGTTTCGCCGAGAATTTTGGGATCGCCATCGACTGCGACCTGCTTGAGGCGCGAGGTCGTGCCTGACAGAATCTTCACCCTCGCCTTCGGCACACCAAGCGCCTTCGCCAGCAATTCGATCACCGCACGGTTGGCCTCGCCGCCATCGGCGATGGCGCGGACACGAACCTTCACCACTGAGCGGCCGTTGGCGAGTGTCTCGATCCCATCGATCTCGTCGCGTCCGCCGCGCGGCGTCACCCGCAACGCGACACTGATGCCCTCGGTGGAATAGCGCCAAGGATCCATCGAGCATCCATCAGCTATCGGCGTCCGCCATCAGATGACGTAGGGATAGATGTAGTAGGCAATCACCCGCTGGATGAACATGATGAGCAGGATCAGGATGATCGGCGAGATATCGAGGCCGCCCAGATTGGGCATGAAGCGGCGGATCGGCGCCAGCGCGGGCTCGGTGATCCGGTAGAGGAACTCGGCCACCGCCGCGACGAACTGGTTGCGCGTGTTCACGACATTGAAGGCGATCAGCCAGGACAGGATGGCAGAAGCGATCAAGAGCCAGACATAGAGGTCGAGGACGATGATGATGATATCGAGGACAGCGCGCATGTGGAGGG
The DNA here is from genome assembly GCA_963790735.1 of uncultured Alphaproteobacteria bacterium. Lineage (GTDB taxonomy): Bacteria > Pseudomonadota > Alphaproteobacteria > Rhizobiales > Xanthobacteraceae > Bradyrhizobium. The sequence continues at coordinate 31,134 of CAWBQP010000001.1, read as the reverse complement.
GGCTCGCAGGTGGGGTACCAGCTAGATATCGGTTCATCCCCCTGTAAACAAGGGAAGTTCCCGGCAAAATGACGCCAAAATCGACCGTTTCAAGTTTCTTGCACCGTTCTTGACTTGGCCTTGGGCCGGACTGTAAATGACGCCGATTGTCGATCGCTTCGGGTCACTTCGAGGCGGTCGCGATGGGGCCATAGCTCAGCTGGGAGAGCGCGTCGTTCGCAATGACGAGGTCGGCGGTTCGATCCCGCCTGGCTCCACCAGCCTTCGCAGGCTGCGCCTGCTTCGGCTAGGCAAGCCTCCATCGTAGCGAAGGCTGCCACGCCATAGCCCGAAGGGCGACGGCGGGCCTAGGCAAGCCTCCAGCATAGACCCCTCCCCTCACTTCCCCGTAAACCTTGGCGGCCTCTTCTCCACAAAACTCGCCACACCCTCCCGAAAATCGCTCCCCTTCAGCGCGATCTGCATTTCGCGGTTGGCGTCGATGGTGGCTTCCGCCAGCGTCTGGAACGGCACGTCGTAGAGCTGGCGCTTGATCACCGAGATTGCGCTCGGCGAGACGAAATCCGCGAGATCGCGCGCATAGGCATAGGTCTGCTCACGCAGCTGGTCCGGCGGATAGAGGCGGTTGACCAGCCCGATCCGCAGCGCCTCCTCGCTGCTCACCCGCCGCGCGGACATCAGCAAATCGAGCGCGTTGGCGTGGCCGACGATGCGCGGCAGCATCCAGCTGATGCCGTGCTCGGCGATCAGCCCGCGGCGCGCAAACGAGGTGGTGAAGACGGTATTGTCGGCGGCAAAACGCAGGTCGCAATAGAGCGCGTGGACGAGGCCGATGCCGGCGGTGGCGCCGTTCAGCATGCCGATCACGGGCTTTGGGATCGCCGGATAATAGGCATAGCGCGTCTGCCAGTCCGCCCGGCGGTTCATGTCGAACGACGGCGTGTTCTCGCCGCGCCTGATCTCGCTGGGATCGATGCTCTGCAAGGCCTCCATGTCGGCGCCCGCGCAGAAGGCGCGGCCGGCGCCGGTGAGCACGATGACGCGGACGCTGTCGTCACCCGCCGCCGCCTCCATCGCGTGGCGCACGTCGCGCTCCATGGTCGCGGTCCACGCATTCATGCGGTCCGGCCGGTTGAGCGTGATGGTCGCGATCTTGTCGCTCACCTCGTAGAGAATATGCTGATAGTTCACCGCGACCTCCCTGTCGTTTCTGTCATTGATGTTTCGCGCGCGAGCCCTTGGGCCGCGACAGATAGTCTAACGTTTCCGGCCGCTCCTTGAGCCATCCGGTCCAGCGCTGGAACACTTTTTCCATCCGCGCCGGCTCGACGCCGAGCTGCGCCATCGCGACACCGCCATTGACGGACTCGCGATACTCCGCGATCAGCCCATCGCGCACGATAAAGCGGCTCATGCCGTCGATCACCACGCGCCGGCCCTTGAACTGCGCAATCGTCGACGTGAAGCTCGACAGCGACCAGGCATAGCCCTGACGGCCGTCGAACACGGGATCGAACATTTCCCAGCGATAATCGGTGGCGTCGCGGTGAAACAGGTTCTGCATCATATGCGCGATGTCGGCGCGGCCTTGGTGCGGGCCGTAGATGTAGTCGTGATAGACGGCGTCTTCGGTGAAATGGCTGGCGAAGCGCGCGCCGTCGCCGGACTCCGCCGACAGCGTGAAATCACCGAGCAGCGATGCGAATTCGTCGCCGGTCATGTCGCCTCCCATTCGCCTGCTGGTATCCGCAGGCTTCAGGCAGCAACACTATCACATCCCAAGATTTTGAAAGACGTTCGACGCGCGGGCAAATTCCGCGTGACGGCTATTCTGCGGCATCCAGCATGATCGCGCGCGGCGCGCGCCCGATCCAGCCCGCAATGAAATTCTTCAACCACGCCCGTTCGATCACGTCGTGCACCGCGCGGCCTTCGAAGTGAAGGTGACGCGACTGCGCGCCCGGCGAATCCATGCGGACGCACCCGCGCGTGGTCCAGCGATGCATCATGGCGTAGGTCACATCAGGATGAAACTGGAAGCCGAATGCGTGACCGTGCTGATACGCCTGCACCGGAAAGTCGTCGCCTTCGGCGAGCAGTTTTGCGCCGCGAGGCAACTGAAATCCCTCGCCGTGCCAGTGGTAGACGCGCTCCGGCCAGTCCGGGCAAAGCGCATGTCCCGCCTCCGTCGGTCGGATCGGATAGTAGCCGACCTCGACCCGCCCTTCATGATGTGGCGCGACTTGCGCGCCCAATTGTTTGGCAAGCATCTGGGCACCAAGGCAGATGCCCAAAAACGGTCGCTGCTCACGCAGGGGAACTTCGATCCAGTCGATCTCGCGGCGGACAAAATCGTCGGAGTCGTTGGCGCTCATCGGGCCGCCGAAGATGACCGCGCCGGCATGCTGGTCCAGTGTTTCCGGCAGGGGATCGCCGAACCGCGGGCGGCGGATGTCGAGGGGATAGCCAAGCGCGCGCAGGGTGTTGCCGACCCGTCCCGGCGTCGAGGTCTCCTGATGGAGAACGATCAGAACAGGCAGAAGGGGCGTCGAGTCAGGCGCAACCAGCGTCCTCTGGCCCGGAAAGGGCAGGATGTTGTCGCCATTTTTGCTCGACCGGAACGACATCGACGTTGCTCTGGCACCTCAAACCCAAACCATACCTAAGTGAGTATTAATTTGGCGTGAGTTCACGCACACTCGCGAAAATCTAAAAGCAAGTCGCGGGCCAGATACGGTTTCCGCCGCGCGTTGCCGGTACGCGCGCGCTTTCACCGCAAAAATACGTGGTTTTCTCAGCGCTGGCGGAGCTGAAGCCGGCCGACCGCTCCGAGGATAAACGAGCGCGGGAAGAACCGGAGCAGGAACGGCACGATCTTGATGCCGATGCCGGGCATGACTGCCCGCTTGTTCGCCATCAATCCGCGATAGGCCTGCTGCGCGACGTTGGCGGGCAAAACGTTGAGAACGGCCGAATCGAAGCCGGGCCTAAACCCGGCGCGCGCCTGGAACTCCGACGGCACCGGGCCGGGACAGAGCACCGTCACGCGCACGCCATGCGGCGCCAGCTCGGCCCGCATCGCCTCCGTGAACGACAGCACATAGGCCTTGGTGGCGTAATAAACCGCCATTCCCGGACCCGGCAGAAAGCCGGCGATCGAGCCGACATTGAGCAAGCCGCCGCGGTTGCGGATCAGTTGGTCGGAGAACCGCAGCGACAGCTCGGTCAATGCACGGATGTTGACGGCGATCATGTCGAGCTGATCAGATCGATCGCGCTGGACCGCTCTGCCGAACAGGCCGAACCCGGCATTGTTGACGACGTACTCGACCTCAACGCCGGAGGCCGCCAGGGCGACAGCGATCTGGTCGCCGGAGTCGGGTTGCGCGAGGTCGCAGGGAATGACGATCGGAGCCGCGCCGCCCGCAGCCGTGATTTCAGCGGCCAGCGCTTCCAGGCGATCGGCGCGCCGTGCCACCAGCGCCACGCGATGACCGTGCGAAGCAAAAACGCGCGCCAGTTCGGTGCCTATGCCCGCCGATGCACCGGTAATCAGCGTCACACGCTCGGTCACGATTGAATGCTCTTAAAATCAAATCAGGGTTATGCCGTCAGCACGGGAACGAGAGCATAGGCGCGCGGTGTGGCGCAAGCCATCCCCTAAACATGGCGCCATGCGAACCCGCGTGCTCCACACGCTGAAGTCTCTATGTTTTCAGGCTTATCGCGCGTTATCGCAGCCGATTGCGCAGGACATTAAAGTTTCGTCATCTGCAATGCCGCGTGGCTGCGCCGCTCATTGTCACATCGCCGCGTCTTCGGCCTTCGGCGCGCCCACGGAAGAGGCCGTCTGCCGCTGCTCCGCCGCCTTGTGCTTGAGATCGATGCGGTCGCGCGATGAAATACCGAGCAGGTCAGCCGCGCGCCAGACGACATTGTCCTCGAACTCGCTGACCTGGCCGTCCGCGTATACCAGTTCCCACATCATCTCGATGATGCGGAGCCGGCCCTCGTCATTGACCGAACGCATGATGACGCTGGTGAAATGATAGAGATCGACCGCCTCGCCTTCAGCCCGCGTAGCCTGCGCGATCAAATGATCCGCCGTCCCGGGATCGAGCTTGAAGCGGCTTTCGATCAGACCGTGCAATTTGCGCTTCTCGACCGCGCTCGGCTCACCATCGAGTGAGACGACGTGAACCAGTAGCGCCGTCGCCGCCAGGAGATACCCGGTATCGTCAAACGACAGATCCGGATCCGCACTGGGCGCAACGATGTCGGCAATGAATTGGCGCAGTCCGTCGAGCATCAATCTACCTGCAAGGTCGTGGAAGCCTGTCGATCGAATATGGGTTCAAAACGTGGCCTTCGCAATCTGTGCGGTGAATGCCTGACAGTGCAGGCAGATTAAATCGACGTCACGTTGAAGGGACGGAAACGTCTGCGCGAAACCCCAGGCAGCGCCACAACGGTCGCAGCGACCCGCCGAGCCTTCGCGTCCTGTTGGGTCGCAGCCGGGAGGCGTCGGTTCAACGCGCGAAACCTTGCCGCTCCGGCGGACACGGCCTGTCGGCCGGAGGCTGACTGCGCGATTCGCCGCAGGCCACGAGGCCGATATCTAATTGCAAATCATTCGCATTTGCATTAGGGGTGAACTCGTTGTTCCCCAAAGCGATTTTTCAAAAGGAAACGAACATGGCCTCCTTCCGCTTCGCACTTGGTGCGGCTGTTGTGTTGGGAATCGCTTCGGGAGCAGCCCTTGCGGCAGGCGACCTGTCGAAGCAGACGCCGATCGAGGTGACGGTCGATCTCGGCTCGCCCGGCAAACACGAATTCGCGCCGAAGCAGCTCAAGTTTGAAACCGGCAAGCTCTACAAGCTGATCCTGCGCAACACGAGCAGCGATCCGCATTACTTCACCTCGCATGCGTTCTCGCAGATGGTGTTCACGCGCAAGGTGCAGGTAACGCAGCAGCAGAACGGCAAGGCCGTGACGCTCGCCGAATTCAAGGGCGCGATCCGCGAGATCGAGGTCTATCCGGGACAATCCGCCGAATGGTGGCTGGTGCCGATCGCGGCCGGCCGCGCCAGCGACCTGCGCTGCGACATCAAGACAGCCGATGGCAAGACCCATGCTGAACTCGGCATGACCGGCGATATCGTGATCGAATAGCGCTTCAACGCCTGACCAACATAGCGACCAGCGCCGGTCCATTCTCCGTCATGGCCGGGCTTGTCCCGGCCATCCACGTCTTCTCTTCGTGCGGAAGACGTGGATGCCCGGCACATCTAGCGCGAAGACGCGCTTCGCGCTTTTGGCCGGGCATGACGAACTCTACCAGCTCATTCTTGAGTCAGCCCCTCAGGGTATCTCGTACACCACGATCTTGTCGGCGATACCGCGCAGCGCCGCTTCCTTCTGGATCGGCCTGATCGCCTGTTTCTGAAGGATCGAGGCGACCGCCGGCGATTCGATCACAGGTCCGGTAATGTGGATCTCCTGCGAGGTCGACAGGCTCTGCACACGCGATGCGATGTTGACGGTCTGGCCGAAATAATCCTGCCGCTCGTTGAGCATTACCGCAAGGCACGGGCCTTCGTGGATACCGATCTTGACGATCAGCTCCTCCTTGCCGCGCTCGACATTGAGCGCGGCCATCGCCGCGCGCATGCGCAACCCCGCAACGATCGCATGTTCCGGCCGGATGAACGTGGCCATCACGGCATCGCCGATCGTCTTCACGACCGCGCCCTTCTCGGAGGCGATGATTTCAAGCAGCGCATGGAAATGCGCCCGCACCAGATCGAAGGCGGCGAGATCGCCGACCCTTTCATAGAGCGCGGTGGAGCCTTTCAGGTCGGTGAACAGGAACGTCAGCGAGGTGATCTTGAGGCGCTGATCGACGTTGAGATTGTCCGCCTTGAAGACGTCGCGAAAAGTCTGGTTGGACAGCATCCGCTTGGCGGTCAGGATCGGCTTGCGCTTGCCGAGCAGCTCGTGGAGCGTGTCGTTGGCGATCCAGACCGCGGGAAGCACCCGGTGGTCGGTCTGGTTTTCCAGCGATAGCCGTAGCGGCCCGGGACGCATCACGGTCGTGCCGGTCGGCGCCTGCAGCTTGTTGAAGACGATGGAAAACTGCTGGCGCTCGCGGGTCGGCTCGCCCTGGATATCCAGAAAATGCGCCGAATGCGTCACCGGCTCGAACACGATCACGAACTGATTGGGCAATTGCAGCGACAGCACCGCCTTCTCGCCCGCCGGCAGCTCGATGGCCTCGAGCGAGACCTCATCGATCAGCCGCGTGATCGATTCCTCGCTCAGGTCCATCCCCGAGCTCCAGAACATCTGGCGGTTATATTCCCAGATCGGCAGCGTATGGGGATCGTGCGCCGCGATACGCCTGACGCGGGGACTGACGGTGAAAGAAACCTCCACGCGGTCGTCGACGGATGCCTCATAGCCCTGAGCGCATAACGCGCAATTGTAGTCGTCGTGCCGAAGCGATTTCAGGGTGTTGTGCGCACCGAGCACGCCGCCGCAGCCGGGGCACAGCACATTCCAGCTGAGATCGAACAGCCCGAGCCGCGCTGAATGCAGGAAGGCCGAGATGACCTTTTCCTCATCGAGCCCGTACCGCGCGGCAAAATCCAGCAAGTTGATCCGGTTGAGATCGCGATCCTCGCCCTTTGCGATCAACTGCGAAATCGCCTCGACCACCGCCGGATCGGCGGTCTGCCGCAGAACAGAGAACTGGGCCTGGGTATTGCTCATGATGACAACCTAGATGACGTTCCCGGAGCGGCTCCGCAAGGTGCTCTCATTATTGTTTGACGCGCTTCCTGCCGCAGATAAGTCTGCGCAAGCCTGACTGCTAAGCGAACCGACATCCCGTTCGCTCGAAAACGCCATGCTATCGCGGTGTGATGGTAAACATCGGCGAACGGTCGGGCTGTGTCGTTACCACGCCGACCGGCATCACCGGCTCCTTGTCGACCAGTGTGACGCGAAACGCGCCGATCATCTTCGCCAGCGCCAGCGTTGCCTCGACCAGCGCGAAATGCGCGCCGATGCAGACGCGCGCGCCGACGCCGAACGGCAGATAGGCGAAGCGATCGGGCGGCGTGCCGGTCATGAAACGGGACGGGATGAAGGCGTTTGGATCGCGCCAGAGTTTTTCATGCCGGTGCAACAGCCACGGCGCGATCAGGATGACGTCCTTCTTCTTGACCGGAAGCCCCGCGATCGTGTCCGGCCCGCTGGCGGCGCGCGCAATCAAAAACGCCGGCGGATAGAGCCGCATGGTTTCGTCGATCACCGCACGGGTGAATTTCAGTCGATCGAGATCGAGCGTGCCGTTGACGGTTGCGTCCTGCACCTCCGTCGCCACTTCCTGCTGGATGGCGGGATCCAGCGCCAGAAGATACAGCGCCCAGAACAGCGCCGTGGCCGTGGTCTCGTGGCCGGCGAGGATCATGGTCGCGATCTGATCGCCCAACTGGTCATCGGTGAAGGCCTCGCCGGTTTCCGGATCGCGCGCGTCACCCATCAGGTCGAACAGGTCGTGCGCCGGCGCGCCCTCGTTCTTGCCGGCGGCGCGGCGTTCGGCCATCAGCATGCCGACGAACGCCGTCCAGCGCTTGCGGAAACGGGCGCGCGAAATATCCTGCGGGCTCGGCCAGCTCAATGGCAGCAGCAGATCGAGAAAATGCGGCCGCGCCAGCCGCTCGCCATACTCCATCACGAAGTCGCGCAACGCGGCGCCGTGGCGATCCATCCCGAACGAAAACATCGTGCGGCCGGCGATTTCGAGCGCCATCCGCTGCATCGCCTCGCGCAGGTCGACCGGCGCGTTGCTGGCCGCCCTGAGCTTGGCGACCGTCTCGTCAGTCGCCGCCAGCATGTGCGGAATGAGCGTCATCACCGCGCGCGGCGTGAAAGCCGGCGCCAGCGTTCGGCGCTGATGCTTCCACGCGCGCCCTTCTGAAATCAAAAGACCTTCGCCGAGGATCGGACGCAACACGCGGATGCCGACCGGCGTCCTGGTATAGTTTTCGTAATTGTCGACCAGCACATGCCGGATCGCATCCGGCGCGTTGAGAATGAAGCTGTTGCGCCCGAGGAAGCGGCCCTGGACGATATCTTCCTCATAGGCGCGCTGGCCCCAGCTCCCGATCGGGCTGATGCGGATCGCCTTCATCCGCCCGAACACGTTCATGTCATCGGGAGCCCGTGGCGGGCTTGGCGGCACCAGCGGCGCGCGTGGCGGCCGGCATATCGTAGGCTTCGGCTATGCTCATGGGCGCCTATCCCTATAGCGTTTTCAAGCGAAGTGGGTACCGGTTCGCGTGAAGAAAACGCGTCAAAACAAGAATCTAGAACTTCGGTTCTGATGCAATCAGAGCCGAAGCTCTGGCCCGGATGAGCACAGCGATATCCGGGATCCTGCCAAAGCCCCGCATATCGCTTCGCTCATGCGGGCTACTGCCAAAACGATGTCTTTCGATCCGGGCGCCATAAGGGCGCATCCATCCCGAATAGCTAGTAAGTCAGTTCGGCAACCGCAATCCGGTTCTCCGAGGCCGGCCAGGCCCGCGCCACGATTCGCTCTGTATTGAATATGGCTACCACCGGTCGGCCAACCTCCTCCGCGGCAAGCCGCAGGGTCGCGGTTGAATCGGTCGGCACGCCGGATTTCGCGTCCTTCGGCTCCTTGCCGTCGATCAGCACCACATCCCGCGGCAGGCCGAAATAGCCGCGTGGACGCGACATCAGGACCACGGCGCCCGCGCCCGCATCGGCCGGCCCGAGCGGACGCGCGGCGCGCAGATGCACGATGTCGGAGGAGCGCGGAAACGGCGAACGATAGAGATGCGTCGTGGGAGAGCCGGCCGACGCCAGCACGATTTCGAGATACCAGGCCGGCTCGACCTGCGCCGGACCCCAGCGGCCGTCAGCGCCGGTTTGCGACGAATGGATCGGCCCGCCGATGCGTTCGCCGGTTTCAGGAGAGACGCGATAGATTTCAACCGTCGCGCCGGATACCGGACGGTTGGTGACGACGCCGCCCGGCGTGCCCGTCACGAGCCCGCTCAGTTTGACGTCCGCTTCCGGCACGATCTCGATGCGTGACGGCTCCCTTCCTGCGATGAATTTGTAGATCTCGCGGAACGCGCGCGGATGAAATGCGACCTCGCGATGATCGAGCGCGCCGAGCACGAGGTTGGTCGCGCCTTTCAGCGCAGGCCCCTCCGGCGTCACCCCGGTCGGCGTGCCCGGCTTGCCGACGAAGCGTCCGTCGGCCTGCGCATATTTGTCGATGCCGTCGCTGCGCAAGGTGAGGAACGCCGTGCCGGGCGTCACCTCGCTCTCGCCTTCGTTCAAGCCGCGCAGGAACGGACCGCGGCCGTTGAACTCGCCGCCAAGCCCCTCGTCCCATTCATAGATGCCATGGTTGGGAACGCCACACAGCACGGCATGGCTGACGTCGGCCTCGCCACCATTCTTGATGTAATTGCGGATCGAGTAGCCGCCGCGCGAATTGCCGACGAGGGCGATGCGCGACGCGCCGGTGCGGCGCTGCAATTCCTTGACGGCCTCGCCGAGTTCCCGGCGCTGGTCTTCGGTCGAGGAACGGTTCGATTGCTCGACCTTGTCGTCGGTGCGCGCCAGGGGATCGGTGAAATTGATCGCCAGCATCCGGTCCCGCGGCACGCCGTTCGATTCCATGCGCCATAATGTGGTGATCCAGAGCGCCGCATGGTCGCCATTGCCGTGTACGAACAGGACCGGCGGCATCTCCGTAGGCCCGGATGCAGCCGGCGCCGGCTGCGCCCAAGCCTGAAAACTGAAGCCCGAAAAACCCAGGGAGCCGGCCAGCAAAGGCAGGGTTCCGGCGCTCTTCAGAATTTGCCGCCGCGATGGGCTCATTTCGTTACCTCCCGTTGCTTTTCAATACTTTAGCTGTGCTGTAGCACCGTCGATAGCGGCGTAACGACTGGACAGGGCGGTGTTTTCGCAGGCATCACTTTAAATCCACATGGAATCAAGCCGGTGACAGAACGCCAACGGAACAGACCATGACCGATCAGCCGAAACGCTCGCGCTTTGCGCCCGACAGCATCGCGGCGCCGTTGCGGCATGCGGTGTTCCGGCGCATCTGGCTCGCCAGCCTGGTATCCAACCTCGGAATATTGATCCAGGGCGTCGGCGCGGCCTGGGCGATGACGCAGATGACGACGTCCGCCGACAAGGTCGCGCTGGTGCAGACCGCGCTGATGCTGCCGATCATGCTGATCGCGATGCCGGCCGGCGCGATTGCCGACATGCACGACCGGCGCGTCGTCGCGATGGTTTCGCTCGCCATTGCGTTTGTTGGCGCAACGGCGCTGACCGTGATGTTCTGGCTCGGCCTCGTCACCCCGAACATCCTGCTGGCGCTGTGCTTCGTGGTCGGCAGCGGCATGGCGCTGTTCGGGCCGGCCTGGCAGGCCTCGGTCAGCGAGCAGGTGCCGGCGGAAACGCTGCCGGCGGCGGTCGCGCTCAACGGCATCAGCTACAACATCGCGCGCAGTTTCGGGCCGGCGGTCGGCGGCATCGTGGTCGCGACCGCGGGCGCTGTCGCCGCGTTCGCCGTCAATGCCGTGCTGTATCTGCCGCTGATGGTGGTGCTGTTTCTGTGGAACCGCACCCATGAACCGTCGCGCCTGCCGCGCGAACGTCTCAACCGCGCCATCGTCTCGGGCGTGCGCTACATCGCCAACTCGCCGTCGATCCGCATCGTCCTGATCCGGACATTGGTCACCGGCGTGATCGGCGGCTCGATCTCGGCGCTGATGCCGCTGGTCGCGCGCGACCTCCTGCATGGCGGCGCGCAAACCTACGGCGTCATGTTGGGGGCCTTCGGCATGGGCGCGGTGTTCGGCGCGCTGAATATCTCCGAAGTGCGGCGGCGCATGAGCGGCGAGGCCGCGGTGCGCGCCTGCACGATATCGCTGGCCGGCGCGATCGCCGCGGTCGCCCTGAGCAACAGCGCCATCCTGACGGCGATTGCCCTGGTGCTGGCCGGCGCGGTGTGGATGCTGGCGGTGGCCTTGTTCAATATCGGCGTGCAGCTCTCGGCGCCGCGCTGGGTCGCCGGCCGCTCGCTGGCGGCGTTCCAGGCCTCGATCGCCGGGGGCATCGCGATGGGAAGCTGGGGCTGGGGGCATCTCACCGACATTGCCGGGGTCGAGATCGCGCTGCTGGCGTCGGCCGGTCTGATGCTGCTGTCGCCGCTGCTCGGAATCTGGCTGCGCATGCCGCCGGTCGGCGCGCGCAATGAGCCGCCCGCCGAGGCGCTGGCCGACCCCGAAGTGCGGCTGTCGCTGACCGGCCGCAGCGGACCGCTGGTGGTCGAGATCGAGTATCGCGTCGCGCAGGACAGCGCCCGCGCGTTCCACAATGTGATGCAGGAAGTGCAGCTCAGCCGGCAGCGCAACGGCGCCTATGGCTGGTCGATCGCGCGCGACATCGCCGACCCCGAATTGTGGACCGAGCGCTATCACTGCCCGACCTGGCTGGACTATCTGCGGCAGCGCAGCCGCGCCACCCAGTCCGAGCGCGCCCTGCACCAGAGCGCAATCGACTTTCATCTCGGGCCCGACCCGATCCGCGTCCGCCGCATGCTGGAGCGGCCGTTCGGTTCGGTCCGCTGGAAGGAAGATACCCCCGACCGCGCCGCCAACGAGGTCTTGCCGGTGGTCGCGACGGCGGCCGGCAGCAGCACCTGACGGGACGAACGCATCGCGAATGAGCGGGCCGCCGTTAACCAATGGGGCGGCCCGGCAGGCGCCGCCGTGCCATGGGGTCGCTGCCCACGGCCGCGCCGCAGCTTAACGCCGCATTGGTATAACGTATTCTTGCCAAAGCTAGGGCCCGGCCTCTAGAGTTCGGGCCAATCAATGACGGCCGGCCAAAACAAGGCGGGCTCAACCGGGAGGATACCCTATGACCAAACCATCCAAGGACAGGACTTCGAGTCGCCGTAACTTCCTGAAAGTGGCCGCGGCGGGCGCCGCAGCCACCGTCGCCGCGCCGAACATTGCGAGCGCGCAGGGCCCGATCAGCATGCGCTGGCAGAGCACCTGGCCGGCCAAGGACATTTTCCACGAATACGCCCTCGACTACGCCAAGAAGGTCAACGACATGACCGGCGGCGATCTCAAGATCGAGGTGCTTCCGGCGGGCGCCGTGGTTCCCGCCTTCGGCCTGCTCGATGCGGTGTCGAAGGGCACGCTCGACGGCGGCCACGGCGTGCTGGTCTATCACTACGGCAAGCAGAACGCGCTGGCGCTGTGGGGCTCGGGTCCGGGCTACGCGATGGACGCCAACATGCTGCTCGCCTGGCACAAGTATGGCGGCGGCAAGGAACTGCTTGCCAAGCTCTACGCCTCGATCGACGCCAACGTCGTCTCGTTTCCATATGGACCGATGCCGACCCAGCCGCTCGGCTGGTTCAAGAAGCCTGTGACCAAGGCGGAGGACCTCCAGGGCGTCAAGTTCCGCACCGTCGGCATCTCGATCGACGTGTTCACCGGCCTCGGCGCCGCCGTCAACGCGCTGCCGGGCGGCGAAATCGTCTCAGCGATGGACCGCGGCCTGCTCGACGCGGCCGAATTCAACAACGCGACGTCGGATCGCATTCTCGGCTTCGCCGACGTTTCGAAGGTCTGCATGCTGCAGAGCTTCCACCAGAACGCCGAGCAGTTCGAGATCATGTTCAACAAGACCAAGTACGATGCGCTGCCTGAAAAAATGAAGGCCATCATCGCAAATGCCGTCGACGCGGCAGGTCAGGACATGGCCTGGAAGGCGATCGACCGCTATTCCAAGGACTACGAAGAGCTGCAGACCAAGGACAAGGTCAAGTTCTACAAGACACCGGACTCGGTCCTGCAGAAGCAGCTCGAGATTTACGACCAGGTGGTCGAGAAGAAATCCGCCGACAATCCGCTGTTCAAGGAAATCGTTGCATCGCAACTGGCGTTCGCCAAGCGGGCGACGCAGTGGGAACAGGATACCGTGGTGAACCGCCGTATGGCCTATAACCACTACTTCGGCCCCAACGCCAAGAAGAAGACCTGACACCCCATCATTCGCACGAATAATGCATCATCCGGGATAGCCATCCCGGATGATGGTTTCTATTGTCGGCAACCCTGTTCCGACGACCCACTCAAGCGGCGGCCCGAACCCTCATGAACGCGCAGCGTTTTCTGCATACGATCGACGGCATCAGCACCTGGTTTGGCAAAGCCGCCGCGTGGCTGATCATCGGGCTGATGGCGCTGGTCTGCGCCGAGGTGTTCAAGCGCTACATCCTCAACATGCCGACGGCGTGGATCTTCGACGCCTCCAACATGCTGTACGGAACGCTGTTCATGATCGCCGGCGCCTATACCCTGGCGCAGAACGCGCATGTCCGCGGCGACTTCCTCTACTCTTCGATGCAGCCGCGCACGCAGGCCTCGCTCGATCTGGTGCTCTACATCGTCTTCTTCCTGCCCGGCATCGCCGCGCTGGCTTACGCGGGCTGGGATTATGCATCCGTCTCCTACCGCATCAACGAGCATTCCAATGTCACCGCCGACGGGCCGCCGGTCTACCATTTCAAATTCATGATCCCGCTCGCGGGCGTGCTGCTGCTGTTGCAGGGCGCGGCCGAGATCATGCGCTGCGTGATCTGTCTGAAGACAGGGGTCTGGCCGAGCCGGCTCAAGGACGTCAGCGAGATCGACGTGGTCGAGGAGCAGCTGGCGCACAGCGAGCATGTCGACGAGGAGTCGCGCCGGGAAGCGATCGCGCACGCGGCGAACATCGAGGAAAGCGCGCGGCAGCGCGGCATGGGCGGGGACTTGCAGCGATGAGCGATCCGGCACTCGGGCTTTTGATGCTGGGACTCATCGTGGTCGTGATCATGATGGGCTTCCCCACGGCGTTCACGCTGATGGGGCTCGGCATGTTCTTCGGCTTCTTCGCCTATTACCGCGGCGGCGAGGCCTGGGCCGACAACCACATCTTCGACCTGATGGTCCAGCGCACCTATGGCGCGATGACCAACGACGTCCTGATCTCGATCCCGCTGTTCGTGCTCATGGGCTACGTGATGGAGCGCGGCGCGCTGGTCGACAAGATGTTCTATTCGATCCAGCTCGCGTTCCGCCGCGTGCCCGCCTCGCTCGCGGTCGCAACCCTGATCGTCTGCACCTTCTGGGGCATCGCCTCAGGCCTGGTCGGCGCGGTGGTGGTCTTGATGGGCGTCATCGCCTTCAACCCGATGCTGAAGGCCGGCTATGACGTCAAGCTTGCTTCCGGCGTCATCACCGCCGGCGGCACGCTCGGCATCCTGATCCCGCCCTCGGTGATGATCATCGTCTATGCCGCGGTCGCCGGACAATCGGTGGTCAAGCTTTATGCGGCGGCGATGTTTCCGGGCTTCTTCCTGGCGTTCCTCTATCTCGTCTACATCATCGGCTGGGCGCTCATAAACCCGAAGATCGCCCCAAAGCTCCCCGAAAGCGAAACCCGCGTTCCGGTCCGGCCATGGGTGGCCGAGCTGCAGCAGGCTTATTCACGGAAAATGCTGCCGGCGCTGTTTGGCGCGGTGCTCGCGCCGGCAAAGGCCATGAACATCAGCGTGGACGGCGCGCGCATCGGTTACCCGCTGCTGCTGAAGAATTTCGGCTTCGCGCTGGTGCCGCTGGTGCTGACGGTAGCGACGCTGTGGGCGACGTGGTGGTACGTCGTCATTCATCCGCAGCCCGATAGTCCGACGCCGCCTGCGGCGTCGATACAGCAGAAGGTGGACGACGCGCCGCAGCCGCTGGGCGCCGGGGCCGCTTCGCAGCCGGCGGCGGAAGAAAAGCTGGAAGAGCTCGGCGGCGGCAGGTCCGGCGCAGCGACGAAGAACGAGCCGGAAGCGCTGCAGCAGATGGGCAGCGCCGAACTTCGCAGCACCATCACGGCACCTTCATATACCGGGCCGGCGCCGGAATTTTATACCTACTTCGCGTTCATCGCCGGCATCTTCGGGCTGGTGCTGTTGTATTACTACTGGACCATGGAGGCCGAGCAGTTCGAGGTGCTGCGGCTGCTGGTCGCGTCGGTGATGCCGCTCGGCCTCCTGACGGCGATCGTGCTGGCGGTGATCCTGCTCGGCATCACGACCGCAACGGAATCGGCCGCGGTCGGCGCTGCCGGCGCCTTCCTGCTCGCGTTCCAGGCCCGGACGCTGGACTGGAAGCGCACCAAGGAAGCCGTATTCCTCACCGCAAAAACCACCTCGATGGTGTGCTGGCTGTTCGTCGGCTCGGCGCTGTTCTCGGCGGTATTCGCGATCCTCGGCGGTCAGGCGCTTTTGGAAAGCTGGGTGCTGTCGCTCAACATGACGCCGGTCCAGTTCATGATCCTGTCGCAGGCGATCATCTTCATCCTGGGCTGGCCGCTGGAATGGACCGAGATCATCGTGATCTTCGTGCCGATCTTCCTGCCGATGCTGAAACACTTCAACATCGACCCGATCCTCTGGGGCGTGATGGTGTTCGTGAACCTGCAGGCGGCATTCCTGTCGCCGCCGGTGGCGATGTCGGCGTTCTATCTGAAAGGCGTGGCGCCGAAGCACGTCACGCTCAACCAGATTTTTGCGGGCATGATGCCCTACATGTTCATCGTCATCGTCTGCATGGTGCTGATGTACATCTGGCCCGGCATCACGCTGTGGCTGCCGAATTACCTGTACGGCAACTAGAGCGTTTTCCAGCGAAGTGGCGACCGGTTCGCGTCAAGAAAACGCGTCAAAACAAAAATCTAGAGCTCCGTTCCAATTCCATCGGAACGGAGCTCTAGCCGGCCGGACGAATTCTACTGCCCGTGACTTGTCAGCTTCTGCTGGCAGCCCTTGCTGATTTTGGCGCGGTTCTGCTTCAGGCAGGCCAGAATGATCTGATCGCCATCCTGCATCTGTGCCCGGCAATACCGCGAGACGTCGCGCGCGCACTCGTCCTGGCCCTCTTTTTTTTTGTGTCTGTGCCGACGCGCTCGAAGCCATCAGGATCAGGGGAATGACGAAAAGGATCTTGGTCATTTGTTATGCCTTCGTAACCGGGAAACGCAATCAGCGCGTTCTATAGCGTTTTCGGGCGAGGTGGGAACCGGTTCGCGTCAAGAAAACGCGTCAAACAGGAAATCCAGTGCGCCAAAATCCCGGCCGCACGCATTTGTGAACGGTGAAATGGCCCAACCGCTCGCCTTGTGAACGCCGCGAAACGAAAAACGCCTGCGTCGCATCGACGCAAGCGTTCCCGAGAGCCAAAGGGTGAGCCGATTATTGCGCGGCGAGCTTGCCGGACTTTTGAGAAGCGAGCTCGCGATCCATGACACCGCGGCAGCCCACGCTCAGATCGGCGCGATGCTTCACCATGCAGGCGGTGATCTTCGGAATATTCGGGATTTCCGAGCTGCAGAGGCGGAACGCGTCGCCGGTGCACTGCTGCTGCGCTTCAGAGCTGAAGGCGAAGCTCGCGGTGGACGAAACGGCGGCGAAAGAGGCGGTCAAGGCCAGCACTAAACTGACCTTGCGAACGGTAGTGAAGAAGGTTGCGGTCATTTTCGGCTCCTGTTGGCCCAGCTACGTGGACCGGCTGTTGATGGTTGCAACATGCGCCAGGAACCGCGGCGCCGACTGTGACTGACGTCACTCAGACATAAACCCCTCATCTTCTTCGCCTAACCAGCGCCGTGTTCGCGAGGCGTTAAGACTTTGTTGGCACTAATGCCCCGTTGCGTGTGTGTATCCCGAGTATCTGGAAAGAGTAGCGATGCGTAATGCGTTGGGCCTGATGCTGGCCAGTGTAGTCACGGCGCTGGTAATCACCGGCGTTTGGTTCTGGACCTCCTCGCCGCGGGCCGACGCGGCCCCGCCTCAAACCGTCGCCGCCCGCAAGGCCGAGCCGTTACCGGCCGCGGCAAAGCTTGCGCTGAAGGACGACGTCGAGACCACGGCTACGCTGTCGAAGCCGGCCCCTGCCCCCGCGCCCGTTCCCGCTCCGCAGCCGGTGCGATCGGCGGCCTGCGCCAATCCCGATGCGCTCGGCGTCAGCCGTACCGTCGTGATCGACACCACGGGCGGTCCCGGCTTCGGCTTCCTGCAATACAAGCAGTTCGATTTCCTGACCGACAAGGAGGTCGTGCTCACGTTCGACGATGGCCCATGGCCGACGACGCCTGCCGTGCTCAAGGCGCTGGCGGACGAATGCACCAAGGGGCTGTTCTTCCCGGTCGGCAAGCACACCACCTACCATCCGGAAATCCTCAAGCAGGTTGCGGCCGCCGGCCACACGATCGGCTCGCACACCTGGTCGCACGCCCATCTCGACGGCAAGAAGATGACGGAGCCGCAGGTCCCCGCGAAGAGATCGAGAAGGGTTTTAGCGCCGTGAAGATGGCGATCGGGACTGCGCCCGCGCCGTTCTTCCGCTTCCCGGGCCTCGGGCACACGCAGCCCGCCCTCGGCTATCTCGCCTCGCGTAACATCTCGATGTTTTCAGTTGACGTCGATTCCAACGACTTCAAGTCGTCGGGTCCCGACCAGGTGATCCAGAACGTCATGACCAAGCTCGACAAGCAGGGCAAGGGCATCATCCTGATGCACGATCTGCAGAAGCATACGGCGATCGCCTTGCCGACGCTGCTGCGCCGCCTCAAGGCCGGCGGCTACAAGGTCGTGCAGATGAAGGCCAAGGAGCAGCTCGAAACCCTGCCGGAATATGACGCGATGCTGGTGAAGGATCAGAAGACGCCGGCCGTTGCCAGCCGCCCGATCAGCAGCGTGGTGCAGACGGTTTCGCAATAAGGATTGGCGGGAAGCCGTCCACCGGCTCCAGCCTTACTCAATGAAAGACGGCCTTCGGATTGGAATCCGAGAGGCGCGTTTTGCTTTGGCAGAGATTACCAGTAGATCCCGTGCCGGTGCAGTGCGGCGATGATGCGCGCCCGGATCCCGTAGCGCATGCGGTGCGCTCCCGCGCCCCTCGACATCATCGCAGCTCTCTGGGCCGAGGGTCTTCCGGGTCCGGCGCTTGCAGGCCGATTAGCGTACCGCTGCATCTTGGCCGCCCTGGGCCTGGCCGTATCGGCCCTGCTCGTCTCAGTCTTGCTCGTCTCAGCCTTGGGCTCGACGACCGCGGGCCGCTCGACATATTTCGGTGCTTCCGCAGCTTCCGCGCTTTTCGATGCGTCGATAGCTTTGGCGGGCGCCGGAGCGGTCTGCGTCTCGACGCCTCCGAGCGAAAGGCTCCGATCGCCAGCTTGAGCAGCGGCGGATGCAAAAACGAACCCTGCAATCAGAATGAATTTACGCATGTTTGTATCTCCCCTTGAGGTCGAGGCGGAGACTATGCCGGGCAGGCGGTTTCCTGATGTGAGACAGGTCACGCAAACGCGTGCGTGAAAACGGGCGCTGATTGTTCTAAGGAATTTTTGAAAAGGCCCCCACCGTATTCTTACGGTTGGCAGGACGCTCGACCCAACCGACAATGTAGCCTTTCTATTAATAGTTGCGAGCACTGGGAATGGCGAGAGCGGAGCCAAGCGGTATTTCGTTGACTAATTCCGACGTGTCGATTGTTAAGGGGATGCTCGCGAGGGGCGACCGGCAGCATGATATCGCCGCTTGGTTCGGAGTGAATGGCGGCCGCATCGGCGACATATCGACGGGCGCTAAGTTTCCGAGAGTTGCCGCCACCCGAGCCGAACGATCAGTAATTTGCCGCGCGGATACGTTCGACCAAATCGTGGACGTGCTTTTTTAGGTCTAATACACTTAGGTCTGGCGGTGTTGAGGTCATGAGTTTAGCGACCCTTACTTTGTCAACACTCGTCTCAAGTGTGCGTCCGCGTCTTCCATCGGCGGCCTTGGGCCGATAGTACAAGGCATGCTCGAATTGTCCGCCACCTAGAGGAGAATGATATTTGTTTGGGTACAGCGCCCTAACTGCGGCTTGCAGACTTGCAAACGTAATGTAGTTCTCGATTTCCCGCCCTTTCGTCAGCCATGCTTTGCTGTCGCCACCCTCGAACTCCTGAATGATGCGTTTTTTGGTGTCGTTGATCTTGCAGTGCGCGCTCGTCTTATCGCTGTCCATCACCACACACAGGTGCTGATTTAGCGAGCGCAAACTGATGAATTCGGTCACCTCATCATCGTTTGCTGTCAAATGGCTGAGTAGGCGACCACCATAGAACATTATTGAGTAGTGGATGCCTTCCTGAAGCGTCGGATCAACCGACGTGATCCAGTCCCGAACGTACAATCGGTCTGACGGCCCTTCCACCCAAATAACAAAGTTCGATTGTACGATATCAGATGCGCGAATTCCTAAGTCGGTGCAAATTGCGAAGCGCTCGCTCCGTAATACGCTTTCTTTAATTCTTGTTTGTACTCCATCGTTTGTCGCATGGAAGATTGCAGCGTCACGCGGTGTCAATGAAGCTCGGAGAATAAGTCGCGACAAAATACTGGTTCGACGTTTCTTTTTTTGCAGGTATGCGATTAGCTTTCGCTGCAATAATGGATGAAGATGGCTCTCTGGCTCTTCGATGCAAACGATTTGCCGGTCGCTGATCGTGCAAAAGGCCGCGATCATTACGACTTCGTGAATTCCCGTTCCTAAGTTTGAGAGGGGGAAGCACTTTGTCGTCCATGTGGACCAAAACATGCTGCCGGTTGTGAGGTATTTCTATCCTTGCGCCGGGACGGCCGGTAACAGTTTGCAAGAAGCTATTGAATTCTCGCGAATAAACTAAGTTCGTGTCTTTTGTCATGGTCCGGGCTTTGCAGTTCGGCCAGTCTGTCGATTAAGCCTCGCCCACTGAAATCCTTGAATTCCTCCGACGCTTGTCCAATCTGCCGGTTTGCGGGAATGAAGCGAACTTTCGGCAGTGTTATCTTTTGAGCATTGAAAAACTCCCTCAATGTTTGCGGCACCCAATGCTGCCCGAGCGCGCCAGAGCCTTGTCCCGTCACTACATTCCATATGTCTTGCCATTCGTTTGGGTGAATTGCCGACTTCACAGAACTAATCATTTCCGGCGTGACGACTGCGTCTGTCACTAGCTTTCCATTCTTAAGTGTGAGCCACACGAACCTGTCTGCCGCCAGCGCTTTGCAAATTGCCCTTATGCTGAATTCATAATGAGGAGGCGGATGGTCCCCGAACCTACTCTTTCCGGTTGCACGAAATTTCTCGATAGCGGCCTTGCTAAAGGCCGCGTCGGCAATTCCGACTGCGAAGTAGAAGGGACCGGTTTTCGCCCCCGTGTAAGTGTCGAGTGTCTCAAGTTTGTGTTGATTTGGTTCGGTGGAAACGTAGCGGTGAATTAAGTCCAGCACTGTTGATTTGCCAGAATTGTTAGACCCAACAAAGAAATTGAATTCCTTGAATGGTCCTAGTTCCTGCGTTTCCGCGCCAATGCCTCGAAAGAACCGGATAGCCAAACCTTCCAGAAAGACGGGCATTCTTGTCACTCTCCTTCGTTTGAGCGACACGCATTGATTGTGCCTCAACCGGGGCGCAACAGTGCCCGATTCGCAGTCCCTGCGTCAGCGAGGATGGTTGATGCGCACTTGCTAGGCCTATGTCCGCCGTGCCAGCACGGCAGATCGCAGAGCCATAGGCGCAGACGA
The DNA here is from genome assembly GCA_963790735.1 of uncultured Alphaproteobacteria bacterium. Classification (GTDB taxonomy): domain Bacteria; phylum Pseudomonadota; class Alphaproteobacteria; order Rhizobiales; family Xanthobacteraceae; genus Bradyrhizobium. Next base: position 10,415 of record CAWBQP010000001.1, on the reverse strand, counting down.
AGTAGCTCGGCGGCGGATACCCCCTAGCGGTCGTCCCGTTGGGTCGGCGCGGCCTGCGGATTCGGAACAACCGACAAGAGTGCAGCGGGGCGGCTCTGTACCCTTGACTGACCTTACCCCGAGCGATTTCATGAGGGGCAAAAACCCCGCTAAGTCATTGGTGCCGCAAACAGGACTCGAACCTGTGACCCCGTCATTACGAATGACGTGCTCTACCAACTGAGCTATTGCGGCGGACCGAACGCAGCGCTCCGGCGAGCGGCCCGAAAACGCCCGCACCTGATATCGGGCACGGCCCGGATTGGCAAGAAAAACGCGCGCGCGTTCGCAAACCGCTCAGCTTCAGCCGCCCCAGCGGGACAAAAATCCGCGCCAGCCGCCGGCCTGGGCCTTGGGCGGGCCGATTTGTTCCGCGAATTCGTCCGCCGGCGCCTCCTCGTCGATGCCGGGATCGTCGGGCGCCCGGACGATCGGGATCACCGGCGGGATGCTGGGGCTGGTCGGCCTTCGGGATGTCCTGCCGGGAGCGGAACAGAGGGGCCGGCCGGCCGGCGCCGATTCGGCCGGCGGCGGAACGGGCGCTGGCGCAGTGGCGGCTCGGCGGGCGGTCGCGGCTCGGCAGGGGTCACCTCGGCGGCGGCAGCCGGCGGAGGCGCATTGTCCTGCGCGGCGGCCGGCGCAGGCGCTGGACCGCGGGCGCGGCGGGAGCTGCCGGCGGCCGGCGACGGAGCCGGCTCCTCCGCCTGCGACGTCCTTCGGCGGCTCGAGCACGCGGCGCGGCGCGGCGCGCCAGCATCGCTTCCTCGAAGGGCGAGGGTTCGATCGCGGCTGCCCTTGTCCGACGGCAAGCTCGCGACCGGCGTCTGCCACTGGAACGCATCGAGCCGGCCGGTGACCGGCGACACCGGCCGCCAGCGGTCGCTGACATAGCCGTCCGCGGTCCAGGCCGGATCGTGCAGCGCGCGCACCGCGCGCAAGGTCCAGGCCCGCGCGCGGCCGCTGTCGCCATGCTCGGTGCGCTCGATCTCCGCCATCAGCATCGCGACGCGCTGCGTCGGCGCGTCGATGAACGGCGCCAGCGCCTCGCGCGCGCGGGCAAATTCGGACGCGTCGATCGCGGCGCGCGCGACCGCGAGCGCGCCCTCGATATGGCCGGGCGTCTTCGCCGCCAGCGTCTCGACCCGCACCAGCCGCTGCCGCGCGGAATCGCCGAGCTTCACATGCGCATAGGCGTCCGCGAGATCGGGATGCGGCTGCGCCAGCCATGCCGTCTCGACGATGCGCATCGCGCGGCGCACCTGATGCGCCTCGCTCTCGAATTTGCTGGCGAGCACCGCGGCCGGCACCAGCGTCGGCGCCAGCTTGACCGCTTCCATCACGCTTTCGCGCGACAGGTCGCGGTCGACCTTTTCCAGTTCCAGCGCGCGCGCCGTCAGCAGCACGCCGCGCTGGCGGCGATAGGTCGCCTTGTCGATCAGGCCGGACGACTGATTGTTGTCGAGGATCGCCAGCGCGCCGGTCCAGTCGCCCTTGGCGCAGCGGAAGCCGAGCACCGCATGCGAGGCCCAGGTCGACGACGGCGACAGTTTCAGCGCTTCCTCCGCGATCATCACGGCGGCGACCGGATCGTCGGCGCGCTGCGCCTCGATGAACAGCCCGCGCAGGCCGAGCAGCCGCGTGTCCTCGCGCTCGGCCATGGCGCGGAAGGCGCGCTGCGCGCCGTCGCGGTCGCCGTCGAGCTGCGCCGATTGCGCGTGCAGCAGCAGCGCCAGCGGATCGTGCGCGGCGTGACGCCGCGCGTCGTCGGCGTGGCGCGCGGGCGGCGGTGGAATCGCCATGGCCGATCGCGAGCAGGCCTTGCGTGATCGCGTGGCGGCCGCGGGCGTGACGCCGCTCGCGCCGGCTTGCGCCGCATCCGCGCCGGCGTGCGCCACAGCGCCGCGCAGGATCGCCCAGAGCATCATCGCCGCGACGATGACGATGCCGAGCACCAGCACGAACACCGGCAGCGTGGTCTCGACGCGCCAGCCGCCCCATGACAGCACGACTCGCCGGGCTGGTCGGCAACCCAGGCCGCGCCCGCCGCCGCGAGCGCGATCAACAACAGAAACAGAATGATCCGGATCATCGAAATCCTTATTGCGCCGGCTTGGCGAGCGCCGCCATGGCGTCGCCCGCGAATTGGCGCGATGCGGCGAGCGCGGCGTCGCGGGCATCGGCCTTGTCGAGCCAGGCTTGCGCCGCGGCGCGATCGGCCGGCGGCAGCGTGTTCAATTCGCGCCGCGCCTCGTCGAGATCGTTGCGCAGCGCCGCCGCCGTCACCCGCGCGACCATGGCGCCGCGATCGTTGCCGACGGCATCGGTGCGCTGGATGCGCACCAGTTTTGCGGCGCCCGCCTGCAGGCGATCGACGATGCCGGTGCCGGTCGTGGCGGTGTCTGCTGCGGCGGCGGCGTCAGTTTCGGCACGAGCGTCAGCAGTTCGCGGCTCAGCGCTGCTGGCGTTCGGCACGCCGGTCGCCGCGAAGCCTCGAGCGGCTTCAGCGCTCGGCATTGGGCGCCAGCGCCTTCGCCGCCGCCAGCGCCGCCGCATAGGGATCGCCGATCCGCACCGGCACATCGAGCAGGGACGCCGCCACGACACGGCGCAGCGGCACGTCGTCCGCAGGCTTGGCGTCGGCCTTGGCATCGGCGATCTTGCCGCCTTGCTGCGCGATCTCGGCGCCCTGCGTCGCGCTCGCGCGCTCGATCTGCGCGATGCGCTCGTTGATCGCGGAGAGATCGGCACGCGGTGCGCGTCGCCGCGCGGCGCGGCTTTGACGTCGTTGACGGCGGACGCGAGCTTGTCCGCCTTGCGCGCGCGTGGCGGCGAGTTCGCCGCGCAGCGCGCGAGCGATTTTTCCAGCGCCTCGATGCGCGCGGCAGCGGCGGGATCGGACGCGCGGCGGCTTGCCGCCTTCGGCTTCGAGGCCGGCGACGCGCGCGGTGAGAGCATCGATCGCGGCGGCATTGACCTGCGGCGCGGCGGCGCGGCGCAGCTGCACCGCGGCCAGCCCAGCATCCAGCCGACGGCGATCACCAGCGCCGCCGCGACCGCGCCGGAGATCGGCGCGACGACCCAGGGAGAAACCGGCGCGGAGGCGACGGCTGCGACGACCGGCGGCTCCGGCGGCTGGGGCCTCCGGCGCGGGCTCCGGTTTCGGCTCGGCGCGCTCGGCGATGTCCGCGGCTTTCGTCTCGGAGACTTCGGTCGCCTCGAGGTCGATGGTCGGCGGCGCGCGCTTGGGCCGGCCGGAATCGGGCAGCGATCCAGTGTCTTCGGGCCTGTCGTCGACCATCGCAGCGGTTCCCTCGATGTTCGGCCGAACTTAGCAGATCGGACGTCTTAGAGCATGATCCGGCAGTGCGGCACCGGTTTTCCGAGACCCTGTCAGACTTAGATAGACGCGAATCAGGCCGCGCAAAGCACGCTCCAGCGCCTCGAACAGGGCATTTTCGTCCGGCGACGCCGCCACCGCGACCTGGGTCGCGCCGGCATCGCGGACGACGGCGGCGACGGCATCCGAAATGCAGCATTGCGGCAGCGCCAGCGCCGATATTTCGACGCCGCCGCCCGCGCCGCATCCAGAAAGGCCCGCGCGCTGCGGCGGGAATAATGCAGCACCGCCTCGATCTCGCCGCGCCACGAAAGCGTCGCAGACCTCGCGCGGCAGGCTCGTGACCGGGATCATCCGGTAGGTGGTCTGCGTCACCACCGTAAAGCCGCTCTCGCCGAGTTCGCCGGCAAGATCGCGCGCCAGATCGGCGCCGGCGAGATAGAGCAGCGGGCTGGCCTTCTTCAGTTCTTCGACTTTCGCGCTTGCGCCAGCACCAGCTCGCGCAAGGCGGCGGCATCGCCCTCGGCGGCGATCACCTCGGCAAAGCCGGCGTCGCGCGCGGCGGCGGCGGTATGTTCGCCGACCGCGAACAGCGGCAGCTTGAGCAGCCGGCTGCCGGCGAGATGCGGCTCGATGGCGCGCAGCGCATTGGCGCTGGTGACGATGACGGCGCCGTAGCGCGCGTCGGCGTCGTCCTGGAACGCCACCGGCTCGAACCGCAGCATCGGCGCCAGCAGGACCTCAAAGCCCCGCGCGCGCAAGCGCCGCGGCGGTGGCCTCATTGTCCGGGTGCGGGCGGGTGACGAGAACGGCCATGTTTCAGATCTCCGCGAACACGGCATTTCGGCCTAACGCGACGATTGCACGCCGCGACCTCGCAATGCTACCGAAGTTACGGAAGACGCTGGTTTCGCCGATAGCGCAAGGGCTCAAATTGGATAACGACAAGCCGATGCTGGTGCTGGGGATCGAGACCACCTGCGACGAAACCGCGGCCGCCGTGGTCGAGCGCCAGCAGCGACGGCAGCGGCAGGATTCTGTCCAACATCGTGCGCTCGCAGACCGAGGAGCACGCCCGCTTCGGCGGCGTGGTGCCGGAGATCGCCGCGCGCGCCCATGTCGACCTGCTCGACGGCATCGTCGGCCGCGCCGATGAAGGAAGCCGGCGTCGGCTTTGCGCAGCTTGTCGGCGGTCGCGGCCGCCGCGGGCCCCGGCCTGATCGGCGGCGTGATCGTCGGGCTGACCACGGCGAAGGCGATCGCGATGGTGCACGACACGCCGCTGATCGCGGTCAACCATCTCGAGGCGCATGCGCTGACGCCGCGGCTGACCTGCGCGCTGGCGTTTCCCTATTGCCTGTTCCTCGCCTCCGGCGGCCACACCCAGATCGTCGCGGTGCTCGGCGTCGGCAAATATGTCCGGCTCGGCACCACCGTCGACGACGCGATGGGCGAAGCCTTCGACAAGGTCGCGAAGATGCTGGCGCTGCCCTATCCCGGCGGACCGCAGGTCGAGCGCGCGGCGCGCGAGCGGCGACGCCAAGCGGTTCGCGTTTCCGCGGCCGATGCTCGGGCGCGCCGGATGCGAATTTCTCGCTGTCGGGATTGAAGACCGCGGTGCGCAACGAGGCCAGCCGGCTGACGCCGCTGGAGCCGCAGGACGTCAGCGATCTCTGCGCCGGCTTTCAGGCCGCGGTGCTGGAATCGACCGCCGACCGGCTGAGCGTCGGGCTTGCGATTGTTCCACGAACAGTTCGGCGCGCCGCGCGCGCTGGTCGCCGCCGGCGGCGTCGCCGCCAACCAGGCGATCCGCGGCGCGCTGCAGGACGTCGCCGCCAAGGCGCAGACCACGCTGATCATTCCGCCGCCGGCGCTGTGCACCGACAATGGCGCGATGATCGCCTGGGCCGGCGCCGAGCGGCTGGCGCTCGGCATGATCGACACGATGGACGCGCCGCCGCGCGCGCGCTGGCTGCTCGACGCCAACGCCACCGCGCCGGCGGGCTTCGCCAACACGCGCGCGGGATTTTGAGCGATGCGCGTCCGTATCAAATCCGTCGCGGTGATCGGCGCCGGCGCCTGGGGCACGGCGCTGGCCGGCGTCGCCGCGCGCGCCGGACGCGATGTCATGCTGTACGCGCGCAACGCCGAGAGCGCCGCGCAGATGCAGGCGACGCGCGCAAATCCGCAACTGCCCGGCATGCGGCTCGACGCGGGCATCGCGATCACCGGCCGACATCGCGCAGGCCGCGCGCGCGGACATCATCCTGATCGCGACGCCCGCGCAGAATCTGCGCGAGGCCGTCGACGCGCTGGCGCCGCATCTCAGCAAGGCGACGCCGGTCATCGCCTGCGCCAAGGGCATCGAGCGCGGCACGCACAAATTCATGACCGAGGTGATCGCCGAGGCCGCGCCCGACGCGATCGCCGGCGATCCTGTCCGGACCGAGTTTTGCCGACGACGTCGCGCGCGGCCTGCCGACCGCGGTGACGCTGGCGGCAAAGGACGAAGCGCTGGCGAGCGCGCTGGTGCAGGCGCTGGGCTCGGCGACCTTCCGGCCCTATCACACCACCGATGTCCGCGGCGTCGAGATCGGCGGCGCGGCCAAGAACGTGCTGGCGATCGCCGCCGGCATCGTCGGTCGGCCGCAAGCTCGGCGCATCGGCGCTGGCCGCGCTGACCACGCGCGGCTTCAGCGAACTGGCGCGGCTCGGCCGCGCCTGCGGCGCGCGCAGCGAAACCCTGGCGGGCCTGTCCGGCCTCGGCGATCTGATCCTGACCTGCTCCAGCCCGCAGTCGCGCAATTTTGCGCTCGGCATCGCGCTCGGCGCGGCGAGCCGCCGCCGCGCGACAAGCTCGCCGAAGGCGAATTCACCGCGCCGGTGCTGATCGAACTGGCGGCTTCGCAGAACGTCGATATGCCGGTATCAAAAGCGGTCGCCGCGATCCTGGGCGGCACAGATCGACGATCGACGCGGCGATCGAAGGCCTGCTGACGCGGCCGTTCAAGGCGGAGGAATGACAGATGAACGTACTGGCTGGTGAAATCGGAACCGTCGAGCTGGTCGTGGGACCAGCAGGTCGCGAAAGGCGCCAAGGGCGAAGCCTGGACCGGCGTGCGCAATTTCACCGCGCGGCAGAACCTCGTGAAGATGAAGAAGGGCGACCGCGCCTTCTTCTATCATTCCAACGAGGGCAAGGAGATCGTCGGCATCGCCGAGATCATCAAGGAGGCCTATCCCGATCCCGACCGACAAGACCGGCAAGTTCGTCTGCGTCGACATCAAGGCCGACAAGCCGCTGAAGACGCCGGTGACGATGGCCGCGATCAAGGCCGACAAGAAACTGGCCGACATGGCGCTGGTGAAATATTCGCGGCTGTCGGTGCAGCCGGTGACGGCGGACGAATGGAAGCTGGTCTGCAAGATGGGCGGGATGTAGTCACGTCCTCGATCGCTCGTAGGATGGGCAAGCGCAGCGCCGTGCCCGACCGATGCTATCTGAATCGGGAGGTTGATGGTGGGCACCGCTGTCGCGCGCATTCGCCCACCATGACGGAATGCGGCTCAAGCCGCCGCGGCCGCCACCACCTGCGCCAGCAGCTGCTCGCGCTTCGACTGCGAGCGATAGCCCTTCATCGTCGCGGCGAAGCGCTCGAGGATGCCGTCCTCGAACGCGGTGACGATGGTGTCGTGGACATAGCTCTTGCGGCAGATCGCCGGCGTGTTGGACAGTTCGTCGGCGGCGGCGCGGACCGCTTCCAGCACCTGCTTCTTGCGGCCGCGCTCGCTGGCCGCCGGCGTAATCCGCGACAGCGATTCCAGCACCACGGCCGACGCCATCAGCGTGCGGAAATCCTTCAGCGAAATCTTGATGCCGGCGATCTCGCGCAGGAACGCGTTGACCGGCGTGGTCGAGACCGCGCGCACGTGCCGGAATCGTCGCGGTACTGGAACATGCGCTTGCCCGGCACGGTGCGCAGGATGCCGATGGCGCGCACCAGCTTGGCCGCGTCGCATTCCTTGCGCACGGCCTTGCCGCCCTTGGCCTTGAAGGTCAGCACCACAGCTATCGTCTTCGAGCGTGACGTTGGACTTCAACAGCGTGGTGGCGCCGCGGGTGCCGTTGAGGCGGGCATAGGATTCATTGCCGGGACGGATCGCGGTGCGCGCGATCAGTTCGATCACCGCCGAGAGCGCGAATTCGCGCGTCGGCTCGTCGCCCGACAGATGCGCCGAGACGTTGCGGCGGATTTTCGGCAGCGCCGCGACCAGCCTCGCCAGCCGATGCGCCTTGCGCTGCTCGCGGACCTTTTCCCAATCGGCGTGATAGCGGTATTGCAGCCGGCCCGCGGCATCGCGCCGACGGCCTGCAGATGCGAGCTCGGATCGGGCGAATAGCGCACCTCGCGATAGGCCGGCGGCACCGCCATCGAGTTCAGGCGCCGGATGGTGCCGGCATGGCGGATCGGCGTGCCGTTGGCGCGCACGAAGGAATAGCCCTTGCCGCGCTTGATGCGGCGGATGGTCAGTTCGTTCTGGTCGCCGAGCTTGAGGCCGAGTTCCTCGGCGAGCGCTTCGACCGAGGTCTTGGCGGCGAGCTTGACGGCTTTGCGGCGGGGCTTTCAGCGGCCGGCTTCGGCAATTGCCCGAGCGCTTCGGCCAGCGCAACGGCAGGATCGGCGGAAACGGGCCGCGTAGCCTCGAAATTCTGCTGATCCATCATGACGTTGTCGCCTTGCTCCGCCTGTTCTTCCGGTAATGCCGTTGTTATGGCTTGGTTCCGGGAGGCCGTCCGGCCCCGGGACGGCCATTTAGGGGGTAACGGCCGGCTATTGCGAGTCCCGAATCCGTCGATTGACGGTTATTAGATACCGGTCATGGGAGCCATTCGCGCGATAACGTTGATTTGGCATCGAGCCGAACGCGAAAGTGATCGACCGTGACGCCGGCCTGATCGGCGGCCTGCGAGCGCCGGCAGCCGACCAAGGTCGCAGACGTTTCCGCCTTGTCGGGCATCGCCCGCGACGCATAATCGCTGAACAATCAAGACGGCTTGCGGCCGCTCAGCGTCGGCGCCGCGATGAGTGGAGGGGAACGATGTCCGAGAAGATTTACGACGTGCCCGCGGAGTGGGCCAAGCGCGCCTGGATCGACGACGCCAAATACCGCGAGATGTATGCGCGCTCGGTCACCGACCCCAACGGCTTCTGGGCCGAGCAGGCCAAGCGCGTCGACTGGATCAAGCCCTTCCACCAAGGTCGAGAACGTCTCCTTCGCGCCCGGCAACATCTCGATCAAATGGTTCGAGGACGGCGTCCTCAACGTCGCCTAGAATTGCATCGACCGGCATCTCGACAAGCGCGGCGACCAGACCGCGATCATCTGGGAAGGCGACGATCCCTCGGAGTCGAAGCACATCACCTATCGCGAGCTGCACGACGAAGTCTGCCGGATGGCCAACATCCTGCGCACCCGCAACGTCAAGAAGGGCGACCGCGTCACGATCTATCTGCCGATGATTCCGGAAGCGGCCTACGCGATGCTGGCCTGCGCGCGGATCGGCGCGATCCATTCCGTGGTGTTCGGCGGCTTCTCGCCGGACAGGCTCGCCCAGCGCATCACCGACTGCCAGTCCAAGGTCGTCATCACCGCCGACGAAGGCCTGCGCGGCGGCAAGAAGGTGCCGCTGAAGGCCAATGTCGACGCGGCGATCGCCAAGGCCGGCGGCGTCGACTGGGTCGTCGTGGTCAAGCGCACCGGCGGCGCGGTCGACATGAATCCGACGCGCGACGTCTGGTATCACGACGCCGCCGAGATGGTGACGACGGAATGCCCGTGCGAGCCGATGAACGCGGAGGATCCGCTGTTCATCCTCTACACGTCGGGCTCGACCGGCCAGCCCAAGGGCGTGCTGCACACCTCCGGCGGCTATCTCGTCTTCGCGTCGATGACGCATCAATACGTGTTCGACTATCACGACGGCGACATCTACTGGTGCACCGCCGACGTCGGCTGGGTCACCGGCCACAGCTACATTCTCTACGGGCCGCTCGCCAACGGCGCGACCACGCTGATGTTCGAAGGCGTGCCGAACTATCCGGACAATTCGCGGTTCTGGAACGTCATCGACAAGCACAAGGTCAACATCTTCTACACCGCGCCGACCGCGATCCGCGCGCTGATGCAGTCGCGGCGACGAGCCGGTGAAGAAGACCTCGCGCAAGAGCCTGCGCCTGCTCGGCTCGGTCGGCGAGCCGATCAATCCGGAAGCGTGGGAATGGTATCACCGCGTCGTCGGCGACGAGCCGCTGCCCGATCGTCGACACCTGGTGGCAGACCGAGACCGGCGGCATCCTGATCACGCCGCTGCCCGGCGCGACCAAGCTCAAGCCGGGCTCGGCGACGCAGCCGTTCTTCGGCGTGGTGCCCGAGATCGTCGATGCCGACGGCAAGGTGCTGGAAGGCGAAGCACGGGCAATCTCTGCATCGCCAATTCATGGCCGGGCCAGATGCGCACGGTCTATGGCGATCACGCGCGCTTCGAGCAGACCTATTTCTCGACCTACAAGGGCAAGTATTTCACCGGCGACGGCTGCCGCCGCGACGCCGACGGCTATTACTGGATCACCGGCCGCGTCGACGACGTCATCAACGTCTCCGGCCACCGCATGGGCACCGCGGAAGTCGAAAGCTCGCTGGTCGCGCATGAGAAGGTGTCGGAAGCCGCCGTGGTCGGCTATCCGCACGACATCAAGGGCCAGGGCATCTACGCCTATGTGACGCTGATGACCGGCGTCGAGCCGAGCGACGCGCTGCGCAAGGAACTGGTCGCCTGGGTGCGCAAGGAGATCGGCCCGATCGCCTCGCCGGACCTGATCCAGTTCGCGCCGGGCCTGCCGAAGACCCGCTCCGGCAAGATCATGCGCCGCATCCTGCGCAAGATCGCCGAGGACGAACCGTCGCAGCCTCGGCGACACCTCGACGCTGGCCGATCCCGCCGTGGTCGACGATCTCGTCAAGAACCGGCAGAACAAGA